>NZ_JBBHLF010000006.1:0-662344 GCF_037483205.1 Chitinophaga sp. CCNWYY40
GATCCACGTGTTTCGTTGGCTAATCTGCTGCAAAACAACTATTTTTTGTCTTATCCCCCAACTTTTCAACTTGATCCCAAAAATGGTTATCTTTATAAAATAGCTTCGCTCTTTGTAAAGTCATGTAAGCCCAATCGCCAACGCGATCTTCATAAAACAAAAAACCCCACGCGATGCGTGAGGTTTCAAATTCTCCAGTGATCCCCTTGGGACTCGAACCCAAGACCCATACATTAAAAGTGTATTGCTCTACCAACTGAGCTAGGAGATCCTTTGCTGTTAAGCGGTTGCAAAAATAGGAATATTTTTATTTCCGCCAAACTTTTATTCAAAAATATTCCCAAACCCACTCCCACAAAGTATTATAACACCTCATGCCCAAAAATAGTTCATTACATTTCTGTAAATGCCTTGTAATAATTTGATGTTACTCACCTATTTTTGTGGGGCTAAATTATACCCATGAAAACGTACTTTCAGAATAAAACGGTTGTCATCACCGGCGGATCGTCAGGAATTGGTAAAGCCCTTGTAACAGAATTACTGGCACATGGCGCTAATGTGGCTGTTTGCGGCAGAAAGCAGGCTGCCCTCACTGACCTGCAACAGGAAGTCAATAACACCCGGCTGTTTACTTTCGTTGCGGATGTCAGTATAGAGGCCGAATGCAAAGCCTTTATTGAAAGTACCATCAGTAAGTTCGGAAAAATAGATATCCTGATCAATAATGCAGGCATTTCCATGCGCGCCCTGTTCCGCGACCTGGATGTAAGTGTATTGAAATCGCTGATGGATATCAATTTCTGGGGAACTGTATACTGTACCAAATTTGCATATCCTTCTATTCAGGCTAACAAAGGAACCATTGTAGGGGTATCTTCCATTGCCGGGTACAGGGGCTTACCGGCGCGTACCGGCTACTCTGCGTCCAAGTTCGCCATGCAGGGTTTCCTGGAAGCGCTGCGCACCGAAAATTTACATACAGGCGTTAACGTGATGTGGGTATGTCCCGGATTCACGGCGTCGAATATACGTAATACCGCTCTCAATCCACAGGGACAGGCACAGAGCGAAACTCCGCTGGATGAAGGTAAGCTGATGAGCGCAGAAGCAGTGGCAGCAGCTATTGCCACCGCCATCGCCAAACGAAAACGTACGCTGGTACTCACCGGCCAGGGCAAGCTTACCGTGCTGTTAAGTAAACTCCTCCCCGGCTTCCTCGACAAAATGGTTTACAATCACTTTAAAAAAGAACCCGGTTCTCCTCTTCAGTAAGTAACCAATCTTTTCACTGTAGCCGTTAACGTTAGTGCAAAAAATTCCGCTGAAAATACGATCGCCTCGGCTTTTTTGTCTTTATTTGCACTAAGTTTATTTCACTTAACCCCCAATGGCATCTTTTTTGGAAGGAAAGCGCACTTTTAATTTGCCATTCCGGATAAATGAAAAACGGATAGACGAGTGAGGACGGGAATTGATTCGTGGGTTTTGAACACTGGGATTTGGATTTAGATTTTCGGGCATGTCCATTATAACTTTAACATCAGACATAGGAATGCAGGATTACCTGGTAGGTGCCATTAAAGGGCAGCTCTGGCAATACTGCCCGGAATGTCATGTTACGGACGTCACACACCATATCAGCCCTTTTAATTTACCACAGGCTACTTATATCTGCAAAAGCGCCTTTGCCTATTTCCCGCTGGGAACCTTCCACTTTGTACTAATCAATTTATTCGATAAACGACCGGATCACGTACTGGTAGCTGAACACAACGGGCAATACATTGGCTGCGCCGACAATGGCCTGCTCACCATGATTGCCGGAGGTATGCCGGAGAAGGTCATTAAACTGCCCCTTCCGCCGGATGCACCCAGGAACACATTTACCATCATCCAGCTCATGGCCTCTGCCGCCCGGGAACTAAGCCGCGGCAAAGCTCTCGGTGAACTGGGTCCGCTCACCCAGCAGATCCACGTAAAACACAACCTGCAGCCACTTGTAGGCGACGACTTCATAGAAGGACAGATCATTCATATCGACAGCTTCGAAAACGTAGTAGTAAATATTACCCGCCAACAGTTCGATATGCAATGTAAAAACCGGAAGTTCCGCATCTTCTTCCGCCGCGATGAAGTCATCAGCCAGATCAGCGAAACCTATGCAGACGTTCCCGAAGGCACCAAACTCGCCCTCTTCAACGCTGCCGGTTACCTGGAAATAGCCATCAATAAAGGAAATGCAGCCGGCCTGTTCGGCCTGCAGGGCTTCCGCCGCGACCAGCTCACACAGCCGGCCGGATACCAGCAACTGTCATACTACCAAACTGTCAGAATAATTTTTCAATGATTAACCGTATCGTTAAAATGGAATTTGACCCGGAAAAAGTAAACACCTTCCGGGAACTCTTTGCCAAACAACAGGAACTCATCCGGAATTTCCCCGGATGCCTCCACCTGGAACTATGGGAACATGCCGCCTCCGGAAACACCTGGTTCACCTTCAGCCAATGGGAATCTGAAACCGCACTCGAAAAGTACCGCCAGTCCCCCCTCTTCCGGGAAACATGGGCCGCCACCAAAGCGCTTTTCAATGCGAAACCCGCCGCATGGACCGTCCAAACAGCCGTGAGCCTGTAACCTTCAGCGCTTAATCATTGAATTATAATGCTTTTTTAATCTCCCGGAAAACTCCCATCCGGCGCCCGGATGCTGCTAGCCAAAGGCTAACAGCTAAAAAGATATTTACAAAAAGTTAAAACTGTTCGCCAGATTAGCATAATTTGCTGTTTTTTATATTTTTGTCGGACCTTAAAACAACCTTATGAATTTTAAAAGGACCAACAACATGGTCGGCTGGGTCATCTGCATCATTGCCTGCTTTGTTTACATTAAAACGATGGAAGCTACAGGCAGCTTGTGGGACTGCGGCGAGTTTATTTCAAGTGCTTACAAAGTACAGATTCCCCATCCGCCCGGAGCGCCATTGTTCGTGTTGCTTGGAAGATTGTTTAGTATGTTCCTGAAACCATCTCAGGCCGCCCTGGGCGTAAATACCATGACAGCCCTGGCCAGTGGTTTCACCATCCTGTTCCTGTTCTGGACCATTACCCACTTCGCACGCAGACTCATGGTGAAAGCCGGTGAAGAGATCTCCCGCGAAAAAATGATCGCTATCATGGGCGCAGGCGCCGTAGGTGCCCTGGCCTACACCTTCTCCGACTCATTCTGGTTTTCCGCCGTGGAAGGTGAAGTATATGGTATGTCCTCTTTCTTTACCGCCATCGTTTTCTGGGCCATCCTGAAATGGGAACATGAAGCCGATGAACCCTATGCAGACCGCTGGATCGTCCTCATCGGATACCTCCTCGGCCTCTCTATCGGCGTCCATCTGCTCAACCTCCTCACCATCCCCGCTATGGTAATGGTGTACTACTTCAGACGCTTTAAGGTAACCGGCTGGGGCACATTCTGGGCCTTCGTTATCGGTTGCGGCATCACCGGCCTCGTACAGAAATATCTCATCCAGGATACCGTAAAGGCATCCGGATATATGGACGTATTCTTCGTAAATACCCTCGGAATGGGATACTTCTCCGGATTTATCTTCTATTTCGTACTCATCATAGCCCTGCTGGTTATCGGCTACCGTAAACCAAAATTCGGTATCTACGCACCTTTCATCGTTATCGCTACCATCATCCTGGTACCTGCATTTAACGAGGCAAGCGGCGGCACCATCGCCTTCAAATTCTTACTGGCTGGTTTCTTTATAGCCATCCCATACCTGCTGAAAACAGTAGGCGTGAAAATGGATGTATCCAAAACAGCACACTTCAGCCGGCTGACGATCTCCTTCGTGCTGTTTATGCTGGTAGGCTACTCTACTTATATTACCACAATGGTACGCTCTACTGCCAATCCTTCAGTAGATATGTACAACGTAGATAACCCCATCTCCCTGGTAGGTTACCTCGGTCGTGAACAATACGGCGACTTCCCGCTGGTATACGGCCAGGTGTTCACTGCCCGCCCAACCGGGTACAAAGAAGGCGGCAACATCTACGCACGCGGCGCGAAAAAATATGAAATCGCCGGCAAGAAAATGGAACCGGAATACGATCCGGCTGATATGATGCTCTTCCCACGCGTTTGGGACGCCAGCAACGATCAGGGCCACGCCGATTACTACCGCACCTGGCTGGGCCTCCAGCAAGGCGAAAAACCAGGCTTTATCGATAACATGAAATTCTTCTTCCAATACCAGGTGAACTTCATGTATGCCCGCTATTTCCTCTGGAACTTCGCCGGTAAACAAAACGATACACAAGGCTACGGTAACGTACGTGACGGTAACTGGATCTCAGGTATTCCGTTCATCGATAACTTCTTCTATGGCGACCAGTCCATGATACCAGACAGTCTGAAAGACAACAAGGCACACAACACCCTGTTCTTCCTGCCATTCATTCTCGGTGTCATCGGGTTCTTCTATCAATATAATAATCACCGTAAAGATACCCTCATCGTATCCCTCCTGTTCTTCTTTACAGGTTTCGCGATCGTTATCTACCTCAACCAGGCAGGTAACCAGCCGCGTGAACGTGACTACGCCTACGTAGGCTCCTTCTACGCATTTGCTATCTGGATCGGTTTGGGCGTACTGTCGGTATACAGCTTCCTGAAAAAGAGGATCAAAAGCGCTCTTACCCCCGTACTGGCTACTGCTATCTGCCTGCTCGCCGTACCGGTACTGATGGCCTTCCAGGAATGGGACGACCACGACCGCTCTACCAAATACGTAGCCAGAGACGTGGCCAAAGATTATCTGGAGTCCTGCCAGAAAAATGCTATCCTGTTCACCGTTGGAGATAACGATACTTACCCTCTCTGGTACGCACAGGAAGTAGAAGGCATCCGCCCTGATATCAGGGTGATCAACCTCAGCCTCCTCGGGGTGGACTGGTACATCGATCAGATGCGCAGAGCCGTAAACGAAAGCCCTGCTATTCCAATGACCTGGTCTGCCGATAAATATAAAGGTGAAAACCGCAACTATATCCGCTTCTTCGATCCCGGAAATATTCCTGCCGACAAATACTTTAACCTGAAAGAAATCATGAACTTCATGGGAAGCGATGATGTAAACAGTAAAGTAACCACGCAGGATGGCGGCGCAGAAAACTTCCTGCCTACCCGTCAGCTGTTTATCCCGGTAGACAAGCAGGCGATCCTCGCCAATGGAGTGGTAGCGGCGAAAGACAGTGCGAAGATCTTAGCTTCCATGCCTTTCAAAATCACCAAAAACTACCTGCTGAAAAATGACCTCGCAGTATATGATATCATCGCTGCCAACGACTGGAAACGGCCTATCTATTTCACCAGCCCTACCGATCTTGGCCTGAATGAATACATGCAAACCGATGGTCTTACCTACCACCTGGTGCCTTTGCCAAAAGCTACATCTACTGATCCGCTGGGCATGGACATCAATGCGAACGTAGGTGTGATGTACGATAACCTGATGCACAAATTTGAATTCGGTGGCGCTCAAACACGCGGTACCTACTTCGATGAGCCAAACAGGAAAATGATCATGTACCTCCGTCAGGCATTTACCAAACTGTCGGTAGCCATGACACAGGAAGGCGCCTCTAAAGACAGCGCCCTCAACGTGCTCCGCTACATGGACAAAAACATCATGGAAACCAACTTCCCGTATGCACTCACTACACCTGGTAACATGCACAACTATACTTCTATCCAAACCATCTACGCCTATTACATGGCCGGCGATGCGAAAAGGGCAGAAGAACTGTCGAACCAGGTGATCAAGGACTGTGAACAGCAGCTACGCTACTACAGCTCCCTGCCGCCAAACAGGATGACCAACGACTTACAACGCGATGGTCAGAATGCACAACAGTTCATTACCTGGTTAAACCAGATGAAAGGTGAATTTGGTCCTAACGGCACAAGAAAAAATAAAGACGGCGCCGTACAGGTGAATACCGGCGATTCCAATGCAGTACCGCAAGGCGCTGCGGATTCCGCAAAGTAACCGTCAACATACCCGATATAAAAAGGAAAGCCCATACCGGTTGGTATGGGCTTTCCTTTTTTATTAATATTAATTACTCTGCTCTTAAACTCTTAACCGGGTTAACCAGCGCTGCCTCGGTCATGTCCGTTATGGGACATCCACAAAAAAATCCGAAGATCCCGGCCGGGCCGTTATCTTCGGATCCATCATCCAACAAGGATGATATGCTATTACAGGTTACTTACAATAGTTCTCCAGAAAGCAGCGCTGGCCTTCACTTCAGGAACATTGTAATCCCAGTGGTATTCGTATTCTGCAGAAAACAAACCTTTGAACTTCTGATTTTTCAGTGTTTCCAGCACTTTCGGCATCTGGCAAACACCATTACCCCAAACTACATCGTGAGAATCACGAGATTTGTCGTTCAGATCCTTGAAATGCAGGCTTACAATATGACCATCCAGTTTTTTGATACATTCTACCGGATCCAGTCCTGAGCGCACCCAGTGACCAATATCCGCACAGGCGCCCATTAATTTGCTTCTGCCTTTGATCGCTTCCAGCACCGTTTCAGGGCTCCAGTAACGGCTTGGTTTCGGGTGATCATGTATCGCCAGCTTAATCTGGTATTGATCACACAGGGAAGAAATCAGGTCCAGGTCTTCCGGCTTAGGCTCAGAAGTAATGCTCTGGATGCCCATCCTGTTGGCAAAGTCAAACAGCATACGCCATTCTGCAGCCGATTCAGGCACTACCACGCCAAAAGCCTGCAGCACTTTGTGCTTCTTCTTAAACAGCGCTTTTACCTCTTCCTGTTTGGAAGGCGGCATATGGTAATCAAATTTACCTTCAATACCACCACCAATCACCTGGCCGGGATATGCTTCCACGTACTGGATACCGCAGCTGTCCATTTTATCCAGCGCTTCCGCTAAGGTAAAATGATTGAATGTCCACGCCTGCGCTCCCAGCTTCCATCCCAATGCATCTGCCCTGCTCTGGGCAGCTGCCGATTTTGCAAATAATGCAACCGCCAGGCCACCTGCCAGCATCAATGCATTTCTCAGTTTTTTCATATAGCTATTTTTTTGATGATTGAAAGTAGTTGCTTTCAATCTAAAATGCAAGTTTTAGGAGAAGAAAATCATGGTAGATTACTTCCGCCGGAGGCGATCCCCTCCCCGGAGGTTGCACTTTCTCCGCGAAAAGTGGTAAATTTAATTCAGAAGATGAGCTAAGCTATGAGAGGAATACAATTTACCAGGTTCAACCCGGACGAAAACAAAAAACCACCTTTCCAGAAACTACTGGACCTTTTCACCCAACTCCTCACCTACACCAGCGGAGACGTGTCAGAAGCCCTGCAATGGCTTACTGAGCTGGACAACGAATATAATCTCACCAGCCAGGAATACGGTATCGGCGATTTTATTCAGGAGTTGAAAGATAAAGGATACATTCGTGAAAACGAGGAAAGCGGCGCCATAGAAATTACTTCCAAAGGAGAACAAACCATCCGTAAAAACGCATTGGAAGAAATCTTCGGTAAACTGAAAAAATCAGCTACCGGCAATCATAATGTCCGCAAATCCGGCATGGGCGATGAACTCAATGCCGAAACCCGCCCCTTTGAATTTGGCGATGGCGTAGATCAGCTGGACATTACCGCCTCCATCCGTAACGCGCAGATCAATCACGGTATAGACAGTTTCTCCATCAGCCAGGACGACCTGGAAGTAAAAGAAACCGACTTCAAAACACAAACGTCTACCGCCCTGATGATCGATATCTCCCATTCCATGATCCTTTACGGGGAAGACAGGATCACGCCTGCCAAAAAAGTGGCAATGGCGCTGGCAGAACTGATCACCACCCGGTATCCGAAGGATACCCTCGACATCATTGTGTTTGGAAATGACGCCTGGCAGATAGAAATCAAAGACCTTCCCTATCTGCAGGTTGGCCCCTTCCATACCAATACCGTAGCAGGACTGGAATTGGCGATGGATCTGCTCCGCCGCAGGCGCAATCCGAACAAACAGATCTTTATGATCACAGATGGAAAACCCACCTGCCTGAAAATTGGATCACAGTATTATAAAAACAGCTTTGGCCTCGACAGGAAAATACTCAACCGTACCCTCAATCTGGCCGCCCAATGCAAAAAACTGAAAATACCTATCACCACTTTCATGGTGGCCACAGATCCGTGGCTCCAGAAGTTCGTAACAGAATTTACCGAAACCAACAGCGGTAAAGCCTTCTTTTCCGGCACCGATAAACTGGGACAGTTTCTTTTCCGCGATTTCGAAAGCGGTAAAAGAAAGTTTTATTAATAGTAAACAGCAGCATAGTGAAAACCGGATCTCCGCATCCGTCAGAAACTACTGCCAATTTGTAATGCGTAATTATCAATGATGAACACAAACATAAAAACACTAGGCGAACTCAAAAAAAGCGGCTATAAACCAGTTTCCGTAAAAGAAGAGATCAGGCGTAACCTGATCAAAAAACTAAAAGAAAAAGAAAGCACTTTCCCCGGCATCATCGGCTATGAAGATACCGTGATCCCCGATACAGAAAGAGCCCTGCTCTCAAGACATAATATCCTCTTCCTCGGCTTACGCGGTCAGGCGAAAACACGCATGGCCCGCCAGATGACCGACCTGCTGGATGAATATATTCCCGTAGTGGAAGGATCTGAAGTAAATGATGATCCCTTTCACCCGCTCTCCCGCTACGCGAAAGACCTGATCGCCGAAAAAGGCGACCAGACACCCATCACGTGGCTCCACAGCAGCGCACGGTATGGTGAAAAACTCGCCACTCCGGACGTTTCCGTAGCCGACCTCGTAGGCGACATCGATCCTATCAAAGCCGCCAACCTGAAACTCAGCTACGCAGATGAAAGAGTGATCCACTTCGGTATCATCCCACGGTCAAACCGCGGCATCTTCGTGATCAACGAACTCCCCGACCTCCAGGCACGCATACAGGTATCCCTGTTTAACATCCTCCAGGAAGGCGACATACAGATCAGGGGCTTCAAAGTGAGAATGCCGCTGGATATCCTGTTTATCTTTACGGCTAACCCGGAAGACTATACGAACCGCGGCTCTATTGTAACACCGCTGAAAGACAGGATCGAAAGCCAGATCATTACCCACTACCCGAAAACAATAGAAAACTCCCTGCTCATCACAGAACAGGAAGCCGATATCCACGAAGAGCAACAAGCCAAAGTACAAATCGCTGATATGGTGAAACGCCTTATCGAACAGGTGTCCTTTGAAGCCCGCTCCAGTGAATACGTTGATAAGAAAAGCGGTGTGTCTGCCCGCTTAACCATCGCCGCCTATGAAAACGCGGTGAGCGCCGGTGAACGACGCGCCATTATCAACAAGGAAAAGGAAACACAGGTGCGCATCGCCGATCTGCAGGCCATCATTCCTGCCATCACCGGGAAAATAGAACTGGTATACGAAGGCGAACAGGAAGGCCCGCTCCAGGTAGCCCATAACCTGCTGGACAAAGCCATTCGCACCCTCTTTGCCATCTACTTCCCCAACCCGGACTCCTTTAAGAAAAAGAAAGCCGGCGCACCCGCTGAAAACCCCTACCGTAGCGTGATTCAATGGTTCGATAAAGGTAATTCCGTTCAACTCCTGCAGGATATCAGCGACAAACAATACGATGCTACCCTCAGTAAAGTAGAAGGGCTGAAAGATCTCATCAAAGCCCGCTTCCCGAAAGCCAATAGCAAAGAAGCCCTGCTGCTCATGGAGTTCGTGCTGCATGGCCTCTCGTCCTACTCGCTCATCAGCAAAAAAGTAGTGGAAAACGAAACACGCTTCAGCGATCTGCTGGGCACTATGATGAACTTCAGTCTTGGCGGGGAAAGCGAAGAACCGGAGGAGGAATAGTATTAATGCTCTTGTTTAATATCGGCGTAATCATTCAGTGATTACGCCGATACTATTTTAAAATAGTATTTAAATCGCAAGATGGATACCTTGCTCCCAAAAGCCCCCATCTAAAATATTCCAGTTCCCAAAGAAAAAAATAAAATCAGCGTAATCCATGTAATCAGTTCAATCCTGCTCCAAGACAATTTTCATCGCCGGAGGCGATCTCCACCGCTCATAAAATCCGCACAAATAAATCCGCTTTTTTCCCTATTTTGTATTTTTAATTGTCATTTTAACAATTCCACAAAACGTTTTATTACATGAATAATTCCCGAAGAAACTTTATCAAATCTGCCTCCACGTTGATGGCCGGAGCAGGTCTGGTCTCTGCACTGCCCGCCGGGCTGCAGGCATTTCCACTGCGAACAGTAGCCGCCAGCGACCGGCTCAATGTGGCCGCCATCGGCATTAACGGCATGGGTTGGGCAGACCTCACCTCCATGCTGAAAAACCCCGCCGCCCAATGCGTTGCCCTCTGCGACGTGGACAAAAACGTGCTGGATAAACGGGTGGCCGAGCTCGCGCAGAAAGGCATCAAAGTAAAAGCCTACAGCGACTACCGCAAGCTCCTGGAAGACAAAAACATCGATGCCGTTGTTATCGGTACACCCGACCACTGGCATTGTCTGCAAATGACAGATGCCTGCGCCGCCGGTAAAGATGTATACGTAGAAAAACCAATGGGCAACTCTATCATAGAATGCCGCTCAATGGTAGGCGCACAACAGAAATATAACCGCGCCGTACAGGTAGGTCAGTGGCAACGCAGCCAAAAACACTTCAGAGATGCCATCGAATTTGTGCATTCCGGCAAACTGGGCAAAGTTCGCCTGGTAAAAGCCTGGGCCTATATGGGCTGGATGAAATCCATTCCCGTAAAACCAGACGGCACTCCACCTGCAGGCGTGGATTACAAAGCCTGGCTGGGGCCCGCCACCACACGGCCTTTTAACCCCAACCGCTTCCACTTCAACTTCCGCTGGTATTGGGATTATGCTGGCGGCTTAATGACCGACTGGGGCGTGCATCTCCTCGACTACGCCCTGCTGGGCATGAAATCCGGTGCACCCAAATCCATCATGGCCGCAGGCGGTAAATTCGCCTACCCCGATGATGCAGCCGAAACACCGGATACACTCACTACCGTTTATGAATTTGAAGACTATAACATCCAGTGGGAACAGGCCATAGGTATTGATGGCGGCCCTTACGGACGCGATCACGGTATTGCCTTCATTGGCAACAACGGTACGCTGGTGCTGGACCGCGGCGGTTGGGAAGTAATCCCCGAAAAAGGAAAAATGGAAGCCGTACCACGCCAAAAATCCGTTGATAACGGCCTCGACCTCCATACTACCAACTTTGTGGAAGTAATAAAATCCAGGAAACTGGACGACCTCCATGCTTCCGTACAGGTGGGCTCTCTCGTGGCCACTACCGCACAAATGGGTAATATCGCCTATCGCACCGGTAAAAAAGTGTACTGGGATCAGCAAACAGGTAAGTTCACCGACAGCGATGCCAACAAACTGTTAGCAGCAGAATACCATAACGGGTACCATCTGCCTAACGTTACCGCCTGAACGAAAACATAATTTAAATATCATCTACCCGAAAAAAAATAAAAGACACATGCGTACGTTACTGTTATCTGCCTGTACCCTGCTTGCCGTTAGCGCAGCAGCACAAAACAAAGAGCAGATGAAGCCTGAAGCCACGGAAGTATGGGAGCCGGTACCAAAAGTAATTACACCCGGCACAGAAACCCTTACGGCGCCGTCAGATGCCATCGTACTGTTTAATGGAAAGAACCTCGACAGCTGGGAATCAGAAAAAGGAGGTCCGGCCAAATGGGAAGTGAAAGACGATGCTATGACCGTTGTGAAAGGAGGTGGCGTTATCAAAACAAAGGAACAGTTTGAAGACTTCCAGCTGCACATCGAATGGCGCACCCCTGCTGAAGTAAAAGGAGAAAGCCAGGGCCGCGGCAACAGCGGTATCTTTATGCAGGAACAATACGAACTGCAGGTATTGGACAACTATAACAACCGTACCTACTCCAACGGGCAGGCCGGCAGCTTCTACAAACAAAAAATTCCATTGGTAAATGCCTGCAAAAAACCAGGCGAATGGCAAACCTATGATGTGATCTGGACCGCTCCCCGCTTTAACAGCGACGGTTCCCTGAAATCTCCTGCAAGAGCCACTGTACTGCAAAATGGCGTACTGGTGCAGAATAATGTGGAGCTGGAAGGTAAAACAGAATATATCGGCAAACCAACCTATGTAAAACACGGTGCTAAATCCATCGCACTGCAGGACCACGGAAATCCGGTAAGCTTCAGGAACATCTGGATAAGACCCCTGTAAGCCATCATCCTTTTATATGTTATGCAGCGGAGGAAATCCTCCGCTGCATTTTTTTTAAGTTAAACTGTCCTCTTCAATATTCAACGACAAATACACCGCGTCGCTGATCGGATTATCATAATACGCAGCTATCGGCTGAAATCCGAGTGAAGTGTACAAATCAATTGCAGGACGCATATGCGCTAATGTATCCAGCAGGATCCGCTTGTATCCAAGCTCGCGGCTCTCTGCAATAGCTGCACTGGCAAGGGCTTTCCCAACACCATGTCCTTTAAATGCATCCTTTACAAAAAGACGCTTCATTTCTGCAGTAGCTGTACTGTCGTCAAACGACCGGATAGCTACACATCCGGCCAGCTGTCCATCTACCAATGCCAGGAACAATGCACCGGTTGGAGGCACATACACACCCGGCAGGTTTGCCAGCTCATCTTCAAATTGCTGAAAACTAAGATCTACATTTAGCCAATTGGCATATTCGCGAAAAAGCAGCTTCACCTGGTTCAGGTGCTTGGAATCTTCGGCGGTTACTTTAATAATCTCTGTCATAACCACTTCTTTTTAATGTATATAAAACGCAACAAGCCTTCTGCATGCAGAAGGCTTGTTGACCGGAAAATGATGGCAGCTCCATATTTTAATAGAAAATGCCGCCGATATCTTTATTATCAATTACACACGCTGTGTTTAGATAGCTATAGTAAATTATTGATAAATCTCTTGCCTTCTGATAACCTCACCTGCCTCTTGCGGGGTATGCAATATAATCTTTTGAATTGATATTTCAGCATACTTTGCATTATTTCTTTTTTACCCCTGAAGCCAGCCAGCAGCGGGCATCTCCGCATCAAGTCCACCTATACGCCGTGGATGCTTCATAGATACCCCGGGAATACGCCGGGTATACCATATCACCGCAATAGCACATAAATATGCCTCTCTGTTATTGCTAAAATCCATTAAAGTCTTACCGGAAATGAAAAAGCCGCGGTTTACGCGGCTTTAAGAAGAAGATATGTAGAGGTTCCGAGCGGATTCGAACCGCTGTACGAGGTTTTGCAGACCTCTGCCTAGCCACTCGGCCACGGAACCATCAGTTTCAAAATGTTCGCCGTAAGTCCCCCACTGGCGTACATCTCATTCGTTTTGTGGGATTGCAAAAGTAGTGAATTTCTAACAACCACCAAATATTATTTAAAAAATATCTGAAAAAATATTTTGATAATATAGCAGAACAAAGGAATATTGAGGCAGGAAAACAGGAAATGTTGATTTGTGAAAAATAAAAATTAGTACAATGGATAATCGTATTGCAGCATCAGAACTGATCATCAACAACCGCGGAGCCATATATCATCTCGACGTAAGACCGGATGAACTGGCTCATACCATCATCACCGTAGGCGATCCTGACCGTGTCGGTGAAGTAAGCAAACACTTTGATAAAATAGAAGGTAAATATCAGCACCGTGAATTTGTAACGCATACCGGCTATATCGGCAACAAACGACTCTCCGTAGTTTCTACCGGCATCGGCACCGATAATATCGATATCGTACTCAATGAACTGGATGCACTCGTAAATATAGATTTTGAAACACGCCAGGTAAAATCAACGCTCACTTCCCTGCAAATCATCCGCCTCGGCACTTCCGGCGCGCTGCAGGAAAACATACCGGTGGATAGTTTCGTGGTATCGTCCCACGGGCTTGGCCTCGACAACCTCATGAGCTATTATGTGTTTGAAAATACCAGCGCAGAGAAGCAATTGTTAGAGTCGTTCCGCGGACAGGTATTCCTGCAGCCCGGCGGCGCCAATCCTTGTCTCTTTGAAGCATCCGCCAAACTACAGGAACATTTCACAGATGGTTTTCATACAGGCATCACCGTTACCTGCCCGGGTTTTTATGCACCGCAGGGCCGCGTACTCCGTGGCGCCCTGTCTAATCCAGACCTGATCGATAAGCTCACCAGCTTCAGCTACGAACACCACCGCATCACCAACTTTGAAATGGAAACTTCCGGCATCTACGGCATGGGCCGCGTACTGGGGCACGAATGCCTTTCCATAAGCGCCATCGTTGCCAACCGTATCCGCCAGGAATTCAGCAAAGACGGCGGCGCAGCAGTGGCAGCAATGATTGAAAAAGGACTGGGGATCATCGCCGCTATTTAACAACGGCATTAATTTTTTATCTTTGTACCCATGCATAATATTCATTTCTATAAATATCAGGGAACCGGCAATGATTTTATCATCATGGACAACCGGGAAGGGCAATACGACTGGCTTACAGACGAACAGGTGAATGAACTCTGTGACCGCCGCTTCGGCATCGGTGCCGATGGCTTAATGCTGCTCAACAAAAGTGAAGACTACGACTTTGCCATGAAATATTACAACGCAGATGGCCGCGAAGGCACCATGTGCGGTAACGGTGGCAGATGCCTCGTAGCCTTTGCCAATAAAATGGGCGTTGGCGACGGCAACCTCTACTTCATTGCTGTCGACGGAGAACATGAAGCTACCATCGACGGCAGCAACTGGGTAAACCTGAAAATGCAGAATGTGGATGATGTGGAACATGGCCCCCTCTACTACTACCTCAATACCGGCTCCCCGCATTTTGTGAAATTTGTGGAAGATGTGCAGGCGGTAGATGTGTTTAACGAAGGCCGTGGCATCCGCTACAACGACCGCTTCGCAGCGGAAGGTACCAACGTGAACTTTGTACAGAAATTTGAAAGCGGCATATTTGTGCGGACCTACGAAAGAGGTGTGGAAGATGAAACCTACTCCTGTGGCACCGGCGTAACCGCCGCTGCACTCACTTTTGCAGGCGCCGAAGAAAAGGAATACATAGTGCCGGTACAAACTTTAGGCGGACAACTGGAAGTACGCTTCACCAAAACCGGTGAACGGACCTTTGAAAATATCTGGCTCTGTGGTCCGGCTACGCTGGTGTTTGAAGGCGAGATTGCTAAATAATTAAAACTATAAATAAGAAAGCCGCTCAATTACTTGGGCGGCTTTCTTATTTATATCCGTAACCTTATTTTCTTCTGAACACCTTGTTGCCCGCCTTACGTAACGTAGCCGCAACAGTATGATTAATATCTTCCGATACCTGCATCAGCAATATGGCGCCACCAAACAACACGAGGAACAACAGTCCGTGTACTACAATACTGATAAAAGGATTACCCAGGGGCGGAAGCAGGCTGCTGATATAGTATATCGCCACACTGGCCACTACTGCCTTCAGCGTATTAATAGAAAACGGCTGCAGTCCGAAACGCTTCCGGATAAACAATAAGCGGATACCGTTAAACACAAACTGCGAGATCATCATGGAATAACCCGATCCCACCATACCATACTTCTTTATCAGGAAATAATTCAGTGGAATAGACAATATCACCAGCACCGTGGCCGAAGTAAGATCAAACCGCCAGAAACGGGAAGTAGCCAGTAACTGCTGATTCACCCCGGTGCCCATGTCAATGATCTTGGCAACACCCATAAAAAATACCAGGTACTTAGCCGAAGAATACGCATGCGGCATGATCCGGTATATATCATCAATGTTGAGCCATATCTCCCAGAAAATAAAAAGCGCAGCTACCAGCTGTAAAATCGACGACTTCTTATAAATTTCATCAATCTTAGCCATGTTCTTATCCTTCCACGACTGGGCAATAATAGGTGTGGCAATAGAAGAAATACTCCTCTGCGGCACCTGTATCAGCTGGGCCATGTAAGTGGCAATGGTCATATACGCCGCCTCATCCAATCCGCTGATACTCGCAATGATCAACGCCCCTATGTTCTGCGACAGGAGGTTAAAAATAGTAGCCGATGTAAGGGAAAACGCATAGATCATCATCCGCTTATACAGCCGGGATGTAACACTGCTCACCCTTATGGAGAAATACAACAGGTCCTTGCGCCAGAGATAAAAGAGCAACAGCACCAGCGCAATGATATACAGGAGGCTGAAAAGCCACATGAAAACAATGAAACTGATCAGCTTGAATACATACAGGCCAATAATAGCCGAAGTCATAATCCTGATCAGCAGTTCCTTCAGGAAGTTGGGCGCCACCGTTTCATGCCGCGACCAGCTATAGCTTTCAAATACCGAAAACAATACAATCCCCGTCACAAAAGGATACAGGAAATAGAAGTACTCTATAAGCAGGGGCGATTTCGTTACATATTTCCTGACAATCAGATCCTTAAACACCACCGTCCCCACAAAAAACAACGCCAGCCCTATCAGGGTGGCAATTACCACCCAACCCATCAGGTCATTTTTCTTCTCCGGCAAATGATAGGCATAGTAAGGATAAAACCGGTTGATCATCAAACCCGTGCTGAACGTGCAAAACGGTACCACAATCACCCCTATATCCCCTATGATCCGGGTTAACCCGAATTGATCCCCGCTGAAAAATACCGGAAACAGTAATAACGTATTGATCCCGCCTATCGCAAAGCCCAAATAAATCAACACCGACGACCGCAGACTCTGATGTTTTACAACTCCCATTTATATATAAAATATTTTAACTGTTTCCTGTTGCACAATATTACATCAAATGAAAACAGGATTCAACATTTTAACTACCTTTGCGCCCGATGATCCAGTATTTTACAAATATAGATTCCAAAACTGTAGAAATACACCAGCCGGAAAACGGTGCCTGGGTAAATATTACCCCCCCGCTTAAACAGGCCGAATTTGAACAGTTATCTGAGGAACTCGATATTCCCCTGGACTTCCTCACGGATTCCCTCGATATTGACGAAAAAGCCAGGTTTGAGCTGGAAGACAATGTAAAGCTCATTGTTCTGAAAACGCCGACCGAAAATAATTCGATCAACGAAAGCGAAGCCTATTACATCACCATCCCCATCGTAATTATCCTGACCCACCACCAGATCATTACGGTGAACTCCTTCGACAATACCGCCATCAAAAAGTTCCTGAATACTTTTCATAACCGGTCTCCCGAAAAAAGGAACATGATGGTCCTGAAAATATTTGAGAAAGTGGTCATCAATTTCCTCGATTACCTGAAGGAAATTAACCAGCGCAGGAACATGCTGGAGGCTAAATTATACGATTCCAACCGGAACGAAGAACTCCTGGGTATTATGCGTATCCAGAAAAGCCTGGTGTATTTTGTAACCGCCCTGCGCAGTAACGAGCTGCTGCTCATGAAGCTGGAACGGACCAATTTCCTGGGACTGAATGAAGATGAAAAAGAATTCCTGCAGGATCTGATTGTAGATACTTCCCAGGCGCTGGAAATGGCCAACGTATATACGAACATCCTCAGCAGTACAATGGATGCCTTTGCCAGCATCATCTCCAATAACCTCAACGTGGTGATGAAGCGGCTTACCTCCATTACCATTATCCTTACATTTCCCATGCTGGTGGCCAGTATCTATGGCATGAACGTGGATATCCCCTACCAGCATACCCTTCACGCCTTCTATATACCGGTTATTTTGTCGATCGCTATTTCGGTAGTCATCAGCTGGTATTTTATGAAGAAGAAGTGGTTTTAGCCCTTTTTAAATAAGCATATGCAAACAGGATTTAACGTAAGAGTATACGGCATCATGATCAACGATCAGAAGCAGGTGCTGGTAAGCGATGAGTATATCCGTGGGGGTTATTATACCAAATTCCCCGGCGGCGGCCTGGAGTTCGGGGAAGGCACCCTGGAGTGCATCGTCCGCGAATGGCAGGAAGAACTGGGCCAGGATGTAAAAGTGGTAGAACATATCTATACCACCGACTTCTTCCAGATCTCGGCTTTCGATAACGTTACACAGATTATCTCTATTTATTACCTCGTAACGCCGCTGTCGCCGTTCACGGCATCGGTCAGCACTACGCCGTTCGACTTTACCATACCGGAAGGCGTGGAAGAAGTGGAACGCGCCCGCTGGATCAGCTGGGACGAGTTTTCGTCAAGCGCCGTAACCCTGCCCATCGATAAAGTAGTGGCAGACATGGTAAAAGCAAAATATTAAAAAAGAAAGGGGCTGTTTAATCAAACAGCCCCTTTCTTTTTATCAGTTGTTGGTAACAGGTTCTTCAAACGGTTGCTCCTTCCCCATGGCCGCCGCCTTCATCTGCCTGGCGGTGTCATGCCCCAGGTAACGCTCTATCCGGTGCTCTATAAAATAGATCAGCGGCGTAAGCGCCACCGCCACCACAAACTTATAGCTGTAGTTCACCAGGCATATAGCCAGTACCCGTTGCCAACTCCAGTCGTTCCCCAGCTTAAAGGCAATGTACAATACAATAAAGCTGTCTACCAGCTGCGATACAATGGTGGAACCGGTTGCCCTCAGCCATACATGCTTTTCGCCGGTACGCTTTTTAATTTTATGGAACACGGTCACATCCACGATCTGGCTTACCAGGAAGGCTGTTAAGCTACCCAGGATGATCCACATACCCTGACCAAAAATGCTGGTAAAGGCATTCTGCATATCGGGGATACCGGCATCGGCGCGGCTGCCTTTCCACCAACCGTCGGCGGGCACGCTCATGGCTACCCAAAACATAATAAACGCATAGGAGATCAATCCCACGGCGATATAAGAAATACGGCGCACGGCCTTCGGGCCAAAGTATTCATTCACAATATCCGTCATCACAAATTCCAGCGGCCATAACAACACCCCAGCCGTTAAGGTATACGCCAATCCACTTTCGCCGAACAGGGTGAAGGTGTGCACAGGCAATCCCAGTAACTTCTCCAGGGAAAATAGTTTACCGCCAATACATTCTGCAATCAGCGCATTCGCCACAAAGAAGCTGGTAAATATCACGAACAGTTTGGTGGGCCTATCGTTTAACAGATTTCTGAGCATTAGTAATTAACTATAAGTTGAAATATAAGGATAGCAATATTGAACAAATATAACCAGGGCGGTAATGTTTTCCATTGTATTTTTTTTAACAATAATAACACACCCGTCAGCACACATAAAAGGGCATTCAACGGAAAAGCAATGCCTACACCCAATACCAGTATATGATTCACCACGTTATCAAAAGAATGGTCATAAGCTGTAATGCGCAGGATTTCACTGATTATAAAGCACAGATTGCATATAAATGCAAATTTTAAGAGAAACCGGATCCAGCGCATATTGAAATTTCGGATAAATTACAGTTATTTTTGTTTCTTTAAAACTAAATCCAAAATATCCGATGAAGCAAAACTGGCTAAAAGCCATTCTTCCACATGTTGCAGCAATAGGGCTTTTCCTCCTGCTGGCATTTGTGTATTGCGCTCCTGTCCTTGAAGGCAAGGTGGTGAATCAGAGCGACATGAAGAATGTAAAAGGAATGGCGAAAGAGGCAAAGGACTTTTATGAAGCAACCGGCGAACGTCCGTTATGGACCAACAGTATGTTTACAGGGATGCCCTCCTACGTGATATATACAGGTCCGGGTGCCAATAAAATAGCGTACATGAATAGAATTGTGACGCTGTATACGCCGGATCCTGTTAATATGCTGTTCCTGGCCATGATATCCATGTACCTGCTCCTCTGTATACTGGATTTTAAATACTGGATCAGGGTAATGGGAGCCATCGCTTTTGCTTTCTGCTCCTATAATGTGATCCTCATCGATGTGGGGCACGTTACCAAGATGTACGACATCGCCCTGATGCCCGCTGTACTCGCAGGCATTGTGCTCACCTACCGCGGCCGCCTGATCACCGGCGCTGCGTTAACAGCCCTGGCCACCGCCATGCTGATCTACAATAACCACCTGCAAATTATCTACTACACACTGATCATGGTGCTTTGCCTGGCCGTGTGTGCATTTATACATTTTTTCCGGGAGAAACAACTGCTCCAGTTTTTCAAAGCTTCGGCCTTGCTGGCCGTGGCCGGGGTTTTGGCCGTACTCACGTCTATGGACAGTCTTATGATCCTGCGTGAATACACCGATTACACCATGCGTGGCAGCAAATCGGAGCTCACCCTGGATAAAGACGATGTAAACCAGAAGAAGTCTACCGGCCTGGATATCGATTACGCATACGACTGGAGCTATGGTAAGGCAGAATCGGGTACGCTCCTCATCCCTGGCTACGTGGGTAATTCCTCCGGCCAGAAGCTGAAGGTAAGTTCCAACTTTGGTCAGCAAATGATCAGTCTTGGCGCGGCCGAACCACAGGTAGAACAGTTCCTGAGCCAGCAGAAATTACCACTCTACTACGGCGCCCAGTCGAAAGGTACTTCCGGCCCCGTATATGTAGGCGCTATCATCTGCTTCCTTTTCGTATTGTCGTTACTGTTAGTGAAGAGCTGGCATAAGTGGTGGCTGATCGCCATAACGGTGATCGGCTTTATCCTCGCATGGGGTAAAAACCTGGCGTTCATCAATGATCCGCTATTCTACTATTTGCCACTATATAATAAATTCCGCGCACCGGCGCAGGCGCTGGTATTGCCGTCACTCACCTTTGTGGTGCTGGCCTGCTGGGGCTTACAGGAAATTGCCAATGGTAAACACACCACCAAAGAACTGCTGAAAAAACTGAAAGAATCGGCCCTGATCACCGGCGCATGCCTTCTCGGCTTTATCCTCATCAGCTACTTCTTTGTGGGCTTCAAATCCGCCAGCGACGATAACATGCTGCAATATTTCGCCCAAATGATGGGTGGCGAGGAAAACGGTAAATTGCTTATCCGCGCCCTCGAGAAAGACCGCGCCAGCCTGTTGCTGACAGATGCTTTCCGCTCTGCATTCTTCGTCCTCGTGGCTGCCGGCGCTATCTGGGCTTTCCTGGTAAATAAAATGAAATGGCAGGTATCGGCCATCATCATCACCGCAGCTGTTACCATCGATCTGTGGCAGGTAGATAAGAACTATCTCGGCAGCGAAAGCTTCGTAGATGATATGAGCTACATGCAAGACCTGCAGCCCTCTGCCGCTGATCAACAGATCAAACAGGACCCGGACCCATACTATCGCGTATTCAATCTTACCACCTCTCCGTTTGATGATGCCTCTCCTTCTTACTTCCACAAAAATATCGGTGGTTACAGCCCCGCTAAATTGTGGATCTACCAGGATCTCATCTCCCATCAGATCGCCAAAAACAATATGCATGTGCTGAACATGCTCAACACGAAATACTTTATCGTACCCGATCAGAAAACAGGGCAGCCGGTGGCGCAGCGCAACCCGGATGCCTATGGTAATGCATGGTTTGTACGTGACATCGTATGGGCGCCCGATGCCAATACAGAGATGAAAACGCTGGATGCGCTGAATACCCGCGACTCCGCCGTGATCGACAAACGGTTTGAAAAACAACTGGGCAGCTTCAAGCCAGGCGCCGATAGTACCGCCGCCATCAAACTCACCAAATACGGCCTGAATAAACTGGAATACACTTCCCGCAACAGCCAGGAAGGTTTCGGCGTATTCTCTGAAATATACTACCCTGCCGGCTGGAACGCATTTATCGATGGCAAACCCACTGATATTATCCGTACCGACTATGCACTGCGCGGATTGAAAATACCCGCCGGAGAGCATAAGATAGAAATGAAATTTGAGCCGCAAACATTCCTGAAAGGACTGAAAATAGCCAATATCACTTCTGTACTCCTGCTCTTGCTGGTAGCAGCTTCCCTCGTGTTCGAGGTGATCAGGCAAAGCAAAACAGGTGTTGCACCGGAACCGGTGGCTCCGCAAAAACCTACTGCTAAAAAATAAGCATTGTAATATTATATAAAAGAAGAAGGGCGGAGAATCATCTCCGCCCTTCTTCTTTTATATAATATTTTGTTATTGTTCGCTTCTGCCTTTTTTTACTACCGGGTAAAGGGATATCAAACCGGTATAAGTGCGGATGATTTTCCACGCATTGCCCCATTTCAGCTTCGCGAATGCCAGCAGGAACGGCTTTCCCAGGTCTTTCAGCGCTTTCAGATAAGCGATAAAGAGGTTTCTTCTTCGTATATCCATTAAGGTGACCAACCCGTACACCTTGTAATGTTTAATGATCATCTCTTCGGTTTCCTTACGGGCGTGGCGGTCGTGGCAAATGGTTACTGCCGGGCAAACACCTATCCTGAACCCGTAGTAAAGTACCCGCTGCGCCAAATTATTATCTTCTCCATAATGAAAAAATACCGGGTGAAACAATCCTGCTTTTTCCAGACAGGCTTTACTCATCATCCAGGCGGCGGCATTTACAAATTCCACGGGGTATATGTCCTTTACCGGTTCTCCGGGTGCAGGTTGACTGGCACTGTAGTACTGTGCAAACCCTGCATCCATACCACTATAGTCGCCACTCAGATGCACCGGGCTTACGATCCCATACTCGGGGTGTTGCTCCATTACATTGATCAACACGGCAATGGTGTTCTCTTCTGTCCAGGCATCCTGGTTCAGCAGGAAAACATAATCCGCCCCCTGCTGCAACGCCTGTTTAATAGCCATATTATTGGCCTGTCCAAATCCCAGGTTCCTGCCTGAGCGGATCAATGTTACTTCCGGGTAATCCGCTTCCAGCATAGGAATGGTGGCATCCGTTGAGCCATTATCCACTACGATCGTTTGCACCGGATAACTGCCCGACCGTAAACTGCCAAAGCATTGATGTATCCACTTCGCTCCGTTATAGGTGACAATAACAACAAATACCTTTTTCATTCCGGCTATTTTCTGTATTTCTCCTGCAGGAATTCAAAGAAGTAATGGGAAGGTTTTAAGTTAATCAGTTCATACCGGTTCTTTTCAAGATCGGCATAACTCATGGCTTCAATGGCCGGTATGCTCACATCCAGTACACTTTCCGGAGTGCCTTTGGTAATAACACCGATGCCCCAGTCGCTGTCGATGGTAAACACCTGCAAATCCTTACGGGTGCGCAGCATGGCAATCGACTTCCACACATCTCCGGTCCAGGCGCCGGTCCAGTCGGGAATTTCCCCTCTTTCAGCCTTTGCCAGCACTTCCTGTTGTGAAGCGCCTACCGGCGATTCGCAGGCTGCATTGGGAGGATTCACATCATGCACCACAATAAAACCACCGTCGTTCAGGTATTCCAGGCAGTTAACGATATCCTGGTAACATTGCTTGTAAGTATGTAAACCATCTACAAATGCTACATCAATACCATCCCGGCGAAGCATCTCTTTCTGATCTGCAAAAAACTGGTCGCTGGTTACCTGGAAGTATTTGGCGTTGCCCGGTCTCAGCTTTGTGCGTAACCAGGCCCTGAAGGAAAACCTGAATTCAGGATCTACAGCAATTTTTGCTTTTACCGGCGCATTCAGTGAAAAGAACACATACCCGGTATCTACTCCTATTTCAACGTAAACTTTGGCCTTTGTTCTCTGCAACAAAGATTTAATGACAGCAATGCGATTCATTATAATGGTTTAATTTTTTAAATCATTCACTTTCCGCAGAAAGACGACCGTCACAAGATAGACATCATTTTCAATATACGATATCCGTTGCGGTTCATTTTACGGAACAATCAGTACTTTTTGCGAACCAGGTACCTGCCTGCAATAAACAGGTGATTCACCAGGTTGGCCAGCTTACCGTAATAGTGATTCAATATCCGGTAACGCTCCTTCCACGCCAGCTGCTGGTGCTGCTTGGACGTGCCTCCCACCCTGAACCTCGCCACTACCTGGTGCGTGTTACATATCTTCCGCGACGCCTTCAATGTACGGATCATCCAGTCAATATCTGCGCAAACCCGGTACTGCAAATCGTATAACGGGCTCAAACTGCGGCGGATCACATATGCCTGGTGCGATACCACCATGCCGTGTTTCAGGCTTTTCCAGGTCAGTTGCTCCGGTACCTGGTGCGGTGTTTGTTCAGATCTCAACCCAATGTCCTGCCCGTTCTCATCCATAAACATGGCTTCTCCGTAATACACATCGGCATCTTCACAGGTGGCGAACATGTTGCTGATCACATCGGGCGATGCCAGTACATCGTCTGCATTGAGAAACAACAGGTATCCTCCTGTAGCAAGTTGCATGCCTTTATTCATGGCATCGTACAAACCATTGTCTTTTTCAGAGATCACCATGGCAATACGGGAGCGGTATTTTTCGATCACTCCCATTGTATTATCGCGTGAAGCGCCGTCCACAATGATGTATTCAATGTGCGGGTAAGTTTGCGCCAGCACACTCTGGATGGTATTCTCAATAAATTTCTCAGCATTAAAACATACCGTAATAATGCTTAATACCGGCGAAGATGCTTTGTTCATGTATCTGATTATTGCGGGTTCCTGACCACTGATTGAAACAGGTGATAGTACTGTCCGGCTACTACTTTCATTCCAAAATGCTGTTCTGTAAATGTTCTGGCCGCTTTGCCAAACTGCCGGCAGGTATCCGGATGATTCAGCAAGTGCAGCGTTTTTGCGGCAAACTCCTGCTGGTTGCCGGGTGCAACCACATACCCCGTTACGCCGTCCTGCACTATTTCCCGGCATCCGCCTACATCAAAGGTAATACAGGCCGTTTCACAACTACCGGCTTCTATCAGCACATTGGGCAGGTTATCCGCCTTGGTGGGATAGAAAAAAATATCGCTGGCACTGTAGCATTGCATCATTTTCCTGGTTTCCTTCACATAACCGGTATACACGCATTCCAGGTGTTTAAATGTTCCGGGCAGCTGATCTTTACCTATCATCAGCAGGTATACTTTCCGGTCCAGCTGTGCATCCAGCAGGTGTAAAATATGCAGCAGTTCTGCGCCGCCTTTAAACTCGCTGTTAAACAACCGCTCGGATACAAAAGTGATCACAGATGCATCTGCCGGAAGGCCCAGTGCCTGGCGGGAAGCAGCTCTATCCTGCGGCCGGAAATAATCCGTGTCGATAGGATTAGGAATATGATACAACGGTTTGTTCCTGGTAAGCGGACTTTCAGCGGTCATATCGTACAACCACCGCGAAGGCGAAACAATATGCAGATCACTGCCTGCATACAGCTTTTGTTTTCTCTTTATGAGATAATTGCCGGTAGGCAATCCCATAGCAGGGGCACGTTTGTGTTCCCCTTTGCCGGCCACGCCGCTTTTCCAGGAAGTGTCGCCGAAAGTATGCGCCGCGTTGCCCGTGATGGCCCACATATCATGCAGGGTCCACACAATGGGCGCTATAGCGGATAAGCGCGGTAACAGGGTGGCGTCAAAATATCCGCCGTGAATATTATGCAGGCTGATCACATCAGGCTGATAGGCCTGTGCGTGCCGCATGATGGCAGAAGTGGAAAAAGGAAAATATAAATATTGCAGTCCTGCCCGGTTACTCAGCACATTGAGCCCTCTTTCAATAACATTCCGCACCGCACCCGGACGGGTAGCAGTAGCGCGGGAAGAAGCGGTGTGGGTGCCTACCAGGAAATCATTGACGGTATGATAATACTCCGCCAGCCCGGCTGCGATCCTTTGCGCCGCTATGGCAGCGCCGCCGCTGTTCTCATATTTATTGATAAAAAGTACTTTCACCGGCTAGTATTTAAAGAACTGTTGCATTTGTTTACGGAATACATCCGGTGGCCAGTTGCGCACCAGGATGCGGGGCAGTGCATACGGGTTGCTCCAGCTGTGTACCTGTCCGTGATAGTTGGCGCATACCATCTGCAAACCCAGCGCCTTACAGGCTTTGATGCTGTCTGCGTTGTAATAGCGTTTAGTGCCCAGGAACTTCCTGCCGCCAAAAGGATAGGAAAAATGTACCTGTGGAGTGCCCAGTACGCCTTCCAGTATTTCTTTGGACATCCCTATTTCGGTATACTGCTCTTCATAAGTCAGCATGCCCACTGCCGGATGACGGTGGGTATGGCAACCAATGGCAGCATAGGAGGCATCGTCCATCGCTTTTACTTCTTCCCAGGTCATTAACCGGTGGGAAGGGCGACCGGTAGCGGTTTTACCGGACCATTCATACAGCTGCCGCATGGCCGATTCAATTTCCGCAGGTTTACAGAAACGTAGCACCTGCTGCAACGCGTAGTATGTTTCGCGTATAGCCGCAAGCGTATCTGTGGTGTATTGCGCCGGCTGCCCATTGATGGTGATCTGTAAAACAGGTGGCAGGTTACCGGGTGTGAGCAGCACTCTTTCGAGATCGTCCCACCACAATTCGTAGGCAGTATTGATTTTAGAGGTAGTGATATAAAACAGGGCAGGCACCTGGTGCTTCGTCAGTAAAGGCAATGCCTCCAGGTAGTTGTCTGCATAGCCATCGTCGAACGTCACAAATACGGAACGTTCCGGGAAGGCTTTTTTGTTTTTAACATGATAGAGGAACCGTTCGGCATCCAGCACATTGTAATCGGTGGCCAGGTGCGCCAGGTGTGAGCTGAAGTGTTCCGGCGTAACAGAGAGGTCCTGTGGGTCCTGCTGCAGGGTGGTGACCCGGTGGTACAATAAAATAACCGCCGGCTGTTGCACTTTGTTGGCCACATAGTGCATCACTGAAAATATTTTTTTACTCAGGTCTCCCATCAGATAACAGTACAGTTTTTTAATCGTTATGCTTTCTTTGCCCTCACCGCAATGATAATAGGATATACCGGATCGCGGTAATCCAGTTCTTCCGGCAATAATTCTTCTGCGGTAATTCCCTGGAGGATAGCCGTACAGGTGAGTACATTGCCGTAAGAAATGATTTCGATATTGTCTTTACCAAAAATTTCGCCGAAAACTTTCGCGGCCGATTGTATGGTGAACCGCCAGTAGTCGCCCCAGCGTTGTTCGTCGTATACGGAGATCTGTGTAGCGCCCGCCAGTGTGGCCAGTAATACGCCTCCCGGCTTCAGCAGGTGATGCGCTCCTTCAATAGCGGTTTTAAAATCGTAGATGAAATTAAATGTTTGCGTACAAATGAAGCAGTCGATATAGTTGGCCGGCAGCGATGCTTTGTTGGTCAGGTCACCAATAATGGTCACGTCTTTACCTGCCTGCACATGCAGTACTTCATAGCTGCTCACATTGGTGCCAAACTGCTTTGAATAACTGCTTTCGGCTATTTCCAGTACCTGCCCGTGAATATCAGCACGGTGGGCGCTGAGAAAAGAGGTGATGTAGTGCCGGTCTACCGGGGTACCACGATTGTAGCCAAAGCCGGTGGCAAGCGGTTGCAATCTTCTTAAATTATCCCAGGAAACAGGAGATATTACTTCCCGTTTCATCTTTTTGAATATCTTCCTGATTACTTTAAGCATGGCCGGTTATTTTTCTCCAGTATTTTTTAAGCCTGTTTTTAATCTTCGCAGGTATCGTCATACCGGCATTCGCCCGCAGGAATTTTGCAAACACTTTTTCCATCGGCAAATTATTCTTTACGGGAATGTCATCTACCGCGATGGGATGCTGATAAATGTCTGTATACAGCCAATCCTCTTCCTTGTAGTGATGCGTAGCCGAGGCCACGTTGCCATCATGCCTTACCAGTGATTTTACCGGGTATAACGTAAGCATGTCGTGCAGGTAGGCGGTGGCTCTCCAGCGGATAGCCCACGAGCTTACTTTCCCGTGCTTATGCTGGTGCAGCATCCGGAAGAAAGGATAAGCTCCCCAGAAATCAAACGCTGCTTTCAAACCCTGTTCTTTTATTTGGGCAATTACCACATCGGTGTCCCGCTCAAACTTATTCCATGCCCGCTGCCAGGTACCCCAGCCCAAACTGCCCGGATCATGCACCAGGAAAGTAGAGGCGTTGTAATCTGCCGGCATCTTAAACGGATACAGATATCCATGCACCGACATTACCTTTTCGTTGTGCTCATATTTTGTGAGCCCATCGTTCATATATTTCAGGAAGAAGGGAGATACTGTAAGATCATCTTCCAATACAATTATTTTCCCATGCCTGCCAATCACTTCTGTTACCCCGTCGATCACGGAGGTAGCCAGTCCTTTGTTCTTTGTCGCTTCTAAAATAATCACTTCCTTACACCACTGCCGGCTATGCACGATGTCGCGCACCTGTTTGATCAGCTGCCGTTGTTCTTCGGAAGCGCCTTCTTTTGCGCCATCGCAATAAACATACAAGGTGCTCTCCCCTGCCTCCCTGTTTTCACTCAGATGCTGTAAGGTGCTCAGGGTCAGCTCTGGCCGGTTGTATACAAATAATACGATGGGAGCAAATTCCATGATATGAAAAAGTACTGCGCAGCGCAGTTGTTAGGTTAAAACGGTAAAAATCGTATAAAATTAACAATAAAACAAATGTGTAGAAGTGGCTATAGTCTTCCTCCGCCGGCAAAATAACGCTTCCAGTAAGGCTCTTTCAGATCACTGATCATGACGCCGGCACTGGTAGATGCGTGTACGAATTTATCATTCTCCAGGTAGATACCTACATGGGAAATACGTTTATGATGGATCCTGAAAAATACCAGGTCGCCTTCATGGAGGTCATGCGGCTTTAATCTTTTCACCTGTGAATACAGGTCGGTGGAGTTCCCGGAAAGGCCCAGCTGAAACACGGTGTTCATCAGTGTATTCACAAATCCCGAACAATCGATGCCGTCTCTCGTTTTGCCGCCAAGCCGGTAAGGTGTGCCGTACCAGTCATCAATAAAACTGTAGAGTTTCTGGTTCAGTACTTCTTCCACAGCCACATCCAGTAACTGTGCATATTTAAATTGCCAGCTCTGTGCATTTTCCAGGTTGGCACTGCCCCTGGTAATGTTTTTACTGATGCTTACATCTTTGCTGTTATAGTGAGAAGTACTATTACGGGAGGTACGGCTGGTAGCGATACCATCTATAAATTCAATACGGTTGTTGGCAGTGGCTGGTGTGGTGGCAGGTTTCTTATTAGCGGTACCTTTCTTTAATGAAGCGCAGGAACTGAGCGATAATGCACATATCGATAACTTCACAAGTAGATGTCCCTTTACTCTGATCATAAGCTCTGGCTAAATTTTCGCTAAAATACAAATATATAGGGATTTACAACTGCGATTAATATGATTTATATGACAGACAGAAATACAATCAACTAAATCATTAATCACAGTTGATTTTTTATCCCTACTTTTGTCGCTTGACGAAACAGATTAGCAGATGAATTTTTCCCACTTACACGTTCACACCCAATACTCTTTACTGGATGGGGCAGCCGACATTAAATCGCTGTATAAAAAGGCGATGGCTTCCAATCAGCCCGCACTGGCGATTACAGATCATGGTAATATGTTTGGCGCATTTCAGTTTGTGGCAGAAGCATACAACAATAAATTAAATCCGGGCGATCCGAAAGATAAAAGACTAAAAGTAAAGCCCATCGTAGGATGCGAATTCTATGTAGTGGAAAACCGCCACAAGAGAGCTTTTACAAGGGAAGAAAAAGATGTACGTTATCACCAGGTGTTACTGGCAAAAGATGATGAAGGTTACCGCAACCTCATCAAACTTTGCTCCCTGGGCTATATGGAAGGACTGTATGGTAAGTATCCCCGTATCGATAAAGAACTCGTATTACAATATCACAAAGGGCTCATCGCCACCACCTGCTGCCTCGGCGCTTCTGTACCCAGGATCATCCTGCGCAAAGGCGAAGAAGAAGGAGAAAAAGAATTCCGCTGGTGGCTGGATATTTTCGGAGAAGATTTTTATGTAGAATTACAACGCCACGGCATTCCGGAACAGGAACAGGTAAACGCAGTACTGCTCCGCTTTGCAGAGAAGTATAATGTAAAGGTGATCGCGTCCAACGACTCCCACTATGTAGACCAGGCCGATGCCAACGCGCACGACATCCTCCTTTGTATTAACACCGGTGAAAAGAAAAGCACCCCTACCAATAAAGATTTTTCTGACGACGATAGTGGTGGTGGCGGAAAGAACAGGCGTTTCGCTTTTTATAACGACCAGTTCTATTTCAAAACAACGGAAGAAATGAGCAAACTGTTTCATGATCTTCCGCAGGCCATCGATAATACCAACGAAATTGTAGATAAAGTACAGCTGCTGGATCTTAAAAGAGATATCCTGCTGCCCAACTTCCCTATTCCGAAAGAATTTATTACCCAGGACCAGTACCTGCGCCATATCACCTATGAAGGCGCCCGTACCCGGTATATGGAAATGACCGCCGATATTGAAGAACGTATCAACTTTGAACTGCAGGTAATCGAAAACATGGGTTTTGCCGGTTACTTCCTCATTGTGGCCGACTTCATCAAGGCAGGCCGCGAACTGGGCGTATTTATTGGTCCGGGTCGTGGATCGGCCGCCGGATCGGCCGTAGCCTACTGTATTGGCATCACCAATATAGACCCCATCAAGTACAACCTCCTGTTTGAGCGTTTCCTTAACCCGGAACGTAAGAGCATGCCCGATATTGATACGGACTTCGATGATGAAGGCCGTCAGAAAGTAATTGATTACGTTGTACAGAAGTATGGCCGTAACCAGGTAGCACAGATCATTACCTACGGTACAATGGCCGCCAAAATGAGTATCAAGGACGTGGCCCGCGTAATGGACCTCCCCCTGATAGAATCCAATATCCTCGCTAAAATGGTTCCGGATAAACCCGGTATCCAACTGGATCGTATCTTCAACGCTCCCCTCGAAGGTGAAAAGAGCCTCGCCGATAAGGAAGGTCTTGCCGGTGAAGACATTGAGAACGTGAAAAAGCTGCGGGAACTCATCAAAGGCACCGACCTCCAGGCAGAAGTACTCCGCGAAGCCTGCGTACTCGAAGGCTCCGTGCGTAACACCGGTATCCATGCGGCAGGTATCATCATTGCCCCGCAGGACCTGTACGACCTGATCCCCGTATCTACTGCCAAAGACTCCGACCTGCTGGTAACCCAGTTTGAAGGAAGCATCATTGAATCTGCCGGCGTAATCAAGATGGACTTCCTGGGGCTGAAAACCCTTACCATCATCAAAGGTGCGCTGGAACTGATCCGCCAGAACCACGGCATCTCCATCGAAATAGATAATATCCCGCTGGACGACGCCAAAACATATGACCTCTACCAGAAAGGTGAAACCAACGCTACGTTCCAGTTCGAGTCGCCCGGTATGCAGAAATACCTGCGTGAGCTGAAACCCGACAGGTTCGATGACCTCATCGCCATGAACGCCCTGTACCGCCCGGGACCACTGGAGTACATTCCTTCCTTTATCCGCCGTAAACACGGACTGGAACCGGTGCAATACGATATCGCCGAAATGGAGGAATACCTCAACGATACCTACGGTATCACGGTATACCAGGAACAGGTGATGTTGCTGAGCCAGAAACTGGCAGGCTTCTCCAAAGGTGACGCGGACGTACTGCGTAAAGCGATGGGTAAAAAGCAGATCGCGGTACTGAATAAAATGAAGGCGCAGTTTATGGAAGGTTGCGCCAAAAACGGCCACGATCCAAAGGTTTGCGAAAAAGTATGGACCGACTGGGAAGCGTTTGCCTCCTACGCGTTCAACAAATCCCACTCCACCTGCTATGCTTTCGTGGCCTATCAAACGGCCTACCTGAAAGCCCACTACCCTTCCGAATACATGGCCGCTGTACTGAACTGCGCCAGCAATATTGAAAAGATCACCTTCTTCATGGAAGAATCCAAACGCATGGGCATCGACGTATTGCCGCCCGATGTGAATGAATCTTTCAAAGGTTTCGCTGTAAATAAACAGGGCCAGGTACGCTTCGGTCTTGGTGGCCTGAAAGGCGTAGGTGAAGCCGCCATCGAAAACCTGCTGGAAGAACGTAAAAAGGATGGCCCTTTCAAAAATATCTTCGACTTTATCAAACGCGTTAACCAACGCGCTGTAAATAAAAAATCACTGGAAGCCCTGGTAATGTCGGGCGCTTTCGACAGCTTCCCTGAACTGCACCGTGCGCAGTATTTCCACAAACCGGAAGGCGAACAGCTCACCGGCCTGGATAAGATCGTGAAATTCGGGCAGCAGGTAACAGCAGGCTCTTCCAACATGGGTAGCCTCTTCGGCGCCGACGACCTCCCGGATGTGGAGCCGCCAAAGATCCCGGCCTGCGACGCCTGGCCGCTGATCATGAAGCTCAACAACGAAAGGGATATCACCGGTATCTACATTTCCGGCCATCCCCTGGATGACTACCGCTTTGAAATGAAGCATTACCACATGAATTCCGTGCAGGAACTGGTGGAATATCAGACGGAAATAGCCCAGCCGGGCGGCAACGGTGGCCGCTCCCGGGAACGCAATTTCCGCCTGGCGGTATATATCACCAACGCCCAGGAGAGGATTTCCCGCAATAACCGCCAGTTTGGCGTGATGACCATCGAAGATTACACCGGTAAGTTTGAATTTGCCCTGTGGAGTGAAGATTTCATCCGCTTTGCCCCCTACCTCAAACCAGGCCTTTGCCTGTTTATCAACGGCGGTTTCAAATCCAAACGGTTTAACGACAATGAATATGAGTTCAAAGTAAGCAGCATCCAGCTGTTACAGGAAGTAAAGAAAACCCACACCAAGCAGGTATACCTGAACACAATGCCCAAGTTCATCAAAAAGGAGATGGTAGACTTCCTTGTAGACAATGTAAACCGCTTCCCGGGCAACAGCGTACTGCATGTACACCTGACCGACCGCGACGATCAAACCCAGGCAAAACTGCATACTTTTAACCGGAATATAGAGATGAATGACGAGTTGGCGGGTTTCCTTCACAAACAGCCGGATATCGATGTGTATATAGAGATAATCAATAAGTAAGATGTCAAAAATGCAGTAATTTGCACTCGGATCAAGATTTGATCATAATATAACATAATCATAAAAATCAAAACAATCGTTAAAATAAAAACATTTTAAAATCAAAGAATATGGCTTTAGAAATCACTGATGCGAACTTTGAAACGGAAGTTCTGAATTCCGATAAATTAACTGTTATTGACTTCTGGGCAGAATGGTGTGGCCCTTGTCGCGCTATCGGTCCGGTAATCGAAGAACTGTCTAAAGATTACGCAGGTAAAGTAAATATCGGAAAGGTTAACGTGGATCAGAATCCTCAGTTGTCTGTAAACTACGGTATCACCAGTATCCCTGCTATCCTTTTCGTAAAAGGTGGTCAGGTTGTAGACAAACAGGTAGGTGCTGTGCCTAAATCCGTACTGGATAAAAAAATACAGGCCAATATGTAATTTTTATAAAAACTGAGTTTTGAAAGCGTTCCGGTTTGATCCGGAGCGCTTTTTTTTGCGGGAGATTCAGAAACACATTTTTCGCGTATCTTCAGAGCCAAAATCTATTTTTTTGCGTCACTATATCCTCGCCCTGGTTACCTTTTTTTATTGCGCTACGGCCAACGGTCAACGTAAATGCGGCACCGCCGAAGCACTGCAACAGCGGGTAAAAGAAATTCCTTCTCTTCAAAATATTATACAGAATAACGAAAATAAAATGATGCTGGGCCAGCAACGGCAACAGCTGCGTGCAATGGTGGAAGCCATTCCGCAAACAGTATCTGTTCCCGTGGTGGTCCACGTAGTGCTGGATAATCCTGCGCTGGTAACCGATGCACAGATCGCCTCCCAGATCGACGCCCTGAACCGGGATTACAACGCCGCCAATCCCGACATCAGCCAGGTGCCCGCAGTATGGCAGGCGCGGATCGGCAACAGCCGCATCAATTTCTGCCTCGCCCAAAGAACCCCCGACGATGAACCTACCAATGGCATTGTAAGGGTACAAACAGCTGCCGGCCAAAGCTTTTCTATCAGCAACGCAGCGGCAGACGCTAAGTACAACAATACCGGCGGCTCCGACGCCTGGGATCACAGCAAATACCTCAATATCTGGGTTACCCGCCTTTCCGGCAATTACCTCGGCGTGGCCGCCCCTCCGGGTACCGGCTACCCTGTTGAACAGGAAGGCGTAGTGGTGCAATATTCCGCTTTTGGCACTACCGGCAGCGTAGGCAGTACCTACAACCTCGGCAGAACCGCCACGCATGAAATAGGCCATTATTTCGGTTTAAAGCATATTTGGGGAGACGATAACGGAGGATGTACCATTGATGATGGTATCACCGATACGCCCCTGCAAGGCGACAACACGTATGGATGCCCCTCCTTTCCGCGGCTCGACAACTGCACCGCTACTTCACCAGGCATAATGTTCATGAACTACATGGACTATACCGATGACGCCTGTATGCACCTCTTTACCGCCGGACAGGTGGATCGCATGCGCTTTGTACTGGAAAATACAACCGCCGGCCTGATGACGTCCAACGGTTGCGTACCTCCTGTTATGGTGAATAACGACGCCTCGCTGGTAAGCATCAACGCCCCGGATGGCAAGATATGCAACAACAATATTACACCGGTAGTAACCCTGCGTAACCGCGGCGCCAATGCCCTCACTGCCGTGAGCATCTGGTACCAGGTAAACAACGGCGCCCTTACTTCTTACCAGTGGGCGGGCAACCTGGCCAGTTTGCAGCAAACCACCGTAACACTTCCTTCTTCCAATGTAGCAATCGGCAGCTATAACCTGAAAGCATATACGCAATCGCCCAACGGCCAGCCGGATGGAAACGTTACCAACGATACAGCGGATATCCGTTTCCGTTATGATGCGGAAGCCACCCTGCCTTTTGAAGAGGGCTTTGAAAACGACAGCTTCCCGCCCCCGGGCTGGGACCTCTATAATCCTGACCACAGCTTCACCTGGGAACGCGTGCGGAATGTGGGCAAAGGCAGCAACGCTTCCGCCCTCATACGCAACCTCGGATACAATACCAACGACCAGACTGATGACCTCATTACACCGGTCATTGATCCAAAGGGCGCCGACTCCGTATTCCTCTTTTTCGATGTAGCCGCAGCGGTATTTACCGACCCCGCTGCCACCGGAAACGCATGGGATACCCTGCAGGTGCTGGTTACCAACGACTGCCGCGAAACCGGCCAGGTCCTGTATTCCAAATGGGGGCCGAATCTTATTACACGCCCCACAGCTGTTCAAACAGAATACATCCCTACCGCCACCGAATGGCGCCGTGATTCTGTGGATCTGACCGCTGTAAGTCATAAAGGAAAGTTCCAGGTAGCCTTCAGAAACATCTCAAACTCAGAGAATAACATTTATATTGATAATATTAATATTGTCACCAAATCAGTGAATCAAACCCTCGGTGAAAAAGGAGTATTGGTGAATCCCAACCCTACAGACGGCATCGTTTGGGTAACATTCCTGGAAATACCGGAAGACCTGCTGCAGGTATCCATTTACAATGTACAGGGACAGTTTATTATGAGCCGCCCGGCAGCAGCTATCGGCGCCGGCAACCGGCTGACCTTTAATTTGGTAAATGAGCCAAATGGTGTTTATTTTGTAAAATTAATTTACAGGAACAGGGCCAACACCATCAAATTAATGAAAGTAAGATGACGATGAGACAAGATTATCCGGCTGTTCAAACGCTCCTTCAGCAACCCAACCTGGACGCAGCATTGAAGGGCATTGCAGAAAAGATCCTCCAACAGGAAAGAATTACACCCGCAGAAGGGCTGATCTTATTTGAAAAAGGCGATATCGGCTTTTTGGGTGCGTTAGCCAACCTGGTACGCGAGCGAATGCACGGCGACAAGACTTACTTCAACCGTAACTTCCATATCGAACCTACCAACGTTTGTGTATTCACCTGCCACTTCTGCTCCTATTCCCGGTTGTATAAAAACAGGGAAGACGGATGGGAACTGAGTATCGACCAGATGATGGACATCGTTAAAAAATACGATAACCAACCCGTTACAGAAGTACATATTGTTGGCGGCGTACACCCAAAAATGCAGCTCAACTTCTTCGTGGAACTGATCCAGAAGATCAGGGCGCACCGTCCGGACCTGCACATCAAAGGATTTACCGCTGTGGAACTGGATTACATGTTCCGCAAAGCCAAAGTAAGCATAGAAGAAGGTATGCGTATCCTCAACGAAGCCGGCCTGCAATCCATGCCAGGCGGCGGCGCTGAAATATTTGCACCCGAAGTGCGCGCTAAAATATGCCACGATAAAGTAGATGCCGACGGATGGCTCGCCATTCATAAAGCTGCCCACAACCGCGGCATGCACACCAACGCCACCATGCTGTACGGTCATGTTGAATCTTTTGCAGACCGCATCGACCACATGGAACGCTTACGTTCCCTGCAGGACGAAACCGGTGGCTTCAATACCTTCATCCCGCTGAAGTTCCGTAATAAAGGCAACGATATGTCGCATATCCCGGAATCCTCCATCGTGGAAGATCTCAGGCTGTACGCCATCGCACGTTTATACATGGATAACTTCCCCCACCTGAAAGCCTACTGGCCTATGCTGGGAAGAAACACCGCACAGCTTACCCTGTCTTTCGGTGTGAATGACCTGGACGGCACCATAGATGATACCACCAAAATATATTCTATGGCCGGTTCGGAAGAACAAAACCCTTCTATGAACACCGCCCAGCTTACCATGCTCATCAAACAGGCCGGCAGAAGACCCGTGGAAAGAGATACCGTGTACAACGAAATAAGAGATTACACAGATGTAGTTTTTTCAGACGAAGAACTGCTGACCAAATAGTATCGCTGTTTTATGCAATTACACCTGAAATGTATCCTGATAGCCAGTTTATATATCGCTGGCTGTCATCAGAACAACAGTAACACCAACAGTTCCGCAGCTACCGGCACCAACACGACGGCCACTACGGAAACTACCGGTGAAACATCCAACGGCATCGCGTTTAAAAAACAAGGCGCCCTGGCATTCGTTTCCAAATCAGGAGCAGATACCCTGCGGAAAATAGATATCCAGCTGGCCCAAACAGACGAACAGCGCGCCGATGGACTGATGTACCGTAAATCCATGACAGATGATCAGGGTATGCTTTTCATTTTCCCCGACATGGAAGAACGCGCCTTCTGGATGAAAAACACCTACATCTCCCTTGATATTATCTACATAGATGATAAACTGGAAATTGTGTCCATTCAGAAATACGCAACACCCCTGTCGGAAGAAAGTCTTCCTTCTTTCAAAAAAGCCAAATACGTGCTGGAAGTAAACGGTGGATTCTGCGACAAGTATCACATCAAATACGGCGATAAAATAACTTATCAGTAAAAAGGAAGCCCTGGCAGACGCCAGGGCTTTTTTCGCTCCTATGATACATATTTGATCGCTAACACTAATAGCCTCTTTTATACACTCCCCTCCGGATTTGTTACATCCAGGATATGCAGCTGCGTTTTTCCCGCAGGCACTTCCCAGTCAATAACATCCCCCGTGCTATATCCCAGTAGGGCCGTGCCTATGGGAGAAAGGATCGATAACTTACCCAGCTGTAAATTGCTGGCAGCCGGCAATACCAGCTGTACACTTCTAATAGCCCCACTACGCTCATCCCTGAATTTAAGGGAGGAATTTACCTGTACCACATCAGCAGGCACCTTACCTTTCCTGACAGTAGCCCTGTCGAGCTCTTCTCTCAGCTTATCGGTGCCCGGTGCATGATAGCACAGGGTTTTAAGGATCTCGTAATCATGCAGGGACACAATGATCTGTTTCTTTTTCATGATGACCGGGTTTTATATCAGTTGTTTACAGATGATCCCGGATACAGCGCCACTGCCGCTATCCGACGATTCATAAAACTGATTTTATAAGATTGTTTTGGAAAATACTAACAGAATAAAACTACGCAGGTAGTTATCCCCCCGGGTACAACACTTTATGTACTAAAAGTTGCCCGGGCTTAATTGTTGAAGTCTTTGGGGCAGGATAAGAACGGCAACAGGAACCCGCACGTGCGTTTGGATGCACGGGGTGTATTGAGTAAGACTAATATGTTAGTTGCCGGATTCAATTAATAAATAATTGTATCCGGCAAAGATAAGGCTTTTATTTACAACAAACGGTCAATTCGTTAGTTCTCCTGCTGTGAAAGGCTTCTGGCGGCCATTGTTCAGCTTCCGCACCTGCTGGATATCTGCAGCAGAAACTTTATCGGCTTTATTATTCCAGGCACTGCGCAGGAACGTCAGTAGTTGTGCAATATCTGCATCACTGAATTCATCACTGGCGCCGATACCCGGCATATCGCCGTTTATTTCCGGCGCTTTGTACACTTTGCCGTGTACTTCCACCGGACCGGTAAGGCCGTATAATACAATAGATATAAATGCTTTCTTGTTGCCGTTTACCCAATTGCTTTCATTCAGCGGCGGCGCCATAGACGCAATGCCTTCCCCGCTTTTGCCATGACAGGTTTGACATACGGTATTGAAAATCTTATATCCCCGTGGCAGTTCTTTCCGCAATGCCTCCATTTTTTTCGCATTTGCTTTGCTGTCCATGTTCTTCAGCACTGTTTCCAGCTGCCGGCGCAATACCAGCGTGGTATCAGGATTCCAGGCAATGACCTGTTTCAGCAATGCCGCTTCGCGGTTTGCGGCGTTGTTTACCAGTGCAGCTGCCACATAACGGTCAGGGGCATACGTTTTTATCATTTTATCTTCCAGGCGGGTGGCGGCGGCTTTATCCAGTTTTCCAACCACAGGCAATACATAGGCTACCACCGGCGCCAGGTATGGGTTATCCGACAGCGAGTCCAGTGCCGCTATTGTTGCTTTGATACTGCTGCTGTTTAATACAGCCGGCAATGCTGCCAGGGCCTGCATCTTCAACGCAGGATCCGGCTGTTGCCAGATACCGCTGATATCTTCTGCGGTGAGGCTGTGCAGCCCTTCCAGCGTCCAGAGGGCGTGGATCTGCGTCAGCGGATGCGCCGCGTCTTTCAGCATGGCTCTCAGTTCCGGCGCCATCGTGGTTAAGTGCTGATCAATGATGAGCTGTTGCGCTTTATCTCTCAAAATACCATTTTCATTACCAAGCATTTTACCGAGGAAGGCGGGCGTAAGTTCAAACGTTACCGGTTGTGGTTTACTGCCGGCAGGAATAACGCGGTAAATACGTCCGCAGTTCAGCGGCTGCGTAAGGTTACGCATCTTTATTTCGTTCTTCAGGTATTCGGTGAGGTAGGTTTTGTGTTGCAGGATGCCGCGATACATATCGGCGATATACAAAGCGCCATCCGGGCCGGTACGCAGGTCCACCGGTCTGAAACGCTCATCGGTGCTGGCGAGGAATTCTTTCCGCTGATACGCCTGTACACCTTTTACGATGTAGCTGCTGTCTGATAAAATATTTCTTTTGATCAGGTTGGCGGAAGGCTCGGCTACAAAGGCATTTCCGGCATAGGTAGCCGGCAGCAGGTTAGCGCGGTAAATCACCGGACCACAGGCGGCGGTGAATTTCACCAGGCGAAGACTATCGTCCAGCGAACCTTTCTGGTAACCACGGTTTACACCGGGCGTAGGACGCGCGGGATACGTGCGGTTATCGGGTACTATTTTCTGGTCGAAACCAGCGGCATTGTTCTGTTGCGGATTGGTGCCGCCAAGTCCCGGGGAAAAATAATCGCCCAGCAGGTTTTCGGAGTTGTTATTATAGTAAAGACGACCGTGATCATCCTGCGTAATGCCCCATTGTCCGCGGAAATGCGTGGGTTCCTTCAGCCACTTATCTCCCATCTTACGGTAACGCCTATCCGATTTCGCGTTATAGATCCAGTTGTCCATTGCGCGCAGCAATCCGTTTGGCTGGTGTTCCACATTTCCGCCGGCAGCGTATTGGTCATCCACCAGTGTTCTCTTACCGGGTTTGTCGCTGTTATTTTCAATAAACCACAATTGCGGCGGTGTGGCTACCAGTACCCCGTTTTCTATCAGGCATATGGCCCGTGGCAGTACCAGTGAGTCCAGGAATACGGTGCGTTTATCCATTACGCCATCGCGGTTGGTATCTTCCAGGATCACAATTTTACCATCGGGTTTATCTTCCCCGGTACCGGCAGTATCGGGCATGAAGCCGGTCATTTCCACTACCCACATGCGTCCGCGTTCGTCAAAGGTCATGGCTACAGGTGCCACTACCATTGGTTCTGCGGCCACCAGCTGTACTTCCAGTCCTTCATCAACCTGCATGTGCCCGATGGCGGTTTTGCCATCCAGTACGGGTGAAGTAGCAAACTGCTCCCGCATGGCAATAGAATCTTTTTCGTGCTTGTTCCCGTTTTTCTGCTGGTTCCCTTGTCCACAGGCAAATAAAGCCAGGGATAACGTGGTGATTAAACGATAATGAATACGCTGCATTTGTTATTATTCGATTGCGAAAGCGATAAAAATACATTTCTAAATATATTTTTTCTGAAAAATTATATGAGATAACAGTTTACTATGTGAGCGACGGCAAAAAAACTTATCTTCGTCGCTTCATTGCATACATTTTACGATTTATTTGCATTTATGGAACGCTTTCAGGGCATCATAGGCATTGTACTTATTTTGGGTATCGCCTTTCTATTCTCCAACAACAGAAGTAAGATCAACTACAGGCTGGTGTTCAGTGGTATTGGCTTACAGGTACTAATCGGCTTTCTGGTATTTAAGGTGCCCCCTATTACCTGGTTCTTCCAGCGGGTAGGCGATGCAATGGGAAAGCTGGAAGCCTTTGCCCGCAAAGGTGCAGCCTTTGTGTATGGCGGTATTGGCGTATCGCAGCCCGATGGCACCGGGATCAAGGATTATGCTGCCGGTGGTTTTGTATTTGCTTTTAACGTTACGGCCACCATCATCCTGGTGTGTGTGCTGGTAGCGGTTTTATATCATTATGGCATCATGCAGCGTGTGGTAGCGGTGATTGCCCGCGCCATGAATTATGTGATGCGTGTAAGCGGCGCAGAAGCATTGAGCAATGTGGCCAGCGCCTTCGTAGGACAGGTAGAAGCACAGGTGATGATCCGTCCTTACTTATCAAGCATGACCAAAAGTGAAATCCTCGCCTCCATGAGTGGAAGCCTGGCTTGTATTGCCGGCGGTATCCTGGTAGTGTATGTGAACATGGGATTACAGGCAGGTTTGCACATTGCGCCCTTCCTGATCACCGCCAGCCTGATGGCCGCACCCGGCGCACTCGTAATATCCAAGATCGTTTTCCCCGAAACAGAGGAAAGCGTAACGATGGGCCGCGTTAAAATGGAAGTAAAAAGTAATTATACCAACGTGATCGACGCCATTTCACATGGCGCCGGCGATGGTTTTAAGATAGCCATGAACGTGATAGCCATGCTGATCGGGTTTATTGCTTTCATTGCGCTGATCGACTGGGGCCTCATTCATATCGGTCATATCTTCAACCCTAAGTTTGATCTCAGCCTCGACTGGATCTTTGGAAAGGTGTTTATGCCAATGGCCTGGGCAATGGGCGTACCACAGGGAGATGTACAAAACGTAGCTACCCTGCTCGGCCAAAAACTTACCATCAACGAATTTGTGGCGTTCAAAAGTCTTACTGATAAAACAGTACCAGTGCTAAGTGCCAAAGGGATTGCCATTGTTACGATTGCCATTGCGGGTTTTGCCAATTTCAGCAGCGTAGGCATGCAGATCGGCGGTATCGGTGAACTGGCACCCGACAGAAGGGCGGATCTGGCTAAATTGGGGCTAAAAGCGCTGTTGTGTGGAACGCTGGCGTCTTACATGTCGGCCTCTATTGCGGGTATTTTAATTTAGGGAGATAAATAACGAAAGATATTTCAAAGGGCTGATCTGCGGATCGGCCTTTTTTTTTGCGCAGCCTCTTTACATTTTTACGCAGGCCCTTCGCTGCAACGGGCAGGGGCCTGCAACAATAAATAATTGCCGCGAACCTGTTAGTTTACGCCCATAACAAAACAGCGGACAGCAATCAGGGGTAACACCTGCTTTGCAATCCGCTGCTTCAATAATATAGTGGAAAACAGTTCTCCCGGAAAACAAAGGTTCCGGTATGCCTGCTGTTAGTTATTCCAAACGTTTGATGAGACCTGCCTGTACAGCGGCCCATGCTTCGCCCTGACCTGCATCTTCCCAATAATTCTTCATTTCGGAAGCTGCTACAATTTTATTTACAGCAGCGATTGCCTGGTTTCTGAGTGCGCGTGTACCAATAAGGTTCAGCACATCCAGCTGATCCAACGGATCTTCCGGGAAATCTTCGCTTGGGCGTGCCACCAATGCTGCCACCAGTTCCGCAGCGGCCAACGCCTCTTCGCAATCCGAAATTTCCAGTGTTTCGATGTTGTTGATAACACGCGCTAACGTGTCAGCCACCAAACCACCGTCTTTATTATCAATCAGGTCAAAAATCCAATCCTGTGATCCATCATTTTCAAAATTCCTGGTGCCCCATGCGCCCATAGTGTTTACGTTTTTTTATTTTTTTAGAATCAAGAATAAAAGTAATGAACTCTCTTCACAACAACCAAACCAACTGGCTAGTTCAAACTCCTGAAATCAACCGGAACGAGCTTGCTTACACCCGGTTCCTGCATGGTTACGCCGTAGATCACGTCTACAGCAGCCATCGTTTGCTTGTTATGTGTTACAATAATAAATTGTGAATTATCCGAAAATTTGCGGATCATGTTGGTAAACTTACCCACATTGGCATCATCCAATGGCGCATCCACCTCATCCAGGATACAGAATGGCGCCGGCTTAATCAGGTAAATGGCAAACAGCAATGCGGTAGCCGTCAGTGTTTTCTCACCACCGGATAACTGCGTAATCGCTGCCGGGCGCTTCCCTTTTGGCTTTGCAATGATTTCAATACCGGTATCCGCCAGGTTTTCGGGATCGCTCAGGATCATATCGCACTGATCTTCTTCCGTAAACAAAGCTTTAAATACGCGGATAAAGTTTTCCTTCACCTGGTTAAAGGTATCCAGGAATTTCTGGTTGGCGGTAGACTCCACCTCCTGGATAGTAGCCAGCAGGGAATCTTTCGCATTTACCAGGTCCGTTTTCTGCTCCAGGATAAACTCGTACCGTTTCTTCATTTCCTGGTAGGCTTCAATGGCGGTGGGGTTAATTTCCCCCATGTTCTCCATGCGCTTTTTCAGTCGCTCTGCACTACCCGTTAATTCATCCACCGACAACTCTGAGCTGCGTTGCTCATCTATAATTTCATCGAGGTTCACTTTAAACTCCACGCTGAGCCTTTCCTTCATGGAAGCCAGTTGCAGTCGCAGTTCATTTACTTTATCCTTGATGGTATTCAGTTGCTGTTCCAGTTCCTGTTTGGCGCGCTGTTTTGTTCTCAGCGTGGTTTCCAGTTCCTGTAGGTGGTTACGGAAGTTATAGTATTCCTGGTCTTTTTCGTTGAGTGCTTTTTCTTCTTCTTCGCGCTGGCGGAACAGTTCCACGAGCCCGTCGTCCGCGTGGCTCAGTTTATCCACGGCGCCGGCAATGTTGGCCACGGCGTCTTCCAGTTGCGATTTGTTGCTGGTAATCTGCACATGCAGGTCTGCCAGTTGTTTGCGTTTAAATTCCAGTTCCTGTTTGAGGGCCTGTACTTTACTTTGCTGGCGGGTATGTTGCAGGTTTTGGTTATTGAACTGCACCGTAGCCATATTGAACTGCTGCTCTGCTTCCTGGGCCATCCTGTCGGCGTCCGCGATGCTGTCCTGCAATTCGGTGACCCTTTCGTTCAGGCTTTCCAGTTCGTCTTTCACGCCGGAAATGCTTTCCTGGTTGGTTTCCAGGGATTGCTGCATTTCCTCCAGGCGTTTATCGCCGGCTTCAATGAGGTGGTGGAAGTTTTCAATCCTGTTCTGTAAGCCAAACAGCTGATTGCTCAACTGGTTTACCCTTTCCCGCGCAGCATTGATATTATTTTCATTTAACTGGCTGTTGTAGCCCAATACTTCGTCGTGTTTGCTTTGCAGCGCCACTTTCAGGCGGCCCACTACTCCTTCGAGGTCTTTGATCTCAGTTTCCAGCTTTTCCAGGTTTTTGGCCCTTCCCAGCTTCTTACCTTCGAACAATCCTACAGAACCTCCGCTGATATTGTATTTACCGCGATGCATGCGGCCGGATTTTTCTACCAGCAGCATCCTTTCATCGGCCACCTGACTGAATTCCAGGCGGGTAAGGTCTTCCCCGATAAATACTTTACCCAACAGGTGTTGTCCCAGGCCCCTGTACTTCTCCTCAATTTCCACTACTTCCAGCGCAGGAATGGTGCCTGCCGGCGCCAGCAGCGAACTGTAATCAGTGCGGAACTGATCGAGGATAAAGAAATTGGCCTTTCCTTTTTTGTTGTTATCGAGCAACTGGATGGCCTGTACCGCTTCCTGTACGTTGTTCACTACATAGTAGCTCAGGTAAGGCTCCAGCAGGTTTTCCACGCAGGTGCGGTATTCTTCTTTACAGAAAAATATATCACTCAGGATGGGGGCGTTATTGTTCCAGTCGGGATTCTTCTTGAGGAATTTGATACTCTCCGGGTAGCCTTCCAGGCTGTCGACCAGTGATTTGAGCAGGTCGAATTCGTTCTTTTTGGAATCGAGGGTACGATTCTCATCTACCAGCTTATCACGCAGTCCTTCAATATCAGACTGGGTGGCGAGTATTTTACTTTTGGTTTCTTCCTGGAAACGGACCATGTTTTCCAGTTCCGTTTTGCTGCCGGTCAGTGTTTGCTGCAGCGCTTCCTTTTCTGTTTCCAGTTGGGCGATCTGCTGCTGACGGCTGGTCTTTTCTTCCTGGAGCTGCTGCATACTGCGTTGCAGGTTCATGACGGAAGTATCGGCAACGGCTACTTTCTTTTCGGCCTCAAATTGCTGACGTTGCCAGCGTTGCTGGTCGTTACGCAGGGTTTCGAGGGCTTGTTTCTTCTGATGGAAGCGTTCTTTCTTTTCCTCTACCATATCGCGGAGGGTGTCCAGTTCGTCTGCCATTGTTTCAAACACTTCCCCTTCTTCTTCCACCTGTTTCTCGGTAAATTCAATGGAAGTGGTAAGTCCCTGCAGTTGCCCTTCCGCATTGTTGAGGAAGTCGCTGATATTTTTTTCCCGCTCGCGCAGATATGTCAGTTGCTGCGTGGCGAGGTTCTTATCGTTTTCTTTGGTGCGGATAGTGGATACCAGCTCATTAAAGGATTTCTGCATGGTTTGCAGTTCCCTTTCTTTTGCTACAAAATGCAGCTTATCCTGTTCCACGGCCGCTTCTGCGGTGAGGATCTCGGTTTCCAGTGCCAGTTTGCGGTCGCTTTCGTTTTGCTGGGTGTCCGACAATTCCTTAAAGGTCACGTTAAAGCCTTCCAGTGCGGCTTTAGCGAGTTCTATACTGATTTCGCGGTATTCCTTTTTTACTTCATAGAAGCGTTCTGCCTTACGGGCCTGGCTTTCCAGTGTTTTGAGGTTGTTATTGATTTCAAACAACAGGTCCTCAATACGGTTCAGGTCTCCTTCTGTGGCGTCCAGTTTGGACTTAGCTTCTTTTTTGCGGGTTTTATATATGGAGATGCCTGCCGCCTGTTCCAACATACGGCGACGGCTGTTTTCCTTGTCTTTGATGATATCGTCCACCATTCCCAGTTCGATAATGGCATAGGAATCGGTACTTACGCCCGTGTCCATGAACAGGTTATGGATATCTTTCAGGCGGCAGGCCACATCGTTAAGGCGGTACTCGCTGTCGCCATTCTTGTAAAATTTGCGTGTAATCGTCACCGTAGTGAACTCGGTGGGTAGTACGTTCTTGGTGTTTTCAAAAGTGAGACTAACCTCCGCCATACCGCTTGCAGAGCGGCTTTTAGAACCGTTAAACACAAGTCCAGCCTGGTTATCAGACCGGAGGTTACTGATCTTGTGCTCGCCGATTACCCAGCGGATGGAGTCGATGATATTACTTTTGCCGCAACCGTTTGGCCCAATCACACCAGTGATGCCCTCATCAAACTGCAAAACGGTTTTATCTGCAAAACTTTTAAAGCCTTTAATTTCTAGTGTTTTTAAGCGCACGTCGTACTCCGAGGTTTTTTAAGGCGTCAAAGATATAATTTTACCCGAATCAAAAAGTAATTTAAGTGAGATGCAATAATATACAGTAATTATTTATACACAATTACCGGTCATTTGCCTCTGTCCGCAGCACGCAACTAAAGTCTAAAAGACTGGTTATAAATATAGTAAAAAGAACAATTAGAATTTAATTCGCTGTTAGAAAATTACCCGGATTTTGTCTTCACCGGGATTACTCTGATTAAACTGATTCACGTAATGATATTTTCTGAGCCAGGTATTAAATTATAGTTAAAAATAATATATTCATCTTCAGAAGAATAAAAAAGATGTAATCAGTTTAATCAGTGTAATCCCGGTGAAGACAAAATCCGCGTAATCCGCTTATCTTTGCGCCATCAAAAACCCATTTACGCTTGCGTACAGAACAGCAGATCAATAACATAAAAAATTTCCTTTACAGTTATCATTTCAGCAACGGTATGCGTACCACCATCAGTGTGGTAGTGCCTTCACTGGTGTGCGCATACTTTGGTATGCTGGACCTGGGCATCGCTATGTCGATGGGCGCCCTGTGTACCGCCCTCAGCGACGTACCCGGCACCATTGTACATAAGCGGAACGGCCTGATCATCAGCACCATCCTGATCTTTTTTTCTGCACTGGGCACGGGTTTGCTGATCCCTTACGTAATCCCGATGGCGATCTGGATAGCGGTATGCTGTTTTATGTTTGCCATGCTGCTGGTATATGGTAACCGCGGCGGTAACATTGGTACCGGCTGCCTGCTGGTAGTAGTGTCTATCCTCGGGGAAACCCAGCTCACCCCGAAGCTCACGCTCCTGCACTCCTCTATGGTGCTGCTGGGCAGCATCTGGTATGCAGTGCTGGCGCTCATCCTCTGGCAGATCCGCCCCTACCTCAACGTACAGCAGGCACTGGGCGACTGTATCCTGCAAACCGCCCGCTACCTCGAAGTAAGGGCTAACTTCTATACGCCCGGCGTAAATGTAAGCGAGAACTATAAAGCCGTGCTGGACCAGCAGGTGATCGTCAACGAAAAACAGGAAAATGTACGCGAACTGCTGCTGAAAAGAAGATCGGCTCAACAAGGCACCACCAGTCTCAATAAAAGCATGGTACTCATTTTCCTGGATATGGTAGACCTCCAGGAACAGATCATGGCCTCTCAAACCGACTATAACGCCCTGCAGGCCGATTTTAAAGACCTGGCGATCCTGGAGAAATTCCACGCCCTTATCCTTGAATTCACCCAGGAACTGAAGAACATAGGAATGGCCGTGGCAGCGGGTCAGCGCTCCCTGCCAAAAACAAACCTGAAGTTTGAGATGGAAAAGGTAAAACAGGCCATTGCCGACATTACCATGAAACTGCCTACCCTTAAAGAAAGAACCCGCACCATCCCGCTGAGCAACATCCTGCAAAACCTGCAGGACATGGCCCAGCGCATTTATAACCTGCACCGGCTCACCCGCCTGGAAAGACTGAAAGACGAATCCATAGATCCAAAACTGGAGCTGTCGAAGTTCACTACCCGTCAGAAATATGACTTTGAAACGTTCCGGGACAACCTCACTTTCAAATCACATATCTTCCGGCACGCCATCCGCGTGAGCCTGGCTACCGTATTGGGTTACGGGCTGGGCATCGCACTTCACCTCGACCGGGTATACTGGATCCTCTTAACCATAGTAGTGATCCTGAAACCGGGCTTCGGGCTTACAAAATCGCGCAGCATACAGCGTTTAATCGGTACCGTTACCGGCGCCTTATTTGCCGCCGGCCTGCTGTACCTTACGCATAACGATACAGTGATCTTTATTGTGATGCTGATCTGTATCCTGGGCGCCTATAGCTTTATGAGCTTCCAGTATACCGTCAGCGTATTTTTTGTAACGCCGTTTATCATCTTCCTGCTGCACTTCCTTCATCCTTCAGACCTCTACAATGTAGCGCAGCGGGTGCTGGATACCTTTATCGGCGGAGGCATCGCCTTCTTTGCCAACATGCTGCTGTGGCCTACCTGGGAGCATAACTTCCTCCCGGATTACATGAAAAAGATGATGGAAGCCAATCGGAAATATTTTGAACTGGTAATGCGCCCCTATTCCAATGAAAAGGTAGCCGTTACGGATTTCAAACTGGCCAGGAAAGATACTTATGTGGCCGCCGCTAATATGATGTCGGCCTTCCAGCGCATGTTGTCGGAGCCAAAAAGCAAACAGAAAAACGCATCCGAAGTGTATCATTTCGTGGTGCTGAATCATACGCTCACCTCGCACACCGCCACCCTGGCGGCTTACAACATGCATCACGGGGTGCAGTTTCCACGCCCGGAATACCGCGAAATCACGGATTATCTCCTCCATTGTATGGACCAGCTCACCCTGCTCACAGATCCGGCTACCAGCAGCAGCGCCCAGCCTTCTCCGCAGGTACACGCCTTTGAACGGCTGGATGCCCACCTGGAAAGCCTGGTGCATCTGCGTCAGCAGGAAATCAATGAAGGCAAAGGACCTACGGCAACCCGCGATGAAATGCTGGAAACCAAGCAGGTGCACGATCAGCTCGTGGCGATCCTGTCGCTCGTAAAAGATATGAGTAAAGCGTTAGCGCAGAGCGCGTAGGAGATCGCCTTCGGCGATGAAATTGTCTTGGAGCAGGATTACGCTGATTATACTGATTAATTTGATTTTGTTTTTTTAGGTTTTTTATAAAGGATTAAGGGAGATAAAAGCAGATATCTGCTTTTATCTCCCTTAATTATTATTTAAAATCAAAAAGTTAAAACCAGCTAATCAGTATAATCAGCGTAATCCTGCTCCAAGACAATTTCCCCATCGCCGAAGGCGATCACTCCCCTAAAATGGTAAACTGGTCAGTAACCGGCGTGAGCGCAGCCAGCACCCTGTCAAAGAAGGCGGGACCTTCCTGGGCATACCAGGGCATGAAGTTCTCCTTACGTTCCTGTAAAGAACCTGCAGGGAATAATTTATTTTTAATCTGACGGATCTGATCTGTTTGCCACGCGAATTTTTTCTTCTCGGCACGCAGGAACTTATGTTCCAGCTTACCAATCGACTTCAGCGCTTTCTTTCTTTCAGAGGCTGTGGTAGCAATCAATGTTACATCAATGCTGCGGGCTTTTTCTTCCAGCGCATCAAACAACTGCTCAATGGCAGCATATTCATCTTTCAATACCAGCGACGCATTGGTGTGCCGCTTCACATAATCGTTTACAATATCTTCTGTTCCCTTGAAAAGATCAGTGGTAGTGAGTCCCAGCTTATGGATCCGCTGTTGCGAAAGTTCATCGGTCAGCAACAGGGAATTACGCAGCAGCAAAACAGGGAAAGGCACTTTGTAATGTGCGAAAAGTCCTTTCAATTCCAGCCAGTAGGCAATTTCTCCGCCACCACCAATAAATGCGATATTCGGCAGGATAGTTTCCTGGAACATTCCCCGTAAAATAACATTGGGACTGAAATTTTCAGGATGTGCTTCCAATGCTGCTTCCAGGGAAGCGGCGTTGAAAGTCAACGACGTGTGTAATACTTTCCACTGATCGCCGTCCTGAACAATACGCTCGCGCGAGCCATCCTGTAAATAAAAAAGATTTATTTCCCGTGGATTGGCCTGTACTTTATAATGTTCGCCCAGCTGCTCCAATGTATCACTTACAATAGTATGCGACGCCTGGTTAAACAATTCATCCTTTATAACGGGAAGGTATAAACGTTTTAATGCGGCGTTGTCCGGTACCAGTACTACCAGTCCGAAACGGCCGAATAACGCATGTACCAGGTACAGCGTGGCTTCCTGGATATTCGCGTGTTCCAGGTAAGCCTTTTGCAGTAGATCTATCAGTTCGTCGCTGTGAGGCGCATAACCCAGTCCCTTCTTCACTTCACCGATCAGCGCTTCCAGTCCATCCGGCTTCATACGCCCTACAGCTCCCTGCTGGTCTGTATTCCAGGTGAGGGTTTTCCCTTCCAGGTAGATGCTGCCCAGTTCTTCGAGGTCGGCATCTTCACTGCCCATATAATAAACCGGTACAAAATTATGTTGCGGGTATTGCTGTTTCAGTTCATGACAAAGCTTAATGGTTTGCAGGATCTTATAAGCGAAGTAGAGGTAGCCGGTGAAAATGTTCGGCTGATGCGCGGTGCACACCGTAAAGGTATTGGGCTGCAACAGGGCGGTAATATTGTCCTGTACTGCCTTTATGGGTTCCAGGGTAGTGTATTGCTGTTCCAGTGCGGCTACCAGTGCGGTTCTTGGTGTATCAAAATGTTGACGGGCGGCTATCGCGGCGGCAAAATCCGGATGTACAGGAGAATAGGTGTAAAATGGTCTGATCTGCGGACGTTCTGCTAAAAAATCTGTTACCAGCTGGTTAAAATAACCAGTTTTCCCATAAGGAATATATTCGGGCATATTGAGTTTCGAATTACAAATTACCAATTACAAAACGATGCAGTGCCAACACATCGAAATTTTTGAATGTACGAAGTTAGGTAATTAGTCAATTGGTTGATCAGATTATTGGTTGACCGGTAATCATTCCGGTACACCGGTTTCTTTGGCGCTTGTTTTGACAGCTATGTTGCAAACAACAGACGCCTTACAGCGGTGCTGTTGGAAAAATATATCATTATGAAGATTGCAATACTGGCGCCGATAGCCTGGCGTACACCTCCAAGGCACTACGGCCCCTGGGAACAGATGGCTTCCAACCTGGCAGAAGGACTGGTAGCCAAAGGAATGGACGTAACCCTTTTTGCTACGGCCGATTCGCTCACTTCAGGTATCCTGGCGGCCATTTGCGCCAAAGGGTATGAAGAAGACCGGGAGGCAGATGCCAAAGTAAACGAGTGTATGCATATCAGTTACCTGATGGAGCAGGCCAGGGATTTTGATATCATCCATAACCACTTTGATTTCCTTCCCCTCACCTATTCCAGGCTGATCAAAACGCCTGTAGTAACTACTATTCACGGGTTTTCTTCTCAGAAAATATTACCGGTGTACCAGCGGTATAATGATATAGGGAGATATGTGTCTATCAGTAATTCCGACCGCCATGCGTCGCTGAATTACGCGGCCACTGTGTATAATGGTATCCGCACGGAAGATTTTGCCTTTGAGCCCACGCCTGAAAACTACCTCTTATATTATGGCCGGATCCATCCTGACAAAGGCACTCATGATGCGGTGCAGATAGCCCTGCACTCCCGCCGCAAGCTGATCATAGCCGGGATCATACAGGATGAAGCGTATTTTAATGAGAAAGTAAAGCCTTATATAGATGATGAACAAATCATTTACATTGGCGCGGTAGGCGGAGAGGAACGCAGCATGCTGCTGGGCGAAGCCAGCGCACTGCTGCATCCTATCTATTTTGAAGAACCTTTTGGCCTGAGTGTGGCGGAGGCCATGCTTTGCGGCACGCCCGTTATCGCTTACAACCGCGGCTCCATGCCGGAGCTGATCCATGACCGTAAAACGGGTTTCCTTGTAAATAATTTACACGAAGCCGCTGCCTGTGTGGAAGATCTCTCGCTGATTAACCGGCAGGATTGCCACCTGCACGCAAAAAATAATTTCAGCGCGGAAACAATGACGGAGAAGTATATCGCAGTATATAACCAATTGTAAAAGGCCGGGCTACACGCCGTCTTCCTTGATCTGCGTCAGCAGTTTTTCCAGGTTGACGGTGGCGAAGCCGGAGGCATAATCCGACAGGCCATAAGGAATAATCAGTTCATCGTTATGGATAATAGATCCGCAGGAGTACAATACATTAGGAACATATCCTTCCCTTTCGTCTTTATTGGGCATGAGCAGGGGCTCGCGTAAGCGGCCTATTTCCTTTTCAGGATTTTCCAGGTCCAGCAGGCTGGCGCCGATGCAATAGGTACGCATAGGACCTACGCCGTGGGTGATCACCAGCCAGCCGTCCGGCGTTTCAATGGGCGAGCCGCAGTTGCCCACCTGTACAAATTCCCAGGCATACTTGGGCACATGAAGGATCTGCGGGTTTTCCCATATATTGATTTTATCGGAGTACATAATATACCCGTTGATGCCATCAATGCGGGAGATCATCGCATATTTGCCGTTGATCTTACGGGGGAAAAGCGCCAGGTTTTTATTCTGTGCGCCTTCTCCGTAGAGCGGCATGATCTTGAAATTATAGAAGTCTTTTGTTTGCAGCAGCTTGGGCTGGATCGTAATCCCATCATAGGCCGTGTAAGTGGCATAATAGGTAACATTCCCGTTTTCGCTGGTATATTTTACAAAACGGGCATCTTCAATGCCCCTGCTTTCTGCATCTGAATAAGGAAAAACTACCCGGTCGGACAGGTCGGTATCCAGTGAGAAGTTCAGCTCATAGTACGAGTCTGCCAGCCATAGTACCCTTTCCAGTCCTTTTTTAAGGAGATGATCTACCTGGAACCGTTGTTGCATTTCCCGGATCACCTTTTTAAGCACGAGGTATTCAAACTGGTCCGGCAGGGAGTTTTGTATTTCGCGCATTACAGAATCCGGCAGCCGGATGGATGCCGCATTCTGAAAAAACGTTTGTTTATGGTACATAGAATTGCGGATAATCTCCGCTTCATCTACATAATTACCGGGTGCTATCAGGGAAATTTCATTGTTCTTATCAATGATACCGGATCTGAAGGCAATGGAAGATACGTGTCCTTCCCCTACTGCGCGGAAGCTCATGATCACGCGCTTTTGTCCTTCTTCCAGCCCGCTCTGGTCCACATCTTCCACGAGGGAAGGATTGAAGAACGCGGCTGATTCGATGGAGTATTCGTTGGTGAAATAAGAACCGGTGAGCAATTTACGTTTGAGCGAGAGTCCTTCGTAGTCGATCTGCAAACCGGGAAACAAATGTCTCAGCCGGTCTGCATGTCGTTCAAATATCCTTGTGATGTTCCGGTGACGCCGGGAAAACTCTCTTAGTATAGGCATGACCGTTAGCTCCACCTCAGCGTCGTTCATTGCTGCTACCAGTTGAATGATAGACTTGGCCCGGGCCTCTCCGTTGAAAAAAAACCTGGCTACTACCCTCTTCAGGTCAGGATAAATTTTTGTACTCTTCCGCTCTATGGACAATCGCATGGTTATCTTGTTTGTTAAATACTGAATCCGTCTTCCAGGACCACTCCCTTTTTAACAACAACAATGCCGTCTTTTACCGTATATTTCTCAAAGTCCCCATCAGCTAAGTGTTTTCCGCCATTTATATGTACGCCGTTTCCGATGCGGCAGTTTTTATCGATGATAGCATTACTGATCACACAGTTCTCCCCGATTCCCATTAACGGCCGTCCTTCTGCGCGTGATTTTTCTATTTCATCCAGCGTCTGGTAGTAGTCGCTCCCCATGATATAGGCATTGCTGATTTCGCTGCCTTTACCGATGCGGGTACGGATGCCTACCACTACTCTTTCCAGCTTGTCTGCCATAATAATACAACCGTCGGCTATCATTGTTTTCTCCATGTGGCCGGAAATTTTTGTAGGCGGCAACATGCGGGCGCGGGAGTAGATGGTTTGGGATTCATCAAAGAGATTAAATAAGGGGATTTCATCGGTGAGACCGATATTGGCTTCAAAGAAAGACTGGATGTTCCCGATATCTGTCCAGTAGCCTTCATATTGATAACTGAAGATCCTGCGTTTGTTTTCAATGGCCTGCGGGATGAGCTGCTTACCAAAATCGGCGGCTTCCGGTTGTGCATTGAGCATATCGAACAGTACCTGCCGGCTGAAAATATAAATGCCCATGCTGGCGAGGTATATGCGGCCTTCCCGCTGCATTTCCTCGCTTACTTCCGACGCCCATGGTGGAAGAACGGCCTGGGATGGCTTTTCTGTAAAAGACACAATAGCGCCGTTTTCATCTTCCTTTAAAATACCAAAATCAGAAGCATCCCTCGCGCTTACGGGAATAGTTGCAATAGATATTTCCGCACCCGTGTCGATATGATGTTTGATCATCTTTTTAAAATCCATCTGGTACAACTGGTCACCGGATAAGATGAGGATATACTCAAACTCAAAATTCTCCATGTGATGAAGGCATTGCCTCACGGCATCGGCCGTTCCCTGGTACCAGGTGGGATTATCGGGGGTTTGCTCCGCTGCCAGGATATCTACAAAACCCTTATCAAAATTGCTGAAGTGATAAGTGTTTTTAATATGCTTGTTCAGGGAGGCGGAATTGAACTGCGTTAATACAAAGATGCGGTTCAGTTCTGCATTCAAACAATTGGAGATAGGAATATCCACCAGTCTGTATTTACCTGCCAGGGGCACCGCTGGTTTTGAGCGGCGACGGGTAAGCGGATACAGGCGGGTGCCGGCCCCTCCTCCGAGAATAATGGATATTACATCGTTAGTCATAATGGGAATTGGTTTTAGAAGGTCATCACTCAATTATTCTTTACTATTTCATACTCTTGTACATTTCCAGGTACCGTTGCGCCGAACTGTCCCAGGAATTATCAATGTTCATGCCTCTTAATCGTACTTCGTCCAGGTGTTTGGAATCGCGGTACAATTCGATGGCCCGTTTTACGGAGTAACAAACATCCCAAACGCTGGCCTGGTTAAAGCGGATGCCTACGCCATCCTTGTCTCCGAAGTCAATGACCGTGTCTTTCAGTCCGCCGGTACTGCGTACCACGGGAACTGTTCCATAACGTAATGCGTACATCTGGTTGAGGCCGCAGGGTTCCACCCGGGACGGCATCAGCAGAAAATCGCTGCCGGCATATATCTGATGTGATAATGATTCGTCGTAGCCAATGTGTACATTGAAGCCGTAACTCACTACTGCACGGGTTTGCTGCAATGACCATTCAATATGTGGGTCGCCGCTCCCCAGTACGAGGAAATTCACCTCTCCGGCTAATTCATGCAGGGATCTGCCAATTATTTCCGGCAGCAGGTCGGCGCCTTTGTCGCCCACCAGGCGGCCAATGAAGGATATCAGCGGCAGGGAGGCATCCAGTCCGAAGCGTTCGCACAGGTGCTGCTTGTTGGTTTGTTTGCCTGCAGTGATGGTATCCTCATCATAATTAAGCGGCAACATCCGGTCGGTGGCCGGGTCCCATACCACATTGTCGATGCCATTCAGGATACCCACCATTTTCGCTCTCTCCTGGTTGATGAGCGCTTCCAGGCCATTGGCATTATAATATAACTCCTCCAGGTAACCCGGCGAAACGGTAGTTACCCGCCAGGCGCACTTGATAGCAGAAGCCAGTGGGTTAATAGCCCCGCCCCAGTCCAGCATACCGGACTTCCACAAATCGAAAGACGGGATGAGGTATAGTTTGTCCCAGCCAAACTGGCCCTGGTACTGCGCATTATGAATGGTGAGCGCTGTGGGAATACTTTTCAGCCGCTCATATTTATACCCGTAGTTCAGCAGGAAAGGGATTAACCCGGTATGATGATCATGGCAATGGATCACGTCCGGCTGATGTTGCCATTCGTTGATCCAGTCCAGCACAGCCACCTGGAAGGCCAGGAACCGTTCTGTATCGTTAGGATAGCCATAAACGCCGGGGGTATCGAGCAAACCGGGGATATCTACCAGGTACAGGTCGAAACCCAGCTCATTGCTGCGTTCCTTTATAACGTTAAAGTGGTACCAGTTGTGTCCCAGCCACATGCCGGCCTGGTGTACCACGTCGAATTCGTGGGTGTGGTAATATTTATTCCTGTAGGCGGGTATCACTACTTTGGCAAAGTTGCCAAGCTGGTGCTGGTATTTGGGCAATGCCCCCACCACATCACCTAGTCCACCTACTTTGGCTACCGGGTAACATTCCGCGCTGATGTGTAAAATCTCCATGCTGGTTAGTTGATAATCCTTATTAAGTTAAACTGGAAAAATAAGAAAACAAAGACTTCCCCACGATTTTTTATGATTATTATGAATATCCCCGCCGGCGGGGATAGGAGCCGTTACGATAGTTTATATTTGTAACAGCAAATTGTTATGTGTCTCACCTCTAAATGCTGAATGCTCATGGATTTTGGTCGCGTTCCTACTGATATGCTGATGGACATTGATTTTAAGTTGCCCGCAGAACCTGTTTTTAATAAGAAGGTATTGAAAGGCAAACCCTTGAAAAAGCCGCAGGCCTGGCTGGGATGCGCCAAATGGGGACGAAAGGAATGGATCGGGAAAATATATCCCAAAGGCACGAAAGAGGCCAATTTCCTCGGCGAATATGTAAACCACTTCAACAGCATTGAGCTGAATGCCACCCATTACCAGATCTATGGCCCCGAAACCATTTCCAAATGGGACGCCAACGCACAGGGAATGGACTTTAAGTTCTGCCCCAAAGTACCACAGGCGATCAGTCATTTCAGCAACCTGGTAAGCTCCGGGCCTAAAACCACCGCCTTCCTGGAAGGAGTGCTGGCCTTTGGCAAACACCTGGGTCCCATCTTTTTACAATTGAGTGATAAATATGGTCCCGCCAAACGGGAATACCTATACGAATACCTCGCCTCCCTGCCCACCGACCTGCAGTTTTTTGTGGAATTACGCCATAAAGAATGGTTTGAAGATGAAGCCGTGCGGCTGGAATTGTACGAAAAGCTCAACAAACTCAATGTGGGCCTCATTATTACCGACACTGCCGGCAGAAGGGATGTAGCGCATATGCACCTCACCATCCCAAAAGTATTTATCCGGTTTGTGGGCAACAGCCTGCATCCAACAGATTATACCCGGATCGACGACTGGGCCAACCGCATCAAATATTGGCTGGACAACGGTTTGAAAGAGGTTTATTTTTTTATGCATATGCACGATGAAGCCACCTCCCCGGAGCTGGCCGTATACCTGGTAGACAAGCTGGAAGCCGTTTGCGGGATAGACGTAAAAAAGCCCCAATTTGTAAAAGAATAGCGGTTTTTTTTACGAATACATTACAAGGGATGAAAAAGACGGACTGAAATATTAATTTCGCCCTCTCAAAACAGGTTTTTACCATGATGCGCGACAAGCTAGAGCAATTAGCCGGGAAACTGGAAGGCATGCTTTATACAGATGATACCATGCGGACACTTTATGCCACCGACGCGTCGGCATACCGTGAAATGCCGCTGGCAGTAGCTATTCCGCAGCATATCGACGATCTTAAGACACTGATCAGTTTTGCGCGTGAAAATAAAACATCCCTCATACCACGTACAGCCGGTACTTCGCTGGCCGGCCAGGTTGTGGGCAACGGGATCATTACCGATGTTTCCCGCACTTTCACCAACATACTGGAATTTAATAAAGAAGAAGGATGGGTACGCGTACAGCCGGGCGTTATCCGCGATGAGCTGAACATGTTCCTCAAACCGCACGGATTTTATTTTGGCCCGGAAACCTCCACCGCCAACCGTGCCATGATAGGCGGTATGGTAGGCAACAACTCCTGCGGCTCCAATTCCGTAGTATACGGCAGCACCCGCGAACACCTGCTGGAAGTAAAAGCCCTCCTGAGCAACGGAGAAGAAGTAACCTTTGGCAGCATGGACGCAGAAAGCTTCCACCGGAAATGCGAAGGTCCCGATACCCTGGAAACCCGGATCTATAAACAAATCCGTACCAGTCTTAGTAACTACAGCTACCAGGAAGAAATCCGGAAGGAATTCCCGAAAAAAAGCATTCCCCGCCGCAATACCGGCTACGCGGTAGATATGCTGCTGGAAACAAACCCCTTCACCGCCGGTACGGAAGACTTTAACTTCTGTAAACTCATTGCCGGTTCTGAAGGTACCCTGGCTTTTCTCACAGAAATAAAACTGCATGTAGACCCGCTTCCTCCAAAGGAAACAGGTTTGCTCTGCATACATTTTAATAATATAGATGAATCCCTGCGGGCCAACATCCTCGTGATGGAATACAAACCCAGCGCCAGTGAACTCATCGACCACTACATCCTGGAATGTACAAAGGATAACATCGAACAAAGCAAGAACCGCTTCTTTGTGCAAGGCGATCCCGGCGCTATCCTGGTGGTGGAGTTTTGCCGCAATACACGGGAAGAGATCATCGAAATTACCGGGCGGCTGGAAGCCACGCTGCGGGCGGCTGGACTGGGATACCATTTCCCCCTGTTATTCGGCGACGACAGTAAAAAGATCTGGGCGCTGCGTAAAGCAGGTCTGGGTTTGCTCAGCAACCTCCCCGGCGATGAAAAGGCTGTACCTGTGATTGAAGATACCGCTGTTGCCGTGGAAGACCTCCCCGACTTTATCCGGGACTTCAACGATATACTGGCGAAATACAAATTATACGCCGTGCACTATGCACATGCCGGTAGTGGTGAAATCCACCTCCGTCCTATCATCAACCTGAAAACGGAAGAAGGAAATTTACTGTTCCGTAAAATCGCAGAAGAAATTGCCACCCTCGTAAAAAAATACCACGGCTCCCTCAGTGGGGAACATGGCGACGGCAGGCTCAGAGGCGAGTTTATTAAACAGATGGTGGGCGACAAAAACTATGAACTGCTCCGTCAGATCAAGTATACCTGGGACCCTGAAAATATTTTCAACCCCAACAAGATCGTAGACACACCATCCATGAACACGATGCTGCGCTACGAACCCGGACAAAAAGCACCGGAACTGAAAACCATTTTTCATTTCCCGGATCAAACCATGCTGCAACACGCAGAGCAATGCAATGGCTCCGGCGACTGCCGCAAAACGCAACTCAGCGGCGGCACCATGTGCCCCAGCTACATGGCTACCCGCAATGAAAAGGATACCACCCGCGCCAGGGCCAACATTCTCCGCGAGTTCCTCACCAACAGCACCAAAGAAAACCGCTTCGACCATAAAGAAATTTATGACGTGCTGGATCTTTGCCTGGCCTGTAAAGGCTGCAAGTCCGAATGCCCTTCCAACGTGGATATGGCCAAGCTGAAAATGGAGTTCCTGCAGCATTACCATGATGCCAACGGCGTGCCGCTGCGTGCCAATATGATCGGCAACTTCTCCAAACTATCCGGACTGGCAGCTATTGCGCCCGGCGTTTATAATGCGATGATCAATAACTCCTTCACCGGTGGGATCATCCGTCAATTCGCCGGCTTTGCCGCCAAACGCTCCCTGCCCGGCCTGCATAACATTACCTTACGGAAATGGTTCTACGAAAAATGGCCGAAGGAAAAACAGGGCGCTGCCGGTAATAAAAAAGTATATCTTTTCTGTGACGAGTTCACTAACTATAACGATACAACTATCGGTATCAAAGCAGTACAACTCCTGCACCGATTGGGTTACGACGTACAAATGATTGAACACCCGGAAAGTGCCCGCGCCTATATGTCGAAAGGATTATTGCGCAAAGCACGCGAATATGCCGACCGCAATGTTCGTATATTCAGCAACGTTATTAACGAGAATGTGCCTTTACTCGGCGTAGAACCTTCTGCCATATTGAGTTTCCGCGATGAATACCCCGACCTTGTGAGTGAAGGGCTTCGCGCACAGGCAAAAGCGCTGGCAAAAAATGTATTCCTGATAGATGAATTTATTGCCGCGGAAGCAGACAAAGGACATATCACCGCTCAACAGTTTACCGCCGACAAACAACATATCAAACTCCATGGACATTGCCAGCAGAAGGCATTATCATCTGCCCTGCACAGCAAAAAAATGCTTTCCCTGCCACAGAATTATTCCGTAGAAGTAATTCCTTCCGGTTGCTGCGGTATGGCCGGTTCCTTTGGTTACGAAAAAGAACACTACGACCTGAGTATGCAAATTGGTGAAATGGTATTATTCCCCGCAGTGCGCAATGCGGCGCAGGGAACGATTATAGCCGCGCCGGGTACCAGTTGCCGTCACCAGGTGAAGGATGGTACCGGCGTGAAAGCGTTGCACCCGGTGGAGATATTGTATAACAGTTTGGCATAGGGAATCTATACCGTTCCCAGGTAGAGCTTTGTTTCATAATGAAACTTCACCATGCCCTGCTCCTTGTATTTCCCGAACAGGTCTTCCAGCGCGCGCATCATGGGCGTATACGACGGGTGGCCCTGTTCGGGGACATAGGAAGAGGAGAGCAATCTTCCTTTAAGCGCAGCAAAATCGAATAGCTGCGCATTCTGAAATACTTTTTCCTGCATGGTACCGGGCTGAAAAAAGCCAGCTAACTGTGACGCCCCAACGTTTCTGTGCTGCATATCTTTATAATCCGTGCCGTATTGGTGCAGAAGTTTTTCGTAGCCTTTTTCAAATGGCAGCTCCGACTGGCGTACATTCCACATCAGCACTACCTTTGCATTTTCGCGGCCTATTCGGCGGAACTCTGCAGCAGTAGCCTGCTGATCGAACCAGTGAAAGGCGGTGCCGGCCACTATCAGGTCCACAGAGGCATCCGGGAGGGTGGTATGTTCAGCGCTGCCGTTAACGGCAATGAAGTTCGGATACCGGTTCAGCAGCTTTTCGGCGGCCTCTCTCATATCCTTATTGGGTTCCACTGCATATACTTTGTTGCCATTGTCAAGGAATGGCTGGGCGGAAATACCGGTGCCTGCTCCTATATCTGCCACAATAGTGTGGCGTGTCAGGCCGGTTTCGGCTTCGAGATAAGGAATAACGGCCACAGGATAATGTGGCCGGTATTTGATATAGTTATCTACGCGGGTGCTGAAGCGTTCTGTATTTTTCATCGTAATGAAGTTAGGGTTATTCTCCTAATCCTTTTGGCTTTTTCTCTTCATTACCGTGCGCTTCGAGGTCGGCCAGTTTCTTTTTACCATAAGACAGTTTAGTGATGAGTACATACAAAACCGGTACAGTAAAGATTCCCAATAAAGTAGCGGCAAGCATACCTCCCACTACGGTGAAGCCTATATTAACGCGGGAAGCGGCGCCGGCGCCCTTTGCCAGGCACAATGGCATCACCCCTAATATGAAGGCGAAGGAAGTCATGAGGATAGGACGCAAACGTAGTTTTACGGCCTCCAGTGTGGCATCCAGCAGCGGCATCCCCCTGTCCACGCGCTCTTTACAAAACTCCACGATCAGGATGGCATTTTTCGCCGCCAAACCGATCAGGGTGATCAAACCAATCTGGGAATAAACGCTATTGGATTGTTTCGTTAACGACAGCGCCAGGATGGACCCGAACAATGCGATCGGTACGGCGAGCAATACAGAGAACGGAACAGACCAGCTCTCGTACAGGGCTGTGAGCAGCAGGAATACAAACAGGATCGATAATCCAAAGATGAGTGTACTACTATTACCGGCTTCAATTTCCTGCAGGGATACGTTGGCCCATTCGAAGGAGAAGTTTTCCGGCAGCACCTGTGCGGCCACTTCTTTCAGTGCATTGATGGCGTCACCACTACTGTAGCCGGGTTTACTGTCGCCGTTGATTTCAACAGAGCGGTACAGGTTAAAGTGGTTGATTACCGGGGCGCCGGAAGCTTTTTTGGTGGTGATCAGTGCGCTGAGCGGCACCATCTGCCCGGTAGCATTGCGGACATAATACGTGTTCAGGTTATTGATGCTGGTACGGTAAGTAGAATCTGCCTGCAGTACCACGCGGAAGCTCCGGCTGAATTTGGTGAAGTCATTTACATACAGTCCTCCGAGGAAAGTTTGCAATGCGTTGAATACATCGCTGACGGCTACACCGAGTTGCTTACATTTATCGCGGTCTACCTCCACGTTGAATTGCGGGGTATTGGCGCTGAAGAAAGCGTATGCCCGCGCTATTTCCGGCCGCTGGTTGGCGGCCATCAGGAACTGCCCCATTACCTGGAGGAACTGGTTGATATCAGGATTGCTCCGTTGCTCCAGCATAAAGGAGAACCCACCTGTATTACCTAATCCACGGAGCGTGGGTGAAGGAATACAGATGATATTGGCGCCAACGATACGACTGGTCGCCATTTGAATTCTTCCTAAAACCGTCCCCATATTATCTCCGTGTTTATACCGCTCATCCCAGGGCCGGAGGCTCACGAAAAAGGTGCCGGAGTTGGGCTTGGTGGCATTTGCCACGAAGTTGATCCCTGTTATACCAAAGAAGTGCAGTACTGCACTGTCTTTCAGCAGAATATCACTGATCTGCGCCACTACTTCCTTTGTCCGCTGGGAAGAAGATGCTTCCGGCAGTTCCAGTGCTATGAACATGGCGCCCATATCTTCCTGGGGTACAAAGGTGGTGGGCGTTTTCTTAAAGAGATAGAATGCGGCCACGAACAGTACCGCCATAATCACCAGTACTGCCGGCGTTTTACGGATACTGAACATCACGCCTTTACCATATCGGTTGGTAACTCTTGCAAACCATTCATTGAATTTGAAGAAGATCTTATTCAGTCCTGTTGATTTCTGGGTAAGGTGCGCGGGCCTTAAAAGGATCGCAGTGAGTGCAGGCGTTAACGTTAGTGCCAGGAACGCCGACAACAATACTGAAAAGGCAATGGTTAAGGCAAACTGCTGGTACAACCGTCCGCTTACACCGGGAATAAAGGCTACTGGTACAAACACCGCTGCCAGGATGAGGGCGATGGCAATTACCGGCCCCTGTACTTCCGACATGGCTTTGAAAGTGGCTTCCCGCGGCGTCATCAGGTTCGCATCAATATGATGCTGCACGGCTTCCACCACCACAATGGCATCATCCACCACAATACCGATGGCCAGTACGAAACCAAACAGGGTGAGGGTATTGATGGAAAATCCCAGCAGCTGGAAAAATATAAAGGTTCCTATCAGTGAAATCGGGATTACCAGGATGGGGATAATGGTTGCCCGCCAGTTCTGCAGGAATACAAATACCACGATCACCACCAGTATCAGAGCTTCCACAAAGGTTTCTATTACTTCTTCGATAGAGATTTTTACGAAAGAGGTAGATTCAAACGGCACCAGCCATTTCACATCTTCCGGGAAGCGTTTCGACATCTCCTCCAGTTTGGCTATTACCAGGTCGTTTACATCCAGTGCGTTGGCGCCGGGCGCCAGGTAAATGGCCATACCGCTACCGGTTTTACCATCTGCTTTTGCTTCGATGGCGTAGGTAAAGGAGCCGAGGTCTATCCGGGCCACATCGCGGAGGCGAACGAGGCTTCCATTCTGGCTGGTGGCCACTACTACGTTGCCGAATTCTTCGGTGGTGGCCAAACGGCCTTTTACGCTTACGGTATATTCAAAAGCCTGTGTACTGCGCATAGGCGCCGCGCCCACACTACCGGCTGGTACCTGCTGGTTCTGTTCCGTGATGGCCCGGGCAATGTCGCCGGCGGTTAATCCAAGGGCGGCCATTTTATCCGGGTTCAGCCAGATACGCATACTATAATCCTGTGAAAACGCATTTACGTCGCCCACGCCGGACACACGGGCCAGTTCCGGTTTCAGGTAAATGTTCATGTAGTTATCGAGGAATTCGCGCGAGTGTTTTCCTTTGGGAGAGTTCAGCGCAATTACCATCAACATATCATTGGAACGTTTCTTAACGGTTACCCCTACACGACGTACTTCATCGGGCGTACTTGGCAGCGCCAGGCTCACACGGTTTTGTACATCCAGGGTAGCGATATCCGGGTTGGTACCCAGTTTAAAGCTCACGGTAATACTCATGGAGCCATCGTTTGCACTTACTGATTGTATGTACATGGCGCCGGGTGTACCATTCACCTGGTTTTCTATGGGGGTGGTCACTGTTTCCTCTACCGTTGTGGAGTTGGCTCCCACGTAGTTGGCCCTTACATCCGTTACCGGCGGTGCAATGTCCGGCAGCTGTGCAATAGGGAGGTTAAACATACAGATGAGCCCTACAATCACAATAATGATAGCAATTACGATCGTAGTATTCTTGCGCTCTATAAATGTTTTTGAGATCATACTGTGATGGTGATTTAGGATTTATTGTTTTGCCCCTGCTCCTGCTCCGGCGATATTTACGGTATCTCCGGGTTTCACCCGCTGGATGCCTTCCACCACGATCCTGTCGCCGGCTTTCAGTCCGCTGGTAACCAGCTGCATGGTATCTGTAACCGGGCCGGGAACAATATCCTGGGCGCCAACTACATTGTCTTTTGAAATTGTATATACGCTTGTTTCCGATAAATTCTGGATAATGGCTTTCGCCGGAATAGCCAGCTGTGTGGCGGGAGTGCCGTATTGCATCACAATCACGATACTCATACCTGACTTCAGCATATTATCCTTGTTTTCAAAAACAAGTCGTACCCTTACGGTACCGGTTTGCGGATCTACAATATTATTGATGGTTAACACTTTACCGGTTTCGCCGTAGCGGGTGCCATCGCCAAACTGGATATAGAATTTTTCATCGCCGCCCTGGCCTTTCTGGATGCGCAGGAATTCCGGCAGGCGGGCCTGTGGAATATCCATATCTGCAAACATGGGGTGTTCATTTACGATGGTGTTGATGAGGGTTTGCCCGGCATTGATCACGTCTCCTACTTTTATCTGGGCGATACCAATTTTACCGGTTACAGGCGCCCGCACCACGGCATGGCTTACATCGGTGCCGGCCCTTGTCACGGAAGCTTTTGCAGCCGCCACATTGGCCTGGGCGGTTAGCATGGCGGTGTAAGCCTGATCTACCGTTTGTTTGGAAATGGCGTCGTGGTCCAGGAGGGATTTATATCTTTCGTAGTCGCGTTGCCGTTGTGCCAGTTCGGCTTCCGCCTGTTGCTGGGTGGCGGCTACCTGCCCGTAGGCGGCGGCATAGCGGCTTCTGTCAATATCATACAGGGGTTGGCCCTTCGTTACGTTGCTGCCGTCGGCCACCCGGATGGCTTCCAGGTAACCGGAAACATCCGGCTTTAGCTGCACGATATCGTGGGCCATCAGGGTAGCAGGGAATTTCTCCGACACGGTATATACGGCCGGTACTACTTCTGCGGCTACTACGGTTGGCTTCATCTTCCCCATCATAGCGGCCTGTTGCTGTTGCTTTTTGCTGTTGCCACAGGCTACACAGAGTATCATTCCTGCCACATAAAAGGTCCGCTTGTAATTTATTAGATACATATGAGAAATTAATTGCGAATTACGAATGCTGATACTTATTTAATTTTGCCCATAGCTTTATCCAGGTCTGTTTTGCTGATCAGGGTGTTTAACAGGGCCTGCACATAATCTACCTGCGCCTGTTTCAGTTCACTTTCTGCTGAAATCACATCAAGACTGCTCGCCACTCCCTGTTCAAATTTGAGCACAATACGGTCATAAATGCCCTGGGTCAATCCCATATTTGTTTTCTGGGTCACGAACCGCGACTTGTTATTAAGATATTGTGTATTAGCGTTGGTCACTTCCAGTTTGATCTGCTGCGACAGGTAACTGAGGTCGTTTTCTGATTTCTCCAGCGTAATTTTATTCTGCCTGATCTGGTGTAGTCTTTCGGTACCGGTAAAAATGGGCCATGCCAGGGTTAGTCCCAGTGCGGAGGCGCCGAAACCGGTTTTATACAGATCCCCGAAATTTGCGGAGAAGTAGTTCCAGCCGTAATTCACAAAACCATTTAAAGATGGCAGGTAGGCCATCTTCTTACTTTTCAGGTTCAGTTGATTCAGGGCAATCTGGGTAGTTTGTATCCCGTATTCTACCCGGTCCTGCACCTGGTAATCAACGGTATCAGCAATAAACGATTCCACGTTGAGGTCCTGTACGGATTCTGTGAGGTCCAGTTTTGCTTCCTGGGGCATGCCCATCTGGAATTTTAATAACTGGGTAGTATATACGAGTAAACGGATCTGGGTTTCGATATCGGTTACTACATTATTATAGGACACCTGGATCCTGTCCACATCCACTCTTTCCGCCACTCCTACATCGTAGCGGGCTTTGGTGTCTTTCAGGGTTTTCTCCAGCTGTTCCATATTGGCTTTGGAGAGACGGATATTTTCTTCGTTGGCCAGCACGGCGTAATAGGCTTTGGTAATGGCCACGCGGGTATCAATTTCTGTTCTTTTATAGGTTCTTTCTGCCAGGCCGCCATATACTTTTGCGGCTTTCAGTCCGAGGAAGTAGTCGCTGTTGAAGATGGTCTGGTTTACCTGCCCGGTTACGGAGGAGGCGTAGCGGGTTCCGAATTGTACGGGGATTCTTACGCCGGAAGTCGGATTAGTCAGATCGGGTATTAAAGACGTGGCCAGTTTCAGGTTATCGGTAAAGCTGGCGTTGACATCTGCGTGGGGAAGCAGTTTTCCGGTAGCTTCCTTGATCTGTTCCCGGGAGAAATTGATATCCAGCCGGGCATTTACGACATCGTTCTGATGGGCCAGGCCGTACTGTATGCAATTCGCCAGATTAAAAGCAAAGGGTCCCTGTTGCGCCGTATCTGTTTGCCCGTAAGCTCTTGTTATCCCTGAAAGTAAAACAAAGGTGAATAGAAAAAGACGACAATGCATACGTATTACTTTGAAAGTATATGATGATTGATAAATACTTAACAACAAACAGGTAAAAAGGTTCTGTTGGGGAGCCGGCTATTATACGGTCTCCGGAAAACGGGCAGAATGCCTAATAACTGCCAGCTAAAAGCTATTTTCGTATCTTTCGGAAAAGTTATTGTTAACTATGTCTATGTCTGTCATAAAAGAACCCAAACCGTTTCATCGTGAGTTTGAGCTGGAGCGATTGATGTTTTTCAGTGATGCGGTGTTTGCCATTGCTATTACATTACTGATCATCGGAATAAAACTGCCTGCCCTTCCGGGGAAAATGCCTGCCAACGGCTATTGGGATTTTTTTGAACCTACCGCTATTGAATTTTTAACATTCGTGGTAAGTTTTGTCTTTATCGGGAACTTCTGGGTACGGCATCTTCAATTATGCCGGTTTCTCCAAAATTACAATGAAGGATTGATTCACCGGCATCTTTTCTTTTTATTTTTTATTGTGACGTTTCCTTTTTCTACTTCTGCGTTGCTGCATACCAGTTCTCATTTTATGCTGCCTTTCTTTATCTACCTCTGTAACCTGGCGGGTTGCCTGGCAGCCTTGTTCTGGATCAGCTATTATGTATTCCAGAAAAATCCGGACCTGGCCATTGCCGGTCATCATACCGAAAAAGAACTATTATACCAGCGGTTCAAATACGGCTTTCTCACTATGGCAACGGGTTTCACCTGCATAGCCATGACCTATTTCCTGTACCCGGAGAATACAGCGTACCAGCGTATCAGTTATATGCTGATCCCTGCGCTGGCTTTGTTTAATTATTTCCGTTTAAAGATAAAGAAACGCAATACGCTCCGCCTGGTACACAAAATGGGGGCAAACAACTGAAAAAGCAGCCTATGTTAGAACTGGACAAAAAGGAAGCGCAGATAGTACAACGGGCTATTCAGTCGTGGCAGCGTGACCGCCTCATCAACGATGAGCAGGCCGGCGAGCTGCAGAAAAGCTATAAAGTGGTGAACACCGACTGGCAAACCCTTACACTCTATATTTTTATTGCGGCCATATCCTGCGCGCTGATGGCTTTCGGATCGCTGGTGCTGGATGAAAAGTGGATAGAGATTATCCGGAAGAAGTTTTCGCTGACCGACAGTGTAATTGCCCTGGTATTTGGTGCGCTCACTGTTTTTCTTTGTTACGAAGGATGGCGCCGTAATAAACATCAACCGGTGTTTTCGTTTAACCGGGAACTTTTCTGGCTGCTGCCTGTTCTTAGTATAGGCGTGAGCGTGGTTTACCTGGGCAAAAGTGTGAACTACCTGGAAGGCAATTATGGCGCCTTCTGGTTGCTGGCTACCGCCTGCTACGGCGTGCTGGGCATTACGCTTCACTCCCGGCTGTTATGGGTTGCCACCCTGCTTTGCCTGATCCCGGCTTATGTAAAGCTCACCTATTTCCTTACCGGAGACGCGGCTTATTTCCTGGGCATGAATCTCCCCTGCCGCATGGCCCTGCTGGGAGTGCTGCTCACCGGTGTGGCCTGGCTCCTGCGTCAGTTCAAAGTATATGCGCCCATCAAAGATATTACCTGGAGCGGGGGCTGGCTACTGTTGCTGATTTCCGGCTGGCTGATCTCTATTTTTGGTAACTGTGGTACCTGGGACGAATGGCAGCAATTACGGCAGGTTCACTTATTGCAATGGGTGATCATTTACACCGTGCTGTGTGCCGGCGTATTCCTGCTGGGGCTGCGGTTAAAAGACGACCTGCTGCGCGACCTGGGTGTTGCCTTCCTGCTGCTGGACCTGTATACCCGCTATTTTGAATATCTCTGGGATTTCACCAATAAGGGACTCTTCTTTGGCATCCTGGCGCTGTCGTTCTGGTGGGTAGGACGGCTCATTGAAAAGCGGATGAAACAGGGAAATGAACGGAAATAAAAAAGGCCTGCGGCGGTATGCTTCTTTCTAAAAAACAAGCGCCGCAGGCGCTCTTCTACGCTGCTACCACATCTCCTACGGCCATACCATAGCGGCCGGTATCTTTCACACTCCAGTCGTAATTGCCTGTAATCCAGGACCGGAGTACAGACACGTACCTTAACAATTCATAATCGGTTTCAACACCTTTCAGTGGAAGCAGTTTTTCCAGGGTAACAAAAATGGCTACTTCTTCATTATGCATGCGGGTGGCTTCATTAATAGCCTCCTGGAGACTGCATTGCCGCGCATGTTGCAGCACCAGCACGAGGTTATGCACATCGCCCTGCCTGGCTTCTTTCGTGCAGGAAAACAGGTCGTTGGCCCAGCAAACAATATTGTTGCAGGCCTGGATCATGCGCTGTATCAGGGGCTGTTCTATTATTTCCCGGCTGAGATACACTTTCTCGATAATCTCTATGGCTTCAATATCCGCCAGGAGGGCGCCTGTAAAGGGCCGCATATGTACATAATCAGCCACGGAGGGAACAATACCCGCCTCGCGGTTTTCGGCTTCCCAGATACAGGATGTGAAATAATCGTCCATACTACGGATAAAGCGCAGGCGCCAGGCCGGGCTGCCGATGGCGCGCATACGTTCCCATATGCTGCTCAGGGCTGCCGCCAGCGGGCCGCCGCTTTCCAGCGTCACCTGGCGGTTATGACGCATGATATCCATTAACCCGGACATCATGCTTTTGAGGTAATCGGCTTTGCGCCCCGTAGCAGCTTCATCGCACTGATCATCAAGGATAAACAGCCAGGTGTTAAAATCCGCGATGATGCAAAGCTCGTGCAAAGCCGCATCAGGAAAGGCCCTGGCTGCCAGCCAGGCGAAACGGGCTTTCTCAAAGCGCCGCCAAGCAAGCTCGGAGGTGATCAGACCATAAGTTTGTACCCAGGAAGCAATGTGTTGCTGGGCTTCATCTGCGTGTTGGTTAACGCCGGAAGGGAATGGATAACTGACAGTTGGCATTTGGATGGTTGTCATGTGTCTTTTGGTTTAATAGTTAACTATGGTGGGTAATAAAAATGACGTTGGCATTACCGGGAGGGAATCCCGGAAAGGTGCAAAGGAGCGGGCACAGGTAAACATCCGCTACTTAAAAGCAGAAAACAAGGCAGATAGGTGTGTATAATCTCTTAAATTAAAACAACCCGGTTAACAGTAAAAAAACTGGCATAGTAAAATAAAAATTTAATTAAACAGCGCTGACCGGCGTACCGAGATATTGCAGTACCAATGGTAGTGCGCGATGGAACCAGATGGTAAACGCAGCCGGTTCTTTTTCCATTAATTCAAGTATTTCGCCGGGTGACAGATAGCGGTAATCACACACCTCGGAGGCTTCGGGAAATATGCTGCCATTATAGGTACCCAGCAATACATGATCAAATTCATGTTCGGTTAACCCGTTATCAAAACCGGTTCTGTAAGTAAAAGAAAAAATCTCCTGCAGGTCACAATCGAATCCCATTTCTTCTTTTAAACGCCGGTGCGCTGCTGACGCAGTATCTTCCCCTGGATAAGGGTGGCTGCAACAGGCGTTGGTCCATAGCCCGGCAGAATGATATTTCTCCAGCGCCCTGCGCTGCAATAAAATCTCGCCTGCATCATTGATGATAAATACAGAAAAAGCGCGATGGAGCAACCCTTTCTCGTGGGCTTCCATCTTCTCCATCGTTCCAATAGCCTCATCCTGTTCGTTCACTAATATTACATCCGGTGATTTCATAGACTGTCAAAGATATTTTAATTACGCTTCCGGCAGATGAAAATAGGACAAAGAAGCAAAAAACTATACTTAAACAAATAATAATTGGTTGAGTGGTTAACAGCAATACTTTAACGGTTACTTAGATAAATATAATATAAATTTTCCGGACTTTTGCAATATTAACAACCACGAAAATGGCAGAAGACTTACAAATCATCAAAGGAAATAAAGCGGAGCAGTACACTTCCCTTCTTCCCCAGATCAAAGGATTACTGGAAGGGGAAACCGACCTGGTGGCCAATATGGCCAATGTGGCCGCTGCGCTGAAAGAGCAGTTTGGATGGCTCTGGGTAGGCTTTTACCTGGTGAAAGAAGATGAACTGGTGCTTGGTCCTTTTCAGGGTCCGGTAGCGTGTACCCGTATCCGTAAGAACAGGGGTGTTTGCGGCAGCAGCTGGGCACAGGCCCGTACGCTTATTGTGCCGGACGTGGAAGCCTTCCCCGGACACATCGCCTGCAGCAGCTTATCAAAATCTGAGATAGTGGTACCGATAATCCGCAATGGCGAAGTAACGGCCATACTGGATGTGGATAGTGAACATCTTTCTCATTTTGATGTTACTGATCAGCAATACCTGGAAGAAATTGTGGCACTGATTGTGTGATAACAAAGCGGATTTTTGTATAATCGCTTTATTGAGGAACCATTATTATGCTTTTTTTCAGAAAAAAAAATACCGAAACAGTACCACCTGCAGATCTGCTGGCATTTATGACGACAGATATCCACTCGCATCTTGTACCGGGTGTGGATGATGGCGTACCTGACGTGGCTACGTCTTTACATTTTATTGAACAACTGCAGGCAATGGGGATCCGGAAAATTATTACCACCCCACACATCATGATGGACCGATACCCCAATTCCGCCGGCACCTTAACCGATCCATATCAGCAGGTACAACAGGAGCTGCTCCGGAAAAACAGCCCGCTTCCTTTTCACTTTGCTGCAGAATACTATCTTGATGAACAGTTTGTGCCATTGATGCAGCAACCGCTGCTTACCATCTCCGGGAATATGGTACTGGTGGAAATTTCGTTTATGTCGGCCCCGCCACAACTGGCGCAATGGCTGTTTGATATACAGGCGGCCGGCTATCAGCCGGTACTGGCCCACCCCGAGAGATATGGCTATTACCACGCTAACATACCGCAGTACGAACAATTGAAACAACAGGGCTGCCTGTTGCAGCTTAACCTGTTGTCGCTCACCGGTTACTATGGAAAACATGTACAACAGGCGGCTGAAAAACTCATGGCTGCCGGCTTACTGGACCTGATCGGCACCGACCTTCATCACGAGAAGCACCTGCGCGCCATTGCCGGCATTGCCAAAAACACGAAGCTCCGCAAAACACTAGAAGCCTATCCATTCGGCAACGCCGCACTATAATCAGCGGATCAGCATCACCGAACCGGTTTGCTTTCTCGCCTGCTGCTTACTATCAGTATACAAAAGCACCCATACATAAGCGGCAGTTGGTAACATCTTTCCTTTGAAGAGGCCGTCCCACGCGCCATCCGGACTGTTGGTACTGAATACCGTTTGTCCCCAGCGGGTATACACTTCCAGCTTGTAATCATGTACATCGTCGTGTACTTTTGCCCGGAACAGGTCATTTTGCCCGTCGCCGTTGGGAGAGAATGCAGTGGGTACGAAAACGGCGCATTCACGGACATTGCGGATTATATCCGCGCTGCCATCAACTTCACAACTGTGTGCATCCTTCACTTTGAAATGAAACGTGCCCGCGTCTAACCCCGACCAGCTGCTATCTCCCTGCCAGTGGCCATTATCCAGGCTATATGCATAAGGAGGCGTACCTCCTGTGATATCCAGCATGATCTTTCCATCCATTGTGGTAGTGCAGCTCACATCTTTTTTACGCACTCCTGCAATGCTCACCGGCGAAGGCTCCACCACTTCAATACGATCCAATTGCTCAGCACAATTTTCTTCATCCTTCACCAGCACACTATAATTGCCCGGCGACAGTTTTGGGAAAGAAGGCGTATAGGTACCGCTGGTACTGCCGTTGAAATAATAACGATAGGGCGGCGTACCGCCATCAGTTTCCAGTGCGATGGTATTATCGTTATCGCCATAACACGGCGAAGGCGTTACGGTCACTTTACTTTTCACTTCTTTTCCAATAATCGTGGCGCGTTTTGTTACGCTCACGCCATTGGGATGTGTTACCGTTACCTCGTAATCGCCGGGCGCCAGCCCGGTGATGCGTGAAGTGGTTTCCCCGCCCGGGCTCCAGCGGATTGTACAATTGCTGGTAACACCAGTAATGCTCACGCTTGCCTCACCGGTGCGTTCTCCTTTACAGGTATGTTTCAGCGTGAGGGAAAGCTGCGGCGTTTCCAGCAGTGCAGCAGAAATATTATCTATCAACAGTGCAGAACCATAAATACTTTTATCGCAGGGAATGGCCGGATCGGCCATGAAAGTGATAAACTTATAGTTGCGGGTGGGATGAAAAACAAAAGTATAGCGCTTCCAGTTGGTATGAAAGAAAGCGCCGGTACTTGCCAGTCTTTCCGCCGTATCGCTGGGGGCATTGCCGCCATACACTGTAAGGTTTGCGTAACAGGCCAGGAATGCGTATTCAGGAGCATAGGCGAGATCCATTGATACCGTATAACTTTTACCGCCAATAAGCGGCACCTCCTGGCTAATGGATTCCAGCCATGCAGGACCGCTGTGCAGTCCTATATAAGTTGCTCCATCCGAAGCGGGTTGTGTGATATTGAGAGTGCCCGGTTGTATATCAGGCGTATTTCTTCCTCTCCAGGAAGGGGGCACTTTACCCTGCCCCGGGGTTCCTTCCAGGGAAGGATTTTTCAGTAGAATATTCTGCGCGGTAAGGGGATGCAAGGCGCTCATAGTACAGAACAATACTGCTGCAAGGTGTTTACATACACCGTACATAATATCGGAATATTTTAACAGCAGTGGTTTCATAGTTAGTATGTTTTTGAGGATGTCTTTCTCAGGATTAGACTGATTATATTGATTACGCTGATTTTAATTTTTTTGTGAGAATTTTATTTTTTCTACTACGCTTTCAAAAAGATAAAATCAGCGTAATCAATATAATCAGTCTAATCCTGGGAAAGACAAGCGGGGGAAACGTTTACTTCTGCTGTATTCCCCGCGAATAATTCCTTTATACGATTTGTAACGCTTGAAAGATCTGTTGTGGTGAGATTAGATCCACTCGGCAGGCACAGTCCATTATTAAACAGGTTTTCTGAAACACCGTTTACATATGCAGGCGCGTGTTCAAAAACCGGCTGCATGTGCATGGGTTTCCATAATGGTCTGGACTCAATATTTTCTTTCTCGAGTGCAAGGCGCACCGTTTCACGGGTAATGCCATTGCTCAGCGCCGGGTCAATCAGGATAGTGGAAAGCCAGCGGTTACTGAAAAAACCGGTTGGTTCCGGTACCAGCGTAACACCTGGCAGATCTGACAACTGCTCCACATAATGCTGGTAGTTGGCTCTTCTCTGGGACACTCTCACGTCCAGCACCTCCATTTGGCCGCGGCCGATGGCGGCGCAAACATTGCTCATCCGGTAGTTGTAACCGATGTGCGTGTGTTCATAATGCGGAGCAGGATCACGGGCCTGTGTAGCCAGGAAGCGCGCTTTGCTGATGGCCGCTTCGTCATTGCCTATCAGGGCGCCGCCACCGCTGGTGGTGATGATCTTATTGCCGTTAAAACTAAGAATCCCCAGCTTGCTGATGCTGCCGCATGGCTGTCCGTGATATAACGAACCCAATGCTTCCGCCGCATCTTCAATTACCGGGATTTCATAGCGGTTGGCTATTTCCATGATTTCATTCATTTGTGCCGGCATGCCGTACAAATGAACAGGGATAATGGCTTTAGGCTTCTTACCTTTTGCGATCCTGTCTTTCACGGCCTGCTCCAGCAGCGCCGGGTCCATATTCCAGGTACTGGTTTCACTGTCAACAAAAACAGGCGTTGCGCCCAGGTAAGCAATTGGGTTGGCTGACGCAGAGAAAGTCATGCTCTGGCAAATCACTTCATCGCCTGCACCCACACCTGCCAATATCAGGGCAAGGTGCAGCGCGCCTGTTCCGGACGACAAAGCCGCGGCATATGCAGTATGCGTATAGTCTGCAAGATCTTTTTCAAATCCATCTACATAGGCGCCTAAAGGGGCGATCCAGTTGGAATCAAATACGTCTTTCACATACACCTGTTCATTTGCTCCCATATGAGGCGACGATAACCATATTTTTTTGTTCATGACGATAATTTTTTTGCGTTTATCTTTTACGTGCGGGGTTTCCCACCGCTACACTATGATCAGGAATATCTTTGGTAACTACAGCGCCGGCGCCGATCACGGCCCATTTGCCAATAGTAATACCAGGAATAACTACAGCGCCGGCGCCAACATGTGCGCCTTCCCCTACCCTTACATTTCCACATAAGGCTACGTTAGGGGAAATGTGAACGAAATCTTCAAGCACACAATCATGATCTACCGAAGCATTGGTGTTGATGATGCAATGCCTGCCAATCAGCACATCAGCGTTAATGGTAGCACCGGCCATCACCACTGTTCCTTCTGCGATCATGGCAGTAACGGAGATATTGGCCCGCGGATGCAGGGCCATTCCGAAGCGGCCCGGCAGTTGTTCTGAAATGGTTTTCCGGGTTGAATTTTTACCTATGGAGATAATAATTTCCGGAGATGATAATGCGGGTGAATACGCCGTTACCGGGTACTGCCAGATCTGCTTTATATCCGGGTTGCTATCAAACAAACCGTCCACAGGGATTCCCCGGGATTGTAATATTTCGATAATCACTTTAGCGTGTCCGCCTGCGCCGAATAAATACATATCTGCTTATTTTAATTATTTCATCCATTGCCCATGAAACGCTCCATAGTAGCTGCACCGGCCGCGTTAATCCCTTCTGACTTAATTACTTTCTGTACGGTCATCCAGGCTATTTTTATATCAAGGGCCAAACTGATATTATCTACATACCAAACATCGTATTCAAATTTCTGCTCCCAGCTGATGGCATTCCGGCCATTTACCTGCGCCCAGCCTGTGATACCGGGACGTACTTCATGACGGCGGTGCTGCGTGGCGTTGTATAACGGGAGATAATCTACCAGCAAAGGCCGCGGGCCTATCAGGCTCATATCTCCTTTCAGTACATTGATCAGCTGGGGAATTTCATCGAGCGATGTTTTCCTGACAAATTTCCCCACAGGTGTGAGCCGGATCTCATCCGGCAGGAGCCGGCCATCCGCACCTTTCCGGTCGTTCATGGTTTTAAACTTGATGACACGGAATACGCGGCCATTCTTTCCCGGCCTGGGCTGTAAAAAGAAAGGCTTACCGTTATTGGCGACGGTCAGTAATACGATCAGCACTGCCATCACCGGTGATAGTAATACCAGTGCCAGCAGTGCCGCGGAAATGTCCACGAGTGGTTTAAATAGATTCCTGTACCAATGCATCGGTTGCTTTTATTTCTTTTGTTACTTTTTGCCTGATATAATTCAGATAGCGGAGGGCCAGTACCTGCCGGTCGAAATTTTGTTTGGCGTACTGAAAGCCGCTCTCACCTTCACGTTGCAGGCGCTGCGGATCCTGCAGGTAGCTGCGGATCGTAGTGTTATAGGCCGCGGTGTTTTCCGGCTCCACATAACAACCCGCTCCGGCTGTTTCTACCAGCTCTCTTGATACGCCGTCGATGGCCATCAGGATAGGCTTTTTGCAGGCCATGTAGTCAAAGGTTTTATTGGAGTAAACCGTTTTAAATGTGTCTACTCTTTTTAATACCGAAGCGCCCATTTCAGACGCGAGGATATATTTGAATACTTCAGCCTTTGGTACTGCATCCAGGAAACGCACGTTCGTTACCCCTTTTTCGGCGGCCAGTTGCTGCAGCCTGGGCTTCTCCATTCCCTGTCCTATCAGCAGGAATAACACCGGCGTATCTTCCAGCGCTTTGCCCGCATCCAGGATCTGTTCCAGGTGATTCGCTACTCCATGTGCTCCCACATAAGTGATCACAAATTTTCCGTCCAGCTGATGTTCCCGGCGGAAAGCCTCGCTGTCAAAGGATTGCAGCAGGTGATCCGACAAGGAAAAATCTGCTGCATTGGGAATGAAGATCAGTTTCTGTTCCGGCACTTTTTTCTTATCCCGGAGCGTATTATAAAACGCAGGCGTTAATACATTGATCAGGTCTGCTTTCCGGTAAATAAAATCTTCTACCCAATAGGCCAGTTTAATGACGAGCTTATTTTTCAGAACGCCGGTATCAATGGCTGATTCCGGCCAGAGATCGCGCACTTCAAATATCAGCGGCATCCGTTTCAACCTGGACAACAAGTAGCCGGAGAAGCCCACAAATAAAGGCGGAGAGGTAACCACTACTACATCGAACTTACCTTTCACCTTGAAGAGGCCGGCCCAGAGGGAGGAAAACATAAAAGAGAAATATCCCCACAGCCTGCCGAGAAAGTTAGTGTTATAAGACTCCGACACATGGCAACGCCATACGGTAACGGCGCCCTGTTGCTTCTTTACAAAGTATTTCCCTTTGTACTCCTCTCTTTTTGCGGAACCGTTGTAATGCATCATGCCACCCAGCACCGTCACTTCTGCGCCCTGATCTGTCCAGGACTTCGTGATTTCATTCCACCGCGAGCCACCCGGATCATCTTCTTCTAAAAAATATTGGTGTACTAATAAAATTTTCATGGATATTAAATTATGATCTCAGTAATAATGGTATCAGCATCCGAAGTAAATATGATGCTGCTGTTTTCTTCCTTCACGCCATAGAGAGATGAATACATGCCCGGTTTGCACAGCGGCTGCAAAATGGCGCCACTGCTGTCTTCCGCTCTGGTAATTAATTTCTCCGGTGTGCTGGTATGCCACAACTGCCGCATCACCAGGTAAGGAGGTTTGTGCTGGATATGATCTTTTACAATCCATACCGGCGCGTTCTTTTTCTTCCGTACCTGGCGGATGTGAACAATATCTGGCCCCACATGCTGAAATCCGCTTATGGCGCCTTCCCAGATATATTCATCCGTAGTTTCGTATAGTCTTGCGCGTGAACACTGCGACCAGTTATACCAGATAAATCGCGGTCCTTTCAACATCTGGTCGTAGTTATCCAGCATAACGGTGTTATGCGAAGCGGTGCCCATGAAGTAACGCAGGGTTTCTTCATCGGTATTATATTTATAGCTGCCTGCATCCATCAGCAGGTTTTCGTTTTTATACCAGATATCCAGGTGCAGGTTATCCGCCTGCGAGGGTCTGTCCCGGTGATTTCCGCAACGCAGGAAGGTGAGCGTTTCCATCTCCCGGCAGATAAAATATCCACCTTCGGGGAACGAATACAGCATCTGATCTTTTTCCAGCACCGTGGTATCATATGCTGCCGGCTGCAATCCGTACCAGTAAAGGTCTTCACTGATTTCCGGGAACTCCGCATCCATTTGCAGCAGCGTGGCAAGCGCCTGCAGCTGCGGACGGTAGTCGCGGTAATGCTCATTATTAAGACGGAAGAACAGCGCGCCGTCGTTGGCGCCATAGTTCGGCAACCAGCCGTTGCCATCGTTCATGCATACACGCAGAAAGCGCAGCGACTTAGCCGCTTTTTCTTTCACATGCGGCGCAAAGGATTCCCCGTTGAGCGCCGACAACCGCAATGCCCAGGTAAACAGCTGGATCACCACCCGGTGGTAGTTCATGGAAAACTGCAGGAAGGTGCCATCGTCATATACCTGGTAAGCAATTTCTTCTTCAAACCACTTCCGCCCCTGCTCTTTCCAGGTAGCGGCGCCGGGCAATGTTGGATACAACAATCCGCCAAGGTATAATGCCAGCGTTTCCGTGATCGCGTGATTGTTACGTACAGCGATCCGCGAAAAATTGATGTTATGAAATACATGATGCAGTTGCCAGTAAATAGCGTACTGGATCTGGTCAAAAACTTCTTCGGTGAGTGCAGGCGAGTGCCGGTAGTAATATAAGGCAAAGGTCCAGTTCAGCACCCGCAAACTTATTTCCTGGCTGCATTTGTAATGCGGGCCACTGTTTACTTTATTGGCGCTGATCCACGACAGGATATCGCCAAACACCAGTGCGGCATTGTCTTTTCCGAAGTGATGATCATACCGGATAATATCGTACAGGTAAGCGAAACGGGCTTTCTCCCATACATACTTGATATCGCCGGCTTCTGCTGAATAATCGTTTACTTCCGTCCAGTGCTGTTCTCCATTATACATGAATCCCGAATCCGGGTTTTTCATCCAGGGGAAATCTTTGCCGAGCGATAAAGTAGCGCCGTTGAAAAAAGTGAGCTTTCCTCCTTTGATCTGTTTAAAGCGCTCTGCCAGCGCCGGTTCCGGCTTCCGTACTGCAGTCACTTCTTCCCTGCTCTGGAAAAAGAACACCACCGGTTGTTTTTTCCACTCTTCCAATGACAGATAACGCTGAAATGCAGGCGCCTGGGGAAAGCGCTTTTTGAGGCGCCCGGTTCTGCGGTTCAACTCGTGAACAGAACGGAATGCCACATAGCGCCAACCCATATTCCTCACTACCTTCAATCCATTTATTACTGTATTCAAACTACTCATACCACTTCTGTCTGTTGCTGTTTTACAGCAAATATTTGTGTTAAATGTTCGGTAATCCTTTCTGATGTTTTGCCGTCCCATAAAGCAGGGATGGAGCCTTTCTTCCACTGGCCGGCAAATAATTTCTGCATAGCCGGCGCCAATGCTTTGGGATCAGTGCCCAGTAATTCGTTGGTACCGGTGAGGCATGTTTCCGGTCTTTCTGTAGAATCCCTTAATGTCATGCAGGGAACGCCCATTACAGTGGTTTCTTCTGTAATGCCGCCGGAGTCGGTGATTACGGCTTTTGCATTTTCCACGAGGTAATTAAACTCCAGGTATCCCAGTGGTTCTACCAGGTGCAAACGCGGATGTGCCACTGCAATTTTTTCCAGGTTCTTAGCGGTACGTGGGTGTACCGGGAAGATGACCGGCAATTGCTGGCTATGAATCATAATTTCATTGATCAGTAAAGCGAGATTTTCTTCTTCATCTACATTCGCCGGGCGATGCAGGGTCATTACCAGGTACTGCTGCGGCTGCAATCCTGCCTGTTGCCAGATAGCGGGCGGTGTAAAGCGGCTCCGCTGTTTCAGCAGGGTATCAATCATGGTATTTCCTACAAAGAGGATCTGTTCCGGCGACTTACCTTCTTTCTGAAGATTTGTATTTGCAATTACCGAGGTGGTAAAGAAGTAATCGGTGATAGAGTCTGTTACCAGGCGGTTAATTTCTTCCGGCATAGTAATATCACCGGAACGGATGCCTGCTTCCACATGCGCTACTTTAATTTTCATTTTCTTGGCTACAATAGCGCAGGCAAGGGTGGAAGTAACGTCGCCTACCACCAGCAACAGATCGCAGGGGTGCGCCGTCAGTTCTTTTTCAAAGCGGATCATGATATTCGCCGTTTGTTCCGCCTGGGTACCGCCACCTGATTCCAGGTTTGCATCCGGTTCAGGAATACCCAGCTGCTCAAAAAACGACTGGCTCATGTTTTTGTCGTAATGCTGCCCGGTATGCACCAGGCGGTAACTGATGTTATAACCCTCCTTCCGCTTTTCCTGAACGGCAGCGATGATAGGAGCTATTTTCATAAAATTAGGGCGCGCACCCGCGATGATGGTTAACTTCATATCGATATGGTTTTAATATGGTTTATCCCTGCGGTCCCGGAGGTGCAGGGGATTTTTCAATCTGGTTTTTCGTTTATGCGTGCGGGATACTTCGTTTACCCGGCACGTTTGTTATGCTACTACTTTTTTATACAGTTGCAGTAATTCCTCTCCCCCATTGCTTAACGTGTGGCGGTTGTATACGGTATTATCATGCCGCATTTTACCGATCGCGTCTGCAATATCCCATTCGTTCAATGCCACCAGCTGTGTGCCGGCAGGCCGGTTCACCACATCAGTAGCCAGCACCTGTTTGCCAAGAAACAGGGCTTCTTTCACTGATAAAGAATCGCCATCTGTAGTAGTGATCCTTAAAAACACATCCGACCTTTTCAGGATCTCGAAGAATGGATGTGGTTCACTGATCAATAAAACATTGGCGGGTATTTCAAGTCCCTGTTGCTGCAGGAAAGATTTATAGCGGCCGGAAGCATCTGAAATCACCAGCGCGTCGTCCTCCATTTTCCGGAAAATATTCACCAGCAGTGTTACCTGGTAGGTTTCATTGCCGGCCTTATCAATAGAAACAGTAGACGCATTGGTAGCATATATTCCTGCATATTTCGCCCGCATGCCGGCCACGGCGGCCTGGATGGACGCTGTTAGCTCTTCCGGCTGCTGTGGCGGAATAAATGCGCCGATCATCTGTGTCCGTTTATTCCATTTCCTGCCTTTTTCAAAGCTTTTCTGGTTCAGTACAATAGGCATATAAGCGATCCTGAATGCAAGCTGATCCAGCAGGTTGTACAAAGCATTGTGCCTGCCGAGGTTTCCGTGCAAAGTAAAGAGCATCCTCTTACCAAATATTGTACCCAACAACACAAAGCAGCAGCGGACTACCGGGTGATAAATATGAAAATGAATGAACCGGTGCTGCCTGATCTGCTTTAAAATATCACCTTTGGTACTTCTCCGGAAATCGGTAAACGTATACTCATATCCGTTGTTATTCAGGTATTGTAATAGTCTTTGTATATGGATGGTCACACCACCAATAGGCGGCGGCATGGTAGCCAGTATTAACAATTTTGAGCGTTGCTTCATTCCAGTTCTTTTATAAGTTGAGTCCTTGCCTGATCGCCTGTTTGCGGGTTGTCCGCATCGCCTAACACCCGGTTACATATTTTCATGGCCGCAGCTTTACCATACTTTTTAGCATAGGCATTCAGCAGCATATAATCTTCCACGCCCATCTTAAAAGCCTCCCATCTCCTGCTGGAAATCACCTGGCTGCCATTATCGTATACTACGGCAAAGTCGGCCGACTTGCCATCAAAATCATCCCAGAGTGAGGTGGCGCCCTCCTCGTGTCCCGCATCTGCATACTGCCAGAACCCGATACCGGTAACGTCATCTGCATACGCCTTCCAGGCCATTAAGCGATAGTAGCCGTAGGGCGACAATGACTTGGTAGGTTTCTTTGTGTCGTATAGCCATACCTGTTGTGCCGATAAACGTTGCTGGCGGTAAGCTCTCAGCACATTGCCGTTATCGTACAGCTGGAAGATATCCACCTGCCCGGATAAGCCGTTTAATACGGTGGCATTGGACACCGTAGCAAACAGTTTTGCATTTTTCCTGACCGACTTCACCCATGTGGCAAACTGCCTGTACACCGGTAACTGCGCCGGTTTAATTTCGTCAAAAGGATAGAGGTAAATATTGGATGCCGCAATGCCCTGTTGCTGCAAGGCAGCTACCATCGCATCATACCACGTTAAAAAAGATTGCTTCCAGGTGTCGGATAAAAAGTCGTCCTTCTTCCCGGAAAAATCAAGGAAGAGTAACACATTCTGAAATCCTTTTACATACGACAGGTTATTACGGAGCTTTTCATTTTTAGCCAGTTCTATATTGGGCAGCAAAATACCCGGATGAAACACAAAGGTATTTACATAGTGCGCCAGCAAATCCTGCCGGGCGCTTTCTTCGCGTCCTTTAAAGAAGGTATCATTAAAGTAAGGCCATACATTTACATCGGGTTTGTATTGCCGGTAGGCGGATAAAGCGCCGTTGCCGGCGGTAACGGTAAGCGTCCTGCTGGTGTTGCCTGCACTCAATGTAAGTTTACCCGCGCCGCTTTGCGTTGCCACCGCCTTTACCAGCAACAGCCTCGATTCATTTTGGGCAAGGTTCATTGTTTCCCCGCTCTTTATTTCCATGAGTGCATCGGGCACTACTTTAAAATCGCGGCTTTTCACCGGCTTCGCCCAGTACACCTGGTAACGGACAGCTGGTGTAGAGGCCGTAAAAGCAACCTTCACACCGGTAGCCGCCGCTGTATTATTGATTAAGGAAAAAGCTGCATATTCAGAAACACCGGGCAGGGTTTGGATCGCAATATCCCCGCCGGCTGTTTGACCGGAACCCGCCAAACCAGAAGCCAGCGGCGTTAATGTTATACCACTTCCGCCGGCAGGCGCCATACTTTTGGCAATCGGTGCATCCCCGCCCGCACCTTCTGCTGAGAAACGTTTATTGATAGTAGCGGTACGCTGCTCCTTTACAAATCCTTCCATCGCAGAAGAAGCCACCATCATTGATTTTTTGCCGGCGGCCTGCTTACCTGTGAACACCTGTATTTCATCTGTAAAAAAGTAACTGCCATTGGGAACTACTATCAGCCGTATATACTTTCCCGTTATACCAATATTCCGGAGCGATAATGGCACAATGCGGTAGTACTCATCTTTTACGGCCGACTGCCCCATCATATCTCCTGCAAATGACCAGTTCTGCTGATCATTGCTTACAAACGCCAATACGCTCAGGGGTAGCGTTACCTGGGCTTTTTGTCCCGTTACGGTATTGAGGTTAATACCCGTTACCGGTACCGGCTGCGGCAAAGTAATATCAATGGTAATTTTACCGGTGTTTTGCCAGCCCAATGTTCCGGGATCTTTCCAGAAAGAATTACCGGTAGTATATTTTCCGTCAGATAAAGCGCTTACCTGGCTTTGATCTTTCGTAAGACTATAATTTGGTGCAGGCGTTACCTTGCATTGCCACCCGGAGATGGCCTGCCGGGAAACAGCGGGAAACTGTATCGCCAGTATCATGCAAAAAAGAAAAAATACTGATCTCACCATAGCAAAAAAAATTGTCACTTAATCAACGCATAAACAAATACCAACCCAAAGTAAAACAGGAGCGATGCTGCGATGAGCTGCTTCCGCTTTACTTTATCCAGTGATAAAAATCCACCTGCAAAAACAACATATATAACCGGGTATACCGACATAATCCTTCTCGTATCCGCATTGGAGCTGGCCCCGAGGATCAGCAGCGCTGCAATGATGAACAGGAAACGTAATTCCCTGATCTTAAAGAGTGGATTACGCGGCTTAATAATAGCGGTATAAATAATAACGCCCCAAACCACAAACCAGAAAAGGGCCGCCAATGCCCACGGAATGAAAAAGGGGTTTTCTTCCAGCACTGCATAAAAAGGAAACGGCAACGTTTGGGAAAACAATCCCACCACCACGTGCCGCACACCAAAAGGCAGTTTCAGCAGCAGGCTGCCAAATGAACCTAACCCTGCGTTTGACATGGAAGAGTCCAGGTAATTTTCACTGGTACTCTGAATAGTGTTGAAGCCCTGCTGCAGGTAAACCACCTGCGTTAACGCCGGTAATGCCAGCAGGATTAAAATGGGTATTTTAAATTTATTGAGTGTTTTGTTATTCTTGTCTGTTACCAGCAGATAGATATACGCCATTAAGAACGAGGCGCTGAAAAAGCCATGCTCCGGCCGGAATAAGTAGATCAGTACGGTAAGCAGGATGCCATAAAAAATACCTGCCAGTCCCTGCCTGTTAATGATCAGCAGGAAGTACAAACCAAACAGCAAACCGATGTGTACATCTCTCAGGTAAACAGCAGAAAAGAAAAAGTTATAAGACAGGAAAGCATATACAACCGTAAACTTTATACTGAGTTCACGATTGATATAAGTTGATAAAATGCTGAACAGGATCACGGGGATCAGCGCTGAGCAGAACACGATCTGTAATTTCTGCAATACCAGCGTATTATTATCAATGCCTTTGGCAAGGAAGCCCAGCACGCTGGAAAACCAGGCGAAGCCCTTCCAGTCGGCCGAGAAGAAGTCATCCCGGTAATATGCGGTAATATCGCCCAACGTCCGCATCGATGCTACTTTATCGATGTAGGTATAAAACGTTACCGAATCCTTTGCATAGAAAATATCCCGGAAAGGGTCCTGGATATAGATAGCATTCGTTACCAGCATAAAGATACCATACACCAGGAAAAACGAGAGGAAAAGCCGCAGCCCTGTTTGCCGGCGGGCCGGTTCTTTAAACATGGCGGTTATAATCAGCATGCCGGTACCCAGCAGGATCATATTAAACAGGAAAGTGGCTACACTCACTGATACAATACCAGCAATACAAGCGAATATAAAATTCAGCAGGAGCAGTAAATTGGTATTGGCATTGCTATTCCTCATTCCTATCAGATATTAATAATTTTGCCGGCCATCGTTACATTTGAAAACTCCGACATGGCCCGTGTATAAGCAGTAGTTTGCAACCTGTTTCTCAGATCTGCATCTTTCAGAACAGTCACCACTTTATTGATAATTTCTTCTTTTGATACCGGATCTACCAGGTAGCCGGTTACATCATTTACCACTGCTTCGTTGGTTCCTCCCCGGTTGCCTGCAATGGCTGTTTTGCCGCAGGCTGCCGCTTCGAGGTATACCAATCCGAACGATTCATAAAACTGGCTGGGAAGAATAAAGAGATCGCAGACGGCGAAATAATCGGAGAGTATTTCGCGGGCAACGCCCCCGGTAAACAATACATGTTTTTCCAGTTTCAGTTCCTTTACCTGTTGTTGTAATGCAGGGAGATAAACACCGCTGCCTGCAATAATGCAAAGCAGATCCGGCACAGCAGCCACTATTCGGGGCAGGCTTTCAATGACCAGTTCCTGTCCTTTCTCTTTTACCAGGCGGGAGGCGCTGAAAAGCACAGGGCGATCAGGATCTATGCCCAGCCGGGCTTTGATAGCGCTTACCTGCTGCGGGGTACGCTGATGGAAAATATCCGTATCAATTCCATGACGGATCAGCAGCAGCTTTTCTTTGAGTGCGGTTTTCGTCCACAACTCATATTCGGCTTCACTAACCACTACTATTTTCTTCTGTTGCTGCAGGAAGTTCAGCATCCGCCGCTGCATGCCAAAAGCGCGCAGCAGGAAGGAAGGCTTTTCAAAGAAGCTGGCCTTTTCGCTGCCATGCAGCACCGACAAGGAGCGGGCCGACAAGTCCTTTAATGCCGGGTGGAACAGGGCGCCCATTTTTTTTGCACGGGCGTCGCTGAAAATGATAGTATCAAACGACTGCTCCTTTACTATCTTCTTCAGCTGACGGAAGAACAGGTAAAAGTGAACATATTTCTTTTCGGGGATAGTATAACAGTGAATGCCATACGTTTTTTCAAATGATGCCAGGAAGGCTTCATTACGCGGCGTTTTATAGGTGAGCAGGCTCACCTGGTGCCCGTTTTTCACCAGTCCTATGGCCAGGTCGTGTGCATACACGCCCGCGCCTCCGATGATAGGCGGAAATTCGTAAGATATGATTAAAACATTTTTCATAGACCCCATTCGTTACAGATATACCCCTCTACATCCTTTCCCTCGTAAATCACTGCGGGGTTCCCCATCACCAGCGAGTTAGCAGGAATATCCCTGTTTACATATGCTCCCGGTGCTATCATCACATTATCTCCGATATTAATTTTACCTACAATTATTGCATTCGATCCAATCCACACCCGGTTGCCTACCACCGGCACGCCCATAAGGCGGCCACGGCTCGACTGCCCTATCACTACACCGGGCGAAAGATTTACATTGTTTCCCAATTGCGCATTCCCATTGATAACAATCGTGCCGAAATGCCCGATATACAATCCATAACCCACTTTGGTGGTATGTGGTATCTGGAATCCATATTTATAAGAATAATGCCGGAGTATTAACCGCAGCAAAATTCTGAATGGAGCCGCAGCCCCTTTATGCAGCCTGAAAAAAAACATGTAACGGAATCCTTCTATTAAAAAGAAAGCCTTTACAAAGCTTTTTGCATCTGTTTTCCCGTGATACCGGTGTAAATCTGATTTAATCAATTGCCTGACTCTCATAAACTACGGTTTAACATTGTTGAGCATCAGATCATTAAATGTTCCGCGGATCTTCCGGCTGTATTCCGTAGGCTGATTTCCCGGTAAAATATATTCCTGGTGAAAGGATTTTAATTTCTGCGAAATCAGGTAAGCCTTCACGGTGCATTGATGCTTCATGGCTAATATCAATGCGTGCATCCTGCCGGAATACACATCGGAAGCGGATTGGTACAGCTGCTTCAGGTCATTGACAGAAGACAGCTTTGCCACCGGCAACTCCAGGTGATAATTCAGTTTTATATAATTCCGGAAAGCAATGGTTTCCGCCGCATCGGTGATGGTAGTATAAAACAGCTCTACAGATAATCCTGCATCCAGGTACCCTTTTACCACTGCAAACCACTCTTCATAGTAATCTGCATTGGTTTTACCGGGCTGGTTATATTTTGCAAACACCTCGTTAAAACTGGTAATTCCCACCAGTGCTTTCCTGTTTGTATTTTCTTCTTCAATCCTGTTTTTACCGCTGTAAAAAGCGATGTCCGGCGTTAGCACTGCTTTGTGGCCAAACTTTTCAAACAGGGATGCTTTGGAATAACTGTCTCTTACCCAGATGAGGTCTGCCTTTGACAAAGCTTTTGAGAAGAGGGACTGCTCTTTTGCATTGAAGGTAGTACCCACTCCCACACCAATGATATAAATTTTCGCACGGGTAAATTTCTTTACCAGGAGCGTCCACCAATACATGGCAATTGCAAAGCGGCTGGGATAGTCTTTTCCTGATGATTCAATCAGTTGTCCGCCGCCAATCACCACGATGTCGTAGTTTCCTTTACGTAATTTGGCGCGGATATGTTTATAATTGATACCGATCCAGTATAAACCAGCCAGTTTCAACTTTGCTTTTTTGGCAAACGACAGCGCAGGCGGCGCTATAGCGCCTGTTCCCGCTTCCAGGTAATTATATGCCGGCATGCTGTTCATACCGGGGTTGGTGAAATAGGCAAAATCTGTACTGAAATCGCTATCCCGCAATAAACTGGTCATGCTTTCACGGATGGCCTGATCACCCAGATTATTGGAAAACCCTTCATTAATGATTAACGCCTTTTTCATATTTGTCTTCTTATCAATTTTCCGATCAATGATCGCTGATCTTTATTTAAACTTACAAACCAGGCAAAAGGAACACTGCCAATGCCAATTATGATGGCTGATACCATCAGCCCGCCCCAGGAACCGGGCAACATGAATTTCCTGCAACCCCACGATAATAACAGTACCCACACAAATAATCCGCATCCACGCAAAATACTGGGATAATAAAACCACGGTTTCTGTTCCAGGATCTTAGCAGCATAGGTGGGTGAGAATATCAGGTTCTTCACCGTTAATAATACTGCCGATACAATGGCTACACTATAGATGCCCCAGTTAAAATATTTTATGACCAGTATGCCTAACACCAGGTTCAGTATGCCACAGAAGAAGGACGTGAGTCCCGGTACTTTTACTTTGTTATATACCGAATTGATAGACAGTATGGGCAATACTGACAGGTTAAAGATCAAATGACCGGTCAGCAGGATCATGAGCGGGTAAAAATGGGTGAACTTCTCACCTACCCACAACCGGAGAATCACATCCGAATAGGCAACGATAATACCTATTGGAATAGCCAGTACCAGTCCCATTGCTACCACCGAATACTTCGAAAACTTCAGCAGGTTGCCGAAGTCTTTATCTGCATAATATTTATATACCACTGGTGTAAATATGGCTACAAATACCCCTGCAAATGAACGTAATAACGTGTGCCACTGGGCTACGGTACTGAATTCACCGGTAGCTGTGGCTCCATAGTAATGATTCAGTAAAATGATGTCAATATTGATAAAGAGCAAGGTGCCTATCTGGTTAATCACCAGCCAGAAACTCATGGAGGCCACATATCTCACTATCTTCTTATCAAAACTGGCCATCCGTAATTTCAGAAACGGAAATTTCCGGATGATCCAGATCAGCGCTGCTGCAAATGACACCAGTGAAGCCAGGAAGAAGGAAACTCCTATCAGGCTTAACTTTGCCGAAGTATTCAGCAGTAAAAAGATCAGCGCTGTTCTTACCACTATTTCCAGGATGGCAATGATGCGCTGGATATAAATTTTATTCGACGCAAATGCCGGTACCAGGAAAAGTCCACGGATAAAGGTGAGTACGAAAGAGGTGATAATGGCGATGAACACCCACCTCATTTCTCCCACGGCGTATCCGCGATAACTGATGATGCTGTCTATTTTATATAAGAACCAGCCTATCAGCGGCAGGATAGCAACAATTAACAGGGTGGCTGAAATGATGGAGGAAGAATAGATGGCGTTTGAAGACGCATGATCATCCTTTCTCATTGCCAGTGTAAAGTTCCTTCCTACCGCCGCGTCAATAGCAATGGTAATGATAGACAAATATGAACTGAAAGAAGTAGCCAGTGCTATGATACCATAGCCATCCACACCGATCTTCGCGATATAAAAAGGTACTACTACCAGCCCCAGTAAAATATTTAAAACCAAAGCCAGAAAGTTAGTCCCTAAGTTTAGCGACATCTCATAGCTCACCCCTTTCGTTGACATCAAATATCAATTTCCAAATTATTTATATATGTTTCTGCGTTAACTGCTTTTAGAGCCTGCCGTCTACCAGGCTTCTATCTACACAAGCTTTGGTATCAAAAATGACCCCGTTGTTACGTCTGTACTTCAGGTAATCAAAGGTTAAAAACTCTTTATGTGCTACTGCTACGATGATAGCGTCGTATACAGCGCCTTTATCAATAGCGTTTAAGATTTTCACGCCGTATTCTTCTTCCACTTCTGCGGGATCAGCCCAGGGATCGTAGATATCTACATTCAGACCGAACTGTTTCAGTTCGTGATAGATATCCACCACGCGGGTATTACGTACATCCGGGCAGTTTTCCTTGAAGGTAATTCCCATGATGAGCGCTTTTGATCCTTTGATTTTATGATCTTTATCGATCATCAGCTTCACTACCTTATTGGCTACGAAGTGACCGATATGATCGTTTACACGGCGGCCGGACAGGATCACCTGCGGGTGATAGCCTACAGATTCCGCTTTGTGTGCCAGATAATAAGGATCTACACCGATGCAGTGACCACCCACCAATCCTGGCTTGTATTTCAGGAAGTTCCATTTGGTGCCGGCGGCGTCGATAACGTCGTTGGTATCGATACCTATCCTATCGAAGATCAGCGCCAGTTCGTTCACAAATGAGATGTTCACGTCGCGCTGTGCGTTTTCAATAGCTTTGGAAGCCTCGGCCACCTTCAGGCTTGGCGCCTTGTGGGTACCTGCTTCAATGATAGAACCATACAGGGCATCTACTTTATCTGCAATTTCAGGGGTAGAGCCGCTGGTTACTTTCTTGATCTTTGTGAGGGTGTTTACTTTATCACCCGGGTTAATCCTTTCCGGGGAGTATCCCACAAAGAAGTCGGTGTTATATTTCAGTCCGGATACTTTTTCAAGTACGGGAACGCAGTCTTCTTCTGTACAGCCTGGGTATACGGTAGACTCATAGATTACGAGGTCACCTTTTTTCAGGATGCTTCCCAGCATTTCAGACGCTTTGATAAGCGGGCGGAGATCCGGCGCCTTGTAGGCATCTATCGGTGTGGGAACCGTTACAATAAACGTGTTATACTTTTTCAGATCTTCCACATTGGAAGAGAAAGAAAGCCCGATGTCTGATTTCTTCCCGGCTTTCAATGCTATCACGGCGGTCAGATCTTCCATGTTAGCTTCCCTGGTACGGTCAGCGCCCGCAGCCAGTTCTTTTACTCTTTCCTTGTTGATATCAAATCCCAACACATCGTATTTTTTGCCAAATTCAATTGCTAACGGCAAACCAACATAGCCCAGGCCTATAACGGCAAGATGGATATTCTCAACGCTGTTGCTAATCTTAACCATAAAATATTTGTCTGTCTTTTATTTTTTTAAGTCTTTTAATACAGTCCTGCCATCCATCCAACTGATAAGTACAGGGTATATCCGGGGCAAAATGGCGATGCATACACGAATATACATAATATCGTAATGCTATTTCCCGTCCAGCACAGCCCGTTTCCTCCATTTCCCCAGGAAACGCTTACCACCGCCGTCTTCATTGCCGTAACCGTACCCGTATCCATACCCGTAGCCATAGCCGTAGGCGCTCTTATTCTTCACATCATTGATAACGATATTGATCCGGGGCAGTTTACGTTGCAGGTACAGGTCTTTAGAAATCTGCAGCTGCTGTTTGAAGGTAAAGCCGTGGCGAACCAGGTACAGGGTGGCATCCGCATAGCGGGCCAGTACCTGCGCATCTGTTACCAGCCCTATCGGGGCGGAGTCGATCACGATATAATCAAAGCGTTCATTCAGTTCTTTAAACAGCGCTTCTGTCCTTTGCTGTAATAACAGCTCGGTAGGATTTGGCGGAATAGGACCGGAACTGATGATCCAGCAGTTTTCATGAATCCCTGATGGCCTGATCAGCGCTTCCATAGAAGTTTTACCGATGGCGTAAGTGCTGAAGCCTTCGTGGTTGGGCAGGCCCAGTCGCTCTGCGATCTTAGGCTTGCGCAAATCCATTTCCATCAGCACTACCTTCTTTCCTGAAAGGGCCAGGATGGCCGCCAGGTTGGTAGACACAAAGGATTTTCCTTCTCCTCCCATGCTGGAAGTAACAATTACCGCTTTATTACTGATATCGGACAATACAAACTGGAGATTGGTTCTTAAAGCACGGAACTGCTCCGCTACCGGCGTACGTGAATCGGCTTTGGTGACAATCATATTTGATGAGGCGTGACCAATTTCCGCCAGTACCGGCACTGGTGTGTTGCTGGTAATGTCCTGCTTATTGAGGATCCTTCTGCTTAACAGTTCTCTCATGTACAGGTATCCGGCCGGGAGTGCTACGCCCAGTACCAGTCCTAACAGGAGGATGAGGATGCGTTTTGGTTTGAAAGGCAGTGCATCGCTTTTTGCATCGTCAATAATGCGGGCGATAGCCAGGTTAGAAGTTTTGGAAATCGCGGATTCTTCTCTTTTCTTCAGGAGAAACAGGTATAATTCCTGTTTGATGGCCTGTTGACGGGAGATATCCAGGAATACCCTTTCTTTGGCAGGCACCTGCCTGATTTTCTGATTGAGGGCGCTGGCATTCTTTTGCTGTTCTTCGATGCCCACCTGGATACCTCTTTTCAGGGAAGCCAGGTTGCTGAGCAGGTCGGAACGGATGCCTGCGAGTTGCTGGTCCATATTCACCACTACCGGGTTGGTAGTTGTGCTGGACATCAGCTGGCGTTCCCTGTCGAGCTGCAGGGTGTTATAACGCTGTACCAATCCTACAAAGGTAGGGTCCTGTACAATGAGGGAAGAAGGCACTACCCTTTTATTGTTTTCGGTGTCGCGCATATATTGTTCCAGCGACTCTACCACGTTTAACTGTACCTGTTGTTCCAGCAGCTGTTTGCGGGCATCGCCGGTACCTTCTACCAGTAATTTCGACTGTGATTCAATATCTGCCAGTTCATTATCCTGTTTGAACTGCTGTATATTTTTTTCTACCCCCGACAACTCCTGTGTTACAATAACAAGACGGTTGTCGATGAAGGCGATGGTGCTGTCGGCGATACGGTTTTTGTCTTCCACACTTGCTTTCAGGTAGGTGGTCAGCAGGTTGTTCAGCACTTTTTCTCCTTTTTCAGGAATCCGTGCATCTAAACTCAGATCGATGGTACTCACCTGTTTATTGGGAATACGCACATCCAGCAGCAGTTGGTAATTAGCCGTAGTTTCATCTACAGACGCCACTTTGACGGTGTAAGCCGACCGGGTGAAAGGAAACTCTGTACGGGTTATTTTTGCCACGCCTTCCTGGAGGTGAAGCGTATCATTCCAGGCAGCGGTACGTGTACCTTTTTTGCCGGACAATTCAAATTTATCATTCCCCAATGGCGTAATAACATAAGAGGTTTTGTTAATGGTATCATTGAGGGAAAGCCATTGCAATGAAAAAGGAAGGTTACCGTATTGCTCGGATTCTTTCACTCTTCCATCTACAAAATAAGATGTGTTCAGTTGCAGGTTGTTCACTACCTTCTGCATGAGGGTACGTGACTTTAATATTTCCACTTCATTGTCCACGCTGCTTTTATTGGAAAAAACTTCCAGCTGTTGCAGTATCTCCTGACCGGGGATATCGCCACCTTTCTGGTCATCCTTTACCAGTACTTTAGCACTGATTTTATAACTGGGAGTGGCGTAGCGGAGATACAACCACGCAGCAGACACACCCATTATTATGAAAATAACAAACAGGTACCAATGTCTCATAAGGGTATCCAGTATATAACGGGGGTTGATCCCACCGTCTTTTTCCGGCTCCCTTGCCTCGTGCCCATTTAAATGAGCTGCGTGATTCGTAAAGATATGCTCTGGCATATTTTCTTATTAAAAAATTAAAAATTAATTCTCGACACCGCCACGATCAACAGTGATAAAACAGATGCCAGGATTGAAATACGTTTTACCTGTGCAAAGTCCGTACTGGACACTTTCGATTTATTAGGTTCTACATATACTACATCTCCCTGATGCAGGTAAAAGTAGGGAGATGAAAAAATATTGCTCTGGTTCAGGTTCAGTCTTACAAATTCCTTCTTTCCATTATTATCCCTGATCAGTAATACATTTTCCCTTTTTCCGTAGATAGTAAGATCGCCGGCTGCGCCCAGTGCATCCAGTAAGGTTACCTTCTCATTGGGCATCACATAGGTAGAAGGCTTGTTCACCTCTCCCAGTACGGTGATCTTAAAATTGGCAAACCGCACGTTTACTACCGGATCTTTATAGTAGGTAGCTGCTTTTGTTTTGATCTCTTCCCTGACGCTGTCGGTTGTTTTGCCCTGCACCATTATTTTACCAATCAATGGCAGTACCACATATCCGTCTTTATCTACCAGGTAGCCGCTTATTGCTGCGGCAGCGGGTGCTGCAGCGGTATTACCGCTTACCGGCACTGCTGCGCCGGACTGATTCAGCATGGCGGTAGCCGTTGGATCAAGCGTTTGGATGGTTATCTGTAAGATATCATCTGCCTGGATTAACGGCGTTGAGTAAGTGGCCTGTTGTATTTCATGTTGTTTGATAGTATCCGGTACATCTCTGAAATACGTAATGTTTTTTGGCGCCGAACAGGACGTGATAAATAACGTGACCACACCCGACAACACCATTAATAATCCTTTAAAATCTCTGATAGATCGCTCACACATATTGATTGCTCTTGTTTCTTATTTAGTAATGAATACCGGATGATCAGATGATCATCTTTCCCTTATCAAGTTCTTCATAAGTAGAATTTTTGCTGATGAACTCCGGTACCAGTTGTTTCATCCTGGCCACCGTTGGCGTGAGATAATGTTTCCTGGCAGATTCTATCAGTTGATTCACTTGTTCATTCACCTCGGTAAAATCTGATGCACGTACTTTGGCAATCATAATTTTTTCGTGGTAAGTGGGTAAGGTATTCTCTGCATTGTTCAGTAATTCTTCATACAGTTTTTCCCCCGGGCGTAAGCCGGTGAAAACGATCTGTATATCTTTTCCGGGTTCTTTGCCGGACATACGGATCATTTTACGCGCCAGTTCTGCAATCTTCATGGGTTTACCCATATCGAACACGAATATTTCGCCTCCCTGTCCCATAGAACCGGCTTCCAGCACCAGCTGGCAGGCTTCGGGGATGGTCATGAAGTAGCGGGTAATATCCGGATGGGTAACCGTTAGCGGGCCACCTTTTTCCAGCTGTTGCTTGAAACGTGGAATTACAGATCCGTTTGAGCCCAGTACATTGCCAAAACGGGTAGTGATAAAGCGTGTGGGAGGTGTACCATACACCGGTCCTATTTTCTGGTATTTTTCATTCAGGTGGTTGTTGAACGACTGGGAGAAGATTTCGGCAATACGTTTGGAGGCGCCCATTACGTTGGTAGGGTTCACCGCTTTATCCGTAGATACCATTACAAATTTCTCGGCGCCGTATTCCACTGCCAGTTCCGCCACTATTTTAGTACCCAGTACATTATTCATTACTGCGATGGAAGGATTTTTTTCCATCATGGGTACATGTTTGTAGGCAGCGGCATGATAAACGATTACCGGCGCATAGATTTCAAACAGTTGCTGCATCCGTATACGGTCGCATACATTACCGATAAAAGGAATCACCGGAACCCCGCTGATGGTTTCCGCCAGTTCCAGCTCCAGTTCGTGCAGCGGCGATTCTGCTTTATCACAGAGTATAACTACCGATGGTTCATATTTTATTACCTGTCTTACAATTTCACTACCAATAGAACCGGCGGCTCCTGTAACCAGGATACTCTTTCCTTTCAGTTCTTTACTGAGCTGTACGTTTTTGATGTTGATAACAGATCTTTCAAGAAGATCTTCTATGTTGATATCCTTTAACTGGATACCGCTATTGGTGTTACCTTCTGTCCACTGGCTCACGGGAATGATTTTTTGTACACGTATGTTTAATGCGATACATTCTTCTACGAGTTCATTGAGGTGTGTCCTGTCCAGGTGATCTTCCGGAATCAGCAACAAAGTTGCCTTTGCCTGTTTTACGAGCTTATACAGTTCTCCTTTGCGGGAAGCGTAGATGGGTAATCCTTCCAGCGACTTACCGGCATGTGCATTGGTGTCTGCCAGGAAAGCGGTGATACGGATATCCGAATGCGGATCATCGCTGATCGCTTTCCGCAGCATGAGACTGGAATGTCCTGTATAATAAATCGCAGCACGGGTTCTGTTCACCGCGCGGAAATTATTATAATATTTGAAGATCCATTTCACCAGCAGGCGGTAGGATAACAGCAGAAAGGAGCTGATGAAGAAGTTGATCAGGATTACAGACATGGGAAAAAGCGCCTGTTCCCGATCCAGCAGATGGCTGTAGCTGACAGCGAGATAGATACCACAGCTGATAATGTTCAATGCTGCAATACGTCCGATATCAGCGAGGCTGGTAAAACGGACGATTCCCCTGTAAGTGTGGAGCAGCAAAGATAACGCGAGCGTTACAGCTCCGGTAAGCAAGGCTATCTTTTCCAATGGAAACAAAACAATAGCAGATGCATCAAAATTTAGTCTCAGGAGAAATGCTAAATTGATTGCGATGACAGAGCACCCCAGGTCTAACAGTAAGATTAGCCACGACGGGGTAATCCATGATGAATTACGCACCATAGGTTCAATAATAAGATATGGTTATTAAATATAAGCTCGCCTGTTCAACTAAGGTCGCGCAAGTTTCAAGGTTTTCATAGAGGCGCTTAGTTAGAATACAGGACGGAGAATTAATTGATTATAATCTTTCTTTCGGTTTTCAAAGTTAGCGCAAGATAACTACTAAAAATGAAAAGTTCTGTTATGAAAAAGTAAACTGTTAAATTTTTTTTTCAACGTTCTACTCTTCTGAAAGATTAATCACACAAAGCACTTCCGAATCCCTTTTAACAAAGCGATTATGACTACCATTTTTCCTATGGGCTATCTGCTCAAACACTGGTCTGTTGGCACATAACGACAAATAACCCCGCCGGATAAACGAAAAATGCGGATCAGCCAATCATGCTGTCCAGTTTGCATACTATTAAAGAAAATTTTCCTGTGATGCTACATTGGTGGTGATGCACCCCGATCTTTTGCTGTAACGACTTGTTCTGATGCCGCTCTAAAGTGTTAAATAGATGAAACATGGTCTTTCAATTTTTCTGGTTAACGCAGCTGCTAAAAATATGGCTATAATAATATGGTTAAAAAAATCACTGCGCTATCGATTCTTGCAACGCACGCAATTGAACAAACACCATACCAATTTAAGGGATCTGTTTAATTTCCCGGCCTAAAGTTAATGAAGTATTTATTATACTCCTTTAATTGTTAAAAAATAACGAAAATATTCTGTAGATAATTATAGCATACTCACTCAGGATGCCTCACTAAAAAAACGGACTCACCGGTAACCGGTGAGTCCGTTTTTTTAGTGAGTATAACGTAATAGCGTATACGTAAAAGATATTACCCGGCCGTAATAAATACTACCAGGCTCTTCGCCCCATGTGCGCCCAGCACCAGCGATTGCTCGATATCTGCTGTTTTGGATGGGCCTGCAATAAATACCCCGAACCCGGTTTGCGGCGCACCGATCTTTTCATAAGCCTCATGCATGGTAGGCAGGAGCCTGCCGGCCGGCAGTACAATGGCCAGATGCTGGCAGATAAAAGGTAATACCCTTACCGGTATTTCGGCTTCTGTAAGCCATATGGCGCCGTTTTCCGCTACTCCCCACTGACCGGGCACAACCGCCATATCCACATCTTCCAGCAGGTGCGGATCTTCGTTTATCCATGCACGTTGTTCATCCCCTACCCTGATAATACGCTGCAGGTGCGGATAATGCTCCGCCAGTAATGCAGGTATTTCACTTTCATCCTTTATCTCAAACAAACTGCCGCCTAATCCTTCCAGTACTTTGCGGTAGGCCTCCAGCGTACCCGGCATATTACCGGATAATCCTTCCAAAGACGGCAATACGGAAGCCTCCGGTTGATGTTGCTTCACAGCGGCTAATATCTGGTCCCTGCTGCTCATGATTTTTTATTTTTTTCGTACCACTGGGAGAAGGATTGCTTCGGCGGAGCCGGCATCTCTCTTTGTTTATACCAGGGATTTAAACGGTTATTCACCATACCGGGGAAAGCGCGCATTACCCAACGCCCCATTTTACCGGCGGTCCGGTAAACAGCGGGCGTAGACAATACCCCGCTCATTGCCTTCATACTGGCTGTTTTTGCGGCCGTAGTATAGCCTTCCTTTACCAATACCTGCCGCCACTTATACAGCTGCTGGTGAATATCTATTTTCACCGGGCATACATTGGAGCAGGAGCCGCACAGCGTAGATGCAAAGGGCAGGTCGGCATAATCCTTCATATCGAGGTTGGGCGCCAGAATAGCGCCAATAGGGCCCGCTACGGCGGTATGATAGCTATGTCCGCCGCTGCGGCGATATACCGGGCAGGTGTTCATGCAGGCGCCACAACGGATGCACTTCAGCGAGTTGCGGAAATCTTCCCGTCCCAGCTGCCTGGAACGGCCATTATCCACCAGTACAATATGCAGCTCCTGGCCGGGCCGGGGCTGCCTGAAATGACTGGAATAGGTGGTAATGGGCTGCCCGGTGGCGCTACGGGCCAACAGGCGCAGGAACACTCCCAGGTGCTTACGCTGCGGGATTATTTTTTCGATGCCCATACAGGCAATATGCACATCTGCAAGGTGCGCGCCCATGTCGGCGTTACCTTCGTTGGTGCATACCACCATTTCACCGGTTTCCGCTACCGCGAAGTTCACACCGGTGATAGCTGCTTTGGCCTGCAGGAATTCCTTCCGAAGGTGCTGCCTCGCGGCAGCGGTCAGGAATTGCGGGTCTGCGTTACCTGCGGGCGTACCCAGGTGTTCGTGGAACAGCTCTCCTATCTCTTCTTTCTTTTTATGAATACAGGGCAGTACAATATGACTGGGCGGCTCTTTGGCGAGCTGCACAATCCGTTCTCCCAGATCGGTATCAATTACTTCGATGCCATTGGCCATGAGGTGAGGATTCAGATGGCATTCCTCTGTGAGCATGGACTTACTTTTCACCAGGTGACGCACCCCGTGTTTTTTCAGGATGCCTGTCACGATCTGGTTATGCTCTTCTGCATCCGCGGCCCAGTGAACGATGGCGCCATTCTGTATTGCCTGTTGTTCAAACTGAACGAGATAATCGTGCAGGTTGCCCAGGGCGTTCAGCTTGATGGCCGAAGCGGTTTCCCGCAGCTGTTCCCATTCCGGAATGCTCCAGGCCATCTTATCCCTTTTGGCGCGTACCCACCAGAGGGTTTGGTCGTGCCAGTCCACCCGCGGCTCATCCTCGTTGAACTTGTCTGCCAGCGTGGCGTGATCAGCTGTTTGCCTGTTCATGGATATTCTGATTGAGAATTTCTGCAATATGCATCACCTTTACCCCAGCGTGCTGCCGGCGTAAAATGCCTTCCATGTGCATGAGGCAACTCACATCTGTTCCGGTGATCACCTCTGCGCCATGTTTAACGTGATCGGCTACACGATCTTTTCCCATTTTTACGGATACGGCTTCTTCGGTAACACAGAAAGTGCCGCCAAAGCCGCAGCACTCATCCTGCCGGTCCAGCGGTACCAGCTCCACTCCTTCCACCATACGCAGCAACTGCTCCGGTTTGGAGAAAGGCGCCGCTACCAGTTCACTCATCTGCGCAAGGGCGAGGCCACGTTGACCGTGACAGCTCTGGTGCAGTCCTACTTTACAGGGGAAACGGGCTGTCAGCTTTTCTACTTTGAGTACATCTGTGAGGAATTCCGTGAGTTCGTAGATCCGTTCACGTATATGAGTGGCTGCTGTTTCTGCTGCCGGATCGTGCAAATGATCTTTGATATGCAGCACACAGCTACCGGAGGGGCCTACAATATAGTCGTAGTCAGCAAAGTTTTTAATGAACAGGCTATTGCACTGGTGCGTAAGATGTTCGTATCCTGAGTTGGCCATTGGCTGGCCGCAGCAGGTTTGCCCCTGGGGAAACTCCACTTCACAACCCAGTTTCTGCAGCAGCTGCAGGGTGGCAATGCCTACCTGCGGGTAGAACTGGTCAATATAACATGGTATAAATAATCCTACTTTCACGGGTAAAGTAATTTAAATGATCATTGCTGACCTGCAAATTTAGCGGGCAACGCGACAGTAATCCTCCCTCTTTTTTACCGGTTACTGGCTTATTTTTCACTGATCTAAATTAAAGCAGTGTCTGGAGGTTGGCAACCCGGTCTGTCCTGTTGGTGCCTTAATCGTTCATGATTTGTTCTTCCTGTTTCTTTTTGAGATACCATTGTACCACGCGGATTTCAGCGAAAGTAGCGGCATCGCCTACTCTTTCCTTGATGGGACCTGCGGCGGTGGCGCCTAATTCGCCGATATGCTTGAGGATAAGGCGCATGGTGCGTTCGGTAACAAAACGGTTGATGTCCATTTCACCGGCTTCCACGCATTGGGCCAGGTGGCTTTCAATGGTACTGATGGCGAGTTGGCGCGCCGTGGCAATATCGGGGATAGATTTACCGGCGAGATATAGTTCCAGTGTACCGCGACGGCTGCTGCCTTTTTCCACTTTGCCTTTGGCAGCTTTTTCCTTGGCAGCGGTAACAGGAGCCGCGGCGGCAGCGGCATCCGCGTCTCTGAGTTTGGTGTAGTCTTTTAAACCGGTGGTAAAGTCCAGGTCAGCGTAGGATACTTCCCAAACGTGCCGCAGTTTGTTCCAGCAATCGGCTTCGAGGGCCATGAGCTGGAGGAGATATTTTTTCGACTTTGCTTTTTTCACATCAGCGATGTGTGTTTGCAAAGGCTGGATAAGATCTTCATAAATACTTTGGGTAAAATAACCGATGGCTTTATTTACCCGTAGCTTCAGCTGTTCCATTTCCCCTGTTTGCACGGCGGTATCCAGCAGTTGATGCAGCTGTGTTACAAACCGGGTGGCTACTTCCTGTTGCTGTTCTGCTTTGGCCGACATAGCGCGGCTTAGTTTAATGGCCGCGTCGAAGTCGGGGAGCTTTTTATCCTGGATCCATACGGCGTGGCTGCGGATGGTGGCCTGCATACGGTACCAGTCGAACAACTGGAGCAGCGACGTAGCCTGGAACTTCTTCTTTTCCATTTCCAGCAACACTACCAGTTCATTGGCTTCATTCTCTTTTTCTGCAAATTCAATTACCTGTCGGTCTGTTCTGATGCTGCCGTGTCCGATGCGGGAATGCAGTACCAGTCCGTCGAGTGAGGTACAGCGGCTCAGTGCCACGTATACCTGCCCGGGTGCGAAGGCGTATCCTGCGTCGATGATGGCGCGTTCAAAGGTAAGGCCCTGGCTTTTGTGGATGGTGATGGCCCATGCGAGGCGTATCGGGAACTGGGTAAAGCTGCCTATTTCTTCTTCCTCAATGCTGTTCTCATCCTGGTTGTAGGAGTAGCGGATGTTTCGCCAGGTTTCCTTTCCCAGTTTAAGTTCTTCATGGGAGCCTGCGAGCACCAGCATAATTTCATCGTCGTTGATTTCCTTTACAGTAGCGATTTTACCGTTGTAGTAACGGCGTGGTTGCGCCAGGTCGTTTTTGAGGAACATTACCTGTGCGCCAACTTTCAGTTGCAGCAATAGTTCTGTAGGTAATGCCTTGTCGCTGAAATCCCCTTCTATCTTTCCTTCAAAGCGATATACTTTTCCGGGCATATCTGCCAGGCGCCGGGCATTGATTTCATCGGCCTTCCGGTTATGGGTGGTGAGTACGATGTACTCTTCATCTTCTCCCTTAAAATTCGGCTGATAATGTTCATTCAGCAACTGCAGGTCTTCGTGCAATACTTCATTATTGCGGATCCGGTTCAGCACATCAATGAAGTGCTGTTCATTTTGCCGGTAAATTTTCTTCAGTTCAATATACAGTGGCGGCGCCTGTTCTATTACTTTGGCGGCAAAGAAAAAGGTGCTGTTGTAATATTCAGAGAGCATGCGCCATTCTGCATCCGGTACCACCGGCGGGAGCTGGTACAGATCCCCGATAAACAATACCTGTACACCGCCGAAAGGCAGCAGTGGTTTATTGCGGAAATGGCGGAGGATCACGTCGATAGCATCCAGCATATCGCAGCGCACCATACTTACCTCATCGATGATGAGCAGTTCCATTTCCTGCAGCAATACTTTTTTATCGTTGGTAAAACGAATATTGCGGAACAGGCCGTGTTTATCTGTACTGCTGATTTCATCCATTCCAAATCCTCTTTTAGTGCCGGGGATAAAAGGTCCGAAGGGCAACTGGAAAAAAGAGTGCATGGTAACACCACCGGCGTTGATAGCGGCTACTCCTGTAGGCGCTACTACTACCGTGTTTTTACGCGTATGTTCTTTGATATACTTCAGGAACGTAGTTTTCCCTGTACCGGCTTTACCGGTAAGGAAGATATGGCGGTGTGTGTGGTTTATGAAATCTGCCGCCAGGTGAAAGATAGTATTTGTATTATCCGGTTGGGGCATTTGCTGTTAAATTGAAAGGGCGAATATACAGAAAAAGTGGCGAAAACGGCGGAGATATTGCGTGTAACCAAATGTAAAGTATCTTCGTTTTACTTTCCGTCAACAAAAACTTTTTTCACATGAACGATCTCAGAATTGCTACCGCGCAATTTGAAAACAGGAGTAATGATAAAGCCTATAACCTGGGTGTTATCCGGGAGTTATCCCGGCAGGCCGCTGCCGACGGCGCCGATGCCGTGGCTTTCCACGAGTGTTCTGTGACGGGTTATACTTTTGCCAGGAATTTATCGCGGGAGCAGATGCTGGAGTTGTCGGAGATAATCCCCGGAGGTCCGTCTATCAAGGCGTTGCAGGATATTGCTGCTGAAAATAATATTGCCGTGCTGGCGGGATTGTTTGAAAAAGATGCAGACGATAATTTATTCAAAGCCTATGTATGTGTAGATAAAAACGGGCTGGTGGCGAAGTACCGCAAGCTGCATCCGTTTATCAATCCGCATCTGCAGCCGGGAAATGAATATGTTATTTTTGATCTGAAGGGATGGAAGTGTAGTATGCTGATTTGTTACGATAATAATATTACGGAGAATGTACGCGCAACGGCCCTGCTGGGCGCCGAAATCATTTTCATGCCGCATGTAACCATGTGTACGCCATCTACACGGCCCGGTGCGGGTTTTGTGGACCCGGCGCTCTGGGAAAAACGCCGGGAAGACCCTACTTCGCTGCGACTGGAATTTGACGGTATGAAAGGCCGTTCCTGGCTGATGAAGTGGTTGCCCGCGCGTGCGTATGACAATGCAGTGTATGCCGTTTTCTCCAACCCTATCGGCATGGACGACGACCAGCTGAAAAACGGCTGCTCCATGATTATTGATCCGTTTGGTGATGTGATCGCAGAATGCCGGAAACTGGACAATGAGGTAGTAACGGCTACGCTTACACGAAATAAACTGACCGAAGCCGGTGGGCACCGGTACCGGCTGGCGCGCCGGCCCGATTTGTATGGAGAAGTGATTGCAGCGGCGCATACGCCGGTACAAAAGGTGGTATGGCTCCAGGAAAAAGAGTAAATGCGCTATGGCAGCAGTGGAGGCGCTGCTGATACGGCATTCCTGACCGGCAGCACCGGGACTTGATAATTTAAACTAAATTATAATACAAACAAAAAAACACGATTGGTTGCGGGTTTTGGCCGATTGGCCTTAAATAAAACCGGGAAATCCATCTGGCCGGTTATCTTTGCAACTCCTGACACATGTTTACAGAGCTTTAAGATAACCCGTTTTTTAGCTTCTTGTATAAAAGAACCGTTCCCTTGTGGAGCGGTTTTTTGTTTTCCGGGACGGGGGTGTGCGGCGCCTTCGGCGCTTTTAAATTGTCCTGGAGCTGGATTACACTTATTGTGCTGATTTCACTGATTTGGCTATCAGAGATAGTTATTATTGTGGGAGATGGATATACATCGCTATTACAGGGATATTACCTGGAGATGGGATAGGAAATACAGTGGAGATGGGGATTACATGGAGTGAACGTGGAGTTCACGTGGAGGGGACGTGGACTTGATCGGGAAACGCACTGCCAGTAGGGGTTCCGGCGGTTTTTATTTTGCTGGTTATGGGGGGTACCACGTGCATGATATCGGCGGCGGTGAAGCGGCGGCTGGCCAGGGCGGCCTTGTTAGCGGATGTATTTATTTGTAATACATGCAGCAATGTGCCGTGGCCACTGAGGCGTGTATCCAGTGCTGCGCCGGGAAAGGGCTTACTTAAATCGATGGTGACCACCTTTGCGCGGCTGCTGATGATGCGCCGTTGCATAAAGCTGATACGGACAGCAATGCCGGTGATATGGAGGTGTGTGGCATTGCCCTGGGGAAGCAGCTCCTGTGCGGGTATGTTCCAGGTTCCGGCGGGGGTTAGTACCGGTTGCCGGCTAAAAAACTGTTCCACCGCGGTATGCCTGTTGAACCGGAAGCCCTGCAGCTCCTGCATGCCGTTTTTCCCGGCCCGGATCAGTGCTTTATTGAGGCGGTTTACGCAGGTATCGTCCGGCGTAATATCCAGCAGCGGCCCAATGGCGTGCCGGATCAGCTTCGCCTTTGTGCTGGCCATGCCGAACTCCCGGGCAGACTGCCTGGTAGCGCCGGTTTGCCGCACTGATTGCGCCATTGCGCGGATAAAATAAATTCCATTTCTCCGGTAACCTACCTGGTTTTCCAGTTTACCGGTAAAAAGGACGATCCCTGTTTGTTTTGCCATCGTTTGATAAATCTGTTTCCTTAAAATTACGAAAACAGGCTGGCCGGAGAGACAGGAAGAAGAGACTGAACAAAATGAACAACACGCAGGATTTCATGCATAAAAAAACCGCCCTGGCAAAGCCAGCGCGGTTTATAACGAACTATTATAAAATAAATTATGCCAGTCTTACGTTAACAGCATTCGGGCCTTTTCTACCTTCTTCCACGTCAAAAACTACGCGGTCATTTTCGCCGATGCTTTCTTTGATACCAGATACGTGAACAAAAATTTCTTGTCCTGAACCTTCGATTTTAATGAATCCAAAACCTTTAGCTTCATTAAAAAATTTTACTACACCTGTTTGCATTATATTTAATATTTAATTGTGAACGTGTTCTCGCCATTATTACAGCAGGCGGCTACCTGGGCAACTAGAAGAAAGACTGTAAGAAAAAGCTGAATGTGAAGAGGTGATCTACCAACAGAATTGAAATACATTATCCTTAAGAAGCGGTACGAAGATAAATGATTTCCTGAATACAACCCTAATTTATTTTAAACTTTTTCTTCGCCACTATGGCCTGCTGGCTCATAATTCCATATTAAAATATATTTTCGCATTCTATATGAAACATCCTGACGCATGGCGGATAAAAGCCATATTAACCGGTTCTGCCGGTAACCTCGTAGAATGGTATGATTGGTACATTTACGCCACGTTTTCACTCTATTTCGCGCCGGTCTTCTTTCCGAAGGGCAGTTATACCGCCCAGTTGCTCAATACGGCAGCCATATTTGCGGTAGGTTTCCTGATGCGGCCCATTGGCGGCTGGATGTTTGGCCGCATTGCCGATAAACAGGGGCGTAAAGCCTCCATGACACTGTCCGTGCTCCTGATGTCGCTGGGTTCCCTGCTCATTGCATTTACGCCCTCCTATAACAGCATTGGCCTGGCGGCGCCCGCGCTGCTACTGATAGCGCGCCTGTTACAGGGCCTCAGCGTAGGCGGCGAATACGGCACCTCCGCCACCTACCTCAGCGAAGTGGCTACCAGAGAGCTGCGGGGCTTTTACTCCAGTTTTCAGTATGTAACGCTGATAGGCGGGCAGCTGGTGGCACTTGGTGTGCAGATGCTGCTCCAGAAGGTATTCCTTACGCCGGCCCAGCTGCATGAATGGGGATGGCGTATCCCGTTTGTGATTGGCGCCGCGCTGGCATTTTTTGCGCTCTACCTCCGCCGGCATATGCAGGAATCCACTTCTTTCGAAAAAATAAAAGCAACAAAAGATAAAGGCTCCCTGAAACTGCTGTTTAAAAAGCATCCACGGGCAGTGATGACGGTAGTGGGATTAACGATGGGCGGCACACTGGCCTTCTATACCTATACCACTTATATGCAGAAGTTCCTGGTAAATACCGTGCATCTGACCATAGAACACGCCACTACCCTCACCTTCTTCCTCATGCTCATCTTTGCCATTTTGCAACCGCTCTTTGGCTGGATTTCAGACATCTATGGCCGGAAGCCTTTGCTGATCGGGTTTGGTGTGTTGGGGACAACCTTTACCGTTCCTATTTTAACGGGCATCAGTCATGCTACCTCCGAATGGACGGCCTTCTGGCTTATTTTAATGGCGCTGTTGATTGTAAGCGGTTATACCTCTATCAATGCCGTGGTAAAAGCGGAAATGTTCCCCGCGGAAGTGCGGGCGCTGGGGGTTGGATTCCCCTATGCCATTACGGTGGCGCTTTTTGGCGGCACCGCAGAACCTATTGCGCTTTACTTTAAGAAGATAGGATACGAACCGCTGTACTATTGGTATGTAACCATTTGCATCTTTATCTCGCTGCTGGTATATGCTACTTCGCGGGATACTAAAAAGACGTCTTTGCTTGATAGGGATGCGTAATTTCCCTGATGGAGCCATCAGCATTACCGATGATCAACCGGGTAGCGTAGTGGAGAAATAATCCATTTTCCACTACGCCGGGAATATTATTCAGTTGTGCATGCAGCGCTGCCGCATTATGTATTTTCTGATAATGGCAATCGAGGATATAGTTGCCATTGTCCGTTACAAAACGGTTGTTATCTTTTAAACGTAAAACAGGATGCGCTCCGAGCGCCGCCAGTTGTTTGAAGGTAAGCTCCCATCCAAAGGTGGTTACTTCTACCGGCAAAGGAAATTTGCCCAGGTGCTTTACCAGTTTTTTTTCATCTATCACTACCAGCATTTCTTTTGATGCTGCTGCGATAATTTTTTCCCGCAGCAATGCGCCACCCCCTCCTTTGATCAGTTGCAGCTGCGCATCTGCTTCATCTGCCCCATCTATATCAATATCTATCTTGTCAACCTGTTCAAAATCCACCAGGGGAATCTGTTGCTCTATGGCCAGTTGCTCCGACTGTGCGGAAGTAGCCACCGCCTTTATATCAAGGCCCGATCTAACTAACTCGCCTATACGCAGAATTGTATAATACGCTGTGCTGCCGGTACCCAAACCAACGGTCATACCAGGCTTAATATATTCAGCGGCTTTTTCGCCTGCTGCTTTTTTACCGATATCTGTTTGCATGGAACAAATATAACTATTCGCTGTTAGCTAACGATATCTTGCGGGAGAAAATGCAGCAATATCCATACTGGTATTGGAACCATTGGCCAGTTCCGCCAACAGCTTGCCCGTAGCGGGTCCCAGGCTGAGGCCCATCATAGCGTGACCGGTACCCATCAGCAAATTGGTGTGGGAGGGCGCATAACCGATATAGGGCAGACCATCCGGTGAACAGGGGCGGCAACCGCTCCATACCTGTTTTTTATCGGGTGTTTGTATAGGGAGATTGGGGAAATACCGGTTCACTGAATCCACGATTCCGGCCACACGGTTCATGTTTACCTGGTCGTTCACCGGCGCTACTTCCATGGTACCACCGTAACGTAAACGATTACCCATTGGCGTTAGTGCCACCCGTGCTTCACAAAGAATCGCCGGGATATTTAAATTCACGGACGGCGACTCCAGGGTAACTGAATAGCCTTTGCCCGGCATCATAGGAAGACGTTCACTCGCCAGATGCGCTACAGCAGGGCTCCAGGAGCCGGTTGCCAGTACAAATACATCTGCGCTATGTGTTTCCTGCCCGGTGATTACCGCTGTTACTTTATTGCCGCTGGTTTTGATTTTTGTTACTTCCCGCTGTGGCAGGAACTTCACCTGTTTTTGTTCCAGGTATTGTTTCAGTTGCTGCATCAGGTCGTTGGGATAGAGATGGCTATCGCAGCGATAATGCACGCCGCCCAATACATCCAGCTGTACCTGTGGTTCCAGTACCTGCAGTGCGGCTTTATCCAGTACTACCGCGTCCAGGCCCATTGTATTGGCCTGGGCGGCGAGGTGTGCTTCTTCTTCCGCCACCGCAGCTGTTTTATAGTACATGATAATGCCTTTGCGTTCCAGTCCGAAGTTAAACCCGGGCTGTTGCGCCAGCGATGTATACAGCGAGCGGCTGAGTAAATTGATATCCCGCAAGGGCAGCGCGGAAGCTTCCACATGCTTTGCGGTAGCGCTTTTCATGAATTTGAGTCCCCAGCCGATGAGTTGTTTATTCAGCGAAGGCTTTACATAAAAAGGGCTTTTGCTGCTAAACATCCACCTGATTCCCTGTGAGATGATGCCCGGTGCAGCCAGTGGTACAAAATGACTTGGAACAATCATGCCCATATTTCCATAGGAGCAGTTGTTACTGAAATCTCCTTTATCGAGTACGGTTACTTCCCAACCGCTTTCGTTCAGATAGTAAGCGGTACAAAGGCCGATAATTCCACCACCGATGACGATTGCTTTCATGTTTTAATAAGTTAGATCACCTGGAATCCGTGTACATACGGGTCGTCGTCATCCAGTATAATAGTGTTATAGCCGGTTACCATTGCCCAGCCTTCAATACCCGGTACAATAGCGGGTTTCCCGCCAATGGTGGTTTCTGCTTCAATGGTGCCCGTGAATTGTGAGCCGATGATGCTTTCATGGATGAAACGGTCGCCTGCCTTCAGCTTTCCTTTGGCATGCCACTGTGCCATCCTTGCAGATGTACCGGTGCCGCAGGGGGAGCGGTCGATGGCTTTATCGCCATAAAACACCGCGTTACGCGCCGTTGCTTCCGGGCTGATAGTGGCGCCGGTCCAGAGGATATGGCTTAATCCTTTGATATGCTCATTTTCCGGATGCACAAAGGAATAGTTTTCGTTTAGTCTTTTCCGTAATTCGCGGCTCCAGGATACCAGTTGATCGGCCGTATGATTTTCCAGTCCTTTGAAGTTTTCCTGCGGGTCTACTATTGCGTAGAAGTTACCACCGTAGGCCACATCTACTTTCAGCAATCCTAGATCGGGGCACATCACTTCCAGGTTTTCTGCAGCGAGAAAAGATTTCACGTTGGTGAGCTTTACAGATTTCACCTTCTTTCCTTCCTGTACATAGCTCACCAGTACCAGTCCGGCTGGTGTTTCCAGTCGCAGCTGGCCGGGGACCTTTGGAATAATAAGCCCCTGTTCAATAGCGATAGTCACGGTACCGATGGTACCATGACCGCACATTGGCAGGCAGCCACTGGTTTCAATATATAATACGCCGGTATCGTTTGCTTCATCAGTGGGCGGGTACAGGATGCTGCCGCTCATCATATCATGGCCGCGGGGCTCAAACATGAGCCCCTTACGGATCCAGTCGAACTCCTGCAGGAAATGCAGGCGTTTCTCCATCATGTTGTTTCCCTTCAGCACGGGGCCACCGCCGGCCACCAGTCGAACCGGGTTGCCACAGGTATGCGCATCTATACAAAAAAAAGTCTTGGTCGACATAATCATTTAATATTTTAACGACTAACGGTGTCCTTTGTCAGGTGACCATCTATCTTTCTCCAGATGCCAAGCGGATTCTCATCTTTCAGCGCATCCGGCAGCAGCTGCTGTGGCCAATCCTGGAAGCATAGTGGTCTTGCAAAACGAACAATCGCCGATGCGCCCACAGAGGTACTTCGTATATCCGTGGTAGCAGGAAACGGGCCGCCGTGATGCATAGCATAACCAGGTTCCACACCGGTAGGCACATTATTCAAAATAACCCGGCCTACTTTCTGGCACAGGATTTCCACTGCATCCGCATATGTTAACAAGTCGGTGGCGGAAGCCATTACCGTACCGGTTAACTGGCCATGTAAATGTAATAACAACTTTGATAGTTCTGCATCGTCATTACATACTACCAGCAGGGAGGCGGGGCCAAACACTTCCTGTTGCAGTTCTTCACTGGCTATAAAATCCTTTGCATCTACGCGGTAGAGCGCAGGCGAGCCTTTGGTGGCATCCTTCTCCTTCGGACCGGCATACAATGTTTGCACTCCTTTGCGGCGCGACAACTGCTCCCTGTTTTCATAATAGTGATAACAGATGCCGGGGTTGAGCATGGTTCCTGCGTTGATAGCAGCCATTTCCTTTTGCAATGCTACCGCGAATTGTTCTGTGGCGTTGCCGGCCAACGCTATCAGCAGGCCTGGGTTGGTGCAGAATTGCCCGGTGCCCAGCGTGATGGATTGCGCATATTGTTGCGCCGTTTGTTGCGCAGATGCCTCCAGTTTGCCTGGTAACAGCAATACGGGGTTAATGCTGCCCATTTCCGCGTACACGGGGATAGGTTCTGCCCTTTGGTTTACTGCATCAAAGATAGCCGTGCCTGCTTTGAAGGAGCCTGTGAAGCCAATGGCTTTAATGCCGGGATGCTTTACGAGTTGTTGTCCCAATAAAGCGCCGGCGCCGTTCAGGCTGGAGAACACGCCATCGGGCATACCGCAGGATTGTGCAGCCTTTTGAATGGCAGTAGCCACCAGTTCGTTGGTGCCTAAATGCGATTCATGTGCCTTTACGATAACGGGGTTGCCGGCGGCCAGTGCAGATGCTGTATCGCCTCCGGCAGTAGAAAATGCCAGCGGGAAATTGCTGGCAGGAAATACTAATACGGGGCCCAGCGGCACCAGCATTTTTCGTATATCCGCCCGCGGTAGCGGCGTACGTTCCGGCTGGGCAGGGTCGATGATGGCTTCTACCCAGGAGCCTTCCCGCAGCACTGCTGCGAACAGGCGGAGCTGGTTAACCGTGCGCATACGTTCGCCTGTGATGCGTGCCAGGGGGAGCCCGGATTCCGTTACTGTCCTTTCCAGCAACGGATCGCCGATGGCGAGTATTTCTGTGGCGATAGCTTCGAGGAATACTGCCCGTTGTTCCGGGGAAGTGTGGCGGTATGTTTTAAAAGCCGTGGTGGCCTTTTCCACTGCCAGGTTTACTTCTTCCGTTGTTGCGGTTACGAACATTTCCGGCAGCGTGGCGTTGCTAACGGGATCGTACGCACGAAGTGTATCCGTTCCCGTTGCAGCCGCCGCGAAGCCTATGATATTTTTGCCTGTTATCATGCAGGGAGTTTTAAATAATCCGGTAGTTGCGGGCGTGTAGCCAGTGCAGTTGCAATTACTTTTTCCGCGTGGGCCAGTTCAGCGCCTTGCGGCATCAGTCGTGGTGCGCGTACATTTATGCTGCCGATACCGGTAGCGGTAGCTGCCAGCTTAATATATTGCACCAGTTTAGGAACGATATCCAGTTCCAGCAGTGGCATAAACCAGCGGTAGATAGCCAGTGCTTCTGCGATGCGGCCTGCTTTCACCAAACGATAGATGGCTACAGTTTCCCGTGGGAAAGCATCTACCAGTCCGGCTACCCAGCCATTAGCGCCCAGTACCAGGCATTCCAGCGCCAGCGTATCTACGCCGCCGAGGATACTGAAACGATCGCCAAAGCGGTTGATCATGCGGATTACATTGGTAGTATCGCGGGTAGATTCTTTCACTGCCTGGATGTTTGGTGCTTTTGACAATTCTTCAAACATATCCAGTGTTACGAGGATCTTATAATCCACCGGGTTGTTGTAGATCATGATTGGCAAAGAAGTGCTGCCTGCAATGGCGAGGAAGTAAGCCACTGTTTCGCGGTCGTCTGCCTTATAGCGCATGGGAGGCAGGAGCATGAGTCCTGCTGCACCGGCTTCTTCTGCGGCTTTAGCACAGGCGATAGCTGCTGTAGTGGTTTGTTCCGCAATATTCATGACTACCGGTACTTTACCGGCCAGAAAAGCCACTGCATGCTTCACGAGCGCATACTTTTCTTCGTTCAGTAAACTACTGGCTTCTCCCAGCGAGCCGCCGAGGATAATACCATTAACGCCTGCATCGATTTGTGCCTGCAGGTTTTTGTCGAACATCTCATAATCAATATGATCATCCGCAGTAAAAGGGGTGAGCAGTGCGGGAAATACGCCTTGCCAGTTAATTGCTGCCATTTTTTCCTATCTTTTTTATGTCAACAAAAATAGCCGGAGAGGCCCGATAGCACGCTGCTGTAATTAATCAATACTGCGCAGATTTTAACCGAAAAAACCCTTCATCTACCGATATTTAAAAAATATCCGCATATTATCACTGTACCTATTTTTTGGAATTCTAGCTTAAGTCCGCTAATTTTTGCCCTGAATAAACCGTAAAACATTGAAAGTACCTATCATACTGGCCCTCACAGCGCTTTTACCCGGTATGGGGCTGAAAGCGCAGGATTCAGCAGCCATCAAAGCCATTAACCCGGCAGATTTCGCCCGGCACATCAGCGTACTTGCATCCGACGCTTTTGAGGGCCGCAAACCCTTTACCCGCGGAGAAGACAGCTCCATTCAATACCTGGCGGCACAGTTTAAGCAGCTGGGATTAAAGCCTGGTAATGGCAACAGCTATTTCCAGGAAGTGCCGATGGTGTCTATCAGTTCCAAACCCGCCGGTAACCTGGTCATAAAAGGCGCCGGCGGCGAAGTATCACTGCAGTACCTCGAAGACTTTGTAGCCGCCACCCGCCGCGTACAGGAGCAGGTAACCATTCCCACCAGCGAACTGGTGTTTGCCGGCTATGGCATTGTAGCGCCCGAATATAACTGGAACGATTATAAGGGGCTGGATGTAAAAGGCAAGACTGTAATCGTGATGATCAACGACCCCGGCTTTGCCGACAGCACCCTGTTTAAAGGCCGCATCATGAGCTACTACGGCCGCTGGACCTATAAATTTGAAGAGGCATCGCGGCAGGGCGCCACCGGCGTGATCATCATCCATGAAACTGCCGCCGCCAGCTATCCGTGGAAAGTAGTGCGCAGTGGCTGGTCCAACTCCAAGCTGCACCTGCAAACTGCTAATAACAATATGCATCGGACCGCACTGGAAGGATGGATCACACTGGACGCCGCAAAGAAAATCTTTCAGCTGGCCGGCGTATCGCCCGATATTATGCAGCAGGCCAGGACAAAAGGTTTCAAGCCCGTAGACCTCCACTTAAATACATCTCTCGTTATAAATAATACTATCAAAAAATCTACCTCCCATAATGTGCTGGCAATACTGCCAGGCGCTAAACGTCCGCAGGAATGCGTAGTATATTCGGCCCACTGGGATCATTTTGGTATAGGCGAGCCCGTTAAAGGAGATTCCATATACAACGGCGCCGTAGACAATGCCACCGGCACCGCAGGACTGCTGGAACTGGCCACTGCCTTCACTAAGCTGCCGCAGCCACCGGCCCGCTCCCTCCTGTTCCTTTCCGTTACCGGCGAAGAACAAGGGCTGCTGGGATCGGAATACTACGCCGCACATCCCGTGTTCCCGATGGAGAAAACCGTAGCAGATATCAACCTGGATGTACTCAATACGTTTGGCCGTACCCGTGATATCACGGTTATTGGCTTTGGTCAGTCAGAGTTGGATGAATACGCGCTGCGCGCCGCTCAAAAGCAGGGCCGTATCACCGTTCCTGAAGCCAATCCTGAAGGCGGCTGGTTTTTCCGCTCCGACCATTTCAACTTCGCTAAAAAAGGCGTGCCGGGGTTGTATATCGGTCCGGGTAACGACGCCATAGGGCATGAAGCCGGCTGGGGAAAAGAACAGACCGCTGCGTATAACCGTTTGCGTTACCACTCCCCCGCCGATGAATTTGACGCCGCCTCCTGGAACATGGACGGCATGGTAGAAGACATCCGCCTCCTCTTTGACGTAGGCTATCATCTCAGCAATGAAAGCAGTTTCCCTGCATGGAAGAAAGGTTCAGAGTTTAAAGCATACAGAAAATAACTACAGACATGGTTTTATTCGGATTGATAATGATAGGACTTATCCTGTTCCTGTACTTCCAGAATATGTACGGCCGCAGGAAAGGGAAGAAAACGGCGGTACCCGAAGGGTACCAGTCGTTGTTAGAAGAACATGTACGCTACTACCAGCAGCTGCAACCCACAGAGAAAACGCGCTTTGAAAGCATGCTGCAACGCTTCCTTAAAAGAACCAGCATAGAAGGCGTAGGCACCGAAGTAGAACCGCTGGACCGCGTGCTGGTAGCCGCCAGCGCCATCATCCCCATCTTTGGATTCAAAGACTGGGAATACTTCAATCTTACCAACGTAATCCTTTACCCCGATACCTTCGACGAAACTTACCAGTATGAAGGCAATCGCCGTAACATCCTCGGCATGGTAGGCACCGGCGCACTGAACGGACAAATGATCCTCTCCCGCTCCGCCCTGCGGGAAGGGTTCTCCAACGTAACCGATAAAAACAATACCGCCATTCATGAATTTGTACACCTCCTCGATAAAACCGATGGCTCCATTGATGGCTTCCCCAGTAAATTACTGGATCACAGCTATAGCATTCCGTGGATGAAGCTGGTGCATCAAACGATTCAACAGATATCAGAGGGGCATACGGATATAAATCCTTATGGCGCCATGAATGAAGCGGAGTTTTTTGCCGTGATATCGGAGTACTTTTTTGAGCGGCCGGATTTATTGGCGGAGAAGCACCCGGAGTTGTATGGGATGCTGGTGCGGATATTCAGGCAGGACCCTGCGGGGAAGGGGTGATCTTATGCGATGAGTTTGTATAGAAAGATATATACAAGACAGATTACTATACTTAAAATCAACAGGCTTTTATGTGGCAGTACTTTTCTACACCAATAATAATTAAGAAATAAGTGAATACAAACCAGTGCGGTGTATAGCGCCATAAGGTGAATAGGGTACTTAACAGGATTAGAGGCATATCCAAATGCAAAAGCAAAAGCTATAAATAGGATACTGATAATGGTAAATAATAGGAGGTTGATTAAAACTGGCCTGGTAGACATATGATTATTGTTATAGGGTGGTCTTCTATATTATCTCAAAACTAGTAACTATTTCTTCTATTATTTTAGTATAGAAAGGTTCCTTTTCAGGTTGTTGTAAAATAAAAGACAGCAAACAAATTACGTTATCGCCAGGCACATAGAGCCGGTAAATTTTGAGCTTCTTTTCGCCATGCCCAACATATTGTACTACCTTTTTTGACTTTATGCTATTTATTATTGCGTCGGTAATAGATCCCTGAATGAGTGGAAATGTCTTATTGAAATCCCTGGTTCCTTTTACTACCAGGCTATCAAAAGGCTCATTTCCCTTCTCTACTAAAGAAACACTAAGCCTGAGAATGGAGCCATCAGCAGTATAGGCAGTAAGCAGCGTGTCTGCAGCAATATTCTCGTTGATGATCCATCCTTTGGGGAGATTCAGCTTTAAGGGTCTGTTAATGTATGTCTCCCATTCAATGGTAAAAGCAGTATCTTTTAGTTTATATGTCCATGTGCCTACTCTTAGTTCGTCATTATACTCCCCAAATGCTGCTATCTTTCCGTCGGGATAAAAATATTTCCATGCTCCTTGTTTGGCCAGGTCTCTATCTAGCTCTCCTTCACTTGCAATGCTTCCGGTTTTATAATACGAAGTGTATTTAATGTCTTCTTTAGATAGCGCGACTATTCTGCTTTCCAGTTTCCCGTCAGGGAAAAAGGTTTCTCTGATTTCTTTTTTTTGTTGACAGCTGGTGAAAGTGGTTAAGAAGATTATTATGCAGTAAGAAACTGGTTTCACGATTTGCATTTTTAAGTAGAAACATTAATTGATTGGGCAAAGGTAAGCGATTGGTTTTTACTAACATGTGCCTTTAAAGTACGCTATTTCTTCTTTAGTTTTCTCATATTATTTCCTACTTTGATTCCCTTAATAGAAGATATAGTGATAGCCTGTGGGAGATACTCAAATCTAATTGATTGCTCTTTATTAATTACCAGCTCATAAAATGGTTTATGGCAAATTGCAGGTTCATAGTCTTTATATTGCTTATAACTAATAATAACAGGAACAATAAAAAATTTCTTAAAACTATAACAACCAGATGTATCAAGACACGCGACTACTTTCGCCTTTTCCTTAAACAGCTGTCTTTTGTCAAAAAAATCAACTCTTTGTCCATTCTTTAATACGTGGATTCCTTTGGGTCCTTCCAACTTATTCAAGCCAAGTGTGTCTGAGGGATAGAAAAAATCATGAAAACCCAGGAGTTTAATTTCATTCCTAGTTCCACCATAATCATACATATAGTTATATGCAGATAAGAATAAAAAGCCTTGCTGCTCTTTTACAACTACAGTGTCTATTTGTGCTGAACACTTTATAGAAACAAGTAAATTAAATAGTATTAAAAACACTTTGCTGCTTCTCATGTTTAGAATTATTATTTCATAGGTATTGTCAATAATCCAAAGATTCTGTTATTGGATTGGAGATCTCCAAAAATCTATTCTGATTTGCCTTATAATGTAATTCTAAAACTCCGACTTTCCTCCCCTAATAGAAAACCGTAACCCTTAAATAGCTCACTCTATTAACATCCGTTGTTGTGTAATCAAAAAAGCCAATAGCCTTCCCGGAAAATCTTTTCCGTAAATTCTTACTTAAAAGATGGGTAGTTCTATTTTCTGCATGAGCCAAATCTATATGCCAATTTAGTGGCAAGTCAATATTAAATCGGTTTTGCTCCACTGATTTAAATTCGTAGCTTTTATACAAAAAAATGATTTGTCATTGTATAATTCTGTAGTGATTTTTTTGTATTGCCCTTTACAACTGCCCATTATTATTAGTATATCATTAAGAAGAATTCCTTCTTCGGCAATATTATTCATGATCAAAGCTGCCTTAAACGGTTTCCAACTAGTTTAAATTTTCGCTTGTTCATAACGACATAATTCCTGATGGGAATATCAGTCAGTACTGTAAGTGCTACTTTCTTTTCATTGAATTTAACTGGAATCCATTCTGAAGACATACCATTCTCAAAAACAATTTTTACTCTATCTATCTTCTCAAATGAGCTATTACATTTTCCAATCATTGGAAGACATTTTATAGTGTCATTGTTAACTACTACAAAAGCATCCGTCAGAAGTTCATGTTTGATATTTTCCACAACGGCAATATCACAACTATCAACAAATCTTCTATCCCCTCCGTAATTTACCTCTGCCGGAATATTATCCATTTGAAATGCACTTTCCAATATTAAAAGACCTTTACTCATTTTCCATTTACCCTCACTTATTTCATGAGTTGCAAGAGTATTTGCACGATAAGAAAAAGTGCTATCCCTTTTCAGTATTAAGCTAATAACACTATGACTGTCTTTAGCTGAAAAGTTGAACTTAAGGAAAACACCATTCATCCTATCACTTTTAGCAACAGGTTCTTTTTTTAGTGTTTGGCAGTTGCCATATATTGAAAAGAGGATTATAATGACAACTATAAAAATTGTTCTCATATTATATGCTTAAACGCCTGAACGATATTGCTGGTTTCCCGGAAGAAGACAAACAACATATTTTATATACACCGGATGCTCTTATTAAAAGTGATAAACTTAACAGATGTAAATAATCCGTAGGCAATGCCTGCGGATTATTTACATCTGTTTTTATATTTTTATATCAAATCTATTTTTTTTATTATTCTTATAGCTATATCAATAATCTAAAGATTCTGTTATTAGATTAGCTATCTTCAAAAACATATCCTGATTAACTCTATGATGCAATTCCAAAACTCCGATTTTCTTTCTCTGAAAAAAAACCAGGAACCTTGAATAATCCAGCCTATTAGCATTCTTTGTTGTAAAGTCAAAATAACCAATAACCTTCCCTGAAGACCGCTTGTTTACATTCTTACTTAAAAGATGGGTAGCTTTATTTTCTGTTTGAGCTAAGTTTATCTGCCAGCTTAGTATTGAATCAATATTAAATCTGCTTTGCTCCACCGATTTAAATTCATAGACACGTAATACCATCCATGATGAAGTGTCTTTTGCCCCTTTATATTTTGGAATATAAAATCTTCATCTAAAAACGCACGTATTCCTTTATAGTCCGACCATTCTTCAGGGAGCTGGGCTTTTATGCAAAAACCCGATTTGTCATTAAATAATTCTCTAGCAACCTTTTCTTTTTGCCCTGTGCAACCTGCTATTGCTATTAATATACTTATTAGAATACTTTTTTTTCATAGGATTAATCTTATTCTGTAGATTAATTCAGGAGCAGGTGTGTTATTACCAAATCTTCGAATTTCAACGAATAACTACCCCCTTTAAAGCATTCAAAGATATCCCGCTCATGGTAAGTCCAAACGGATGATAATAATGCGTCTCTTCCAAAAATATTCGATGCCCCAAATTACTGCCCGACAATTATTCTCCTCCTATCCACTTCACTTTTCAACCATCCATTCATAGTTCCCTTATAATGAATTATATAATTGATAAAAAGTGAATCATTACGTCGAAAGAATGAATCCGCTGCTTGCGAAGTAACAGGTTTATCATAAGTAAAATTCCCACCAATAGTATAGCGTACCCTCCCATCCACTGTAGCGATTCCAATATAGTCATCTGGCTCTATCAAATATATTTCGGAGGGCTCTCTGCTATAACTTAAAAAGTAATATTCAGAGGTATCTTTTATTCTCACAATTTTCCGTAATCGAAGGTCACATTCAATCGACTTCAATTTAGAATTACTGTGAATATAATGTCTGGCGTTATATTCATAATTCAAACTATAAAATATCCATTTTAATGAGTCTATAACCTCTTTTCTCTCAGTTTTACCAAATTCATCACTCACATAAGCCTGGGGAGTTCTTTGGGAATCCGAATCAATTTTATGTTTTTCATTAGCTATATTACATCCACTGAGGCAAGTCAGTATAACTAAAATCCATTTCATTCTTTAGTCTTTTTAAAAATATGACCATTTCTGTTTATAATTATTTTAACGCCGCTACTATTATATAACCTAACCTGACCCTGAGTTACAACAATATTGAAATAGCCTGATCCTGGTTTTTGAGTTGTCTTCCATAGATCAGTTTCCATTCCACTTTCACCCACTCCGTAAGATCCAACACCTGAATTCTTTCTAACTCGTCGGCCTTCATTGGGGTGAGTATGTAGGGTTGCCGCGGCATCACCTTGATCCACGATGCTAAGACCAGGAGTACCATCATTATCAGAATTCCCACGCGCTGTCATATCTCCGTTATCATCAAATACTTGAATCTTGAATTCCTTATACAAAGGTCCTTTCCCATCAACTGGCACTTCGTCTTTCCCATTATACTTATCCTGATGCTCATCATATAATTTGAAATATTGATCGGCTGAATAACTCTTCCCAGTTTTTCTTAAAACTTCATTTAAACTATTATTATTCTTATACTTTGCTCCATGCTTTGTGTTTAAAAAAGCTAAGATTAAGGCAAAACCTCCACTATTTTGTTCAGGTATAACTGTTAGTGCATTAGGAAGATTATCATTTGATACGTAAAGTGAGTTCCCATTATGATCCATGTACTGGGTCGTATCTCCTAACGGATCTACCATTCCAATCGGATTATTACTCATTGACGCATATGGGCTTTCAACATGATTGGGCTTACTATCTATTTGCCACCATTTACCTATCTGTGGATCAAGGTTCCTATAAAACGCATCATATTGATTCAAATCTAGATCTGTTGTGTGCTCCATCCCGTTAAACTCTTTTCTATTTTTCGGATAATTCGATCCCTTCAACGCATTGGAACTAATCCCCGCCATCGTCAACCCAAACGGATAATAATGCGTTTCCTCCAGCAACGGCCCACTCGCCTGCGCTACTACTACATTATCAAAGAACACCTCCTGCGGACTTTCATTACTTGTGTAAACATACAGGAACCCACTCTTCTCCATCACCATTTTATCCTGGGCTAATGTTTGTAACTGATCCGGTTCTGCTTTTACCTGCTTTACTCCACTATTCCCCTCTACTAATTTAAACTGATCATCAAACAAAACAAAATTAAGATAGGCCTTGGGCCTGTCGGGGTTCTGCTGATCAGGTTCCTTTTCCTTTAAACGTTGGTAATCATTGTTGTAAAAACTGCTGTTAAACGGCGTTGCCTGCTCAGAGGATGCCACACCGTGAGTACCGTCTGCTGAAGTGCTGCCATTAAATACCTGCACCAGGTCCGCCAGCATACTTTCCGCAGGCGCTGTTGGGGTATTCTTATTCTGAGGCCCCGTGGATTTATAGAAGGCTTTTGCTCCAATCTGGATCGTATCTCCAGCCATGACCCTGAGTACAAGGGAAGGACCTATTTTCTTACCACCATTGGCTGCTGTCAATTTAGATACAGAAGCATTACTGCCAGCACTTTCGTCTGATGGATACCCTGCAGGTTTAGCTGAACGGGTGTTATCAATATTACTGAACAAAGCGGTTTCTGTTGCCGCCGCGGATGTTTCCATTGTGGCTGCGTACATCGAAAGATCTGTTTGCTCTGTCAACACCATCCGTACATTTCCGAGATGATCCTTTACGAAGTAATCGTATGCAAATGCAGGTGGTTGGCCTGATTCAAAAACGGCACGCACCCGCCCCTCCTCATGAGCCAAAAACTGCAGGGTATCATTCTGGTAAACAAATCCGTTAATATAATCCGTCGTGGTAGTTTTGACCGGGGTAAGGGTATTATCTACAACTATCTTTCTTAGTTTATTTCCAGCGGCATCGTATTGATATTTAATGAGGCCCTTACCTGTGATAGCTATGCTATCCGGCAGATTGAGATGGTTATAGCGAATAGCGGCTATATTCTTATTGGCGTCTTTAGTGAGATTACCATTGACATCATAAATATAATCCGCTGTTTCATTGTTATTGATCTCTTTAAAATCGCCCAGCTGGCTTTGCGTATTGTTTTTCCTGTCTGTTACAAATGATAGTTTATTACTTCCTGCAACATAACCATATTTTAAGCTGTCAATGGTTTGCACTACGGCGCCATTCAACCCTTTCTGGTTCATGTACAGGATATTGCCGTTGGCATCATATGATAATCCGCTTACAGAGAAATTTGCCAGATTATCAGTCCAGTTGGTACTGCCCGTATTCTGTTGGGTAAACTGTGCCTCCGTCAGGCGATTACCCTTATCATAACTGTATCCATAGGCCCGTGCAATCCCATTACTACGGCTTTTCCATTTCGCGCCTGCAATGTTTCCATTGAATTGAGCTGTGGTGAAACCGTAATCATAACTAAGCTCCTGCCCAAACCAGTTTGTTATGCTACCGGCTGCAGGAATAAAATCCTTATTAATTCCCTTCAGCCAGCCCCGGATATTGTAGTCGTAATTTAACGTTTCCACCGGAGCGCCGGTTCCGTTTATACCTAAACGCTTTTTCTTTAGCTGACCAAGCTCATCATACTCATTTACGGCTATCGTCCTTTCCAGATCTGCGTCATTATTCAGCTTCTTTTTGATGTTAAGCAGACGCCCGCCGGCATCGTATGTCAACATGGTTAGTACGTCCGTTTGAGGACGGGTACCACTGCGCTGATTCCTGTGACTGAGATAAGTGCTTAACAGCTTTCCATTAAAATCATACAGGTTAGTGGTCACGTCCTGCCCTCTGCTGACATTGTCCGATATCGTCTGGATCAGTCGTCCTTTGTCGTTGTAATAGTTGGTGGTGGTCAGCCATTGGTCGGTATCCAGCACTTTTACTTTAGTGCCTGTAACCAGCCCTTTTATCATAGTGCTGGCAGTGGCAGGTAGCGCTTCTGCATTTAAGTTACTACCGGCTTGCGGTTTAGTAATATCTGTACTAGCGTAGTTTTGCTTACCGGCAAATCCATAACTCTCGTAAAAGGTGTAAGTCAGCGGTGTTAGTGCACCGATGGGTATATTAGGCAGCGGATTAGTAACAGTAACACTGGCGGTACCATTACTGGCTGCGGTATTGATCTCTGCGATCACCTCCGTTCCTGTTCCGGTGTCAAAACCATCTGTAAGAGTAATACTGTTGGTAGCCACGTAGGAGTTACTCCCATTATGAAACGCCAGTACCAGGTCCGCTGTTCCCGGAAAGTTATACGACAGGCTTTGCGTATTGCTGGTTGCCGTATTCATAGTTGCCTGCAATATGGCCCGGTCGGTGGCAACGTTGTAGAGGGCTGTCATTGTAGGACGATTCAGCCCATCATAGAAAGTCACCAGCCAGCTTTCACCCTTCATATTGCCATCCCGGGAAAAAGTCAGCCTATCCCGCACATCATAGACCATCTCTGTAGAGTCGGCGCCGGGTACTTTTTTTACGATCATACGGTTGCGACCATCATAACGATAGATAAAACAAAGTTCGGCTGCGATGGCTGTACTGATTGTCCAGTTACTGATAATGGCTTCCACTGCTTTGGGAGGTATTACAAAACGCAGGTTACCCAGATCATCATAGGCATAATAAGTGCATAACCAGCCCATATGACCAGTGCCTGGACTCGTACCCAGTTGTACTTTTTTAAGCAGAACCTTACCTTCTTTATCCTTGTATTCAACTACCTGGCTACCTGCTTCATCGATTGATATATTTTTATACAGCTGGCCGGCGGCATATATGCGCCCAGCTGCACTCGTAGGAATGATGGCTCCGGCAGCGAAGTCCCAGATGCGCACTGAATCTGTCACGGCATTTATCAGGTATTGGTTTTCCACCGGGTGGTTTCCTCCCCTTTCCACCGTGGCAGGATCATTCTTTGCCCAGCTGTTACCAGGGGCATAAGTTTTCAGCACCCGGTTCAAAGGCGATGCTTCATAATCAACACGACTATAATACACACTATCTCCGCTAGCGCCAGGCACCTGTGTCTTGTAGAAACTCTTCTGTGCGTTAAATGGATCTGTTTTAAACTTGCCATCTTTCACACCCTGCGGAACATAGGGCAAATATTTAGTCTGTTCTCTTCCAAATTGATCATAAACTACAGGAGATACAATATCGTTACCACCAAAGCTCATTGCTTTTGCTACCGTTTGTAACGGCCGGCCAAGTCCATCTATGTAGGCTGTTGTTTGCCTCACCTCAGTAACCGATCGACTGGCTGATGCCACATATGCGGTATCGGTAGTTGGTAACGCTGGTTCCCAGGTACGGACGTAGTTGATGAGTGGGTTGGTATAGGCAGAAGGCAAGCCGACAGGGGTGGCTGTTGGCAATTGTGTTCCGCCGGGTATTTGAGCTTGAAGGTCAGCCACAGTTAGAAACAGGGATATATAAGGTATTATTTTCAACGTACGGGTTGACAGATGAACCATGAAAATTATTTTACTCGTAATTATTGAAATCAATGACAAAAATCAATCAGGTTGAACCAAAAGTGCCTGCCGCTATTCTTTCATTTACTGACTACCCAATTTTTGATATTGATAATCGTATTGTTTTAATATTTTGCCATTCTGATCCAGTATCACTTTCAATCTATTTAAATCATCATACTGATAATACGATGTTTTCCCTGTAGGATCAGTGACACTGGTAATACCTATCATGGGCGCATAGGTATAAGTGGTAACCATCACAGATTCCGCCAACAATTTGGTGCGAATCAAATTTAACTCGTCGCGTAATTGTTGTTCTACCGGATCTTTAAGTAAGGCGGGTCTTATATATGACAAGGCTTTGGTATAATCACAACCCGTAATTTCTGCTACCGGATAATTGTTATTATACCCCCAAATAAAAGAATGGACCACCCCGTCTTTAGCGTAGTATTCCAGTAGATTACCATTTTCATCATATTTTGCATACACGATTTCCGTATCAAGATTATTGGTATACAAAGCCTGCTGAACACTTGACGGAGCTAAAATATCTGCTGAAGTCCGTGTATAATTCGTCTGTTTTCGAAGTAGTATCTTATTGCCAGTGTTATTAAATTGAGTTTGCTGAATAACAGGCGTAATGACATTACGAGCCACCATGGTATCGTATACCGCAGTACCCTTATAATCATTGGGATAAGTATTGAGGGTACTTACCTGCTCATTTTTACTATTAACCATTTTCACCTCTGTTGGTTGTAAACTCAATCCGTTCTTGTATTTATAGGAAGTAGTTGTTTTTAACTGGTCGGCAGAACTGGGTGAAAATTGCGTAACAACCGAGGAATCCAGATGAAGCCAGGCAGAGATATAATGATAGTCATTAAAATCAAAACGTGGTGGCTTTACAGTTACCCCAGTTGACATTTCAGGTACGATTTCACGTACAGTAACACCAATACCCTTTAAATGTGCAGGTGGTTCAGGCACGTTATACATCAAACGCCAGTATACCGAATCCGGTCCTACGCCATATTTATTTTCTGTAGTTTGAAGCAATTTATAAGTACCATCGTTTTTTTTAACAAAGTCGTCCTGTTTCAAAAGGGAGCCACATAGCCAGTCGAAATTGCTGGAAGGGGCAAATGGGTATCCATAGTATCCTCCCACATTGGCCGCATAGGAAAAATTATACACTGTTTTACCATTCGCACCGTTATCCCCATTATATACAGTTACTGATGGGTAGAAAATATGTCCGTGGTCATTCCAGAGTGGCAATAAGCTATTGGCCGATTGTACTGCTACCAGGCAGGACTGTTCTATAATCTCCGGCCCCGAAAACTCCCCTGTTCCTTGAATTATTTTGCGCAAAGTCAGGTTACGGAGATACTCATACTGCGGTTTTGATGTCGGCAATGTGCCACTTGAATGTGACGGAACTAAATCTGGTATTGTATAGGAATAATTATACACCTTATCCCCTGCAGGAGTAAACGGATCTTTATATGCCAGCTTCTTTATCCTCCATCCGCCTACAATTTTATTACCGGTGTAATACGAAGTATCGTACTTCTCATATTTCAGTTCAAAAAAAGATCTTGAATTATCGCCGTAAGTATCTACCACAACTGTGTACTGACCAGGTCCCCAGTTAACAGCTTCTCCATTTGGATTTGAATTACTGCCTAAATAGTCTAAAGGTGGTAATCCATTAGGTCTTATCACTGTTATATTACAAGTCCCTTCGTCTTCCCCGGGCGGATCTTCTATTCCACCACCACCTCCTCCCGTTGAAGGGGGTGAGGCATAAGTGTTATAAAATATTTTCTTTGATTGCGTTCCAGGAGGAATCGTAAAAGTCCGCTCCCTACGCGTAAAAGGCGTACCGTATACACCTTCTGTTACGGCACTATATGTAATCGTTTGCTCATTCTCCACCCAGACGTCATTGGGCTCATAAGTAAAATCAGTACTTCCTCCTGTGGGATATTGCAGCCTTGTCATAATGCCAGCTTTTGATTTACTGGTATCCTGCTCCCTGTTTGCCGATACCGGGTCTAACGGCCAATAAATATCATTTTTCGGTAAGCGGGTACTTCCCCCACCGCTGTTTGCATAACCCCAGTGATCCTGTCCGTTACTAAGTCTTGGGGGTAATGCACTAGGATCATAAAAAAATTTGTATGGTGCTACCTTCATCCCGTTTTTCCCTTCCTCATAAACTTCTGATAACCACAATCTGCACAAGTCCGGTCTAGTTGAATCTCCCCGGTATTCCTGTTTCAGTACAAACTTTTTAATAAAGCCTGTTTTATAATAAAGAGAAATATCCTTTAGAGCATTTGTTCCCGGCAAATCCTTACGGCTAGTTGTGAGGTAAGAAAAATTCACATTCGTACCATTTGTGCAGTTAATCGCCTTAATCCGCCACCCTGTTACCCGTATACTATCATAGCTATTTAGGTGCGCAATCACATCTCCCGCCTGTGCAAGCAATTCCGGACTATTAACCCCGGATATAAATTTCACACGAGACTCACCAAAATAGCTTTTATAGGTATAATTGCTGGCTTCATAAACATAGTCAACTGTGTCTCTTGATGGTGTAATGATACGGGTCAGATAATAATTATCGTTTGCCGACCCGGCCATAGTTGCATAGCTGATTTCACGTTTATTGAAATAATAAACAACCCCTTTTTCGCCGACTATTTTAATTCCATCTCCATCATAAAGTTTCACTTTCACCGGTTGTACAGGAACTACATGAGCAGCTCCTTCTAATCCGAGGAAAAATTTACCGCTGATGCCTGGCGCGTTAAAATTAAACATATCTGGTTCAGGATCCGAAAGCCCTGCAGCAATATCTCTACACCATAGGAATGAAACACCACCCTCGGGTTGGTTTATATCGTACTGCCCATGTCCTGCATAAATCTGATCGGTAATAGGCAAATACCCAGGATAGCCATTACTCAGATCATCGTGCCCACGTATCATGGCGTTTACACTTCCCCCAGCAGATAAGTTCCAGTTCATTCCAACGGTGGATGCTACCTCATCTATCTTTACCCCTCCGGTGTGATATTGCAATGTAACAGGAATCGTCAGGTCTTTTAGCTTTATCTCAAACATGGAGATACTCACATTAGGTAACCCAGTGTACAATGTTACCGGCAATTCACTGAATTTAAACAGTGAAGCCACTTCCGGGGAAGGAGGAACAGGCCTGGGGGGTGTTATTTTAGAATCAGCTGATTGAGCTAATAATGGCATTACGCAAACACAGCGCAGGGCAATCTGTAAACCAATCTGGCGAATGACACTACGCCTGGAAAATGAACACTTCATTCTTGAACAAAAGTATAGGTCTTTAATACTAGTTCTATCTCTAAAAATTATACCCCCGCCTCACCTTCACCGGGTCTATCCGCAGCACGTACTGGTTGTACAAAGTTTAAAACCCGGCATTTCTGCAACTGGCCGGATCTGGTAATTTACTATTCCTCTCCTTTAACTTCTCCAACTCCCTCCGTTGTTCCACACTTTCTTTCTTCAGGTCAATAATATACAACGTCAGCTCTTCAATCTTCTGCAATAACTTCTTATTCATCTCTCCTACATCCAGTCCTTCTTTCTCCACTTCTTTCTCTGAAGGAATCTCCGGCAAATGCTTATTCACCTTAATAAAGCGTTCGACCTCCTGCAATGATGGTAACTCATAATCCGGATGAAATACAAAATCCGCCCAGCCACTCTGTGTAACCTTCACTTTCTGGGCAAAAATATCTCCCTTCACTGCCAGTTTTGCCTGGGGAGCATTCGTACCTATACCTACATTACCATCACCTCTAACATATAATAGTGGTTTACCTCCACCGGTGGCGCCGGATCCATCTGTATTGGCATTATTTAAAACGGCAAATGAATAGTTGGCAGCCGTTGCATTCAAGGTACCTACCGCCACGCCATAGTTTTCTCCCCATAAATAAGCAGATGGCTTTGTATTACCCTGTGCAACTGTATGCAGCGTATATCCCGGCACAGTGCCTATTCCCATTTTCCCCATATTTGTGGTATTTCCCTGCACATCTTCATAGGACAATTGATAGTACTGATTATTATCAAAATCGCATTTCAGGCCATAAGTGCTGGTACTTGCCACAAAACCTACCGGGGCTGTGACGGTCTGATCAAAAGGAGCTGTATTTATAGGGCTCGTAGTCAGATAGTCAATAGTGCGATAATAAATACTTCCCCATTGATAATTGGATCTTACCCATAAAGCATCATTAAAAACATAAAAAGTGGCAGCGGACGGATTACCGGATATAGAGCGAATCTCCAATCCATCGAATCTCCCGGTAGTATTTTCATATTTGTTGATACGGATACGATAGGTACCCTGCATATAATAGGCATTGGCATCTCCCTCTATATCCAACTCAATAGTGGTAGCATAGCGATGTCCATCACTATTAATTTTAGCTACTTTGTAATAGTAAAAGTTGTAGGGAGATACACCGGTATTGGTACTACCTATTGTGAGCCAGTCACCCGGTCCGTTTCCACGGGCGGCTTCTACACTTAAACAGGAAATGATTAAAATGATACTGGTTAACAAGCGGTACAGGCGAAAAAAAGAATGCATTCAGAAATAATTTTTGAGTAATAAAAAAATTAAAAATTATACCCCAGCCTCACCTTCACCGGGTCCGTGCGCGGCACATGCTGGTTATACAAAAAATCAAACAGCACCATCATATTGCCTTTCAGCTTACTATTGATCTTGTACTTCTTACTGATACCAATCAACCCGCTCTGAGTCCACTTCTGCCCTACTCCTTCCGGCACGCCGGCGTAATCTGGCTGATAATTCTGCTCATAGCCGCCATTCAGGAAAAAGGTGCCTTTCAGCTTCCAGTCGATGAACGAGCGGATCCCCATACCCTGACCGGAGAATTGGATATTGTCAAAGCCGGTGCCCATGCCCAGTTTGTAGGAAAGCCCAAGACCGGCGCTTCCATTTTTATGAAACTTATAGGCGGCTTGTCCGGCGAGGTCACCGGTGGTAGGAAAGAATTTATTGCTGCGCTGGAACTGTATATTGCTTCCAAACTCCAATCGTTGCAGGAAACTTTTTGTTTTCATTTCCTTTGGCTTGAAATCCGGCATCTCTGCGGCATTATCAAGATCAGGGAACTTGCTTTTCAGTTCATCAAATTTGCTGCGGGCTTCGGCCATTTGCTGACTTACAGCGGCGCTGGCATTGGGACCGCTACCTAAGCGTTGCTGGATGAGCTGTTCCACCTGGTTGCGGGTTTGCAGTCCTTCGAGGTTTGGGGCTGAGGCAGTGGCGCCTTGTATATTAAACAGGCTGGCGAGCTGGGAATGTTTCTGCATGAAGTCATTGAAAGCAGGTATCTTCTTAATCACTTCCATCGCTTTTTGCTCCGCCTTCTTTTTATCTTTAAAAACCTCTTTATACTCTTTCAGTTGCTGTGCATAATAGTAGGCTTCCTTATTCATTTTCTGCAGATCTTTGGTGAAGCCGGTATACTGACTTAACTGTTCTTTCAGCAGCTGTTTACGCTCACGGATATACGCTTTGATCTGCTCTGCCTGGGCCAGCTTGTCTTTCAGGTTATCGACAGACTTTAACGAACCATTCAATTTGTCGGTAATCCCTTTGGATTGTTCCAGTAAACCTTTGGAGTCTTTCAGAAAGGATAGTGAATTACTGAGGCTATCGAGGTAAGGACCACCGGACTGGGTTAAAGCACCGGAATACTTCCCAAGCTTGCCTTTCATACGGGATTTCAGGCTTCCGAGGGAATCGATCGAATGTGCAAAAAGATTATTGGCTTTCAGGGAGTCGATACGACCCAGCCTGCGTTTCAGCTTCTCTTCCTGCTTCATAAACCGGCTCAGGGCTTTTTCGCTGCGCTGGGTGATTTGCCGTTCCATTTTATCGGACTTTTGTTTTACCTGCGACAGGTATTTACCCGGAATGGCATTCGCTTTTTGCAACAGGCTGTCCTGGGCCTGGGCAGTACACAGGCAGGCGAACAATAGTAAGGTCAGTTGATAAATAGTTTTCATGGCAAATCAGGGGGTTATTTCGTGGCGATCTTCTGTTTAAGCACTTCCACTTCTTTTGAAAGAGTGGCGAGTTGCTTATTCATCTCTATAATATACAACATTTGTTCCTCAACTTTCTGCAATAATTGTTTGTTCATTTCTCCTACATCCACTCCATCTTTTTCTACTTCGCTGGCAGATGGAATACCGGGAAGATGCTGATTCTTTACAACAAACTGCTCCACTTCAGACAGGGTTGGTAATTTGTAATCCGGGTGGAAAACGAAATCGGGCCAATTGGCATAGGATTTCACCACTACTTTTGTAAAGATGCCGCTGCCGTTCACAGCCAGCTTATATCCTTTGGTATCCGTAGTGCCTATGCCCACACTGCCGTTGGCTTTTACCAGCATCAGGTTTACGCCTCCGCTGTTAACCGCCAGAACATTACTGGTTGTCAGCCTCGCCCCTGTTTTACTTCTGCTGTCAAGTATCATCCCACCATAGGCAATATCAGAAGCTGGAAGTACGTCCTCTACATCGGCTATAAGATAAAGACCCAACGAACGACCTGGTATATAACTCCGTCCGTTGATAACGGGAATATAATTCCCTGTGCTACCAGTGCCATTCATAAAACTCAGTGCGCCATCCGCCGCGGAAACATCTGTTTGTGTAAATCTGGCAAATACAGTTCCAGGCGAACCATCAACATGCAGCCTGGCAGACGGTGAGGTTTCTCCAATCCCTACAAATCCATTATTCACAATCCTCATCGTTTCAAATTCACCCCCACTACCCCGCACAAAAAACTTCATGGCGGACATCCTTCCTGAAGCGTCAGTTCTCTCTACTTCCAGTCTTCCCAAGTCGGAACCAGACATATTAAATTTGAGCGCGCCCACCACGCCTAATACGTCCGCGGTATGCGTTAGTTTAATGTTTGAAGAACCGTTGGAAGATATTTCCAGCTTTTCAGTAGGCGCAGTAGTGCCAATACCCGCATTGCCGGTGGCTTCCAGTTTATTCTGGGCATAACTGCTTAACGCAACAAAAGAAAGAAGCAGGGAACAAGAATATTTCATAAATAAAGGATAAAACAATTAAACAAACTTATCAGGTATATGACTATGACTTACTATCAGGGTAAACAGTTACATTCCTACTGGGTTGAACACTACAGTTAATTCTGACGCAAAATAGTAAAAATCAATTAAATCCAAGGCCAAAAGTAATTAACTTATCATTAACCGGATCATCCCACATTCGTGGTATTTTGCCAGGTACTTTAATATTAACTTCACATTAAAATAAATAGTAAATAATGCCCGACCTGAATCTGCTCGTTATAAAAACCAGCCAACTTGCCGAACATGCTGCATTCTATGCTAAGCTTGGTTTTCAGTTTGATTATCACCGGCATGGTACAGGACCTTATCATTATGCAAGCATCAATGGGAACATCGTACTGGAAATCTATCCCTTGCCCAAAGGGATTACCGTTGCAGATAATACCACCAGGTTGGGCTTCAAAATTGCCGATCTTGATAACCTGATAAAAGAACTCCCTGAAGAAAATATCCTCACCGCACCTGCATTAACAGCATGGGGATATACCGCCATTATCCAGGACCCCGACGGAAGAAAGATTGAACTGGTACAACCATAAAAAAAACCGCTCCCACTTACGCAGGAACGGTTCTATATCTCAAACAAAAAACTACAGCGTTTTCACCCTGATATTCCTGAACCTTACAATCGATCCATGTCCCAGGAAGCCGATATGACCGGTTTCCCTGTTCAGACCAGGATGTTTTTTATGATCCAGCGTACCGTTTTTACGGGCGTCTGCAATGTCACCGTCGAGGATAACGGTGCCATTCAGTATTATTTTGATGTGAGTGCCATCTACAATCGCTTCTTCTGTATTCCATTCTCCAACGGGTTTCAGGAAACCACGTTTGGCAGGGATTACACCATATACGGAGCCATGATATTGATACACTTGCAGGTCTTTATAGATATCTGCTTCGTTATCGAGGATCTGTAACTCCATACCTTCGTAGGCAGCATCGCCTTCAAGTGGCGCGCGGATACCCAGACCGTTGTTGGCGCCGGGTGTGAGTTGGAATTCGAAACGGAAAGAGAAGTTTTTGTATTCATCTTTCGTATAGAGGTTACCGTGACCACCATTGGTTGGATAGATAACGAGATTACCGTTATCGATCACATAATCTTTGGTGTTGCCTGTCCATTCGTGCATGTTGGTACCGTCGAACAACATTTTGTAGCCGGCTTTCCTTTCTTCATCGCTCAGTACATAAGGCTTCGGACGCGGAATTTCGCGGATGTAAAGATCGCGGTATGCTACATAGGTGCCATGTGCCTGCAATTCGATCTGCTCTTCGGAGAAGATCGGCAATCCGCGGTTCCAGTAGTTTTCCAGGATGGTGTTATCTGTTACGAGTTCGCCATTGAGATATACCGTTACGCGATCGCCTTGCATGAGGATGCGGAAATGATTCCATTCGCCGATAGCGTTGTCTGCAAGTTTCAGTGGTTTGCTTTCATGTTGCTGGTTATTGTATAAACCACCGGATCCAACCTGTGCGCCCACATCTGTGCGGGAGGTATCCCAGATCTGCACCTGCGGGGAGCCACGGAGGTAAATACCGGCGTCGCCCTGTGAGGTAATTTTCCAGTCTACCAGCATTTCAAAGTCGCCGTATTTCTTTTCGGTGCAGAGGTTATCGCCGCTACCACTAAATACAAGCAAACCATCTTTCGCTGACCAGCCTTTGCGCATGTTGTCGTTTGCTTTGTCTTGCGCTTTGCCGAGTGCTTTGGCATCCATTTTACCGCGTGCTACGGGGTTCTCCACCAATCCTTTCCAGCCGGTAAGGTCTTTACCATTAAAGAGCGGAACGAATCCTTCGCCGGCGGGCATTTCCGCGAGGTACTTGCGGATCGACTGCCGTTGATAATCGGCATCGGGTCCGTTCAGTACTTTGGATGTTTTCTCTAACAGAGAGCGTACGATGGCGCCATTGTAACTTTTATCCGCCAGTGCGATGTTCATTACAGCATTGGCAGCGGCTTGTTGCACCGGTGCATTGTCGAGGTAGTTACCCGCAAATAGTAATGCAGGCAATGTTTTGCAACGCTCCACGCCTTCCAGCACTTTCTGCTGTATAGTGGTTGAGGGCGACAGCTCCATTGCGTTGCGGAACATCAGCAGTTGCTGATCGGCAGGCAAAGCGGAGCGACGGGTAAGCGCTACATAGCCGGCAAGCGCTTCATCACGATAGGTAGCATCTTCACGGGCTATTTTTAAGAGCGCAGGTGTGGCGGCAATATCTTTCCAGGAAGACAATGCCCTTACTGCTGCTTTTTTCGTAGCAGCGTCACCGTTATTAAAGGAGGCCACTACAGGTGACAAGGCATCTTTTTCACCAATACCTGCCAATACAGGAAGGTAGCGGGATTGCTGACCGGCGGGCGCCTGCTTCATCTGTGCAAGCACATCGTTGCTGGTGGCGCCTGCGCTGATGAGCGCTTCCTGTATGCTGGCGATATCCGTTTCGCTGGTGGTGTTATTGAGTAACGTAAATAGTTCAGGAAGATTTGCCTTTGTAGCCACATCCTTCAATGCGGCGATGGCCGCGCTGCGGGTAGCGGCGTCTGTGCTGGCGGTGAGCGGCAATACATCGTTTACGCGGTTGTCTGCTTTACGTGCAGCCAGTACCGTTAGTAAAGCCGTTTGTGCTGCTGCCGGCATAGTTGCCAGCGAGGCGCCCGACTGTGCAGCAACTTCGTCACCCGGCATAATCAGAAGCGCCTCTTTTACCGCTTCCACGGTAGCAGCATCTCCTGTTTTCATGGTTTGCAGCAGGGAAGGCAAGGCAGCGGCGCCGCCGGTTTTGCCGGCCGCTTTGATGGCAGCCAGTTTTACGCGCTCCTCTTTGCTACCCAGTAATTTCTGGATGGCAGGTAAAGCAGCGGCCACTTTATTATCTCCCAACATACCTATTACAGCGGCTTTATTGGCATTATCGGAACCCGACAGTTTCTTCAGCCACAGTGCATTGTTTGCCAGGCCGTATTGACCAGCAAATTTCAGCGCAGCATCACGGTACTCCGCATTCTTATCATCTGCAGCAGCTAACAGCAGCGGCATATTTTTTTCACCACGGATGGCGGTGAGCAGTTTTAATGCTGCTGTACGGGTGTGTACCTGTGCGTCTGTTTTTGTTTGCTTCAGCAGGTTCTCTGCTATTTTTGCAGCAGCTGCTTTATCAGTGATATTGGCGGCGTAGTACAGATAGGAAGCAGTAGCGTCGGTTACATCGTAGGAATAACCGCTGTTGGCGGCAGCAGTGGCTAATACCGGTGCAGAAGCCGGTGCGCCGATCTGCGCCAGTGCATATAACGCTACTTTAGCGAGTTTTTTATCTGCATTGGTTGCCAGTGGCGCAATAGCGGCAGCAGCGGCAGTATAACGGCTATCACCCAACGCTTCTGTAAGGGTGATGCGGTTGTTGCCGGAAGCTGCGCTGAGCGCCTGTAACAGGGCCTGCTGTGCGGCGGGCGTATTAACTTTTACCAGCGCGCGTGCAGCAGGATCACACAAACGGTTATCTGTGAGATATGATTGCAACGTGCTGACAGCATTATCATCTGCCAGTGTTTCCAGCTGGGTGATCAGGAAAAATTTATTTTCCGGTTCCGCTGTTTTTGCCAATGCTTTGCAAAGCGCAGCAGAAGCCTGTTTGCGGGCGGTTTCTTTTCCCGGTTGGGTAACATAATAAGCATATCCTGCCAGCGCATATTCCAACTGCGTGTTATTGCCCTTTCCGGGCGCTGCCAGCATACCGGCAATAGTAGTAAGCCCTTCTTCCCCCAGCGCCGCAATCGACTCCATACTGGTATTAAACTGCGTTTTATTGGGGGCCGGCATCAACGCCAGCACATCGGCTATTTTGGTATGAAACGCACGCTGGTCTGATGGCCCCTGTGCGGAAACCAGGCTACTCCAGCCAACCAGTAATGCAACGAGTAAGTATTGTATCTTTTTCATAATTCGTTTACTTGATTGTTTAGATAGTCCACGGTCCGCGCATTGGCTGATAGATCAGCGCATTAGCGCCTGCATCATCTATAAATTCCTGTTTCACCGGATCGAATTTCAACGAGCGGTTCAGGCGCAGGGCAATCTTACCCATATTCACGAGGGTAGCGGAACGATGACCATTTTCTTCATTCAGCGCAAATTTCCGGCGGTTCTTTACGGCGTCCACAAAATCTGTTTGCTGTGGCGCAGGGTCAGGGAATGCAGCCAGTTTCTTTTCCAGGTCCTGGATATCTGAACGGAAACCGGGGTACAGTTTTCCTTTTGGTCCTTCTATATAAGCGGCCTTTTCATCGGCGCCATCACCATCCAGGATGATCTGGCAACCATCTGCATAAGTGTAAGTAATTCTTCTCCAGGTGCCCACTGCATCAGGGTGTTGTTGTGGTGCATCTACTTCTACACTTACAGGGCTGGTGTCATCTTTCCCCAGGAAATACTGGATAGGATCCAGGTAATGCTGGCCCATATCTCCCAAACCACCACCATCATAATCCCAATAACCACGGAAGGTCTGGTGCACACGGTGCGGGTTATACGGGCGATAAGGCGCAGGCCCCAGCCACATATCATAATCCAGTTCTTTCGGCACCGGCATTGCTTCCAGGTTGGTTTTACCTACCCAGTAAAATTTCCAGTCGAAGCCGGTATGCTTACTCACGGTCACTTTCAGCGGCCAGCCAAGCAGACCGCTGTCTACCAGTTTTTTAATCGGCTTCACCGTGGTGCCCATTCCATAAAAACGGTCTTCAAAGCGGAACCAGGTATTCAGGCGGAAAATCCTTCCATGTTGCTGCACTGCTTCCACGAGGCGTTTGCCTTCGCCAATGGTGGCGGTCATCGGCTTTTCACACCAGATGTCTTTGCCGGCGCGTGCAGCGTCTGCGGCAATGATACCGTGCCAGTGCGGCGGGGTAGCCACGTGTACAATATCTACCTCCGGTAAGGTGATCACTTCGCGGTAGTCGGCAAAGGTTTTTACACCTTTACTTTTATCACCCAGCTGGTCCATCGCCAGTTTCAGGTGACTGCGGTCTACGTCGCAGAGCGCCACTACCCGTGTGCCGGCGTAGCCAAAGTGGCCACGTCCCATGCCACCGGTGCCTATAACGGCTTTGGTCAGCTGGTCGCTGGGCGCCAGGTAACCGCGGCCCAGCACATGCCTGGGCACAATTGTAAATGCAGCAAGCGCTCCCAGGGAATTTTTGAGAAATGCCCGCCTTGAATCGCTGTTTTGTTTCGCCATAATTCAGTTTAATTGAATGCCTGGATTTGTTTTGATTGATAGTATTAGTTCACTGTATGATGATATATTCACTGTTTTGTCACATCGTGGTTCGTCTGGATGGTAAGATATAATCTAACTAGCTGATATGCAAATACAGTAACGGAAATTTGATAAACGGTAAGAAATTAATACCCGGGGTTCTGTGTCATTTCAGGGTTAGATAACATTTCCTTTTCCGGTATAGGCCAGAGATAATCCCGGTCGATATACGAACGGTCCTGCACCTTTACAGCAATACCCGTTTCCGGATTGGTGGCGCCGAATACCTGCCCGTTCATTACCTGCTTAACCAGTCCCCATCTCCGGATATCAAAATAACGCTGTCCTTCAAATGCCAGCTCCGCCTGCCGTTCCCGGCGCACCAGCTGCCGCAGCGTGGCTGCACTGTTATACCGCTGCTGGTCTACTACCGGCATACCTGCCCGGGTACGAACGTCATTCAAATATTGTATGATCAGTGGATCCTGCCAGTTGCCCAGCTCAATCACGGCTTCTGCATAGGATAACAATATCTCACTGTAACGGATATACATAAAATCGAGTGAGCCACTTCTGCCCTGCCGGTCGCGCGGATCGAGGTATTTCCGGATCCAGTAACCGGTAGCGGTAGATTTCTGCACACCTATCTTATCGGTGTTGTTGGTAGAATTATCAAAGGGAGAAAGAATATAATTAGCATCTAAATACGACTGGCCGGGATATAGAACAGACACGGCTAACCGGGGATCACGGTTATTTTTGTAGTTGGGATCCTTGCGGTATACCGCCACAGAATCCGCTCCCAGCTCCGCCGGCGTTTTACCCTGCTTTGTTTCAAAGTTATCTACTACCTGCGCGGTGGGCGATACATAAGTTTCTCCGCCAATACCATAAGGCGCAAAGGTGGTCCATGCGTTATCGCAACCATTGGTTTTGAAAAAAATACGCTCTTTATTCAGCTCACCGGTATAACTGAACAATTCCGCATAACTGTTTACACCCGCTTTTTCGCTGCGGTGTAATTTATAAACCCCGGTGCCGATGATCTTTGCCGCTGCGTCCCTGGCCACATCATAATGATGAAAAAATAAAGCCAGCCGCACAATCAGTGCATTACAGGCGCCGGCAGAAATACGCCAGGTTTCATCGCTGTCATATTCTTTCGGCAAATTTTCCGCACACTCTTTTAATTCGCTCAAAATAAATTCATACACTTTCTCTGCCGGATCTCTTTTCAGGTGATTCTCCAGCGGGGTAACCGACTTCGTTACAATGGGGATGTCACCAAAAAACAACATGATCTCCATATGATAAAAAGCACGCAATGCGCGGGCTTCATACTTCATACGGGTACGCAGCTGGTCGTCCATAAAACATTTATCTACGTTTTCAAGAAAGCGACAGGCACGGCGTACATCTATATAATCATCCCGCCAGATCCATTCCGCCACATCCCAGGTAGGGTTCTGCAAGCCACGTGTATAAATATCATAGTTGCCCCTGAAGTCGCCGCGGCAAACAGCTTCATCGCTCAGCCCCGACCAGAACATTACATTCCTGCCGCTGGAACCTGCAGGTACACCTGCATAAATAGAGCCGAGCGCACTATAGGCATGACTCTCCGTTTTCCACCATTCCTCATCGGTTACACCGGACGGGTTATCGTGGGTGAGAAATTTTTTGCAGGCCGGTGAACACAGTAATATCAGGCCCAGTATCATTGTTATGTTGAATTTCATTTTCATCGTGAAAAAGTTGAATGGTTATAGTTGAATACTTACCCCTGCCGTATACATTTTCATAATGCCATAAGTCCATTGGTTACCCTGGCTTTCGGGGTCTACCAGCTTCATGGAAGTGAATACAAACGGATTCTGTGCATTCACATACACCCGGGCACCGTTAACGCCTATACGCTTTAATGTGGTACTGCTGAAATTGTAACCCAGCTGGATATATTTCATCCTGATATATGCGCCGTTCTGTATCCAGAAATCGGACGATAACTTGTTGATATCCGGTGTAGTGGTTAAGCGCGGAAAGCGTGCATTGGTGCGTTCCGGCGTCCAGTAGTTATCTGCATAGTACTTCGTAGGAACGCCGCCATCAAAAGACATGTCCAACGGATAAGCCAGCATACCTGCCAGTACTGCGTCGTTTTTGCTCACACCCTGCAGCAGCATTTCCAGCTCCCATTTTTTATAGGTAATGCGGAAGTTGGCAAAGAAATCGGCACGGGGCGTAGGGTTGCCGATCACCGTTTGATCATTGCCATCAATGATATTATCGCCGTTCTGATCCAGGTAGCGGATATCTCCTGGTTTGGCGTTGGCGATCACCGGCACCAGTGGCGTACCATCCGGCTTAAAATCTGCTGCCTGCAACAAACCATTTGTTTTATATCCATACAAACTATTCAGCGAGTACCCTTCCTTGTTAATTTTTTTGCCATCGATATAAGGACCACCCAATACCGTGAGGAAGGTGTTATTGTTATAGGAAACGCCGGGGCGTACAGAGACGGTGATGTCCTTACCAATGCGACCATTATAATTCAGTGACAACTCCACGCCCTTATTCCGTAACCGGCCTGCATTGATAGGAGGAATTCCCATACCGCCCACATAAGATACCGGCGGCCAGAGAATGATACCATTGGTGGTTTTGTTATAGAAGTCGAAAGTGAGTTCCAGTTTGCTCCGGAGCAAAGCCAGGTCCAGACCGAGATCCAGCATATCTACCGTTTCCCAGGTGATATCCGGGTTACCGAATACGGACTCCACGCCATCGGTAGCACTGATCATATTCTGATACTGGTAAAGCGCTATATTCTCATTGCCCAGCCGGCCGTAAGATGCACGGAGTTTCATGCTATTAATGAAAGACACCGGCGCCATAAAGGGCTCTTTATGTATATTCCAGCCCAATGCCACGGAAGGGAAAGTACCGTACTTATGACCGGGACCAAAACGCGATGAACCATCGGTACGAATGGCTCCTTCCAGCAGGTATTTATCTTTATAAGAATAATTTACTTTTCCATAAAACGACAGCAGGGAATTTACATCCCAGAATCTACTATTATTCTCTTCCTGCGAATAACCACCCATCAGGTAAAAATGATGCTCTTTCAGATCATAGGTATAGTCAGCTGTTACGCCGGCATAATAGTAAGTAGTCCTATCCATTTCAGCAGATCGCTGCACACCCCATGTTTGCACCAGTTTACCGGTATAATAATCGAAGAAGTAATAATTATCGCGGGTGGTGCGGGTTACATCACTGTTCAGCCGGAAGCTGAATTGTCCGCGGAGATTCAGTCCGGGTAATACTTCCCACTTAGGCTGTAAATTGATACTGGATTGCCCGTACTCATTGGCGGCCTTACCACCGTGTTCTGCATAAGCCACCGGGTTTACAATATCCACGTAGCGCCCGTATATTACCGGGGCGCCGTCTTTTGCCGGGTATTTGGGAAGAATAGTGGGCGGTACCCGGAAAATATCTTCCAGTATCCTGTTTCCATTGCTGCCATTGGGGCGGTTAGGATAAAAAGTATTCCGCTTGATGGCCAGCATGTCCATGTATACCAGGAACTTTTTGGTAAGGGTAATGGAGGTGTTGGCGCGGATATTATATTTATTAGAGTGGTTGAGTGGGATCATCCCCTGCTGGTTCTGATAATTGGCGGTTAGGGCAAAACGTGCGAGGCTGTTACCGCCGCTCACGCCCACCGAGTGACTGGTAATAGGCGCTGCGCGGTTCAGGATTTCTTTCTGCCAGTCGGTGTTGGGATACTTTACCGGGTCGTCGCCGGCTTCGGTATGTTGAATATCTTCTTCGGAATAAAACGGTGCATTGCCCGCGTTCACCTGTGCTTCATTAAACATGCGCATGTATTCCGGCGCTTCTACAAGTTTGGGCATGGAGGATGGCGATTGCACGCCATAATAACCATCATAGGTAACGGCTACCCTTCCGGCTACGCCGCGTTTGGTAGTTACCAGTATTACGCCGTTGGCGGCACGGGCACCGTACACAGCAGCAGCGGCGGCATCCTTCAGGATCGTTACGCTTTCTACGGTAACGGGATCTATATAGTTCATGTCCATCGGCACGCCATCCACCATTACGAGCGGATTAGAAGCATTGAGCGTGCTGATGCCACGGATCTTTATCACGGCGGCATCGCCACCGGGCAGGCCGGAGTTCTGCGTTACCTGTAAACCGGTAACGCCACCCTGCAACGCCTGTGATAATGCAGTAATGGGCTTGCCATTGGTTTGCTGCGCAATATTTACAGAGCTGATGGAGCTGGCAATGTGTTTGCGTTGCTGCTCTGAAAGGCCCACCACCACTACTTCATCCAGTGCGGCTACGTTTTCTTTCAGGGAAATATTCAGCGCGTTATGGCTGCGGATAATGGTGTATTCCTGCGGGAGATAACCCATTTGCGTAAAAACAAGCACGGCGTTTTTCTTAGCATGGAAGGTGAAATAGCCATCGGCGTCGGTAGTGGTACCAAGACTGTTATTGTCTTTCACCCGTATAGTCACGCCTGGTAATGCCTGCGGCGGTTCATGCGTATCGTATACCCGTCCACGTATGAGGTAGGTACTATCTTCCGATGGCGAGGCGGACAGGCGCTGATCGGGTTTACTTTTTTCTTTCGGGATGATGGCTACCTGGTTGCGCATGATGCGGTAGCTGAGGCCTGTATTTAACAGGGCTTTGTCCAGCACTTCGTTGATCTTTTTGTCCTGCAGTTCGAGGGTCAGCGGTTGTTCCCTGTTTACCAGTTCATCTTTATAAAAGATACGCCAGCGGCTTTGCGACTGGATCTGGTTAAACAGCTGGGGTAAAGTGCCCTGGTGCAGTTTAATGTTGAGGTGTTCGTCCTGCGACTTACCCGTAGCAGAAACCCCAAGAATAGCGGCGAACAGTAAAATTACAGTCAGTTTCATTGTTCTCACGAGTTTAATGGCAAAAACATTGCCTGGCGGTACGCGCCATTGTGCATAGATTTTTTTCATAACTTCACTACAGTTTTTTTAGTTAAACAAAAAGACAAGCCCGTCCCCGCTTCCGGCGGGGCAGTGCAACCGGAAGATGTCCCACCATCTTCCGGTTTTTTTTGGCGATATATATGGTATTTAGTCTTTCTCTTTCAAGATGATGCGCTGTCCGTGGCGCTCATAGCGCAGCGAGTTGGTGGCGCAGATCACATCCAATACGTTTTCAAGATTATCTTCCAGGTCAAGGTCACCGGAACAGGTTTCCAGTCCGGGTTGTGTTGATGCAAGGTCCAGCTGTATATTATAGTAACGCGTTAGTTTTTTCAGGATCTCTTTCAACGGCGTGCTGTAAAACAACAGGCGTCCGTCTTTCCAGGCGGTATAAGTACTTACGTTTACGGTGCTTACCTGCAGGTCTTCGCTTTCCATGCTTACCGTAGCCATCTCGTTGGGTTGCAGCTTACGGGAATGTTTTCCAAAAAGATGTTGTGACGGCAGCTGCATACGTACACTGCCCGAAGCCAGCACCAGGCTTTGTTGCCGGTCGTCCGGATAAGCGCTGATATTAAAGGAGGTACCGAGTACCTCTGTTTCTATACGTGAAGCATATACGAAAAAAGGAGCATGGGCATCAGGGGCCACTTCAAAAAAGGCTTCTCCTTCCAGGTATACTTCCCGTTTCTTTTGCCGGAAGGTAGCGGGATAAACAAGGCGGGAGCCGGCATTCAGCAATACGATGGTCCCGTCTTCCAGCTGCAGGCGGGCGCGGCGGCCGTAAGGCACCAACAGCGTGTTGTACGGGGCTGCTGACGACAGGGTGCTGTCTGCATTGATGGTTACTCCTTTGCCTCCGTATACAAGCGATGCGTTTTTCCCGGATACCACAATGGCCTGTTGTTGTCCGAGGATCAGGCGGGTATCGGTGGCGCTTTCCACGTGTTGTTGCCGGGCAAACTGTACCAGTGAGTGCGTGGGCCGGGGCCAGAACAACCAGGCGCCTACCGACAGCAATAATAATATGGCGGCGGCGATTTTTAGGAACAGGTACCTGTGTATGGATGGTTTGGACACTAAACCCGCCGCAATGTCCTGCCATAGCAGGGCTTTATCGGCCGGGTCCCATGTTTCTGCGCCGGCGTTTGTGATCATGCGCTGCACGGCATCTGCCATCTGTTGCTGCACGGGATCGTCGCTCTGTACAGGCGGTTCATGGTCATTACCAAGCAGGTCTTCCAATTTCAGCTGTTTCTTATCAGGCATCTTGCGGCATCTTTGCTATATAGAGCAACAAACAAACAGGATATAGACTCCGGAACGAAACTTTTTTTTATTCAGGGATGCTCCCGGGAAATCCAGGACATTAAGAGGATGATTAACGGCAGCACCGGCACTTTTTCCATGTTGGCGCGCAGTTGCCGGAAGGCTCTGTAGGCAAGGGTGCGGCAGGTAGGCACACTTATTTTCATGATACCGGCCACTTCTTCGTACGACAGGTTGCAGTTAAACTTAAGGAAAAGGACTTCTTTCTGCCGGGCAGGTAATTCATTGAGTTCACGGGCCAGCAACCGCAGCATTTCCTGCTGTTGTTCGGCCGCAATCAACAGCTGTTCGGCATCCGGTTCATAAACGATGGAGAAATAGTCCTCCGCATTAACGGTATGGAGAATGGTGGCATTCTTTTTTACGGCCTGGTGGATCTTCCTGCGGAACGACCGGAGCAGGTAAAACCGGATGTTCACGTCGTGGGCGAGGTTATTCCTGTAGTGATAAAGACTGGTAAAAAGCTCCTGGATACAATCTTTTATAGTGCTGGTATCTTTTATATATCTTAAGCCATACCGGAAAAGCATATCCGCATACATCTCATACAATTCCCTGTAGGCTTGCTGATCCCCCAGGATGACATTGTTCCACAAAATATTATCAGCTGCAATTAGGCGGTCTTTCAAACAGTAAATATTTAGAAGTGGTTGATGCCCCTAATATAAAGGAAAAAGCAGAAAGGTTAAAGCATTAAACAAAAAGCTATTGGCACAAACACCGGAGCGGGTATTTTTTCCGGAGATGGATATGCCCGGAATCTACCTGCTTTGGTTGTTGCGCCAATAGCTTCTTTTAAATTTATGTTTTCGCTGAACAGGTTGTGCTTATGCTTCCTGGAAGGCATGCCATAAGCTGGCTGCACCGATCAGGGCAGCGGCCTCACCGAGGGTAGCGGTAACTACCGGAACGGTGATCTGTTGTTTTTCCAGTTCCTTTTTCAGTTGAGGAAAAAAGAGGTCTGCCGCGTTGGCAATGTTGCCGCCGATCACTACAATTTCGGGTTGTTCTTCTTTAATAAAGGCAGTAAGTAAAGTGCCGAGGTTTACGGCAAACTCGTTGAACAGTTGCGGTATTCTATCGTCAACGCCTATACGAGCTACCAGTGCTTTTACATCTGCTACTGTTTCGCCGCTTATTTCTTCATAGCGTTTTACAAACCAGCGGGTAGAAAGATAGTCTTCCGCCATGCCATCTTTAAAGGGGGAACACCAGCGGTTGGCATCATTGGCTACTCCATCGCGGTAAATGGCCGAACCCAGGCCCGTGCCCAGTGTAAGCCCGATCACGCATTGGTGGTTTCTGCCGGCGCCACTGAACACTTCGCCCTGCAGGAAGCAGCCGGCATCGTTGATAAAGCGGATCTGTTCCGGTGAAATTCCGAGGCTTGTTGCCAGCAATTCTTTTACGTTCAGGTTGTATAATGCGTCATATTTATGTTGCCCTTTCATGAGGCTGATCCCGTGCTCATAGTCGAACGGACCCGGCATGCCGATACCAATATGCCGGACATCTGCTGAGGCGTGGGTAAATACTTCCCCGATAACAGCCGCCCAGCCATCGATGATATCCGCTACTTCGCCCTGTGAGTTAATGCGGGTGCGGTTCCATGTGCCTTCTATGATCGATCTTGTGTTAAGATCTACCAGTGCTGCGGTAATGTGGGAGCCGCCGATATCTATTCCTAACGCCGTGGAATTTGTCATAAATTCAATAAATAGAATGTTTGCTAAATCGTTAAAGCTATACAAATATAAAAAACTATTTGGTTGACATGCTCAGAAAAATCGTTTTAGCAAAGTGAAAAACAGTTAAACAGCTCTCAATATAGGGCGTTTTTCCAAAAATCAAAAAAAACGGGAAATTTTTCAATAGTTCTCAAAGAAACCTCTCCGCCATTATCTGAAATAATCAGCAAAGATCATCCGGAAACATTTATCTGAAATTCCCGGCTAACCTCCATGATCATCTGCCGGAAATTATTTTGACAGATGAAAAATAATCATCACTTTTACGTCCGAAATTCATTTTTCAATGGAATCTGATCATTGCTCCGGCAACAACATCCTGATAGCTTATATCGCTACGAACTTCAACACTTCGCCCCCACTTTTCTGAAATAGATATGCATGGCCCAAACCCTGAAGTGACACGTCCGTCAGCAGTATCGCTGTGCATTTAAATTCATCTTTACAAACACACATACCTTAACAACAACCCTACAAATGGAAAACACATTTCTCAGATGGGCTTTGCTTATTGGCCTGCCCATTCTATGCCTTGTACTGTACAAAGTAATTCTTCGTATATGCTTTGGCGTAGTCATTGTACCGGAAGACCGTATCGGTCTGGTTACTAAAAAATTTGTACTGATCGGTAAACAGGAACTGCCCGAAGGCCGCATCCTCGCCACCAATGGCGAAGCAGGCTTCCAGGCGCAAACACTCGCTCCCGGCGTATACTTCTGGAAATGGATCTGGCAGTACAGCGTTACCTTTCAACCGTTTACCATCATCCCCACCGGTAAAATCGGACTGGTACTGGCGAAAGACGGTTCAGAACTGGAAACAGGTTCCATCCTGGCCCGCAAGGTTCCCTGCGACTCCTTCCAGGACGCCGTGGCCTTCCTGCAGAACGGTGGCCGCAAAGGCCGGCAAACCGCCATTATCACGCCCGGATCGTACCGTATCAATACCTTCCTGTTTGAAGTGGAAATCACCGACATGCTATCCATCCCCGATAATGCCGTGGGAATTGTTACCACCCTCGAAGGACAGGCCATTGAAACCGGCTCCATTGCGGGTAAAACCATCGAAAACCACAACAACTTCCAGGATGTGGATGCCTTCCTCGAAAAAGGCGGCTACAAAGGCTTACAGGAACAGGTGATCCTGGCCGGTTCCTACTTTATTAATCCCTGGTTCGCCAAACTGGAAATGGTGCGTATGACGGAAATCGCCATCGGCCACGTAGGCGTGGTGATCTCCTTCGTGGGTAATGATGGCGTGGATCTCAGCGGCGCAGAATTCAAACACGGTAACATCGTGGCCAAAGGCACCAAAGGCGTATGGGCCGAGCCGCTGGGACCGGGTAAGTATCCTGTTAATCCCTATATCATGAAAGTAGAACTGGTGCCTACCACCAACCTGGTGCTGAACTGGGCCACCGCCAGAAGTGAGGCCCACCAGCTGGATAAAAACCTCTCTACCATCACCGTGAGAAGCCGTGACGGTTTTACTTTTAATCTCGACGTAGCGCAGATCATCCACATCCCAACTACTGAAGCCCCTAAAGTAATTGCCCGCTTCGGTAACATGAGCAACCTGGTAACGCAGGTACTGGAACCTACCATCGGTAACTATTTCCGTAACTCCGCCCAGGGATCAGATGTGATCAGTTTCCTCACCAGCCGTAAGGAACGGCAAACCTCCGCGAAGGAACATATCGGCCAGGTACTGGATCAGTACAATGTGTTCGGGGTAGATACCCTTATCGGCGACATTGTGCCACCGGAAACACTGATGAAAACACTGACCGACCGTAAAATTGCAGAAGAACAGAAAATTACCTATGATACAGAGCGACTGGCACAGGAAACCCGTCAGACGCTGGAAAAAGAAACCGCCATTGCAGAAATGCAGAAGGAAATTGTAAAAGCCGACCAGGGCGTTTGGATTGCGGAAAGACATGCAGACGCCTCCGTGAAAAAAGCCACCGGTGACGCCAACAGCGTGCGGCTGCAAGCCAACGCGGAAAGCGACCGGATGAAATTACTGGCCGGCGGTGAAGCGGAAAAAGTACGCCTGCTGGCCAAAGCAGAAGCGGAACGCACCGAATGGATCGCAAAAGCCGATGCGGAAAAAATTGCCCTCACCGGTAAAGCAGAAGCAGAAAAGATCCTGGCCATTGGTCAGTCCAGCGCGGAATCCTACAAACTGGCAGTAGAAGCAATGGGTGGCAACAACTTTACCCAACTGAAAGTAATGGAAGCCATCGGATCACAGCAGATCCGCATCATGCCGGATGTGCTCATCAGCGGCGGAGACGGCGCCAACGGTCCGATCAGCGGATTGCTCGGACTCAAATTACTGGAAGATGTGGCAAAGAAAAACGAAGCCGGAAAACAGGCAGAATAACACTGCAAGAAGCATAACAAAAGGGGAAGGTGTGCGCCTTCCCCTTTTTGCTTTATGCCCTGCGGTTATCAATACTGTAAGGCACCAGAGAACAGGGTTACCAAAAGGATAGCGGTATCCTTCACTATAGCAGTGCATTGCGTATCTTTATACCCGGAAAGAAAAAATGAACGTATGCGAAAAGAAAATTCCTCTAATGCCATCAACGGAAAACAGCTGCGCGGCGACTGTGGAACAGCGTATACCCTGTCGTTGATCGGCGGACGCTGGAAACCCAGCATACTGTGGCGCTTACTGGATGGTAAACTACGCTATAATGAACTAAAAAAGTCGATCACCGGCATCTCTGAAAGAGTGCTGGTACTGCAGTTGAGGGAACTGGAAAACGATCACCTTGTTAAACGGATCGTGTACCCGGAAGTTCCTCCACGGGTGGAATATGAACTCACCCCGCTGGGATGGAGCATGGAAAGTATGTTGCAGCATATCTCCGACTGGGGCACTATGCACCGGGAAGATGCCATAGCGCGCCAGGCATCCAAAGAAAAAACCGTGGCGGCTATGGCTGATAAAGGTTAAACTGCCAGTCCGGCGTCCTCCAGCGCACCGGAAGCCAGCGCTGTCCAGTCGGCATCATGTATATCCTTCGCCAGGATAGTAGTGAGCCGGTTCTGCACCAGGTTAGCCAGCGGCATCGGCGTATACGATTTCCGCGCCGTTTGCAATACCAGGTCCATATCTTTCAACCCTAATTCCGCACTGAAAGAAGGATTACCGGTAAATTTACGATCCAGGATCATAGCGCCATAATTCCTGAAAATAGGGCCCGAAAATAACGTAGTGGTGAGCATTTCATACGCCACCCTAGGATCTACCCCGTTTTTCTCTGCCAGCGCAAAAGCCTCTGCCATCAGTTCCAGCGCCCCGGCAATCATAAAATTACCCATCAGCTTCAGCACATTGGCGCTGCCGGCATCTTCTCCAAGATCAAAAATATTACGGGCAAACCCTGCCTCCAATAAAGGGCGTATCCTTTCTTTAGCCGCAGCAGGACCGGAAATCACCGAATTACCTGCTTTCGCCGCTGCCGCCTCCGGCCGCGCAAATACCGGCGCACCTACAAACAACACGCCGTGCTTGCCGTGCCGCCCCGACAATTCCCTCGATATATCCGGCGAAACAGTGCTCATAGACACATGGATGCCGCCTTCTCCAAGCGCCTGCACCAACGCATCGGTGGCCACTGCTTCCAGTGCCTTGTCATCCGCCACCAGGCTCAGAACAACCCCTCCTTTCACAGCGGTTTCCTCCGGGCTGTTCACCAGTATGGCACCCAGCTGTTCCAGCGGCAATGCCTTCTCCCGGGTACGGTTATAAATTCTTAAAGTATAACCTGCCTTCAGCAGGTTCTCTGCAATGGGATAGCCCAAATGGCCTGTGCCGATAAATCCAATGGTTTCCATATTTCTTCAGTTATCTTGTTGGTTCAAATCTATCATTTCAAAATGATTATATAAAGATATGTGGATTTTTAGTTTCCCTTCTTTTCCTTAAATTCAGCATATAATCCTTATACCTTGAAAAGAATTTCATTGTTTCTGCTGTGCTTATGTAGCATCACAGCCAGCGCCCAGCAATACATCTCCCAAAGTAAAACCACCAGTGAAAGAAATAACATCTATAAAATAACAGATAAGGAAGCGCTCCGGATATTTGAGCTGAGCAGAGCATCCAAACCCTGGGCGGATGAAAAATACCTGCATACCGCAGCCGGCACTTATCCGTTTGGCGCCAGCTTCCCTGCGGGTACCGCCCCCGGAAATTATGTAGTGGTAACCGGCCTGCAGAATAACCTGGCGTATGAATACAAACCCGTACAGAATGTAATCCTGAAGGTAGTTACCAATAACTACGATCTGGCATTGCTGTTACATGATAAAAATGGAAAACCGATTTCCAATGCCAGCGTGCGGATCAACCAACGGACCATTCCCTGGGATGCACGCACACAAACCTATCGCATTCCGCGCTACAAAAAAGGCGGTATCATACAGGTGTATCATAACCAGGTGCTGAACCTTTTTAACCTGACGGTCCCCAACCGTAAGGGCAGGCTCCTCTTCTGGAAAAAACTGTTCCCCCGCAAAAAAAATTATTATCATAATGAACCCAGGTTTTCGCAGTCTACTTCTACCGAAAAAAAATACAAAGGCTTCATGGCCTTCAGTAAAGCGAAATACAGGCCCGGCGATACCCTGCGGATGAAGGCATTCATCATTAATCGCCATACAAAGCCGGTAAATGAACCCCTGCTGTTACGACTTTACAGTGAAGACATGGATATCGATACGATCCTCACCACTATCCGTCCTTACCGGCCGGGAGGCTATGATTACGAAATGGTGCTCAGTGACAGCCTGGACCTCGATCTGGACACAGACTACCTGTTTACCCTGGAAACCCTGGACAGCAGGAAATATACCTCCGACAATAACGAAACCGACCTGGATGATGATGAATACTTTGCCAGACGGAAAGTATTGATGCGCGGTACGTTTGAATATGAAGAGTATGAGCTGAAATCGATCCGTTTTACCGCCCGCACCGATGTGAAAGAACATACCCGTGGCACGCCGGTATCCCTGTTCCTGAAGGCCACCGATGAAAACGACCTCCCGGTAATGGATGGGCGTGTAACCATCACCGTTACCCCTAACAACATTTCACAATATCACGCGCCGGTGGTATTTATACCCCACCAGTTATGGAAACATGAAGTAGCGCTGGATATGACCGGGGAAACCAAAGTAACGCTGCCGGACAGCATTTTTCCGGCCGCTTCTTTTTCCTATAACATCAGCACACAGTTTCTGAACAGCAACAATGAAAGCCAAAGCAGCCGCATTTCCCAGCAATATTATTATGATACGGATGAAATCAGTTTCACACCAAAAGGCGATAGCTTATCTGTTGACTTTAAACGCTCCGGCCACGTCATACCTTCACAAGCCACGCTGCTGTTGCTGAATGCAAAGCGTGATACGGTTGCTCTTTCTGCTATCTCATTACCCGCCGTATTGCCGCTGCATCCTTATGTAAATACCTACCGGGTAACAGCAGGCAACGTCACTAAAAGCTACCTGTCATCCGGCGAAAATGGCATGATCCAGTGCAATGCCAGCCGGACCCGTGATTCCGTATTTGCAGATATTGTGAATCCAAAAAAATTGTACTTCTGGTACAGCATCTTTGCCGGCAACAAACTGGTGGCGCAGGGCTACGACCGGCAGCTGTCGTGGAAAGCCGCTTCCGCCACCCGCGGATATTATTTTGTTTCCCTGCAATATATCTGGAATGACCAGGTGAAAGATGATCACTTCATCATCCCTTATCTTGAAAAACAATTACAGGTAACCATCAATAACCCGGTAGCCGTGTACCCGGGGCAAACAGTTCGTATAGGCATCACAGTTACTGATGCAGAAGGCCGGCCTGTAAAAGATGCAGATGTCACGGCTTATGCGATGACTGCCAGGTTTAACTATACCATGCCTAACCTGCCCAATCTTGATAAAAGGCATCCTATGCGGAAAGCATATAGCCAGCAGCGGTTATCTGATAGAAAAACCGTCTCCGGCAAACAGATCATGAACTGGGACCGGTGGAAAAACGAAATGACGCTGGATAGCAACGCGTACTACCGCTTCCTGCATCCGGATGGAATACGTTACAGCACGGAACCTGCGAAGAATGATATTACACAGATATCCCCGTTTGTTACAGAAAATGGCGCTGTACAGTTTATCAGTCATGTGAAGATAGATGAACAACCGGTGTTCTTTGCCAATACAGACCTCCGGCCAGCCTATAGCTTTGCGGTATGGCCCGGCAAACACAAACTGGAAATCCGTACTTCTGATAAGAAAATTATCATCGACAGCATCTACGCCGAAGAAGGACTTAAAACCTTTATCAGCATCGCTGCCGATAAACCCGATGAACGGATACGCATCACCAAAATGCCAACGGAACTTACCCCGCTGGAAGTAAATCTATATAAGCGTTACGTGGTACCATTTCTCACGGATAACAATGACGGGTATACGTATATTAACCAGAATGGAAATATACAATGGTTTAACCCCGGCAATGGTTACAGCAAAAGCATCCAGCTGGCCGGACCACTGAAAAACAATGATGCCGACTACATTGTGAAAGGCAGGTTCATACAATCTTTTGTACCTGAACCGGGTTATACATTTGAGATCCGGCAAGGGTTAGTGAAAGAAACGAGTACCAGCGATCAGCGACTCAGATTCTATTTGCCGAAAGAAGTGGATCAGCCACGGCTATATGATCGTGTGATCACAGAAAGTGAAATGGACAGTATCTGGAATGATCACCTGGATGGCCTGCAGATAAACCAGGAGCTATACTCCAATGCAAGAGGCGATGGGAATACCTCTAACCTCATCATTTCGCCGGATACTGCCTTCAAAGGGAATGAACCGCGGCAGCTGTTCCTTTACCGCTACGATGATCCCACCTATATCCGTATTTACCGCGGACAAACCACCTGGTTTTATAACCTCGAGCCAGGCAATTACCGCCTGCTGGTATTGCTGAAGAAAAATAAATACTACGTGGCCGATAGCCTGAAAGCCAATGCCGGCGGTAATACCTATTACCGGTTACACGCCCGGAAAGTAATGGAAAAAGACTCCACAAGCGCTGCATTATCAAAAGCGATACTGGACTGGAGAGGTTATGAAACACAACAGATGTCGTCCAACGCGACGACCGACTTTACCACGCCGTTCAACAACCAATACCTGGATACTTCCGGCTTCACCCGTCGTATATCCGGGGTGATAACAACAGATGCGAACGGCCCCGTACCCGGCGCCTCCATCATTCTGAAGGGAACAAGGTATGGCACCCTAAGCAATGCAAAAGGATACTTCTCCTTAGCCGTTACAGAAAAAGGACAGCTCACCGTTAATGCTATTGGGTATAACGCCGAAACTGTTACTTTAAAGGACCAGGATTTTATTGAGATAAAATTAAAACCGGTAATACAATCCCTGAGTGAAACGGTGGTAGTGGGTTACGGCACGCAACGCAAAAGGGATCTGACTGCCACTTCTTCGCACTTCATTACCGGCAATCTTAATGGCGTAGTGGCAGGCGTCACTATACGGGGCACCAACAGCGTTAACGCGCCGCCACTGATTATCATTGATGGTGTTCCCTATGAAGGTTTACTGGAAAGCCTAGATCCGTCTCTTATTAAAAATATGTCGGTGCTGAAAGATGCCGCCGCCACCGCTATTTATGGCGCCAGGGCCGCCAATGGAGTAATCCTCATCACCAGCAGCAAAGCGGGTCTTATAGCGGCCAGCCAGGAAACCCTGCCGGCAGAAGCCAATAGCCTGCGCAGCAACTTCCGGGATGATGCATTTTGGCAACCACGGTTACGTACCAACGAAAAAGGAGAAACCTCTTTTAAGGTAACCTTCCCGGATGATATCACCAACTGGAAATCCTATGCACTGGCATTCACTGACCAGGGACAAACCGGCAGTGCACAGGTACAGATCAAATCATATAAACCGCTGAGCGCAAACTTGTCGCTACCGGTGTTTGCCGTTGAAGGCGACAGTGTAAACATTATCGGTAAGGTATTGAACTATGGCACCGACAGCGCTACTGTCAGCCGCAGCTTCTACACCAACCAGGTACTCACCAACACCCGTTCCATTGGCGTGCGCAACAGCCTGATTGATACCTTCCCGGTGCATGTTCCCCTATCGGGCGACAGCATCTCCTTTAAATATACCATCACCGGTAACCAGGATTACTTCGACGGAGAATACCGCGCTATTCCTGTCTTTAAAAAAGGCGTAACAGAAACCAAAGGCTTCTTTGCCGCACTGCCAGCTGATACCAGCTTCTCCCTGTCTTTTGCAGACGATACCGCTGCTGTTCACCTGTATGCCTGCACCGGCATGCTACCGGTACTGCTGGATGAAATAGATTATCTCCGGCGTTATGAATATCTATGCAATGAACAACTGGCCTCCAAACTCACCGGCCTGCTGCTGGAGAAACAAGCCCGTAAATTCCTTGCGCTACCGTTTAAGGATCTGAAAAAGATCTCTGAGCTGATCCGTAAACTGGAACAGAATGAAAATAAAGATGGTGGCTGGGGCTGGTGGAATAAAAGCACTTCTGTGTACTGGGTTTCACAACATGTAACAAAAGCCTTGCTGATGGCTGAAAAAGAAGGCTTTAAGCCCAACATCAACAAAGCAGCGCTGATCGATTACTCCGTATTCCAGCTGAATGGTTCCGTACACACCAGGGATGCGTACACCAATAATTTAACCCTTTTGGAAACATTGTACGAGCTGGGCGCCAAAATTAATTTCCCGGCTTACCTCGATACCATACATGCAAACAAAGGCAGTAAGTATGACCAGTTCCGTTTATTATACCTGAAACAACAGACAGGCATACACGTAAATACAGCCTCACTGATGGCTGCGCGGCAAACCACCATGATGGGCAATAGTTACTGGGGGGAAGATAGTTACCAGTTCTTTAACAATGATGTACAACTCACCTTGCTGGCATATAAAATATTACGGGCAGAGGGTGGTCATGATGCCCTGTTACGCACCATCCGCGACTGGTTCATGGAAAAGCGGCGCAGCGGCAACTGGCGCAATACCTACGAATCTGCCACTATCCTGGCTACCATCCTGCCCGATGCGTTGCAAACTTCGGAGATGCAAACGCCGGGGCTTAGTATTAACGGGGAACAGGTGAGCGCCTTTCCTTATACGCATATTTTTACAGCCGGTAAGCCATTAAACGTCGTTAAGCAGGGCGGCTCCACCGTATATTTTACCGGCTGGCAACAGCACTGGAATCCGGCGCCGCTGCCTGCAGCACACCAGTTCAGCGTGAGCAGCCAGTTTCTGCAGCAGGATACAGCTGTAAACTTCCTCACCGCAGGCCGCGCTGTTACCCTGGAAGTAACCGTGGAAGTAAAAGCAGATGCGGATTACGTGATGGTGGAAATACCGGTGCCTGCTGGCTGTTCCTATGAAGAGAAAAACAGTCAGTGGTCGAACCATGAAGTACACCGCGAGTACTTTAAAAACAAGGTAAGCATCTTCAGTGATTACTTAAACAAAGGTACTTACCGCTTTACGGTGTCATTGATGCCGCGCTATACGGGGTATTACCACCTGAACCCGGCCAAAGCAGAAATGATGTATTTCCCGGTATTTTTTGGGAGAGAAGGCATGAAAAAGGTGGCAATCAGGGGCAAATAAAATCATCACTCATTTTGGGTTATTTAACGTATTTTAATAGCAGCACTTTATAAACCGCCACCGCTATGAGAACAATCCATCAATGGCTGGACGAGTACGGCAGCAGCCACCGTAACCACACCAACAAACTGATTCACTGGATTTGTGTGCCCGCTATTTTTTTCAGTATCGTCGGATTTTTATACGCAATCCCGTTGCCCATTGGTGGCGTGCGTTCTTATATTTCGGTGGCCCATGTGGCATTGCTGTTACTGATCATTTACTATCTGCGCCTCTCTCCTTCCCTGGCGGCAGGTATGCTGCTCATCGGCGTGATCTGTTTATGGCTATGGCGCCTCATAGCGGCCACTCCGCTGGTGATCTGGCAGGTGGCATTGTTTATTTTCGTAGTGGCCTGGATCGGGCAGTTTATTGGTCATAAAATAGAAGGCGCCAAACCTTCTTTCTTCAAGGATTTACAATTCCTGCTCATCGGGCCGGCCTGGCTGCTGAGCTTTATCTATAAAAAAGTGGGCATCCGCCTGTAAAAGCCCTCATGTGGCGGCCGACAAATAAAGCCGCAGCACATAGCTCATTTCGTATAGCATGAATATAATGACCAGCGCCCCGTGAAAGGTGCGGTTACTGATCCTGATGGCCAACAGGCAAAGGACAAAGTGAATGATATTGCGGATCGGGTATTCTATCCCGAAATGATGAAAGTAGTCCTGTCCTTTTATCAGCGTATCTATTACATCTGCAATAAACGAAAATGCCAGTACCCCGAAGAACCACTTTCGCCGTGAATAAAAGTAGTCCTGGTATCCTTTATAATCTTTCAGATCATCCGGGTACAACAGTGCGCAGAGCAGGAAAAAGGTAGTAATAAAGGAGATGATAAAGATATATTCCGGGAAAGTCCATTTCTTCAATGCGTGCAATGGCATTTCCCACCACCAGAAATGTACCAGCAGCACAAAGATGTAAGCTACCCATGAAAGGTGTACCCAGTAAGGTTTTTCCCGGTTGGGATGCTGGATGAATTTAGCAGTGCCTTTGAGCAGATGGGCAATGCTGAGGCTCAGGATAAATCCTATCACCATTCTTACATGGCCGAATGTTTCCATAGCGGGGTGTTTCTATGAATTTAATTCATTGCTTCTGAAAAAACAAAAGCCCCGATTAAAATCGGGGCTTATTTACCTAAACCTACAACTGTTACACTGTTATTGCAACAATAATTTATCTTGAAAAACTGTTTCCGTTAGTGCATAGCAGACGGATCGAGTTTTGCAGCTTTCTTAGCTTTTACCATGAGTACAAACGGTACACAAATCAGGAATATCAGGCCCAGGTACAGGAACACATCCATATAGGATAATATGGCGGCCTGTTTGGTAACACTGTAATCCAGTAATTTATAACCCGAATTCAGTGCCTGGTGAGGGTCCATTCCTTTGGCGCCGAAGCTTTGCTGTAACCCGTTCACCCGGTTAATTACATCGGGGTTATTGGTATCCAGCTTTGATACCAGGTCGCTCCGGTGCAGCATATTCTGACGGGCCATAAACGTAGTGATCAAAGCCACCCCAAATGAACCTCCCAGCTGACGCATCATACCGGTGAAGGCTGCGCCCTGGCCAATCTGTTGTCCTTTCAAACCAGACAGCGACAACGTGGTAATAGGAATAAAGAGTAAACCCATACCTATACCGCGAACAATCAGCATCCAGAAGAAAGCATCTGAACCGGTATCTGCCGGTGTGATAATTTTATATCCCCAGAAGCAGAACACAAAGAACAGGAACATACCACTTGCCACCAGGTATTGTTGTGGAATACCTCTTTCCAGCATCTTACCGATGAGCGGCATCATCACCGCGGTAGTTAACGCTGCAGGGATCATCAGCATACCGGATTGGGTAGCGGTCCATCCCAGCGAACCTTGTGTGTACAGCGGGATGATGAAGGTAGATCCGTATAATCCAAAGCCCATGATGAACGACAGGATGGTACCTACCCGGAGGTTTCCGTTTTTGAGCACCCTCAGCTCCACGATGGGGTTCTTATAGGTAAGCTCACGCCATACAAAGAAGAACAGGGCCAATACACTTGTTACGGTCAGGGCTGTAATGGTAGAGTCGTTAAACCAGTCGTCTTCCTGTCCGCGTTCCAATACAAATTGCAAACACCCTACCATCACCGCCAGGAGTCCTATACCGAGGAAATCTATCTCCGACATTGCTCTTTTTTCACCATATTTCGGGCTGCGTACAAACTGCAAAGTGAGCAGGGTAGCGATTACACCGATCGGGATGTTGATGTAAAAGATATAAGGCCAGGAATAGTTATCGGTGATGTAACCGCCTAACGGGGGGCCTAACGTTGGACCGATAATTACACCCAATCCATAAATGGCCTGGGCGATACCGCGTTTTTCAGGCGGATAACTTTCAGTGATAATCGTTTGAGAGGTCACCAGCAATGCACCTCCACCCAAACCCTGTATGAAGCGGAATATGATCAGCTCCCACATGGCAGTTGCGTTACCGCAGAGGAAAGAGGAAACGGTGAATATAATAATAGACGCCGCGAAATAGTTACGACGACCAAATTGCTGTGATAACCAGCTGGTCATCGGTACTATGATTACGTTACCGATAGCGTATGCGGTGATGACCCATCCGATTTCACTGAGTGTGGCGCCCATGTTACCACGCATGTCATTCAACGCCACATTTACGATAGTGGTATCCACTATCTCCAGCAAAGCGCAGAATATAGCGGTGATCGTAATGATCACCCTGCGCGAGCCGTATTCTATCAATGATTCTTGTTGCATGCAGCACTTATATTTTGAATGAAAACAACACTACCCGGAGTTAATAATTAATGACGAACATGACCTTTCTGTTGATGATCTGTTGTTTATACTAATCGATTATGCCTGTCTGTTAATTATTGCATGGTTCCCACTAATTATTAACTCCGGATACGTTGCTGTTCATGTATATGATTAGTTGAGATGCACGTCTACCAGTACGTTCATACCCGGGCGTAACTGTTTTACCAGTTCATCGTTAGGGTTATCGAACTCAATTTTTACCGGTAAGCGCTGCACTACTTTTACGAAGTTACCGGAAGCGTTATCCGCAGGCAGCAGGGCGAATTTGGAGCCGGTAGCCGGAGCGAAGGAAGTTACTTTACCTTCCAGTCCTTTTTCAGGATAAGCATCAATGTGTACCGTTACTTTCTGACCCAGTTTCATTTTATCCAGCTGTGTTTCCTTGAAGTTGGCCACTACCCACGGAGTAGTGCTTAGTACCACGCTGAATAAAGACTGACCCGCAGTAACAAACTGTCCCGGCTGTACGAAGATTTTTGACAGTACGCCATCTTCCGGAGCAAGGATCACGGAATAAGACAGGTTCAGCTTCGCATCTTCCACATCTGTTTCACGTTGTTTGATACCTGCATTCGCTACGTTAATTTGTTTGGAAGTTGCACCGCTCTGGGAACTCACTACGTTTGTCTGACGGCTGGCAGCCGCTTTTTGACGGGCCAGTACATCAAGCTGACGTTCAGCAGTTTGTTTGGCAGCAGAAGCCTGCTCAAATTCCTGTTGGGTAATAGAATGATCTTTGATCAGGTTAGCGTAACGGTCGTAATCCTGGCTGGCTCTCCAGAGGTTTACTTTGGCGGCTTCGATCTGTGCATCGATAGTACCTACCTGCGCCTGTGCGGTGCTGATACCTGCTTCTGCAGCAGCAGTGCTGGCCTGTGCAGCGCCCAGGTTAGCCTGTGCAGCATAAAGGGCGTTTTCTGCCTGTTGTACTTTTATGGCCAGGTCGCGGTCGTCCAGGATTACTAATGTATCTCCTTTCTTCACCACCTGGTTATCTTTCACTCTTACTTCTTTCACATAACCGGATACGCGGGGTATAACCGGGCTCACATTAGCATCGATCTGCGCATTATCAGTTTCTTCATGGTGCTGACCATGAACATACTTGGTGATACCAAATGCACCGCCACCCAGCACCAGCACTGCCAGCACTATAACGAATCCTTTGCTTTTCTTTTTAGGCGCGGTTGTTTCCTGCATGTTTATATTGTTAGTAGGTTTTGTTTGAGTTTGCGTTTCCACGGCTTTGATATTTATTGGTTTGTTGGTATTATTTGTTGTTGGATTCCAGTATACCTGCAGACTGTAACAGTTTGTTATATGCTACCAGTGCATCTGCCTTTGCGTACGCATAGTTGAGATGCGCCTGCAGATTTGCAACGTCGGCATCCAACAGATCTGTTGTAGTAGCCAGGTTGTTATCGTGCTTGTTCTTCGTAATCCGGTAATTTTCTTCCGACTGTTCTATCGCTTTGATATAAGTATCCATTTTCTTGTGGCTCAGAAGGTAATTTTCGTAAGATTGGTATACGTCCAGGTGAATACCATCCACGAGCTTCGCCTCATTGGCCTGTACTTCTGCCAGTTGCGCCTTAGCATTACTTACTTTTGATCCTGTTTTCCAGAGGGAAGAAAGATTGTATTTCAGCCCTACTCCTGCATTTACGGCATTGGTAATGGTGATCACATTAGGAATGTAAGCAGCCACATATCCGCCGGTTACAGCGAGTGATGGGAAATAATCCGCTTTAGCTCCTTTTATTCCTGCATTCGCTGCTTTTTCACGTGCAGTGAGAGAAGCTGCATCCTTACGGTTCTGGTAAGCCAGTTGCTCAAACTCTGCTACTCCGCGGCCATCTACCTTATCATCTACTTTGAATACGGTGCTGTCTACCTGGATCATGGTGTTATCCGGCAGGCCCAGCATGATATCCATATTCAGATTGGCAATTTTCAGGTTGTTTTCAGCGTCCATCAGTGCCAGCTGATAATTAGATTGCTGTAATTCTGCTTTTAAGAGATCGTTGCGGGCAAGGAGACCATTCTTTTCCTTGTTGGAAAATTCTTTCACCCTTTCGTCCGACTGCCGGATGTTTTCCTGTACCAGTGCTACCGCGGCTTTTGCCTTATAAAGATTGCTGTAGGCGGCGATGGTGTTCTGGATCACATCTTCACGGTCTTTATCAACATCCAGTCGCGCAGCTTCTGCCAGGTAACGGGCAGATTCTTTACCGCTTTGTATCAATCCACCTGCAAAGATGGGTACGGATACACTGGCGATACCATAAGCTGCTGAATTCACCTTGGGGCTTTCACTTTTGGTGCCACCGTTGCTATCATCTCCCAGTTTAAGTTTCATGTCGATATTAGGCTGTGTAAGCCTGAGATAAGAACCGGAAACACTTACATCCGGTAACTGGCGTTCATTGGCTTCTTTCAGTGAGGCAGTAGCCTGATCCACTTTAGCATGACTCACCTTTAATTGTTTGCTGTTTTGTATACTCAGCGATATGGCTTCATTTAACGAAAGCGGTTTTACGCTCTGTTGTGCGGATGCTGTCTGAAAGAAAAAAGTCAGCAGGATTCCCGATGCAAGCGCATATAATCGTGTGTATATGCTTTTAGAATTCATGTGTTAGGATTGCTTTGAACAATTTTTTTAAATGTGTACTTACTCTGTTTTTCAAATACTCCCTGTATTCATCGTCGTTCAGATCCTTTGCTTCAGGGTTCGTTCTTAATATATGCTTGGCAGGTATTACCTGATGGATAGTCCCGAATAAAGAAGTCATCAGCATTTCCACATCTACATCTTTATAAAAGATGCCCGCTTCCTGGGCATTTGTAACGATGGGGCGCATCAGACCAAGCATTTCCCCTTTCAGTTGCCAGATCAGATCCCTGACCGGACTTTGCTGGCTGTTCAGCTGTTCGCGGCTCATAATGCACTGGAAATACTGCTCCCCAAGCATTTTATTGATGAACCGGTCGATCAGGCTGTTTATCTTCTCCAGTGGCTCCATCGTGTCGTTCTCCAGTAATTCATTAATGAACTTCCGGGAAGCCTCCATTCTATACTTGAAAATAGATTCCAGCAATTTGTCCTTTGAACCGAAATAATAGGAGATCATGGCGATGTTCACATCCGCCTCCTGTGCTATATCTCTCACCGATGTGCCATGAAAGCCCTGATCGGCAAATAGCCGCTCCGCAACCGTTAAAATTGAGAGCTGTTTTTCACTATACTCTTCCATGTTCCTTTTTTAGATTTGACAGGACAAAGTTAAACAAACGTTTAATTTAAACAAGCGTTTATTTAACTGTTTGTTTAAATTTTGAATATTTAAAACTGTATATAATTGATAATGAACAAAATTGTTTAAAATTTTAAGCTATTTTTAATATTTCTTAATAATAGCTTAATAAAAAAGAAGAAAATCCTACCGATAGCGAGGTTTTTATAGCAGAATTTTATAATTTAAGAGATATACTCATACCGCCCTGTTTTACCATATAAAAACAAATTACATGCGTCCTTTTTCCTCCTTTCCGGGAACTGTTTTACTGGCCGGCCTCATTACCGGTACGCTGGACATCCTTTCTGCGTTTGTGTATTTTTCGATTGTTAGTCATGGTCAGCCTGTCAGCAAAATACTGGTATACATCAGCAGCGGTGTATTTGGTAAAGCGGCCTTTAGCGGGGGGCCGGCCATGATGTGGTGGGGGTTACTGTTTCATTATCTTATTGCGCTGGCGTGGTCGTTTGTTTTCTTTGTCCTCTATCCGAAGATAGCAGGGCTGCACAAACACCCGGTGACCACCGGGCTTGTTTATGGTTTACTGGTATGGTGTGTAATGAACCTGGTGGTAGTGCCGTTAAGCCAGGTACCGCATGGGCCGCTGCGTTTAGTCAACTCCGTTATTAATATACTTATACTGATGGCGATGATCGGATTACCACTTTCTTTCATGGCGCGTAAATACTACACAAGATAAAAAGCGGAGGGCATGCCCTCCGCTTTTTATCTTTAATATTTTACTCCCGGAAATTCTTTCTGCGCCTGCAGGAACTCCTCCTCCCAACTGGCGGGCCAGCCAAAAGCAATAGTGGCTTGTGGTTTCAGGTTTACACCCGCGGCGCCGCTCCAGAAATGGATAAACTCTCCCCAGTTCAAATCCCGCGTATATGCGTTGCCGTTACGGGGGAAGTTGGCGGCCAGTAATGTAAAGAAATTGTTCAGCACTTTGGCCCCGCCGTACTGATGGTAAATCGGGTAAAACCAGTTTTTGAACCACTGTGTTCCCGGCCGCGGAAAATTGTCCGTACCCTTCATCTGCATATCAAACCAGCGCCTGGCTTCTGCATCCCAGCCCAATGCCTGGTATACATCATACTGATAGATCTCCATCCACTTGCTGTCTTTCCAGATCGGGAAAGCCGGCGACCCGTGCACGCCTTTGGCCGCGCCTTCCACAATATGCCCTACCTCATGCACGGCTGCATCCAGGTTCCAGCCGGTATTGCTCACCCAATCGCCTTCATGCCCTACATCAATTACATTGCGGTAGTCGTGGCTGCCGTCGAAATAGGTAGACGGATGCCCGCCGCCATATTTGCCGGTATGCAGCAATACAAAGAGGCGGTTATCCTTGCCAAAGGCGCCATAAGTTTTAGTGGTGTAGTTCCATACCTTCGTTAACAGCGTATCCGGCCAGGTAATACTCTCAGGCGTTTCTTTGTCGTAATACACCGTTACCGACGAATTGCTGAACACCCGGCGCATTACCTGCGCATGCTCAAACCAATGCTCCTTCCAGGTAAGTGGTGGTGCAGCCGTGGTATCCTTCACCACCGGCGCCATCCACGCGGTATTTTTCGAAGCAAAGGTGGCAAGGGTAAAAAGACTGCCACCAACTAATAATACATAGCATAAATATCTCTTCATACAGGGATTTTATAAAAAATGCTAAATCGATTTTCTAATACCAAAAAAGTAGTATCTTAATGGTGAAAATAGCCAACAGGAATCGAATCAATTTTAAAAAATCCCTAACGGATTGTAAACAAAACTTAAAAGTATCAGGAGCGGACGTCGTTATCAATTGATGAACAGGAAAGGTCAACCAAAAGTAACAAAGCGAAGCATGAGGCATTCTATCAAGCTGTATATCCTGACAGCTGTTATCTGTATTATCGCGTTGGCTATTGTACAGTTTTTCCTGATATATAATACTTATCAGTTGCTGGACAGTCGTTTTAACTACGTGGAAAAAGGGAGGATCGGTGAAGCCTACAACCTGGCTATCGCCAACGATAAACTGTTCCCGGGAGGACAACCCCTGCTGGACAGCATCATTGTGCCACAGTACTCTTACCTGGAACAGCTGTATAACACTAACCGCCACGGCTTCGACACCGCCGCACAGCACCTCGTGAACCGCATTATCCGCGAACTGGTAAAGCACGAGAATACCGACAGCATGCTGAAAGCCATTAAAGCCAACGACGGGATCAAGGATTCCCTGCTGTTTGCCTTATGCATTCACCGGCTGGATATCAAGTTTAAAGACAGTCAGTATGTGAACGTATACAACCGCTTTAAAAAGTACCCGCTCATCCCGGCCAACAGGCAAAAGGAAATGGGGCTCTTTATTTGCGGCAACCTGCCGCAGCTCAATGAAAACAGCGCGGCATCCTCGCTGGTGGCCAATTCGCCCCTGCCCTACTCCTATTCCCTGTCGTTCTCATTTTATGCAGACCCCTATAACCGCCGTGCCCTTGTACTCCGGCAAATGAAATATACCATCCTGCCCGGCATACTTACCCTGCTGGCGGTGATTACACTGTTTGCCATCACCCTGTTCAAATGGATCCGGCAAAAACACCTGTCTGATATGAAATCAGACTTTATCAATAACATCACCCACGAGTTTAATACGCCTATCACGGCTATTATCGTTGCCAATAAAAATATCCAGAATGAAAAAACGCTGGATAACAAACAAAGCGTTACCGCACTTTCCGAGATTATCCACCGGCAGGCGGAACGCCTGAAACTACTGGTGGAAAAGGTGATCAATATTGCAGCTACGGAAAAACTGGCGCTCAAAACCACTACCACAGATCTGAATGAACTGATCAGCGGAATACTGGCGGTGTATAGTCTTAATACCATGAAGCAGGCCATCCGCTTCACTTTCCACAACAGCGGCCACCCGGTGATGATTGAAGCAGATACCTTTCATTTTACCACCCTGCTGCAAAACATCCTGGATAACGCCGTGAAGTACAACGACCAGCCGGAGAAGATCATCACCATTACTACCCTGCAGGAAAAAGAATCTATTGCATTGATCATACAAGACAATGGTATCGGCATGAACGCCGCTACCCTCCGCCATATCTTTGAGAAATTTTACCGGCACCAGCCCAATCTGTCCAGGCCCACGAAGGGCCTGGGGCTTGGGCTTTATTATGTAAAACAGTGCGTGGATGCACATGGCTGGAGCATTAAAGTGAGCAGCGAACCCGGTGCAGGCAGTACTTTCGTAATTACCATACCTTCAAAAATATAACGCTATGAAACATCACATTCTGCTGGTAGAAGATGAAACGGATCTCGGTAACGTTGTAAAACAATACCTGGAACTGATGGATTTCACTGTCGACTGGCAACAAAACGGGCGGGCGGCGTTGGAGGCTTTTGCCGCCACTCCCACGGCCTGGCATATCATCCTGATAGATATCAACCTCCCCGAAATGGATGGCTTTGAACTGGCGCAGGAACTGGTAAAAATACAACCAAGCGTTCCGTTCCTCTTCCTCACAGCACGTGGTGAAAAGAAAGACCGTCTGTACGGCCTGAAGATCGGGGCAGACGATTACATCGTAAAACCGTTTGATGTAGATGAACTGGTGCTTCGCATAAAAAACATCCTGAAAAGAAACCAGATCGTAAACAGCATAGCCGCCAGCAACGCTATTGAACTTGGAGGGATGCGTTTTCACAAAGATTCGCTGAAGCTTATCGGCAATGGCAAGGAAACCATTCTCACACCGCTGGAAAGCGATCTGCTGCTGCACTTCTATCACAACAGCAATAAGGTGATCCGGCGGGAAGATATCCTGCACCAGGTATGGGGAGCGAATGATTATTTTGTAGGAAGAAGTTTAGATGTATTTGTATCCCGCTTCCGCAAATACTTCCAGGGGAATGAAAATATCAGTATCCGGAATATTTATGGGATCGGGTTCATGTTCAGCCTTACCTAAATAAAAAAGGGCGGGCGCTACATCGCTTAAGGGCCCGCCCCTGCACATCTTTTACAAGATGTTGTGCCTGTTTATCAACCGTATCTTCATCATTTCAGTAAAATCATGTAAGGGAAAAACAAATACAGGAGGGCTTTGCCGCTATAGGTGTTTTTCATAGTAATACATAGTTAACAGGGGTAAGCGGAAAAAGTTCACCAGCGGGTGGTTGTCTTTCAGAAAAGGGCCTGGCTTTAGGGTGCTGGCCAGCGGGTGGTCAGGAGTAGGGCTGACCATTGCTTTTTGGTCAGCCCGGGAATTTTATCTGCAAATTGCGTTGCGAGGATACTTACTAGAACCTGTCCGGATAGAAAAACAAACGGGACTGCTCTAACTGCCAGGAGCCGGGCGTAATAAAATAAGGCAACACCAAACCTTTTTCACCGGCAAGGGGGAAACCCATTCCCATTGCCGGCACTTTACTCATGGTTTCATTATCCTGAAAGGCCCATTGATCTGTGGTACCTGCCTTCGTAAAACAAACACTGCTATTGCTCAGGGCATTTTTATTATCAAAATCAGCGGAAGGAATATAATCTATATAAATCCATGATTTTCGTTTTACCTGCTTTGCCAGGTATTCCCGGTATTCCTGCCCGGTGGTGTTATCAATTCTGTACAGGAAAATATCAAAGGGGGCATCGCTATCCGCATAGTGAATATAAAATCCCAATTTATTGGTGGTGGCTTCGGCGGCTGGTGGATTTACTTCTACCACCTTACCATCTAAATAGATGTAATTAAAACAGGCTTTTGTGCCTGATGCAGGAAGTGGTTTACTAAAGACTATTTCCCCGGTAGCAGGATCAGTCAGGGTAACCTTCGAACGTAACGCCGGGTCACGGTAGGTATATACTGCGTTAAAGCCTATTAAAGAGGCTGGCTGGAGTATAAATTTTCCGTTGGCCAAACTCTTGTCGTACCTGGTGGTATCTATTGATACTTCCAGTTCGTTCGCACTGCCATTGTAGCCACTGATGATCACCTGTATTGCTTTTTCCGGATTGAGCTCCTCTTTGTTGCACGCAGCAAGCACGTTAATAAGCATGGCAATGATACCGGCTATTTTCATGTATTGTATTAATTGCTTCATTGGTTCGTTTATTAGTTATAGTTCAAATAGTTTGGTAAACCTTATACTATTTCCTGCAGTGCTTTCATTGAATATATACAAATTGGAAGATGCCACTGATGCAGATGGTGTAGGGGCACTGGAGGAAGTGGCATGCCAGGTATATCCCGTTCCCTCCGTGTAAAATTCATTTGTACCTGCTTTGTAGATATAAGCCTTAAACAGCACACTGGTAGGCTGTCCATTATATTCTTGCCCCGAAGTTGGAAAGCTGGAAATAGTGACAGGCTCACTGCATTCATAAGGCTTTACATTTTTAATCCGGATGATCTCCTCAAAAGCCTTGGGTGTGAAATAATATTTTATCAGCACAATATCTACAGGTGCTGTATAATTAGTAAGCGTTGGCATGAACAGGTAACTGATTTTTATTTTTCCCTGTTCAACCAGCGGTTTTTCCGGCAGATCATTTACTTTACCATTCAGATAAAGAAATTTGAGGTTGGTAGGGCCGTCTCCCCTTTTTATTTCCTTCTCCAGCACCACTTTTCCCGTTCCTGTTTCTGTTAATGACAGCTTTACTTTATTGGTATTGCCATAGAACGTATACGCATCGATAAGATCAAAGGCACTATTGGGTGATAATGGATAATTGATCTTAAAAGTATCCAGTTTTATTTCCAATGTTTCATTGCTGCTATTATAGCCTTTCAACATCACAGGCGCTATCGTTTCCTTGTATAAAAAATCGTCTTTCCCTTTGTTGCAGGCAGCCAGTATTAACAGGAAGGCACCTGTCAGTATGGTATAAGATATCTTTATTGTCTTCATGACGCTACGGTTTTATTATAATCAGATGAAATCTAAAGGGAATAAGAAACGGATAAACTGAAAGAGGTGCCAATCTTACGAATGAAGGTATCCTTGTCGCCAATCCGGGTTTTAGTTTTCCCGTCTGCTGATGTTTCATAATAACCTTCTTCATATTTCTGGGAGAAGCCATATTTCCATTCGTAGATATCACTCCATTCTGTGGCTCCGGTAGAAGAAATTTCTGACATAGGGAGACCTTTCCATTTATCAAGCAGCTTATACGTGTCAGTACTGTTAATATAAAAGCGGTAAGGAGTATTTAGCAGGTTGCTGATGTTCAGCTTTGCCTTCAGCTTTTTGTTTTTCAGAAAACTATAGCTTAATTGGGCATCCAGCTGATCGCGTGGACGTTCATACTCTACAATATTCGGCGTAATGCCTGTGGAGAAGGTTTTGTAGCCCATGTGATTAAAGGCCATATTGACCCCTAAACGGTTGCCATCATATTGCAATCCTATATTGTACAGCACAGGCACCTGTCCATATAATGGTCTTTTTTCCCTCTGGAATACTTTGCTGCGGTATTCATAGCTTCTGCCGTATTTGTCTTCAATCATACTCTTTCCTACAAACATAGCAGCCTGTACTTCGGAACGCTGTAAAGTAAAGTTACCACTCAGGTAAATATTATCAAGCAATTTCCACTGCGGATAGATAAAACCCAGGCTTTTACGCAGGTCAAATTCCCACCCGTTCACCTTTGCCCAATCAGAGTTTTGGGTAGATACATATACGCGCATAGTGGCATCCGGTTGTATACGGTACAGCTCTACGGGCTTGTCAAAATACTTATAGAAATAACCAACAGAAATCACCTCACCAGGTTTGGGATACCATTCCAGTCGTAAGTCATAGTGGTCAATCAAGGTAGAAAGCACACCTTCATTCCGGCGAAAAGCACCTATGGCCGGATCATAGCGGATCATCCGGGAGTTTTCGATCAGTGCTGGTCTTACCACCGATTGTGAATAAGCAGCCCGTATATTAAAATCCTTCAATGGTGTGGCAGTAAGGCTTGCTGAAGGCAGGTAACGCCATTTTTTTTCTTCAGTTTCCGGATCAGCTGTAGGTGTTACGATTTTTCCGGTTTCAGGGTCCACGAACCTGTATTTTTCGCCCCGTTCTATGAGTGTACTGATAGATAGGTCATTGGCACCGCTCCTGATCCTTTCGTAATCGTAGTATTCAGCCCGAATACCCCATACCAAACGCAGCCAGTTGGTAAAACGGTTATCCATCATACCATAAACTGCCTGATTGGTATTCTTTCCTTCATATCCGTTCCGGGAAAAACTGGCAGGATAATATAACAAGTCTTTCATGGGATCTTTGAATTCCAGGAATTGTCCCCATTCCTGTACAGGAACATGCGCATATATGCTACCTATTGTTCGTACGGTACTGATCGGCAATAGGGTCCAGTCGTAAAGACCGTGGCGCTCCATATACTGATAGCCGGACTTTACTATCTGCTTTTTTCCAAGTACGTTGAAATGATAGCTCAGGGACCCTTCTGCTATTTTATTGGTTTCCTCATACAGGTATTGCGCCCTGTTAAATGTTCCGCCACCTGGATTGGTAACGCCACTGGGTGTTATATTGTAACTGCTTCCATTAAGCGTACTTGCAGGCATCAGCCAGGCTTCCACGGCATCTTTTTCGAGGTTGGTGAGTTTGTTCCGGGCCACATTCCAATCAAAACGGAAAGCACCAAAGGTGTGTTCACCATTGATACGGTTTTGCAACAGGTCAATAAACTTTGGACGGTCGTATTCCCGGATGGCAGGATGTTCGCCATAACCAATGTCATTACCATATCCCACGATACGGGAAAACTGGTTGTTAAATACCCGTGAATAGAAATTGCGGAAAGTGATTTTGTGATGCTTTGATTGCCACCCCAGGTTGACCAGGGCGCCCCAGGTGGTATTGAAATTATACTGGTTGGAAAAAGTAGGGTCGATTTCTTCCCCGGTAGCTACGTTGTAAACGCGATTGCCGATCTTCTCCCAGTCGCCCCGTTCAAAATGGGAAATATCATCAATAGATTGCTCATTGCGGTAGCTGAGTGAAGCCACAAAACCGAAACGGCTATCTTTAATGTTGTAGCTACGTCCCAGGCTGAACTGGTAGTTTTGTCCCGGTAATGCCTTGTAGGTCCTGGTGCCTATCCGTTCCAAACCACCTATTCTTTTGTTCTGCGCTGCAATCATTTCAGGTGTTATTGCCGGAATATCTTTGGGAGGAAGATCATACGGCTTGATAGGATTATAGTTTTGATTGGTAAAGATCAGCAGGTCTTTGGGGAAATGCTCCCTGCTGCCGTCATCAAAGCCGAGGTAGTCATTTTTTCCACGGCCATAACCCAGGAAGTCTTTTCCTGTGCTCCCACTTGTATATTTTCCGCCAATACCTATTGTTGTAAAGTTTTGATCAGGAATCGCAAACGTGTTGATTTGTACCAAACCGCCGCCAAAGCCAAAGCTCATATCAGGCGTTGCCGTTTTAGATACGATCACATTGTCGATCAGGTTACTGGGAACAATATCGAACTCAAAGTCGCGCACCTGTACATCCGTACTTGGTAATGTGGCGCCGTCCATCATAGCAAGGTTGTAGCGCTCTGCAATACCTCGTATCACCACACGCCGGTTGTCGTTAGTGCTCACCCCCGAAATCCGCTTTAATGTTTCCCCTATGTTTTTGTCGGGCAACGCTGCAATCTGTTCCCTGCTTATACCGTTGGAGATACCTGCTTCGTTCTTTTGGCGGGCATAGAGCGCTTTGATACTTTCTTTTTTTGCAGAAGAGGTAATCACTACGCCACTCAGTGTATGCTTCGTTCTTTTAAGCGTTACGTTTAATGCAAAAATCTGATTGTCCTTTACTTCGATATCGGTGACCTGTTTGGTACCATAACCTAAGGACGAGATTTCTGCCTGATAGGCCCCCTTTGGCAGCGCAATACTAAAAGAACCATCTGTACTGGTGGTTGTTCCATTATTGCCAATGCGGATGCTGACACCTGGTATAGGATCACCGTTTTCTTCATCAATGATTTTCCCGCTGATTTTTCCGGGAGCTTTTTGAGGAGTGGCAGATGGCGTTTGTTTATCCGCGGATTTTTTAACCAGCCAGGCAGTGCCTCTTCTTTCTATAGTAAACGGAATGTTGGTGACCAGCCCGCTTAAAATCTGCTCCACCGTTTTGTTGTTGTATTCCGCTGGTTTTATCACAACCCCATTTACCTCTTCTTTACTAAAGGCAATACTCATACCCGTTGTTTTACGGAGTACACCCAGCGCCTGTTCTAAACTGCCTTGTTGAAATTTTACCGAATACTTCGTTTCCTGCGCCAGCATTACCATAGGTGACAGTAACAATAATAGGATCAGGGCAGGCGGGATAAATAATTTCCCTCCAGGTTGCTTCAACCATGTTAGTAGCATAACTTTGTTTTTTACTTTTTTTATTTTAACGAATGAAAAAATGGCATTGGCCCTGTTCACAGCAGGGCTTTTGCTTTTATAGCGGTTAATAGATCTCTATTTCAGCAGGGGTGATGATCCGGAACCGGCATCCGGTTAAACTGCAAAACACTTCCACGATTTCACTGGCCGATTGCTCCTTATTAAAATTGACATTGACATTGGTTTGCAGCTGATGCGGATTCCGCCGCGTATGGAGGGCAACACCATATTGATTTTGCAGTAGCACCACCAGATCATTGAACCGGACATTTTCATAATCCCATTCGCCCTTTGCCCAGCTGGTCAGGCTTTCCACAGATACAGCATGTTGGATGGTATAATCCCGGCTGGCCTTATTGTAATGGATGGCCTGTGCCCGGGTAAGGATATCCGGTGCGCTGCCCGGCTTACTGACCTGCACCTTACCGGATACAACGGAGATCTGTATATCTTCTCCCTGGGCGTAGCTGCTGATATTGAACTGTGTGCCCAGTACCAAAGTGGCCAGGCTGTCGGCAGTTTGCACGGTAAAAGGATGTTTGTCGTCATGGGTTACGGTAAACAATGCTTCACCCGAAAGCTGCACCTGTCGGTGACGGGCAAAGTCGGAGTGATAATGCAATGTGGAACCGGCATTAAGCAGCACCACTGAACTATCGGGTAATACCACCTGCTTTATTTCTCCTTTACCAGTTGCTATTTCTTTGAACACCACCGCAGTTTGTGCGGGAGTAGCTGCGTATTGGATTGTTCCTGCCTTCCATATACCAGCGCCTGCGGTAATCAGCACCCCCATCCACACAGCTGCGGCACGCCAGCTGGATAATGGCCTCAGCAGCTTACTCCTGTGCACCGGGAGGCTATCAGGAACGGTCGTTTTATCCTGCAAGCGATGAATGTTATTTAGTAACAGCGCTTCATCTTCCGCACTTAACTGAAGGTCTGCTTTCTTCATGTCGCCCCCTTTTTCAAACCATTCTTCCATAATGGCTTTTTCCTGAGAAGTGCAGGTACCTGCTATATACCGGTCTAAAAGTTCCCTGAAGCGTTGTTCTGTTTGCATAGCTTTTTATTTAAGGAAGGAGGGCTATAAATACTATTTATAGTACCCCTTACAGGATAGAGCCTAAAAACGAAAAGCAGACTACTCCGGAAAATGGAGTTAATAATTTGGTAATATTGCGAGGGGGATTAAATCACCAGCCATCTTGCTGCGGTGAGCAAAACAATAAAAAACATAAAGAAGAGGAAAGTTAACCGTGATACAGCCTGGCGGAGGCGCTTGCGCACTTTGGAAAGATGGTTTTTAACCGTGTTGGGAGAAATCAGCAGCAATTCAGCTATTTCAGGTACGCTCATACCAGCTTCCTGATTCAAGTGATACACCTTTTTCATTTGTGCAGGCAGCCCGGCAATTTCATTGGCTACAGAGGATTCCATCGTGCGGATGACAGATGCAGAATAAGCCTCCTGGAAAACCAGTGGCATGCCTTGTTCATTCAGTAGTTCCTGCAGCAGGTCCAGGCTTTCCGGACGGGCAGCATTACGTTTTATATATCTGAGTGTTCTGTTACGGGCTATGCTGTATAAGTAATTGAAAAGGGAACTTTGTATAGTAATATCCGCTTTCTTATCCCACAAATCCATAAAAACTTCCTGTGTAATATCTCCTGCATCGGCCCGGCTACGGATATGCTTGTACACCATACTAAAAATAGGAGCGGCATACAAATGATACACCTGGTCAAAAGCGGTGCGGTCTCCCTGTTTTACCTGTTGCCATAATGCAGCGTGATCGTGGATGCCTGAAGCCATGTACTGATTTGTCCTTATGCAGGGCAAATATAATCTTGCAATATTATCATAAAGTTAACGGTTATGGTATGGGTAAGATCACAAAGGAATATCGTGGACGAGAGGGAGCGTGAAAATAATCTACAAAAACATATGGCCCGCCTTGGCGGGCCATATGTTTTTCTTTTTTGCGGGTACAAGCCTTTCGGCTCAGCCCCATTATTACGTTATTGACTTATTTCAGTGAATTGATCCACATAGCTATTTTCGTGGCATCTGCCTGCGGTACCTGTGGGAATGGCGGCATTGGCGTAGCATAGCCGGGCCAGTTTTCTGCCTGCGGATTTTTAATCAGCGACAGGATCTTGGCTACCGAGTAATTCCTTTTGGCTACATCGCGGAAACCAGGTCCCACCTGTTTTTTATCAGGATTGTGGCAGGAAGAACAGGTATACTTGTTCAGCAACGGTTTGATCTGCTCATAAGTCAGCGCCTTTGCAGGAGCTGCTTTGGCTGCTGTGGAAGCGGCTTTTGCATCTGCTATTTTCGTGGCAGTGGTAGCTGGTTTGGCAGCAGAGTTTTTAGTGCTCAGTGCGGAAACCGCCAGCTTTGCGCCGTCAGGAATGTTATTCAGGGTGTAGTACACATCAGGATGTACCAGTGAATAGGAATTTTCCTGGGTACGGATACCATTCAGCGACAGCTTATGGATGTAGTATTGACGCAGTCCGTCGATCACGAGGCGCACCTTCATACCGTCAGGAGATACCTGTACACCTTTGATGGTCAGCTTTTCTGAGTTAACAGTAGGACTGCCATATACCGGGTGATATTTATAGATAAAGCTTTCTACATTGTAAGAAGCAATATCTTCTGCATACTTTTTATCTACCGGTAAGGTGAAGGTAATTTCAAAACCATCGGGCATAGCGCTTACCGTTCTCATTTCAAACGGCACTTTGTTGTTCCATACCAAACGTTGCAGGCCCTGGTTGGCATCACCGGCAGAACCCCATCCACGGTTGGTTTCACCTACAAAGAGGGAACCGTCTTTACCCCAGGCGAGGCGCAGTACGCCCGACTGAAAGCCGCTTCTGAAATCCCAGGCAGCGCCCTGGTACTCACCGTTTACTTTCTCCAGGTATACACGTACAATTTTGCTCTGTCCCTGGTCGCCGATCAGCACCTGTTTGGCAAACGGGCCAAAGGCTCCTTCGGGGATGGTGGTAAGCTGTGCATTGGAAATACCCAGGATACCGTGTGGCAGCCAAACTGCCGGCAGCTGTACTTCCGGGAAATATTTCTTCATATCAAACAGCGTCACAAACTTTTCATTCTCTACGTTTTCCGGTTTGATAGCACGGCCGTTGGCATCTTTGCGGAAGCGTGGATCTACTTTGCTGTAGAGCGCTTCTGTGGTGAGTTTTACCGGGGAATTAGGCAGGTTGGTCCAGCGTAAACCTGCAGGGTGACCAACAAAGCTACCTTTTTTCACGTGGGTTAAGCCACCGGAACCCATCCAGTCGCCCTGGTTCTCCGTATAGAACAGTTCTCCATCGATTGTACCAAGTCCGCACGGAGAGCGGAAACCGGTCGCAAATGGTTCCATTTTACCATCTTCTGTAATGTGCATCATCCAACCTCTCCAGGGTACCCGGCTTTCACCGCGCCACCATTCTTCATCGCCAAAGGCCACGTTGCCTGAAACAAAGAAAGAGCCATCTGTGCCCAGTACCGGGCCAAAGCTGTATTCATGATAATGACCGGACAAAGGCCATGAGTACACGGTTTCAAACAGGTCCATTTTACCGTCCATATTGGTATCGGTCATTTTGGTGAGTTCACCGCGTTGTGCGCAGTAGAGGGAACCGTTTTTGTAGGCCAGTCCCAGTACTTCATGCAGCCCGGAGGCCACTTTCCTGAAGTAAGGTGTTTTGCTGGTAGGATTCTCTACTATAAATATATCGCCGCGGCGGGTGGCTACGCCCAGGTCGCCGTTAGGAAGGGTGCATAAACCACCTACTTCCAGCAGGGTGCCTTCGGGTGAGCTGATACGCGCGATGCGGAAAAAGTCCTCTTCCTTCGGGGACTCCTGTGCTTTTACAGGCGTGATGGCCGTTGTCATCAGGAACATACCTGCGGCTATTCCTGCTGTAATACTTTTATAATTCAGTTTCATAATAGTCATTAGTGTTGCTGCTTAGAAGATAACCGCATAACCTGTTTTCGCCTGTACCGGCACTATCAGCTCCGCGCGGCCGTTCTGGTTGCGGATAATAGGATTCGCTTTGGCATCATCCATCTTCACATAATAAGATTTGTCGCCGATCACATATAATCCCGGAGACACCTGCTCAATACTATCCCCTACGGCTATACGCAAATACAGGTCGGAAGCAGGTTGCTGCACCGTAACAGTACGGTGGATTCCCTGGTTTTCCGGAAGCACGCTGATATCGTCTGTTACAGCAGTACCATAGATATTATAACGGAAAGTTGGCTTGCCGCTTTCATCGAGTGCATAGCCGGTTGGACGGAAGCCGGTACCGGCAGTATCCGTGCTCCAGGCAGTTTCTTTAGTGGCCAGTTTACCGATGGCCAGCGCAGGCTGATTGGTGAGTACCTGCACAGTACCCAGCGGACGGGAAGAACCATCACCACGGTCGTGCCACATAGGAGTGGTGTTCAGGAATTCGCCGCGCCATACCTGGAAGGGTAAGCCGTTGTCCATATCGTAAGTGTAATGCACTTTGGCGGGACTGCCTACAGATACGGCGTGTACCACGCGTTTGCCGCCGCGTACATCCATGAAGCTGCGCAATACGGTGTTTTCGTTGGCGGTTACCAGGATAGGATCGGTAGGATCATCTACGGGTACGTTAGTATCGCTGATCACAAAATCGCGGATGCCGGCTTCGCTCACCGATAAAGTGATGGATGGTTTTGCCCAATCGGTATTTTTAGCATACAGCACCTCCACCGGGTAGCTGCCGGGTTGCAATTCAATGCTGCCGCGGCCATCCCAGCCCTGTGGGGTGATAACAGGCTGGTTATTCACTTTTAATACGCCGCCGCCTCCGGAAGTATGCAGGTTGAAGTTGTATTTACCTGCGGTTTTAATGGCAATGGTAGTGGTGTAACGTACCAGGAACTCGTTGTCCGGCAAACCTGCAATGTTGGAGGTTAACAGCGCAGAAGTTCCGCTAGTTACGGGTTTCAGGGTAGCAAAGTCGGGTTCTTTATCAAAGCTGCCTTTGTACACGCTGTATTTTACGTTTTCCAGTGTTGGCCTGGGGGCGCTGAAGTTATGGATCACGATGTTCCTGAAAGCCACGGTACCGTGATCTCCCTGGATACGGAGCGGCCCGGAAGCCACTTCATTATTTTGTACGGCGCCACGGGTAGGTCCGGAAAGCACTACATTTTCCTGGATGGTTACGCCGTTCAGTTCCAGCTTGAGGATAACGGCATCGGCGGTTTTATTGCCGGCGGCATCAAAGCGGGGCGCCTGGAATGAAATTTTCATGTGTTGCCATAAACCGGGTGCGCGGCTTACGTTCTGGCGGGGAGCATGACCGTCATAGCCCTGCTGTCCTTCCGGTTTGCTGTCATTCCAGCGTTCATAGATACCTCCGTTGTCGGAAGCGCGGGGAGCTGAAGTACCCCAGCTGTCGAGCAGCTGGATTTCATACCTTCCCTGTAAATAAATACCTGAATTAGAGCCTTTAGACATCATGTAATCCAGTTCGAGATCCAGATCACCATGTTGCAGGGTGCTGAAAAGGTCCTGTCCATGTGCATTCTTTTCAGGCAGGTTTACCAGGATGCCTGTTCCTGCAGTTGTTTGCAGCAGGTTGTTTTGTTGCAGGTCTGCTTTAACGCCGCCGGCTATACGCCAGTTGGCTGCAGGCTGCTGAAATGCAGATAAATCTGTTAACGGCAATTTGTTCTGTGCCATCATCTGCTGACAACTGCCAATACTTAAAATCAATACCAAAGTTCTCCGGTCGTACACACGTAACTGCTTCAACTTTGGACGGAACTTGTTCCATCTAAGCATAGATCTGGATTTTTTTTAAAAAGTTTACATTGATTGCTAAATGCATTTAGCCTTGCAGCTGATACATCATTATTTTTTATATAGGCAACCCCAATTGTTAATGAAATTTAAATTCTCAACTATCGCTAAACGTGGGACTGGACTAAATTTGAATCACGGGTGCCAAAATAGAAATTAATTGTAAGAAAGTTGTTAGTGAGGGAAAAAAAATTACACCAGCGGTAAAAATGCGGAGTGGATCACAGGGGATTTTGTCTTTCCCAGGATTACGCTGATTATATTGATTTTATTTGGGGATTTTCTTATTCAGTAATAATTAAGGGAGATAAGAGCGGATATATATCCGCTCTTATCTCCCTTAATCCTTTATAAAATCAAAAAGAAAAAATCAATATAATCAGCGTAATCCTGGGAAAGACAAAATTCGCAACAATCTATAATGTTAATCCGAAAACCGCCAGTTTTTTCAGCGTGCTTTCATAATCCGTATGGCAAACGCCATTGATACCAAGACCCGCCGCTACATCGATGAACATGGAGCGGTCTTCCACATACACCACTTCGGCAGGTTTTACCTGCGCAATATCAAGCGCTATTTTATAGATATCCGCATCGGGTTTGCGGAAATGTACAAAACAGGAGGAAATGTAGAAGTCAACAAAACGACTGATATTAAAATGATGGATACGATGCTCATTCAGCTCTCTTCCTTCATTATTAACAATAGCAATTTTCAGTTTGTACTTTTCCTTCAGCTGCGGGATCAGCTCCAGCATTTCGGGGTATGGCGCCGATTGGGCAAACATAAACTCCCGGAAATCTTCCCGGCTAAAGGATCTTTTTTCATAAAACACTACGCGGCTCAGGTATTCATCCAGCGTAAGTTTACCTTCTTCATAAGTATCAAAAGTAAGGTGATGCCGTTCTTCCGTTTCTAACGCATCCAGCCCGAAAGTTTGTATCGCCAGTTTACGCGCAGCCCTGTCCCATCCGTTGGTTAATAATACACCGCCTATGTCCAGGAACAGCGTCGTAATCTTTACATGGTTGTCCATTTGCAGAAAATTTATTGCTATACTAATGTAGGAGATTAAACCGAAAAGAAGAAGGGAGATGAAAGCGAATATCTCGTTTACATCTCCCCTTCTCTCTTAAAACAAAAACTTAATCCTTTATTTCTTTTTAGCTTTTCTTTCTGTTATATAACCGTTAAAGCTGATCGGCGACCTGTCGCTGCTGGTTACCTGGAGCGATGCATATCCTTCGCTGGAAACGCTCAGGTTCATTGATTGCACCGATCTGTGATCTTTGGGCTTAATGGTAATATTCCAGCCGTCCTTTTTGCCGGGCGTAGCATTGTAATCAAAAGATTTGGTTTTAAAATCCAGTGGCGACTTCGTAGCGCCGTAATCCACGGATGTATAAACCCGGCCAAAATAAGGCAGGTAGCTGATCACCGAGTCTGCCCCTACTATCACGTTGTACTCCGATGTTAAATTACGCATGCGGCCACTCATGGGCAGGGCATTCTGCGCTACAAAAACATAATTCTGCGAATCTATCAGGGATTTGATCTTAGCCACTTTATCCGCTTTTTGCTGCGCCTTTGTTTCCTGTGCAAAAAGACCGGTAGAAATAAGGGCTCCCATAAAGAGAAGCACCACTGTTTTTAATACAAAGAACCTTTTCATATGGTAAGTTTTTACATAAGGGGAAGTGCTAATATCGTACCATAACAGCCGGCGGTACGTTTTGTTCACCACCACGGAAATACAATTTGCTGTTAAAATGTTACTTTTAAGGGCCAATGATTAAACCCGGAAACATGCCCAACCCATATATCTCGTTACTGAAAACCGCCTGGAAATATGCCCGGAAGGAGCGTAAAAAATACCTGCTGGTGTACTTCCTGTTCCTGATGGCCAATGTGATCTTTTCCCTGAACCCCGTGCTATTCGGTTGGTTTATTGGAAGCATACAACGCGACAGCGCCCATCTGCCCAGGTATACCCTCATCTTTGCCGCCTCCTACTTCGGGCTTAAATTCCTGGAATGGTGCTTTCATGGCCCCGCCCGCGTGATGGAACGGCAACTGGCATTTAACCTGAGCCGGAACTTCCTGCAGGAACGCTACCACCAGGCCCTGCATCTCCCCGTAAAATGGCACCAGGATAATCACAGCGGCTCCGTGATCAACCGGATCAGAAAAGCATATGAGGCCCTGAAAGAGTTTTTCGAAAGAGGCTTTATGTATCTCCATGCGATCTGCAAACTGTTGTTTTCCATGATCGCCATGCTGTATTTTTCACCGCTGTATGGCGGTATCGGCATCGCGCTGGGCGTGCTGTGTATATGGCTCGTGCTGCGGTTCGACCGCCCCTTTATCAGAACCCTCAATGAAATAAATGAAGGGGAACATGTGGTATCCGCCACGTTATTCGACAGTCTTTCCAATATCATGACCGTTATTACCCTGCGGCTGGAAAAGAGTATGGAAAACGGTTTGCTGGCAAAGGTGCAGCGCATCCTGTCGCCCTTCAGGAAAAACACACTGATCAACGAATGGAAATGGTTTGTGGCAGAAATGATGATCACCCTTATTTACTGCGTTATTACCATAGGCTATGTTTTCCAGCATTGGGTGCCGGGAGAAATGTTTTATGTAGCCGGGCTGGTTACCCTCCTGGGTTATGTAAACCAGTTCACCAGCGTGTTCCAGGATGTTGCCTGGCAATATACCGACGTGGTGCAATACAATACTGCAGTAGATACCGCCGGCAATATCAGCAACGCCTACACGCAGCATCACCGGGCAGATACCGCGCCGGAACTGCCGGTTCACTGGCAGCAGATCACCATCAGCTCCCTGAGCTTTTCGCATACGGCTACCTATGAGGATAATGCTGCTCCGCAAAGACTGCATGACCTTCACATCCTGATTGAAAAAGGAAAAAGGATTGCGTTAATTGGTGAAAGCGGCAGCGGAAAAAGTACACTGCTGGCTATTTTACGCGGTCTCTATGAACCGGAACCCGGTGTGGTGATACAGGTAAACGGAGAGGCGTTACCGTTAGCCACCGTAAATGAAAGCGTTACCCTGTTCCCGCAGGAACCGGAGATCTTTGAAAATACTATTGAGTATAATATTACGCTTGGCCTGCCCTTTCAGCCCGATGAAATCATGGCCGTATGCAGCAGCGCCCACTTTTCGGAAGTGGTGGAAATGCTGCCACAGGGATTGGCATCTGATATCCGTGAAAAAGGCGTGAACCTTTCCGGCGGACAAAAACAGCGGTTGGCACTGGCCCGCGGCATCCTTGCGGCCCGCAACAGCCAGGTGATCCTGCTCGATGAACCCACCAGCAGCGTAGATCCTAAAACTGAGGCCATGATCTATGAAAAAATGTTCCAGGCATTCTCCGACAAAGCGATTATTTCTGCCATGCACCGGCTGCACCTGCTGCCGCAGTTCGATTACATTTATGTGCTGGATCAGGGCCGCATCGTGTCTGAAGGTACTTTTCATTACCTGCGCGCGAATAGCGCCGCTTTCCAGGAGCTTTGGAAACACCAGGAAAACAAATAACTTTTTTTGATAATATTGCATTATCATTGCAGCCGCGTTTTCATCCTATGTAATGGTTCTCTCCCACCGGCTAATATTACACTATGAAAACTCTATGCAAAAAATTTCGCTGTACGACCTGAAACGTAAGCTAAGAAACAGTCAGGAGCCGGATGAAATTATCACCCTGCTCGGATATAACCTCTCGTTTTTTACGCGGGAGGAACGGTCACAACTACTATGCGATTTACTTGAATACCAGGAAATATTTTTTGAGGCCGCGGAACTGCTGATTGAAGAAGGCGGGGCGGATATCAGTTATAAGAAGGAAGGCATTATTCCAATCATTTTCTGCGCGGTTGGCGCCAATAAGCCGCAGGCAGTGCAATACCTGCTTAAAAAAGGCGCGTCGCTTTATATCGGCAACGCCGATTACCTTTTTGCCATTGCCTATATCTTCAAACATCACCGGCTCGCGGCGATCACCGATATGCTGCTGATCCTGATTGAGCACAACATCCACTTCAATTTTGTGCTGGCCAGTATGGATACGCCTTTGCTGCTGGCTACCCGGCATAATAATAACCGGGAAGTAGTGCAGTTTTTATTATCGGAAGAAGTGAACAAATACGTGTACGATGAAGATGGGTTTACTGCTATCCATTATGTTCCGTTTGCCAAAGCCCCTAACCTGTATAAAGATATGATCACCTGCATGGCCGATATCCAGGTGAAAACAAAGTTTGCCACCAGCATGGAACCCGTATTTGAATGCGTGATCAAAGTGAGTGAACACCATACTTTTGAAGAATTTATTTACGAAGCCCTGAATGCCTTCCTGGAAAACAGGCACCGCATGTACGACGATATCTTTGAAAAATACTACTACCGCCTCCACCTCATCGCAGAACATATTTCCACCATCCGCACCAATGCCGGCGATAATGTGTAATCCATTTTAATTTTGCAACAATGTTGCAATACTGTATTTTTGCTGTCTTACTTCATGATTAAATACCACCATATGCAAACATACGATGTGATCATTGCCGGGGGAAGCTATGCGGGGTTATCGGCCGCTATGGCCCTGGGCCGCGCACGGCGACAGGTACTCATAATAGACAGCGGCAAACCCTGTAACCGGCAAACGCCACACTCCCATAACTTTCTCACACAGGATGGCGCTACACCCGCTGCCATAGCGGATATGGCCAAAGCACAGGTAAGGCAATATCCCGGAATACATTTCCAGGATGGAACAATAACCGGCGCCACACCCACTCCTGAAGGCTTTACGGTTACCACCGCAGGCGAACAGCTTGCTGCTAAAAAACTGTTATTCGCTACAGGCGTAAAAGACGAAATGCCTGCTATCAAAGGATTTGCAGCCTGCTGGGGCGTCTCTGTACTGCATTGCCCTTATTGCCACGGCTATGAAGTAAAGGAAACACCCACCGGCATCCTCGCCAACGGCGACGACGCTTTTGAATACGTTAAAATGATCCGCAACTGGACCAGTCAGCTGACCATATTTACCAACGGCCCATCCACGCTCACCGGGGAACAGGTCGAAAAACTGCAGCAACATCATATCGGTGTCAATGAAAAAGAAATCGCGGAAATCACACATGCAGGCGGACAAATAAGCGATCTGCTTTTTAAAGACGGCAGTTCCTTTGCGCTGAATGCATTATATCACAAACCGGCTTTCCGGCAGCACTGCGCCGTTCCGGAAGCGTTGGGTTGCGAACTCACGCCGGCTGGTCATATTGTAGTGAACGAATTCCAGGCCAGCACCGTACCCGGCGTATATGCAGCCGGCGATGCCACCAATCCTTTCAGGAGCGTTTCCATATCGGTAGCAGCAGGCACCCTCGCCGGCGCTATGATTAGCCGGGAACTCATCATCAGTGAATTTTAATAAAGCAGCCAGGGTGTTGTGCGCCGCTATTTGTACATGTAGAAATAATTTCATATTTTAGGACAAGTGATTATTTCCCATTACCTAAATTAACCAGCATGCTCACAACACTTACTGTTTTAGCCGTTTTATTTTTCCTTGCCCACGTTTACCTCCTGTTTACTTCATTTGGAAAAAAAGGATTTCAAAAACGAAAATACCTGTGGTCGCATATTACCCTCTGGATTACAGGTGCCCTGGCCTGCCTCATAGCCATCCTATTCGCCGGTAAAAATGTTTCCGGCGTAATCGATGTATTTGATACCCCGGGCAAAGCCTCCCTGCTGATCGTGATAGCACTGGTTTTGTCGGCCACAGCACACAGCATCGTGAAACTGCTGGTACTGCCAAAATACCAAAGGGCCGTGTAATAACGGAACAGATTATACGAAAATCCCCCGGCGTGCTGCCGGGGGATTTTATATATAAATCATATCCATACGGTCGTTTATGTTCATTTAACGGTCAGTTTTGTTACATAAAATGTTAAAGGTGGAAAATTTTCTTTCGCCATCAACAATATTCATTATATTTATACCTGTTGATCCTGGTTTCTTATAACCGCCGGCACTAACCGGCTACCGCAACACCTGCAATACTCCGCAGGTTCTGACAGATGATCACCATCAAAAGAAAAAATTGCGCGTTGAAATCATCTTCATAATTAAACATTTTATTAGCACGAAAAGAGAGACACATTTTTATGAATAAGAAAGATATCTGGAGATATAAATCTTTGGAGCAGTTGGAGAATAAGAGTTGGGGACCGGCCACAGATCAAGATTCGGGAATAATTCAGAAATGTCTTGCCTTAGTTAAAGTACCAGTAGTAAAATTAGCCGCAAGCGAATTGCGGATCTTAATCGGACAATCCTTTAATCCTTCCTACCTGGTTCCTTTAGCACTGGAGATATTACAAAACGACGTACTGGTAACTGCCGGTATGTATCCCGGCGACCTGCTGAAAGCCGTACTCGACGTACCTGCTGCTTTCTGGGAAGAACATCCCGACCTTCACAAAAGCCTGCTCGACCTGATGCAGGAAAGAAGCGAAGAAATTGAAACAGAAATAGACTTACCTGAATTCTGGCGTAACAACCTGGTCATGTAACCATTGTTGTTTTCTGCGGCAACTTATCTTCTCCCGCATAAAATAACATCATCACCGGAAAACCTGTAACATCTCCTTCAGTACACACTACAAGACAACTCCACGTTAATTTTCAGTAATGATATTACCGGAGCAGCTGACAGTAAATACTGCGGGATGGTGAAACCTTTGCCTGTACAGCTACAGAAGCGATCGTTATTCCTCAAAATTGAACAACGACAGCTGTCCCGACGGAGGTAGTTTCTCCTGGTTCAACGGCGCATCATTGAAATTAGACAGGGTAATGCCCAACAGGCGGATCCGCTTATCTTCCGGGTAAGTAGCCGCCAGCAACTGCTTTGCCGTGTCTACAATGATATCGTAGTCTCCTACCGGAAACGGAAAGGATTGATTCCGCGTGATCTGTTTAAAATCACTGTATTTTATTTTCAGGGTAATAGTGCGACCTTTCAGGTTATAGCGCTGCAACCGGTCATACACCGTTTTCCCGATCTTCTCCAGCTCCGCTTCCATATCTTCAATCACCGTAAGATCGTACGGGAACGTATCCTCCGCGCCGAGTGACTTGGTTTCCCGGTGCGGCTGCACTTCGCGGTCATCTATCCCCCGCACAATCCGGTAGTAAAAACTACCTACCTTGCCAAAATGGGTTTTCAGATCCTGCTCTGACAGCTTCTTCAGATCAGCTCCTGTAAAAAGCCCCATCCTTTTCATTTTATCAGCGGTCACCTTTCCCACACCGTGAAACTTTTCCACCGCCAACGTTTCCATAAATGATTCAATAGACGACGGCCCGATAAACGTAAGCCCGTCCGGCTTATTAAGATCCGAGGCTATTTTAGCCACAAACTTGTTCACAGACACGCCCGCAGAAGCAGTCAGCTGCAACTCATCCCGGATGGCCTGTTTGATCAGTTTGGCAATTTCAATAGCGGAGCCGATGCCCTGCTTGTCTTCTGTTACATCCAGGTAGGCTTCATCGAGCGACAATGGCTCAATCAGATCCGTATAACGGGAAAATATTTCCCGGATATGCCGGGACGCCTCTTTGTAAGCATCAAAACGGGGGCGCACAAAAACCAATTCAGGACATAACTGCAACGCTCTTTTGGAAGGCATCGCGGAACGTACGCCAAATTTGCGCGCTTCATAACTGGCGGTGGCTACCACTCCACCACGGCCTTCCGGCGAACCGCCCACAGCAATGGCTTTGCCGCGGTACATCGGGTTATCGCGTTGCTCTACAGATGCGTAAAACGCATCCATATCAATATGAATAATTTTTCGTTGTATGCTGTTTGAACTGTTCTCCATTTCTACATCCCGGAAGCAAAGTAAAGATATTCAGTATTTGGCTATTCAGACCACAAAATTGATTTTTTTTACATGCTTCGCTGCTAAAACATAATTGCTACCTTCACACCTTAAACTTTTCACCGTGGCCGGTTACGATCAGGAAATTTCACACGAACATAAAAAATTCGAGCACATCATCTGGGAAGGTAAAACCATCTCCGGCAGGGAGTTCTATGATTGTCATTTTTATAAATGCAGCCTCAAGGAATGCGTTTTTGAAGAATGTGTTTTTGATAAATGCACCTTTGAAGAATGCGATCTGTCGTTGATACAATTCAAACAAACATCTTTCAACAAAGTAATCCTGCAACACAGCAAAGCAATTGGTATTGCCTGGCATAATGCCCGTAATGCGCTTACGGTGGAGTTTCACCACAGCCGTTTGAGCTACTGCAATTTTTCCGGCAAGAACCTGAAAAAAGGAATCTTCCTTCACTGCCAGGCAGACGAAGCTGATTTTTCCGGCTGCAATTTATCACAGGCCGATTTCGGTGGTACAGACCTCGCCGGGGCGCGCTTCTTCGAAACAGATCTTACCCAGGCTAATTTTGCAGGCGCACAACGGTATGCCATTGATGTACGCACCAATAAAGTGAAGAAGGCTAAGTTCAGTTTGCCGGATGCATTGTCGCTGCTGGATGGATTGGGTGTGGAGATCGTGGAATAAAAAAAGTGCGGATTTTGTCTTTCCGGGAGAAAGACAAAATCCGCAGAACAATGGATGAAGGCTGGCGTTAGGCTACAGGGATGATAACTTTACTTTTTGCTTTTGAAATTCTTCTGCCACGGAAGAAGAGATATAAATTAAGGAACAACATGATGCCCAGCCAGATGAAGAAGCCGCCGATCCTGCCGCTCAGGACTTCCATCATAGAACGCGGGTTGGAAATAGTTTCCGCAATTTTCATGATCCAGAACGCAAAACCCACATTCAGCAGGTAAAATCCTGTTTCAAATAGTTTATTAGTAGCGGTGGCCAACTCGTTGTTGCCATGAAAAATATCAAGCATAAATACTTTACTGTTTTTGAACAGGGTAATGGCTACCAGCCAGGTAACGCTGATCACAACAGGCAAATAGATCATGTAGGCCAGGAAATTAAAAGAGGAAGACATATACTAGGATTTAAGTGGTTGAATGGAATGATTTCTTTTACTGATAATATATATAACAAGCATATTAAAACAGTGTAAAATGCCCAGCGACAAAAAGATCAGGCCGGTCATGGCAGTAATGCTCACCAGCATTTCCGTCCAGTCGTGAATCGTATCCCAGGTGCTGATCATCACAGTTGCGTAGCCCAGGTTAACGAGGTAATATCCCACCAGTAAAATATTATTAATAGCATCTGCCAGTGTGTGGTTTTGCTCCAGCAGTCCGAGGATAAAAACCCTTCCGTTGCGGTAAAACCGCCATCCCACTTTCACCGTGATCAGGTATGTTATTGCGAGATAGATCGCGTAAGCAATGGTGTTCATATCAGTGCATTTGCTTTCGGCATCAAAATTATTCAAACTTATTGTATTTTCAAAATATTCTGAAAGTTTGATAAAATAAATAGTAAGAAGATAAGATGGCGTTCGCTGCATGATGTTATAAAAATGGATTTTCTTACTTTGGGAAGAAAACCGGCTGCGTTATGATCAGGAAGAAAGAAGGCTTTCAGGGCCAGCGTATGATAGTGATTCCACGTAACATCCTGAGCAGGAAATGCGCCAGGGAAGCGGCGCTTACTCCCCTGTACATCACGGATATCGGCTATTATCCGAAAGCATTGTTCCACCACCGCAAAAGAGCGCAGGGCGCGGAGCAGCATATTTTAATTTATTGCGTGGAGGGCAAAGGCAGTATCACGCTGAAAAAAGAGGTGCACGCCATCCAGGCGGGCGATTGCTTCCTGCTGCCGCGCAAATGGGCGCATGAATACACTGCGGATGAAAGCGACCCGTGGACTATCTACTGGGCGCACTTCCAGGGAACCAGTGCAGATGGGATTGTGCAGGCAGCGGTCAGCGCATGGAACGGGCACCGCATATTCCTCCCCCATTCCCCGGAAAGGATCCAGTTGTTTGAGCGGATCTATCAACAACTCCAGCGGGGCTACCGCGATGAAAACCTGGTTTGGTCCAATATGAATTTCTGGTCGTTCCTGTCGTCCTGCATTTACCCGGATTTCACCCAACCCGGAAAACCTTCCCAGCAGCACGATGCCATTGATCAATGCATCGATTATATGAATAAACACCTGGACAAGATGCTTACCCTGCAGCAAATGGCGCAGGCCGTAAACCTCTCCCAGTCGCACTTCTCCTATCTCTTCAAAAACAACACCGGCTTCTCTCCCATCGAATACTTCAACCAGCTGAAAGTACAGAAGGCTTGCCAGCACCTGCTTTTCACGCAATCACGCATCAAGGAAATAGCCGCGCAGCTTGGCATGGAAGATCCCTACTACTTCTCCCGCATGTTTACCAAAGTGATGGGTGTATCGCCCAATCAATACCGGGAAAGGAAATTCTGACCGTAAGATAATCCATCATAATCAGCATATCATCTAGCCAATATTCAGTGGCACCTGCTTATTTTTACGGACGTCAATGAAAAAAACAATGTCCCATTTTTCCACGTTGAGGATTACAGTGAGCCTCACTATAGCGGTGGGGGCAGGCCTGCTGTTTGCCGCCTGTCACACTGATAAAAAGGTAGACTTCAGTACCGAGGTAAAACCAGTGCTTAACAAGCATTGTATCAGTTGCCACGGGGGAGTGAAGCAAAGCGGCGGATTCAGTGTACTGTTCCGGGAAGAAGCCCTGGGCGTTACCAAATCCGGCAAGCCCGCCATCGTTCCAGGTCATCCTGAAAAAAGCGAGTTTATCCGCCGCCTTACCTGCAAAGATCCAAAAGAACGGATGCCGCAGAAAGGAGAACCGCTCACCAGCGCCGAAATAGATATGCTTACCCGGTGGGTGAAACAGGGCGCGGAATGGGGAGAACACTGGGCGTATATATCTCCCAAAAATGTTCCGGTACCGGATATTACCATCGCCAACGGTAATGAAATAGACCACTTCATACAGGAAAAGCTGAAACAGGAAGGACTGAAACCCTCGCCCGAAGCAGATAAAATGACCCTGCTCCGCCGCGTGAGCCTCGACCTTACCGGGCTGCCACCAACACCTGAAATGGCACAGCAGTTTGCCGCCAGCACCGACGAACACGCCTATGAAAAAATAGTAGACAGCCTCCTGCAATCGCCACACTATGGCGAACGCTGGGCCGCCATGTGGCTCGACCTCGCCCGCTACTCCGATACCAAAGGCTATGAAAGGGATGACAGCCGGAAAATATGGCGCTACCGCGATTGGGTGATTGATGCATTCAATAACGATATGCCATACGACAGCTTCACCATCGAACAACTGGCCGGCGACCTGCTCCCCGATCCTACCCGCGAACAACTCATCGCTACCGCGTTTAACCGCAATACCATGACCAACGACGAAGGCGGTACCCAGGACGAAGAGTTCCGCACCGCCGCCGTAATGGACCGGGTAAGCACCACCATGGATGTATTCCAGGGCGTTACCATCGCCTGCGTACAATGCCACAGTCACCCTTACGATCCTTTCCGCTTTGAAGACTATTATAAACTGATGGCCTTCCTCAATAATACCCGTGATGAAGATACCCACATGGAACACCCTAAACTTCGTTTGTACGACAGCGTTAGTACAGCAGAAGTAAAACAGGTGAGCGACTGGGTAGCGCAAAATGGTACTACCCAACAGGCAAAGGATGTACAGGAATTCCTGAAAGTACTGGAACCAAAAGTACACGCACACGTAGCCGATAACTATATCAACGGCGCCCTGCTGGACACCAAATACATGGGCATCCGGAATAATGGCAGCTGCCGGCTTCCCAAACAAAACATGGAAGGCAAAACACAACTGCTCATGAACTACTGGACCGGCAGCAATGGCGGCTCCGTAGAATTCAGACTCGACAGCCTGAATGGCCGCACCATTATTAAACATACCCTGGCGCCCACCAACGGACGGCTCGCCATCAGCATGCCGCTGCCGCCCATAACAGGCACACACGACCTTTACCTCATTTTCCGCAATCCTTCCCTCAACCCTGCAGATGCGGTGTGCAGCGTGGAATGGTTTGCCTACCGCGATGATATTCCCGGTAAAGGAAAGCCTGGTTATGATAAGATCAACAACACCTGGTTATCACTCATCAATCAAAACCCCGACGACGTGCCGGTGATGATAGAAAACCCTGCTGTAATGGCCCGCGTTACCAACGTATTCGAACGCGGCAACTGGATGGTAAAAGGAAAAGCAGTGACGCCGGATGTACCACACTCCCTGAACCCATTCCCGGCAAAAGCGCCACGTAACCGTCTTGGTTTTGCCATGTGGCTCACCGATACAAAAAATCCGCTCACCGCCCGTGTAATGGTGAACCGTTTATGGGAACAGATCTTTGGCACCGGTATCGTGGAAACCATAGAAGACTTTGGCACACAGGGTTTCACGCCATCACATCCTGAACTGCTCGACTATCTCTCCTACCAGTTTATGCACAAATACAAGTGGCATGTAAAACCAATGCTGCGCGAAATAGTATTATCCGCAGCGTATAAACAATCCTCTGCCAGCAACCCTGAATTGCAGGAAAAAGATCCTGCTAACCGCCTGCTCGCCAGGGGCCCGCATTTCAGGCTTACGGCAGAAGAAGTAAGGGACCAGGCCCTCACCGTGAGCGGCCTGCTGAACCGCCAGCTGCACGGCCCCAGCATCATGCCGTACCAACCCGATAACATCTGGCAATCCGTTTGGAGCGGCGCCTACTGGAAAACCGCCGACGACGGCAACCAGTACCGCCGGGCAGTGTATGTTTTTCAAAAACGTACCAGCCCCTATCCGTCGATGCTCTCCTTCGACGGCAGCAGCCGCGAAGTATGCCTGCAACGGCGCATCCGCACCAACACACCACTACAGGCACTGGTTACCCTCAACGATCCGGTATATGTGGAAACAGCCGCCTCACTGGCCAGGCATATGCTGAAAAACGGCGGCAACGACGCTGCTGCGTGTATCCGTTGGGGTTATCAAACCGCTATGTATAAACCACTGCCCGATAATAAACTGAAAGTATTGCAAACACTGTATAAAGAAGCGCTCGCGGAATACAAACAAAAACCCGCGGAAGCTGACAAACTGTTGCAGCATAAAGATAATACACCACAAAAGGCGGAACTGGCAGCACTCACCGTAGTAGCCAACGCGATTATGAACCTGGATGAATTCCTGACTAAATCCTGATCCGGTATGACTAAACACGCACGACTGATAAAGGAAGCAAACGATCAAACACTGCGGTATTTCACCCGCCGCCACTTCCTGATGGACTGTGTAAAAGGCCTGGGCGCCGCCGCCTTCAGCTCTTTCCTGGCCAGCTGCGGCAGCAGCAGCAAAACCCTGCTGGACCTCGCGGGTAACCCAATGGCACCACGGGTGCCACAATTCCCCGCACGGGCCAAAAGCGTGATCTATCTCCACATGGCTGGCGCACCTTCCCAGCTGGAACTGTTCGACTATAAACCTGCCCTGCAGAAATTACATAACCAGCTGTGTCCTCCGTCCCTGCTGGAAGGTAAAAAGTTTGCCTTCATCCGCGGCGTTCCCAAAATGCTCGGACCGCAAGCCATCTTCTCCCAACATGGAGAATCGCGCGCCTGGGTGTCCGACCACCTGCCGCATTTCGCTACAATGGCCGATGAAGTAAGCTTCCTGAAAGCCGTACAAACGGACCAGTTTAACCACGGCCCTGCCCAGCTGCTGATGCAAACCGGCAGCGCCAGGCTAGGACGCCCCAGCATCGGCTCATGGGTAACTTACGGCCTCGGCTCCGAAAACGATAACCTCCCCGGCTTTGTAGTGCTCACCTCCGGCGGTAAAACACCAGACGCCGGCAAAAGCGTGTGGGGCAGCGGTTTCCTCCCCTCCGTATACCAGGGCGTGCAATGCAGAACCAAAGGCGAACCTGTACTCTACCTCACCGATCCGGAAGGCATGAGCAGGGACCTGCGCAAGGAATCCATCAATGCCATCAATGAAATCAACAAACAGGAATATACCACCTTCGGCGACCCGGAAACCTTGTCTCGTATTTCACAGTATGAGCTGGCGTATAAAATGCAGATCTCCGTACCGGAAGTAATGAACATTAACAAAGAACCGGATTACATTCATGAAATGTATGGCACACAGCCAGGCAAAGAATCATTTGCCAACAACTGCCTGCTGGCCCGCAAACTTGTTGAGAAAGGCGTGCGGTTTGTACAACTGTACGACTGGGGCTGGGATAGTCATGGTACAGATGAAAACCTTGCGATCGATTACGGCTTCCGTAATAAATGCCGGGAAATTGACCGTCCTATTACCGCACTGTTGCAGGATCTGAAGCAACGCGGCCTGCTCGATGAAACCCTGGTAGTATGGGGTGGCGAATTTGGCAGAACCCCCATGCAGGAAAACAGGGACGGCAAAGACATGCCTTTCCTGGGCCGTGATCACCACGTAGAAGCCTTCACCATGTGGATGGCCGGCGCTGGTATCAAAAAAGGATTTTCCTACGGAGAAACCGACGAAATAGGCTATGCCGCCGTGAAAGGAAAAGTAGCGATCAACGATATTCACGCCACCATCCTGCAACAGCTGGGCTTTGATCACGAAAAGCTCACGTACCAGTTCCAGGGCCGGCCATTCCGCCTTACAGACACCGGCGGAAAAGTAATTACACCCATACTAAGCTAAACCGTACATGAACAGTAACCGAAGAAATTTTATCAAACAATCAGCCATACTGGGTTCCGCATTATGTATCCCTTCCCTGCCGGCATTTGCCACAGCCACACCTGGTGCCGCAAAAGACGGATACCGCCTTATTGTACTGGCCACCAACTGGGGCTACACCGGCAGCATCAACGAATTTTGTGCACAGGCCAAAAAGGCAGGATACGACGGACTCGAAATCTGGTGGCCCAATGAAGCCGCCGCACAACAGGAATTATTTGCCGCGCTGGAACAACACGGACTGGAAGTAGGCTATTTATGCGCGGGCTACGACAGCGACTATACGAAACATGCACAGCAATTTGAAACTATGCTGAAAGCAGCCACCGGCAACAATAAAATTAAACCGCTGTATATTAACTGCCACTCCGGAAGGGATTATTTTTCCTTTGAACAAAACAGCGCGTTAATAGATATGACCACCCGGATATCCAAACAAACAGGCATACCGGTATATCATGAAACGCATCGTTCCCGGATGTTGTTTGCCGCACATATCGCCGGCAAATTCATCGATGCAAAACCCGACCTCCGGCTTACGCTCGACATTTCGCACTGGTGCAACGTACACGAATCCTTACTGCAGGATCAGCAGGCCACGGTAGTCAAAGCATTGGCACGTGCAGGTCATGTACACGCCCGCATCGGGCATCCGGAAGGCCCGCAGGTGAACGATCCCCGCGCGCCGGAATGGGCCGCTGCGGTGAAGGCGCATTTCAGCTGGTGGGACCAGATTGTGCAACGGCACCAGGCCGCCGGCAAACCGCTCACGTTTCTTACTGAATTTGGTCCGGCCGACTACCTGCCTACCCTGCCTTATACCCGGCAGCCGGTAGCCGATCAATGGGATATCAATGTATTTATGATGAACCAGCTAAAACAACGTTACAGCAAACCATGAGATTACTGATCAGTAGCGGCAGCTGGAGTATGTTTATAGGACGTTCGCATCCTTTACTGGTACACCTGCCTATCGGCATTTTAATTATCGCATTTATATTAACGCTGCTGGCCCGCAGGGAAAAATGGCGGCACGTACAAACAGCCCTGCCAGCGGTATTACTGGCGGCAGCTGTTTCGGCCATATTCAGCTGCATCACCGGCTACCTCCTTTCACTCGATGGAGGTTATGAAGAAAAATTACTGCAAACGCATAAATATCTCGGTATAGGCGTAGCCGTTATCAGCACCGCGTTATACCTGCTGGAAAGAAATAAACACCGCTTTCCCCGCCTGCAACTACCGGCAGCATTGCTGATGGTATTGCTGCTGAGCGCCGCAGGGCATTACGGCGGTAGTCTTACCCACGGCGACGATTACCTCACGCAAGCCATGCCCGCTCCTTTACAGCGGATCACCGGCATGAACAAAGCGGTGGCTAACGCTGCCACCTATACGAATATCGGCGACGCCCGGTTGTATGAAGACCTTGTGCGGCCGGTACTCACCAACCGCTGCTATGGCTGCCATAATGAACAAAAGCTGAAAGGCGGTTTGCGCCTGGAATCCATTGCCCTCATCCGTAAAGGCGGAGAGCACGGACCGGTGCTGAAGGACAGTCTACCGGAAGAAAGCGAATTATTCAAACGGCTGCTGCTTCCTGAAGAAGACGAACACCGGATGCCGCCAAAAGGCAAGCCATCTGTAACGCCGCAGGAATTAGAACTGTTGCACTGGTGGATTGCAGCAGGTGCGCCTGCCGGTAAAACAGTAAAAGAGCTGGAAAAAACGCCCCGGATCGTGGCGGTGCTGGAAGGAATGCAACCCGCTACCCCGCTGGATAAGCAGGAATTTGTTCCGGAAGAAAGCACCGGTGCACCCAGTGAACAGAAGATGGCCGCACTGGAAGCCTTAAAAGTAAAAGTAATGCCCGTGGGCGCCGGCAGTCACTACCTCACGGTAGATGCGATCAACGCCGCCGGGTTCAGCGACCGTGATATGCAGTTATTACTGGGATTAAAGGAGCAGCTGATCTGGCTGGATCTTTCCGGTACGGCTGTTACCGACAGCGCATTTGCTGTACTGGGGCAGCTGAAGAAGCTCACCCGTCTTGATCTGAGGAATACAGCGGTTAAGGGCAATGGTATAAAAGCGCTGGGCAACTGCAGGGAACTGCGCTATCTCAATCTCGCCGGAACGGCGGTAAATGCCGAAGGACTATTATCGCTGCAGCAAAATAAAAAGCTGCAACAGTTATATGTATACCAGGCGGGCTTTACGCCTGCTGCGCTCCGGCAGCTACAGCAATCTTTGCCAAAACTGAAACTGGATACCGGCGGTTACCGTTTACAACAGCTGGCTTCCGATACGGTTATTTATCATAAAGTCAGCGGGTAATAAATACGTGCAGGCGTACCCGTTATTCGTACGCCTGCGCAGCCTGTGCCAGTCGCAATGCAATTTTCTTAGCCAGGGATTTGGGAGACAGTACTTTCATATGTTCCCCGAATCCCATGATTTCCCGCTCCAGTTCAAAGTTCAGCACCACGTCGATACTCACTATGGTGGCCTGTTCATCTTCCTTTAATATTTCCTGCGAATGGTGCAATGGCTTTGTAAGCACGTAAGGGGCATGCTTTGCATCAATTTGCAGCACTACTTTATGTACAGGATCTTTTTCTGATTTGGTAACGCCAATGAGGTTATCATAATATTCGTCAAAGGGGATACCTTCCCAGGCAATAAACTTTTCTTTAGGTAGTTCCTGCAGGCTGATGATCCTGTCCAGCGCCAGGGTGAGCAGCTGCGGGGTACGTTTATTCCGGGTGATCAGGAACCAGCGGTTGCGGTATTCTTTCAGCAGGTAGGGATAACAGATAAATTCCTGTGCCTTGCTGGCTTTGAAAGATTTATACTCTACCAGGAGCGCCTTTTTATGCAGCGTAGCCTGGTAAAGCGGGTTGATATGCGATAAGCCCAGCAGGCGATGATTATTTTCCAGCTGGATACAGTTGAGATGCGCGTCGGTAGATTTATACAGGTTATTTTCCAACCGCGCAATCATATCGCTCATATCATCGAAGTAACTGAAGCCGTTAAACTGTTTCAGCACGGCCACTATTTCTTTCATTTTATCTACATCTGCGTTGTTAATGGGCGCGTTGGTGATGCTGTATGCGGAATCACTGTAGGCATAATACTTACGGTCCTTTACAATGATGGGCGCATTATACCCCAGCTTATCACTGCGCATCAACTGGATATCCGCCTGGATGGTACGTTTACTCACGCCGCTGCTGATGCCTTCCAGTTCATACAACACGTCTGCTACTTTTTCAATGAGATCTTCCAGCGTCCACTTACGATAGCGGTTACGCAGGCATTCATCGATGGCCTTGTACCGGATCAGGGCCAGCTTATTGATGGACATACTAATAATTTATACAAAGAAACAAAAATACTGCGCATTATACCTGCGTAGTATTTTTGTTTCTTTGGAAGAAGAAAAAATAAATTACAGATAATCAAGTAGTTAAAACTATTTTTTAAGAAATATTTAAGTGCGCAAGTGTATTGCGTAGATACCTGCGCATCTTTGTGTCATCGGAAGCGGTCAAATAAATGTTACTTCATTCAAGCCAAAAGAACATTTATAATTAACGCAGAAGATGGAAAAGCAGTAGTTCAATGGTTGAACACCGGATCCTGTAGTTTTAAAATTATCTTCAGGGTCAATTAAAACTTACTTCCTGATTCCAATCCGGAGTTGCTGGTTCGAATCCAGCCTGCTTTACAAATCGAGGTCAATTGCTGCTTACTTCTTTTTTGGATAAACAGCAGCAAAATTATCTGATTATTTAAACACAATTACAATGGACGCTTTATTAAGAACAGGATTAAGACAACAGGCTATTTACATTCCTGATACAGTGGTGAATACAGACACGCTGCATATTACCCCGGCCGCCGGTATGCTGGTAGCCAATCTCGCTAAACTGGGATTTGGGGTAACAGAAGATCTCCTGCATGCGTTGAACCATACCTCTCCTGCTTACCAGGCTACTATCCTGGAAACATTCCGGGAAGTGATGGGCGTGAATACCAACTGGACCCCGCTGATAAAAGACTGGCAGGTACCTACCAATGAATCGTTCATTGATCACTTTATCACTTACCTGACCAATAAATTCACGGGCGCCGGTACTAAGCTCCAATGCGGCCATATTATTCCTGCCAATACATTTCCACTGGAAAGATATAACGGTTGTCCTTATTGCGGTACGCCGTTTGAATTCGGTGAACTGGAAAACATGGGCCAGGGAAGTAAGATCCGTGTGCTGAAACGCTGGAACAACGAGCTGGCGGCTCAATACATGGAAAACCTGCTGACCTCCAAAACAGCACTGGATGCTACCCAGGTGGAAAGCCTGAAAGCATTGCTGCATATCTTTCCCCTGCCTGCTGTAAAACCAGGTATGAAAGAAACCATCATTGCAGTGGTAGATGTGCTGATTGAAAAAGATGAGGCAGAAAAAGCCGCAAAACTGTTTACCACGCCAACGGATATACTCCGTTACCTGTGGTACAAACATACCGGGTTCCTGCAACTGGTGAAGCCAGGTACCATCACCAAACGGAAAAATAAAAACCAGCGGCAGATCTACCGGGATATTTATCCTACGGTACAAGTGGTATCCGCGGAAGCGGCGCTGAAACTGAAATACAACCGCCAACAGGGACTGATGGCTGCCCGCTGGCTGAATAGCCTGGATATGGACGTAACGGCCATGTGCGAAATCATGCATCCGCAGCGTAACATGTGGGTACGCTTCATCCGCGCCCTGCGCCTGGCCGAGTTCAGCAAACGCGAAGGCTTTGAAAAACTGCGCGAACTGATGGACCGGTTCTACCGCCAGGATTATACCGTGTGGCAGGGCCAGGTGAACCACTACCGTTTGCGTTACGATGAAGCCAACACCCTGCAACTGTTGAAACAACGTCCGGGTCTTTTTGCCCGCTCGCTGTTTGCCAACATGCTGTGGTTCGGACCGGAAGCGGTAACCGCCGCCTTTGCGGAAATCACGGATAAAGTACCGGCCAGGCTGTTGCTGACTTTACAGATGTACGCACTGTATTACTTCGATAAATCCACCACCCGTGCGGTAAAACCACTGGGCGGCGTAGGAAAAAGCATCCCGGCTAACCGGCAGCTGAACATCTACGAAGACGAACAGTTGCAGGAAATGCAGCAGGCCGTGACAAACCTTTGCATCTCCGCCATGAAGAAACGCTTTGCCGCAGTGGCCACCACTGCCAAAAGCATCTACATTGCACCGGAACTGTATAAAATACCACTGGCTATCGGCGACCGCAGCGAACAGGTGCAGGACCTGCCCGGCGCTTTGATGGGAACCCGGTTCAAAGTGGAAGGGGATAAAATCATCCTGTTCATGCAATGGGGTAAAGGATTACCTGCCCAGCACCTGGATATGGACCTGAGCTGCCGTATCGCCTACGAAAACAACCGTACGGATACCTGCTCCTTCCAATACCTGCAAACAACCGGGTGTATCCATAGCGGCGATATCCGTTCCATACCAAACCAGGTAGGGACGGCGGAATACATCGAAATAGACATTCCTGCCCTGGCCAAAGTCGGCGCGCAGTATGTCACCTTCACCTGCAACGCCTACAGCCAGGGCGCCATCGCCATGAACCTGGTATTGGGATGGATGAACAGCAAACACCCCATGAGCGTATCCAAAAGGGGCGTGGCCTACGATCCCTCCTGCGTGGATCATATGGTGCGCATCACCGGCGGATTAACCAAAGGGCTCGTATTCGGCGTACTGGATGTGGCAGCCCGGGAAATCATCTGGCTGGAAATGGCCTTCGATGGCCAGATCATCCAGGACCTCAGCACGGCCAATGTAGAGGCCATCCTGAAAAAACTGGACAGCAAACTGAGCATTGGTCAGCTCCTCGCAGCCAAGGCGGAGGCCCAGCAATTGCACGCCGCTCCTGAAGCGCACGCCGATGAAGTGTATAACATGCAATGGGCGCTCAACACCGCCGCCGTGACACAATTGCTCATCGATTAATTTGTTTACCCCTATAAAAAACAACAGCAGCCGGGCCAACCCGCGCTGCTGTTCGTTTTATGATTTAACACACTTTTTGCATACCACTTCATCAGTTTTCTGAAAATCGTCCTATATTCATTGCATTGTCATACATGGATAGAAAGATTTTACTACTACTGCTACTGGTTGCACCTGCTGCAGGGTATGCCCAGCAGGAAGACCGGGCAGACTCAACAGCCACATTTTCAGCGCCTAAAGGATTTTTTGATAACATCAAGTATTATCTTAAAAATACCAACGTAGAAAAGAAAAAGAAAAAGGTAGACCTCAGCTTCATCGGTGGCCCCGTATACACCCCCGAAACCAGCTTCGGCATCGCCGTAATGATGGCCGCACAATACAAAACAGATAAAACAGATTCCCTGCTGCCCGTTTCCAATGCCGCGGTATACGCCTCCGGCGCCCTCACCGGGTTTTATGGAATCGGCATCAGCAACACCACCATATTTCCGCACGACCGGTTCCGGCTGGCATTGAAAGCCTCTTTCAGCTCCCGCCCCAATAAATACTGGGGCATCGGCTACGAAGCCGGCAGCCATAAAGATGATTATACCGAATACGTGCAGCTCACCGAAAAACTCCAGGCCGACTTCAGCATCAACCTGAACGGAAACCTGTTCATGGGCCTCTGTACCCAAATCCAGAATGTACAAACCAAAAAACTCGATACTGCCGGCGGCAAGCCCCTCATGGTTCCCGGGAAGGTACTGGGCATCGGCGCCGGCCCGTTTATTGTATACGATACCCGCGATTTTATACCCAATGCCTATAAAGGCATGTACATACGACTGGGCTATCGCTTTTTCCCCTCGTTCCTGGGCAATAAAACCGTATTTTCACAACTGGATCTGCAGTTCGACTGGTACAAACAACTATGGAAAGGCGCCGTACTGGCTACCGACCTCTACGCAGAAGAACGCAGCGGCGATGTTCCCTGGAGCCTCCTCGGAGAAGCCGGCGGTTCCAACCGCCTCAGGGGCTACTACGAAGGCCGCTTCCGCGATAAGAACTACCTGGCTGCCCAGGTGGAACTACGCCAGAAGATCTATAACCGCAGCGGCGTGGTTGCCTGGATTGGAGGTGGTAACGTATTTCCCCGCTTTAATGAGTTGGAATTCCGCCAGTCGCTGGTCAGCTATGGCATCGGCTATCGCTGGGAGTTTAAAAAACGGATCAATATCCGGCTGGATTATGGCATGGGCAAGGATCAATCGGGTTTTTACTTTGGTATTAACGAGGTTTTTTAGGGAGATCCCCGGGTGCAGAACCACGACCTTCACTTTGGCCCAAAACCCTTTACAGCAGACCGTTTCCAGATCAAGTCCACATCCCCTCCACGTCACCTCCACCTTCAGTGCATGTATTCCCCATGTCCTAAGTATGTCCTAAGCAGGTGCTACCCGGATCCGGTATATCTTCCTCCCGGTTTCAAAGCTGAGTGGAAAGCCCTTACTTCTCTCCCCCCTTCGTCCCCTCCATTTGCTTGATAATGTTATTCACCTCCGTTTCCGTGGCACGTAATTTCTGTTGACAAAATTCAATAAGAACAGCTGCCCGTTTTACCTTTTCTGCCAGCAGGTCTACCGAAACAGCTTCATTCTCTATTTCTTCCGCAATCAGTTGCAATTCATTGTAGGCAGCTTCATATGTCAGTTCCTGGCTCATGTAAAATGTTTTTTTCAGTAATAGTGGCTTCCAGTGATGCATCCTGCAGCACCACCCTGATATGGCTTCCGGGCTGGAGAGTGGACGCATCGGGAAGAATGTGCCCGTCCTGGTATACAATGGCAAAGCCACGTTTCAGGATACTGGCAGGACTCATCAGTTTGAACAGGGAGTCGTAATGCGCTACCTGCCCCCTTTTGCTTTGAATAAATAACCTGCTGAAAGAACGGAAACGCCCAATCATATTGTCGAGGTCATTCAGCCGGTTGGAAACCATGATCCGCGGCTTTGATAACACGGCGTTGGATACGGTCATCAGCTCCCGGTGCCGGTTCAGCAATATTGATTTCGAGGTATGCAGCACCACGTTGTTGCGGGCATGCAAGGCTTCTTTATGATTGGCCAGCAAAGTGCGCGACTGGTTAATGATAGCGCTGTTGAGATAAGACAATGCCTGGAAGTGCCCGGAAAACAACTGTTGCGACCGGATCACAATATTCTGCTGCATATTGATCACCGCTTCTTCAAACAGCCGGTTATGCGCAATGATCAGCTCCGCTGCTTTGGTAGGCGTTTTGGTGGCGGTATGCGCCATCATATCCGTAATGGTTTCATTTTTCTGATGCCCAATTCCGGTGATCACCGGGATCGGGAATTTTGCCACCGCCCTGCCCAGGATAAAAGTATCGAAGATCAGGAAGTCGGTTTGCGCACCGCCCCCGCGGATAATTACCACCGCATCATAAGGCACCTGGCGCTGGTAGATATCTATCAGCCGTTGTTGTACCAGCTCCGCTTTGGTTTCGCCCTGCACTACCGTGAAGTAGTTATCGATTTTAAATGTATACCCGAAATGATTGTGCTCCAGGGTATGCCGGAAATCCTGGTAACCGGCGGAGTTGCCGGAGGTGATCACCGCCAGCCGCTGGATCACTGCTGGCAAAGGCAACTGGTTGTTGCGGGTAATGTACCGGTCGCCCGACTTACGGATAAAATCCGCGCATTCAGTAGTAAGCCGTAACAGGGTTTGCTGCTTCTGCTGTTCCAGCAACCCTACTGTAAAGCTGGTATCTATATCCAGCAGCGTGATCTGCAATCCATGTACCTGGTGGTACCCCACGGATACTTTTACCAATACATGAATATCATTTTTAAACTGCTGCCCCGTAACTATTTCAAATTCCTTGATCCGGATAGCGCCATTTCCCCATGCAACTGCCGAAACCTTGGCTACAATACCACCCGCATGTTCTTCTTTTTCCACCAGGTCGAAATAATGATATCCCTTTTGCTGGTAGTAAGAATGATTGGTGATATCTGCCACTACCCAATAGGTTTGCTCTGCAAACACCTGTTGAAGCGCCTGCTGGATTTTCCCGGTAAGAACGGATAGTTTTATGGACGGAGAATCGGTCATGGTAGTGGGTAAAGATAAGAAAACGTTTATTATGAACACGCTCATGGAATACCGGGGGAAATGTATATATTGCTGCGCATTGAACAACGAATAGATTACCAGGTCAACCAAAACCGTAACAAACACTTAATAACAGACTTATTCCGATTTATATATTTTTGCGCCATGAGAGAAAATGAGCAGATAAAAGGGCTTTTTGAAAGGGTCTGCTATGATAACAGTATTCAGGCGTACAATGAATTATACATAGCGTTATGTACCCGGCTGATACATTTTTCTGCATCCATTGTTTCCTCGTTTCACCTGGCAGAAGAAATTGTGTCAGATGTATTTCTATCATTGTGGCAAAAACGGAATGATTTATCGCATGTGCAAAACCCGGTGGTATATCTTTATGTAAGCACCAAAAATCTTTCCCTGAATACCCTGCGCCAACAGAAAAGACACCAGCACCATTCGCTGGATACGCTGAATACAGACATGCTGGCTATTGCCCCCGATGCAGAAAACGGAATGGTATCTGCCGAAGTATCGCAAAAAATAGAAAGGGCTATCCGCAGCCTGCCCGCCCGCTGCCAGCTTATCTTCCGCTTAATAAAACAAGACCGCCTCAGTTACCGCGAAGTAGCGGAACTGCTCAATATTTCCACAAAAACGGTAGATGCACAACTCACTATCGCCGTTAAAAAAATATCCCAGGCCATCCGTTTCGACCTGTCGGACGAAACCGCTCAAACCTACCTCCGGCTGGACTCATAATTTTTTTTTGATTTCCTTTAGGGAATTTTTACTGTTTAGTTTGTCCTTCTTACAGATGCAGGAACAAAATGGCTGCTTACATTAAACAGGCGCCTTTTTATTCTTCACTGACACTATGGATCAGGAAAAACTCTATGCGTTGCTGGCCCGCGAAATGGCCGGCGAATTAACTGAAAAAGAAGCCGCAGCATTGGAACAATTGCTGCAGCAATACCCGGATGCCAGCTACATCCGGGAAGTGTTTGCGCAAAACTGGGCTCCGGCGGGCAAAGCATACTCCCCTACGCAGGTGGAACAACTGCTGGAAAAACATCAGCAGCGTATGCAAAACCTCCCAGCTGACACGCTTTATGAAGAAGCGCCCCCAAAAGGACGCAGATGGCTGCTATACAGCGGCATTGCGGCGGGATTCCTCCTGCTCTTCGCCCTCGGCGGATACTGGCGGTATACACAACGGGCCAAAACAACACCGGTGTTATCACAGCTTGTCACCGACAAACGCATGCGCTCACAGGTGCTGCTACCGGATGGTACCAGGGTATGGCTCAATGCCGGCAGTAAACTGGATTATCCCCAACAATTTGCAGCGCATCAGCCCCGGGAAGTAACCCTCGAGGGGGAAGCCTTTTTTGTGGTAACCGCCGATGCGGAACGTCCCTTCCGCGTTCATACCAAAGCCTTTAATGTAAGGGTGCTGGGCACCTCTTTCAATGTAAGGGCCTATCCGCAGGAAGACAGCGCCGTAGCATCCCTTGTGCAGGGGTCTGTGGAAGTGGTGCTGAACGATGCTTCCAGCCAGGTAGTATCGCTGAAGCCCAACGAAAAACTAACCGTACCTGTGCATCCGCAAACAGCACCAACAACAGAAAACACTGCAGCACTAACTACACCCATAATAGTATATAAAACGAAACTCACCACATTAAGAGATAGTATTATCCCGGAAACGGCCTGGGTACAAAATAAACTGGCCTTTAAACACCTGCAGCTCGACAAAGTAGTAAAGATGCTGGAACAGTGGTATGGGGTGGAAATCAACTTTAGTGACGATCGTAAAAAACAACTCTACTTTACCGGTGTTTTCGAATCAGAAAGCCTGGAAGAAGTATTGAATGCACTGGAAACAACCTTATCGTTTTCCTGGCATAAAGATGCAGAAGGCAAAATATGGATTAACTAACATTTCTTTCACCTGTAAAACATTAAACGGACAGTCTGAACAACAAGTAACTACAGAATTTATTAGCTAAGCTTAAACCGAAAAAAAAACGGGAAATGTTCGCACCATTCCCCGTGTAAATATCGGTTAACAGCATTGTATTGGGTAAACTTTCCATCAACAAATTAATTAACCAACAAAACAAATGTATGAAAAAAAGTACAGTGGACAATTGGCTTCCGCCCGGCCGGAGGTTGTATAAACTGTTAATTTTTATGAAGCTTTCTATGCTGCTTGTCACCCTTGCCTGTTTACACGTAAGCGCAAAGGTGCATTCTCAATCCACCATAACAGTGAAGCTCTCGCAGGTGCAGTTGGACAAAGCCCTCGCCCTGCTGGAGAAGAACAGCCATTACAGGTTTGTTTATAACGATGATAATCTTCCGTTAAACCATAAAATATCTATCGATGCAAAAGATTGGTCTATCGACAAAGTATTAAACGAAATACTCGATAATACTTCCCTTCACTTCCGGAAAATGTCCGACAAACTGATCGTGATCGCCCCGGCGGCCGTGGTGAGTAAAGACAACCTGGTAAAAGGCCATGTAGTAAATCCCGCCGGCGAAGTATTGCCAGGCGTAAGCGTAAGGCTCAAAAACACTTCCATAGGCACTGTTACGGATGTAAAAGGCGACTTTGAATTAAAGGTGCCCGAAAATGCCATCCTCGTACTTACCTATGTAGGCTTTGATCAGCAGGAGGTTTCACTCAACGGCCGGGAAACCCTGACCATCACCCTCGAACCTTCTAAAAATTCTATGGAAGAAGTGATCGTGGTAGGTTATGGTACACAGAAGAAACTAAACGTAACCGGCGCTATCGACCAGATTTCCGGCAAACAGCTGGCTGCACGCCCCATTGCCAATGTGATGCAGGGCTTACAGGGCCTCAGTCCCGGGCTGAATATCAGCTACCCCGGCGGCAGACCCGGACAAACGCCTACTATCAATATCAGGGGTGTGGCCAGTATTGCTTCTTCTAACGGGAATATTGCGCCACTCATCGTGATTGATGGTATTGCTGCCGTGATGGACGACCTGTTACGCATTAACCCTGCTGATATCGCGTCTATCTCCGTATTACGCGATGCTGCCTCTGCAGCCATTTACGGCGCACGCGCCGCCTACGGCGTTATTCTCATCACCACCAAACAAGGCACCAGCGGTGGTAAACAAACCGTCAGCTACAGTAACTACTTCGCCATGTCGCGCCGCACCGTTATGCCGGACGCGATCACCGATCCCTATATTTACTCGCGCGTATTGGAAACATCTACCGACAATACACCGTGGGACTATGTAAACTATTCCGATGAGTATTATAAATGGGCAAAGGAAAGATCCGAAAACCCTTCCCTGCCTGATACCCGTATTGATCCGAGCGATCCTACCAAATGGGCGTACATGGGCAGCAACAACTGGAATGATTACTTCTTCAGTAAAAGTAATTTCTCCCAGTATCATGCTATTTCCCTGAACGGCAGCGCAGAAACGGCGAAGAAATTACCTATCAGCTATCTCCTTTCTGCCGACTATACCAAAGAAAACGGTTTGAATAAGCTGGCCAAAGACGACTGGGGACGCTACGGATTACGCGGAAAACTCAGCCTTAAACCCATCAAATGGTTACAGGTAGATAATAACATGAACATCTACCAGACAAAGGCCGATGCCCCTGCATATAACATCACGGACGTGTACTACCTGCAACCCACCCAGGTAGCAGTGAACCCGGACGGCACCTGGGCCAATACCGCCGCCGGCAGACTGGCAGCCCAACTGGTAGACGGCGGACGCAACACGCAAACCCGTTTTGGATTCCAGGACATCATCCGCGGTGTGGCTTCTTTCCTCGACAACGACCTCACCATCACCGGTGACGCCAGCATCAAAAGAGAACTCTGGAAATACCACATCGACCAGAAAAAATATAAAATAGGCTATGGTCCGGACGATATCCGCCAGGAAGGCGGTAACGGCTCCGTTACAGAAAACAACGGTACTATCAGTCACGATGTAATAGACCTCTTCGCCAATTACCACAAAACCCTCGGTAAAGTACACAACATCACTTTACTGGCCGGGTACAACCAGGAGAGCTACGAATGGCAGCTGATAAAGGGTTCCAAGCAAAACCTGATCTCTTCTTCCCTCCCCTACATCGCGCTCACCAGCGGTGATCCTGCGGTAGGTACGGAATATTACTCGTATGCTATCCGGAGTTTTTTCGGGAGAATTAATTACACGTTTAAAGACCGCTACATCATAGAAGCAAATGGACGATACGATGGATCTTCCCGTTTCCCTTCCAGCAACCGCTGGGGCCTGTTCCCTTCCGTATCTGCCGCCTGGATCGCCAGCGAGGAGAGCTTTATGCGGAACACCCTGCCGGTTATTTCCACGCTCAAATTCAGGGGATCATATGGTAGTTTGGGTAATCAGAGCGTAGCCTATTTTGGCTATCTGCAAACCCTGAAAACTAAAAAATCAGAATACCTGCCAGGTGGTAACGCCGGCCAGACAATTATTGCCGGCGCACCTTCCCTACAAGTAGATCCGGCCAACTATACCTGGGAAAAAGTAACCACCACCAACGTGGGTACCGACATGGGCTTTGTGCAAAATAAATTCCAGGCCAGCTTCGACTACTTTATCCGTAACACCACCGGTATGCTGGCACAAGGCCAGGAATTACCAGCCGTACTGGGTACCGGCGCTCCCCAGCAAAACGTGGCCGATCTGTCGACCCGCGGATGGGAACTGAGCCTCGGCTACCGCAACGATTTTAATGTAGCCTCCAAACCGCTCGGCTTCGGTGTGAAAGTTATTTTGTCTGATGATAAAACAAAGATCACCCGGTTCCAGAACGAACAAAAACTCTTTGGCTCCAACTATTGGCCTGGTCAAACCTATGGCGAAATATGGGGACTCACCAACGACGGCTATTTCAAAAATAAAGATGAGATCAACAAACTGGATCAATCTGCCATTATCCCCTGGGGCGCCCTGGAAATTGTAGAAGGATGGCCTAAGTACAAAGACCTGGATGGTAACGGCAAAATTGAACGGGGTATTTCTGCCAAAGATCCCAAAGATCTGAAAGTGATCGGCAATACCAGTCCGCATTACCGCTTTGGTGTAAACCTGGATATGAACTGGAATGGCATCGATCTTTCCGTTTTCCTCCAGGGCATCGGGAAAATGGATTACTATCCGCATCACTATTTATTCTGGGGACCATACCAACAACCTTACGCCAGTATTTACCCCTGGAACCTCGACTACTACCGCGCTACAGCCGACAACGAAGCTACCCGCGCGCAGCATAGCGAGTCCTATATCAAAGCCGGACTGGCAGATGCCAATACCAATTCTTACTTCCCGGTATTACAATCGTGGCTGGCAGATAACAACGATAAAAAAGGACTGGATATCCCGCAATCCAAATACATGCTGAATGCGGCTTACCTGCGTATCAAAAATGTAACCCTGGGTTACACCCTGCCCGCATCACTCACCAGGCGCTATCATATTAATCGTTTACGCATCTACGTAACCGGCGAAAACATCTTTGAATTCTCTTCCATCAAAAAGTACCTGGATCCGGAATCCATTATTGATGGCTATGGATGGGCATATCCTTACCAGCGCAAATATGCAGTAGGATTAAATCTTGATCTGTAAAACCGGAACGTTAAACATTGCAACATGAAAAAATTTACGAGCTATATAATTATCGGGGTGATGGTGATCAGTGCTTCCTGTAAAAAGGACTTCCTCGATCGCTATCCACAGGACGCTATTTCCCCTGAACTGTTTTTTAAAACCGAGGAAGACCTGGCCCTGTATGTGAATGGTTTACTTGACCTGGCCGGTACCGGCGAATACCTCGGGGACCAGAACAGCGACAATGCCGCCACCACCGCCGCAGTGGAAGTAAAAAATATCATGATCGGCTCTCCCAGCTCTCAAACCATTACCAATGGCTGGTTATGGGACAGGCTCCGTGACGTGAATTATTTCCTCGACAATTACAACAAAGCCACTGTTACCCAGGACATCAAAGATCATTATGCCGGGCTGGCCAGGTACTACCGGGCCGAATTTTACTTTGATAAAATTATCCGCTATTCAGATGTTCCCTGGTATGGCAGGGCATTAAATCCCGGCGACCCCGAGCTGTTCAAAGGCCGCGATCCCCGTGCAATGGTGGTAGACAGTATGATGGCCGATCTCGTATTTGCCACCACACACATCCGCACCAGCGTACCCAGTGGCACACCGGGCTTATGGGCCGCTAAAATGCTCTACGCCCGTATTGCCCTGTTTGAAGGTACCTACCGTAAGTATCACCCGGAGCTCAACCTCACCGGCACCGCCGCACGCTTCCTCGACAGCGCGCGCGTTCAGGCACAGGACATTATCAACTCCGGCAACTTCACTATATACAACACCGGTAAACCCGACCAGGATTACGCTGCGCTGTTCTCCAGCCAGGACCTCCTGCTGAACAAAGAAGTGATCCTCGCCAATCCTTATGATATGAATAAAGGCCGCAGCGGCAGTATCAACGGTAACGTGTTCGGGGATTACGAACAATCCGTTTCCCGCGACCTGGTGCAAACCTACCTCATGAAAGATGGTAAACGATTTACCGATATTCCCGGTTATGATAAGCTGCCTTTTGTAGCCGAGTTCCAGAACAGGGATCCGCGTATGCGCCAAACCCTCGCTGGACCGGGCTTTACCCGTGCCGGCGACGCCAGGCCGTATATCCAGCGTCTTAACAAAAACTTCACCGGCTACCACCAATTGAAAGGATACACCAACAGTACCGACCAGGTTATTACCAACAGCGTGGACTTCCCCGTATACCGCTATGCAGAAGCCCTGCTCACCTTTGCAGAAGCCAAAGCAGAACTGAATACGCTCACGCAAACCGACCTGGATCAATCCGTAAACCTGCTGCGCACCCGCGCCGGCATACCGGTTCTTGACCTGGCCACCAGCAATGCCAACCCTGATCCTGTGCAGGCCGCAAAATACCCGGATGTTACCGGCGCAATGAAAGGCGTGCTGCTGGAAATACGCCGCGAAAGAAGAATCGAATTCGCAATGGAAGGGTACCGCTATAATGACCTCATGAGATGGCATGCAGGCAAACTGCTGGAGAAAATCCCGGAAGGCATGTACTTCCCCGGGTTAGGTAAATTTGACCTTACCGGCGATGGTGTGGAAGATATTATCCTGATAGATAAAAGCACCGATATTCCTGCGGAAGATAAAAAAGAAAAGAATTCCCTCGGTATCACACTGGTTTATTACAAAGCCGGCAGCATCGGGGAAAGCGTAACGGTATACCTGAAAAATGGTACCGCAGGCGGCACACTGGTAACGGAAACGAACCTACGTAAGTTTACAGAACCCAAGTACTACTACCGCCCCGTACCTTACACGCAGGTAGCGTTGAACCCTGCACTGAAACAGATTTTCGACTGGCAATAAATCCTTTTATGAATAGAAGAGATATCCTCAAACACACCGGGCTCATGGCAGCCGGCACCCTCCTGGGGCCGGCCGCCGTGAAGGCCGCTGTAAGCGGTAAACGTACCCCGGTACTAACCGTAGCGCATATAACGGATGTGCATATACGTGAAGACCTCAACGCACCGGCAAGATTTAAAAAATGCCTGGAGGAAATCAAAACTAAAAAGGTGGACTTCTTCCTCAATGGCGGCGACTCTATCTTCGATGCCTCCTATGACACCGTAAAAAGGGAAAGGGTCACACAGCTCTGGCAGATCTGGGATGAATGCATCAGCAGCCTGAAATCATATGATGTTTACAGCTGCATCGGTAATCATGATACCTGGTGGAAGGCGCCCACCAAAGACGACAGTATGTATGGGAAAGACTATGTAGTAAAGCGGCTGAACATTCCGCACCGGTATTACAGCTTCACCCGCAAAGGCTGGCACTTCATTATCCTGGATGGCAACAATGAAAAAATAGCCCTGGATGAAGAACAATACCAGTGGCTGGAACAGGACCTGGAAAAGTTGCCGGCAGGAACGCCTACCCTGCTGATGTCGCACTACCCGATCCTGGGAATTACTCCCATCCTCGTAGGTGGCGGCCACTCCGATCATCAGCGGTTGAAAGCCCTCTTTTTTAAACACCGCGACAAAGTAAAGGTATGCCTCAGCGGGCATAATCACCTTTCTGATAACGCAGTTTACAACGGCGTGCGTTACTGCTGCAATGGTGCTATGAGTGGCTTCTGGTGGGAAAAAGGTGATAAGGAATCTGCCGGGGAGGGTTATTACTTTGAAACGCCTCCGGGTTATGCTATCCTGAAATTATACGCAGATGGTGAAGTGGAAAACGAATATTTCGCACACACCTGATTCTTGAAATAAAAGGGGGCTGACCAACAGGTATTGGTCAGCCCCTTTTTCATTACCGGAACTGTGCCAGTTCCCCGGCATCAAACACCCATTCCGGCGTTAACAGCTTTCCCGTAAAACCAGCCTGGTACCAGGGCGTAGCAGCGCCGGGATTCTTTAATACATGGATATCCTGCGCAGGCATGTAACTCTGCGCCAGCAGGAAAATCCTTTCACCGGCGGCATTCTGTGCCACATCCATTACCATTACCGCGTGACCGGGAGCACCTCCTTTAATAAAAACATTTCCGGGTAATATTTTACGTGTATCCTTTACCGGTAGCAGCTCTTTGCTGAGTGATAAAGTACCTGCCCAGGAGAACACCGTTTCGAGGTAGTTGCTGAAACAGGCCGGCCCGCTGCATGGCGCAGCCTTTCTCACTTTCACGAGGCGGTTTTGTTTTAATACAAACCGGTCGCCTTTCATCCAGCTGTTGTAATCCATCAGCGTGCCATCGGTGGCGTGAAAAGCGATCTTCCCAAACTGTTTGCTGTTGTACAGGTATTCCGCATACAGGCGGATCACCGCATCCGCGCATTGCTGTAAATCTTTATTGCCGGTAGAAATATCCAGTACGGCGTATTGTGCCTGTTGATTGTTTTTTAAATGCCCGTTATAAAGATATACTTTGTTATTCTGCTTCAGGGGCATAGCCCGCAGCCAGGCGCCAAAACTGCCAGCCGGTTGCGGCAGGCGGGTAAACCCGGCGGGAAGCGGGAGCGCGCCAACAGATGCAGGACGGGTTGCTCCATTGTAAAACGGGGGACTAACGACAGACACAGCCAGTGCGGATAACTGCCAGGCATATACGAAATGAGCCGGTAAAGTAAGGATTGCTATCAGTAATATCGTCGATCTGCGGGTGCTCATCATAACAATGAATTTCAGGAAAGATGCCGTTCCCGGATTTTTCCATAAAATTATTTTCTGAGCGCTGGGGTGAGTATCCGCTGGATAGTGGGTGTTTTTAATTCTTTTCCTATAAATACCAGTGTGGAAGATGGCGTGGCACTGCCCCACTCTCCTGCCGGTTGTATGTGCAGGTATTTCCCGGTGGATTGTACCAGCATTCTTTCAGGCGTGTCCTTTATGCGGACATATCCTTTGATGCGGTACAGCTGATCCGGGTATGCGTTGAAATGAAGATCCAGTACAAATACCAGCATGTTCAGATCGAAGGCTTCCGGCGATTCAAACAACACCGTATTCACTTTATGCGGATGTTTCACCGGTGCAACAGGTGCGATAGTGGCGCCTATTGGTTTTTCGGGAAAATGCAACTCTTTCAGTGGTACAAACCCATCTTCTGAAGTGGTGATGAATGCCAGCGGGTTCATTTGTTCCAGCTGTTGGGAAAGATAGATCAGTTGAGGTACGGCGAGCTGCTTTATTTTATTGATGATGATCACGTCTGCACAGGAAAGTTGCTTACCCGCTTCCGGCACCTGTTGCAATCTTTCAAAGATATTCTCCGCATCTGCCACACAAATGGTGCTTACCAGTTCGTAATGCCGCTGCACATCGGGCATATGGAACATCCCGATGATGTTGCCCACATCCGCAATACCGGTTGTTTCAATAAACACATGGTCCGGGCGTTCTTCTTTTTGCAGGATGTTTCCCAGTACTTCCAGCAGGTCGTTGTCCAGTGAGCAGCAGATACAGCCACTGGTAAGTTCATACAGCTGGTCTATTTTTTCGGTGATGAGGCCGGCGTCGATATTTACCTTTCCAAATTCATTTTCAATTACAATGTTATTGTGCCCGCTGAACTGTCGCAACAGGCTGTTCAGCACCGTGGTTTTGCCCGCCCCGAGGAACCCGGTCAGTATGTACACCTTCACACGTTCATCTTTACCCATATCTCTTCTTATAGAAAATTAAAAAATAAATACCCAATACAATCAGCGGGATGCTCAGTAACTGTCCCATATCCAGCAGGCGCCCGTTTTCAAAAGCCACCTGGTTTTCTTTCACAAATTCGATCAGAAAGCGGGCGCTGAATACGGTTGTCAGCAGCCAGCCAAATAGTTTGCCCGGCTCCGGGCGCATCCGGTACAGGAACCACAGCCATCCAAAAATGAGGAGATACGCCAACGCTTCATACAGCTGCGCTGGATGACGCGGTATATCATCCACTCTTGTAAATACCACCGCCCAGGGCAGCGTGGACGGCGTACCGATAATTTCGGAGTTAAAGAAATTGCCGGTCCTGATAAACGCACCTGCCAGCGGCACCACCAGCGCCAGGTGATCCAGCAGCCACATCAGCGGCACCCGGAAACGGTAACTGAAAAGTACAGAAGCCAGTACAATACCAATGGCAGCGCCATGACTCGCCAATCCCTGGTAGCCCGTGAAAGTGAACTGACCACCCGAAAAGGTAAAGGGCAGGATCATCTCCCAAATATGTTCCCTGTAATATGCCCAGTCGTAAAACAAACAATGCCCGAGGCGTGCACCGATCAACGTACCCATTATGATGTACACCAGCAGGCGGTTCAGCATTTCGCGCGACTGCCGCTCCCGCCGGAATACATACAGCAATATCATATACGAGGCCGCAAAAGCCAGCATAAAGCCCAAACTATAATACCGCAGTGCAAAACCGCCGATACGGAAAATTTCAGGGGAAACACCCCAGTGTAAAAAGAGCATCAGGATCTGGTTCATTATATCCTGCAAACATAATGAAACAAATATAACAAATAAAATAATTTGCAACAACGTTGCATATCAAAATACCTGTCTCTGCAAATCTCAACCTGAAAATTTATCTTTGTCCGCATGTCGCTATTTATTACATCATTGAATTCGGGAAGCAACGGAAACTGTTATTACATTGGGAATGACAGTGAAGCCGTGCTGGTAGACGCAGGGATTTCGTGCAGGGAAACCGAAAAAAGGATGACCCGCCTGGGCCTCACCATGAGCAAGGTAAAAGCGATATTTATTTCACATGAGCATATTGATCATATCCGGGGAGTAACGGTGCTGGCAAAAAAATACCGCCTGCCCGTGTATATCACCAATATGACAATGGTACATGGCGGCCTCACCCTGGAAGAACAGCTGGTGATGTCGTTTAACCCCTACGAACCGGTACAGATTGGCGCCCTGTCGGTAACCGCGTTCCCAAAACATCACGACGCATCAGAGCCGCATAGTTTTATTGTGGCCGGCAATGCGGTCACCATCGGGATCTTTACAGATATCGGCGCGCCCTGTGAGCATGTGATCCGTCATTTTCAGCAATGTCATGCGGCTTTCCTGGAAGCCAACTACGACGAAGAGATGCTGGACAAAGGCAGATACCCTTACTACCTGAAAAAGCGCATCCGGGGCGGAAAAGGACATTTATCCAATAAACAGGCGCTGGAAATATTTACTACTTACCGGCCGCCGTTTATGAGCCATCTCCTGCTGGCCCATCTTTCCCGTGATAATAACAGCCCTGCGCTGGTACAGGAACTTTTTGACCAGCACGCTAACGGCACACAGATCGTAGTGGCTTCCCGTTTTGAGGAAACAGCGATATACCACATTTCGGTCCGCAATGCCTGCGAAGTTCTGCCACAGAATGATTAAACGCTTCTACACTTCAACCCGTCTTTTAATCCCCGTTTATAGCTACGCCCCTGTCAGTGCCACTCCGCCTGGTACTGGTATGCTTTATGGTAGATACCTGGTACATCTAAACAAAAATATCATGGAAACTATAACACCAACTGCCACTAACGAAGTATTGAACGACCTGATCGCCATCAACAATGATCGTATTGCAGGTTATGAAAAAGCGTTGAAGGAACTGGAAGAAGGTAATAGCGACCTGAGACCGCTTTTTACCGATATGATTGCAGAAAGTCACCAGCTTAGAAATGCACTCGGTAACGAGGTACAGGCAAACGGCGGAACAATGGATTCAGGCACCACTGCCAGCGGTAAAGTTTATCGCGCCTGGATGGATGTAAAAGCCGTTTTTACCGGCCATGACCGTAAAACCATCCTCTCCAACTGCGAAGCCGGCGAAGATGCCGCACAGAGAGCCTATAAAGATGCCATAGAGCATGAAGCACTGCCGGCTTACATCAAAGAATTATTAACCCAGCAAAAAGCAGAGCTGAGACGCTCACATGACCAGATAAAAGCATTACGGGACCAGGCTAAGTAAAACAATGAGTATATCATTATCACCAGCAGCAGGAACGGGTTCCTGCTGCTTTTTTGTTTGGGAGAAAAATAACGGCGAATTATTATCTTGCAGACAAACCATTGCCACTATGGATCACGTATTGCCCGCCTGGTATGATCGGCTCATGAAAAAATACCCGGTAGTAACCCAGGCAGAATGGCAGTTACTGGATAACATTGCCACCGTAAAGCACATAAAAAAAGGAGACGCCTTCCTGAGATACGGCAAAGTAGCCCGCTACTCGGCCTTTGTTATCTCCGGCATGTTCAAATTTGCTATTGTTGATGAAGAAGGAAATGAGAAGATCGTAAAATTCAGCTTCGCAGATGATTTTCTCGCCAACTGCGAAAGCTATAATAAAAAAGCGCCTTCCGCTATCAGCATTATTGCCGTGGAAGACGCCGTGGTATTGAGAATAAATATCAAAAAACTGCAGCCCCTGTACGACCTGCATATGAATCTGCTGCATGTAAACCTGCAACTGTACCAGGAACTATTGGAGCAGCAATCCGAACACCAGTACATCCTTTCTTTAAAAAGTCCGCTGCAGCGTTACCGGTTCCTGCTGGAACGGCGCCCCGCCATCATACAGAAAATATCGCTCACCAATATTGCGCGGTACCTGTATACCAGCCGGGAAGCGTTAAGCAGGGCGCGGTTATTCCTCCTGGACCAGACCCGTAACTTTTGTGACTGAGATCACGGCCGCTCAATTTTCCCCGCAATAGTTTTGTATCAAAAAAGATATGAAACAAAGCATGATCTTATTGCACGGACTTTTCGGCGGACTTAGTAACTGGGAAGGCGTTGTTACACATTTTCAACCGCAGTACGATATACATATTCCATCTCTTCCGATTTATGATGCGCATACCAGCGACCAGCTGGGATACCTTGTTGATTTTCTTAGTCAGTATATCCGGGAAGCAGGGCTCCAACATGTAATCCTGGTGGGCAATTCACTTGGAGGACATGTAGCGATCCTGTACACGCACCGCCACCCTGAACAGGTAGCCCGGTTAATCCTCACGGGCAGTTCCGGTCTTTATGAAAATACCAGTATGGGTAGTTATCCTAAGCGGGGTAATTATGCGTACATAAAAGAACGCGTAGCCTATACTTTTTATGACCCGGCAGTTGCCACTGATGCATTGGTGGCAGAAGTGTTTCAAACTACCACCGATGCGCAGAAATGCTACTGTATTGTGAGGATGGCAAAATCTGCCAACCGTAACTATGTGGCGGCCCTACTACCGGAAATACCTATACGAACATTACTGATCTGGGGAACAGAAGACAAAATTACTCCGCCGGAAGTAGCCCTGGAATTCAGGCATCATTTGCCGCATGCCACATTGGTGATGATTGACGAATGTGGGCATGCGCCTATGATGGAGCGACCGGCGGAGTTCAATAAAATTTTAGAGACGTTCCTTGCGGAGATTTAATTCTTACGTAATAATAATTTCCGGTAAGCCAGCCAGCCCAATGTGCCTGCCAGCAGGAAAGGCCACAGCTGAATAAAGAAAAGGAGAATGTTGCGGAAAATTTCGGCGCCGTTACGCAGGGCTACCAGCAGCTCTGTACCAAAGCCCGCGCGGGTTACACGATCGGGGTTGATGACCACCTGTTCATCCGTTACCTGTGGCTGGAACAACTGCACTGTAAAAGTGGAATAAGCTACATCGTCGAGGATCACGAGGTTATCCATCTGCCGGTCGATAGCCATATCTGCTTTCTGATCTTTGTACTCCACCACATCCAGCGTGGTGCCTTTCTTTGCGGGCGTAACTTTACTCAGCTGTGCTTCCTGTTTTTCCTGGTGTTCATTCTTTAACGCATTGGCCAGGTATTTCAGGGTCATGTCCTGATCTTTTACCACGCGGTAATCAATATATCCTGCCGTGGCCGTGAGGGAATACACCACTGAGTCGAGATGCTCTACTGGTACCTTCAGGGTGAGGTTCGCAGTGGGTGTGTACAGCTGAACATCCTTCACTGAGTCGGCGGAATAAGGCACGCGGAAGTGTTGTACAGATTCGTTCTGCAGATTGCTTTCCACTACAATTCCACCGAGGCGTGTTACCAGTTGCTCCATGCGGGAGGTAGCCTGAAACACGTTACTGACGCGGCATCGCACGTCGGCGGATTTTACTCTTTTGCGGGAAGCGGAATTAAGTTTTGTGATGTCGTTGGAGAAAGACGTGGAATCAGCAGTGGCTGCATAGTCTCTCATTTCTTTGTTCATACCACCCTGGCAGGCACACAGAGCCAGCAGGGGTATACCCAGGTAATAGAGTGAAAGGCGCATAACAGGAGAATTTAACCTTTATACAGATCACGCAGAAAAGGTAACCTTTCAGAAATGTTAAAGTGGTTTTAACGGGTTACATGATAACATGATTTAGTATCTTTAGGTAAGATATAAAATGCCATGCCCGTACTTCCTCAGAAATATCAGACCAGGAAAGCAGCAATTACTGCCGACTTTATTGCTGCGGTGAATGAACACATCGACCAGGTGATGGACGGCAGCCTAGACCAGATGTATCATATCAAAGACTTTGCCCGCCAGTTGTATATTCACCCGGTGCATCTCAGCAATACCATTAAGCTGCACACAGGTCATGCGCCATGTTATTTTTTTGAAATGAGATTAATGGAAGAAGCCAGGAAGATGTTACAAAATCCATTGCTTACGGTAACAGATATTGCCACGAAACTCACGTTCGACAATTCCAACTTTACCAAATTTTTCAAACGGTTTGAAGGGGTTACTCCTTCTCAATACAGGCTGCAGCATGCAGCTGCCTCAGAGGTAGCGTTGCAGGTAGATGGGCTTTAGGAAGTAATAATTATTCAGGGGTTTGTTATCGAACAGGTCGCCGTCATCAAAATAGAAACCATTGGTAAACTCCGTTTTGGAGTTGAGTTGTATTTTACCCGTGCTGTGTTCTACAATAAAGTACACCGGGATGATCACATGATACTTACCACTTTTCCCGGTAAATTTATTCCATTTAATATCCAGTTCTTCCAGCCTGAAGAGGCGTGGTTTCAGGTTGCCGGCCAGGTTGGTGGAGCAATCCAGCTTGGTGATTACGCCATGATCGATTTCTGCTTTTATGGAGAAAGCAAGACTGGTAGCGCCACCTTTCATGGGAACAAGGGCAGAATCCATAAACCGGCTTAGCTGCTGATAAGTATCGTTGAATGAAGGGGTTTGTGCTATGGAGCTGATACCGGAAAAAAGAATGCCTATGCTGAGGAAAATGATATAGAAACAGTTAAATCTCATAATATCAGTTTTTCATCTGGAATAACGTTCACGCCTATCCTGTTTTACTGTATAGTTAAGTTACGATTTCTTCCGGCTAAAAAGATCGCAGGCGTAGAAAAAATTCAATATAATTGAAAGGCACGAGGTTGCATATGGCAGGTAAATATTATTTAAGGGCGGTTGTCTTTCTCCTTTCAGCTTCGCCGGGAGAAAGACAACCACGGTATTTACACGCCTGCCGGTTGCGGCGTTGCCGCTTTGAGCTTTTTACGGTGCAGGTAATGCGCGATCCCTATTTCCAGGCAGGGTATGGCGAGGATAAGCAGGAAGGTGATCAATACACCTTTTTGTAATCCTTTCAGGAAGTGATCAACCTGGATAAGGGCGATATTGATAAACAGGCCACCATTGATGATGGCGGTAATCTTTGTTTCCATGAGATCCGCGCTGACACCCTCTTCAAGACCAATTTTTTCTGAGAGCATTTTGCGGATATATTTTTTGATGGTATAGGCGATGCCTGCACCTTTGGTGGTACGCAGCATAAAGGCGGCCAGTTTGCCCCGTACGCCATCCTGAGCGGCCTGTTGTTCCAGCGTAGTGCCGTATACGTTATAGATCAGCGTGCCCGCAGTATCAATGAGCTGGTTGGTGGAAAGCTTTGATACGTCGGTTGGGCGGCCATCCGGCTGGCGGAACAGGGATTGTATTGCCGAGGAAGCTTGTTGATCAAATCCTGCCGGTACATGCTTTGAGTATACGTCTGCATGCGTTTTTATATCTTTACGTAGACTATTAAAAAAGCCCCATTTAAACGCAAAAAACCCTGCCAGCAGCGGCAGTACGAAAAACCAGCACCAGGCAATAAAGCGGAGTATCCTCCCGGAGCGGGGTACCAGTATAAATTTCCGCAATAAGATCACTAATACTACAGCGATTATAAAAGCAGTGAGACCGGTTAAAAAGGCTCCCCACATAAATTTTCCGGGGTTGGTAAATTCTCCGATGAGGTTAAAGTAGTTAACAACAGATTTCATGGGTGGTTAATTATTGAAGGCACAATATAATTGAAAACCTGTTTCCCTACTTCCCCAGGAGATTAATATTTTTTTGGAGAAAATAAAAAAACATCTACTTTTACATACCAAATGGTCGGTTTTTATGAATGACTCAAGAGAATTAATATTAAATACATCCCTGAAGCTGTTCCTGCAAAAGAGCTTTAAGGAGGTTACCATGAAAGAGATAGTTACGGAAACGGGCATGTCTAAAGGAGCCTTCTATCATTATTTCAGCAGTAAGGAACAGGTGTTTGAGGAAGTGATCCGTTTTTTTTATGGAGACATTATGTCCGTGGATTATAACTCTTTCTCCCAAAATTCCCTGCGGGAGTTCTATCATGATTACCTGAACCATGTTGGCAAACAGATGAAAGTGGCTAAATATGTGCTTGGCGCCAATGATGGGAACGCTTTCAACTCCAATCACTACCTGCTCATTTTTGACGCCCTGAAAATACTGCCTGATTTCAAGGCTCACCTGCTGGAGCGGCAGAAAGAAGAGCTCCGGTCGTGGGTAGAAATAATAAAAACGGCGAAAAAGAAAGGCGAAATTAAATCTGCTATGGCCGACGCCACCATTGCCAGGCTATTTATTTTCAGCGGGGATGGTATGGGGATCAACTACATCATAGCCGATACCCTTGATAAAACAAAGAAGGAATTACAGGTGCTGTGGGATGGCTTGTATACTACGCTGAAACCATAGTTGCGGGTATGGCACGCCTGAATATCTTTATATGCTTTAAAACGATTTATACCTTTCCAACTGCGTGCATAACAGCACGCTTTTTTTAAACAGCAAAACATACCGACTGGTCGGGATTAGGTTACAGCCAACAAGCTAATCCCATAAAACAAACTCATCTCATAAAACAAATCATCTCTCATCTATAAAACAAACCGATCGTTCGGTTTTATAATAACATACAAACAAAATTTTATGAAAAAGAAGCCATTAAGATTACTGATCTTCTCACTGGTGCTGATAGCCGCAGCAGGCAGTGGAATATACTTCTGGCTGAAGTCAGGCGCATTCACTTCTACAGACAATGCACAACTCGACGGTGATATTGTAACCATCCGTTCCGGCGTAACCGCCTATATAGACGCGATCCGTTTTACAGATAACCAACCCGTGAAAAAAGGAGATACGCTGGTGCTGATGAACACCGTTGCCCTCCAGGCAAAAGTGCAACAAGCCCTGGCCCTGCTTGAAAATGCAGAACAAAACCTCAGCGCCGCCGACCTGAAAGCACTGGCCAGCAGTCAGAATGCAAGCGCCTCCCTTCAGAATGCCGCATCAGATAAACAAACCATCGCTGCCGCTACCGCTAATCTCGCCAAAGCGCAGAAAGACTTCGACCGCTCAGAGGAACTGCTCCGCATCAAAGCTACCACCCTGGAACAACACGAAGCCGCCAAAACCACGCTCCTGCTGGCAAAAGCCGATTATGAAAAAGCAGTGAACCACGAAAGGAGCACACTCACCACTTCCTTTGGCCTTGAAACACAGGCGCGCGCAGAACACCGGCAGATATCCGCCACACAGGCGCTCGTGAAACAACGCCAGGCCGAACTGAAACTGGCACAGGAAGAACTGAGCCATGCGTATGTGACCGCGCCGTTCGACGGCTTTGTTACCAAAAGAGTGATCAAGGAAGGCCAGTACATCAGCACCGGCCAAACACTCTGCGCCATCATCGACAACCAGCACCTGTGGGTAACCGCAAACTTCAAGGAAACGGAACTGCATAAAATTAAAACGGGCCAACCCGTGGAAATAACGCTGGATGCCTATCCCGGTGCAGCCCTCTCCGGCCATGTGGCTTCCTTTACCGGCGCCACAGGCGCTAAGTTTTCCCTGTTGCCACCCGATAATGCCACCGGCAACTTTATAAAAATAACCCAACGCTTCCCCATCCGCATCACCCTGGATCGCCCCGCCACTAAAGCTATTGACTTGTTTCCCGGTTTGAGCGCCTTTGTGAAGATTAATATCCAATAACATGACACCAGATTCTTCTGCAACCATCACCTACCCCACCGGGGCGGCCAAATGGATATTAGTGGCCACCGCCGTATCCTGTGCGGTACTGGAACTCATCGATACCACCGTGGTAAATGTATCGCTGCGGGAAATCAGCGGTAACATAGGCGCCACCACTACGGAAATAGCCTGGGTTATCACGGCCTACAGCATCGCCAACGTGATCGTTATTCCGTTATCAGGCATGCTCTCCAACCTGTTTGGCAGAAAACGTTACTTCACAGGTTCTGTGCTGCTCTTCACCTTTTCCTCTTTTATGTGTGGCTGCTCCGATAGTCTCTGGATGCTGGTAGCATGGCGCTTTGTTCAGGGCATCGGTGGCGGCGGACTCTTGTCAACCGCGCAAAGCATCATCATGGATGCCTTTCCGCCGGAAGAAAGAACCACCGGTTTGGTGGTGTTCGGGCTGGGCATCATACTGGGTCCTTCCTTCGGGCCGATACTGGGTGGCTATATCACGGATAATTCCTCCTGGCACTGGATCTTCTTCCTAAACGTGCCAATAGGCGTGGTGGCCGCCTTCCTCTCCTGGAAGTTTGTAGCTGACCTGCCGGGAATTGTAAAACCGAAGATAGATGTGCTGGGGATTGTATTCCTCGCCATTGGGATCGGTTCCCTCCAGTATATCCTGGAAGAAGGCACCACCGCCGACTGGTTTTCCAGCAATGATATCACCTTCTTTTTTATCCTGGCTGTTATTGGCCTGATCCTGTTTGTGATCCGGGAACTCAGTACCAGTGAGCCTGCGGTAAACCTCCGGTTATACCGCAACTTCAACCTGGCGATGGGTAGTCTCATGAACCTCATTGTAGGCATTATCATGACCGGCACCCTCTTCATTTTCCCCTTGTTTGTACAGGTATCACTGGGATGGACCGCCACGCAAACAGGCGCCTTCATGATTCCGGGCATGCTGGTAACCGTAGTGGGGATGGTGATTACAAAGAAAACGCTGGAGAAAGGCGTGAATCCCAAGGTCATTATCCTTACCGGTCTGGCGCTTACCAGCATCTACCTGGTGATGCTGTCATTTTCTTCACCGGATTCCAACGCCGGCGATTTCTTCTGGCCCTTTATGATACGGGGTGTAGGCGCTATCCTGATGGTAATGCCCGTGCTGGGACTGGCCACCGCCGGCCTTACCGGTAAAGATCTCGCGCAGGCCGTAGGCCTATCAAATATGCTGCGGCAGCTGGGCGGCGCACTGGGTGTGGCTTTGCTGAATATCTACCTCAGTCATGAAAATGCATATGTACGCAATAACATGATCCCCTTCATCAATCCATACAACCCGGTGAGCACAGATTACGTGAACGGGATCACTCAAAGCATGGCCGCCAATGGCTACGGACCGGATGAGTCATCACAACTGGCCTGGCAACTCACGGATACAGCACTCAACAAACAAGCGCTGCTGGTAAGTTACAATCATGGCTTCATGATCGTAGCGCTTATCATGCTGCTGGCAGTACCGCTCATCTTAATGATCCGGTACAAGAAAACGGCTGCCCCGGTAGTGATGACAGATGCCCATTAATCAATGTAAAAATGAAATACATGAAACGCCTTTTCCTGATTATACTTTGCTGCATACCCGCCGGCGTGGGAGCACAAAATGCAGCGCCGCTTAAACTCAGCCTGCAACAGGCCCTCGACATGGGTTTAGCCAACCGCTACGACATGCAGGCCAACAAATACAATATTACCATTGCAGATAATGCCCTGAAGAAAAGCCGGCAGGAATGGTTGCCCGATATTCATGCCGAAGGAAACGTCCGTTACAATACGCAACTGCAGGCCACCTTTGTGCCACCAGGCTTTGGCGGCCTCGATAAGGCAGAACTGCTGGCACTCGGCGCCAAAAACGCTACGATACTGGGTATTGAACTGGATCAACCCATACTGCAACCCACTCTTCTTACGGACATAAAAATAGCGCGGAATAACCTCGCATTACAGCAGGAGAAAAACAGGGCTGATGAAATCAATATCAAAGTTCAGATTGCTACGGCCTATTACAACGTACTATTAAAGGATTTGCAGCAAACCATTGCTGCCCGTGACGAGCAACGGTTCCACGAATATTATACACTGGCAGCAGGCAAATACAAACAAGGCGCCCTTATTGAAACCGACTACCTCCGGGCGCAACTGGATTATGATAATGCAAAGATCACCACCACTACCGCCAGGCAAAACTATGTACTGGCCGTAAATGGTTTGAAGTACCAGCTGAATATGCCCGGATCAGGAGATATCACGTTAACGGATACACTTGGTGGCGGTACTGCTGCCGTGCCCCTATCTTCCGAAAATTATCAAAACAGAACAGAGATCAAACAGTTGAAATTGCAACAGCAGGATGATCAGCTACAGCTACGCAAGGCCCGTCAATATTCAATTCCAACGGTATCGGTAATGGCTAACTATTCGCAGCAGTATTTATACAACGATTTTAAATACACCCAGGGCGAATGGTGGAGTCCTTTTAGTTATGCTGCGCTCAAAATAAATGTTCCCATTTCAGGGAATATCAAAAATCAGCGCCAGATAAAAAACTACCAGCTTAAAACGCAACAAACTACGGCCCAGCTACAGCAAAAAACAGCCGATGTCCGGTATGATATATTGCAGGCAGGAACAGAGCTGAACAATGCACTGCTGAATATGCAAACCACCAGGAAGAACTACGATCTGTCTGAAAAAATATACCGGCAGCAACAACAGGAATTTGCAGTAGGCAGCTTTGCCTATAATAATTTACTGGAAACGGAAAGATCTATCAGTACAGCGGAACAGCAATATATCAAAGCACAGTACGATTACCTGATGGCGCAAATAAATTATAACAAGGCAACAGGCGCCTGGTAAAACAGGCAGGAGTAAGTTTCAACGACAGGCATATGGATTAACAGCAGCAAAAGGGTGTATCAACCGTTGATACACCCTTGTTTTTTATCAGAACTTAACGGCCTTGCCTGTACGGACAGATTCGCGGGCAGCAGCCAGGATACGCACTACTATTACATTGTTGGCCGGCGCGTACAACCCTTCTGCCGGCATGGTTACTTTACCATTCAGCACGTCGATCAGGTAGTTGAACGGATCTTCATATATCGGTATATCCGTTGCCGTTATACGGCGCGTAATGGCGGGCGACCGTTCGTTGTTACGCTGAATAAGGGTGTTTTTATCGGCGGCAATAAGATAGCCTTTATCGCCATACACTTCCATATCCTTCCGGCTGAAGCTCCAGTTCCACGAAGCCTGGATGGTGCATTGTGTATCGCCATAATCCACCAGGATAGTGGCGTCATCTTCCACTTTGGGATATACCTGCGGTTTAAAGTGACGGGCCACTGCGGTAACGGATACGGGCAAACGATTTTTCATGAGATGCGTCATGAGATTGGCGCCGTAGCAGCCAAAGTCCATGAGTGCGCCGCCACCATTCAGTACCGGATCGGTGAGCCAGTTGAGGAATTCGGGGCCGCAGCCAATTTCTTTTGGTCCCTGGTGACCATCATTCACCGTCACCTTTCTCACTTTCCCGGCGTAGCTGCTGTCTTCCAGCAGCTGGAATGTTTTGGCTACGGAAGGATACCAGCTGGTTTCATAATCGGTGAGCAGCTGTACTTTGTACCGGCGGGCCAGCGAGTCCATATACACAGCGTCAGTCACCGTAGTAGCCAGCGGCTTTTCCACCATGATATGAATATGCCGGGGTGCGGCGGCCTCCACTACTGCCCGGTGGGCTTTTATGGAGCCAAATGCCAACACTGCAGTGGGTTTCACCGCATCCAGCATTTTACCGAGATCAGTATAAAAAATATTTTCAGGAAGATGATATTGCCTGGCCCTCAATTTAGCTACTGCCGTATCTGGCTCGTAGATGCCAACAATCTGAATGTCCCCTTTGTTTGGGCGACCGAGAATAAAAGCCGCATGTCCGTGCGATACACCGGCAACGGCTACACGCAGTGGCTGGGCCATGATGCAACTAAATACATGCATCAGCAGGAAAGTAAAAATAACAGAACGCATCCCTAAATCTAGGGAATATGTTCTGCTTTTAACAGCTAAATAGATGAGTGGTATTTAGCGCTTTTTTTATAATGACAACTTTTCTTTTGAAATAAACTCTGCCCGGTAAGGAATGAAACTACAGCGGAGGCGCCACAACGGATGGCCCTGCCTGTTGGTGAGCAATACGGTATTCCGTTTGGAGCTGCATTGCAGGATGCTGTTATGATCTACCAGGTAGGCGCTGCCCATCCGGTCGTTAAACAGATAGGCCGGTAAAGGAGAACGGATGCTTACCGCAGCCGTTCTGTTTCCTTCATCCAGATGAAAGGCCAGCGTTTGGGATTGTTGGCGGGATACACCGTTATCAAATAACATGAGGTCGTTTTCTGCATTGATGTGTACCGCGTGCCCCATGTCGAAAGCAGCGGAATCGGGGAAGCGGAAATCGCCGTTTTTTCCAAACTTCCAGATCACTTTACCGGTATGCGCGTCCAGCTTCCAGATCTGGCCGTTGTTATAAAAAGAGATGAGATAATTGCCGTCTTTATCGTAGCTCAGGCTGTTGGCGTGCATCCAGTCCATGCGGGTATGCAGGATCTCTTTATCCGTTGCAGGTTCCAGCGCGTCAAATACACTCCACTCCCATACCTTATGGCCTTTGCGGTCCAATACCAGGATGCCGTCGCTTCTCACAGTATCGTGCGCCGTGCCGCCGGCAGCAGTGAGGTCGAAGGTCCGCTCCACAGTAGCCAGCATCACGATATGATTGTCCGGTGCCAGCAATACTTCGTGGTGTACATTGGCAGTAAAATCCGCCTGTCCCTTTTGCAGGTGCAGCAGCGTATCACCGGTCATCGACAACTCCATCACCTGGTTGCCGTAACTGGTGGCGTATTCCTTACTACCCAGGATACGCAGCAGCGTTTTATTCTCCGTAAAGTGCGCCGTTTTGAAACCGGTGCCGGAGCCGTAGTATCAGACCAGGCGCCTGCGGCTTCGTTTGATTTTTTTGTTTGCCGGATGTCTGCAAAAATGCGGCGTCGCAGCCAGGTGAGAAGGTACGACTTTACATTGGTTACGGCGGGTAGTTTCCCGCGCTGGTCCCATATTTCGAGGAACATATCATTGATCGCATCTTTCGTAATTTCTGCATCTCCGCAGATGCGGATACCGTAGTTTACGAGATAGAAATACAGTTGTTCATACAGCTCTACCAGCGCTTCCTGCCCGTTGTTGCGCACACGGTTCCACAGCAGGATATTTGCAGCAGCTTCTTCTGCCGGTGCGCCCGCGGCAAATTGTTCAGGGAATGAGCTTTGGTCACTGTTCATTGTTCACTGGCTGATTCATAAAAGTGGAAACGGCGTCGCAGATGCGAACTTCCCGCATTTACCCTGGTGTTGGCAGTAAATGCGGGAAGTAATATATTATAAGTTTACAGCTATTTTAATAACTACCTTTTTTACCGGCATAGGCGTGCTTACCTTGATGTTGGGCATGTGCAGGTCGGTAGGGAAGAAAATGGCAAACATGCCTTTTTCCAACCGGGAGAAAAACATTGGATGTTCTGCAAACAGCTGGTAGTCGGCTGTTTCATCATATGCTTTGGAAGGCACCTGTTCCCGCAGGAAATCGTGACCTATCAATTCAGAACCAGACACCATATACTGGATATCGATGTACTTCTTATGCGCCTCCATCTGCTCAGTGGAAGTATCTACGGTATCATATTCATTGACAATAGCGAAGATATTACTTCCGTCTATTTCGTACTTTCCTTTTTCCAGCCCGGCCAGGTCTGTTTGTGCCAGGTACTCAAAAGCCTTGATAAATTTAACTCCCAGGCGGTAGTAAAGATGGGCGTTCTGCAGTGTATCCAGTATCATGTTTTGTAAAAAGGTATTAATAAGGCGGCAAGATACTTTTTTTTCTATATACCAGATCTTTGGCCTGTTTACTTCTTTAACAGGTGGGGCTGGATAGCTTTTTCCCAGATAGCATATCCCTTCTTATTCATATGCAGCATATCATCGAGAAACAGTTCTTCACGGGACTTACCCGTTTTGTCAAGCATCAGCGGGAAGATATCTACATAAACTATATTTTTCTCTTTAGAGATATAGTCCCTGATAAGTGCATTCGACTGCTTCGCTTTCTCAAAGTATTTCGCCCTGGAAGGACTGGGTTTCATAGATATATAAACCAGCGGTACTTCCGGCAGTTTACTTCTTATGGTGGTGTACAGCACTTTAAATCTTTGCAGCAGGGTATCGGCGGTAGATTTATCCTCCACTAAATCATTCTCTCCTACGTAAATCACTATCTGGCGTGGGTGATAGGGGAAGATAATATCGTTGGCAAAATAGGTGATATCGGTAGTAATAGCGCCGCCTACTCCCCTGTTCAGCACCACATAGCTGCTGAAGTTCCGTTCCAGGTCGTCCCATTTCCTGATGGAAGAGCTGCCCACAAACAGGATAGGATGCTCCGGAGGTGCATACATCTTATCAAACTCTTTGATGGTGTTAACATCCTTTGCAAAACGCAGCGGCGATTGTTGGGCAAACAGGCATCCGGTTACGTGGAGCAATACAAAACCTGCCAGGAACAAATATCTTCTCATAACTATCAAATTTTTCAGCAGGCTTTAAGATAAACGAAAAATATTTAATTTAGAACAAACTATTACATGAATACCCATCCTGTCAACTTAACCGTTCGTTTTCTGCTGGAAATTTTAATGCTGGTGATATTGGGTTACTGGGGCTGGCACCTGGGTAATGGATGGCTGTCGTATGTGCTGGTGGTGGCCTTTCCACTCACCGCTGCTGTACTGTGGGGCGTATTCCGCATTCCCAACGACCCCAAAGCTGCGCCGGTAGCTATTCCCGGGGTAGCGCGACTGCTACTGGAACTTTTCCTGTTTGGATTGGCCGTGTGGGCATTACGCTCAATGGGGTATCTGCGTGAAAGTATTGCGCTGGGCGTAGTGGTAGTGATACATTATGCCGTATCCTGGGACAGAACCTGGGTGATGCTGCAAAACAAGCCCTATAACGGGTTTTCGGGCAAGAAAATTATGGGAATAAAGCCTTAGAAATACCAAACGGTTTCGGGCGCTACGCTTACATTCACTGTTGCGCCTTTTTTCAAACTGGTATCCGTGGTTTTGATAGTGACTACTTCACCTCCGAGCGCCACTTCGGCTTCCAGGAAGCTGCCGTAATAAGCGATATCACGCACCTTGCCGGACACGGCATCTTTTTTTGCACGAACAATTTTGAAATCTTCCGGGCGGATGAAGATGCTTTTGCCATTCAGCGTAATGCCTGGCAATCCTTCCAGTACAGCGGCCTTTCCCGGTGCAAGAAGATTGTATTTTCCAAATAACCCGGCTACATATTCATTCACCGGCTGATTATAGATCTGTTGAGGAGATCCCTGTTGTACTATTTCCCCGTCTTTCATCACCAGTATTTCATCTGCCCAGGGCAGGATATCCATCGGATCGTGGGAAATCAGCATCACGGTGATACCCAGCTTATCACCCATATCACTGATCACTTTTTTCAGGATGCTTTTATGGATCATGTCCAGGTTGGAATAGGGCTCATCCAGTAAAAACAACCTGGGAGAAGAGATGAGGAGTCTTGCCATAGCGATGCGTTGCTTTTCACCCCCCGACAACTGATCCGTTTTTCTTTTGAGCAGATGTGAAATGCGGCAGATATCGTAGATCTCTGCCGCTTCTTCATCGGTAAGCTTATTGGCATAGGACAGAATTTCTTCTACCCGGTAATTATTTCTCAGTTCAAAATGCTGGGAAAGATAGGCGGTGCCTGGATGCCCTGGAATCAATACTTCCAGCGCTCCCTTCACACGTTTGCCTTCAAACATCACGGTGCCGGCATCCGCCTGGGCCATACCTCCAACAATTTTCATCAGGGTGCTTTTACCTGAGCCGGTTTCACCTGCGATCACTATTTTCTGAAATGCTTGTTGTGTAAAGCTGACATTCTTTAAAATATACGCGCCGTGCAGTTCCTTGCTGATGTTTGATACTTCGAGAAAATTCATTCGTGCAAATTAATAAAAATCGCGGACTAAAGCGAAGGCGCGCCTTTTAATCGCGCCATGCGTTCCGCAGGAACCGCAGCCAGTTGCCATGCATCACATTGTCGATATCTTCCGCGCTGTAGCCTCTTTTAGTAAGGAGGGCGGGCAGTTGCTGCATGTCGGCGATCGTTTCCAGGTCGTAAGGGCATTGCTCTTTGCCAAAGGCTCCGTCGAGATCGGTGCCAATGCCCACGTGCAGCGAGTTACCGGCGATCTGGCAGATATGATCCATATGATCAATCATTTTTTCCAGGTTGCAGCCCATGCTTTCGGGCGTGGATTTTCCACGAACCCAGCCGGGCACCATCATCCAGGCGTCGAGGGCGCCACCTATAACGGCGCCTTTCTGGATGAGCGTTTTGATCATATCGTCGCTGAACTGGCGGTTATGGTCCACCAGGGCGCGGCAGTTATTATGACTGGCCCATACGGCTCCGTTAAACAGGTCCATGGCATCCCAGAAGGCATCATCGCAGAGATGCGTGGCGTCGAGGATCATATTGAGTTGTTCCATTTCCCGGATCAGCTGTTTGCCTTGTTCATTGAGGTGGCCGGTGGCATCGGTACCGTTGGCATAACGCCCGGGGCCGTAGTGCGCGGGCCCTATGGCGCGCAATCCTTTATTGTAGGCGCGTTCGAGGTATTTTAAATTCACGATAGAGTCGGCCCCTTCCAGGCTGAGGATGTAGCCAACAGGCTTTTTGTCGTTGGGAGTACCATCGTTCCACAGCTGCAGGTGTTGCTCCAGGCTTTGTTTGTCTTTGATCATCACCATTTCACCGGCATCTTCCATCGCTTTGTACCAGGCCAGCTGTCCCTGGGTCTGGGCCCATGCCTGTTCCGGTGAATGCCAGCCGGGCAACGGGTTATCGGGGGCTACATAGCGACCTATCAGGGTGGCGACTACCAGCCCGATATTACCTTTCCGTAGTTCAGGGAATGCCACTACGCCTTTGGCGCGGTCGGGTTTATCATTCATACCGGCTTCTCTCGCACGGATGGCGGTTACCGGTTGCCGGAGGTCCCTGTTCCATTCCAGCGCGTTCATGCTGAGATCCAGGTGTGCATCTATTATAAACATAGTTCTGTTCTTATTTAATTCGTCCGGCCATGCCGTTCTTCATCAGTTAGTATAGTTCAAACAAAGCTTCTATCTCTACGGGGATGTTATCCGGTAAAGATCCAAAACCTACGGCACTCCTCACTCCCACGCCATTTTCTTCTCCCCACACGGCAGCAAACAATTCACTGCAGCCATTAATGATATAGGGATGCCGTTCAAAGTCAGATGTACAGTTCACCATCCCCAACACCTTGATCACCCTTTTTACTTTATTCAAACTGCCCACATGTGTTTTAATGGTGGATAGCATCGTTAATCCTACTTGTCTTGCGGCCAGTTTGCCCTGCTCCATATCCAGTGCATCACCTATCCGTCCGATGATCAGTGATTTATCATGCTGCACAGGACCATGACCGGAGAGATACAGGTATTTGCCATCAATAAGGAATGGCTTGTAAACACCCAATGGCGACGGGGCCGGTGGCAGTTCCAGTCCCAGGGCCGCTAATTTCTCTTCTGCATGATTGTTTCCCATAGTTGTTGTTTTAACAAAAATGGGATTAAGTTATGCAATTTTATTTTTCCGGGAGATGAATACTTAACCGGGGGTTACAAAAAAGCCGTCTTTGCAGACGGCTCCTTAATCTTCCATTACCTGACACTGGAATCCATTTTCATTTACCAGCATCATTATTTTCCCGGGATGAAAATTCTCTCCTTCTACCCTTAATACTTTATCACAATCTTCAAGATCGAAATTGATTTTACTATCCGGAAAATTACGGAGTAACAGCGCTACTATTTCTTTCGCGGCTGCTACCCGTTTTACATTCGTTATGAATACTTCTACCATTGTAATAATTTTGATTACATGTATTTCATCGGCTCATATTTCAACAGCCGCCTCCACAAGGCAATTTGCCCGATACAATTGGCCTCCCGGTAAATATTAAAAGTCAGCAAATCCCAGAGCGACATTTTCATGCCGGGGAATTCCAGTATGTGATCCAGTTGTTCATCTGCCACACTTACCAATGCTGTTTTTAACAACGGGGAAATTTTCTCCCAGTCTTTTTTAAAAATTTCGAGAGATGGATACTGCTGTGAGTCTTTTATTCCCTGGAAATCTTTGAAAAGATCATTTGCAGAAGATGTAGCTTCCACTTTCAGCAAACCGGCCAGCTCAAACCGTTGCTGTACCAGGCTGCCGGCGAGCCAGGCAATGTGATTGGCAGGAGTATCCAGTCTTTTATGTGCGTCTTCATCCGTAATTCCATCCAGTACCTTTGGAAAAAAACCGGTGTGGAGATCAAACAGTGGAAGGATGCCCTGCATCCGTGTGCTTACAGTTTCCATATAATAATATTTTTTTTGGTTCTCAAACTAACGGTAAGGTACCCCATAATTTCTGTCCGGATGGATGCTGATAGAGTCAATATTAGGGGGTATTTGCGACAAATTCGTTATGTTTGAGTAGACAACTAAAAACTGAAAGCCATATGCTACAAATTGGGATCCTGCTTATACGCCACTACAAGCTTTTAAGCCTGGCTGCCATAACAGATGTGCTGGACACCGTCAATAAGATTTACTATAAAAACAGCCAGCCAACACCCTTCAAAATAACACTGGTACATACTGCTGAAACGGAACACCTGGCAGCAGCATTTCCGGATTATGCGTCGCAACACACAGATGCGGCGGGCACTTTTAACCTGGTGCTGGTACCCTCTTTTACTACAGATGACATCCGCCAGTCGATTGCAGAAAACCGGGCTTATCTTCCCTGGCTGCAACAGCAGTATAAAAGCGGCGCTGAAATCGCCAGCTTCTGTACCGGCGCTTTTTTATTGGGCGCTTCCGGTTTGCTGGATGGTAAAATAGCCACCACCCATGTAGATGCCTGCAAGGAATTTTCCTCCTCATTCCCGGCAGTGAACCTGTTATCGGATAAAACGGTTACCCACGATTCCGGCATTTATACGAGTGGTGGCGCCACTTCTACCTTCCACCTGCTGCTTCATCTGCTGGAAGTGCATTGCGGCATTGAAATAGCGATAAGGACCGCTAAAATTTTTGCGGTGGATATGGGCCGTGACAAACAATCCTATTTCAGCACATTCCAGCCTACCCGTAATCATCACGACGACCTAGTGGCGTCCGCGCAACAGCGGATTGAAACCAGCTACCAGGACGTAGGCACCATCGAGGAAATGATCAGGGACATCCCTTCCAGCAGGAGAAATATTGTGAGAAGATTTAAACAGGTAACCGGTGTAACCCCTATTGAATACCTGCAATTCACGCGGATTGAAGCGGCCAAAAAACTACTGGAACAAACCGGGCAGCAAATGGCGGAAGTGATTTACAACTCCGGCTATAACGATCCCAAAGCATTCAGAAAGGTATTCCGCAAAACGGTGGGAATAACCCCTTCTGAATACCGGGAAAAGTTTAATGCCGCCAGATCATAAATTCTGATCCCTGTCCCAGAAGGCAGGAGGCTCTATACCAAGTGCGCGGAGATATACATACCCCTGTCCGCGATGGTGAATTTCATTGTCGAAAATGTAGAACAGGATGCTAACTGATTTGCCTTCATACTGTCCAAAGGCGGTGATTTCCTTTTGAAAGGCTTCCACGGGGATTTTAGGCCACCATTCGTTGAGCTTTTCTGTAATAACATCCCAGAGTTGCAACAGTTCCGCTTTGGTGGTAGGGTTTACTACCGCGCCGGTATCTTTCAGCAATACATCAATACCCAGCCATTCGTCGGTGATAACGCCATATACGGAGGGGAAAGCCATTCCGCAGAATTCCATTACCAAAGTGGAAAAGGGTCGCATACCGCCCACGCTGAAGGTGAACAGCTGATCTTCCGGAAATGCTTCAATCATCCGGCGGGTCAATGCGCGGTGGCCCTGCCAGTGTTTCAGTAACTGACCAGGAGTGATAACGGTGGTTGTAGTTGCGGCAGATAAGGTGTTGTTTTCCATAAAGTCTGTATTTTTTTGTTTTACAATACAAAGAAAACAAGGGGTTGTGACAACCCTATGTCAGTAGCCTCAAAAAAAAAGTTGATGCTGCTTCAGAAAAGTAATTTCTTTTGCAAACATCGCCTTTTTTCTGTGGCCAAAATACAGCCTGGGACCATCACCAGCCAAAATATGATTTAGCGTTACCGTAACAAATATCCTGTATCATTTTTCCCACCGCCTCTATGTCGTCCGGAATTTCGCCACGCTCTATCTCTTCACCGAAGAGGTCGCAGAGCAGGCGGCGGAAGTACTCGTGGCGCGGATATGAAAGGAAGCTGCGTGAATCCGTGAGCATACCCACAAAGCGGGATATCAGCCCCATGTTGGAGAGGGCATTGATTTGCCGGGTCATACCGTCTTTCTGATCCAGGAACCACCAGGCGGCGCCGAATTGTACTTTACCGGCTACTGAACCATCGTTGAAGTTGCCCGTCATGGTAGCCATGAGTTCATTATCGGCGGGGTTCAGGTTATAGATGATTGTTTTTGCCAGTTTATCCTGGCTATCCAGTTTATCGAGGAATTTAGCAAGCGCGCGGGCCTGGGAAAAATCACCGATGGAGTCCCAGCCCGTATCCGGTCCCAGCTGCCGCAGCATGCGGGAATTATTATTCCGCAGGGCGCCGAGATGGTACTGCTGCACCCACCCTGCTTTCCAGTCCATAAGCGCCAGTTCCAGCAGCAACGCTGATTTGAACTGCCGGTTTTCGGCGTAGGTAAGCGCCTGACCACCGCGTATCTTTAAAAAGATCTGCCGGATATCTTTCTCCAGAAAATCATCTGCATATATTTCCTCAATACCATGATCGGATACTTTACAACCGTGGGCTGCAAATACATCATGCCTGTTTTTCAGGGTTTGCAGCAGATCATCATAGGTGCTGATGCTGCAGTTGACAGCCTGTTCCAGCTTTTCCAGGTACCGGTTATATGCTTCCGGTACGTCCACATTCATGGCCTGATCGGGGCGGAAAGCAGGTACTACCGGTATTTCAAAGCCATCCTGTTTGAGTTGCCGGTGATATTGCAGGTTGTCGGCCGGATCATCAGTTGTACAGATGAGCGATACATTCCTGCTGCGCAGCAGGTTTTGCACGCTGTATTCCGGTGTTTGCAGCAGCTGGTTACAGCTGTCATAGATTTGCTTTGCAGACGCAGGATTCAGTATATCGCTGATGCCGAAATAGCGTTGCAGTTCCAGGTGTGTCCAGTGGTGTAAAGGGTTGCGCAGTGTATACGGCACGGTAGCGGCCCACTTTTCAAATTTCTCCCAATCTGTATTATTACCGGTACAGTAACTTTCCGGTACGCCATTGGTGCGCATAGCGCGCCATTTATAATGATCTCCGTATAGCCATGCCTGCGTGATATTCTCAAACCTTGTATCCGCGGCTATCTGCGCGGGTGGCAGGTGACAATGATAATCGATGATAGGCATATCCTTTGCATAGTCGTGGTAAAGCCTTTCTGCCGCATCACTATTCAGGAGGAAATTTTCATCCATGAATTTTTTTCTCATCCGTAAAGTATTTAAGTATTACAATGACACTCCTCTTTTCCAGGGAATAAAATCATCCTGACCGTTGAGGACAGATTTTGCGGTGATAGCACCGCTGGCCACCTGTATAACGTAGTCGAGTATACGTTCTCCTGCTTCAGCAATGGTTTCTTCACCGTCTATAATAGTACCGGTATTAATATCGATGATATCATGCATACGCTGGTACAGCTTTGTATTACTGGAGAGTTTGATGACCGGTGCAATAGGGTTGCCGGTAGGCGTTCCCAGCCCGGTGGTAAACAGCACCACGTTGGCGCCACTGCCCACTTCCGCGGTAGTGGACTCCACATCATTACCAGGTGTGCAAAGCAGGTTAAGCCCCGGCTGCCGCACCATTTCGGGGTAATCCAGTACAGCAGCTACCGGTGAGGTGCCTCCCTTCTTGGCGGCCCCGGCCGATTTTATAGCATCGGTGATCAGTCCGTCTTTTATATTTCCGGGAGATGGATTCATATCAAATCCGGAGCCTGCTTCTTCCGCACGCTGCTGATAGGTACGCATCAGCTGGATAAACCGGGTAGCGTCATCCACGTTGCGGCACCGGTCACTCATTTCCTGCTCAACGCCGCAGAGTTCAGGGAATTCAGCAAGGATAACGGAGCCACCCAGGGCCGTCAGCAGATCGGAAGTATAGCCGATAGCAGGATTGGCAGAGATGCCGGAGAAGCCGTCCGAGCCGCCGCATTCCAGCCCGATGCATAATTTACTCAACGGCGCCGGCTGGCGGGTACATTGGTTGGCAAGCATCAGTCCTGCGAAAGTTTGACGGATCGCATCCGTGATCAACTGGCTCTCCGCGCCGGTTTGCTGCTGATCCAGTATATACAGCGGCTTTGAAAAATTGGGGTCGCGTTTATTGATTTCATCCTGCAACATACTGATCTGCGCATTCTGGCAACCCAGGCTCAGCACCGTAGCACCGGCCACGTTAGCATGGGTAATATATCCTGCCAGCAGGCCGCACAGCGTTTGTGCATCCTGGCGGATACCACCGCAACCGCCGTCATGTGTGAGGAATTTGATGCCGTCCACGTTTTCAAATACGCGGCTATTTTGTGCCCCCGCTGTATCTTCGGTATACACCGTCTCGAGGATCTGCCCGGAACCTGCGCCGGCCCGCTGCTTTGCTGCCAGCGAGCGCGTAAAGGCGGCGTACTTACCCGGACGGGCATATCCCAGTTCCGGTAGCAGCGCTTCTTTCAACACTTCCACATTCCTGTTTTCACAAAACACCAACGGAATCACCAGCCAGTAATTGGCAGTACCTACGCTGCCATTGGCACGATGGTATCCCATAAAAGTTTGCTGTTGCCAGCGGGAAACATCCGGCGGCTGCCAGGTGGTTTTCCTTTGTGCAGCCAGCTCATAGCCATTGGCAGCATGGTGTACATTTTCCACGGCAATCCTGCTGCCGGCGCTGATGGTGCGCTGTGCGCGCCCCACCAGTACGCCATACATGTAAATGGCATCACCTTCTTTCATAGGCGCCACTGCAAACTTGTGTTTGGCAGGAATCTTTTCCTGCATCGTGTATACGGCGCCGTTATACTCCACCGTTTCTTCCTTTTCCAGGTCTTGTAGCGCTACCAGCACGTTATCGTGCGGATGCACCTTTAATACTTTCTGCTTCATTTATCTATCCTTAAAATTTTACGATACCGCTATTTCTGCTGCTATTTTTTCAAGATAAACAGCTACGCCCTGTTCCATTAATGCCTTCAGCATCGTGGTAACCAGCTGTGCGAAACCAGGAATGGTGGCCAGGTTATATCCCCATATGGCCTCATTGCTGAAGGAGTTTTTTATCACATCCTCCGGCGTATGCTGCTGCCACTGCGCCGCATACCAGGCGGCCTGTTCATCTGTGATAGTATAGTTGCTGCCACCCCGCATAAACAACGCATGCGCTGCAAAGCCCAGCGCCATCAGCGCCGGTACATGTGCTGTACGCCGGTGATATTGCAACAGTACCGGCAATACCCGCATTCTTAACTTTGCCGTATACTGACTGCAAATGCTAAGCCACTTGTGTTCAATAGCCGGGTTGCGGAAGCGGTCCAGCACGGCGCCGGCGAAACGGATAGCGGCGTCGTTACGTATATGGATGTCTGTTATAGCTGGGATAATTTCATGCATCATCAGTCCTTCCATATAGGCAGCCATTGCTTCATCATTCATGGCGGCTTTCACGGTTTCATGACCGGCCAGGAAGGCCAGTCCGCAGCTGAGGGTATGCGTGCCGTTGAGTAAACGGAGCTTCAGCTCCCGGAATACATTGATGTCGGGCGACAGTACCACGCCGGCATCTGTTTCACTGAAAGATAATATCTTTCTTACCTGCTCACTATTGGTTTCAATGGCCCATAACCGGTATACTTCGGTCATGATCAGGAGTTCATCCTCATATCCTGATGCTATATCGGCAGCGCCGGGTACAATGCAATCCACCAGTGAGTTACAGCAGTAGTTGCTGTTGGTGAGCCAGTGTATAAAGCCTTCTTCCAGCTGATTAAATGCGCTCAGCTGCAACAGGATTTCCCGGAGTTTGCTTCCGTTGTCCGGAATCAGTTCTGTAGGGATGATCACCATTCCTTTGGTGGCATCTCCCTTAAAATGGTGATAGCGTCGATAGAGGAAAGCCAGCAGTTTACCCGGGAAAGATGCCGGCGGTGTGGCATGAATGCTTTCTTCCACATACACAATACCTACTTCGGTGGTATTGGATATTACTACCTGCATATGCGGACTGGCAGCGCAATCCATAATATCGTTCCATTGGGTGGCGGCTGTCAGCACCCTGCTGATGCTGGCGTTAATAATATTTTCCGATACCGGTTTCCCGCCGTCAATGCCCCGGATACACTGTGTATAAAGGTTATCCTGTTCATCGAAAGCAGCGGTACTGCCTTTGTCCGTTGATTTCACTACTACTATCCGGCCATTAAACAAACCCTGCTTATTGGCTTTGTCTATGAAAAAACCGGGTAGTCCCCTCAACAATACGCCTGTTCCAAATTGCAGCACTTTTTCGGGCAGCGTAAAGCACGCTTCTGCCGGAACCTGCAGCGCATCATTTTCGTGCAGCCGTGCCAGTAATTCTTTTGAAAGTTTCATATCCACATTATTTAGTCATCATTTCCATTTCATTAGCGGCCAATATATAGGCCCCTACGCCTTTAGGATCGTTATCGATCACCTTTTCGCTGAGATAATAAGCATAGCTTCCATCACGATAGGGATCTCCGCCAAGCCCGGCCACGCTTACGGTGCCGCTCAGGGTGATATCCCCTTCCGGATTTTTACGGATAAACTGTTTCAGGATGCCGTTGTATCCTTTCTTCGCTACCCCACGATAGCCCGCCGGCAGATAACCCAAACGCATGCCTTTCGCCAACGCATATACGAACATGCAGGAGGCGGAGGCTTCTACATAGTTGCCTGTACTGTCGCCTTTATCCAGCACCTGGTACCAGCAGCCGGTTTTGGCGTCCTGGTATTTTTTTACGGCGGCAGCGGTACGGTTTAAAATAGCAATAAGACTGTCTTTTCCGGGATCACCAGCCGGATAATATTCCAGCGCATCTACCAGCGCCATAGCATACCAGCCCATAGCGCGGCCCCAGAAGTGTGGCGACTGCCCTGTGGCTTTATTGGCCCAACGCTGCTCTTTTGATTCATCCCACGCATGATATAATAAGCCCGTACGGGAATCGCGTGCGTGCTGCTCCATCAGTACAAACTGCCGGGTAATGTCCCGGAAGGCGTTGGTTTCCCCGGTGAGCACGGCATACTCTGCATAAAAAGGTTCGCCCATGTAAAGTCCATCCAGCCACATCTGCCAGGGATAGCGCTTTTTATGCCAGAAGCCGCCGTTGTTTGTGCGGGGTTGTCCCCGCAGCTGCTCCCGCAGGTGATCTGCAGCGATCTTATACTTATTGTTTTTGGTGGCCTTATAAAGCGTTAGCAGTATCCGGCCGTTTTTAACATTATCAATATTGTAATCTTCCAGCTGGTATGTATGGATGTTACCGTTAGCATCCACAAAATGATCCATGCTTTTTTGCATGTACCGGAAATATTCCTGGTTACCTGTTCTTTTCCATAAGCCGGTAAACCCTTCCAGGACCACACCCTGGTCGTACGACCACCGGACCGGCCTGCCGGGCTGTATTTCCAGCGAGTCTTTCCAGATGCGCATCACCGTTGCCGCCATACCGGCAGCACCGGTTTGTGCCTGTGTGAGTGAAACGATAAGCAGCAATGCAGTGGAGAGTATTGATTTTTTAAAACGCATGATCTTCCGTTGATTTGGTTTTAGTATCGCGGTAACGGCAACTGTCGAGTGTGATGTTTTTTGTATTGCGTGTTTCCACCGGTGGTTTGCCGGAAGACGTAAGCAGGTATACATTATTGAAATGCACGTTTTCTGCTTCCAGGCATTGGATGCCTTCATCCGCTTTGATCACCAGGTTACGCAGGTGAATATTGCTGACCGGCATTTCCGGCAGGCCGCGTATGAACACTGCTTTTTTTGCACCGTAGCATACGATGTTGTTCATATAAAAATTACGGAACCGGGGCGTAGCTGCTGTAACCGGCAGCGTTTCCACGCGGGGAGCCACTCTCTTTTCGCCAGCCAGCGGCACCGGATCTTTGGCGGCATAGTACATATCAAACAGGATGGCTTCTCCCGGAATATCTTTCATGTTGATGTTGGCAGCATAAATATCTTCCACGATTCCTCCGCGGCCACGGGCCGTTTTGAAACGCAGCCCGATATCGGTACCCAGGAATGAACAATCGGATACATAAATATTACGGGCGCCACCAGACATTTCGCTGCCTATTACAAAGCCGCCATGCGCGTGGTATACCGTACAGTTTTGCACGATAACATTTTCGGTAGGTTTACCACGTTTACGTCCCTGCTCATCGCGGCCGGATTTGATACAAATGCCATCATCGCCTACATCAAAGGTGCAGTCGAGGATCTGTGCGCCGCTGCATGATTCAAGGTCTACCCCATCGCCATTTTGTGCGTACCAGGGGTTTTTAACATACACGCCACGCAGGGTGATGTTTTCGCAGAGCAGCGGATGCAGGCACCATGCCGGTGAATTCTGGAAGGTAACCCCTTCCAGCAGTACATTTTTACAGGAAGCAATGCTCACCATATTGGGCCGGAGATAATCTTTGATACCTGCGTAATCGGCTATTTTACTGCCGGGGGTGATTACCCCAGCCAGGTTAGTTTTGGAGCCGAGATAAGATGACTGTGAAGGGTACCAGGTAACACTATCAGGGCCAACCAGGCCACCGGAAGCTACCAGGTTTTCCCATTGCGTAGCGGTGAGCTTAGCCTTCTTCACCATGCGCCAGGCGTCGCCGCCGCCGTCAAGGATACCACTACCGGTAACGGCTATATTTTCCTGGTTGCTGGCAGAAACGGGCGGCTGGCAACGTACGGCTGCAAGCCCTTCGTAAGTAGTGCTGATAAGCGGATACTGGTCAAAGTCGGTAGTGAACTGCAATACCGCGTTCTTCGACAGGTGAAGATTCACGTTGCTTTTTAACACAATTGGGCCCGTGAGCCAAAGGCCCGGTGGTACCAATACCACGCCGCCACCTTTGTTATTGCACGCCGTAATTGCTTCGTTGATAGCTTTACTATTTAACGTAATGCCATCTGCTTTAGCACCAAAAGAGGCGATCGTAAAAGTATCTTTCCTGAAATGTGGTTCATAGATCACCGGCAGCTCATAGCTATACTTCCCTTCAAAAGGAGTTGTTTGCAGGTAAGCAGCCAGGGGTAATTTCTTTTCCCGGATTTCCCCGGCTACGAGCGCAGCTATTTTTGCAGCGCCATAGGCAGAAAAATGAGTATTGTCTGTAATACCCTGTGGCAGCGTATTATAGTGGCCCGGCGGTGTAGTGCGGAACATCTTTTGCGACGCAGCTTCCCCCTCTTTAGTCAGTAAGGCAGCGCTGCTATGTTGCAGATCAACCAACGGCACCTGCATCGCATTTGCAACGGACCTTACCACTGCAGGATAAGCGCCGTGGGTATCTTCCAAAACCCCATTGGTAAACTTACGGCGCGCTACCGGTGTAATAAGCAGCGGATGGGCGCCTTTGGCGCGGGCCTCTTTTACAAAGCGCTCCAGGTTGGTTTTGTACGCCCCTTCCGGCGCCGCATAACGGGTAGTGTCACTGATCTTTCCATCGTTGTGGCCAAACTGGATCATCACCCAATCGCCGGGTTTCAGTTGCGCCAACACGCTATCCCAGCGATGTTCATCGATAAAGCTTTTGGTACTTCTTCCGTTAACCGCATAGTTTTTTATGATGATATCCTTTTCAAAAAATTGCGGAAACAATTGCCCCCAGCCGCGTTCAGGATTATCTTCCAGTGGCTTGTTAGCCATGGTGGAATCACCGATCATGAATATAGCGGGTTTGGGACCGGCTGGCGCCAGTCCCAATAATGATAATAAAAGTATCTGAAGAATCTTCATTAGTTATATTTATCGTTCTGCTTAAACTCGTCTTTATTTGTTACGGCGTCGATCTGATCCTGCGGAATAGGCCGCACGGTATGGTACGACTGGAAATACACCTTAGCATCCGGGTTATGCAGCGCAATCCGCTCAGCCAGTTTGCCGGTACGCTTCAGATCAAACCAGCGCAGTTGTTCACCGGCCAGCTCCCGCGCTCTTTCATCGAGGATAAAGTCGAGACTGATATCTGCGGCGGTTATTACCATCTCTGCTTCATGTCCTGCGATAGCGGCCCGTTTGCGGATTACATTGATGTACTCTGCCGCTTTAGCTGAATTGCCCAGCTTGAACTGTGCTTCTGCTGCAATGAGATACATTTCCGCGAGGCGGATAATAAATGCGTCCCGCGCGCTTTGTTCTTCGTTCATGGATGCCCGTGTGGGATCGTCGAATTTATCCAGGGATACATAACGGGTGCGGTCTTTTCCGCCGCCATTTTCTGTATATACGGCGTTCCTGTCGTAGATCCGGTATTTGGTGGAAGCGGGCAGTACATATTTACTGCAATAGATAGCGGTATCACCCAGCTTCATGCCGTTAGGCGCTGTTTTGAGATTATTGCAATACCACACCTGTTTGAAAGAACCTTCGTAGCGTGCATCTGCATTTTCATTGAACAGGTTTAACAGGAACAGCGTAGGCATATACCGGTTAAAAGGACGCTGGTTAAGGATATCGCGCTGCATACCCGGCAGGTCATCGTACTTCATGGCAAACAGCATGTGTGCGTTGTTGGCGCCGCGTGAGTGCCCGTTAGGGAACAACGTAGCATCGGTGCGGTCGTCAAACACCAGGTTCTTCATATAGTTTACAGCCCAGATCACTTCTTTATTCTGCAGGTTATCCATACGCCAGAGATCTGCGTATTTGGGTAACAGCGTGTAGCCATAACTGTTAATTACTTTATCTGCCAGGTCAGCAGCCTGCTGGTTCATGCCGCGGGTGAGATACATCCTTGCCAGGAAGGCTTCTGCAGCAGGCTTGGTTACACGGCCATAGTCGGATGTAGTAGCAGGCAGGTTATTCACTGCTTCTCCCAGGTCGCGGAAGATCTGTGCATAGAAAGTATCCACGGGTGTGCGGTTGGCGGTGGTTACTACACCTGAAGTTTCCGTAAGGGTAAAATGGACAGGCCCCCAGGTTTCTACAATATGCCAGTAGTAAAAGGCGCGGAGGAAATGTAATTCGGCGCTGCGTATGGCTTTCCTCTCCGGCGTTAACCCGGCACCATCTATACGTGTGATGCCCGCGTTACACAAATTGATCGCTGCATACAGCTGTTTCCATAAAGCGCTCATCACGGAATTGCTGGCCTGCAGGTTGTTGTAGTTGGTCATATCCGGGTACTTATCGCCGGTGCCGCTGGTCCATATATCGGTGCCCATTTCGGCCATGCTGTATCCTTCTTCTTTTCCATACCACCAACGGTTATAGGTATACGCTGCGTTTACCAGTGTTTCAAAACCTTCCGGGGTGGAGTATACAGCATCGGTGGTAGTGCCGCCGGGATTGTATTCTTCCAGTTGCTTGTTGCATCCGGCAAGGCTGCCGGCGGCCATACACAATATGATGAGGTACTTATTTATAGTGGGTGTCATTGTTACTTTTTTTAGAAATTAGAACTCAACATTTATTCCTGCCACATACATCCTGGTGAGCGGATTGCTCAGATCGCCTCCCCTTTCCGGGTCATAGTCTTTTACTTTGCTGAAAGTGAAGAGGTTTTTGCCGGTAACGTATAAACGAAGACTGCTCAGGTGCAACGACTTCAACGCATCAGCGGAGAAAGTGTATCCGAGTGAAAGGTTACGGATCTTTACAAAAGAACCATCTCTATACCCCAATGTTTTGATAAAAGGCGTACCGTCTTTGGAAAGACTGGCATTGGGCCGGGGATAATCGTTGGATGGATTTTCCGGGGTCCAGTAATTTACCGGTGCGCTGTTTTCCAATCCCTGCGGATCGTATTTTGCCGCATACTCGGAGTTGATCCACTGGCCAATACGGGCAAATACGTAGATGTTGAGATCAAAGTTTTTGTACCGGAAATCGTTATTGAAACCACCGCTCCATTTAGGTACCTGCGCACCAAGTATGATGCGGTCGGATGTGTTGATGGTTCCTTTTCCGTCCTGGTCCTTCACTTTGATATCGCCGGGTTTGTAACCATACTTTGTGGCTTCGGCAGCTTCTGTTGTTTGCCAGATACCAATTTTCTCATAGTCGTAATACACTTTTACCGGGGAGCCGATGAACCAGCCATTGGCTACATCGTTGGTGCTTCCATCTGCCAGCGCTACAATTTCTTCTTTATTGCGGGAGTACACGATGTTGGAAGTCCAACGGAAATCGCCGGTGGAAATGTTCGTGGTATTAATTCCAATTTCAATACCCCTGTTGCGGGTTTTACCAATGTTCTGCACTACAGTGCTTACACCGGAAGAAGTAGGCAGCGTACGTTGCAGCAGCAGGTCTTTTGTTTGCGTATCATAATAATCGATGCTACCGGTAATCCTGTTAGCGATGATACCGAAATCGAGTCCTATATTTTTGGTGGCAGACAGTTCCCATTTAAGTCCCTTGTTGCCTGCCTGGTCGCCGATGGTGTAAGCCATTGCCGCATTGGTATCATCCCATGAAAAAGGTATTTTGGTAAGATAGCTCATTGTGGAATAAGGGTCCACTGCATCGTTACCGGCAATACCATAGCTCACTCTCAGTTTCAGATCACTGAAAAAGGTTTGCGACTTCATGAACGTTTCATCGCTGATGCGCCATGCTGCGGCTGCTGAGGGAAAGAACGCCCACTTGTTACCCGGTGAAAGTTTGGAAGAGCCATCGGAGCGGCCGGTGAGCGACAACAGGTATTTCCCTTTGTACGCATAGTTCAGGCGGCCGGTGAAGGAAATGAGTTTGCTGGACTGGTACATACTGCGTGCTGCGATGCCGCTTACATTGTTCTGCATGGCATAGTACAACTGCGACGGAAGCAGCTGGCCTTCGCCCTGCATAAGTGAAGAGTCGCGCTGATCCGACAGTACGCTGGCTACGCCGGTAATACCAAAGGAGTGATCACCGATTGTTTTATTATAGGTGGCCACGTTTTCCCAGCTGAGATACCTGCGGGTGCTGCCGTTCGACTGCGACCGCGAGGTAGAAGCGGTAGACCGGTCGATAGAGTTTTTAGATGCAAACACACCCTGTTTCGCATTTTCCAGTGTTACACCAAAGTTGGAGCGGAACATGAAACCGCTGAAGGGTGTAAGTTCCAGGTAAGCATTGATAAATGTGCGCGTAGTACGGGTATTATTCTGGTAAGCATTCGGCTGCTCATCCGCCAGGGGATTGATAGCCGAGCCGCTGTTGGGAAATAATACCAGGTTGCCGGCCGAATCGTAAGGTATGGCCAGCGGAATGTACTTATTGGCCTGGTTGAGCGGATCACGGCGGGTGCTCTGCTCGTAATAGGTGATCTGGCTTTGTGCGCCTATTTTGATTGCATCGTTAATCGTTTGATCGATATTCAGACGGGTGGAATAACGTTTAAGATCATCCAGTTTCAATAATCCTTTCTCATTGAAATAATCAAAGGAGAAATACACTTTTGTTTTTTCTGACCCTCCGGAGATGCCTGCCTGGTAGTCCTGCTGTAAGCCCTTATGTAACAGGAGGTCGGCATAGTTAGCCCACAGGTTGTTCTTTATTTCATCCAGTTCAAATGCGTTGAATATTTTTGAATCATCTGCCTCGCTGGCCCATCTGCCGGTAGTACGGTTGGCTTCCCTTTTCAGCGCCGTATATTCGGGGCCGTTACTCATACGCGGATAGCCGTTTACTTCAGACGAACCAACATAAGAGCTGACATTTACCCTGGGTTTGCCGGAGGTACCGCGTTTGGTGGTAACCATGATTACACCGTTAGCGCCGCGGGAACCGTAGATGGCGGTGGAAGATGCATCTTTCAGTACTTCCATCGACTGGATATCATTCGGGTTAATATCCTGTATATTTTCGTACTGTACCCCGTCTACGATGTATAAGGGGCCGTTACTCGCTTTGATGGACCGGTTACCTCTCACCGTTACATTCACCTTTGCGCCTGCTGCACCGCTGCTACGGGTGATATCCACTCCGGGTAGTTTTCCCTGTACAGATTCCATCACGTTGGTGGAAGGTACCTTTTTAAGTTCTTCTCCTTTTACTGACACCACGGAGCCGGTGAGATCCCGTTTTTTCACCAGGCCATAACCTACTACCACAATTTCATCCAGTTTCTTATTGTTTGGTTCCATTTTTATTGTCATGTTGACATTATCCGCTGTCAGTGTCACCGCAGTATACCCTATGTAACTGAACAACAGCTCGGTCTTTTTACCCTCCGGCACCTGGAGGCTAAAGTTCCCATGTGTATCTGTTTGTGTACCAGAAGTAGTGCCTTTAACCTGAACACTCACAAGCGGCAGTGGCTCGCCGGAAGTGGCGTCTGTCACCTTCCCTTTCACGGTACGGGTCTGTGCAATCGCCCAACTGCTGAAACCCAACAACAGTAAGCAAATGAAGTAAATTCTTTTCATAACGTTTGGCGTGAATTAAATGGCAAATAAAAGTTGTGCTATAGTAAGCGTTGATTAACGTGGTGATTAATTGGTTGAACAGGAGTTCTTTCTTCCGTATTGTGCTGTTACAAGTCTACAGAACTATTTGCTAATGGTGAAGTTTATTTACGCAATCGTTCCCGGAAAAATCAGTACTTTCACCATAACAAGAATACCGGAAAACATAGTCCGGAAGCCGTTATGAAGTATAGAGCAGCAACCATCAAAGATATTGCGCAGGCGCTTGGCCTGTCCACGTCCACAGTGTCGCGCGCGTTACGTGACAGCCATGAAATCAGTGCCGCTACCAAGCAACTGGTGCTGGAACATGCCGCAAGTCTGAACTATCATCCCAACCCGATTGCGTTGAGTTTAAAAGAAAAGAAAAGCAGGTCGATTGGTGTGATTGTATCAGAAATTGCCAACAGTTTTTTTTCACAAACGATCAATGGCATTGAATCGGTAGCTAACGAGAAGGGCTATACGGTAATTATTTCTCAGAGTCATGAATCTTTTGAGAAAGAAGTGAGAACCTTGCAATACCTGGCTTCCCGGTCGATAGATGGGTTGCTCATTTCCGTATCGAGTGCCACGAAAGACCTCACCCATCTGAAAGCGCTGCATCAGTACGGATTCCCGATTGTATTTTTCGACAGGATTATAGAAGACATTGCCACGCATAAAGTGATGGTGGATAATTTCCAGGGCGCTTATAACGCTACCATGCACCTGCTTCAGCAGGGATACCGGCGTATTGCCTGTATTACCAACTCCGCGCATCTTTCCATTACGCGGGAACGGGTGGCAGGATATATAGCTGCGCTGGAGAAACATGGTATTCATCCACAGCCGGCGCTGATTAAATATTGTTTTCATGGCGGCATGTTGCTTCCTGAAGTAACCGACGCGGTGAACCAGCTGATTAAATTAAAGACTAAACCGGATGCTATTTTTGCCACCTCAGATAAGCTCACCACGGGTTGCATGCGTGCCCTGAAAAAGGCAAAGGTGGCTATTCCCGGAGGAATGGCACTCACGGGTTTTTCCAATTCAGACCTGATAGAGCTGCTGCATGCGCCTATCACCGTAGTACGGCAACCCGCTTTTGAAATGGGCCAGGTAGCCACCGAATTATTGCTGCAACTGATAGAAAGCAAACGGCCCGTTAAAGAGTTTGAAACAAGAGTGCTTCAGTCTGAGTTGCTGATACCACCAAGGTAACCGCGGGTTTTATTCTACCCTCCACCAATCCACATCTGCCCAGCCGGCATCATTTGTTTTTACATCGCGGCTGCAGCACAATCCCATCTTAGCACCTATCCATTTGCCGGTAGTAGCGGTAAACGGCTCACCTGCGGCCTGGAAGGTTTTTCCATCCGTGCTGTAACTGAAGCGGCAAATACCTCCTGCGCTCACTTCTACCCTGAAAAATATATCCGTTGACGTTATCTCCGTTATGGCGGTTGTTTTTTCAGGAGAGCCTTTATCTGCCTGTGTACAGGTGAAGTACGACAAATAAATACCGTTTGCTTTTTTAATCAGCGACAGTCCTGCGTAGTTTAGTCCCATTACCAGGAAGTTTACGCGATCCCCGTTTTGCCGTGGTTTAAAGCTGAGTTTTGTAGTAGCCTTGAATACGGGCGCCGGGAATTTCTGCAAGAGTACCTGGGGTACTTCCCAGAGGTTACGGGCGCTATCCGGTATTTGCGCGGCAAACAGGCGCAGGCTGCCTTTTGCCACCGACGGGAATGCCCAGCCGGCAGCCGGGTTGGCCTGCCATTGCCACTGCAAGCCTAAAGTGGCAGCATTAAACTCATCTGATTCCTGTGGCGTGGCCACCGGGTAACCTGCGCCGGTAACCGGTTTGCGATAGGTCAGTACCGGTTCTCCTTTTCCATCATGGTCGTTGTCCGTTCCTATCACCGGCCAGTTGTCCACCCATTTCATTGGTTGCAGGTGTACTACCCTGCCGTAAGCTTCCAGGTCCTGGAAATGCAGGAACCAGTCATCCCCTTTGGGTGTTTGCACCCAGGCGCCCTGGTGCGGGCCGTTGATGGAGGTTCGTCCCTGGTCCATAACTATTTTGCTTTCATAAGGGCCATACACATTTTTTGAGCGCATCACCAGCTGCCAGCCGGTGCCCACGCCACCTGCGGGTGCGAAAATGTAATAGTAGCCGTTGCGTTTATAAAACTTGGGGCCTTCCAGTGTAGGGTGTTCATCGTGACCGTCAAATACCAGTACGCCTTCATCGGTAGCTTTTGTACCGGTGGCATCCAGCTTTTTCACTACGATAATACTTTTAATACCTGCGCGGCTGCCGGCGTATGCGTGTACCATATATACGTTCCCGTTATCATCCCACAGCGGGCAGGGATCAATGAGTCCTTTGCCTGCCACCACGAGCTCTGGTGTACTCCAGGGGCCGGTGATCTGTTTTGATTTTACCACGTAGATCCCGAAGTCGGGGTCCGGGTAGTAGATATAGAATTCATTGTTATGATAGCGTATGGCCGGCGCCCAAACACCGTTACCGTGTTGTGGTGCGGAAAAGTGATCATAAGGAGGCTGGCGTAATAATGCGTGCCCGATGATGCGCCAGTTCACGAGGTCGCGGGAATGCAGGATGGGCAGGCCGGGGATCGCGTCAAAACTGGAGGCAACCATGTAATAGTCCTCCCCTACACGGATCGCATCCGGATCGGAATAGTCGGCGTACAGCACCGGGTTTTTATACGTGCCATCACCTTTATCGGAAACCCATACTTTAGAAATATCCGCGGCCGATTGTGCGATAGCGGTAGTAGTGGTTAGCAGGCATAACGCACAGGTAATTATCTTCATAAAAAATTCGGGTGAAATTTGTTTCATAACGTGCGGTCAAAATAACAAATGACCTGCAAAAGCAGGGCGTTATTTACGCAATCGTTCCCGGCAGGAACTGCTTCTCCCGTAAAATAAAAAAGCTAACATGAATACCCCTGTTTCAGAAAACAGAAAATAACTGATCTTTGTAAGAATCAGTTACACAGAGAACCATGCAGGAAATTATTATCCGTAAAGCCACTGCTGCAGATTTGCCCACATTACTGGAATTTGAGCAGGGAGTTATCACCGCAGAACGTCCTTTTGATCCGACTTTAAAAGAAGGCATTATACATTATTACGATATAGCAGCCATGATTACTGCTTCGCACATTGAGCTGCTGGTGGCAGAAGCGGCAGGGCAGCTTATTGGCTCCGGCTATGCCCGTATAGAGGATGCAAAGCCCTATGTGAAGTTTGCACAGTATGCGTACCTGGGCTTTATGTATGTAACGCCATCATGGCGGGGTAAGGGAGTAAATAAGCTGATCATAGATGGTTTGAAAACATGGGCACAATCGCATGGTATCGTAGAAATGCGGCTGGAGGTGTACAATGAAAATGAGCCCGCTATAAAGGCTTATGAGAAAACCGGCTTTAGCAAGCACATGCTGGAAATGCGGCTACCCATCTGAGTTTCCGGGATTCATTAAAAAAATGGCACAATTTTCGACAGGAGGCGGGGTAAAGAACTTAAAACCATGAAACAGATACTCGTAGCCTTAGCTGCAGCAGTCGTTTTCTTTTCCTGCAAAAGTAACGCTGATAATGCCGCCGCTATTGAAAGTGCAAAGAAAGCCACCATTGATTCAATGAACAATGTAAGTGCCATCAAACAGCAGGTAGTGGATTCCATGAATGCGTTGAAAAGCAACCGTTCACACAGTCGTGAAAACGTAGCCGGTACTCAATATAACAATGAAACTGCTCCGGCAGTAGCCAATACAGAAGCTCCGGCGCCCGCCCCTGCAAAGAAAAAGGGCTTGAAATCGTGGAGCCATACTGCTAAGGGTGCCGTAGTAGGCGCCGGCGCAGGTGCTGTAACCGGTGCTATCGTAAACAAAGACCGCCTGAAAGGCGCTGCCATCGGTACCCTGATTGGTGCTGGTGTAGGTGCCGGTACCGGTGCTATTGTTGATCATAAGAAGAAACAATCCGCACAACAGTAACCCATAATGATGAAGAAACGGCGTATCCTCACGGGTACGCCGTTTTTTTATGCTGCTGCCAGCTTCTTTCCTTTTTCTGTGAGATAGGGATAAAATAAATCCCCAAGGAGGCGGACATAATAATTAACTGCCTTTTTCCCTTTCAATCCCGTAGTAAGTTCGTTCGCCGAAATCCAGAAATCGCCGATGAGATAAATGCTCCGGATCAGGCTTTCCCATACTTCTTCCGGTATATCCGTTCTTACAATACCCTGCTCCCGGTAGTTTTCAAATAGCCGGAGGAATTGCCTTCTGCGGATGCTGAACCGCTGGGCATATACCTTCTTTATTTCCGGCATACGCCGGGCAATCATCACAAAATGGATGTAGATAAAACGGTACTGATAGATATGTTCCAGTATCGTTGTTATAGACTCCTGCAGGGTATAAAGCCCTGCTGCCGGCCCGTTTGCAAATACGGGCAGTTCATTCAGTTCATCGATGTGCCGGGCATATATCGTGTAAATGATGTCATCGGCGTTTTTAAAATAGTACTGGATGTTACTGTGACTGATCCCCATTTCTTTGGCAATATGCCGGATAGTGATCACATCTATCCCCTGCTTGTTAAACAGTTCTAAAGCAGTTTCCAGTATCTTTTCTTTTGTATTCATGAGATGCCCGCGCCTTTAATATCTTACGAAAATAAAAAAATTAGTACAAATGTACAAATTAAAAACAATGGTTTTGTACATTTGTACTAAAACAAACAGCGATGAAGATCAGGGAGATTATTTTAGGCACGCACAACCTTACTGCCACCACGGCATTTTATACCCAGTCACTGCAATTGCCGGTGATCAGTGAAAGCAGCCGCCACATCAGCTTACAGGCCGGCAGCTCCATACTTACATTTGAACAGCAGGAAACGGCTACTGCACCGGTATACCACGTGGCATTCAATATTCCGCATAACCAGCTACCTGAAGCTGTACAGTGGCTGCAAACCTTTACCACCCTGCTTCCGGTAACAGGCAGCAGCTATATCGCTGATTTCAGCAACTGGGATGCACAGGCGGTATACTTTTACGATAACAATGGGAATCTGCTGGAGCTGATTGCGCGGCATGGCCTGGAGAATGAGTCCGCGAAACTGTATATCGACAGTATCAGTGAGCTGGGTGTGGTAACAACTGATCCTACCGGTTATGCGGACCGGCTCATCAGCACTTACGGATTACCTGTTTTCTCCAGGCAACCGCGCCTGGAACAGTTTACAGCGCTGGGAGATGATAATGGATTACTGATCATTGTGGCGGCAGGACGAAACTGGTTTCCGACCAACGTTCCGGCGCAATACTTTCCCGCTGTTATTACCATAGAAAATAACGGTAACGCCACTACGCTATCGCTGTAGCTGCTTATCGCGGTGCTGATGCCCCCAGTCGTTCAGCTGATCCCATACAGGAATAAGACGTGCAGCAATTTCCGTGAGCCGGTATTCCACTCTCGGTGGCACTTCGGCGTATACAGTCCGGGTAACGAGTCCGTCGGCTTCCAGCTCCTGGAGGTGCAGGGTAAGCATACGGTCGGTGATATTGGGAATATGTTCTTTTAATTCACTGAAGCGCAGCGTTCTGTTCACCAGCTTATACAGGATAAATAATTTCCACCTGCCCGCCAGGATATCAATGGCATGGGCCACTCCGCACACACCTGAGATCTGTTCGCGGTTCAAATGATTGGTAGACGTTTCCTTGCGCTTTGCCATTACTTACATTTTTGTGTGTTGCATACAATAGGCTACAAAAATACAAATGTAACGTTCGTGGAATAATTTTGTCCGCAGTAATTTAAAAAACAACTTTTATGAAGATATTAATAGTGTATGCGCATCCGGAACCAAAGAGTATGAACGGGGCTATGTTTAACACCGCAATAACTACATTGCAGGAAGCAGGTCATGAAGTGCAAACCTCCGACCTGTATGCCATGCAGTTTAACCCAACATCCGACCGCACAAATTTCACCAGTGTATACAACGATGCTTTTTTTAAACAACAACTGGAAGAACAACATGCCTCCCGCGTAAACGGTTTTGCAGCTGATGTTGCAGCCGAACAGGAAAAAATAGCCTGGTGCGATGTAATGATCTGGCAGTTCCCGATGTGGTGGTTCAGCATCCCCGCCATCCTCAAAGGCTGGGTAGACCGCGTATTTGCAATGGGTACCTCTTATGGAAACGGCCACATTTATGAAACCGGCATTTACACGGGAAAGAAAGCGATGCTTTCACTCACCATCGGCGGACCGGAAGATGCGTATATTAGCGGCGGGCTTCACGGCGACCTGGAAAACATACTGAAACCTATTCACCGCGGCATCTTCCAATTCACGGGCTTTTCCGTACTGGAACCACAGGTAATACACGGCCCCGCAAGGATGTCACCGGAAGAACGCGCACTGGCATTAGAAAAATGGACGGAGAGGTTAACACAGATAGCGGAAGAAGCCGCCATTGAATTGACCGCATATTAATATTAATTATCCGGGTACATGAATAAGCGCTATGCGGATATAGCCGACTTTACTTTCTCCCGGTGATATAGCCCCCACTCCACCAGGTTTTCCGCCACGGGGAGAATAGTTTGCCCGTATGGTGTAATGGCATACGCTACAGTGACTGGTTTGGTGGCCAGCACTGTACGGGTTACCAGGAAATTGATCTCCAGCACCTTTAGCTCCTTCGACAGCATACGCGCAGAGATACCATTGATTTCCCGCAGCATTTTTTTAAAATGATTGCTTTCTGCCGTGCGGTTGGCCAGATACCGCAGCAGCTGGAGTTTCCATTTGCCGCTGAATAGCTCAATGCTGTCGCGCATGGCGGTGAGTTCTTCCTCACAGGTAGCTTCCCGTATCTGTCCTTTGATGTTGATTGTTGCCATATAGGTTCTCCTCATGTAACCGGTTACCTCCGGTTTACCTATAGCAAAGATAACCCAACATCGTAATAGTTTTGTGGGATGAAACATCAGATGCAGGCGATTATATTAAACGATTTCGGCGGCGTGGAAAACTTTTCCATGACCACCATGCCCATACCGGAACCCGGCGACGACGCCGTGCTGGTGCAGATTGCAGCGGCCGCCTTTAACCCCATCGACTACCAGATCAGGCAGGGCGCTACAGAGCGCAAGCGTATGCACTCACCGGTGCTGGGCCGCGAATTTTCAGGAGTGGTTGTGAAAACAGGCAAAGCCGTTACACAGTTCAGCCCCGGCGACGCCGTAATGGCGGCATCCGGCAGCATGGGCTCCAATGGCACTTACGCGGAATATATCAGCGTGCCCCAGGATATACTGGTGCATAAGCCGGCGGGTATTTCCTTTGCCACAGCAGCCGCTATCCCAACCGCCTCGCTTACGGCGTTGCAATGCTTAAACAGGCTTGGACTTTCCCCGGAGGCGCCTGTTTTTATCAGCGGCGCTGCCGGAGGCGTAGGACTGGTACTGGCAAAACTATTGCTGCACGCAGGTTTTACGCAACTGCTGGCCACCGCGGGCAGTGAAGAAAGTACGCAACAGCTGGTCAGCGCAGGGCTGTCTGTCTCCCAAATTATTAATTACCGCCAACCCGGTTTGCTACAGGCAATACTACATCAGCGGGAAGGAAAAATGTTTGATGCGTGCATAGATCTTGTTGGCGGAACTATGTCCGAATTAAGTGCAGCGCTGCTTACTACCAACAGCATTTACCAGGATGTAACGGCGCTTACCACAGCCGCAGCCAGGGAAACGTTGTTCAACAAAGGCGCCGTGATCATGAACATTTCCAACTATGCATATTCGCTTACCGGGAATTTTAAATATTATGGAGATGGCCTCCGGCAGATAACCAAATTACTGGAAACCGGCGCCCTGGCGCCTTCCTCTGTATGGATCACCGGCGGGTTTAGTGTGGATACCGTACAACGTTCGCACCAACTGCTGGAACTCAACCAGAGCAAGGGCCGCAAGCTGGTGATGGCGCTGTTTTCTAATGATAAATTAATGGCAACAGGTATATCACGGCATCATGTTTGAGGCAAGGCGCGCATGTGGAATCAACTTATAGAAAATGCGGACCACCTGCCTAATTTCCTATGGAACCTTATACTGGCGGGCATTGCAGTCATCACCGGATGGCTGATCAAATACTTGTTATCGATCTTTTTACGCCAATCTGTACGAGCACAGCAGGATTTCTCCCTGATACACACCATCCTTTTCCGCCTGGGAAAAGCGTTCAATTACTTCCTGCCGTTGTTGCTGCTCAACATGGCCATCCCATTAATGCGGGTACACCCCAGCTATGTGCCTGCGCTGAGTAAAGTGGCGGAAATAGCGCTCACGCTCTCTTTTGCGGCGTTGGTGATCGGCGCTATCAAGGTGCTGGAAGATTATGTATATCATACCTACGACCTGAAGAAGACCAATAACCTGAAGGAGCGTAAAATACGTACGCAGCTGCAGTTTATCCGTAAGGTGTCTATTGCGCTGATATTGATCATCACGGCCTGTATTATTTTACTGAGCTTCGACAACATGCGTAAGCTCGGCGCAGGGCTCCTCACCGGTGTAGGTGTGGGCGGTATCATTATTGGTTTTGCCGCGCAGAAATCATTGGGCAACCTGCTGGCCGGTTTCCAGCTGGCATTTACACAGCCTATCCGGATAGATGATGTACTGGTAGTGGAAGGTGAATGGGGACGTGTGGAAGAAATTACCCTTACTTATGTGGTGTTGAATATCTGGGATCAGCGTAAACTGATTTTACCGATTAATTATTTTATAGAGAAACCTTTTCAGAACTGGACCCGCACCGGTTCGGAAATACTGGGCACGGCCTTCTTTTACCTGGACTATACCGTACCCGTGGACCAGGTGAGGGCCGAGTTTGAAAGACTCCTGGAGACATCGCCGCTGTGGGACAAACGCGCCCAAGCCCTGCAGGTAACCAATACCAGCGAACGCACCATTGAAGTAAGGGCGCTGATGAGTTCCTCCAGTTCAGGCAATGCGTTTGACCTCCGGTGTTATATCCGCGAAAACCTCATTAAATACATAAGGGAGCATCACCCCGACAGTTTGCCTAAAACCAGGGCCTATATTGAAAATAAAGGTGACCAGCCCTTATCAGCATAACGACTTTTCCAGCACAATCATGTGCCGGCATTGAATACCATTTTCATAAATGGGTTCGGGGTAGTGTGTGGTGAAATAGTTTTTCCGGATGGCGGTTATTTCAAACCCCTGCCGCTGGTACAGGTACAACTGGGCAATGCTGGAGTTGCCTGTACCAATACAAAGCTTTTTAGAGCCGCCTGCCCTGGCGCGTTGCGCGGCATCCTGCAGGAGGATCTTTCCCAGGCCCTTTCCCTGGTAGGCCGGGTTTACGGCGATGTTCTTAATTTCCAGTTCATCATTATCTTTCAAAAGTACGTAGGCGGCAATTACCTGTTTCTTTTTTTCCAGCACATATACGTCGCTGAAAGGGAGGTAACTGTTGATCATGGTTACAGATGGATCGGCCAGTAGCAACAGGTCATAGGGCATCTTCTCGTTGGTGGCTAATTTCCGGATAGTTGTTTCTTCCTGCAGGGAGGTCATCGATGAATAGTTTTGTTGCTATAAATTGGAATAATAGGTATTTTCTTACGAATCGGGTCCCAGGGCAACAGCTACAAACAGGTTCAGGGAACAGATTAACAAAATGAATATACAAAAAAACAGGCATCTGTTTACACAGATGCCTGTAATATGTTTGATTATTGAACAGCGATGTACTGCCGCTTTACATTATTACCATAAATTTCTATCTGCGCATCCTTGCTGGTGGCGGTAGCGCCGCCGCTGATGCTGATCGTTTTCTGTTCGCCGGGTAATACAGAAATATAATTATCGCTGTAAAATACCGGTAAGATCCTTTTCTTGTTCTGTGTATTTACCAGCGATACGCGGTTGAAAAATGCCACAGGCCCTCCTGCCGGGTTGCTGATGGTAACGTTAATACTGTCGGCTCCCGCTTTCACTGCAGTTACCTTCACTCCTGCTGCCGGCATTTGTGCCAGCCCGGAATAATTTCCTTTGGCATCCGGCAACCAGTACAGGTTTTCATCTACCACCTGTTGATGGGCATTCAGCAAGCGTAAAGAGAAGAACAATCCCTGCTGCGCTTTTAGTTTATCCAGGAGGGGTTTCATATTCATAAACTTTTGCACGGTGGTGGGTCCTACTTCTACAAACACCTGTGTGAGCAGGCTGTCATTGCCCTGCATGTCGTATGTTTTTAATTCCAGCATCAGGTCGCGGGCGTATTGGAAGGTGTTGTTCACGGCCATCACCATTCCTTCTTCCGGATCATACATCACGTGCAGCGGGGTGGCTCCTTTGCGGGTGCCATACAGGCATGCGTTGGGATCGAGGTAGTAATCATACATCTGGCCGCGCAGGGCAGTCCAGGGGTTTTGCGTTTTCCAGATGATCACGCCGGTGTACCAATCCCACATGTGTGAGCTGAAGCCTTCCATTAAAGCGCGGTACTGATCGTAGTTTACCAGCTGTGCTTTGTTGGCCCACTCTCTCAGGTCGTTTGTTTTCCCATAGGGATCTACGGCTTTGTTATAAGCGATGTACTTATGGTAATCCCATACCGCATCGGTTTTGCCGGTTTGCTGATCGGGCGGCACCAGGTTTTCCGCGGGGAGGAATCTTTCGAGTGATTCATAATCGCCCGTACCTACCGAACCTACTTCGGAGTTAAACGGAAAGGTGCGGGTGCTCCAGAAGGTAGACAGTGGCTGAATACCGTAAGGACCGTCGCCATTGCCGCCAAGCGTGTTGTGCGACATACTGTCGGAGTTGGAGTAGTCGAAGAAATAGCGTGTACCGTCCAGTGTTGGAATAATAGAATCCTTCATGGCGGCGAACAAATCCGCCGGAGGCGTAATTTCATTTCCTCCGCACCAGAAAGCCAGCGAGGCATGGTTGCGTAACATCTTCACCTGGTCGGCTACACTTTCGAGGAACAGGGAGTGGTTGTCGGGGTATTTACGACGGGTCCACTGGTCTTCTTTCTTCATGGGGTCCTGCCATCTGCCGTTACAGTCGCCCGATATCCAGAAGTCCTGGAACACCAGCAGGCCGTACTTATCGCAGGCTTCGTAGAACTCTGGTCGTTCCGTAAGGCTGCCGCCCCAGATCCGGATAAGGTTCAGGTTCATATCGCGGTGGAAGCGTACTTCTGCATCGTATCTTTCTTTTGTGAAGCGGAACAGGGCATCGGAGGTGATCCAGTTGCCGCCTTTAATAAATATCTTCTGACCGTTTACGGCAATTTCCCTGCTGCCGGTGTGTGCATTCCAGTATGTTTGAATTTCACGAACACCAAATTCCACGTCTTCCTGATCATCCGTTTTGCCGTTGTTTACAAACTGCAATTGCAGCTGATACAGCGACTGCGGGCCATAACCGGCGGGCCACCATAACAGTGGCTGTTTCAGCAGCAGGTCCGGCAGTTGCACAGTGGTAGTGGTATGTGGCGGCAACGTTACTTTTTTTGTGATGTGGTTACCGGCGAGGATGTATTGCAAAGTGCCGGTGACATTTCTGGCGGTAGCATTTTCCAGGGCTGCTCCTACCTGCAGGGTAGCGGGCGCCTGCGGGCCTTGCGGCTGGCGGGTACCGGGTACACGGGTAATGATGTGCGGATCTTTAATCCTTACGGCGCCTGTTTTTTCAATGGTCACTTTATCCCATATGCCGGTGTTGCGGTCGCGCATGGGTTGGATCCAGTCCCACCCGGCGGTATACTGCGGACCGTTATTTTTTGCAATGGTGCCATCGCCTCCCTGTCCGCCATTGGGATTACCCGGAAACTGGGGTGGGTACACGATTACAGCCAAACGGTTTTTCCCGTTTTTCGCCAGGAAGGGTGTGATGTTATATGTTTGGCGGAGATAGGCGCCGTAGTGGGTAGTTTTATTAACGCGGTGGCCGTTCAGGTAAATATCGCAGCCATCATTTACAGCCCGGAGATGCAGCCATACCTGCGCATCGCCGGTGGCCGGCTGTTCTGTAAAATCCTTTACAAACCAATAAGTGTAATGATCGCGGCCGGTGTGGTAGATATCCGGTATCTTTTCATTGTTCATGCCATACATCGGATCGGGTACCTGCTTATTATCCAGGAGCGTGGTAAGCACCGTACCTGGTACAGTGGCCGGCGTCCATCCGGAGAGAGTATATGCCGGATCTGAGAGTTGCTGACCGGTAACTTTTACGCCGGCGATATTATTGCATTGCCATCCGCTGTTGAGTTCATATTTTTCCTGCGCTGATAATCTTAAAAAAGATAAAATCAGCAGGCAGGAGATCGTTGATTTCCGAAACATAGTGCATTTTATTTTTACGGCCTGTAGTTACCTGTTACAATAACCGCAAAGATAGCACAACCGTATTCCGGATCAAAGCAGGTATTTTCTGCGCAGGATTGTTTCTCCCGGAAATAATAAAAAATCCCTTCGCCTGCTGTTGTATGGCGGGCGAAGGGAGAATATTACTGCTGCTCTGCTAATTCCTTTACTTTATCCAGCGCTACGGGCCAGGTTTTACTGAAGTAATCTTTAAAATCGTCTGCCAGGTCCATTTCCACGAGTAACTCCGTTTTGCCGTTCACGTTAGTAAGCGTATAATTTTCATAAGCGCCGGCCCAGGCTTTTACTTTGTCGCTGGTGAGGTCTTCCACACCGTTATCAATTTCACCGAGGTGTTGGAACGACATAAATTCATTGGGCACTTTGTCTGCGATCCTGGCCACCATGCCGCGGTTACTGCCATCGTGGAATATGACTTTGCTTCCTTTCTCCCAGTTGGTATCTACCTGAGAGCCCTCAGCAAAAGGGGCTGTCCATTGCTGGTAGGAAGTTTCGCCCCAAAGTACGTCCCATACTTTTTCACGTGGCGCATTGATGGTCGTTTTAAATGTTGTTTTTTCCATAACTAGTCATTTACAGGGTTCATAATTTGTTTGTTGTATTTGTTCCGGTATTCCAGCGGGGTGAGTCCGGTTACCTTTTTGAACATTGTCCGGAATGTTTTTGTGTCGATATATCCCACGTCATAGATTACCTCATTCACGTTTTTTGTGCTGGTTTCAAAGTCGCGTTTGGCGGCTTCTATTTTTATCCGCTGAATATATTCTATCACCGTGTTACCGGTCGATTTTTTGAATCTTCTTTCAAAAGATCTTCTTCCTATAGCCGACATATCAGACAGTTGTTCTACCGTGATTTTGTCCTGGTAGCTGGCTTCAATAAATTCCTGTGCTTTCCGGATTGGTTCGTCGTTATGTGCTTTTTGTCCTTCGAAAATGATGAAAGGCGACTGGCTCTGGCGGTCAATATCAATGGCATATGCTTTAGCGGTGAGGATCGCAATATCCCTGCCAGCATACTTTTCCACCAGGTAAAGGATGAGGTTGAGGTAAGAATAGGCACCGCCGCTGGTATAGATGCGTTCTTCTTCCGTGATGATCCGGTCGTCCATCAGATTTACATCGGGGTACATGCTTCTGAACTCCTGCGCCATTTTCCAGTGGGTAGCGCATTGCTTGCCTTTCAGGAGGCCGGTAGCTGCCAGGAAAAAAGCGCCCAGGCATAAACTGGCTACAGCAGCGCCCTGTTGATATTGCTGCCTGATCCAGGGAATAAAATCCTGGTTCATGGCCGCGGCGTTCGACTGATCCCCGTGCAGCGAAGGAATAATGATCAGGTCTGTTTTCTTTACATCTTTTATCAGCACCTCAGGAGAGATCGTAAATAATCGGTTACGCTGGCTTACCTCGGTGGTTAATCCCACCAGCTGCACCTGGAACTTGGGCTCCCGGCCCTTTTCAGCGAGGAAGTTGTTGATGTCCGATAAAATCTGGTAGCTGCCCTCGATGTTAACTAAACTGGTATGCCCGAGAGGGACCAGGATGGAAATATGTATCATACGCTGCAATTATAATAGTTTATGCCGCAATTACCCTGAGAATTGTCGCTTTACACCCCTGTTACTTCCCGCAACCCTTGCGATTTTTGCAGTATAGTTTTCACACAAAAATCCGGTTCTACAATGACCATGATCCATACCTACCTTACTTTTAACGGTAACTGCCGGGAAGCAATGACTTTCTACAAAGAATGCCTGGGTGGAGAGCTGATGCTTCAAACTATCGGGGAATCGCCTGTTTCGGCGGAAATACCTGCTTTTATGAAACCGTTCATTTTACATTCCAGTCTTACCAAAGGCAGCCTGGTACTCACTGCGTCCGATATGGTGCCTGAAGCGGGACTTACCGCCGGCAATACCGTTTCTTTATTACTGAACTGCAACAGTGAAGACGAGGCCCGTACTTTTTATGCCCGTCTTTCTGCGGATGGTATTCCTACGCATCCGCTGGAAAGTACTTTCTGGGGCGCTTTATTCGGTGGACTTACCGATAAGTTTGGTCTTCACTGGCTCATTAATTTTGAAGGCAACAGCCGGCAATAATGCTCTATTTTCCGTTAAATGCTTTTTCAAGCGCTGCGATATCCAGTTTCACCATTTTCATCATGGCCTGCATGGCTCTGCCCGACTTTTCTTTATCAGGATCACTCAGAAATTTAGACATGATGGTGGGCGTAATCTGCCAGGACAAGCCAAATTTATCTTTCAGCCAGCCGCATTGCACTTCTTTTCCTCCATCTGCGGTGAGCTTCGACCAGTAGTAATCTACTTCTTCTTGGGCTTCACAATATACCGTAAAAGAAATGGCTTCTGTGAACGGGAACTGTGGTCCTGCATTGATAGCCAGGAACTCCTGTCCTTCCAGGTGAAAGGTGGCGGCGAGCAGCGTACCGGCAGGAATAGGAGATCCTTCCCCGTAATATGACTTGTCTGTTACTTTTGAATTTTTGAAGATAGATGAGTAAAAGCTGATCGCTTCTTCTGCATTCATATTAAACCATAATGATGGGGTGATCTTTTGCATAACGATAGATTGAAGTTTTACAGATTTTTCATTTCGTTACAAAGATACCTGCCGTCTTTTTCATATTGACGGTGCAAAAGCGACATTCTTTGGGGGCACTTGCGACAAAGCGGAGGTTGTCCTGGAACAGGATTAAACTGATTTTGCTGATTACATTGATTTTACTTTTTTCTTTGGAAGATGATAGCTTGAACAATAGACAGGCAATACTTTGCACATGCTTTGCAGATACTTTACACTTACCTTTGATGTGGAGAGAACATGGAGTTGACGTGGAGGTGATGTGGACTTGATCGGTAACATATTGTGTACCAATGCGCTATAGGGGGTTCCGGAAGATTCCTTAGGGGGGATGCATCAGAGAAACAAACTGGATATCAATGCTTTAGGTACTTTATAAAGATAAACGTAACCGGGCAAAAAACAAAATTCCGGAGTAGATTATTCATTTAAGAAAATGGTCATCTTATGAACATGGGTAATAACGTCGCAAATTTATATTTCAAGTCAAAAAAGACTTCGTTAATAATCCTGGCAGCAACGGCCCTCATTTGTTCCAGAATGCTGTTCTACGTTTTCAATGATCCTGAAGGTCCAAATCTTTTAATAGTTGTGGTATTGGCGATGGCTGTATATTTTTTTTCCTATGCGGTATATGTATTCAGCCCATCCAAAACCGGGGGTATTAAGAGACTTCTGGCGGCAATCTGTATCCAGATACTATCGGTCATTGTGCTCTATTTCTGTATGAAATGGTTTTAGGGACTTATAAAGATCAGGGGAAATCCATCTCCCCTGATCTTTTATCAAAAATCCCAAAAATAAAATCAATGTAATCAGCAAAATCAGTTTAATCCTGCTCCAACACAATTTCCTATCGCCGGAGACGATTGCTTTTCGCGGGCGGCCAGCAATTCTTTTAGTCCCATCATAAGCAAAGAGCCGGTACCGAAGAGCAGCATCACCCAGGGAGCGTTGTGAATGCCCTGCGTGGTAATAATCCAGCCGCTAACGGCTGTTCCCAGGGTAACACCCATATTGCCGAAAGAAATAGATAAACTGGTGGCAAACCCCGGCGCTTCCGGTGCAGCAGCCACCATATACGCCTGTGCGGTAATAAAGCAGGGCGTGTGCAGGAAACCCCATACAATAATGAGCGGCACCGACAACAGCGGGAGATAGTAAATCCCGATAGACACCAGGGTAATAGCGACGAGGGAAGCAGCCATGGTAGCGGTTACACTTTTGCTCAGCAGTTTACCCGCCAGGAAGTTGCCGGGTACGCCGGCGGCGCCAAACAACAGCAGCATTACGCCTACTTCGCCGGTGGACATATGATTTACTTTTCCAAGATAGTCCGCAAAATAACTGTAGGTGGAAAACATGGCCGACACCATAAACACGTTCATGATACTACTGGCCAGGAACGCAGGTTTGGTGAGTATTTTCAGCTGCGCGCCATAAGATGGTTTTTCCCCTGCCGGCATCGATGGCAGAAAAGCAAGGATGGCAATCAGGGCCAGCGCGCTCACAATAGTTTGTACTACAAACGATAATTGCCAGCTGTTATAGATCCCTGCCAGCCAGGTAGCAAACGGTATAGTCGTAACCGTTGCAAGAGCAATGCCGCTCATTACGATAGCCATCATTTTATGGGTGTGCTTTTTATCGGCCGCACCGGTAGCGGCTGCGATGGCTGTGGAAATGTACACCGGCTGCAGGAATGCCGGCAACATCCGCACCAGCAGCAGTAACCAGAAGGGAGGTGATAAAGATGATACCACTCCTGTTATAAGAAAAATAGAAATGCTGACAGCCATCAGCGTTTTACGGTTATATCCTGATAACCAGAGTGTCATCAGGGGGCCTCCCAGTGCAATCACCAATGCAAAGGCACTTAACAGGGTGCCTGCCTGATCGATAGAGATGTTGTAATATGCCGCCAGTTGCGGAAGTATACCAATTACACCGAATTCGGTGGTGATGATGCCAAGTAAACCAAGACTTCCAATATATGCGATCCTTTTCATTTGCTTTGTGGTTGAATAATGCCATGCTTTTTTGCAGATACAAAAGTGAGGGACTATATCATATAAAGAAAATAATATGATTTATCAATCATCATAAAAATATTTATAACTTGCAGGATGGTTAACCTGGAGTGGTACAGAACATTTAAAGCCGTATATCAAACCGGCTCACTAACGGCGGCATCAAAGATGCTGTTTATTTCGCAGCCGAATGTAAGTCAGCATTTATCTGCATTGGAAGCGCATATCGGGAAACAGCTGTTTGAGCGTAAGCCCAAGCTGGTACCTACTGATTATGGCAAGTTATTTTATACGCAGGTGGTAGAGCCGCTGGAAAAACTGGAGAATGTAGAAGCTGATTTCCGTTACTTCTGTATCACCAAACAATTACCCAATATTCACATCGGCGCGGTGAAAGAATATTTCCAGGCCGTAGTAGCCAAACGTATCAGCGATGTGCCGGCGAATATCATAACGGAGTTTGGTCTTACCAAAGACCTGCTGCGGCGGCTGCAGAAAGGCGATCTTGATTTCCTCATTGCCACGCAGCTGACAGAAGAAAAGAACATCATCTACGAACCCATACTCCGCGAGCAGTTCCTGATTGTATCCAGCCCGGATCTTGATATCAAACCATTTAAAAACTTCCTGAAAAAGAAAACGCTGGATGAAGCAGAGTCGTGGCTCCTGAAACAGCAATGGTTTGCCTACAGCAGCGACCTCCCGGTGATACGGCGTTTCTGGCTGGAGAATTTCCGCAAACGTCCTGCTGTCAAACCGCAGTTTATTATCCCGGACATGCAAACCATCCTGCAGGCGATCAGTTGTGGTAACGGTGTTACCATCACCGCCGATTATATGGTGAAAGAAGGCATCAAAAAAGGGGAACTGAAAGAAGTATGGCGGGGTAATGTGCCTGCCAGCAATACGCTGTACCTGGCTTACGACAATACCCGGATGGCCTCCGACCGGGTGAAAATTGTGCGGAACCTGCTGCAACTTTAAAGAGGCTGCTGAAAAGAAAAATAAAGTTTATTTTGTAGTTCTGAACGATCATTTTACTATTTATGAAGCTAAGATTCCACCTAAGCACCCTTTGGCTTATTTTAAGCCTGTTTGGCAGCGCCATGAGCCAGGCCCAACAAACTCCTCCCCGCTTCCGGGTGATCGCCTTTTATACTGCTAAAAACGACCAGGCACACATCAGTTTTGTACATGAAGCCAATAAGTGGTTTCCGGAGATGGCCGCGAAATATCATTTCAGCTACGACTCCACCAACAACTGGCAAAACCTGAATGCGGCATTCCTCTCGAAGTACCAGGTAGTGATTTTCCTGGATACGCGGCCGGAAGATGCTGCACAGCGCGCCGCGTTTCAGCAATACATGGAACATGGCGGCGGCTGGATAGGCTTTCACTTCGCAGCTTTTGCGCTCACGCCATCGGATGTACCTCAAAACTGGAACTGGTACCACAACACCTTCCTGGGCTCCGGATCTTACGGCAGCAACACCTGGCGCCCCACTTCCGCTGTGCTGCGTGTGGAAGACCACCGGCATCCGGCCACCAGGAATCTGCCGGATACTTTCTCTGCCGCTCCCAATGAGTGGTACCGCTGGAGCAATGATCTGCGTAAAAACCCGGACATTAAAATATTGCTGTCGGTGGATTCCAGCAGCTTTCCGCTGGGTACCGGCCCCAAGCCACATGAGATCTGGCACAGCGGCTACTACCCCGTTGTATGGACTAACAAAAAATACAAGATGCTATACCTGAATATGGGGCATAACGATATCGACTATGAGCATCATACCAATAAGGAATTATCTTTCACATTTGCGAATGAAACGCAGAACAGGCTGATACTGGATGCGCTGGAGTGGATGGGGAAGAAGAAATAAAAAAGCAGCGCACCGATGTATACCGGTGCGCTGCTGTTGATTTAAAAAGTAAAATCAAAGTAATCAGTATAATCAGCCTAATCCCGAGAAAGACAAAATCCGCTTTTAATTCATAAACGCTTCTATCTTTTTCTTCTCATCCAGTTTTACAAACTGTCCGTACTTATCCAGGTATTCTTTGGCCACTGTTTTAAACCCGGCCTTATCCTGTTTATTGAGCAGATAGATTGTTCTTGCCCGCAGGTATATTTCCTCTCCCGGCGCGCCATAAGGCTTTACGGCTGTGTAGATAGCGCCCCAATCAGGGTTAGTGCCATTTTCCGGTACGGCGGGTGCAATGAGGTCCTGGTAAATGAGGTTCATCATTTTTACGGCCGCTTGTCGTGCGCCCATTGCTTTATCGATGGCTTCCATGTTATCGCGGATAATGGAGAAGCCGGTGTCGCGGGTGCTGCCGGTTACCTGCATCACATAACGAAGATCGTCTTCTGAATAGGGCTGTTTCATCACGGCGAAATAGTCGGCTCCTGCGAGGGCGGCTCCATCTTTATCGCCTGCCTGCACGGCCAGCATTGCCAGCTTTCTTAAAAACTCCGGATCTTTTTTACCATCGATGTACTCCTGCAGCATGGCGCTGTAAATAGCGGTGGGTTCTGTGAGATCGGCGTCCTGTGCGGCGACAGCGGGAATAACTCCCATGTCTTTATTGAGAGGTGCATGAATTTTTCTTATTTCCGCAAACGGAATTTTTACTACTTCGCGGTCGTACGTGAGCAACCCATTTTGTTCTCCTTCCACATCAAAAGGTTGGGTGTAGATGCTGGCGGATAAGCCTTGCCGTTCCAGTAATTGCAGGTGTTGGTTCATCACGGCATATTTCGATTTCAGCGCGCCCGGTTTTTCCTGGATGTATCCCCAGGCGGTATTAGTATTCCACTGATGATCGGCGATGAATACGCCGATACCGCCGAACTCGCCCAGTACGCGGGCCTTTCCGGGCATCTTAATAGCGTTCATGGGATTGGGGTAGCTGTGTACATCGGTGAGGTCTGCACTGACGTATGCATTCGGACTGGGACTGCGGAGTTTTTCATTTACATACAGGTATTCCCCGGAGTGGCCGTTAACGAGACGGGAAGGGTCGCTGCGTTTGATCCATTCTGTCAGGCGCTGCTGATCAAACTGTCCCCATTTTTCGTTGAAGAGCACCCAGGTGGTAACGGAGGGATAGTTATGCAGTTGTGCCAGCGTTTCTTTGCATTGTTGTTCAAAGGCCGCTTTGGCGCCTTCCGGCAGGCTGTGATTGGGACTTACCATATCCTGCCATACCAGCATGCCGAGTTTATCTGCCCAGTAGTACCAGCGGTCCGGTTCTACCTTGATATGCTTACGGATGGTGTTAAAGCCCATTGCCTTGATGGCTTTGATATCGAATGCCAGTGCTTCATCAGTTGGCGCGGTGTATAAACCATCGGGCCAGAAGCCCTGGTCCAGTGTACCGAGATTGAAGTATGGTTTGTTGTTGAGGAAGATGCGGTCCACTCCTTTTTCATCTTTTGCGATAGATACTTTGCGCATACCGAAATAACTTTTCACTTCATCGGCAACGGTATTGCCTTTCAGGAGCTTCACGGAAAGGTCGTACAGGAAAGGGTTTCCGGGCGACCATAAAGTGGGGTTTTCCAGCTTTAGCTGCAGTGGCGCGCCGCTTTTGCCTTTCACTTTACCTGCGGGCTTACCGTTGGCAGAGGCGATGGCTTCTACGGTGTAGCCGGCAGGAGCGCTTACGGTAAGGTTAAGCTGCTGCTTATCTATATCCGGTGTGAAATTTAACCCGGAGATATAATCTGTTGGCACTTTCTCCAGCCAAACGGTTTGCCAGATGCCGGAGCTGGGCGTGTAATAAATATTGGCAGGGTTGAGCACCTGCTTGCCGGAAGGACCGATGCCCCTGTCGGACGGATCGTAGATCTTCAGTACCAGGATGTTTTCACCATTTTTTACAGCGTTGGTGATATCGATGGTAAACGACGTATAGCCGCCGGTGTGACCACCCACTTCTTTCCCGTTGAGATATACTTTGCTTTGCCAGTCGACCGCGCCAAAATGCAGGAGTGTTCTTTCGCCGGCGTTTTGCTTGATCTCAATTTTACGACGGTACCAGAGCCGTTGCTCCGGGAGCAGTGTTTTCTTTACCCCCGACAGTGCCGATTCCAGTGGATAAGGCACCAGTATTTGTCCGTCGAAATTATAAGGCGCTGCTTCATCAGTGGCGGTGATAGCGTATTCCCAGAGACCGTTGAGGTTTTGCCAGTTGCTCCGTTCCAGTTGTGGCCGTGGATAAGCGGTGAGGGCGTTTTGCGGACTTACTTCTTTTGCCCACCTGGATTGAATGGCAACGGGCTTCATTTTATAAGTGGTTTGTGCCTGTAGCGGGCAAAGGCCGGATAACAGCAAGGCAGCGGCCAGTAATGGTGTTCTCATCATGGAGTTACTTATTTCTTTGTGGTTAAATTGAGTGGTTGACAGGGTTGTGATCTTCAGTTCATCTTAATGGCTAAAACAGGTACGGTAGCAAAATATACATAATTCCCGATGAATAAACGGACTTAACTTTTAAGGTTTGTTAATCTGTATATTTTGCATTTTCATTAATATTATATTTTACAATAATGTTATATAATCATCTCTATAATTAAAAAATAAACAGCATCTCTTTATGATAATTAATATTTTATTCATAAATTATACAAAAACAATCTCATCCTATGGCATAATTAAAATATTATTAAAATGAATACTATAAACCTCAACCGCTATGATCACATCTCCAACACCTGGGATGAAATGTACATTGCCGATAATCACCTCCGGGAGCAATACCACCGGATTATCAGCTATCTGGAGAATGAATCTGCCAACGACCTCAATAAGAAAGAAGAACTGGCGAAACGGCTGTTTATGAGCCAGGGGATCACCTTCACGGTATACGACAGCGGAGAAGGGATTGAAAAGATCTTTCCGTTTGATATTATCCCCCGCATCATCACCTGCGCCGAATGGACCTTTATTGAAAAAGGTATTAAACAACGTTTGAAAGCCCTCAACCTTTTTCTGAAAGATGTATATAATAACCAGTTTATTATCCGCGATGGCGTGATCCCTGCTTCACTGATCTACTCCTGCCCTCATTTCCTGCGGGAAATGCATCAGCTGAATGTGCCCTACGACATTTATATCCATATTGCCGGGATAGACCTTATCCGGGATTACGACGGTACTTTCTATGTGCTGGAAGATAATCTCCGTACGCCTTCCGGCGTGAGTTATATGCTGGAAAACCGCGAAATCACCAAACGGCTTTTCCCCGACCTGCTGCCACAGTGCAAGGTGCGCAGCGTAACGGAGTACCCATCTATTCTTTATAAAAACCTCCTGTCGCTGTCGCCGCGGGCGGTCGCCAATCCCACCATCGTTTTGCTCAGTCCCGGTATGTACAACTCCGCCTACTATGAGCATACCACGCTGGCCCGCCTCATGGGCGTAGAACTGGTGGAAGGCCGCGACCTGGTGGTACGCGATCAGAAAGTATACATGAAAACCACCACCGGTTTGCAACAGGTAGATGTGATTTATCGCCGCGTGGATGATGAGTTTATAGATCCGCTGGTGTTCAATCCTAAAAGTGTACTCGGCGTAGCCGGCCTGATGAGCGCTTACCGCAAAGGCAATGTAGCCATCATCAACGCCACCGGCAACGGTGTGGCCGATGATAAAGCTGTATACAGCTACGTGCCCGACATGATCAAATATTACCTGAATGAAACACCGCTCCTGAAAAACGTACCTACCTATAGTTTGGGTAACCCGGAACATAAGGAATATGTCTTTCAGAACATGCATAAAATGGTGATCAAAAAAACCAATGAAAGCGGCGGCTATGGCATGTTAATGGGGCATGCTGCCTCCGAATCAGAAATAGAAAGTTATAAAAAAGAAATACTGAAAGATCCCCGCAATTTCATCGCACAGCCCACTATCAGCCTGTCTACCGCCCCTTGTTACCTCGACGGAATGCTGCAACCGCGCCGGGTAGACCTGAGACCTTATGCCCTCGTAGGACCAGACGGCATCTCTATTGTTCCCGGCGGATTAACCAGGGTAGCCCTGAAAGAAGGCTCCCTCGTAGTAAACAGCTCACAGGGTGGCGGCAGTAAAGACACCTGGGTACTGGCATCATAAACTAAAACACAAGCCTATGTTAAGCAGAGTAGCCTCCAGTTTATATTGGTTGAGCAGGTATGTAGAAAGAAGCGATGGTATTTTAAGAATGCTGAAAATAAACTACGCATCTTCACAGGACACCATCCAGGAATTTACGTGGACACCGGTGATCCGTATTTCTTCCGGCGGAAATGAAGCAGAAATTTCATCTATCAAAAACGACAGCCGGTCGGTGATCGAGTACCTGCTCTTTAACCGCGACAATCCCAACTCCATCATCAACATGATCACACTGGCCCGTGAAAACGCCCGGAGTGTGCAGGAACACATTGCAAAAGACCTCTGGCAATGCCTCAATGAATACTATCATACCGTGAAAGATCCAAAGCTGCTCTGGTATGTACAGAAAGATGACCCAGTAACAGCGCTGGATATCCTTATTAAACAGGTAATGCTGTATTACGGTACTGCAGGCAGTATCATGGAAAGAGGCGAAAGCAGGAGCTTTATGAGCATTGGTAAATACCTGGAGAGAAGTATACAGTCCATCGATATCCTCGACATCAAGTTTATTTCTATTTCCAATAATCCGGACCTGCTCACGGATACCTCCTACTGGCAACACCTGCTGCTGTCGCTGGGCGGTTATGAGTTGTACCTGAAAACCTACCGTAAAGGCTTTGAGGCGGAAAACGTACTGGAACTGGTAATGCTCAATAACGATTTCCCACGGTCGGCAAAATATTCCGTTAATAATATTTACCGTTACTTTGAACGATTGAAAAGTGATAAGAATATTGAACACTATAATAAGCTGTCGTTTAACATCGGGCGGCTGAACAGTACCATCACCTACAGCTCCGTAAACAGTATGAAAGCGGAAGGGTTGCATCCCTATCTTGTTAAAATCAGGAGCGAGCTGTATGGCATCGGAAACCTGCTGAATGAATACTATTTCGCAAACGCTTAACCATTGCATTATATGCCTGTTTTCAAAATAAAACACATCACGCATTACACCTATGAAACACCCGTGCGGGACAGCGCCAATCAAATTATCCTGTATCCCGTAAAAGATGAATACCAGAAAGTGATCAAGCATGATCTGAGTATTTCCCGTCACCCGGAAGTGGAAATATTCAAAGATTATTACGGCAATGAAGTGGGTATTTTTACGCAAACGGAGCCGCATCATGAATTGAAAATATTTTCGGCCATCGTTGTAGAAACCATACCACGGCCGCTGCCAGCCGATCCCCTTCCTCCTGCCACCCAGTGGAAAATGCTGGAAGATATCCGCTACGACGTAGCATTTATTGATTATCTCAAACACGAAGTTTTTGAAAGCGTGGCTTCTTTACGGCAAATTTCACTGGACCTGAAAGAAGATACAGACACGCCTTTCAAAACAGCGGTGCGATTTTGTGATTACGTGTTCACCCATTTCGATTATATCAAGGGGGTAACAACGGTAGACAGTACCCTGGATGAGATCCTGCTGCTACAGGCAGGCGTATGCCAGGATTTCGCGCACCTGTTAACCGCTATGCTGCGGTTTACACAAATTCCGGCGAGGTATGTGAGCGGGTATATCTGTCCCAATAAAAACGGTATGCGCGGTGAAGGCGCCACCCACGCCTGGGCGGAGGTGTATATTCCCGAATATGGCTGGCTGGGGCTGGACCCCACCAACAACTGCATTGCCGGTGAGAACCATGTAAAACTGGCCGTGGGGCGTAATTTCAGCGACTGCTCGCCGGTGAAAGGCGTATACAGCGGTGGCGCCGGCCACACGCTGGATGTTACCGTATCAGTGGGTTACGACGACCAGGATCAGTTTGATCCGGAGCCCTTTTTCCCTGCCCAGCCCGCCATGAGCAGTACGGTTCCGGCAGCGCCTGCAAAAAATAGTTATCAGCGTCATCTTGAAGAAATGATGATACAGCAACAGCAGCAACAACAATGAGTACCGGAATTCTACCGTTGAATGGCGGGATATCGTCTGCGGAGCCCGCCATTCAACGGTTTGGCCCGCTAAACCATCTTTCCTATTTATTTCTTAAAACAATTTGATAATTCACAAATAAAGAAAAATTTATATAGTTTTGCCTGGAACCTTGATGAGCGAACGATAACTACAACTGTCACAACTTAAAAAAGTACAATGCAAAGCTTAGCCATAAAAGGCCGCTGGGATGCTATCTGTAATACCGTCAGCAAAATCCCGCTGAAATACCTGTATGCTTTATTTTTATTAATGGCGGTGGGCATCTCCTTTCATTCCTGGTATTCCTCGCAGGACATGGAAAGATGGACCCGTTATAACAACTTCCTGATCTTTAAACAGGCGTTTTCGCACCTGATACACAACCAGGACCTCTACGTATTATACGAATCAGAGTATTACGACCTGTATAAGTACAGTCCGTCGTTTGCCTTGTGGATGGGCGCTTTCGCCTGGATGCCGGATGTACCGTCCCTGATTTGCTGGAATATTATGAACGTGGTAGTATTTATTATTGCTATCAGGACCTTACCGGTAAAGAAAGAAAAGCAATCGATCCTGTTATTGTTTTTGGCTATAGAGATGATGATTGCGCTCACCAGCTCCCAGATCAACGTACTGATCGCAGGCTTTTTCATCCTCGCATGGCATTGCATGGAAAATAAAAAGATCTGGCTGGCAGCATTGCTGCTGGTAGTAACCGTGTATATCAAGTTATTTGGCGTAGTGGCTATGTCGTTGTTCCTGTTGTATCCTGAACGCTGGAAAGCCGCCTTGTACACGGTGTTCTGGACGGTAGTGATTGCACTGATGCCGTTGCTGGTGATTTCCTGGGATCAGTTGCTGTTCCTTTACAAGAGCTGGGGCCACCTGCTGGCCAATGACTATTCCGCCTCTTACGGCGTGTCCGTGATGGGATGGTGGCATACCTGGTTTGATATGGATATCTCCAAACAGCTGTTCATGCTTTCTGCGGCGGCAGTATTTATGGGGCCCTTCATACCCATACTTTACAACCGGGAATCGAAATTTAACCTGAGCATGCTGGCTTCTGTGCTGATATGGGTGGTGATCTTTAACCATAAGGGGGAATCACCTACTTATATTATTGCGCTCACGGGTGTGGCGATCTGGTATTTTACACAGGAGCGGCCATCCACGTTAAACACAGTGCTGGTGGTGCTTACGCTGGTATTCACCTCCTTCTCTTCTACAGACCTGATCACTCCCTACTGGATTGCCAGAACTTATGTAGAACCTTATGCAGTGAAAGCGGTGTTTTGTTCTATTGTATGGCTGAAAATAGTGCTGGAGCCATTTTTCGTCACATCCCCGGAGCCGGGAACCATTACGGCAGAGAAGCTGCAGCGGGCAGCATAAAGATAAAACGAAAAGGGAAGGCACGATGCCTTCCCTTTTTTTATGCGTTTTGTTTTCTTACGTATTTGGTGAGGATCACGATGAGTTGTCCTTCTATCTTTCCTTCTATTTGTTCTGTATTATCCGGTACAAGGCGGATGTTCTTTACCACGGTACCCATTTTAGCATTTAAGGTAGAACCTTTTACATCAAGGGATTTGGTAAGAATAACGGTGTCGCCGTTTTGCAGGATGGCGCCATTGCTGTCCCTGTGCAGATCTACAGCGCCGTCGTTTTCATGATCGCCGGTAGCTTTGGCCCAGGCCAGCGCTTCATCGTTCAGGTAAATCATGTCCAGGTTATCTGCGGCCCAGCTTTCCTGTTTTAAGCGGTTCAGCATACGCCAGGCTACAATCTGCACACCTGGAATTTCGCTCCACATGGATTCGGTTAAGCAATGCCAGTGGGTACTATCCAGCTCTGCTTTTTTCTCAATCTGCGACTGACATTTCTCACAGATGAAGATACAATTATCCTGATCACTGTAGGTCTGAGGAGGTACTTCATACACATTCAGCGGTCCTTCTGATTTGCATAGTTCGCACTTGTTTTCACTCCTTGTTAGTAATAGTTCGTTCAGCTTCATAATATCCTTTATAAAAAAATGTGCACGAAGGTAATGTTTTTTGTTGCGGGAAACAGTGATTTTCTCATTATCCTGTTGTTATCACCCTGTTAACAGGCCGGCTGGTACGGGTCTGCGGGATTAACTTTTTTTAAGTACTGTTGCCAGCAGCCGGATCCCCTCCTCCAGTTCCGCGGGCGTTAATGATGCATAGCCCAGTCGTAATGCGTTCAAGGGTTTCCCGTTGAAGGAGAACCTTTCGGTAGGTATAATGGAAACACCTTTTTTTAACAGCTTTGCTGCCAGTTCTTCTGTGTTAATATCCCGGTTTATTTTTACCCAATAGGCCAGTCCGCCTTCCGGTTTTTTAAAGGAAATTTTTTTATCGAGATGGGTATGAAGATATTCGCTCATTGCTTCACGCCTCTCGCGGTAGAACCGGGCGGCTCTTTTTGCATGCCTGTTGATGGCGCCCTGTTCCATCAGTTCCGCAATGGCCTGCTCCATAATCGGATCGCCCTGCCTGTCGACCAATGCCCTCAACCGCGCCAGGGATGCGATAAATGCAGGCGGCCCCGTTACATAACCGATGCGTACCGCCGGCGCCACCAGCTTACTGAGGGAGCTGATATAGATCACATTGGCTGCCCGCTCATCACTGGCCAGTGGCAGCAGGCTTTTCGCATCGAAGTGAAATTCGTGATCATAATCATCTTCAATAACAGCAAATCCATACCGGGCGGATAGCTCCATCAATTTCAGGCGACGCTCCATTTTCATGCTCACCGTGGTGGGAAACTGGTGATGCGGGGTAACATATACCGCTTTCAGTTTTTTAGTACGGCATACCTGTTCCAGTTCTTCTACCATCAATCCTTTATCATCCACACCAATGTTGATCATGTACGCGCCTGCATGTACAAATGTTTGCCATGCGGGCAAATACCCCGGGCACTCCATAGCTACACTGTCGCCAGGCCGGATAAGCGTTTGAGCGGTAAGAAACAGTGCCATCTGGCTTCCCCTGGTGATGCAGATATCTGCTTCACCGGTGTTCATTCCCCTCCTGGAAGACAGCATCCCGGTAAGGGCTGTACGTAATCTTTCTTCTCCCTGTTCATGTCCGTATCCCAACATACGCCACCTGGCTTTTTGCTGAAAGATCCGTTTGTAGGCCCGTGCCAGTTCGTCCAGTGGCGCCAGCCGCACATCGGGTAAGCCATCGTTGAATACAATAAAGCCGGAATTGGTTTTAGCCGGTATGGGCGCTATCTCTGTTTCATTAAACTCAAAGCTGCTGTGAGTGCGGCTGGCGGCTTTTTTCAGCGTCGGTAATTCGGCGGCTACAAACGTTCCCCTCTTATCGGCAGATTCCAGCCAACCCTCCGCGATTAGTCCTTCATAGGCCAACACCACTGTTTTCCTGTTTACGCCGATATCTTCCGCCAGGATACGGCTGCCGGGTAATGGGCTGCCGGGTTTCAGCCGGCCCTTCTTTATTTCTGCAACAATGCCATCTGCAATCTGCTGGTATACCGGCAGCTGATGATTGAAATCTATAGCGAGTATTGTTTTCCAGGGTCTGAGCATCTGGACCATCTATTTTAATGAAAACTGGATCATTATGATCATCCAAAAATAAACAAATTTTGTGGCATCAAAACAAACCAGTATTTCTTCACACTTAAATTTTGAGTATATGAAAAAAGTACCCGATCAATTTTCGTCAAAAGATTTTCACCAGACTTTTGCCAGACCAGTATTTGTAAAGCCATCGAAGCTGATACACAAAAATGTGGAAGAAGCCGGGGAGCACAACCAGTTTTCAGCAGAGCGCAAGCACCCCGTTTTCTTTGTGGATCTGCCCACGAAAAATGTGAGCATGACTATCGGCGGACTATTACCCGGTCAGCTTACCAACCGGCACCGCCATACATATGAAACGGTGTTGTATGTACTGGAAGGGAAAGGCTATACTGAAGTGGAAGACGAGAAAGTATACTGGGAAGCAGGAGATGCCGTATACATTCCCAGCTGGGCCTGGCACCGTCATCAGAATGAAAGCGATCATGAGCCTGCCCGGTACATCGCCTGTGAAAATGCGCCGCAGCTGCAAAATCTTGGCGTAGCACTGCGGGAAGAGGAAGGCCGCGATCTGTAACTATCTTTCTTAATTAAAAAATTAATACTATATGAATAACCACCCTGCATTTGAAGGGATCATCGCCTACCCTATTACGCCTTTCGACCGGGAAGAGAAAGTGGATATCCCTTTATTCAAAACGCTCACAGAAAGACTGGTACAAGCCGGGGCGCATGGTATTGCGCCATTGGGGAGTACAGGCGTATTGCCCTACCTGAACGATGAAGAAAAAGAAGCCGTTACAGAAGCTGCCCTGCAACAGGTAAATGGCCGGGTACCTGTGCTGGTTGGCGTTTCGCACCTTACTACCGAACGCACTGTTTATCATGCGCGCTTTGCGGAAAAAGCCGGCGCCACAGCAGTGATGATCATTCCCATGAGTTACTGGAAACTTACGGATGATGAAATATTCCGGCATTATGAACAGGTAGCAAAGCAGTTGTCGATCCCGATTATGGCTTATAACAATCCGGCTACCGGTGGTATTGATATGTCGCCCGCACTGCTGAAAAGATTGCTGGAAATTCCGAACGTCACCATGATTAAAGAAAGTACCGGTGATGTACAGCGGATGCATTATCTCCGGAAAGCGCTGGGCGAAAGCGTATCATTCTACAATGGCTCCAATCCTTTAGCACTGGCGGCGTTTGCAGCAGGAGCTACCGGCTGGTGTACGGCCGCTTTTAACCTGATACCTGAGCTGAATAAGCAATTGTATGCCGCCATCTGCAGCAATGAATTGTCGCAGGCCAGGGACATTTTCTACCGGCAGTTTGAATTGCTACAGTTTATTGTATCCAAAGGATTGCCCGCAGCGATCCAGGCGGGACTAAAAATCCAGGGAATAGAAAGCGGTTACTTAAGGAGGCCGTTACAGCCACTTTCGGATAAGGACTATGCACAATTGGAAATATTACTGAGTGGACTGAACTGACAAACGCCCGGCTTTCCCGCACATTGCGGGAAAGCCGGGCATTAATGTACCTGTTAAAAATGTTTGCGGATAAAAGCAGCCGTTTCGTTAATCGCGGTATTCCCTTCTTCAATCATGCCGCCCATTTGAAAGAACCCGTGTATCATGCCTTCATACAAGGTTTCCTGAACCGGTACGCCACTCCTGCGGAGCGCTGCGGCATAGGCCATGCCTTCATCTCTTAACGGATCGTACTCCGCAGTAATAACCAGTGCAGGTGGCAGTCCTGTAAGATCTTCCGCCAGCAGTGGCGCGGCATCCGGATGTTGCCTGTTTTGCGGGTGGGGACTGTATAACGACCATGCCAGCTCTGCTCCGGCCAGGTCCAGGTTCAATCCTTCCGCAAACTCCTTCCAGGAAGGCGTTTGGAGCGAAGCATCGGTAACCGGGTAAATCAATGCCTGGAAGCGCAGCGCCGGACCGTTATGCTCTTTTGCATGCCGGGCAATTACGGTGGCCAGTGCTGCACCGGCGCTGTCACCGGCCACGCCTATACGATTCGCATCTACCTGTAGTTCAGCTGCATGCGCCGCGATCCACTGTACCACGGCGATGCCTTCTTTTAACCCTTTGGGGAACGGATGTTCGGGCGCCAGGGCATAGTCTATCGATATCACTACACAATCCGCCGCATTGGTTAATGCGCGCAGGGGCGTATCGTGTGTATCGAGGCTGCCTAAATAAAACCATCCGCCATGAAAATAAACGGTTACCGGCAGGCCGGGGGTATCTGAAGGCCTGTAAATGCGTACGTTTACCGGGCCTTCGGTAGTAGGCAGTGTAAGGTTTTGCACGTTCTTTACAATGGCAGGTGTGCCGGCCATCGGTATAAACCGGTAGTAAAAATCGCGTGCGCCCGCAATGGGGTCTGTTTGTGCAGGGTCAGTTGGTATGTGATTGATATAGTCCAATGCCGCCTGTACGGCGGGTTTAAATGCCAGATCTGTCGTCATGTGATGTAATAATTTATTTTATGATCACAAAGCTGGCATTCCTACGGCTATAAAGAAAATAATATAGTTTATTGCTGGCTATAAGAATATTTATGTGCAAATTAAGGCACCACGGTAATAAATAAGTAAGTAGCCAATATTACCAGCAGCACAATCCCCTGCAGGATATTGGTTTTTCCTGCATTAAAGGAGATGCTGATGGTAAAGAGAGAGAGGATGAGTAACAGTGTGGATTTGGCATCAATACCAAGCGTAATTTTGAAATCCAGCGTGTGAGCTACTATGGCTACTGCGGGAATAGTAAGACCAATACTTGCCAGCGCCGAACCCAGTGCCAGGTTCAAACTTGTTTGCAACCGGTTTTGTGAGGCGGCCCTGATAGCAGCCAGTCCCTCCGGCAGAAGAATAACAGCCGCAATGATAACGCCCACCAGGCTTTTAGGCGCGCCCAGGTTCACCACGATGGTTTCAATAACAGGCGATAATTTTTTCGACAGCAACACTACTACTGCCAGGGCTATTAATAAAAACACCAGGCTCACGGTGGTAGTTAGTCCGGATGGGGGTGCGGCGTGCGTATCTTCATCACCCGGCGCTGCATCTTTTGGCAGGAAATAATCGCGGTGCCTGACCGTTTGTACCGCTACAAAACCGCCATACAACACCAAAGAAATGATGGCTACAAATATCAGCTGGCTGCTGGAATAAACAGGACCCGCTTCGGTAGTAGTATAATTTGGTAAGACGAGGGTTAAAACGGAGATCGCCGTTAATGCGACCAATGCGGCGCTGACACCGGCTTTTATATACGCCTGCTCTTTAAAACGGTAGCCGCCTATAAATAAAGACATTCCAATGATACCGGAAAGGATCAGCATAATAGCAGCAAACACGGTATCTCTTGCCAGCGTTGCGCCCTGATCCGCTTCATTCAACATAATGGATACAATCAGTGATACTTCTATCACCGTAATAGCGAGCGCCAGAATGAGGGTACCATACGGCTCTCCCACCTTATGCGCTACCACTTCCGCATGATGCACGGCAGATAATACCACCGTAATGAGCGCCAGGCCCATCACTGCTGATAATACGCCACTCTGCTGTTCCCCTGCGAATCCTAATAAAGCCAACCCGATCACTGGACTGATAAGACACCATAACGGGAGCGTAATTTTCCATTTCCTGTAGAGAAAGTGATTGAATGCCATGTGTTTAATTTACAAAAATTTATGCACATGGCCGCATGTATCTGTCAGCATCAGCGATCACACGATCCGGTTGTTTTCCAGCAAAGGACTGATGTTATTCCCGGTAATAATCTTTCAGGCTGCCGTTTGGGGTGAAGCTGATGAAATACTTTTCCCGGCTGCCATTGATGGACTGGGGATACCAGGTAATACTGTTTCCATGGAAAATGCCGTAAATATGTGTAAGAGGTTTGGCGCCTGCAACATCTTCCGCTTTGCGGTTGTAGTTCCGGTATACTGCGGCTGCGCTTGCAAAGCTGATATCATCAAGACTAACAAGTGATTCGCTGATATTATCACGCACAGACATCTGCACTGGTTTGGGTTCCTCCCATTTCCCTTTGCTATAGTTGTATTCATCAATATATTCAGGGTTCTGCGGATGCTGAATAGTTACATTTATCCGTCCGTCTTCATAAAAATGAATGGATCTGTAGAGATGGATACCTTTCCCTGCAAAGGCCGGTAATTCACGAAGCGCGCGTTCGGCGGCCACCAGCTTTCCGGCATTGCCAAGAAAATCATTGTCGCCGGATGTTTTGGTGGAATTGTATATGATAGTGGTACCATTGCGTTGTTCCACCACCGTAGTATGGGTTGTGCTGGAACTGGTGCTCAGGTGGGTGCTTGTGCTGGAACTGGTGGTAGTACTGGTTTCTTCTTCACCGGATGGAAGATCTTTATAGCTGCTGTCTGTATCGCTGCCATACAAGGTGTCGTGTATGGATTCCCGGAACTGGTTACAGGACATACACATCATCAATGCTATTATAATGCCGGTCATCTTTTGTAAACGCATCTTCATTATATTTTTAATCCTCTATATCACTGGCAAATGCTACCTGTTGAGGATTTTCTTTCAGATAAAAAACAGGGACAGACTCCTGCCTGGTCATACCCAGATCCAGTAGCGGCACTATTTTCTTTAACGAGGCGGTATGGGTTTTACCCAAATCATCCTGGTAGCGTAACTCAAATCGTACCTGGGGTTGCTCATTAATATACGTGCCTGTTTGCTCGGCGGATACAATTTGTGCATCTGTGCGCAAGCCGTAGTACTTAAGCTGCAACGCATTGTCCGGCGTGCCTATAAAGAGTTTCAGCAGCCAACCAAACCCGATGCGGCTCACCAGCAAAATCAGGGGACATAAAAGAAGCGGATGATAGAAGGCCATAAAGCGCCAGCCCCGTCCGTGGTTCTCTAACATATAGGAATATACGTAGTAGCCCACTATTGCGGCCACTACCAGCAACCATGCAAGGCACATCATGATTATCCGGCCTGCTTTTATTCCTACCGTTACGCCATCCAGTGTTAAATGAGGCACTGCTTTAAGTTTTCCATCGATCAGCAGTTGAATGGTTTTACCTACATCGTAGCGGTTCAGCTCCGGTTTGGTATCGTTCACCGTCAACTGTTCCGTGATTCCGGTGCCACAGAAATTCTCCAGGGAACAGGTGATTTCACGGGTCACAACATCCTTTCCTTCAGCCGGTAGTTCCTTACTGGTTAATACACGTGCATTTTTTTTCACCCCTTCCTTTAAAAGACGCAGGATATTGCCTCTCATGATAAAGGGCAGTATAATCCATTTCCTGAACCAGCTCTGGATCAATATGATCCATAGTATTGCGGACACGGCCAGCCAGGTGAGCGCCAGCCAGGGCGCGGTGCCACCATCCCCATCAATCACGCCATACTCTGTATTGTAATAGATGAGCATGGGAAAAGGGATGGCAAAGAAAAGCATGTAAATGAACCAGAAGTAATTCCAAAAACCTTTCATTCAGCTAATTTAATTATTAAATTTAAGGGAAACATTTTTACAACCCGGTCAGTCTTTCCTATAGATTACCTTATTCTCAAACTCACCCAGCATCACGCGGCCATAAATCACTTTCGTCCAGCCGTTTTCAAAACCGTGATTATTGGCGATCAGGTAACCTTTATTGGTATCTTTTTTAATCACCTTGTGCGCGTCAATATAGCGGCCTTTTACCTTGCAAAAAACGATATCGCCAATGGCATATTCTGTTTCTTTTACAAAGGTGAGCAGGGTACCGCTTTTCAAAATGGGTAACATAGAGGAGCCAAAGGCTTTCATTTTTCCTGTGCCGGTGGTTTCCAGTCCGGACTTTAATCTTTCGTACTTGTTCATGTTGTTTTTAATTGATTGAATAAAAAAATGGATGACCATATAGTAAAATGATCGTAGTGGAGGCTCGTGGAGTTGCTGAAGCCAATATGCGGAAGGATTAACTGAAGCGGGCAAATTCAATTGTAAGCATGATGGTGAAACTCTGTTGGGCTACACAAGATGGGCGGGTATAACAAATGGTATGCTGTGAAATAACAAAACCTGCGGGCAGCGCAGGCATCAAACTATTTGGGGATACTGCCGGGGCATTTTCTATAAAGAACAACTGCGGCAAAAATAATAAAATTTTCTATTCTGCCAGATAAAAAAAACGTGATACAGGAATTGTATCACGTTTTTTTTGATGCATTTTTATTTTGCAGGAGTAATGACGATGTTTCTGAACTCAATAGGACCGTGATCTCCCTGGAAATAGATCGGGCCGGGTTCACCTTCGTTGCTATCCAGTGCGCCGCCGGTGATACCGGGAATGGCTGCGTTGCAGATAATGGTTTTGCCGTTAGCCACAACGGTTACTAAGCGACCCACCAGTGTAATATCAAATGTTTGCCATTGGCCGGGACCGAGTACCGCCATGTCGTTTGGTACCAGGAATCCGTATACTCCCCCAAACAGGTGACTGGATGGCGGATCTGTTTTTGGATTGTCGATGATCTGTGTTTCATAGCGGCCTCTCAGGTAAACGCCGCTGTTGCTTCCTGCCTGGTACCGGAATTCCACATGCAGCTTAAAATCGGTGAATTTTTGCTCAGAGATCAGGTTAGCGCCGGAATGCGGGCTGGTAAGGATGCCATCCTTCACGATCCATTGGTTCTGACCCAGTGCTTTCCAGCCGGTGAGGTCTTTTCCATTAAACAGTTTCACGGGTTTGCCCCAGGCTGGCGCTGCAGTTCTTTTAAGATCCGGTGCTTTTACGCCGGTGAAAGAATAGGACTGTCCGTCGCTGGTATGAATAGTACCGCTTATGCCGGCATCGGTTACGGTGCCTTCCAGCGTCAGGTCGCGGTCTTCCCGTTCCCATTGCGGCGGAATAGAGAAGCTGAACTTCCCGTTATCAAAGTTTACTTTAGAGATGGGTCTGGCACTTCCGCCGGTGCTTACAAAGCGGCCTACGAGGGTTTTAAAACCGGAAAGCTCCACTTCCAGCCAGGAGGGCTTATCTACGCCGTTTTCGCTGACTTTGATATCCCAGGCGCCAATCAGGGCCCCGCCTTTTACGGCTTCGGTCTTAATAGCTGATACCTGTGCCATTACACCGGCAGGACTCACTAATCCCAGCCCCATGCAGCATATCAGACCTGCGATAATACTTTTTCTATTCATGTTCATGTCCATGTTTATTGAAGAAAGCTATAAAGATAAATATTTGATCCTGCTTCTTATAGCACTTTATCAGGTTTATTTAAAACCGCAGCGAAACCTATAATTATCGTGATACCCACCGGCGCACCCTCCTGTAACATTTGCTCCGTCACCCGCGTTAAACGATCAAAGCTATCCCCATGCATATTTCTACCTATATTAAATTCCCGGTTATTATCGCGGCTATCCTGGTACTGGGCGGATGCACAAAGGAGAAGTGCACCAAAACCATCACAACAAAAATACACACACCCATTCTGATGGCGCTGTCGGACTACTGGAGTTCCATCAAATCGCAGGCGCCAAAGGAAATTTCCCACACCGGCAAGATCTATGTGAAAGACCAGTATATTTTTGTGAATGAGCCTTATGCCGGCATCCACGTTATTGATAACAGTAATCCATCGTCCCCTCAGAAAGTTTCTTTTTTAAATGTGATGGGAAATGCAGACATCGCCATAAAGGGGAATTTCCTTTATGCCGACAGCTATACTGACCTGATCGTATTCAATATCAGCGATCCGCGTAATATCGCGTTTGTTAAACGGATACCGGAAGCCACCAGCTACCCTACCGACGCAAACGGTATGATAGTAGGATGGCGCTTAAAGCAGGACAGTATGGTGATTGGCTATACCGTTAAGGATACCACTTACTGCGATTGTTCTTCAGACCGCGACATGATATACTTTGCCAGCGCAGAGGTAGCCGCTTCTTATAAAAACCAGGCCGGCACCGGGAAAGGCGGGTCTATGGCCAGGTTCACTATCGCCAAAAATTATCTCTATACCGTAAATTCGTGGCAGCTGAAAGCATTTGATCTCACCGATGCCGCTAATCCGGCGTTTAAAAGCCTGCAAACCTTTAACACGTTTATTGAAACTATTTTCCCATATGGCGAATATCTTTTTATCGGCAGCCAGAGCGCGATGTTCATTTATGATATCACGAATCCGGCGGCACCTGCCAAACGCTCCATGGTTACCCATTTCAGGGCGTGCGACCCGGTAGTGGTGGAAGGAAACAGGGCATATGTTACCATCAGAAGCGGCGCCATATGCGCAGGTAACATCAATCAGCTGCAGATCTTTGATATCAGTAATGTGGATAGTCCCGTGAAATTGAGTACTACTGAAATGCAAAACCCGCACGGTTTAGGTATCGATAACGGGAAGCTCTTTGTTTGTGAAGGACAGTTCGGGCTCCGCTTCATGGATGCCACAAGTATCAGTAATATCACCACTACAAAGCTTATAACAGGACCGGATACTTATGATGTAATTCCTTTTGAAAACCAGCACCGCCTGCTGGTAAGCGCCAGGGATGGGATTTATCAATACGACTACAGCTCAATGACCAACCCGCAGCTGTTAAGTAAAATAAACGTAGTGGGTAATCCTTATTAATCGGTCATTTTAATAGTTGCCCAATCGCTGCTTCCAGCGAATCCATAAAGTTAACCTGACGACCTTTATTGCTTTCGTAAATGAAATCCCTGATGCTTTTTCCGGGGTATTTTGAAAAGTCGCCGATGATGACCAGCCGCGACCTGTAATTGGAGAACTTCTGGAGAATTTCTCCTGCGACACCGGTTTTCAGATCAAAGAACGCCGGTGTGATATTTTTCTCACGGATAATCATTTTATCGAAGTCCTGGTAATGCAGATCCATAATTAACTGCAGCGCCTCATCAGGCGTTTGTATCAGTACTTCATCTGCAACTAGTTCTGCTATCCTCGTATTTCCGTTCCCGTGTATTGTTATCTTCATATCAGTAACTATTAAAAACAGCCAGTTTATACATATTATCATCCTCCGGGGTTGCAAAATACAGCCAGCTTTCCAATGCTACCCTGGCTGTGCAGGGGCCGTAGGTAATGATTCTTATTTTTCTTTGCAGCGACTCCTTTTTCAGGATCGCTAAAACCTCCTGCATAATTTCTCCCCTGAAAGGAGTAAACATAAAAAATACCGTTCCTTCCGAATAGTCTGCTTCCCGCGCATCTACATTTGTGAATATAACATCCGGCAGACAGAGTGCTGCAGCGCAATCCCCTGCATAATCGCAGAAAGCCGGCTCCAACTCTATTCCCCTGGTGGGGATTCCGGTAAGAAGATGTACGAGGATAGCTACCTGTCCCAGGCCGGCGCCGATATCAAAAAAGATATCTTCTTTTACGAAATGTACTTTCTCTACGAGTTCAAACACGATCCTGGCCGGGGTTTTCTGATAATACACCATTTCAGGTTCAAGCTCCCTGGTTTGTTCCGGCATCGTTTGAAGAGGAGATAATCCGTTGATAAAGATATCCAGGTTATCATAGCCTGTTTCTTCAGAGCTGGTATCCACGTATTCATTCACCAGGTTTTTGAACCCATTCGTAGTATACCCGGCTGCTTTGATGGTTTGCTGAAGTTGCTGAAAGAGGTTAACATCAATTTCTTCCAGCTTAGCCTTTACCTTTTCAGCGCGGTTCCTGAGTAAGATCAGCTGATCCGGTTGATCTGTTCCCGGCAGGAGTTCATCAATCCGGCCGAGAACCTGGAAATCGATAAAGTCTATCGCCTCTATACGCTTATCAAATTCATGCTCCTGGTAGAGTGCCGGATTTTTCTCTGTTTCGGCGATATACAGTTGTAGCTCAAAAATGGTCATCTTTGCCGTGGGATCGCTATTAGCAATTTACTTTCCTATCACCTGCTTTCTGTGTTCCATCCCCCAATCATGCAGTGAATCCAGTATTTTTTCGATAGAGGTGCCATGTTGGGTGATTGAGTATTCAACCGTGGGGGGAAAAGTATTATGCACTTCTCTTTTTATCAGTTTATTTGCTTCCAGCGTTTTCAATTCTTTTGACAGTACTTTATCCGTAATACCACCTACCTCCTTTGATATTTGTTTGAAACGCTTGTTCCCGGTAGATAAAGAAAGCATGATAAGCAGCTTCCATCTGCCTTCCAGGGCTTCCAAAGCATCTTTTATAGCCAATACGCTATGTGGGCATCCTTCCCTTGTCAGCATTTTTTTATCCTTTTATTCAAACGATGTTTTCACGTTACTATCCGATCGGATAGCGCTATCCAACGGGATAGTACTATCACAAGTATAGCAAATGTAGATACTTTTGCTGCATAATTGATAACAGCTTTAAAAAATAACAATGACAGCTAAAACGAAGCGTATCCTATCCATGGTACTGATGGCCATTCCCATTATAGTGCTTGTGGTGGGAGGAGTAATGAAACTAATTGGAGCGGAGCCGGAATCAGTGATGCAGTTCCTGACAAAATCGGGGTTTGGCAACTATATAAAAGCACTCGGTGTAACTGAGCTGATCATTGCAGCGTTGTTGCTTTACCCGGTAACCAATAAAACCGGGTTCCTGCTGGCAAGCTGTTATTTCGGCGGCGCCCTGTGCCTGGAAATATCCGGTGGACAGCCCACTGCTTCCGTTGTATTTCTGGCGATACTCTGGATCTCCATGTTTCTAAAATCCAAAGAGATGTTTCTGCCGCTAAACAAATGATGACACTCCGGGGAATAGAAGTACCAAATTCTTTTATGCCTTCAATACAAAGATGATGGACACCGGGCTTTGACTTTGAGGATGCAACGGTTCTTCTATTTTCCGGATTGTTAATCCTGCTTCGCTGAACAGCGATACCCACGCCCCCAATGTTCTGAAGTACCACTCATAAGGTTGTTCGAAATCTCTTTTCAAACCTTTCCAACTCCCTTCCTTCCACCCGGCAACATAGGGTTCCTGCTGCGCAATTGCAGATGGGTGTAATGTTTGAATAAACACCAGTCCTCCGGGAACAATCAATTTCTTTATATTCTTCAACAGTGTTTCCGAATCTGTTTTATCCAGCAGCGCAAAATTAATGACAGCTGCGTCCGGCCTGTTTCCGATAGTATATTTACCTGTAGCCAGGTCATTGAAGCTGGCTACTGCATAGTGATTCCCGCCTTTTTCAATGGCATTTTCTATTAAAGCGCTGATAGCGTCTACACCAAAGGCCACGACTCCTTTGTTTTGCAAACAACGGGTGAGCCATCCTTCGCCGCAGCCGATGTCTAATATTGACTGAATATTGTGGGAACAAATTGTGTTCACAATAGCATCATTGGTTACCAGTATCCTGGTTTCAATTTCTGCGTTATCAATGGATGCAATCCAGTTATGGGCATTGGCGTGCCAGGAAGCAGTTATTTTTGTTGATTGATCCATGATTTGTTTTTTGATGGTTTTGTAATCGCCAGCTTTAGCAAACCGACTACACTCATTTTATTAAGCGCCCTCTGCGCGGGAGGCTCCTTTTGCTTCTTACAAATTACGAAATATAATGTTTCCGTCCCTTTCCGGGGCTCAAAAGGGTTGTATCATAGCATATACATACCCATTCTGTGTATCACTTCACCCAAATACCGGTGATAGCCCGGTATATAGAAGAGGCACCCCGGGTAAGAGCGCTTCTGGTATGCTAATTGCATTTTTGTATTTAAATCTGTATTGAATAACCTAAAAAACTGTTTATGAAACCGATTCTTAGCGTCATTGGAGTGTTGTTGTTATCAGCCATCCTTTTTGTTTCCTGTAGTAAAGACACCGATCCTGCAGACACTGATATCTTTGCCGGTACTTTCAGGGGAAAGATCGGGTATGTTGACTCTGAGAAAAATATCACCCAGGACAATGGCAGCGTTTTCGTCACAAAAATTGGTACCCGGTATGATTTCAGGTTTTCCGACGGCATCCCTGATCTTACTGGTGTGCAGTTTGAAAAGAAAGACGATAACACGATGACAAGCGTCGGTTCTTCAGGTACCGGCCTTATAACAATTAATAAAGACAAGCTTATAATAGGCTTTGCAAGGGACGGCAGGTCCTGGACTGCAGACTGTGGCAGATAATATTTTGTGTAAACAATCCCGGAACGGTGCATTCCCCCGTTCCGGGATTCTGCTGATTTTGATAATTATTTTGTATATATTCGTCGTAATCAGAACACATAATGCTTTATGAAAAGATACGCCTTCATCATTCTTTTATTCATTTCATTTTCCGGGTATGCCCAGAATACGATCAATAATTACAAATATGTGGTGATACCGGAAAGATTTAATTTTTCGCGGGAAGATAACCAGTATGGATTAAACACCGTAGCCAAAGCGCTGCTGGAAGAAAAAGGGTTTACTGTTTATTTCGACAATTCAGAAATACCAAAAGAACTGGCCGGCAATAGATGCAACGCCCTGAATGCTGATGTGGTGCAGAAAAAAGGACTGTTTGTTACCAATCTTACACTTTTACTAAAGGACTGCAAAGGTAATGTCATCTTTAAAAGTAAAGAAGGTAAAAGCAGGGAGAAAGAATTTGCCGCTTCCTATAACCTCGCTTTAAGAGACGCCTTTACCTCACTGAATGATGTACCATACGCGTATGACGGAACTGTTAGTGAAGCGCCCCAGCAGGCCGTTGCCCCGGCAGTAGCCCCGGCTCCCACTCCTGCTGCTACTACAACACCTGCCGTTGCAGAAACAAAGGAAGCTGCCGGCACATTATATGCCCAGGCAACCGCTAACGGATATCAGTTAATTGACACCTCTCCGAAAAAAGTACTGACATTATTTAAAACTTCCGTACAGGATTATTTTATTGCCGATAACGAGGCATCTCATGGAATAGTGCTGAAGAAGAACGGAGATTGGTATTTTGAATATTATAAAGATAATAAACTGATCTCGGAAAAACTGCTGATTAAGTTTTAATGACTATCTGCTTTCAGAAAAAAAGCCTTCAGATCTAACGATTTGAAGGCTTTTTCTTATTCAGTAATAATTGCATTTTTTACTTTGTCAGTATCTTAAGAAAATCTATAAAGCTATCGGCGGCTTTCTCAAACTCCCAATATCCCATGCCATGCTGGCTGTATAATACAGGAGCATCACCATTGCTGATCACCGACAAATCCAGGCAGTAAGGATCTCCGCCATCATCGGCGATTACCAACAGATGCAGGGGCCACTCCGGTATAACCTCATTGGTAACGGTATTCAGCGAATATCCGGATTGACGCGCTATCAGCTCCTGTGCGCCGTAGAGATGTAGCCCCTGCTCAAAGCTGTAGCCATCGATCTGTACGTGCAGCGGTGAAAAATTTCTGAGGAATAACGCATATGTTTCCGGTAACGTCCATTTTTCAGTAATACGCACCAGGTCATTTTCGTTGGCCACCACCAGGTGATTATCGGGATTGGCCTTATCATAGCGCTGCTTCCGCAGTTTCGCCAGTTTCTTTTCAAGCTTTGCGGCCAGGTTTTCCAATGGCGTTACCGGCTCCAGCAATGCAGGGTGCGTTACCGGCGGCGCGTATCCTACGCCCTGAGGATACCCTTCCTCCTGCCACTGCAACAACGCCTGAACGGGCAACTGCTCAGGTTTCCAATAGCCGGGATCAACAGGGAGGCCACTGTCGAATGTTTGTTGGCTGTGTACCGACAGGCATTTGATGGCATTTGCACGGACGGCCAATTCCACGGCTTCATCAGTTGCCATTGTTACCAGTAAGGGGTAAGCTTCCTTCCCGGTTGTTTTCAGAAATCCGTTAACCGCCCAGTAGGCCGTTGCAGGATCGGTAAGCGCCCATTTAAAAAATGGCGCATAAGCCGCTTCGCCCTCCTGCACCAGGCCGAGAATATCTGTCATCAGGAAACCACGCCAATGTTTTAATCCGCCCTCCCTGGCATACTGCATGAATGCGTGTATCACAGCTTCCCGATCCGATTCTGCAAAAAGCTTTATCAATTTATCTTTATGACGGGAAAACTTTATCCCATCCGTTTCTTCAAATAACTTGCGCTCCAGTTCTTCTCTCCCGATTATCTTCATAATGGAAAAATCTTCGTTTAAAATTATTCACCTGGTCAAAAATAGCGCATTCATACTAAAATTACCCTATCCAGTGCAGATAAATAGCTACCGGCATCATGGCCAGTATAAACGGCACTATAATGGAAAATATAATACCGCTGTACCTGATGAGTGTATTGTATTTCACATGATTCAGGCCCAATGATTGAAAAGCGCTTTTGAACCCGTGCAATAAGTGCCAGAAAAGCGAGAAACAGCCAATGAGATATATCACAACTTCTACCGGGTGATGAAATTTCTCCAGCATCATTTCATACAACGGCAGCTCTTCTCCGTGCAGAAACTGATTTGTGCGGTTGGGAATCCAGAAATTGGAAGTATGCACTACCAGGAACAACAAAATGATCGTTCCCAGCAACGCCATGCTCCTGCTATACCAGGTGCTGTTGGCACCCGGTTTGTTTACACGGTATTTCACAGGCCGGGCATCCCTGTTTTTCTTCCATAACCATAAGCCCTGTACAATATGCGTGATAAACGCAAGCACCAATACAATTTCAATTGTCCGGATTACCACGTTGGTAGCCATAAAATGCGCCCAAAGGGTAAAGGTTTGGCCACCGTCGTTATAAAAGATCATGGCATTAACGAAACAATGCACCACAAGAAAGCTGATCAGAAACAACCCGGTTGTTGCCATGAGGAATTTCTTACCGATAGAACTTGACAAAAATGTAATAAACCAGTTCATGATATAATAATGTTTTTAACCGGCTAAAGCCGGGACTAAAGAAGGATGTTATGCTGAGGATATAGTTTCGGTGGAAGGTCTTTTTCTTCCAGCAGTTCACGCAGTTCTATTTCAATATCGCGGCATATACTGGTGAGCGGTACATCGTTCGCGCTGCCTTCAAAAGGATTTTCAGTGCTTTCGCCAATTTGTTCCAGCGAGGTATACATCCAGGAAATCATGATGCTGAAGGGAACCACGAGCCATACCATATGTCCTTTTACAGCTCCTTCCACCAACTCATTGAGCTTATCAAAATCCCTCAACAATCCAAACGGCAGCAGCAGGCAAAAGATCCTGATAAAAAAACTGTTAACCACGGCATATTGCCGCGGATACGGACTATTTTTCACCTGCTCGCTTTTAGCCTGGCTGATATAAAACTCTTTGAGTCCCTTCTCCATTTCAAGAAACTGTGCAATCTGCATCTGCTGCTCATCAAAACTTTTTCGCAATAATTTGCCCTGGTTCGCCAAAATGCGGGCTGCGGTATTGCTGGCCGCTAACACCTCTTTTAGTTCCTGGCCGGAAAGATATTTTGCCAGCTCTTTGTTTAACGGCGTTTCCCTTTCTGCCACACGGTAAAACCGCTGGTACTCTGTATTATGCTTCCGGTCTATTGTTTCCCATGTGCGTGGTGTCCGCATTTCATAGCGAAGCGCCGTTAACCAGGCCATATGACGATAGATCAGCTCCCGTGTTGTAGCTGTATTGGAGAAGAAATCCCTGCTGAATATCCCCCATGACCTGCTGAGGCTCACGATAGATGTCCAAACCTGTTGTGCTTCATTGGTGCGGTTATAGGTCTGCGTATTTTTGAATCCGACGGTAAATGCGGTGGCTGTGCCTAACAACGCTACCACCGTCCAGGGGATGCTAATCCATTCCAGGCCGCATGTTTCGTATAGTATCACCGGTACGATGCTTATAACCATCAGTATATATATCTTTCTTCGTGTCCAGAAGAGAAATTCCCCGAATTTGTATGATTTACCTTCATGCATTTTTTTAGTCTTTCTGTTTTGTATTGTTAGTTTACAATCAACAGGCCAGCAAAAAAATTCATTAGAAATCAGGTGATTATCTTTAAACCGGCAAAAAAATTACACGATATTTCGTCATTTCACTTTCGTATACACGAAATATAGTGTAATTGTTACCTGGTTCATCCCCGGAAATGCCGGGTTTCCTGGTCCCGGGAATAAAACGCGGCGGCCCGTAAGTGAATCGAAACTACCCGGCCAGGAGCCAGTTGCCAGGTAATGCTAGTCCGTGGTAAGAATACCCGTTGGGTGAAATTAAGTGATTTAATTTCACCCAACGGGTTAATGCATAACAAGGCGCTGCTTTATCCGTGATCCTGATCAAGAAAACCGGGGATCATTGCCATCAATAAATCTGTTTTTTGTGTTAATACTGTATGCATGGTTCCCGGCAATATTGCCAGTTGTGAAGCAGGCATTGATAACTCGCCTAAGCTCCCGCCACCAAATAATTTGTACAAGGCTAAAATATGCGCTGGTTGAATAATATCCGCATCGCCGGCAATAATCAGGGCAGGCGCCTTAATGCTTCTGATTTCGTCCTCAGGCCAGTCCTGCACTGTTTGTTCAAACGCCCTTACTTTGGGAAGTTGTACGGACCAGTTTCCGGGATTCGCGGCCGTGTTCAGGTACTCCGTTTCATATGGACTCCCCTTCAGGGCTGCCTCCATCACTTCCGGGCTAAAAAGGGTTTTAAGATCCGGATGACGTCCGTTGCTGTTGTAACTAACAGAAGCCAGTACAAGTTTCCTGATCACACCAGGTTTGCGGATAGCTACCTGCAAAGCTACTCCTGCACCTGTACTATACCCGAAAATATCTGTTTGAGTGATATTCAAAACATCAAGTAATGCCATCACATCATCTGCAAGTTGTTCATAGGAAAGTGGGCGACCTGGGATATCAGTTGTATGGCCATATCCCTGGAATTCAACAGCGATGATCTGCCTTTCTGTGGCTAGTAAAGGAATCAGCTTCCCAAATGCAGTGCTGATTCCGGAAAGCGCGCCGGGCAACAGTAACAGCGGTTTTCCTTCACCATATATTTCATAATACATCTTTAGTCCGTTGACCTCTGCATAGTTACCACAGCTGTTTGTCGTGTTATTGGAAGAAATAATTGTTTTGTTCGTTTGCATGCCTGTTTATTTGCTTCCAAAGTTCTGAACTTGCCGGCAAACAAATCTTGGTGTGCACCAACATCAGAATATCACGTTGTTAAACAGCTTACTGAAATTAGTGGGGTCTATACCCAGGTAAGAGGCAATGTACTTGTGCGGCACAAGCTGAAGCAGGTGCGGGCTTTTCCGGCAAAAAGTTTTGTATCGTTCTTCAATAGTCATTGCACGCAGTTCAATATGGAGATCAATCATACCTGCCAGCATGGCTTCCGTCATTCGCCTGAAGAGCCTTTCTATTTGTTGCGATTGGTTAACCATTGTTTGCAGATCGTTGTAGGTGATGTACTCCAATTCGCTGTCCGTCAAACAAACTAAAAAGTATTTCGAAGGTACCTGGAACGAAAAAGACTCTGCTATGGCACATAAAAACGGGAAATAGGTAAAGGCAAGGGTATAGATTTTATCGCCGGTGTCAAAATAAGACATCTGGACACCGCTTTTTACAAAGTAAAGCTCCCGTTGGATCTGTCCGGGAACGGTAATGAACTCCCCTTTCTTAAACGACCTGGTACTAAGGCAATCAGTCAGCAAATGATAGTCTGTTATACTGATGTCGTGAAATTGTCTGAAAAATTCATATCGCTCCATAAAATAATCCTCTTCATTTTAACTAAAATTCCCGGCAAATATGAAAATAAACAGATTCATTATCTTGCGCAAATGAATTTTGGCCAGGATACCTCATTGCATAACCAGGCTTATCACAGATGATATCACCTGGAATAAGAAAGGACAAATGCTGGTCATTTACAATGACGCAAACTAATCTCAGCGCATAACCTTAATCCCGTAATCCTCTATTAGTCCGTAATCGTAAATATCATATTCATTCCCTGGCGGCTGCGTTTTCACATTGTACCATTTACCCGGATCAACCAATCCTGGCGCCGGCTTATTGTAAAATGGCCCTAAAACATTCTTCAGACTACCGGTTACGGTTACTTCAATCTTATTCGTTCCTTTTTTCACGAATTCCCCGATAGATAGCCTGTTGGGTTCAGCAGTGATAACGCCGGCAAGTACCCCGTTGACCTTTACCGCTGCCACCGTTCCCTTCCATTTACCTAATTCCACGGCGTATGATTTGGCCGGATCTGTTATAGTAAATGTTTTCGTATAGGTGATACCGTGTCCATATAAAGGTAGTCCCTGCTTATCCCAGTAACCAAACTGTAATGGTTGCGGTTTAACGATGCTCCAGCCGCGTGATGCCGCTTCCAGGCTGAAATCTCCCAAAATATAAACCGGTTCAATTTCAGCATAAACGCTCATTGGGGAAACGGTTACAGCCAGTTCATTATCCCCGGTTTTTAAATAGCGGCCAATCCGGTACACGCCAAAGGAGCGGTCCAGCCACCATTGCCCGGGTTCATTTTTAATGTACTCGCCATTAATCTTTACATCATGCCAAAGTTCCGGCTGCTCTATTACTGCTTTGAAATTCCGGTAATCAACGCCTGCGGCTATATTAAAATGATAGACAGCCCTGTACCCGGTACCAGTGGAAAAAGTATCCCGGCTTACAGTCGCCTGTTTAAATTGGGTACGGTTATTCCAGGGGTTGCCTACGCCATCCGTAAACCCGTGGTGTTTGAAAGCCGTATTGGAAGCTACACCTACATGTATATTAGTATAGTTTGAATCCGGCTTATGCAAGTGAAGGTTGCAAAAATCAATCGTCAGGTTGTTATCAAACGGCCTGCTTATTTTTGTTGCGGAAGCGTTCACGGTAGCCCATTCTGCGGCTGGTGCGTTTATTTTATATCCCGGTAATTTCTTATCCGCAATAAACAGCACCTCGCTTCCGGCGGGCGGGATATTAAAGTCGAAATGCACCTCCTGATCATGCAGCGAATAGTTAATGCGGGAAATACTTCCCGAATTCATATCCATCTGTACCACGTCCTGTCCCCGCATGTGGATGCTGCCTGAAGAGGCTCCGGTCATGCTGGCATTGGTTAACAGCAATAATTCCCCGTTGGCCAGTTTACGACGTTGATGATAAATGTTACCACCAATGCTGTCGCCTTTTAATCCTGATATGCTAAAGCCTTCATTATGGAACAGATCCGGTTTCATTTCCGGGATCTGGCTGATGATGGAAAGTTCATTGTTCACTGCTCCATCTACTAATCTTAATTGTTCAAAACAAATCACCTTTCCCCCGGCTGCGATATAGTCTTTCAGTAAACGGAAGGTGGCGCTGTTGATACTTTCCATACCCGGCGGAATCACTACCACCTTGTAAGCCCGTTGCCCTACTACAAAGCTGTTGCTATCAACACGGCCATGATCTTTGATCACGTTTTCTGAACCTAAATCATATTCCAAATGCGACCGTTGCATCTTTGTCACGAAATCATTAAAACTTTTGGTGATATCGAAGAAACGTTTGTTTTCCGCATCCCTGGCGTAATACATCCAGGCCGAAGTGGTGGGTTCAATTACCAGGATGTTGTTGTACTGTTGTCCTTTTGATAATAAGTAAGACAACCGTGTGAAGTAATGATTCATGAAACGGTAATAGGGCCACCAGGGTTCATGATAAGAGAAGCTGGGCGGATAATCGTATTTACGTGCCCCCGTGAGCGTCATAAACGATAAGTGCTGATTCAGGAAGTTAACTCCTAAGACAAACTCCCAGTCGGCCAGGCGTTTCATGTCCTTGAACGTAAGCTCCCAACCAGCGCCACCATAGGTTTCAGACAGGGTACGTGTTTTACCCAATTGATTAGCCACACTCCCCAGCTCCCTGACGGCGCGTATATTGCCAAACTGCACCGGTTTATCTTCATTAAACTGGTTGAACAGCATATCAATACCCGGCATTTGATGCCAGGCATACATGGCCATGTTATCTGGCCCGTGATAAGGGCTTGGCCAACCATGTTCCCAATAATGCCCCGTCCAGGTAAGCTGATGAGCACTCATATAGGCTGACACAGGTTTAGACCACCGGTCGATAAATAGTTCCAGCAAAACCTGGTAGTAATTATGGCGTACCCGTTTCCAGTCGCCTGTTTCTTTAAACAGGGATGGCAGATGTAATCTCAGATCGTAGTGCCAGTCTTTATAAAACCGGTCGAACAGATCAGGCGTCCAGCGTACGCAGTTACGGCCCTCGTTGATGATGGTGGGTTCATCAGAGAAAACGCCTTTGATGGTTTTGCCAAATTCATTGCCCACCACTTTTTCATAACTTTTGTATGCAATGTCGATGAACTTATCCGTAACGCCTTTGGCCATCAGGTCTACATAAGACACGCCAATAGGACCTGCCACCGAGCCCCGGTTGGATCGTTGATAATTTACTTTTTTGAATAACCGGTAATGCCCGGTTTTCGCTTCTTCTTCCTTCAAATTATTCGTTACATCTTTATAAGATCCATTTTCTTCTTTAAGAAATAAAAAGAAAGCAGAAAGATCATCAGGCAACCGGGTTGCTTCTTCCATATACAACATCTGACCCTGGTTGTAGGCTTCGGGCATTTGCTCTCCCACTAATCCGCCGGCAAAGCCTGTAGGGTATGAGTTTTCGTCGTATATCCAGATATTCAGTCCTAACTTTTTTCCCTGCTGAAGGGCATACTCAAATAAATCAAACCATTCTTTTGATAAGAACTCCGTAATTAACCCGGGGCGTGGATGAATGATCACGCCGCCAAAGTCATTTTTCCGGTAGTCATTCAGCATGGAATCGATATTTCTTTTGGTGATTTTCGTATTCCATACCCAGAATGGCACTGTGCCATAATCCCTGCCAGGGCTTTTAAACCCCGCTGCAACCTCTTCAAAACGTTCCAATGGTTGTTGTGCATTGGCATTGGAAGAAATAAATATAGCAGCGGGGAGCAAAGCACTGTACAAGAATAGGCGGATATTTGTTAGCATAGGTTATTTTTTCAGTTTATCGTTATTATCCAGCACGGTACGTGTGATAACACTTCTGCGGCCTGCGGGAGTGATAACAATGGTTTTGAGCGTGATTGTTTTCCCTCTGGGAACCGTAATAGTTACGGGTTCCCGGTATTCGTGATCATAGTCGCCCGGCGGACGGTTATTCAGTGTATAAAATATCCTGGCTCCCTGTACAGGTGGTTGTACTTCAAACCTGAAAGTACCGGTTATTATTGTTGTATCCGTATAATTAAAAACTGTAGGCACGCGGTAGTTGATACCGGCTTTATCGAAGCGCTCCAGGTGTAATGGTAATGCTGTGCCAGCGAAATGTGGATAGTCTTTGGCCGTTTCATCTGACCATCCTGTTTCCGCCAGCGCCAGCATACGTGGCAGCATCATATATTGGAGTTTCGAAACATCAGCGATGTTTTCCGTCCATATGCAGGCTTCCACGCCCATAATATGTTTACGTTCTTCTCCGGACAATGCAGGGTATTCCGGGTTATACTGATAGGCTTTCCATACCGGCTCATTGCCTCCGTGGCTGGATGGTTCCTGATCTGAAGCACTCTGCGCATAATCAAAATAAAGTCCGTTACGACTGGGCGCCAGCACGATGTCCAGCCCTTTTCTTATTTGTTCAATGGCGCCCTTTTCACCAAACCGGTTCATCACCGTGATGCTGTCTTTTGCATTGCCTGCTGCTACTTCATCCCAGGCAATCAGTTTTTTGTGTTTCGACTGAATAATCTTATTCACTCTTGAAATAAAATAAGTTTGCAGCTCGTGGGTATCATTGATGTGGTGTTCCTTCATGAAACGCTGCACACCAGGGCTTTTCTCCCAAAAGCCTTTGTAACATTCATCTCCGCCAACATGAATGTAGGGGTAAGGGAATAATGCCGCTACCTCACCGAATACTTTATCAAGAAACTTGTAAACCCGTTCATCCGTGGGGTTGAGGGAATTATCTACATACATTTCAAAACCTCCCGAGGGAAACCATTTGGCGAAGCTGCTGCCAGGGTTCACTTTGATATCACGATTCTGCGTAACGCACAGCTCGGGATAGGTTGCTATGGCGGCCATAGAATGACCCGGCACGTCTATTTCAGGCAGTATATCGATGTGTCTTTCAGCAGCGTAGCGGATAATTTCCTTCACCTGCTCCTGGGTGTAAAATCCGCCATCGGTGGCGGCTTCGCCGGGTTGTGGTGGCAGGGTATTGCCGCCGAACTCGATACGTGGCACACGCCAGGCGCCCACTTTCGTCAGCTCAGGACAACTTTTGATTTCCAGCCGCCATCCCTGGTCGTCGGTAAGATGCCAGTGAAAACGGTTCAGTTTATAGTAAGCCATCAGGTCCAGCAGGTCTTTGATCTGTTCCACCGTAAAGAAATGCCGGGAAACATCCAGCATGAGTCCGCGGTAGCCGAAGCGGGGAGCGTCTTCTATGGTAAGGCAAGGAACGGCTGCCGTTCCGTTTGTTGATGCGGGCAACAACTGCAACAAGGTTTGCATGCCATAAAACAAGCCCGCGTTTCTTCCGGTGAGGATAATGCGGTTTGGTGTTACCGACAGCCGGTATCCTTCTGCGGGGAGTTGCTCTGCACCAGTGGTAGTGATGAACAGTTCCGGCTGCGAGCCCGTGGTACCTGTTACTACCTTGTTGCTGAACTTCCAGGTGCTGAGTAAACGATCTGTGAAATATTCAACCACGCGCTTTTCGGGAACATCTGTCCGGATCAGTGTATTGGCGTTGAAGAGAAAGCTGCCCGTATCCATTTTTACAGAACGCGGCATGGGAATCAGCGCCGGTGTAGTCTGCTGCGCAACACTTCTGCCGGCACCAAAGCCCAGTAACACCAGGCAACAGGTATATATCTTTTTGCTAAAGTACATTACTGATAATTGTCGTAAACTATTTTTATTTTATAGAAACAGGCACCGTTCACTATTCTCGATCCCTGCCAATCCCCGCCTGATGTATAGAAATCAACTGTGCTGGAAGACCAGTTGTTGAGCGGGCAACTGATGGCAGGACGCGGATTTTTATTAGCGTCGGGCCGCACCAGTACAATCTGCCCGCTGGGTTGGTTCCCCATGCCTTTTACAAAGGTCAGGTTGTTTGTGGGCGACATGGAAAAGGTTTTTGTAGTTTTATTAAAGACATATTCCCCTCCGTTGGTAGTAACCCATAACAGGTTGGTATTGCCATAGTATGCGCTTACTTCATGTCCCCAGGCAGTAGGCAATGTAACGCGGTACTGTTTTAGTTCCGTTAATTCGGGGTTGGCAGCAGTGCCGCCAACAGCCAGTGCGGTGAGGATGTGTGTATTGCCGGATAAGTCCTGGCCGGTAACCCATAATCCATTAATCAACGGGTCCCATAATACGGCGTGTGCCGCGCCCAGTGTAAATTCCGCGTAGGTGTTGTTATCAGCTCCCTGTGAAGAAGCATACACCCTGATCCAGTTACCATCAGACGCCGCGAGGGCGATGTTACCATTAGGCAACAGTTCTGCCGAATGCAGGTTGCCACCGATCACTTTTGACCATACCCGCTGTCCGGATGGATAGCCAATCAACGCCGCCATACCGTTGTCGCTGATTACTGCATAGCTGGCATCTTGCCAGATTTTCATTTTCCGCACTTTGAAATCGGTGCCGCCGCCAAAGCTCTTAATTTCATTTGTACTGAAACCCTGTGCCGTAGTAGGCGACCATCTCCACTTTTTTGCATCCGCGGAATTCCAGTCTGTGATCATCGGATCATAAATCTCTATCTGCTTAGAGGCATCATTGGTTAATGCCAGCTGCAGTCCAGGATAGGACTGCACGACTGGCGGATTATTTGTGGGACCGGGATCTGTATTGGTTCCTGATTTTTTACTACAGGCCATTTGAAAAATAGCCAAAGCAATAGCGGCGCCTATCCATATTATTCTTCTCATTGTATCAATAATAGTTTGGATCAAATGCTTTCGCTTTATAAATAGCGGCTCCGCTTACAGTACGGGAGCCCGTTGCAGCGCCGGTGGTGGCATTATAAAAATTAACCACGGAGGTACACCAATCCCTGACGGGATACAACGGGCAGCCTGTGCTGGGTCGTGTTTCTATAAGCGTATTTTGTCCGGGTTGACTGCTGATAGCTTTCGTAAAGGTTCCATATGCCGCTCCGGGCATGTCACTGAAGGTTTCGGTGGATATATGAAAAATATGAACACCTCCATTGGTGGTAACCAGCAACTGGTCCGGGTTATTCACATCGGCTGCAAGGTCGTGCCCCCAGGGGCTTGGCAAAGTGTCATAAGAAGTATCCAAACGCAACTTAGGGTTTGTGATGGTGCCGCCGGATCCGGGAGGATTATAACTGTATTTTCTCAGCGAATTTCCCAGCGCCCAGAGCACCTGGTGTGTGGCATCCCAAAGTACTGCATGAACGGAGGTATAAAAGTATTGTGTGTATACGCCATGATTGGGCGAGGGTTGTGATGATGAATAGATACGGATCCATCCCTGCGGCCATGTTTTCCCGGCGCTGGCAACCACACAGTTGCCGTCAGGCAGTATTTCCATCGCATGCAGGCTGGTAGTGTCGTTAAAACCCATTACCCACAGCTTCTGCCCTTTAGTACCCGTGCCTGTGTAACGGGCTATGGTGGCCAACCTGTAGGAAGTGGCGGTGATCACCTGCGCGGTACCTGCAAATACGGTATTGTTCCTCACCTTGATGTCTGTAGGCGCCGTCCAGAGAGGTATTTCACTGGTGGCATTGTACGACAGTGCAGTGGTGGGTTTCCAGGTCCATTTAGGCGTAGTCCAGGCAGCATCCGCCGGATCATACACCTCAATGGTGTTTGGAACTTCATTGGTAATCGCCACCCAGCAACAGGTTGCCAGTTCTGTTTTGGGTTGCACCTTTTCCGGCGATTGATCCTCGACTTGCATCTGATCTGTCCGCCGGGAACAGGAAACTACGAGTAAAGCGAATACAATTGCTTTCCAATTCACACAGGTAGATCGCAGGCAGGATTTACCCGCCTTCATCATAATGTTTTTCATGACTGTGAGTTTTAGTTAGTAACCTGGGTTCTGAGTAAGTTTATCGTTCAGTAATACTTCTGCATTAGGTATCGGAAACAGCAGCCGGTTCTGGGTAACATTATAACTTCCTGCCTGCAGATAACTATACTTTGCCTTTTGTTGAACACCAAAGGCATTCATCACGGTGATAGCGTTGCCTGTCCGCACCAGATCGAGCCAGCGTTTATTTTCAAAGGCCAGTTCCACTCTTCTTTCTTTTAAAATAGCTGTTTGCAATGCTGCCTGATTGGTGCTGGTGATATTGTGTAACGCATCCCCAAAGGCGCGTTCTCTTACTGCGTTCAGATAAGGCAATGCTTCACCTGATTTGCCCTGTTGATTCAGGCTTTCTGCCAGCAGCAATAGAACTTCTGAATAGCGGTAAACCGGCCAGTTATCATTGGTTTGATTACCGATTGTATGCGTATGCAGGTACTTCTTTGGAAACGGCCGTCCTACTTTACCTGCCGGCGCAACATAATCTACGGCTGATTTAACCGCAGTAGCTGTAAAATCATCGGTGGCATTGAATGTGCCTTCTGCTATAGCGATGGAGGCATCGAGGCGCTGATCGCCCGATTCATATGCGCTGATCAGGTCCTGTGTAGGCGTGTTAAAGCCACCTACCGTGGTAACGCTGTTAAAGTTTACGCCAGTGACTACGGTAGTGTTAACCATACGCGGCAAAAAGTTGTAAACAGATGCCTCTACGTTAGCCTGTGGTACGGCCAGCCCGGTGTTAAACTGGATCTCAAATATGGATTCCTTACCGTTTTTATTATTCAGCTGAAATGCATCGCCATAACTTGAAAACAACGCATAGCCCATTGCAGTTACCTGTTTTAAAGCACCTTCAGCGAGGTCATATTTTTTCAGGGTGAGATATACGTCGCCCAGCAGGGTGAGTGCTGCACCTTTTGTAGCACGCCCGGTTTGCGGGAAAGTGGTAGCGCTCAGTTTGGCGGCGGCATCGGTAGCATCGGCAACGATCAGGTCGTATACTTCCTGCACGGAAGAACGCGGGATGTAAGTCTCTTCCCGGCTAAGCGGTGCACGCTTATAGATAGGTACTCCGCCATAAAAACGCACCAGGTCGAAATACACCAGGGCACGGATAAACTTAGCCTGGCCCAGGATAGCATTGCGATTGGCATCAGACAACTTAATATCATCAATATGATCTATGATCACATTTGCTGCTGATATGGCATTAAAACCTAAATTCCACTTTGGAGGTGTCTGGTTATTATATTTATCATCCAGAAAATCTGCTACGGCATAACGGTTTACGGTGGCTACTGCCTGGTCAGATGATTTATAATCGTAGTGCGTGTTATCTGAACGCATTTCGCCCATTACCCAGGCGCTTCTGTTATTATAAAGCCCTCGCAACTGGCTATAGGCACCGTTCACGGCCAGATCATAATCGTTCTGGGTTTTGAAGTAGTTGCCCAATGTTACATTGTTGGGATTGACTTCGGAGAGAAATTTCTTACATGATATCTCCACCAAACTCAGTATCACTAATATTAAACAGGAAATCTTTTTCATTTTTACTGATTTTTAAAGACCGAGATTCAAGCCAAACGTAAATGTTCTTTGCAGTGGATAAGCACCAAGATCCTGCCCCTGCTGCGTTACAAGTGCCAGCCCGCCTGCGCTTACTTCGGGGTTGCCCGGGTAGCTGGTGAAGATGTATACATTTTGTGCTGATGCATACACTCTTAAGCTTTTGATAACAGGTGTCCTGAATTTTCTCAGCATATACCCGAGTGTGATATTGTTGATTGTGAGATGGGAAGCATCATAAACAAACAGCGTATTATCGGTACGGTAAGCCCCGGTGGTGTTAGCTAAAGTACGCGCCACTTTTCCATTACCCGGATTGGCCTCGGAGCGCCAGCGATCGAGTAATTCCGGCGGACCATTAAACACGCCGTCCAGGTTGTACGTACTTTCCTGCATACCATTTTTCAGCTTGTTGCCGTAAGTACCTGATATAGCGATATTCAGATCGAAGTTTTGGTACTGAAAGGTGTTGCTTAAGCCAAATATAAATTTGGGATTAGGATCTCCGATCACAGTCTGATCATCCGGGAAGGTGATCTTGCCATCGCCATTTAAATCTTTAAATCTCACTGTTCCCGCCTGGGAGAGCGTAGTGGTACCGGTTCCATAATATTTAGGTCCGGCATCTGCTTCCGCCTGATTTTTGAAGATGCCGTCAAATATATATCCATAAAACTGGCCGATAGGCTTACCAACAAGTGTCCGGTAATCGGTGAACTCAGATAATGTTCTTGTCGGGTTGTCGGCAAAAGAAATATTATTTAACCCAATTCTTTTAACAAGATTTCTGTTAAAAGAGATATTAAAATCTGTGTTCCATTTAAGTTTTCCAACCAGGTTTTTAGTGCTTACAATAAACTCATGCCCCCATTGGCTGATATCTCCCAGGTTATCCTGCACGGTTGAAAAACCCGAAGATTGCGGAACAGGTAGTACGAATAACAATCCAGTCGTCAGCTTATTATAATAATCATAAGAGAAGTTAATCCGGTTGTCAAACAGTCCCAGATCGAAACCGGCATCAAACTGCCGGTTACGTTCCCAGGCCAGGTTCGGGTTACCCAAACTGGTTTGTACTTTTCCCGGAGCCAGGGTGCCTGAAAAAGTATAATTGGCATTACTAATACCTGGTATGGTGGTATAGTTACCGATCTCATTCATACCGGTTAAACCGAAGGTGGCTCTTAGTTTCAGTAAACTCAGGTTCGGCACATTTTTGAGGAAGGACTCATCACTGGCGATCCAGCCGGCACCGATAGAAGGGAAAGTTCCCCATTTGTTATTATCGCCGAAACGTGACGATCCATCTCTCCTGATGGTAGCCTGCAAAAGGTAACGTTCTTTATAGCTGTAGTTTAAACGACCCAGGAGCGATGCCATTGTCCAGGCGTTAAAGCTGGAAGTATTGGTAGTAAAACGGGTAGCAGCACTTAAATAAGAAACGCTGTTATCCGGAAAATCGCGGCCAACCATATCGCTTGCAAAACCTGTAGACCGCTGTACGGTAAAACCACCCAGTAAATCCAGTGAATGATCTTTACCAAATTGCTGCCGGTAGTTCAACGTATTTTCATTCAGCCAGGAGTAATCATTATTAACTATGGCTTCTCCCAAAGCAGTATTATTGCCTGGCGGCGGATTTTCCATAGGTATTGCGTTAAAGCCGCCTATTGAAGTAGATGGAATAAACCTGTTGCGGGTCATGTTCCCAAGGTCGGCGCTACCAGATGTGCGGAAGGTGAGATGATCGGTAATCTTTACTTCTGCAAACAAATTGGCCAATACACGTAACCTGTTAGCATCATCCTTCACTTCGAGCAATTGCCTCAGCGGGTTGGCCCATACAAACTGGTTGGTAAACCCTGAAATGCCCAGGGCCAGTGAGCCATCCGGATTGTAAGGAGAGCCCATTGTAGGCATCATGGAAGCTGATGCAAAAATAGCACGCTGGCCATCCACGTTAAAGCCGTCCCCCTGCCTGTTGTTATGCTCCAGTTGCAAAGAAGGTGCAACACCAAAGCCCACCTTCACCCGCTTGCCAGGGTTGAAATCACCATTCACGCGCAATGAAAAACGCTTATAGCCGGTATTTACAAGGATACCCTGCTGGTCAAAATAGCCAGCCACGATACTGTAGGCAGCCTTATCGTTACCTGCATTGATAGACAGGCTATAGTTCTGCACAGGCGCATTCCTGGTCAGCACGCTGAACCAGTCCGTACCTTCGCCATATTGTTCAGGGTTCTGATATACCGCAGGTATACCGCCGGTGTAGCCTTCGTATTTGATCTTATCTTCATAAAAACCTTTCATGTAAGTAGCCAGTTGCGTGGCGTTCATAACCGGCGGGATCAGTTCACGCATCATTGAGGCGGTTCCGTAATAGGAATTGAAATTTATTTGCGTAGCGCCGGATTTCCCTCTTTTGGTAGTAATGATTATCACACCGTTGGCGGCGCGTGAACCGTATAAAGCGGTGGAGGCGGCATCTTTCAGAATAGTAAACGACTCGATTTCGTCGGGGTTAATGTTGTTGATGTTATCGGGGTTAGCCGGCATAGGCTGTCCGTCTACCACTACCAATGGGCGCACGCTGGACGTAAATGATGCGGCGCCGCGTATACGCAGGTCCATCCCCTGCCCTGGCCGGCCGGTAGTTTGCGCTACCTGGGCTCCCGGCAGCTTGCCTTGTAACCTTTCCGCGAAAGTACCCGTTGGCTGGTCTTTAATATCAGTAGCAGATAGCTTTGCTACCGAGCCTATAATTTCACGCGAACTTTGTTTGCCATAAGCAACTACTACCTCGGTGAGCTGTGAGGTGGATTGTTCGAGCTGCACATTGATAACAGTCTGCCCATTGATCGGTACTTCTTTGGGGGTGTAACCCAGGTATTTGAATGATAACACGCCGCCTCCATCAGGCACACTCAGCGTATAGGTACCATCAACTTGCGTGGCAGTTCCGATCTGAGAGTCTTTCAGCCTTACGGCAACGCCGGGTATCGGGTGATTCTCTGTATCGGTAACGCGTCCTTTGATGGTCATGTTAACCACCGTTGGTTCGGGTTTACGCGTTACCACGATTGTGTTTTCATGAATTGAATAGGTATAGGGCTGACTGGCGAAACTTTTCCGCAGTACTTCTTCTACAGTGGCATTGGTTACCTGTAAGGCTACCGGCTGTGCGTCTTTTAAAATTTCAACATTCCACACTACATTATAACCCGTTTGCTTGCGGATCTGACGGAATACTTCCCGGAGAGTGATCTGTTTGGCTGATAACGTAACCTTTTGAGCATAACCGGAGGCGCTGACTTCCATTAACGCTGCGATCATTAAAACAAAGGTGAGTTTCATAATCAACAGGAATTTTTTATACGTGGCGCCGGCTTTTTTTGGGCACACGTCAGGTATGTAAAATTTCATTACATTTGATTGTTTGGGTTTAATAATCAGAAACTGTGACTACAATAGCTTTCGAAATTTGTTTTTCGCAGGGTAAGCTCAAACTATCCGGGGGCGCTGGAACGCTCCCGGTTTTTTATTGCCCCTGCTTTTGCAGATGATTTTTATGGCATAACTGTGATCCTCCTTCCGTTTATTTTAAAGTGTACGGTACCTGTTAATTCCAGCATATTTAATACTTCGGAAACATTCTTTGACCGCGATAGACTACCGCCAATAGCTTTTCCTGAAACATCGCCCTGATAGCTGATCTCTACATCATACCAGCGGCTGATCTGCCGCATGATGCTTTCTATTTTTTCATTTTCAAATAAGAAGTAGCCGTTTTTCCATGCAACAGCTCCTTCTGTATCTCCATCTTTTATATTGATTTTGCCGGAAGTCCTGTTTAATATTGCTTCCTTACCAGGCGCCAGCAAGGCATTTTCCTGACCACAACCTACTTTTACGGCGCCTTCAAGCAGCGTAACAATATTGTGTTGTTCATCAGGGTAGGCATTAATATTAAAATGTGTTCCCAATACTCTTACGGTCATAGGCGCTCCTGATCCGGCATTTACCGTTACAAAAAATGGCCGGGCATTGTCTTTAGCCACTTCGAAATATGCCTCACCGGTAAGTGTTACATTCCTTTCATTTCCGGGAAAGGATGCAGGGAAACGCAGTGAGGAACCTGCATTAAGCCACACTTTGGTGCCATCCTGCAAAGTCATTTGGTACTGGCCGCCATAGGGTGTGCTCAGGGTATTGTAAACGATGGAGGCAGCGGCGCTACCGGCCTCCTTATTATAAAGCAGGCTGCCACTGCCGGTTTTATTCACCGAGGTGTTGCCCTGCTGGGATATGAGCCCGTTTTTGGCCTCTTCCAGCACTACCTTATCACCGTTAGCCAAGGTCAGTATCGCTTTGTTTCCTCCGGGACCAATGTCTTTAACATCCCGGGCGATAGCAACCGGGCTGGTTGAACGGTGAATCTGCGGGTAGTAAAAGTAGGTGGCAAATCCCACGATAAGCAGTACAGATGCAGCAGCAGACAGGTACCAAAGGCGCCTGGTAGTGCCGGATCTGGTTACAGGGGTATTGATTTGTTGATTCATACGCAGGAGCATACGCAAACGTACCTGTTCCTCTTCATCCGCATTTTCTGACGGCCATTCAACATCGGTTTGATTATGATCCTGGTACCAGGCCATTAACTGCGCCTCCTCTGCCGGTGTAATGGTGCCGGCAAGGTATTTTTCGATCAGGTGATATATATTATCCTTCAACGTATAAATTTTATCCTTATGCAGATATGTACCATAACTTCAGCTTTCCCCTTAGCGGGGGAAATATTTTTTATGCGCTACCTTGCCCGGCATAATATGGATATTACAGTTACACAGAGATGTACCATGAGGTTGATCTTTACCCTTAGTGAGCGGAGGATTTTTTTTGAAGAAATTAAGAAAGTAACATTTTAACGATTATGATCACCCATAAATAGGGGCGATTCAACTTAACCTTCAGTACTTTCAATGCTTTGGTAAGATGCGCTTCGGCCGTTTTCTCGGCAATGCCCATTCTTTGGGCTACTTCCGGTATACTTAGTCCTTCTTCCCGGCTTAGTTTAAACACCAGGCGGCATTTCTCCGGTAAAACTTCTACTATTCCATTAATATGTTGCTGCAGGAACCTGGTGTAGATCTTTTCTTCATCCCAGGTGGTGATGATGGGATCGGCGGCCTGTTCTTTTATCTCATCCCTCCGCTTCTGCCGCACATATTGTTTAAACACAGATAATCTCACTGCGGTAGCGAGATAGGCATCTACTTTATCGATATAAAGCTCCTTCCGCCTGTTCCAAAGGCCGATAAAAACTTCCTGCACTATTTCTTCTGCAATTACTTTATCCCTGCAATGATGATATGCAATGGCCAGTAATTTCTTCCAGTAGCGGTCGTAAATTTCAGTAAAAGCATCGCCCTTGTCCTCGCGCAGGAACATTATCAAATCTGCATCAGTTTGTTGCCGGTACTGAGTCATGTGATTGGTATGGTACACAAGAATATAAAAATAAATCGAGTTTTTGTACCTGTACATGAAAAGATAATATTTAGGAGAAAAGATACCGCGGCAGATGCCAATTCTTAAAGAGGCTATTATCGGTTATCTTTGGTAGTAAGCTCCATTTCTGATCTACAAATATTCCAAATATGAGCAGGCAGATTCTTAACAGATCCATTAAAGTTGACGGTATCGATATTTTCTACCGGGAGGCCGGCGACAGGAAACACCCATCCCTGTTGCTTTTGCACGGGTTCCCGACCTCATCTGTAATGTTTAAAAATCTGATGACAGCCCTGTCAGACAGGTTTCACCTGGTGGCTCCTGATTACCCCGGATTTGGATTCAGTGCATTCCCGGATAAAGATCTTTTTGAATATTCATTTGGTAATATATCTGCATATATTAATAAGTTTACAGACGTGATCGGCCTGAAGTCGTTCACCATCTATCTTCACGATTATGGCTGCCCTATTGGCCTGCGGCTATGCGTAAACCACCCTGAAAAGATAGAACGGATAATTGTACAAAACGGCAATGCGTATGATGAGGGCATTGGCCCGCAATGGGATGAAACCATAGACTACTGGCAAAACCCCACCCCTGAAAAGAAAGAAAAAGTTGCTGCCTTCCTGAGTGAGGAAGGCGTAAAAATGCAATATACTGCGGGGGTGCCCGAAGCGCTACTATCCAGTGTCAGCCCTGAATTATGGAGACTCGATTGGGAGCTTATGAAGCGCCCCGGTAATATTGATATGCAGTTTGAGCTAAATTGTGATTTCGGGAATAACATCAGCATGTTCCCGGTCTTCCAGGAATATTTCCGTGTTCACCAGCCTCCTGCTTTAATTATATGGGGAAAATATGATGTATTTTTTGGCGTGGAAGAAGCTTATTGTTATCAGAAGGACTTACCCCGCGCCCAGACCCATATTATCGATGGCAGCCATATGGTACTGGAAACAAATTTTGACGAAGTGTTACATCTTATCAGTACTTTTTTAATAAGCAAGTAAATGACTTATGGATATCGACAATATAATTGATAATATATATCCGCTACCGGAGAAATCAAAAGCTTTGCTGAAGGAAAACATTTACGAAATAACTTTCCCCAAAGCGCACATTTTATTTAAAGTGAACCGGATATCTTCCAAAATATATTTCATACGGAAAGGTATGGTGCGGGCATTTGCCAATCCGGGTGATGAAGATATAACCTTCTGGTTTGGGAAAGAAGGCGACGCGGTTATATCCATGAAGAACTATGTTCAGAACGAAAAAGGCTATGAAACCATAGAACTGCTGGAACCCTGTGATTTGTACGAACTAAATACGGAGCATCTGCGTAAGCTGTTCAATGAAGATATCCATATCGCTAACTGGGGACGCAAATTTGCCGAGCAGGAATTGATAAAAATTGAAGAACGGCTTATTTTCAGACAATGCAGAACGGCTTTGGAACGCTACAAAGAACTGATGTTAACCGACCCTGAAATACTGCAACGGGTACAGCTTGGCCACATTGCTTCTTACCTCGGCATGACGCAGGTTAGTTTAAGCAGGATCAGGTCCGGATTGAAATAGATTACTTAATTTTTATCATTTGTAAAATTTTTAGTGCCCGATACGTGCGAACTTGCTATTCTAAAATCAATCACTATGAACTGGATTATTTTAATTATCGCAGGCTTGTTTGAAGTAGCATTTACTTCCAGCCTCGGAAAAGCAAAGGAATCAACCGGCACCGCCATGTATTTGTGGTATAGCGCTTTCGTGTTTTCATTAGTGGCCAGTATGCTTTTACTGATGAAAGCTACCCAAAGCCTGCCCCTGGGAACCGCCTATGCGGTATGGACAGGTATCGGGGCTGTAGGCACCGCCCTGATGGGGATCTTTATTTTTAACGAACCTGCTCATTTCTGGAGGATGTTCTTTATAATAACATTGATAGGTTCTATTGTTGGGTTGAAAGCGGCGTCGCATTGATAAATAATAGTCATTCTGTGCTTTTCAGAAGCTATTCACTTAACATCATCAAGAACTTTCATCAGTCTGTTTAACTTTGTCTGACGGGCATCTGCATGCTCTTCCCATAATTTTAAGATTCCTGGTGAAAGTTCTCTCTTGATGGACACCTTTGCCAGATCCTTAATATCGTGATCTATTGAACCTTCAAGATATAATTGTCCAAAAGCAGTGGCAACGATTGCAGCGTCAATACCTGTCATATAACGAATCCCTAAATCGTTCTGCTTTAAATAGGGCGTCAACTTTTCAATGGAAGTTTCCCTGATATCAAATTGTGGATATCCCCAATTTTCAATTTGATCATGTAGAAATTGAACAGGGCTTTCTGAACCATGTGTTGCCCGCCAGTCCTTAAACCCGGCATAAGTGTCTGCTCCATCATCGCTACCAAAAGGAGCTGTTTCTTCTATTACGCTAAAAAAAAACTCATCATTCATTAATCGCTTAGCGTTCGGATGGGCTTTCTCAAAAGTTGGGGAATAATCTGAATCCATGGTTTTTATGATGTTTTTAATTGTATCAACAGGAATATCCGGCTTAGCGGAGTGCTCCTTTTGCATTAGACCACAGCTTGTTGACGCCAGCAGTAAAGATAAAATAATGAATGTTCTCATTTCAATTATAGATCATCCCGAATATGTCTTTTTTTCAAAAGAACCTCTTAAACAGTAGAACGTTCTTATGGTATTCTCATCTCATTCAGGTTACAGTAAATATATTATAAAAAGAATAGAAATTGATTTGAATTAATCCTACAATAAAAAAGCTTAAGTCCGATGACTTAAGGCGCTTATAATCTTTTCCAGTGACCCGAAAATCGAAGGATACAACAAGGAGCTTTTGTTTATATAAAAATCTTCAACGAATTCACTATAATATTTTAATCAATCTGTTATATTTGTCGAAACCTATGGAGATGATTTCTGCAAATGATTTCTGGGATTGGTTCTCAGCAAACAGTAATAAATACTACTTTCTTAACGATACAGATGATGAGACAAAGGAAGAACTTATGGATTCACTTCTTGAGAAACTTCATGACTATTCAACAGGATTATATTTTCTGGTCGGTGGTTCACCAAACGAGCAACAAGAACTCATAATTACTGCAGAAGGAAATTTAGCATATTTTGATGACGTAACCAATCTGGTAAACGTCGCTCCGAAACTGGAACATTGGAATGTAATTGCATTCGTGCCTGCACAAGGATTTGAGTTCAAAACTCAATACAAAACCGTTGAACTGGATCCGTATAAACTGTGGTTTTTACCGCTGAAAAACAATGAAGATGCTGAGAAATTAGGGATAAGAATCGGTGTTAGCCAGGTAATCCCGGATGCTGAACAAGCAGACTTCTTAACTGCCGCATACATCGTTCTGGATACAATTCTGGGAGAACAAAAAGCTGCGGAAGATATTGACTATCTTGACATCCAGCAACTACCAGCTAATTTCGATGAGCTGGGTTATCATGAATTGACCAGCCTGGCAGCATACATTGATTGGTTCAAAAGTTAAACAGCGGTTATTATAGCAAAAAAAGGCCCGTGCGATGCACGGGTCCTTACCGAATGAAATCGCCGCTATTACTTCTGAATACGGCCCTTCTATATTCTATAATTCCCGGATAACCCCTCTAAAACGTAGGCGGGGCTGCATTCAAATCAGCATCCAGGAAATCAGTGATCATAGGTATCAGCAAATCCGTCCGCTGCATCATACCTATATGTGTGGTACCTGGTATAATGGCGAGGCGGGATTTAGGCAGCCCATGTATATCCCCCATTTTCCCACCGCCTTTGGCGCGAAACAGTTCCAGTGCATGCTCATACCGTATACCGTCGGCGTCGCCAATGGCCATGAATATTGGAGCCTGTATATTTTTTACGTCTTTGGACCAATCATAAGGCTTCAGGTCTATACTGATAACTTTCTTCACAAATTCAGGGAAATGGGCCGGATCGTTTCCGAGGCTGTCATATTGTTTTTGTATGGGTGAGCCCTTGAACATATCCGCATTAATGGTAGCATACATGGCTTCTACATCGGGCCACCAGCCGTCGTGGGTATAGGCGCCAGACAACACCACGAGCCTGCGTACCTGCTCAGGATGACGCACCGCAAACTGGAAGGCCACTCCGCCTCCCATGCTATAACCCACTATGTCGGCACTATCTATTTTGAGGTGCCTGAGCAGGCCGGATACATCATCTGCCATTCCTTCGTAACTAAATTCCCGGGGAATGTCTCTTGTGCGGCCGTGGCCTTGCATTTCCGCCACTATTACTTTCCGGTCGCCGGCCAGCAGGGGTATGATGTGCGACCAATTCAGGGGTATGGTCATGTAAGAGCCGTGCAACAGTACAATGGGCTTACCTTTCCCATATACCTCATAGTACATTTTCAGTCCGTTTACGTCTGCATAACCGCTTTCAGCCGGTTTTGCATGCTGGCCGGCAGGCGTTTTCGCGGGCCCAGCAGAATTGTTTTCTTGATCCTTCGGACGCGGCTGACAGGAGATTACTATTGTCGCCACAACCAGGAGAATAGCTATAATACGTTTATTCATATCGTGTGTTTTTATTACGATACAAATTTCGGCAACAATACCGTATCACTTACAGGGTGTATGCGACAAAGATAGAGCTAAATACGACACCCAATTTACCAGGGCACTTCACCACCGTCTTTGAAGAACCTGCCTGTTACAGTTCTGTCTGTTAACATCGCCAGTTGTACAACCGGCTTTGCGCCTTCAGCAACATGCTTAGTCCCTTTAAACTGATTGAGATCCGTTGCCGTGTGACCCGGTGTAACACTATTGACTGCTATATTTTCCTCACGCAGCTCGTTCGCTAACATAACGGTAAAAGCATTCATGGCAGTTTTAGAAGAACCATATGCTGAAAAATCGCTCCAGCCGGGACGTCTGCCGGCAGACATGTTCATAGTTAAAGATCCTACTTCACTCGATACATTAATGACCGACGGAGCGGAAGATTTCCTTAACAACGGCAACATCACCTGTGTAGTTTGAATCGTGCCAAAATAATTCGTTTCAAATAAGCTGCGGATAATTTCCATACTGCATTCAGAAATATGCTGCGGCTGTTCTCCTGCAATACCGGCATTGTTTATTAGTAAATCAAGGGAATCGATTTTACTATCCAATTCAGCCTTTGCCCGCCTGATAGAATCGATGTCGGTTACATCGATCTGGATAGCGGCCACATTAAGTATTCCGGCAGCTTTCAACTGATCTGCTGCATTCTGTCCGTTAATAATATCCCTGCTGCCCAGATATACAAAATTCCCCAACTGTGCCAACTGCCTGGCCGTTTCAAAGCCTACGCCCTTGTTAGCACCGGTTATTAAAACGGTTCTCATAAAAGTCCAATGTTAAAATTAAAAAGATAACCATTCCGCTTATCCCGGATTGTCAAAGCAAATTCACGGCGAAGCGAAATACACTGCAAACCTAAACAGGTTTATGCATGCAGCTGTAGCTTAACTCCCTTATTTTGTAGCCAAATGTCTGGTTGAGCTTTGATGCGGTAATCCAGCAACAGTATCCATGTTCCGGGATAACATTTTCAGAATGGAGGGATATGAATATTACTTATAACTCACCACTAATAAATGGCCTTACTTTGCTCTTGCTTGTTTCCGGCAATCCATTATAAAACTCCACCATCCTGGATTTGATGTAAACTACTTTTACCACCCGGATGATTTTAGGCGCCTTTTCCTTGTCACTCGCTCTTACCATAATACCCAATAACTGTCCTTCTGAATTGAATGCTCCGCCCCCACTCATACCAGCTATCCCCTGCGCTTCTACAAAAAATTCGACATCCGGGTTATACGGCACATCTCCTTCGGTATCTCCGGCAGCCTTCAATTTCTGAATAATATCTGCCGCTTCAGTATCCGATAATATTTTTCCATAGGCAACTGCTCCGTTAGGATAATTACTGTTATCCTGGGGATATCCAACTGCAATAGCCTTTTCACCTGCAACGGGAACAGCCCAGGTTTGAATTGCTTTTGTACGGTTATCAGCGTCATACATTTGCAGTGGTGCGGCAGTTTGAACAACGTTAGGATATTGGGGTAATGGTCCCTGTTCAATTCGTTGATTGTCGATAACGCCTAAATAAAAATCTTCGGACGGTAATATGGTTGTATTGGTAGCGTTGGGAGAAATATCAAAGTGCATTAAGGGGAAATCGGCGATCAACGTATTTCCCAATGTTATGTTTCCATTCGCCGGTGGAATTTGAGAGGTTTCAAAAATGCCCGGGTTCTCAGAGAATAAATTGAAAAACTGCGCATTCCGGGAACTCCAGCCAGATATATTATAGATATGATTAGCACTGATATACAATCCTACACCATAATCATTTTTTCTACTCCATATCGTTTTGGAGGCAGGTCCTCTTTTACCCACACTGCCTCTTACTTTATTCAGGATATTGATCAGGCTTTGGTCCTTGCCGTTTAGCACATCTTCTATCCTGGTAACTGCGGGCTTTCCTACGGGTGGATCGTCCGGCCCCTGGTTACTTTTTTTATGACAAGATTGAAATAATACACCAGCTGCAATTGATAATATGAATAGGGTAGTTTTTATCTTCATAACTATAATTATTTATAATGGAACCAGTTTCCCTGAATTCCTGCACTCATTATTAGTTGTACAGTACTTTCTATCTTTGTAAACACAAGCCTATTGATATAAATATACTAAAAGAATAAATTAGGGGCTATATCATAAATTCGTAATACCATTCCGTTTTTTGCAAAGCCGTAATGATAAGTAAACTAACTTATAAATAAACAAATCATGTGGTCGCACCTTTATTGGTACTACGAAATACGGGGTAACGAAACTTATAGCCAGCGCGTATTAACCAGTGATGTACTTAACATTCTGGATAATACGGGAAAATTAAAACGCACCGGTAACCAGCAATTCAGTAACATAGAAGGCTTTCCATGGATCAGCGTTCTTGCCGTCAATTCAGACGATGGCAGCTATGGCAGACATGAAAACTTTAACAGTGAACGGGTTAATTTAATTGCGGTGGTTGGATCGAAATCCAACCCGGAAAATGAAGTTTTGTATGTCAATTTGCTAACTGAGATTGCTGAGAAAATAAACTGGGAATTAATATTGGAAGAAGATGATGACGACAATGAGAACGTGGTTTTAAGGAAAAAAACACTATAACTGCCCCGGGGGTCAGGAGATATTCTCCAGGTAATTAAGCACTTCTTCCTTTTTCCGGCTGGAAACGGGTACCTGCTCGTTGTTCTGCATTTTCAGATAACCTTCCCGGTAATACTTTTCCACGTAGTGGAAATTAACCAGGTAAGACTGATGGCACCTCAAAAAGCCGGAGGGCAACAGTAAACTCTCATAGTCTTTCAGTCCTTTTGACACCAGGATTTCACGTTTATTCTTCAGGTAAAAGGTTGTGTAACCCTTATCGCTCCTGCAATACATAATATCTTCTATAGAAACGATTTCTATATATTCAAGGCTTTTCAATGCAATCCGTCTGGCGATTGTTCCACCCTGGGCCATATAATGTTGCCGGGCTATTTCCAGCTGTTGCTGATCAAAATGCTCGCGTTTCCGCTGGTGAAAACATTTGTTCAGCATGTCCGTTAAAGCGGCTTCGTCTATTGGTTTCAGCAGGTATCCGAAAGCGCCCATATTGAGCGCCTGTATGGCATACTGATCATAAGCGGTAAGGAATATAACCTGGAAGCCTTCATTCCCTATTTCATGAAATAGCCGGAAGCTGTCACCGTCTTTCAGCCGGATGTCCGCTAAAATAATGTCTGGTTTCAATGCGGGTATTTCCCTGGCGGCCTGGGCTACCTCAGGTGAATTTCCCACCACCTGTACAAAAGGAATGCTTTGAACAACCTGTAAGAGGTGTTTCAATATGAGCGCTTCATCTTCAAGTATATAAAGCTTCATGTATGGTTGTTTTCTGGTTTAATCTCTGATTTCCGGTATTACAATACGTACGGTAACGCCATGCGTTCCGTTATTCACTTTATTTTCAATTTCAAAATCCGCTTCCTGTCCGCCGGACTTGAAAAGAGCCTCCAGTCTTTCTTTGAGGATAATTCCGGCAAGCGACCTTTTCTTTTGCTGCCCCTCCTCCTTACGGGTAATGCCGGTACCATTATCATCTACCAGGATAAACAGCTGGTTGTTTTCGGTCCTGAATGATACTTTCAATATGCCTTTGTATTGGATATTTCTGAATCCATGCTCTATGGCATTTTCAACAAAAGGCTGCACCAACATCGGAGGGATCAGTATATCTTCAGGATAAAGATCCTCCGCTACTGTTACCTCGTAATCGAAAATCCCCGCAAAGCGCATCTGTTGCAGCTGAAGATAATTCTTTAAAGAGGTAACTTCTTCTTCCAGGCTGATAAAATCCTTCCTGCTCTGTTCCAGTACACTGCGTAACAGCCCCGAAAATGCCGACAGGTAACGGACAGATTCTTTTGTATCGCCGGAAGCAACAAGACTTTGCAGGTTGGCAATGGAGTTAAATATAAAATGCGGGTTTAGCTGGGCCTGTAGTAATTTTTGCTCGATGTTCAGGCGGCTGTTCTCCAACTGCAGCAATTTGTTTCTTTCCTTCAACCGGTGCTGCCGGTGTATAATATAGAAGAATAAAAGTATGCCGATGAATACCAGTGATGCCAATCCCAGCGTCCATCTTTGCTGGCGGATCACCTTTTCATTCAACGCATTCCGGCTGCTCAGCTCCGCAATGTTCCGGTCTTTTTTCTCTGTTTCATACTTTGCCTGTATCTCGGCAACTTTAACTGCTTCTATCTGCTTAATATTATCTATTTCTACGGAAAAGGCGTAATCCGCGGCCTTCATGGCCTCTTCGTATGCGCCTTTCTTTTTATAGGCTTCAATAAGTCCCTTGTAGTAACTGGGGCCTTCTTTCCTATTTTTGTCCTTTTTTGCAAGCGCAATAGCCTCCTTATAATAGTAGATAGCTGAATCCAACTGGTTATTACGGAGAAAGCTGACAGCTAAATTATTATACGCAGTTGGCTGCAGGTTATTGGTTCTCCTCAGGTAATCAATAAAGATCCTGCTACATTCAAGGGTTTTCTCATATTGTCCCTGCCGCTCATACACCTGCGATAAGTTATCGTAAGACCGCGCAATTGCCATGCTGTCGCCGATGCTTTTCGCAAGGTTACGCGCCTTTACATTGTACAACATCATCTTGTCGTAATCATTCGCACTGGAGGCCAGCATAAAAGAAATATCATAATACCGCTGCCGGATTACCGGGTGCGATTTGTAAGGATGATTCTTATAATAGCGCTCCGCATACTCCAACGATTCTTTTCCATTGTAGTTCTGGTAATAGGCTTTGGCCATCAGATCGTAAAAACGGTAGGTTAGCCTGCTATGAGAGCTTTCCGCCTTTTGCAGGCCGGCAAGCATGCTGTTCATTAATGCTCCTTCCACCATTGTGCCGTTATTGGTGGTATTATCCAGGATGGCGTAAGTTTTCAGCAATTCCACTTCCACATCATCCTTTGTGCCAACCATTTTTTTGTACTCGGCTATTGCGCTGTCCTGTTGCCTTTCCATGCTGTAGCGCCTTCCCCTGAAATAGTGAAAGAACGGGTTAGTATTGCTGTCAGGAGTATGCCGGAGCAGACTATCTTCCCTGTAAACAGCTTTTCTCATTCCGTCATACGATAAGGTATCCATGGAAATAACCAGGGACAAATAATCTTGCCGGGGTGTTGCATTAAGGGTCTTTTCCTGACCTTTCCGGGGCTTTTCCTGATCCTTACACGAGGCCATAAAAAGCAGGGTCAAAAGCGGGAAAACCGCCAATGCGGTTCTTACATTCATCAATGAAATAAATTTAGCGGCGCAAAAAATCATAAAGATAAAAACTGTTCTCTTTTTATTCCCTGGTTTTATAATGATTATCTCCTAAATATATAATTAAAATTCTTCTCCACCCGGCCGGGTAGAAATCCTGTGGTTTTCATCCCATATCCGTAACGTATCACCCGATATTTGCATCCGTTTCCATTTCAGATAAGGAATAAAATATTGCAGATATAGACCCGCAGGCAACGAATACCAATCACCGGATTGTATCTCCCGGTATACTGCCTATACTTGTTATATGATGGAATATAATCACCCAACCTGGCTAAACAAAAGTAAATCCGGGCAAAAATACCTGCCCCTCATTGCGGTTATAGTAATAACAGGAGGCTTAGCCTGTTACCTGGTATCTGACAGCATACCGGTAAACGACAGCCTGCAGGTAACAACAGCCATTTACCAGCCGGACGCCGATCACCCTGAACAAGACACCTGTTACGGAGATTTTGATGCAGATGGCCAGGAAGATATGGCCATTGTGATAGATAACAGTGAAAAGCAGAACAGCCGCCTGTTAATCATCAGCACTAATATAATGAGTGGGGAGAAGTACGTGGTTTTCTCTGAAAACTATTCAGACAAAATAAAAATAAGCGCTTTCAGAAAGGGGGCTAAGATTATCATGAACAATGATTCGCCTGAAGCATCGGCGGTTGACGGCATTATAGCAACCGGGGAAGATGTAAAACTGGCGGTTGTATATGATAAGCAGCTGCAAAAATTTAAAACTTTTTACCAGGAATAATAACCCGGCGTTTATTCAAACCGCAGCAGCTTTCTCATCTGGTAAAAGAATCTTTCTATCAACCGCAGGTCCTGCGTAACTATTTCCGCATTTCCTTTGAGTTCCTTATCAAAGGGAAGTATTTTGTGAAAAGATGTTTGAAGCCCATTTGGGAGAATGACATTCACATAGTAATTGCCATCTTTATCCGGTGCATTGGCAATATTCTTCACCCGGCCTTCCACCATACCAAACTCCTGGTACGGATAGTTATCCAGCTTAAACAACACTTTCTGTCCCACCTTTACCTTGCCGGAATTAGTGGCAGGTACCCGTAACCCACCGATCAGCACATCTTTATCATCCGGCATAACGGACAACAGGATATCCCCCGTTTTCACAAACTGGTTCTTTCCCAGAAACTGCTGAAAGCCCACTACACCAGCCACAGAGGAGGTGAGCAGGTAGTTCTGTTCCCAGGCGTTGAGTGATTTTCTCAATTGCTCGAAAAGCTGCCCCGTCTGCGAGGTTAAATTGATCTTGTCTTTTTGCGCATTGATCGTAACCCCGCTCCTGGTTTTTTCAATACCAAGTATACCTTCCTGCAGCTGGGATATAGTAATATTGATATTCTCCAGGTTCTGCTCTGCCTGCAAAAATTTCATTTTTTCCTGGTTCAGCTCCGACGCGGAAACGACCCTTTCTTTAAAAAGTTCCTGGTACCTGTCGAACTCCCTTTTGGAAAGTTCATACTTCGTTTGCTCCAGGCTTTTTTGTTGCAGCAGGGTACGTATCCGGCTGCGTGATTCCGTGAGGCTTTTGTCGGCCGCAGCATAGTCCGGGGAATAAGGCTGCAGCCTGGCATAAAGTTGTTCTTCTGTCAATGCCCTGGCAAAGGCATTATAATCGGCCTGGATCTCCCCGAGTTTAAACCCTGCTGTTTCATTAATGGGGAAATACTCCACCGCCATATTTCCCAGCGAATCAATGATGCTCCTCAACCGGATCACATCCCGGTAATCGGCCGTGGATTGCAATACCATAAGGATCTGGCCCCGGGAAACAGCCTGATGATCGGTCACAAATATTTCTTCAACTTTGGTATTGATCCTGGCTTCCAGCTTCTCCGGCGGATTCCGGGATGAAATGATAACGGTGGAAGGAACAAACTCCGGATATTTTATTAAGCAACTCATCAGTAAAATGAGGAGGAGTATAAGAAATATGGTGGTATTACCCCAGCGCACCATCCAATGCGGCGGCTGCGTAAGAATGTCCTGCACGCCCTCTGAATGCAGGTGAATAGTGTCTAATATATCTTTCTTAGTTTCCAAGTTCCAATTGATTTTTTACAAGCCTGTAATACTCTTTCCGGAGCGATACCAGTTCATCATGACTTCCTTCTTCCACTACTTTTCCTTTATCCAGTACAATGATTTTATCTGCATTTTTCACGGTCGACAACCGGTGGGCGATTATCACAGCCGTTTTCCCTTTCAGGAATTGCTCCAGGTTGCCCATGATCGCCTTTTCTGTGTTTGCATCCAGCGCACTGGTGGCCTCATCAAAAAATATATACTCCGGCGATTTGTATACTGCCCTGGCAATAAAGAGCCGCTGTTTCTGCCCGCCGCTGATACCGATTCCTTCATTGCCGATCTTTGAATTGTAGCTTAATGGCAGGCTTTCAACAAAATCCCTGATACACGCCACATCCACGGCCTTCCTGAGCTGCTGCCGGTTAATATCGTCTATGCCTATGGCAATATTTTTAGCGATGGTATCATTGAATACATATCCTTCCTGCATCACCACACCACACTGATCCCGCCAGTACCGCGCCGAAATATGCTGCAGCTGTACATTCCCGATTTTAATTTCACCTTCACCGGGCTCATAGAATTTCATCAGCAGCTTCAGCAGGGTTGTTTTACCACTGCCGCTGGCTCCCACGATAGCGGTAGTTTTGCGGTGAGGAATACGCAGGCTCAGGTGTTCAAACACCGGCGCGCCCGCACCCACATAGCGGAATGAAACATTATCCAGCGCGATGTCCTGTTCTGGTATATCCACTATCGTTTGTACATCTGCGCGCTCTTCATCGTCCTTATCATGGATCTCTCCCAGTCTTTCCAGCGATATTTTTGCATCCTGCGTTTGTTTTACAAAGTCCATCAGCTGTATCAGCGGGCCATTCAGCTGGCCAATGATATACTGTACCGCCAGCATCATTCCCAGCGTAAGGTTGCCATCGAGTACCAGTTTTGCTGCGAGAAAACTGACAAAAATGTCTTTCATCTGGTTAATAAAATTCGAGCCTACGGTTTGCCACTGTTCCAGCGACAGGGACCTGATCTGGATCTTAAACAGTTTTACCTGCATGAACTCCCATCCCCAGCGCATTTGCTTCTCTGCATTATGCATCTTGATTTCCTGCATACCATTCACCAGTTCGATCACCTTGCTCTGCTCCTGCGATACCTGCGAAAAACGTTTATAGTCGAGTTCCTTTCTCTTCTTAAGAAAAAAAGAAATCCATCCTACCGACAAACATGCGCCCAACAGGTAGATCAGGAATAACCGGTAGTCGTACAGCAGCAGTACCACGCTGAAAATAACCAGGTTCACCAGGGAAAACAAGGTACTCAGGGAGGAATTGGTAAGCAATTGTTCTATCCGCTGATGGTCATTGATACGCTGCATAATGTCGCCGGTCATACGCGTATCAAAATAGCTGATCGGCAATTTCATGAGTTTTATGAAGAAGTCGGACACAATCGAAATATTGATCCGGCTGGAGAGATGCAACAGGATCCAGCTGCGTACGATCTCTATTCCCATTCTGCCGGTAAACAGCATCACCTGCGCCAGTAGCACCAGGTAAATAAAGTTGAGATCATGGTTCTGGATGCCTATGTCTACGATGCTTTGCGTAAGAAAGGGAAAAATCAGGGAAAGCAGGCTCCCGGCAAGCAGGCCGATTGCCAGTTGAGCGATGAGTTTTTTGTACCGGAAGAAATAGCTGAACAGGAAGGAGAAATCCTTCCTGCTGCGCGGGGTTGCTGCATCTGCTTCATAAAATGCGGGACTGGTTTCCAGCAGCAGGGCAATCCCTTCTTCATCCCGTTCCTGCTTTCCTTTTCCTACCCAGCCATCTATAAATTCCTGTTTGGTATATTTTATCAGGCCGTAAGCAGGATCGGAAACATACACAATTGTATCCGGTCCTGATTTTTTTATTTTGTAAACAACAATGAAATGCTGTTGTCCCCAATGACAAATACAGGGCAGCGGCGCCTCTTCCATCAGGGTAATGAAATCTATTTTTACCGCCAGCGACTTAAAACCCATCCCCTCGGCAGCAGCAGACAATCCAAGCAAAGAACTTCCCTCCCGCGTGGTTTCCGCCAGCGACCGGATGGTTTGAATATCCGTTAACCTGCCGTAATGTTTGCTGATGATCTTGATACAGGTAGGACCGCAATCCTTCCCGTCCGGCTGCATATAAAAAGGGAATGTTTTCAGTTTCATATTAATTTATTATCTCTCCCAACCCGTACCCGGCTATGGCAGCATGCTTCAGTGGATTCTTCGTCCAGTCTTCCCAGGTACCGTTATACGGATCGTACCCGCATTTAAGCGGTTTGGAATAAATATCCTGCGGGTTTTCCAGGTATGCCCTGCAATCAGTACATACGTGTCTGAACTCGCAATCTTTACAACCCGCAATTTCATCTTTACGGATTTTCGCATACTTATGAAATGCTTTATTGTCCAACACTTCCTGTACCGACGTGTCCATTACATGCCCGAAATTATCCGGCAGGGAAGGGCAATTCCTGATATACCCGTTCAGGTCTATGCTCAGTTTTCTGTTCAGGCAGGTATTATAATGCTGGCTCTCCGTGAACAGCTCCATATTGGAAATGAAATAGCTTGATCGGATTTCGCCACAAGCCCGGCAGGAATTGATACTACCGCTTACAAATATCACCGGCACAGAACCTTCAAATATTTTCTCCGGGTTATCAGCCGGTGAGGAATGTATCAGCAGCGCCTTTACCCGCGGGTATTGCTTCACCAGTTTATCCAGTGTCTGCAGCTCCAGCGTATCATCATACGCCAGTACCAGTTTAATAAACTTCAGGGTGGTGCCGTTGAACACCTCCAGTAATTCCCGGATCTTATCCAGCGTTGTTTTACGGTAACACCTGATCTCCAGCCCCTGCACATGCAGGTCGAAGAGTTCGCGGAAAAAGGAGCCGGTGTAGTTGATCTCTTCATTGTACTCAATAATCACATTGGTGATATCTGAATACCTGTCCCAGCTGAGGTCCAGTGGAGTTAGTTCCGGCAACAGCTGGTTGTCTGTAAATCCCAGTTCTTTATTGAGTATGAAATCAATGTAGCCCTTAATGGTTTTACGGTTATCTTCCCCATAGTGGGTCATGCATTCGGAGATGGAGTGCTGTTGCAGGAATATGAGCACATCGGCGGTATCGTTTGGGATATGATAAAACCTGCGCATCTGCAGATCGCAGAGCAGCGACATACTGGCTCCTTTTACGAGCCGGCAGTTTGCGTATAGATTTAAATATTCCATTATCAGAATTTGGAGATCACTTTATAAAAATTGAATAGCTCGAACCCGTCGGAGTTTATTTTCGGGGCTTTTTCAAATTTGAGAATGGAGCTGGTGTGCTGCTGGTTATTTTTCTCCAGGAAATACAGCGACAGCGGTAATCCCTTCTTCTCTTTCAGTTTACTGGTGAATTTCTTTTTCATGGGAGCTATTTTTATGCAGCAGTTCTGCTAATTTCTTTTCCAGGTAATAGTTGCAGGGATAAGATACCATGCCGAACTGGCCTTCCGGGTTAATTTCGAGGAAGTGATAGTTCCCCTGCATGTCTACCATCAGGTCAATGGAACCTGTCCGGAAACGCAGTGATTTCATCAGCTGATCCAGCTTCCGTTCCAGGTCAGCCGGTAGTTTGTAGGGAACTGTTCTGTTGGGCCGCTGGTTGTCATAGTTCCGGAAGTCATCTTTTGTTTTCCGGTTATTCTGGGAAAAGATAGCCATAGAGTAGCACGCACCATCCAGGTAAAATGTGCGTATCTCAAACTTTTTTATAATTTTTTCCTGTACCAGCGAGGGAAAGAATTTTTCAGGTACCAGATGCAGATTGGCGTTGTTAATGGTTTTGGTGAGCATCTTGTACTGTCCTCCCTCCGCATCTTCAAGAAAAATGCATTCGCTGACAGGCTTTACGATTAGTTCTTTGCCCTTATCCAGCAAATGCATAATTGCCGCTTTGGTAGTCACCACTTCTGTGAAAGGGGTGCTAATTCCGCATTGGCGGGCAAGGCTCAATACGTGCAATTTGTTCAGGTTATCTTCTGAAATGGGGTCATTGAGCCACTTATGGCGATCAATAGTGTAAAACAAGAGGGAATGAAGGCCGTTAAATTCATCTACCAGGAAACGTTTCAACGTGTACTGGGTATTAAAGTCCGTTTGTTTAAGACTGTATTTTACGGGGAAGCTGCTGATCTTTCTCCGGTACCAGACAGCAGCTACTTCGTTGTTGCCTGGCAGATCATCCAGGTTTTGAAAATGGAAGAAGTCCTCCCCATTCACCCGCAGGTAGGGTATCCGCAAATGGTTCATCCACTGGCAAACATGATCAGTGGTGCCTTCCAGGTGCGATTGACTTAATATGAGGATCTGTTTGGACATGGCGTACAGTTGATTACTGGTAGTAAGGACTACCGGTAATACCGGCAGTCCTGTAGTTTCCGGTCATAATAATGGCGGAAGGAGAGGTTGATTACTAGTCACGTTTGTGATCGCACAGGTAAACATCCGGACCTGAATAATGGGTGGGCGTGTGAATAGTGGTACCTGCGCTTTCGCCGGAATCAGACAGATCGGTTATCGCGTCAAGGGCGAGTCTGCCTCCTTTAATTGTTTCCAGAGATTCTACTTTCTTTGCATTCAGTTTTGTTAACTTGTCCATTGTTTTTAATTTTTAGAGGTTTACGTTTTGGGGGCTACTTGTTTGGATCATTCCGGGTGTCGGTTACATAATGCTGGCCGTTCCACGAAGCGTAGTTTTCCGTGGTTCTTTCCTGGTCGTCAAGAAAGTATTCAAGAGCCATTGCTCTGCCGCCTTTTACAGTTTCCGGTAATGCTACCTTTTTGGTAACCAATTTTTCTAACTGTTTCATGTTATGGTTTTTAAATCTGCCTTAAAATTAGCCGTCAAGGCCAATTCCACAGAAGCCGAAGGCATATTTGGCTGGTTACGATCCATATTCGTAGTATTTTGAGGAATAATTGCGGCGGGTAAACCACCAGGGGGGCGGTGGTTTCTATTTATTGTGGCTGGTTCCCGATTCTCCCTTATTGTATCCGGCAAACAACAAATGGGCGCAAAATATTATATTACACGCGGATTTTAATAACGAATCGCTATGCGGATGATATATACCACGGAGACTTTCCGTGTACCTCAATTTTTCAGGATCATGTGTTATGTTATGAGTGTGCTTATGCTGGTACTGGCGGTTTTTTCCATTTCCCAGATCAATACATCCCCGATGTTCATCTTTCTCACTTTTATATTTTTATTCCTCGCCTGGTCAATGTTTGCCTATACCCGGTTACAACTGATCATTTCAGATGCTGCGCTGGTGTTAAAAGGTGGATGGAAGCCGCATGAAGTAAACTGGCAAACCATTACCAAAACAGATATGGCGGAAGTAGGCAGAAGACAGGACCCACAAATCACCGTTTATTACGCCGACCGGCGGTTGGTGATAGCCCGCAGCGTGTTTTTACCCCGGCAGTACCATAAAATATTATTGTTACTGGAGATGAAGCTGCCACCGGAAATATTTACCCAACAATACCAGCAGCTCAGAACCAAACTGGCAAAGCAGTAGCAATAAAAAAACCTGCACGCTGTGCAGGTTCTAAAAAGCTTCCACCATCCGTCCTCTCTAAATTACCCATTCAGTGGGCGTCTTACCGAATTTCTTCTTAAAAGAATGCGAGAAATGAGAGAGGCTTTCAAAGCCTAAGTCCAGGTAAATGGCAGATGGCTTTTTGTTCTTCTTTTCAATAAGATGCCGGGCTTCCTCCAGCCGTCTTTCTAATAACCATTGCCGGGGTGCCATCCCGAATGTTTTCTGGAAATCACGTTTGAAGCCGGCAAGACTTCTTCCCGTAAGCCGTGCAAATTTTTCAACGGGAACGTTGTAATGAAAATTGCCAAGCATAAATTTTTCCAGGTCTATTTTATGAGGCTCCGAAAAGTCGAATAATAATTTACTGAGCCCCGGCATGGTATTCAGGAGAAGGTATACCGCCTCTTTTACTTTAAGCATGCCTACCGCACTGGTTACTTTTTCTTCCGGATGGCGAACATACGGAAGCACAGACTGGAAGAAGGCATGCAAAAAATCGTTTCCGGGAATAAGAATGCTGGATGGACCGGTATATTTCTGGTCTGTCTCTATCTGCTCCTCCAGGGCGATCTTCCTGAGCAAGTCTTCTTTCAGACAGATAACAATGGTTTGATAATCCTCACCCTCCAAAGGCATCTTGGTAATTTCCCCCAATTGATACTTTTGTATCAGCAACATTTCGCCGCGCCCCATTGAGATCTTCTGACTGGCAGTTTCCAGGGTAAAACGGCCCGAAACCTGCATTACCAGCATATTGTCCTCCAGGAATGCTACCTTCTCCTTTCTCATGGCCGAGAAATAAGAGTAAAAAAGGACGCCGGGAATTATTTCAGTTGGGTTCGTCATGATGTAAAGATATAAAACAGACGGAGCTTATGCACCATTCCCTTATCGCTGCAGATAGGTTTCTCCAAGTATGGCGCCCGCTGAAAAATGCGTATTAAGCGTATTCATTTCATCAGGAGTAAACGCAATCTCCATTGCAGCTATGTTTTCCGGCAGTCGTGATCTCCGGCTCATGCTTACCAATGGCATAATATGATCCCCCTGCGCATTCACCCAGGCGATTGCCAGTTGTGTTGGTGTGTACCCTTTCTCTTTGGCCATTTGTTTTAATACTTCCACTTTTTCGAGGTTCTTTACCAGGTTATCTCCCTGAAACCGTGAGAAGTGATGATGATAGGCATTAGCCGGAAGAGGCGCTTTCATTTCACCGGTGAGTAGCCCTTCGGCGGTGTTGGCAAATGCCACAACCCCTATACCCAGCTCTTTGGCGGTAGGAAGCAGGTCACTTTCTATCTGGCGGTCTGCCAGTGAATAGCCTATTTCCAGTGCTGTTACCGGGTGGATACTATTCACCTTGCGTAACTGATCTGCGGTTATTTCAGAAACGCCCAGGTGGCGTACTTTACCCTCTTTGATCAGGTCGGCAACAGTACCAATCACATCTTCCACGGGAACGCTGTTATCGAGTCTGCACGGCTGGTAAAGATCGATTGTATCTATGCCTAAACGTACCAGGGAGTAATTGATGAAGTTTTTGATGGCTATAGGACGCAGGTCCAATCCTAGCATTTGATTGCCATAAAAGATGGCGCCAAATTTCACGCTTATAAAGGCATCGTCCCGCCTGCCTTTGATGGCTTTGCCTACAAGCAGTTCATTGTGGCCGCTGCCGTAGAAGTCTCCAGTATTCAGAAAGTTAATACCGCTGTCCAATGCCGCCTGAATGGTAGCAATACTTTCGTTTTCATCATTCTTCGGGCCTCCCCAAACGGGCGACATGCGCATACAGCCTAATCCGAGTTTAGAAACGAGTGGGCCGTTTTTGCCCAGGGCTATCTTTGTAATTGTTGTCATTGTTGCTATTTTATTGATTAACGGCACAAAGATCAGCTTTCGCACGCGATAGTGGCTTTCCTTCATGGCTCATTTTACTTGTCTGGATAGCTCACTCCCGGGTTGCACATTTCAGGGAGATGTTTGAGTTCCCAGCCGGGTCGCAAACAACCCTTGGTATTGTCGTATACGCCCCCTGCCCAAATCTGATTTTATTTCCATCTTTGTTATAAGATAATCAATCAACACAGTGGAGCAGCGACCACACTAAAAACGGGCGGAACCGAAAAGCCAGATGAGTAGGGACAAAATATATCTTATGGCAAACAACACTGTTTCACTACACAGGATGCTTAAAACATCTCCGGAAAAAGTATTCCGCGCATTTACTGACGCCCTGGCAATCGCTTCATGGCTGCCTCCTTATGGATTTTTGTGCACCGTCCACCAGATGAAAGCAGAGACCGGTGGTTCTTTTAAGATGTCATTCCAGAATTTCTCTACCGGAAATAGCCATTCATTTGGCGGTGTCTACCTGGAAATCAAACCAAATGAATTTTTGAAGTACACCGATAAATTTGACGATCCAAACCTGCCGGGAGAAATGATCACCAGTGTATGGCTTCGCAAAACGATTGCAGGCACAGAAATAAAAATTACGCAGGAAGGAATTCCGTCTGCCATACCTGTAGAAATGTGCTATTTAGGCTGGCAGGAATCCCTGGAGAAGCTGGCTAAGCTGGTAGAACCTGAAATACCGGATGCATGATCCGCCTCATGGCCGCCAGATAATACCCGTGCAAAAGACGAAGCCGCATAAATCGTAAGATCTATGCGGCTTTTGTTTGCCTTACTTTTTTTCATAGAGAATATAATCCGTTGCCAAAGGGTTTAGCCCGTTTTGTTTAAACTCAGTTGCAATTTGGCCCCTATGATAAGTGGAGTGATTAATAACGTGAAACAATAATTCACAGATCTTTTTATTAAAAGTCTTTCCTCCTTTTGTGTAGCTGACGGTACTGTTCAGATCAAGCGTGTCGATTATAAAGAAGGTATGTTCATGGTTTGCTTTATCAATATCCCTGAATTCGTGAATAGCATGATCCTCCCAAACTCCAAAAGCAGAGCGCCTGGCTTCAATTCTGTTATTCCAAATCTGATGGGCATTCAGGATGTGACTATAAAGTTTTTGCGCTTTTTCGGAAATTTTGTCTGTATTTGTATGATAAGCATCTCCCAATTTTTGGTTGATGTAGTAATTGTATTCAAATATCTCTTTAAAGAATGTTTTCATTGGTGGTAATCCAGGTTATGAGAAATCTGTTCGTTTTAACTTTGTTCACACACGCTCCGCTTTCCCTTCATTTTTTGCGGCCCAGACATAGGCCCTCCTGCTTGGGTATTCCACCTCCTCATACGGACGTCTTTCTATGGCATCAACTATACTAAAACCAGTTTCATAAAGTAGTGCTATTATGTCATCTGTTTTAAAGAAGAATAAATCAACATCAATTTCTTTGTCATGCGCTTTGTCAAAATGAACGATCTCATCTCCCACATGAAAGGAAAATAAAAAATCTCCCCCTGTTTTCAACACCCTGTTTATTTCTTCAAAACATTTCTTTACCTGGTCATTGGTGAAATGCACTATCGCATAGAAGGCAAGTGCACTTCCGAGAGATTCTGAAGGATAAGCGATATTCAACAAGTCGCCGGTTTCAAATTTGATCTGAGGAGAAAGCCCGCTGGCAGCACTAACCATCTCCGGCGACAAATCAACGCCGGTGATATCTTTTATGCCATTGTCGTACAGAAATCTTGTCGTTTGCCCTGGGCCACAGCCAAAGTCGGCGCATGGTCCTTTGTCTCTATTAACAAATGCAAATTCCTTCAACAGCAAGCGGTCAAAATGCTTTTTTGAGAGTTCATCCCAACGCTCAGCTGCATAGTCGCCGGCTACCTGGTTATAACAGCTTAATACTTTTTCCTGTGAATTCATCTTCATCTTAGTTTTCCAATACTAACCGAATCCCACCTTTTCCTGTTCTTACCTTTTCTATTGCTTCATTCACCTGGGAGAATGGCATAACATCCACTGCGCTCCCAATATTATGCTCTGCGGCAAAATCAAGCATATCTATCATGTTCCTGCGACTACCCACATAATTTCCGTAAATAGTTCGTTGAGCATAATCATATAGCAAGCCAAGGTTAATGGGCTGCTTCTCCAAAGGTGTAGCCACTATACAAAATTTCCCCTGTGGTTTGAGGATTTTCAGAAAACCCTCCAGGTCATACGGTACATTTAATGTAGAGATAATAAAATCAAATTTCTTATTAATCGCTGTAAGATTATTGGGGTTTGAGGTAAGCACAAATTCAGCGCCCAACTGATTAATCATCTCCTTTTTTTCGGGGGAATGAGAAAAGGCATAAACCTGATGTCCCATCTTATTTAAAAACTGGATCGCCAGGTGACCCAGGCCACCAGCTCCCAGAACGCCAACAACGGAATTGGCAGGCAGCTGTGCTTTCATAATTCCTGAATACACGGTGAGGCCGGACGACAGCAAAGGAACTGAACCTACCTGATGCAGTGCCGGCGGTAGTTTGAATGCAAACCTGTTATCGGCCACAATATATTCAGCCAAACCACCATAGCAATGCACACCAATTACTTTCTGCTGCGTACAAAATTGCTCGTTACCTGCTTTGCAAAACTCACACTCAAAACAAGCCTCCTGCTGATAGCCAATTCCAACGCGATCGCCCACTTTTAAGCCGGTTACATTTTCGCCGGTTTCTTCCACAATTCCCACAATTTCATGTCCCGGAACAAGTGGAAACTTTGTATCGCCCCAATCATCACTTATGAATTGAACATCCCCCCTTGCAATAGCGCAATAAATAATTTTAACCCTCACCTCATTGGCGCCGACATTTCTTTCATAGTAAAATGGCTCCGCTTTTCCACCTTTCTCCTTAATTCCAAATGCTTTGATTTTCATAAATAGACCGGTGAATTTATAGATTTCTGATGTCTGTTGCTACCAGGTTAAGATCGTTTCCGAGTTGATGCCCTCCGGTTTCAATTTCTCGGAAAGTTGCCCCCGGGAGTTTATGCCTGTATGATGTAAAATGGTTAAACGGGACCTCTTCATCGTCCCGGCAATGGTAAAAGAAGATACGACTATTTTTTGGAAGATTTTCAGGGAAATCCTCCTGAAGTTTCAATCCCTGTACCCATTCCGCTTTACCACTCCAAAATGGCGTGGATACCAGGAAAATTCCGGCTGGCCTTTTCGGGCTTTCATTTTCAGCGAGGTATTTCAGCAGCAGTGATGCACCTAATGAATGTGCCACCAAAATAACATCGTTTCCGAGGTTGCCAATTTCTTCACCTATTTGCTTCATCCAACCAAAATCGGGAGCAGCATCATCCGTTTGCATTTGGGGATAGATTACCTGATAATCCTCTCCTAAGTCCTGTTGCAGGGATGCAACCAACTTTGCGTCTGCTTCGTAACCACCGTCGCCCCCGCCTTGTATAAAAAGTACTTGTTTTCTCATATCTTGTTATTCATCAATAAATCAGATCAGAATTGGCGTTTATCAACTTAACTGACTCTATGAATGAGTCTGAAACAAAGGTATACTCAGTGGTTCCATATCTTTTAAAAACCGCGGGCTGACTTCTCACAAATCCAATATTATGACTATTAATAAGGAAATCAGAGAACGCAATGAAGGTTTTATCATCACTGCCGTTGTACTCTTCAAGGATCCTTTCAAGTGGCCAGATTGAGAACATGTTTTCTCTCCAGTCATAATCTGAAAATCCATTTACCTGTGTATATAACTCTTTAAACTCTTCGGGGAATGAAAAATCCATTGCCATTTCTACCTCAGCAATTAAGCCAGGAGATGCGGCAGGATTCAGTTTTATCTTTTCATTCTTCCATTGCTGCAAAATATCAATAATACTATTTTTCATATTTCGATACATGATTGAATCCTGGGGCCAATAGGGTTGCGGGCAACGCTCAAATATACGAAGTGATTTCTGCTAAACACGCCGATATTTTTTAATTACGTATTTTATAACTTTATCGATTGTATTTTATTGTCATTTTTAAAGAGCAAATGTTAGTTCTTCGCCTTGCTGAGAATTGGGCTTCTATAAGTTTCAGATTATAATTTACTATTACAAAACGCACCAATTTCTTATCTTTATTAGGATAATCCCATATCACAAATAAACCCCAAAACTTATGGAAGCTCCCAATATGGAAAGCCCTGCTCCCCTGCCTAAAACGAACCGGCCGGAGTAGTAAATAACGAGGCATTTGCTGCGGTATTCTCCGGTGCTATTATTGTGCTTTTCTTAAGTTACGGATTCGTCTGCGGTTACCTGGTTATGCGGATTGTACTGACTGAAATTTTCAGTGACTAGTGGCTTTGTATCGTGGTCCCTGTATCTCAAAGGCAAAAGTTCACTACCTTTATTTCAACAGACACTCATTTTTAATGACAAATCATCCTGTCAACCCTTATATGGTAGAAACATGGCTTAAAGGCTGGTCAGCCGCACGGGAATTACCTGCACCAGACCGGGAAAATGGTGTACTCTTTGTAAACGTTGGTTGGCCTCAGCAAGCCATGCGTTATGTTTTTCCCAGCCCAACAGACCAATTGAAATATCTGGCAGAAACAATTGTTGATCCCTGGGTTTTCCTCAAAGTCTGCGCTAAACCAGAAATTGTGACCGGATTACTACCTCCGCGTTGGGTTATTCAGGCTCCCGCTTTTATGATGACCTGTAACGCTCCAATGACATCACCGGGAACAGCATTACCAAAGGGTTACATCCTTGATATCAATAAGGAAGCAACAGTTCCTATTGTTAGAATATTCACACCCGAACATGCAGAGGCTGCAGTTGGCCGCGTGGTTTTCGTTGATGGCTTCGCCATATATGACAGGATTGAAACCCATCCGGATCACCGGAGAAAAGGGCTTGGAAGTATAGTGATGAAAACACTGGAAGCGCTGGGAACAGCGCGTGGAATAAAGAAAGGAATACTCGTAGCCACGATAGAGGGCAAAGCACTATATGAAAAACTTGGCTGGGAGGTGTATTCTCCTTATACTACAGCCGTAATTCCCGGAATAATTGAATAAGATCTGCAGACATGCCTTAATTAGCCTCAGATGGCTTTAAAAGAACTTAAACATCCCTGCCACCTTGATTGCTAATATACCGCATCTATTTTTTCCTCTTTAGGCTTTTCCTTCACCGAATTAAACTCCTGGAACCCTTCATAGGCATCAATAATACTGAGTTTGGGCCGACCAATAAAACCACCAGGAGCAATTGAACATTTCACGAAGTATGCTTTTCCCGGCTGGATGTTTATTGACACCTCATCGCGTGATTCTGTTCGTGCAGATATTCTGGCTAGACCGGCTTTATTAACTTTAATAAGATACCTGGAACTGTTTCTTATGCGGCATATTATTGAATCATCCAAAAATACATTATATGGAATGGACGAACCCATATCCGGGCGATATACGTACAATAAAGCGTAGGTAACGGTTTCCGGAAGCAATATGCGCATCATTGAATCGAAAGCCTTTATTCGGCCGGTCATTACGCCAGCGATATCAGGATGGTAATAAACCTCTCCCGATAAGCGGTAGCAGGAATTAAACACATCAGGAGGCTTTATCTCCCTGATCTTAATGATGTTGCCGCCTGCTTTTATGGCCTGGGATTTCGCCTGCTCCAATGTTTGCTCATATCCGCAGTCGATTTTAAAAACACCATCGGTTACTTTTATCTTACCAATCTTCCTGGCGCCATCCGGCAGAACATCTTCCTTATTGATAATTAAGACACCTGTAGTATCCGGGAAAGTGCTGCCATTGGCATGTAAGTAAATGTTCAGCAGGAGCAGCAAGGCAACTACTGATTTTGAATATAATTTCATTTGTATAGGCATCGAACTAATGGGTATTCCGGCTTTTGTATGAGAGCGCAATATTAGAAATTTATGCGCAGTTTTTTGCTTTTAACCGGATAAATTCTTATTTCAGTGTACAGGTTAGTGTTCCATAACCAAGTTGATCGTACCCACCACTGTTAGGTCCGTAATTTCCGCCGCCGCCCTCTGGTCGTACTTTTTGGGCAAACCGCGCGCAATTTGGAGCAGCCAATCCTTTACGGTTTACATAATGATTATACACCAGCTCCCAAACAGGGCGGGTATTTCCCCGGCTGCCACTGCTGATGACATTCTGCACCACGCCAACGCAATTGGTATAAGGTTTAAAGGCAACGGAGTCGCCTAGATTGTACGCAGCTACATACTCTGCACCTTTTAAGAAGCGGTTATTGTCGTAACCATACATATCGTCGCCCTGATTCCAGGCCATTTCGCAAAAGGTGCCCATTAAGCCTATGCCAAGAGTGGTGTGGCCCTGATCACGGCCGCTTTCCTGCCATTGTCCCAGACCATCCGGGTGAATAAAGTAAATGGCATTTGCAATGGCACCGTTACCTGCCCCATATTTAAAATAGCTGATCGCTTCATTATAGATGTCCCGGTCATCGCACAATACGCCGGTAGCCAGGATGGAATTCATGACACATAGGTCCCAGTTTGCATAGAAATGGCTCATACACCTCTCCTTTCTCGTCAGGAAAGCATGATTCATAGGATAAAAAACGTTCAGCATCATTTTCTGGAACCGGGAGAAGTCCGCCGGCGCCCAACCCTCGTACGTTCTCATAATTTCCGCCGCGTTGGCAAACTGATAGCCATACAATCCCGCGGCCAGGTTCGCGTCGTTGTTACCACCGATTCTCTTTAGTCTCGCCGACCATGCGTTCATGATTTGTATCGACTTGTCGGCATATTCCTTATCTCCCGAGATCTTCCACCTTAATGCCGTAGCATAGGCCGCAGCAATATCGTTATACAGCTGACCGTAGTTTTCACGATGGATGCCGTCACTGCCCCGGTAAACTGTATCCGCCGGATTGGGTTGCCAACTGAGCGCACTGTGTGAATTGGTGATCAGCTTATTCCAGCCTGATAGCCAGGGCTCCGCTCCTGCACCCACTTTACTTTTCATGCGGTCAAAATCCGACTGTTTATGTAATAATCCCGGGTGCACAAAAATAGTATCGTGATTGTTCAATGCCACCTTTTCTGTTGCATTGGTCATTTCTTTTCTACATGCTGTTGCCATGAAAAATAAAAATATTCCTCCAACAGTGCATAGTCTCATAGCGTTCATCGGTTTTTCAATTGTATAATTGTCAAAATTACAATAAATATATCTATAAGTAACGTAGCTTTCCTGTTGATATTTTCCAGGAATATTTTTTTATGGAGAAGCAAAGTAAGTCGCTGTTGCCGCTATAGCTGAAGCATTATCGCCTTCTAATAGTTCTTCAGATTAATTTATATCTTAAAATCATTGCGAGAGAAAATAACGCTATTCAGAAATCAATAGGTAATCGCTACTTTTAGGCTGGAAATACGCATACGTTAACAAAAGATAATACCCAAAAAACAATGACAAAAATTGACCCGATAATAGCAGTAAAAGATGTTGAAGCCAGCTCAGTGTGGTATCAACAGGTATTTGATTTCAGAAGAATACACGGTGGAAATGAGTTTGCTGTTTTAGTGTCGGAAAATGATGAAATTGTACTCTGTCTTCACAAATGGGGAGAACATCATCATCCTACAATGACTAATCCAGCCATCCCTCAGGGAAATGGGTTAATACTTTACTTCAGGACAAAAAATATGGAGGCTATACGGGCTAAGGTTGAAAAAACAGGCAGTGTTATCGAAGAGGATATTCACTTAAATCCAAACTCATTAAGAAAAGAATTTTCGCTCCGGGACCCGGATGGATATTATTTAATAGTAACTGAGTTTCACAAATATGAAGGTTGAATACCCATCATAAACGTAAAATATCATTTCAACGATACAATGTTATTCCGGATGGCATATAACACCAGGCCGGTAACATTACGTGAACCCGTTTTCTGCAGCAGGTTATTCCGGTGTCCATTAACTGTTTTTACACTAATAAAAAGTTCCTGCGCAATCTCCTCTGCGGTATATTGTCTGCATACCAGCTGCAATATCTCTTCCTCTCTTTTGGTAATGGACAGGTTCTGCGGCTTGCTCCTGACAGCTCTCACCGTTCTTAGCTGCAACGCCTTCAACGCGCGTTCATTGATATAAGATCCCTTAGTATGCACGGCGATAATGGCTTCCTGTACTTCCTGTGGCGCACTGTCTTTCACCAGGTAACCATGCGCACCGCATTGGATCAACTGGTTAATGAAATTCTCATCATCATGGACCGACAGGATAAGGATCTTCATTTCAGGATAGGTATCTGCGAGCGCCTGGGTAACATGTTGACCGCTGTATTCCTTGTCGCCATCCGGCGGCAGTGAGAGGTCGACCAGCATTACGTCCGGGAGAACAGCGGCCTGGCGTAATTTATCCGGCACGGAGTAACCATCCGCAGATTCAAATATCACCTTCATATCCTGCCAGGTGTTGATAATGGCTTTCATGCCTTCTCTGAAAAGAACCTGGTCTTCCACCAATCCTATGTTGATCTCTTTTTTCATATAGTAAGTATTATGCAGATAATATTAATCGGACAATGGCGTAGTATCCGCCTGATTCCTGGTTGCCCATTTCCAGTTTTCCGCCGAGTGCATTCACCCGGCCTTCAATATTCTTAAGCCCCAGCCCCTTGCCGGCATTGCCATCTGGCAGTCCTCTCCCATCGTCCGTATAATAACATACCAGTTCCTGACCATGCCGTAAAAGATCTATTCTTATCGATCTGGCGCCAGCGTGTTTAAGCGTATTGTTGATCATTTCCATGATGATGCGGAACAAGCCGAGGTTTACCAGCCAGGGCAGGTCGTCCATGCGGGCTTCACAACCCAGTTCGATCTTTATTTCACCGGCCTTGTTGACCTGCTCCGTTACCGACTCAAGCGCGGCCTTCAGCCCGAAAGATTCCAGCTGCGGCGGCATCAGGCGGTGGCTGATACTTCTCACACTTCCCAGCGCCGTTTCCGACAGTTGACGAACATACTGCAAGGACTCCTGCAATTGCTTCGTGCCATCAGCACTTTGTTGTTCAAGTACCATAAGATGCATGCGCATAATAGACATCACCGCTCCCAGTTCATCGTGCAGGTCTTGCGCAATACGCTTGCGCTCTTCTTCCTGCGCCTGAATATTCGAGCGAAGCAGGTCGTGTTGATAGATATTCTTCAATGCCTCCTGCCTGAGTTTCTGCATCGACAAATTCTTTTGGAAATGCAGGTTCAGGAACACTACCCCGGCACCAATGATGAACACAATAACCGCCAGTGGCAGCAATGCATTTAAAAAACTCAGGTCTTTGATCGCTTCCATAAGCCAATAAAAAAACAAGTGTACATGACAATGGAAAAGAATGAATGAAATATCCAGGCGTACAAATTCAAGCTCCTGCTGAAAGCCGTAATAACAGCACCAGAATAAAAAATCAATATGCTGGAAGAGTAATAGATGAACAGTCCTGAATTGATCCAGTTAAGGCTTTTGATATTCCGGCCACTCGTTTCTTTTACAATATCACTCAGAAAAAACCGGTAAGTGAATAATGCCAGGATCACAATGAGAATAGCCTCCACCGTTAATGCGATAGAGTTGAAAGTGTGAATAGGCTGAATGAACAGGGTGTTGATTATTGTAAAGAGCAGGAATAATATAGCGATGCACCATATTACTCCTGCATCTATGAATCCATTGAGCAATGTGCTATAGAACCATGCCAGGCAAAGGAAACCTGCCGCCACATATATATGCAGCAACGGCATGTTGTTTTTGCTGACGAACCAGAAAGCCAGGGAAATAAACTGGATGATACCCGACAGGAAAATAAACCATGAGAACACTTTCAGCTCACGGGGCAATTTGCTATAGTACACAGCAGCATACGTTACTGTGAATAAAATAGGTACATGTGATAGCAGTATGATCGTTTCTGAAAAGCTCATATATCAACGGTGTTCTTTAAGGGGACCCGGCTCCGGGCAGGTATTCGGACATGGGGCGTTGAGATCCAGTACGTACTTGTCGTAAGCAGCGATGCCCGTTGAATCGATATTTGCGAGGATGGGGTTTGCGTCTTTGTCGAGTATTACGTCGGTACCCGCGTTCCACTTGGCAGGGTCCTTTCCTTTCATGCAGGCATTATCCACCGGTACAACGTACAGCTTGAACCCTACCTTGTCCTGAAAACCCAGGTATACCCGGATATGTTTGAACCTGCATATAGATGAATCGGCGAGTTCCGGTGGCAGGCCCATGGCAGCCAGGAGGTCCACCGCACGGATGGTATAGGCTTCTATCGGCTCGGCGCCTTTCCAGTGGAGACGGCAAAGACTGTCGTATGATTGAATACGCTGACGGGCCGTTACAAGGTTCACCAATACACGGCCAACACTGTCTGTGACCTGGTTGCAATCATTTTTGGTGGCGGGTCCCGGTTTGGCTGTGCCGGCGGACGGCTGATTTTTGCATCCCACGGCGAGCCCCACCAATAGGAGAAGAGAAAAGAGGTGCTGCTTCATTTTAAGTGTTTTTTATAGGATTTGGTTAATAGTGCATAACAAAGATGCTGTAATGTAATTACAAAAAATGGAGCTGATACCCCGGGCTTCTCAAAAACAGGTATAAATACCTGCTTCTTTTCTCAAAACAGACAATAATACCTGTTTTCATAAAGGCATGTGATTACTTAGTACCGAACATACATTTGGAGGATTAAAGAAAAAACAAATAAATTTGCGGCAAAAAACATGGAAACCCTGGCAAACAAAATCGGTATAGAAGAAGAAAAACAGCTCATCCTGCTTACTCTTAATAATTATCTTCAAGGACGTCCGGTACTGGACATTGAAAGGCTCCGGGCGGCGTTTCACCCTGATGCGTACATCAGGACCATCATAGAAGGAAAGTTAGTTCAGTGGACATTACCGCAATACCTGGACCTGGTTGCCCAGGCAACATTACAGGAATGCCAACCCGAACTCCTTTCATATACCTGGGATGGAGATACCGGGTCGGCACACGTGCAATTAAGTTTTGCCACCTTTCGGTTCATTGACCGGTTTAACCTGATAAAGTTAGACGGGAAATGGCTGATCATGGATAAGGTCTCCTATCGACAGGAATTATCGTGAGTGGAAGTTGAGTAATTTACCAATGTGTCGCCCGAACAGTGCAACGAAGCAATGCTGGCATTAAGAGACAGCATTGAAATCTGGGGGGGGGAAATGGAAACTGATGATTTTCCGGGAAAATGTTGTCTAAAGAATTGAAAGATCTGGAAATGAATAAGCTTGTCAGCCGTACCGTACACAATACAAAACCGGTTATGGTAGAATATACTATGAATATGGCAAGTCCTTCGTTCCTGTAGCAGAACAATTATTGCAATGGGGTTTATCCCATCGTAAAATTATAAAGAAAGGTAGTTTGGATTAGCATCATCTCCCGTATCCGGATTAAGCCGATTGACCAGCAACGTTCCTTCTGTATCGTCGTGATTTTACTTCTCGTATTTATCACTAAATAAAATCATGAATGCTTTGTATACTCCTATTGCAAACAAGAGTAACGCCGTAAGAAACAAACCAATATATTGTGCCACCCACCCTATCAAAATGGCAACAATATGAATCTTCCCGTTATATGGCTCGAATACCTTGCCCGAATATACATAAACTGCAAATGCCCCGAAAATGCCAATCCAAAGTATTGCATACAGGATATCAAGCGGCTTTTTACTCATTTTGTTAAACTTCAACATAATTTTGGTTTTTAACGGCGCTAATAACTAAACAGGCCAATAATAGCGGCACTTTTCACACTAATATTTTCACATCAAAAATAGATGAGCCATGATTCAATTCATGCATCCGTTTTATATTCGAAAGTTATAAGCCGATATTCGCCCAAAATTTGGTCATATTCGAAAGAATAAAAATGGGGAGACAATTTCCAGAAATAGCAGCGAAATTATGTCCGCCCAATTTTGTATGTTTCTTACGGATTTTCTTTATTTTTAGACGAAAACAGCCAAATGACATGCCCGAAGTAGACAAACCAGACTTCTGACCGACTACCGGTATACTACCATCGTTGTCCGGTTGTCCCCATCGTTTCAACTTAAAGATGCAGTCAAACTGACCATTGAAATATTCCATTTCACCCCCTGATTTATCGAACTGACGGTTGTGGCCTCCTGAGAATATCAATTTTTCCGTAAGTTTAACAATGAATAAAAATGAGCACCGTATTTGCTGGTACAGTTCCCTGCTGATCGCCCTGATGGTAAACTCACCAAAACTTTTAGCTTTGCGTGAAAATGGGCTCATGGCCAGGTACTGGCATTTTAATCCTTCTGAGCTTTTATTCCAGTTTGCATTTAACCTGCTTTTTTGTGTTCTTCTTTTCAGCGTTAATCTCCGCAGGGGAAAATGGCTGTCATCTTACCGGGAAAAGGAAAAGTATTTACTCTACACTGTTTTCAACTTCCTTGCATTTTGTGTTTTATTGATTACCGGCACAGTATTACAACGGTTGTTTTTCCCGGGTCTCCAATTGACCCGCCTGATGTTCTCAGGTTCTTTCTTTCGACTGGGCCTGAGTGCAATATTGACAGCCATCATCGTTAAGATCATTTTGCTGATGCGCAATTCCAGGAGCATAACAGCTGAAAATCAGCAATTGAAAAATGCTTATCTGGCCTCGGAGTTACAATTACTAAAAGAGCAGATGAACCCGCATTTCCTGTTCAATTCCCTGAGCAGCCTTTCGGCAATAGTCCGTGAAAATCCCGAACAGGCTCAAAAATACATCCGTGATATGTCTGCTGTTTTTCGTTATGCACTGGTAGGTTCCCATACGGATCTGGTCCCCCTTACCGATGAACTGACAATGCTCAGATCATTTGCAAAACTTATTTCAATGCGGCTGGAAAATGCGTTTGAGCTCACAATCAATATAGCCGATGTGTACCTGCCGGTTAAAATACCTCATCTATCGTTGCAGCCCCTGCTTGAAAATGCAGTCAAGCATAATGCAGCAACAACTGAAAGGCCATTACGGGTACAAATTGAAGTAAAGGATGGTCAGCTTATTTTCAGTAACAGCCTTTGGGAAATACCAACACCGGAAGCGAGCAATGGAATGGGCCTTGCCAACCTGAATGAACGTTTCAGGATCATGATTCACCATGAAATTGAAATCAGCCGGTCAGATACACATTTTATCGTAAAACTCCCTTTAAAACAATGACAAATATCCGTATAGTGGTCGTGGAGGATGAATCAGCGACTGCACGCAGCCTGATCCAAATCTTAAATGAAACAGATGAACATATCACTGTTGTTAAAACATTGGGTGACGTGTCCGGTGCAGTGACATGGTTCAATGACCATCCTGGCTTCTATGATCTGATCTTTATGGATATCCGTCTGGCCGACGGCCTTTCGTTTGATATTTTCAAACAGACAACGATATCCCGTCCCGTTATTTTCGTGACAGCCTTCAACGATTACGCGATTACTGCCTTCAAGAACAATGGCATCGACTACATTCTCAAACCATTTGACCCCGATGAGATCAAAAGCGCCCTGGACAAGTATAAAAACCTGACCGGTGCTGTTGAAAAACCAGGTGGGCCGGTGCTGGCTGAACTATTGGCGCAACTTGGCAATCTGACCAGGTCTTATAAAAAATCCTTCCTGGTACACTACCGGGATAAATTGATCCCATTGGAAACATCTAAAATAGCCTGGTTCTATACAGCAAATGAAGTGGTCCATCTCCGCACCAGCGATGACAAACAATATGTCGTAGAGTCAACCATGGAGCAGTTGGAACAACAACTGGACCCAACATTATTTCTGAGGGTAAGCCGCCAGTTTATCCTCAATCGTAACGCTGTCACCGAAGCCGAGTTTTATTTCAACGGGCGTTTACTGGTCAAGGTAAAACCGCAGCCGAACGAACATATTATTGTCAGTAAAGCCAGGTCTGCTGAATTTAAAAAATGGATGAACAGCTAGGTCAGTTCATCCCCTGATTTTTCTATTTCACCGGGTTTACCAGGGTCTGAAATCTTCTTTTGAGGCAATTTTGTATCAAGCCATCAGGCCATTACAAACAAAAGACCAGGAAATGAAAAACGACATCGGACCCTACCGGATCTACGTATTATTGGTCGTAGCAGGACTTATCTCTGCTGAGATCATCTGGAGCTGGAAAAAAGACAAAGGCGCTTATCATGTAAAGGAGACTGTTTCCAATCTGGCTGTTTTTGCAGGGTTTCAGTTCTCTAAATACCTGTTTGCCGGTTACCAGTTGAGCATGCTCGTTTTTTTTGCCGGTCTCGCTCCGTTCAGGCTGCCGCAAAGCGGTTGGGTCTTCCTCCTCACCTTTATTACGGCTGATTTTATTTATTACTGGTTCCACCGGGCATCACACCTCTGGAAACCCCTATGGGCGTTTCATATGGTCCATCACTCAGCGATGCGTATGAACCTCACAGCTGCTTACCGGCTTAACTGGTTCTCAGCACTTGTCAGCCCCTTGTTTTTTATTCCGGCAGCATTGCTGGGGATGCCGCCGGATTTTATTGTAATCTCCTACTCACTCAATCTTGCCTACCAGTTCCTGCTGCATACAGAAGCTGTCGGCAGGCTTGGTTCCGTTGAAAAGGTAATGGATACGCCCTCATCACACCGCGTACACCATGGTAGCAATCCCATTTATATCGATAAAAATTTTGGAGGTGTCTTAATTATCTGGGACAGGTTGTTTGGCACCTACCAGCCGGAAACCGAGAAAGTAGTTTACGGCCTTACGACCGGCTTTTTAAGTCACAATCCATTCATGCTGGTCTTACAGGGTTTTATCGATTGGTTTAAGCCGGCCGGTTCAAAAAGCCCGATAGTCACTTCACCCCCATTATTAGACATTTCACCGGAAAAATGAAAACCAGGCTGCAAAAACACCGTCATACTTATAAACATCATCTTAAAATCAGACATTATGAAAAAGGTCATTTTAATCATTTGCCTCACCGCCGCTGGCATGGTAAATGCAAAAGCCCAGACGCATGTCATTGTAGGGAAGCCTGTGGGTCGTGTAGTAGTGGCGCCTGCGCGGCCAGTTATTGTAAGCCCGGTAAGACGCGTAGTAGTAAGGCCAGTTGTTGTTGTGCGGCCAGCAGTCGCCGTTGTACGGCCGGTAGCACGCGGGCGCGTAGTTGTTGTTCATCGCTGACCATCCAAACTACCATCTCCAATTTACTATGCTGGAAAAAGCATCTGAAAACCGGTTGTCGGTGACAATAATAGCAGTAGCTAAACATCTAAAAAATAAATTCAACAAATATGAGAAGCAGCAACACCACAAAGGGCATAGCCGCGGCACTGACCCTGTTATCTATGCTGGTCAGCCTGATGGCTGTGGCACAGAATACTTCCCCAATGCAAGGTAAAACCCCGCAGGAAAGGGCAAAGTTCCAGACGGAAATGATGAAGAGTAAACTGGATTTAGACTCTGCGCAAGTTAGTCAGATTGATGCTATCAATCTGAAATATGCCATAAGGAATGAGCCGATCCTGAGAGGCAGCGACAGTAAATTTTCTAAGTTCAGACAGATCAAGTCATTGCAAAAAGAAAAGGATGCAGCGCTCAAAAAGGTCTTCACCGGGGAGCAATATAAACAATACCAGGCCATCCAGCTGGAGATGAAGACGCAACTGAAAGAAAAAAGAAAGGATCGGTAAGTAATAGCCGGGGGTTCCGGACATCAGATTAAATGCATCAATAAAAAAGAAAAATGAAAAGGATACTATTCAGTTTATGCCTGCTGGCCTTGATCTTCTCAGGCTGTTCCAAAAGTACAAATGCGCCCTCAACCGAACCGGTCGATGATGATCTTGCAGGACCAATTTCCCGTCCATCCTCAGGATATGGCGCCGATGGTACATACGCCGTATCAGAGATTGATTTCCCCAACACTGAATACCCTGGGACCAATGTGACCATATTCTATCCATCGGGTATCTCCTCCCCGCGGCCAACGATCTTCTATTCGCATCCTTATGGCGGCGAGAGCAAGGAATATAACAGGGGGCTTTTCGAGTTCATTGCCAAAAAGGGCTATGTAGTTGTATTTGTTCCCTACGCAACCAATGATACCAGTATTGACCACCGCTACACAACTTTATGGACCGGCTTCACAAAGGCAGCGGCTGATTACCCCCGTATTATCGATACCAGAAAAGTTGGCTTCATGGGGCATTCCTTCGGCGGGGGCGCTTCGATCGGCCTGTCCTATAAAGCTTTTACAGAAAAAGAATGGGGACGGGACGGGCGTTTCCTGTTTACGATGGCGCCCTGGTATAGTTACCAGATCACTCCCGCCCAGCTCTCCGGCTTTCCGGCCAATACGAAAATGATCACCCAGGTTTATGATGAAGATGTTTATAATGATCATAGAATGGCCATCGACATCTTTAAGAATATCAATATTTCCAATACTGAAAAGGACTACTATTACCTGAAATCTTCTACGGTGGCAGGCTATAAATATGCCACGAATCATACCCTGCCCAGTAGCCGTACCGCCTACGACGCATATGACTACTATGGCGTTTACCGTTTGCTCGATGCGTTGATTGATTACAGTTTCAATAACAGCGAAACGGGGAAAAATGTAGCGCTTGGAAATGGTTCAGTCCAGCAGGTAACCATGCCTGGATATAAGGGCGAATATATGGCTCCTCTTGAAGTTACTGATGCTCCTGTGCCCAGATACAGCCAGGACAAATACAAATTTAAGTGCAGCAGTGTGCTATACAATCCAAGAATAGCCCACTGCGAATAACTGTTTAAAAAAAGATGATGAAAAAGATAGTATTGCTGCTGATGGTTATGTTCTCATTTGGCGGAGCCAGGGCCCAACAGTCATTTTCTCGGGTAGATCAATGGATCGACTCCCATGCCGGTGAAATGGGTGGGCGCCTGATGTTGGTTGTGTGTAAAGACGGAAAAATCGTTTATAGCCATTCTGCCAATCAAATGAATGGTAAACAGCAGACACTGATCAGGTTAATGGCCAAAAGACAGGGAAAACAGCCCGATCTTAACGATTATACCGAAACAACCCAACAGCAGATCGCCAGTTGCAGCAAATGGCTGAGTGCAGCCCTTATAATGACCTTTGTCGATGAGCATAAATTACAACTTACCGATACTGTCGGGAAATTCATACCCGTCCTTTCTAAACATGGGAAAGGCAGTATTACGATTGCAGATTGCCTGTCACATATGACTGGGATCCTTTCCCCGGATTTAAAAGAAGACCTGAAAGTGATGAGGGAAGCCAAAAATATGGATGGGGTTATAGAACAGATTGCTGCCTTCCCCACAGAAGGACTTCCAGGAACAGTTTTCCGTTATAGCAATACCGGTCTGCAAATCGCCGGAGCAGTACTCGAAAAGATCAGCGGAAGACGTTTTGAGACGTTGTTTGCCGAGCGCATCGCCGGGCCCCTGGAAATGAAAAACACGAATTTCGGGAATGGCGCAGTAGCTTTACCCGCAGGCGGGGCCGTTAGTACACCAGAAGATTACATCCACTTCTTAACTATGATTTTAAACAAGGGTGTCTTCAATGGGAAAAGGATTTTATCGGAAAAAAGTATAGACCAAATGCAGGCAAACAGAATAACGCCAGATGTCAGAGTAGCCTACACACCAGCCGAAGCCACAGGTGCAGGGTACGGTTACGGTGAGTGGATCATGGGTAATGGTACGGTCAGCAGCCCGGGCCTCTTTGGCAGTTATCCATGGGTCGATAACAACAAGGGATATTGTGCATTTTTAATGGCTTTCTATCTGAAGTCTGACGGGAGGCAAGCCCAATATGCGGAGTTGAGAAAACTGGTTGATGCTCAGATAAAGTAACATTCCAAGCACCCGTAAACAAAGAATAACGCAATCGCACTTTGATCGGCTGGCAAACAGACCAAAACAACAAAGCCCGCGACCAGAGCGAGCTTTTAGAATTTCCAGTGATCCCTGTGGTACAAATCCCGAACCAATTTATGAGAGATTTACATAAAATGGTATTTTGGGGTTGTGGCTAAGCCAACGCCGCTGCTGCCTCCGATAATTACTGCTATTTTGTTTTTTAACTTTTGCATCTTTATTTTTTATTTCATGTCGAAATTGACCATACAAAATTGAAAACATTGGGCTATGGCGAAAAATGAAGTTGATTAGGAAATGAAGTTGAACTATTTCAACTTTTCTTTGGTTGAATGTTTATAATTTTGAGGACTGTAAGCAAATCGTATAAAATGAAGGGGGAAAAAGATTTACATACGCTCTTAAGAACGATGAAGCCAAAGCATAATATTGGCGACTATGTTTTTTGTGTCATTCATGACTTCACAGGAATCAATATGGACGATATTGTCTTGTTTTTTAAAGAGCAAGAGGGAACCACTATCATTATAAAAAAGGAGCTGGCTGACCATTTAAAACTTGACTACTCTTTTGTTTCGGGTTGGATCACTTTAACCGTTCATTCATCACTGGAGGCCATTGGCTTGACTGCTGCCTTTTCGGCAGCCCTTTCAGAAGCGGGCATCAGTTGCAATGTGGTGGCGGCATTTTACCACGACCATATTTTTGTGCCCAAGGAGGATACTCCAAAAGCAATTGAAGTGCTAAACAGATTTTCTGTGTAGGATTTATTGAGAATCACCTTCTATGGGATAATTATGAGAAATTCAAAAATCTACAGTTCTGTTTTGAAGAAAATCCTAAGGTGAGAATTGAGGGAATGTTGGCAGCCATCGAAGTTTGTATAAGCAAAGAAAGGTTTGAGATAATTTCCTTTAAGGTTGACGAGAATAATGCACAACTCATTATAAAAGACACTATTAACGGAATGGAGTTTCAATGAGCAATCCATTCTTCTCAATTTCTGTATAATCTCTGGTGGTACACTGGCAAAAATAAATTAACAGTTGAATACCAGGATATCAGTGGTAAAACGAGATTAAAATCATCTACAAATTCAGGTATTTGCGAGCAAATTGGTTGAGGAGAGAAAGCACTCTCATTTCCTGCAGAAAATGTAGATTTCTCTAATATAGAAATATAAAGGGTGATCGTTAATGTCCCATCTAACTGCAAAGAACAACTGACACCAATTAGTTTAAGAATTAGTAATTTAGTATTGATAAGTCAACCCAAATAAAAATAAGTAAACAAGAATCGTGTAATCGTACTTTGATAGACTAACAAATAGACCCAAAACAAAAAACCCGCGCAGTGCGCAGGTTTCAAGTTTCTCCAGTGATCCCTATGGTACAAAAATCGAACCTTTTTATATCCGATTTGCGGAAATTAGCAGAAATAATACATTTAAGATAAATTGCGGTAAGTCTTCACGCTTTGTGGTTGATCTTAAAGCCAACTAATCATGAAGGTCAAAACTTGCTTTTAACTACTTGTTTGGTTGCATTTAGTCAAATATGGGGTATTTGTATACAATTTAAATGACACAATCCATCGAGCATTCGTTTATAACTTTAAAGACACAGTATTTATGACATTATTAGAGCAACTTATAGACAAATACCTAGCGGCGGCTAACGATGACGAAAAAGCAGAAATTATCAGCGCTGATTTTGATTTTCTCTCAGATAATAACAAGTGGGATTTTTTATTGACTTTAATTGAAAACAGCGAAGCTTATGATCTTGTTAAAGTGAACGTCTACAAGATTCTTGAAATTGCAGATCTTACCAGTCTTGATATAACGGACATAAAAAGTAGAATTTTACAAGCGTTAAAAGTGGAAACAGATGACATGGTTAAAGAATATGGTTTCAATGCCTTGACTTGGAATTTTAGCAGCTTTCCTGATGTTATTGACTATTGTATGGACACCGTTGCAAACGAAGAGGAAGATGAAAACATCAGACATTGTGCATTTGGTGTCTTGACAAAATCTAAAGATCTTCAAAAAATAAATTCTCTACGTGATAAGCTTTTACAAATAAAAGGCTTTGCAAAATATGCTACAACTTTTTTCAAAGATCGAGACAACGGTATCCGTTAATACGATTGGTAGAGGATTGTAAGCTTTCCTGGAATTAGTCAATCCATACATAATAGACTCAACTAAACGCTCAACTAAAAAACAAAACCCCGCGACTAGCGCGAGATTTCTTAAATTCCTGTGATCCCGCTGGGACAGAAATCGAACTTTCTTCTCATTGGCTTCAAAAAATTATATAACCTTTTCAGCTAATATTTCATCAATCACTGCCTTTATGCACCTTAAATCCTATCATATCGCGGGGGCCTGGTATAGGACTAAGTAACTGTTTAAGATAATCGAAGATGAGTCTTATGTCTTCCCCGTGGTTACTAACTTTATTCTCAAGTTGCTCTAGCTTCAATAAAATGTCCTTGTGAGTAGAAATCATCTCCCGCATCCGATGAAATATCCGTATTATCTGGATATTCACGGCTATAGCCCTCTCACTGTTCAAAACACAGGAAAGCATAGTCACACCTTGCTCACTAAAACAAAAAGGTGCATAGCGAAGTCCCCTAAACTCTTCCTTAGAGGACGCAAATTGCGTCCTCCAATTTTCAAACTCTTCTTTGTCCATTTCGAACATAAAATCCTCAGGAAACCGACTTATATTTCTTCTCACAGCTTCTTTCAACCTTTTAGTTTCAACACCATAAAGTTCAGCTAGGTCCCGGTCCAACATAATTTTTTGCCCTCTGATAAAATAGATTTTATCCATTATTATTTCATCTGGAATTGAAGCCTGTTTAATATTCTTAGCCATAAATAATACCTATATTAAGAATAGATTTTGTGAAGCAAAACTAGCCGTTTGCATAAACTGCGGGCTTTATTGTTTGATAAGTAGACGGTATTAACAAATCGTTAGCAAGTAATCAGCTAAAAAAATCAAACTGAGGAACTGTAATACCTAAGGACTAATAAGTCGGACCCTATGGTACTCGAACTTCTTGTCAATTGAAAACAAACAATTTAAATGAGAGCTACCTTTTCTACAAAAAATTATCGAACACAAAAAAGCCTTCAAATCTTGCGACTTGAAGGCTTCCTCATCTTCCAGTGATCCCCTTGGGACTATATCAATGCTTTATAAATTGCGGCTTTTCAGGGGTTACAAAGTTAGTGTAACCTTTTTTGTTACCTCCCGGAATAGCTTCATTTGATCAGGTTTGAAAGAACTTTTTATCCACACGAAGGTACGAAAGAAAAGCTAAAAGACCACAAAATGAATTAACCCTGATGGGCTACAATTCTTCATTCCAGCCATTTATTCCCTTGACCAGCCCTTAATATAACATGAATCTCAGGAACAACGACCCCTTGTTCTTACAGCGGAAGAAGCACACGGTAAACTGGCCGGCTTTGCCAATTGAGTCATTTTTGTACTCCGCTCTGATTTGGAACTATCCCTAAATCTACTGAGCCGCAGCCCACCTGATACTGATGGAAACGGTTAATATATTATAAGAATTGATTAATATCTATCAAAAGTTTAAAATTTATAGAGATATTTTTGATGATATAATAAACTACCCCGCTAATATGAAGTCCTATATTTTGTCATGTGCATTTTTGCTTCTCTATCTGAGCTGCTTTGCGCAAAAAGCCTATAACTTTGGGGAGGGTATAGTAAAAATTGCTCACTATTTTGTACTAAAAAGGAATGTAGAAACCCCCGACACCGCCAGAAGTCTATTTACAAATTACACCTATTACATTAAAGGATCTAAGGTGTTGAAAAGAGAAACAGAAGACTTTTCTTTCAGTAGTACACAGCATACAACCAAAAAGCAAGATAACTCTTCCTTTCATACAGCTCTAACTGCCAAACTGGTTCAACCAGAATACTTACTGGATTTCCAAAATGATACAGCATACACCTTTTATAAGAAGAAAGGAAAGCAGATGATATCTCAAAGTCGAATCGAAGACCAACGATCTGAAATATTCTTCAGGGCTCTTTTATCACCAAAAAGAAACAATAATTGCATACTGCAGACCAATCAGAATAAAAATGGAGATACTTGTGCAGGTTACGGTTACGGGATTGTAGGAAAAGACACTGCATTCTTCCAGTATAGCATGAGACATTATCCCGTTCAGTCCCCACTCGCCTACTTTTTCCCTGATAGCACGTCCCCCTTTATTACCTTGCTATGGCTACCAACACCAGGAACGGACAAAGATGGTAAACCAATCAGTGGTTTCTCTGTGCTGGCCATTAAGGACATTACTGATGTAAAACTACCAGATTCCTTGTTTACAATTCCAGCCGATGCCATTATGAAAGAAAATGTAACTATGGATGAAATGTACAACCCGAATATACCCTGACAGCTGAAATTAGCCTTTATTCTCTCAATATTTTTTAAACCCATTTTTGATGAAAACAATCACTCAAACAGCTCTGCTCTGTCTGTTATTGACCCTAATTTTCTCTTGCAAAAAAGAAACTGCAACACCGGCCGGCCCATTAGATGAATCCTATTACAAGGAAAAACTGACGGAAATGGTCCATTTAAGCCCTTCTAACACTGCCAAATCCCTAACCAGAAGTTCAGGTGGCGATAACGAACTTAAGTTTGACACTTACAAACAGGCCTATGAATTCTTCAATAAATTGCTAGCTAGTAAAGACAGCATGAGCTTACAGGTTTACGGGGTAGATTCCCTGCTCCCAACAAGTACTTCAAATTTGTCTGTGTCCACCCTTGCCACCAATGGTACGCAGTACATGTCCTTTACTGGACAAGCAAACAATACCGTTACTGTCTATAACAGCTTTGGGACTGGAACCATAAATGTGATTTATTTGGCATCTGTCTCAGTTGCATATCCCTTCACTGAAAGTAACGGAGTCCGCACTTATAACGGAAAGCAACCCATTAATAGTACTGCTTCTAGTTTGGGGGTCGTATATAAGGGTTTAGGTGCCATTGAGTCCCAAAACAGCATTATAAATGCGCAACCAGGAGGTGGTAACGTATCAGGAAATATGCAGGGAGTCTTCCATGTTGGAGATTCTGAACTCTCTTTTTATATATCATGGAGTAGTCAATACTATTGGGAGCTTCCACAGCTGCCAACAGGAACGGCTATCTTTCATTCTACTTTGACGGCTTCTGCTTCTTAAGATACCAACGCCCGTTTTCTTGCATAAAATATCCTACTTAAGGCTAAGAGATATCCTATAATGCAGGCCCCCAGGCGATTTGTTAAAAACATATCTGGATGTCAATATGGAATCTGGCTGACCTCTTTTCATACGGCCAGCTAGATTCCATATAAAGGAGTTGACCTCTTACAACGCTTGCGGTTTTCGTATCCGTTTTCTAGGCATCTATCTTCACTATCAATGGTGCAACAACGGTACTACTAGACCATAGACACAGCTGACATCTCCATACGTGAAGATTATTTATAATCCTCTCATTGTATTACCCAATTCTTTGAAAAAATAACTTTTCTTCAAACTGTGTCCACCGATCTTGGTGATAAAACAGCTGCTGATATCCCAGATGGCGGTATTAAATATCATTAACTTGTTCTATAATTAGCCGTCGGCTATCAAGTCAGACGATGCAATATCATGTTGTCATACTTCATACTGAGCTTTAACCGGCCTTTAATATAACAAGAACCGGTTCACCTCTTCTTCTTTCAGGCCGGTATACTGACAAAACTCAGAAACACTAATGAACTGCCCCTGATTCTTCCCAAAGGTTTCCCGGATGCGTTGCAGCATTAGCCGGGCAGTCCGCTCACTGCGGCCGGTGATGTTTTCTATGTCCCGGGCATAAATCACCATGCGTTTAGGTATTAATCCCTGCGAATTCGGCATAATCGGAATGGAAATTTTTTTGGGTTAAAATGCCGGCTTAGGTTTGATGTGGTTAATCACAAATCTACTACATTCTGCGCAGATGTGAGCCTAACGGGCTTGGCTATGTAAACAGCCCTATTGTTAATCCAAAAATGTTTTCAAATGGCAAAACAAATAGGAATTATTCCCCTCAAAGGTACGATAGGCAATATCACCTTTTACAAATCGCAGGCTGGTCATCTGGCACGCGAAAAAGGTGGGATTGATGCCAATCGCATCGCAACAGATCCTGCATTTGTCCGTACCCGTGAAAACGGATCAGAGTTTGGCCGGGCTGGTAAAGCCGGTAAACTACTGCGCACAGCATTCCGCGCCCTGCTTTTGAACATTGGAGATAGCTATCTGACTGCACGCCTTGCCAGTAAAATGCTGAAGGTAATCCAGGCGGATGCTACCAATGTAAGAGGACAGCGCAATGTGATCGACGGAGAAGCAGAGCTGTTGAAAGGGTTTGAGTTCAATATCAATGGGCATTTGGGAGGCACTTTGTTTGCGCCTTTCACCACCGGCATAGATCGCGCTACGGGCGCCCTTAAAGTTGATATCCCGGCCTTTACCCCAATCAATATGCTGGCTAGTCCTGCCGGCGCCACGCATTTCAAAATCATGGTTGCGGGTGCTGAGATTGATTTCGAGGCTGAAACTTTCGTGAATGCGAATGCTGCAAGCGCTGAAATAGCCATCGACGCTACCCCAACGGAGGTTATGAACTTGTCCGTCAATGTTACAGCCAACAGCACAAAACCGCTGTTTCTTTCATTGGGCATAGAGTTCTACCAACAGATTAACGGTGCCTTGTATAGCCTTAAAAATGGCGCCTACAATGCCCTGGCTTTGGTGGAGGTTTCCGGGATGCCGGCAACTCCTCCTCCTGCCCCTTAATGACACATCCGGGATCTGCCCGATCCCGGTATTTCTTAACCGTTTAAAAAACGTTTTATGAAGTTAGCTGAACGTTTTATCGCATCGACACCACCCTTCTTTAGCAAGGTGCGTAATATAGGATTGATCCTTACCGCAATTAGCGGGGGTTTGATCGGTATTCCTGCATTACCGCTGATTGTCGCCAAAATAGCGGGTTACCTGGCTGTAGCCGGTACCGTGATGACTGGAGTAAGTCAGGCAGCAGTAGATGAGGAAGGTGGTCAGTATCACTTGAAATAGTTCTCCGGTTTAAAGGTGTGGTTACCTTACGGATTGTTTGGTGAAAAGGCTCTCGCTTGCGGGAGCCTTTTACTTTTGATATTGAAGTTTTTCTTTTGCCTCAAAAGCGTCAATTACTGCAATCACATAATCTTTATGAAGAGGAGAAAGTTTTTCAAACTTTGAGAATTGTTGTGCTAAATGAGTAGATATTGTTGCATTTTCACCTTCCTGAGTAACACCTCGAACTAAATAATCAAGTGAACTATCTAAGACATCAGCAATTTTTGCCGCTACCTCAATCGATGGCTTAATTTCATCTCTTTCATACTTTCCAATTATGTCCCTTGATGTTCCGATGGCATCTCCTAATTCCGTTTGGGTCCAATTTTTATCTTTCCTTGCCAAAGTGATTTTTTGACCGAATGTCATAACCTATAGTTTATAGATTAAAACTACCGATTTAAAATTAAATGTGAATTAAGCACCTCTTATTGAAAAGCACTGAGCGCTGAAAATGTGATATATAAACAACAATAAATGACGCAAATATGACACAAATAAGATCAAAAGAGCACAATTAATGTTGCCTTTAAGGCACTTTATTAGTATATTTGTGATAAATAATTCACATTATGATTAATCAGCAATATCATAGAAAAGCGAAGCTTCATTACAAGAGTGTTCCGCGACTTTGCGAATACAAAAGAGTACCCTGGATTAACCTTTCTGGCTTCTGGCTGGAGAAAGCAGGTTTTGAGATTGGAGATAACATCGCAATTTCTGTAACTAAAGAAACACTGATAATAAAGATTGAAAATAAAGCCCCCAGAGTAAAAGCGCCCTGGGAAGATTAAGTTATTAACTCCAAATGAGCACCGGAATCCTGAGGGCGGAAGTATCATGAAACCACCGCCCACAGGATACCCGAAATTTTGTTAACCCAAAACCATATTTTATGATTGTTCCAAAACGCCGCCGGGATGAGGCGCTTAAAGACGCATTGTCAAAATTATTCCCACCATTACCACTATCAGAAAATGAACTGCACGACAGCTTTATTCGATTGTGCAATTTTCCTCACGTTATACAAGAATGTATTTGTTATGAATTGTGTTGGACCGAATCGGATTTTTCAAAACGCGCACTTCGCCCTCTTAAAGGTCAAACCATTGGTCCAAATGAGCGCGAAATATTGATTATTCGTGAGATCCTGAAACTCCGTCTAAATATGCTTATGCAATATTTGGAAGCGGTTGCCAGTCAGCCTTTAATTACCCAATAGCCAAACCTTCACTTAACTATTTTTCTACATATTTCATGGTACATGTTTATACTGACACCTCAGTAATCGGAGGTTGCTTTGATAAAGAATTTAAGGAACACAGCTTATTGCTTTTTAATGAGTTCAGAACCGGTACAAAAAAGATAATGCTTTCAGATTTGGCAATGATGGAATTAAGAAGCGCGAGCGATGAAGTAAAAATGAAGCTAACAGAAATCCCAAACCGGTTTAAGATAGAGCTTAAGAGTACAGTTAAAGCCTTCAAACTGGCGGAGAGTTATATAGCTGAAGGAGCTCTAAGCAATAAGTGCTACAATGACGCGCTGCACATTGCTTTGGCGACCCTTCACAATGCTGATATACTGGCGAGCTGGAATTTTAAGCATATAGTAAACCTCAACCGCATAAAGTTGTATAATTCCATTAATTTGCGGTTAGGTTACCGGTTAATTGAAATAAGAACACCAAGAGAAATTTTAAAACCAAACGACCATGAAAAAAAGTAAAAAGTACGATGCTGTGGCCGAGGTACGGAAGATCCGAGAGGAATTAAGTGTTAAATACTGGGGACACCCTGATTTATTACTTCAGGATCTGAAGATTGCCAGAGAAAAGTTTCACCTGGAACAAAAAGCCCTAAAGAAACGCTAGTTTCATTAATCATTACCACCAGCCCCAGGTAATGTAGTACCATAAAACTTCCTGAAAAAAGATATAGGCTATAATCGATGATCGCCAGATACCTTATGACTCCTTGCAGCCGATAGTATAATGCATAATGGAGAGCTTAAACCGGAGTGCTTATTGATTATGGCCCATATCCATTCTAAATTGACGCCTTAGCCCGGCTGTTGCGCACGCGCTATTGTTATCAGGCAAAAGGAAGAATCAAATTTGATCATACAACGGGTTAACGTCCGGGAGGATAGATGATGGGCTACGGCTGCCGGGCCTGTGATCCTCCGCTGATCAAAGTGATAAAGATCGGCCTATATTCTATCGATGCCCCCATCATCTATTCTCCCGGACGCCGCGCGATAGTACAACGTCGATCAGGGAACTGACGCTGGTGTTCGCGCAGCTTGTTCTACTGCCGCTTAATCAATGTTCTGTCGTACAGTGCTATAATCTCCCGCTAAATAGCGTTACTGTCGCCCCGCCCCGCCGCCCTTCCACCCCCGGCCGCTGCGGCGGCAGCCAGAGCGCAGGCCCTGGAGCGCAGCGGAAGGGCCCAGCGAGGGCGAGCCGCAGCAGGCCGCGCCTTCGACCTATGTCTAGCCGGGAGCGCCAGCGGACGGCAAATCAAAAATGAAGGCCGGGGGTGGTGGGCGGGGGCGGACAAAATGGGTAGCGAAGGGATGGCGGGCATAAAAGCGACCAATGTTGGAAACAGCCCTTAGCCGAACCGGGAGCTACCCGAACGGAGGCCGAGGGAGCGCAAAAAGGGTGACAGGGTGGAGCGCAGTCCCCTGAAGCGAAGCGGAAGGGGCAAGCGGAAGCCTGGCGACCTTTTTGCCGACTAAGGCCGCAGTGAGACCTTTTGTCAGCCAGTAACAAGGGCGTTACAGCTAGACGATAAGGACCTATATGTAGCAATGCATAGTTATTACCGCGCCAGATCAATGGAACAGAGTATTTCTGCTACCAGTACGGCTACGCAATGGCACATGCTTCGGCTAAAACATCGATGAGTAATTATGCGGATATTATTAAACCTTCCACGAACACTCCTTGTTATTGGAAAAAATATGAAAGACGTAGAATAAATGAACAAGCTTGTATAAACGAAACAGGATACATACACTCATTAGCGCTCAACCGGTGAAATGTGCTCGCATTATTTAATAAATAAAATTCATTATACAATAATGAAATATTGACATAAAAATTTGATAAACAATTTTTTATTATATTTGGAAGATATCCCTCATTGAAAAAATTTGACCATAACAGGAAGCCTACCTAGATTTAAAAGTTATCCTTCAAAATTATTATTGTATCAATAAGGATTTCATGTGAATTACTAATTTTAAAAACCTCAAAATATGTACACGGTACCTCTTTTCTTTATTTGAAACATATCTCGCTCAAATATTGGCTTTTCCAAAATATCAGAACCCAATAACAAACCTCTTGTTTGACTAAAAACGCATGTGAAAACAACCATTATGAATATTTACAAATTAAAGGTTAAAAACTATAGATTACTTAAAGACTTTGAACTCGATTTAGAGTCTATACTTTCGCTAGTTATCGGAAAAAACAACAGTGGAAAAACATCTTTACTTTCAGTCCTTGAAAAATTCATTGGAGAAAAATCTTCCAGAAGAACTTTCTCCTTTGATGATTTTAATCTGGAGTTTAAAGAAGAACTCAAGTTCATGATAGAATCTGAAATATCAGAAGATGAGCCGTTTCCTTTTTTAGGAATATCTCTAAAACTGTTTATTGAGTATGATGATACCGACGATTTAGCAAATATTAGTCGGGTGATGATGGATTTAGATCCTAATAACAAGGTCATAGTATTGGGTTTTGAGTATGCCCTGACAGCTGAATCATTTAAAAAATTAAAATCTGACTTTAATGATTTCAGTATTCGACAGCAATTAAAAAAGGTCCAACAAAATCCGTCTCAAAATAGCAATAGCGATCCTCAAAGAATAAATACCAGAGTGAAGGATATTTTCTACTTTTTGAAAGAGAATCAAAAAGACTATTTTAAGGTTTTTAGAAAATCAATTGAATATAATATCGATGAAAGGAATAGTCCACACGAAAACGATAAAAATTTCATAGATTTAGATAAGGAGAAAATTAGCCTAGATAAAATATTAAATTTCAAATTCATTAGCGCTAAACGGGAAGTCTCAAATAAGGAACCCGACAAAGCGTTATCCTCTCTGTCATCAGAAATATATAAAAGGACCGAGGAAAACGAAAAAGAGTCGCAAGCTATAGAAAATTTCAAGGATACTTTGAGCGACACTGACGAACTATTAGATAATATATATTCTACCCTTTTCTCAAAAGTCATTACGAAAGTAGAACAATTTGGAGGCGTTAAAAAAGGCGACTCAGTTATCGAAATAATCTCAACACTTCAGCATAAGGAGCTTTTGCATGGTAACACTACTGTAATGTACAAGCACAACGATAAATATTCTTTACCTGAGAACTATAATGGATTAGGATACATGAACTTGATAAGTATGATATTTGAAATTGAAATATTATTGCAAGAGTTCAGAAAAGAAGTTCCCGAAAAGCCATCTGACATAAACATTCTATTTATAGAAGAGCCAGAAGCACATACGCATCCACAAATGCAATACATATTTATTAAAAATATTAAATCATTACTAGAATATGGAATCATTAGACAGGACGGAGAAAGTCGAAAATTGCAAACCATTATAAGTACACATTCATCTCATATCGTATCCGAAAGTCAATTTGACGATATAAAATATTTTAAAAGGGAAAAGAATAATATCATAGCAAAGAATTTAAAAGATCTAAAAAAAGAATACAAAGAATCAAAGCAATACGATTTCCTTAAGCAATACCTAACAATAAGTAGAGCTGAGCTTTTCTTTGCTGATAAAGCGATTTTAATCGAAGGTGACACTGAAAGGATTCTCATTCCTGCAATGATGAAAAAACTGGATATAGAAGAAGAGAATAAACCACGACAGAATGGAAATTACGATAATAATTTACTGTTATTATCACAAAATATTTCGATAGTTGAAGTTGGAGCCTATTCTCAAATATTTGAACAATTTATTGATTTCTTAGGAATAAAATCATTAATTATCACTGATTTGGATGCAGTGGATGGAAAAGGAGAGGCATGTGAAGTATCCATAGGTGTCGCCTATTCTAACGAAGCCATTAACTTCTTCTTTAAGAAGCCAACCCTTGAGAATCTTAAACAGTACAATTTAACTAATAAAATTTTCAGTAAAAAATCATCCTGGATCAATGATCCTGAAGGCAATCTTTGCATCGTATACCAAATACCTGAATCCGCAGGTTGTTATAACGCCAGGAGCTTTGAGGATGCGTTCATCTTTCTAAACAGAGAATTCGTTAATTCAAAAAAGGACGATTTTAGAGGATTAAAAAACAGAACACATTTTGAGATTCAAACAAACTCTGCTTATTATTTGGCTCAAAACTGCATTGTCAAAAAAACGCATTTTGCGCTTGATATTTTATTTCATAGCGACTCTAAATTCAGTAATTGGCAAATCCCAACATACATTAAAGAAGGTTTACAATGGTTGAAAAAAAAATAGCTTTGGAGCCAGAAGTAGTAGATATTCTCAAGCATATAAATAAAAAAGAAAACTTTCTCCTTAGTGGAGGCGCCGGAAGTGGCAAGACTTACTCTCTAGTGCATGTTATTCGAGAAGTAATAGATCTGTACCCAACTTCTCATGTCGCATGTATGACATACACCAATGCTGCAGTAAAAGAAATTGAAGAGAGAGTAAACCATAAAAATCTCATGGTTTCTACTATCCACGACTTTCTGTGGAGCATTATCAAATCATTTCAAAAAGATCTAAAAAAAGCTCTAATATTTTTGATTAATAATAAATCACTTACAACGTTATTAAGTGATGAGGAAACTTTGGAGCAGAATTATTTTGATAATCTTATCGATGGCATTCAGTATAAGGAATGGTCGCGAATAAAAGAAGGAATCATTTCACATGATGATTTGCTTATTGTTGCAAATTACATGTTTGAAAAACATCCAAGACTATGTGATATATTGAAAGATAAATTCAAGTTTGTGTTTATCGATGAATATCAAGATACACACCCGAAAGTAATTGAAATATTTCTGGTTCATCTAAAGCAAAGTCCCAAGTCGAACATTATCGGATTTTTTGGTGATTCCATGCAATCAATCTACGAAGATGGGGTTGGCGACATTTCATCTTATGTAAGTGAAGGAATAGTCCAAGAGGTTAAAAAAGAGCAAAATAGACGAAACCCAGCACTAGTAATTGATTTAGCCAATAGACTACGAACCGATGGATTAAAACAAATTCCATCCGTAGATGCAGCTGCACCTAATATGTTCAGTGGAGAAATAAAGGCTGGAACAATCAAGTTTTTTTATTCAACAGATAACGATCTAAATAACCTAAGAGCTGCACTTAACTGGAATTTTAAAGATTCCAAACAAACTAAGGAATTGAACTTAACACACAACTTAATTGCTCCTAAAGCTGGGTTCACTAAATTAATGGAAGTCTATGACAAAGATCCATTTATAAAATTAAAAAATGACATCCTTAAAAAGATAAAAGATAATATAATCAACCAAAAACCGGCAATTGATTTTAGTGACGATGATAGTTTTGACAGTGTAATTAATAAATTCGCTTTAAAGGACAAAACAAAAACATTAAGAATAGATGCTCTTTTAAAAGATCCTTTAAACGTCGTCTTATACAGTCTATTAAAAGATTTGCCATTCTCCGAAGTAAAGAAAATCTATTTAAATAAAGACTCACTTATTGATGACAAAAAACAACATGAAGATGATGAGAATAAAAAAGGATCCAAAAGAGATAATTTAGTTAAGCATCTTTTTAAAATACAGTCTATAATACACTTTTACAAAGACAAACAATATAATGAATTCATCAAAAGGACTGAAATTCAAATAAATTCAGTTAAGAAAAAAGCAGATCTCAAACAGATAATTGATGATTTTGATAGTATGGTAGAACATACTATAGAAGAAGTTATTGACTTTGCCGACCAAAAAGGAATTTGTAAGAAAGACGATAAATTTATCAGGTTTATCGATGAGCACAAATACCTATTCCACAGAATAAAGAGTCTAAAATTTAAAGAGTTCCAAAACCTCTATTATTACTTAGAAGGGTATACACCATTCTCAACCCAGCATAAAATTAAAGGTTCTGAATTCAACAATGTGCTTGTCATTCTTGACAATGGAGGATGGAATAGCAACTATAATTTCAAAAATCTTTTTTTAGGTAGTGGCTCTGAAAATGTTTTGAAAAATTCACAGAAAATATTTTACGTATGTTGTACAAGAGCAAAAGAAAATTTGGCGGTATTTTACTATAATCCTCCTATAGAAGTAATTGCAAAAGCAAAAGAATGGTTTGGTCCAGGAAATATCCATTCAGTTTAAGAACAATCATGGCCAATCCTCAACTAAAAAGTTAGAGCTTTATCCAGTATTCATTTAATTCAAATAATTAAATTACATTTATTATTTGGTCTAAAATTAAATACCTAAAATGCTAAAAGTAGAAGGATACTCTTTGGCTCCAGCTAAGATAAGAATGCTTCCGCCTACCAAAGATCAATCTTGCGCTCCGGTAGGTACATGTTTTTTTTATAACAGAGAAAACATTACATACTTAATTACCAACGGTCATAATCTTACAGGAAGAAACCCTGAAACAAAAGACCATTTGCCAGGTTTTATATATCAGCCTACTTGGCTCTCAGTAAATCTCTCAACAATTAGTTCTGAAAAAGAAGGCGGTTTATACAAGAAAAACTATTTGGTGCCTTTATATAAGGAAATCGACACATTGAATGAACCTATGTGGCTAATTCACCCAGAAAAAGAATATTCCATAGATGTTGTTGCAATACCATTTAATGTACCTGAAGGAGTAAAGATATTCGCAATAAACGAATTCCCTCAATCTCACAAAGCCATTGAGCAGCCTGGAGATGATGTATTTATTTTAGGATACCCTATCCTTTTGGATGAAACATTAGACCTGCCAATTTGGAAACGTGGGAGTGTTGCGACGGAGCCAGGCCAAAATTTAGGAGGGATGCCAAAGTTTTTAGTTGACACAGCAACTCGGCCAGGCATGTCTGGTTCACCAGTAATTCTACATAGAAAAACATTTGATATAGATAAAGAAACTGAATCCATTACCCTAATTCAGGAAAAGTTTATTGGTATCTATTCAGGGCGTATTGGAGGCAATGATGAGTTCCAAGCACAACTTGGAATCGTTTGGAAATCGAGTGTCATAGAAGAGATAATTGATGGAAACTATAAGTCATCAACTGATTTCATGCAGTGGAAATCAAAAAAATAATACCCTAGCCCGGTATCTAAATACCTTCAAGCATATAAAATTACATGTACAAATCTTGTATTAGCACTAAAATATACCTACATAGGATAGATTAATACACAAAAGAGCGGGATACTATAAATGTAGATTATTGACGAAATTCAGTTGCTGACTTTTAGTAAGCACTCCTTTAGAAAGGTCTATATTGTTTTTTATGAGAAATGTATTAAGTCTTGCAATAGCTCTTGAGTATTTTTCAATTCCTTGAAATCTTGAAACCTTCTCAATTTTGTTATTTCTGAATGGTGCTTTAAAAAAACGGTTATTCCCAATACCGTTACTCAAAAGGAGATCAAAGTATATTGTTCCGAGAAATGACTCAGATCTAAGCTTAGATTCTATCTCTCCATAAAAAGACTCTATTCGCTTATAATTAAGACTAAATATTATACAGTTGGAGTTAGACATGAATAAAATGATATAATCTGTGGTCTTTATCATTCATATATAAATTTAATATTTTCTTCGATTGCTTCTAAGACTTCTGCTATTAGCTCTTCTGCTTCTTGCTTATTTTCAATTATTCTAGTCGATTCAATATCTCCATCAATATGAAATAAGCCGTGCCGTTGATTATGATATATGGTATATAATCGTTCCAACCCTAAAGATACAGTGTTTCTATTAATCAGCCCAACACCTTTATAAGCATCTGCAACGTGCCATCCTGTCTCATCTTCCCTAAAGCAATTCCCCAAAGCATTATATCTTACTTGTATGTTATTATCTGATAGTATCTGTTTAATAACTCCCTCCAGTCCACGCAAAACACCAAAAACTAATGAAGAATAATCATCTAAAATAATATTATAGGATTTCAAAACCAATGATGGGCTTATGATAGCTTTCAATTTATCTTCTATAAAATTAAACGTAGCGGGCGAAGTTTCTTCTAAAGTTTCTAAAACCGCATCGGGTGTAATTGTAGCTTCCATATAAGCTAGCTGCTGTTCAATAACCTCTTTATAGGGTAGATAATTAGTTAGCAAGTCCAAAATAATTGCCTTAAGAAATGCTCCACTCCCTTGCACTTGAAATGCTGTGGTAGTAAATCTATTCAAAATTACAATGTCTCCTTGTGGACTTTTTAGCTTAAATTGTTTACCATTAAAAATTTCTCTCTCTAAAATGACTTCTGATCCAATCGCTAATAACTCTTCGATTAACGAATCGAAGTCATCATTAGGCATTCTAGCAATACGAAGTGACTTATTTGTAATTTCCGTAATCTTACACTTCTCAATTATATGCTCAGCTAGTTTTTTTGCTCCCTTAGTATTTTTACCATTTCCCGCATACAAGGTAGTTTTTCCATCATTTTTGTAGTATATGTTAAGCTGGGCATCCGCTTCTCCTTCCATACTGTAGTTACAAATATGATGTCCGGAATTAATCTCTCTCATCTCAAATTTGCCGTTCTCATTATAATCCTTTATACTTTCAATAATTTTTCCTTTGAAAAGATTATTATCGGGGAAATTATACATTAAGCAATATATTTTTGAAGAAATCTATAATTGATAAAGCAATAAATCAAGTTCATTACCTAGCCTGTCGCGTTTGCTTAACTTAATTTTTCACAACTATTGATACTGAAACATGATAAATTGACAACTTCAATAACAAGTGACTTAGTTAATTATGAAATAAACAATGCTTCTAGGGGCTTTATGCAAAAACTTTTTCAGTTCTAAAAGCCATCAAAACTAAATACGAACGTAGCCCGAACTTCGTATTTTTTTTGATTCCGACAAAAAGCACCTTATGAATATTTTAAATATATCCAGATTGATTTATAAAAAGTGTGATTAGTTAATTCCTTTTATCCAATGTACTTAAATCAAAAACGATTAGATTGAACATTGCTCTCATCCTACTCCTCAACCTATTCCCATAAATCCCCTCCAATTCCTCGCTATTCAAATTCGTCGTCACATGCGTCACCATCTTATGCGAAATCAGCAAGTCATACCTTGAAAGCAGTATCTCCCCCATCACATTGCAGTTATTCCCCCAAAAACTCATATTCTGTTCCCCCCCCAGGTCATCAAAGCAATGTACCCTCGGAATACTGGAGTAAGGGAAAAACGCATTCCTGCCATACCTGGCAATGGCATCATAGCCAATTTTGCCAAATTCAAAGCTAACATCTCTACAGGAAACGATCTGCGGCCTGTATGATTCCGGCGCCAATGCTCTCATCAGGGTCATGAGCGAGGTTTTTCCGCACCCGATACGTCCCATGAGCAATATGCCTTTGTGCAGGTCTATGCCTTCCGCGGCAGCTATTGGTTCGTCCTGCAGGAAGTAAGCCAACAGTTTCACCACTACCGACCGGTCTATATCATCAATCCTGAATCGCGGGCCATACACATTCTTTCCATGTTCCTCCAGCTGCTGCATTAACTGGTAGTAGTCATAAGGGCTCTGAATAGCTTTTGTTTTCATTGACATGGAGCCTTCCTGGCCCGGCTGATTGTTTGGTGTATTTGTCATGGGTTACAATTTTTAGAGGATGAATATTCAGTATCCATTTGTGGGCAGCTGCCTGCCAGTCGGTGATCAGCGTTTTTCCGGCTTGCCGCCAGCCATTGGCCTGGTAGTGGTGGAAAAATTTGCCTGCTTCCAACGACGGGTAGACGTTGGCGTTAAAAAATTCCTGCACCTGGGGCAAGGTGGGGAGAACACGCTCGGCAGCATCGGCATTTTCCGCGCCGGGTGTATACTGATCGAGTTGGGGATTTTTAATTTCATCTTTATAATTTTTTTTTGAGAGCGAGAGCCTGTTTTCTCTCTCTCGTTTATAATTGTTTATTTGTTTATTATAAAAGCGTCGCAAAATTGCGACTGGTATAGTATCACTTTTGCGACACGGCATAGTCGCATTTCTGCGATACGATCCAGTCGCAATTTTGCGACACGGTATAATCGCATTTATGATACAAGTACCGGTATCACTTTTGCGACCAGAACGAATATTATTCATACCTGATTCACCTCCTTTTAATTCATCAAATAATTGAAGCTGGGTAGTATCGTCATCGCAAGAACCCGGAAACGAACGGATGGTAACAATTCCGGGGAGTGTAAGCCGGCCCTGTTGGTACATGATATACCGTAGCTGTGGAGTTCTTTTATACAGCGGGTATAGGTATTCATAGAGCCAATACAGCACAATGCAATGACTTCTTCGCGCAGGATGGGAAAGGATTTTTTAAAGTGGTGCTGATTCCAGATTTGGAACAAAGCCATATACAGGCTGACATGATTGGCATGTAACCGATCATCTCTCCGCACCTGTGCGAAGAAGGCATTCATATGCCTAATGTAGTTGGTAGGAGCTGCTGTCTTCATCAGGAATGCTTTACAGATTTCTTTTTACCATCCAGCAGCTTTAATATTTCGTCCTGATCATAGAAGATCAAGCCGCCAATTTTGGTGTAAGCAAGCGTGCCGTTAATACGCATGTTCTGGAGGGTACCGGGAGAAATACTTAGGAGTTCGCGTACTTCGTGAGATTTAAGCCATTTACGGGATTTAACGGCTGGGGCGTTGAATAATTTGCCTAGTTCCTGGAACAATTCGGCTTTGAAGATTACAAAATCTTCACGGGTTAAAATTTCTAGTGCCATACGTTTTGGGTTTGTTTGGTATGGCAGCAAAAGAAAAGTTATTCCCTACGCAGGAACAGTCACGGGGGTAACAGTACCCCCTGTAACTATTTGATTATTAACGAGAAGAATTTCATAGAATTATTTTGACGACAACGCTCTCCGGGAAATTATCATTATAGGAAATACTCCAACAGGAAAGTTTATTTATGAGAAGATTTAATAAGATCGGTTAAAATATTCCGGACAGCTTTGGATACAGCTGCATCATCTTTATAAAAGTTTGAACGCAGACTTCCTGCGGAAATGGTGTCCTGTTTAACAGTAGTAAAGAAATGAGAGAAGAAGTCCAGTACTTCTGTTTTGTTCTTATTGAGATATAAACCGTTATCCACCAATAGCCTGATTATATTACCAAATTGTGGAACAGAAAAACCGGTAAGTACTTTAAAATCCTTCCAACGGCCTAATTCATCCGGGGTATGACTACCATGAGCTAAAGCGGCTTTCTCTTTCTGATACATAATTTCGTCAGCCAACCAGGACAGCAACTGACTTTGAAGTGAAGCATACAGTCTTTTAAAAATGAGACCGGGTTTAGCTATTGCCTGGCTGATCTTTTTCTGAAGGAAAATAAGCCGGTCAAGCTTTTCCCGAATGGTAGATAGATTGTCAATTTCTGCGTTTGTAATCTCTGTCCAGTAGTGGAAGTATTCCACGCTATTGAAGTTAAGATGCAGCAATAGATCCTTTACTTTCTCTGTCAGGTTAACTTCATCATCCACGTCCTCAAGTAATTCTGACAGCTTATCCCCCAATTCCTTTAGGAAATAGAGCTGCTGATAACTTATCAAAAGTCCAGTCTGTTCAGCCTTTACGAAGTCTGTAAAAGGCTGGAATACTATTGATATCAAACGCTTTTCTGTGGCCGTTTCTTTGAAATTATCCTTTAGCTTCTCAACATCATTGAAGAACTTATTCCTTGCTCTTAGAAGATAGGATGATGGAACTTTATAGTCAATATCCAGGTAACGCGCAAACTGACACTCCAGGAATGATAGAAGTTCGCTGAGACTCAAATAAATGACCTTGTAAAGATTTAACCAGGTAATGTCTGTTAATGATATCTCACTATCTATAACGTCGGCTTCTGGCAAGTAGGTTGCCATTTGGTCCAAAAGCAGCACCAGCTGTTGTTGATGCATGCTGATGTACCACCCAACCTGTTTCTTTTTACCAAAATCGTAAAGATACCGTCCAAAGCTTTGCAGCATACTCTCCTTTTGATTAATAACATCGGTGGTGGTGAAGGCAAAGAACTTACTGTCAGGTTCTTTTTGCGTAGCGGGGACATTTTTAAGGTCAACACGAATCAATTTTTCAAAATAGGATAATTGGTAATGCTGGTGTTGCATATCAATGGATGGTTTTGAGTAAGCACGCGTTAGGGTTGTCCAAATGATTGGTCGTACCCTTTCACATGACTGGGTTAATATTCCGGGATTCAAACGATGCCTGCAAGAAATACTTTTGGGTGTATTGTTGTTGTTATGCATTTGTTATGCAAACCATTTTGTGACATTTATCAATTTTAATTCTTGATATATGTCAATATTGGTTCTTGATAAATATCAATAACTGTCAAGGCAGAAACTAAATAATATTTCTGCCCTGACAACGTAGTTAAGCCACAGCTGCGGACATGAGGGATTCTGGCAATGCAAGGTTAAAGATACTTTTCAGGGTCTTCATGTCAACACTCACTTTACTGGCAACAATCTTCGCGTAGATCTGCGTGGTGCGTATTGATTTATGTCCCAACATAGCGCTTACAGTTTCCAACGGTACGCCATTCGCCAGTGTAACGGTTGTTGCGAAGGTATGCCGGGCCGTATGAGTTGTAAGATTTTTGTTGATACCGCAAATGTCCGCCACTTCTTTAAGATAACCATTGAAACGCTGATTGCTTTTAATGGGCAAAAGAACATTGTTGGCTACGCAGTAGGGATGATTTTTGTATTTAGCAATAATTTCCTTTGCGATAGGTAACAAGGGAACGTTTTCACGGCACCAGGTCTTTTCACGATTCTTTATAATCCAGTCTTCACCATCGAAGAACTTAGAGATATTGTCGGGGCCTAACATTAGCGCGTCTTTATAAGCGTAGCCGGTAAGTGTCATAAAAAGATAGGAATCTTTGGTTTCCTGCAGGCGGGGAATCCATAAGTCTTTATAATATAGCGTACTCAGTTCTTCCATATTCAGGATATCACGTTCAGGGTTTACATAGGTACAAACATAATCCTCCAAAGGATTCCTACTAAGCCATTTTCTTTGGACTGCCAGTTTTAAAACCTGTTTGGTATTTTTCAGGTATTTCATGGCGGTATTATCCTGGATACCTTCTGTAAGGGTCATGTGATCGAAAAAGTCCTCCGCAAACGCATACTCAATTCGTTCCAGCGGAATATCTGGCATTTTGAATACCGTCTTCAGGAAAGCAACCTGCTTTTCCTTCGTGGTGTACCATTTCTTCAGCGTGCCTTCCGATCTTTTTTCCTTCTCTACCTTTTCTTTGAATTTTGCATTGTGGTAATCGATCACCTGTATCAGGGTCTTTTTCTCGATGTGAACACCCTGATAAGCGTTCTTTAACATGGTGGGAGTAATGGTAGGACCTTGTGCCTTCAGAAGATTATAGTGCCGGATCAGCTCTCCCCTTACATGGAGAATATGTTTGTTAATCTCAATAGCCTCCATCGACTTGCCGGCAACTTCAGCAGCTTTATTATTGAACCTTGCCGGTTCCACCTGGTACCCCAGTGAGAAACCATCCCGCTGACCATCGATGATAATCCGCAACATAATAGTTGCCTTGCCGGCGGGGTTCTTGTTGTCATTCCTTAACCAGAATGAAATTGATAATTCTTGACTGACTTTCATCTTGTTTGTGGTTTTAGGTTAACGCCTTTGGTGTTGTTTGGTGTTAATTGTTTTGGTTTGAAGTCCTAAAACCCTGATCAGTGAAGCATTGCAGAGAGAAAGGTTACACTAAATTTAAGTATTGCAGGTGTAACCTTTTATGTTACCATTCACCTTCGTTTTGAATGATAAACCTTTGTAGACGGAAAACAGAAAAGCCGCGTAAATCGTGCGATTTATGCGGCTTTGATGCTGTTTGTTTTCTTTGTTGTGATCCCCTTGGGACTCGAACCCAAGACCCATACATTAAAAGTGTATTGCTCTACCAACTGAGCTAGGGAATCGTTATTCATCTAATGGGAGCGCAAAAGTATGAATTAATTTAAAACTTCCAAATTTTTCTGAAAAAAAATACTAACTACCATGCATACACGCTGATCAAACCCATATCTTTATATCTATGGCAACTCCTAAAGAACTACCCGAACTTTTCTTCGAAACCCAGCAACAATGGGAGAAATGGCTGGCTAAGCACCATACGCAGGAAGATGGCGTTTGGCTCCGCATGTATAAAAAAGATTCCAAAATCCCCTCCATTAATTACGCCCAGGCACTCGAAGAAGCACTTTGCTACGGATGGATCGATGGCATGGCGAAGTCTGTTGATGAAACCTCTTATATACAGAAGTTCACACCACGACGCCCAAAGAGTATCTGGTCGGAAAGAAATACCAAACATATCGCACGCCTTACTGCAGAAGGAAAAATGAAGCCTGCAGGTATCCGCCAGGTGGAACTGGCTAAGGCCGATGGACGCTGGGAAAATGCATATGCTACCCAAAGTGAAGCAACCATACCGGACGACTTTATGGCTGCATTAAAGAAGAACAAAAAGGCAGCTGCTTTTTTTGAAACCCTGAACAAGCAAAATAAATTCGCTATCTACTTCCGGTTACAAAATGCGAAAAAGCCTGAAACAAGGGCTAAGCGTATTGTCGATTTCATTGCAAAGCTGGAACGGCAGGAAAAGTTTCACTGACCGGCCATTCCAGTTGTAAAAAACTATATCATGCCGTTATTATGCGGCATCCTTTCAGGAATGGCCTGCGCTACCTGCCAGTGTTCCGCCAGCAATCCTTCCTGTAAGCGGAATATATCGTAACAAACAACATCCGCAGTGGAAGATTGCACCATTACAAAGTTCCCCTCTCCTATGATGCGGTGAACCATGCGGGCTGCCAATCCGGGGGTATTCACGTTGTGCGAGCGATAATCCGGCGACAGGAGCGCCACATCAGGCTTCCGGAAGTATTGTTCCACAATTGCCTTATTACCTGCCGTGAGATGCAGGTCGGTGATTTCTGTGGCGCCTTCTGTTATGGAAGCATTCTCCGGCTGCTCCTGTGTGGCGTCCCAATGCTCCGCCAGCTTCCCCTCTTCGAGGCGATAAAGATCCACAATGGCCACACTTTTGCCCATAAACGCTACAGCCATATGCAGCATTACATAACCCCCGTCTTCGATGGTGCGTACTACAGGCGATTTTGCCTCCGCAGACGCGGGCTGCTGCTTCAGCTGCTCCAGTGCTTCCAGCAAACCGGCCTTGCCGTCTTTTACCATAGGACTGTGCTGAATATAGGAATCATGAAGATAAGTGTCTATTACGCTGGTATTGCGCTCCCCGATGAGGCGCCTGAGTGCGGCCAGTACAATGGCCTTATTGGATATTGATGACATGTATTTGCCTGGTTAAATGTGCCGTAAGCACCTGTTTGTATTAAAATAGAATAGAAATATCAGAGAAAGGAAACCCTGTTCCTTTCCGGGAAAGACCGATTTTGGGTAATCGGGAGGAGATATGTAGTGAAAGTAAATATGCCGTAAACCTAGTGTTTTCCGGGGAATCAACCGGACTTAATTTCAACTGGATAAAAAAAGCGCGCCCGGTGGCCGGACGCGCTTTTTCAAAAAGTTATCTGATTTACCCCATTGCATTACTATAAATTCCATTGGCTTCTGCCTTCGCTTTACGTACGTAGTCGCGCATAGTGCCGGCAGATTTCTTTACGGAATCTTTCGCATCTTCCAGTAAATCCTGTCCCTGCTGACGTTTTCTGAGATATAAGATAATCAGGGAGGCTGCAGTACCTACAGCTGCTGCTGCAAACAATATCTTTTTCATATTTCAGGTTTTAGTCCGGAAACAGAAATCCAATAGTCATGCCAACAGCGGCATACACAACCGTTAGAAAATTTCCTTTCCAAAGGGCGTGAAGCTAAGGCTCATCAGCTTAAAATGCTGCCGGCCCCAGGGAATACCGATGATGGTAATGGTGAGCAACAGACCGAAAAACAGGTGCGTAAGCGCAATCCACACGCCGCCGATCAGGATCCATATAATGTTGAAGATCGTAGCCAGACAACCCGTTTGCCCCGGCACATCCCTCACCTGGCGGCCAAATGGCAACAAGGTAAAGAAGCCTATCTTAAAACATTGTAACCCGAAAGGAATACCGATAATCGTGAGGCAGAGCAGAAAGCCGCTGACCATATACTGTATAAACGCAACAAAGCCTCCGAAGATGAGCCAGATGATGTTACCAATTAAGTTCATCTTTCAAATGTAAAAAGGTTAAGGGACATTTGGAATACACTTGATAACTTCTACCTAAAAAACGATTTAACAGAGAAGAAACAACTATCGGGAGAAAAATATTGAAATAAAATCTTTTTATTCCAGCTACCTTCACCGGAATAGGGATAATTCTGTTCCTATAAGCACGCCCTCTTTTTGCAACAGGCCTTTGACACATTAATTAACAGCTTCATTGAAAGCAAAGTAGGTATCTCAGAAAATTTTTTAAGCAGTCAGCTTTCCAACGACTTAAAAGAAAACCTGTTACATCTTCACTCTGAAAAAAGCATGCTGGCGGCAGGCACCGGCAACCAATCACTGGTGAACCAGGACAAATCCGTTCGCGGGGATATTATTTACTGGCTCGACAGGCAACACAACAACGCGCATGAAAATGCTTTCTTTGATGTGATGGACGCCTTTGTGGCTTACCTGAACCAATCCTGCTACACCGGCATTACCGGGTACGAGTTTCATTACACCCTGTATGAAACAGGGAGTTTCTACAAGAAACACCTGGATCAGTTCCGCAACAACGACAGCCGCCAGTATTCCATGATCATTTACCTCAATGCCGGCTGGCTACCCGCCGATGGCGGACAGCTGTCTATTTACCACGCCAATGGCGATGCGCAACAGGTAGACCCCAGCAGCGGAAAAACCGTCTTCTTTAAAAGCAGTGAACTGGAGCATGAAGTACAACTCACCAATAAACCCAGATTAAGCATCACCGGCTGGCTGAAACGGTGACGATCCCCCCGGTACACCTATTACACCCATAACGCAAATACCGATAAGTCATAGATAAGCCGTATCTCTATAGGTACAGGTTATCTACGGCTTACATACGGCTCATATACGGCTTATCTACGGCTTATCCTATAATGGCGCCTGCCGGTTCCATACCGTTTGAGTATTACAGCAATAGCCTTTACACTCTGTTTCATTACCAGTACCACCCTTTTTTAATTTATATAATACAATTATATAATATTAATAGTAAGAAGAAATAGCAGACAGGCATAAATGATGGCTGGTTCTTCTTATCATTCTCTAATACACTATAAATCAATCTACTTAATTAAGTAATAACCTATGCGTTAAATTATATTACAATAATATATATATACATTTATTATCAGCACTTCACACAAATTTTGGCCATTTTCATAAAAATTATATGAATTAAGTAAATTAATCTTCTACTTTTATACTTAAGTATACTGATCGATCAACCAAAAAAGTACTTAAGTACATTATCTAATTTTTAATTACTTATTTTATGAAATTGTCAGCTACATTTGCCTTCATACTTGCCGCTGCTCCATTTATTGCGAAAGCCGAAAACAACGATCCCCCTAAAAAGAAAAAACGAGGCAGTTACTTAATTGAACTCCCCGCTTCTTTAAATACCAGCAACGACAGCGCAAAAGCTATCACCCTTTTCCAGGCATCCGACTTACCCTTTAAGCCCTCTATCCAGGTTGGCGCCATTGTTCATATGTTCGCCTCCGGCGAGCAAACCGGGTTTAGCGCTCCCAGCAACGATAAAACAGCGAAAGACTGGAACAAGGGATTTTCCATTTACCGCGCCAGGGTACTCGTAGGCGGCCAGCTTACGAAAAAAGCCAGCTTCTTTATGGAAACGGAAATCCCTTCTCCCATCGGCATACAATCCAACGGAGAGAAGAATGTAAAGGTATCCCCCATCATACTGGACGCGCAACTGGAATACACTTTTACCAACGCCTTCCAGCTCGTAGCAGGGATGCAACTGGTGTCCAACAACCGTAACGGACTACAGGGCGCCGCCGGTTTAATGGCCAACGACTTCACCTACTTCCAGTACCCTTATAACCTGTTTGCCAACAGTCCGCTGCAGGGAAATTTTGGCCGCGACCTGGGAATCAACGCCCGCGGATTCCTTGCCAACGATAAACTGGAATACCGGCTTGGTGTTTTCACCGGCCGTAATGTAGATGGCGGCGCGCCCCTGCGTACCGTAGGCCGCGTGGCATACAACTTCCTCGATGCAGAAAAGGATTACTACTACGCCGGTACCAAACTGGGCAACGGCAAAACCCTGGCATGGGGCGCTGGCGTCGATGCACAGGCTACCTACTACAACCTCAGCACAGATGTGTTCTTTGATCATCCGCTGGGCAACGCCGGCTCCATCACTGTAAACGCCGCGTTCCAATATATGACCGGTGGCACCAAACTGGATTCCAAATACTCCTTTGCCACCCTCATTCCTAAACAAACCGTTCAGTTCCTGGAACTCGGCTACTACTTCAAAAAAACAAAACTGCAGCCCTGGATCAGGTACGAAAACCAGGACGTAAGCGCCGATGCCGCACAAGCCGGCGCCGTTAAGCCTGCCAATTTTGATAAGATAAACTCCAGCAGCGTAATGGGAGGCGGACTCAACTACTTCTTCAATGGCACCGGTACCAACCTGCGCCTCTCCTACACCACCCGTACCTACAACGTGGCTACTGCTATCGCCGACGACTACACGAAAAAAACATTCGGACAACTCTGGCTACAGGCACAATTCTTCATTTTCTAAAGGACATACGCATTCATTCATCTTCTTTATAAAATAATACAACACATGAGAAACGCTTTCCTGAAACAACTACCCATCCTGTTACTCGGCGCCACTGCACTCTTTTCTTCCTGTAATAACAGCGCCGGGAAAGCCGGCAGCAGCGACTCTGCCACTGCCAAAGAAACAGTTAAAATAGGCGTGCTCCACTCCCTCAGCGGCACAATGGCCATCTCTGAAGTATCTTTAAGAGACGCAGTACAAATGGCGGTAGATGAAATCAATGCCAAAGGCGGCGTACTCGGCAAACAAATAGAACCGGTAATTGTAGATCCGGCGTCCGACTGGGACCTGTTTGCAGAAAAAGCCAAAGAACTGCTGATCGATAAAAAAGTATCTGCTGTATTTGGCTGCTGGACTTCCGTATCCCGCAAATCAGTGCTGCCCGTATTTGAGCAGAACAACGGCCTCCTCTTTTACCCGGTACAATATGAAGGGGAAGAGTGCTCCAACAGCGTGATCTACACCGGCGCCACACCTAACCAACAACTGATCCCGGCGGCGGAATACCTCATGAGCGAAAAAGGCGGCGGCTATAAAAAGTTTTACCTGCTGGGAACAGATTATGTGTTTCCCCGCACTGCCAACAAAATCCTGAAAGCCTACCTGCTTTCCAAAGGCATCCCGAAAGAAAATATCATTGAAGAATATACGCCGTTCCACCACCAGGATTATCAAACCATCATCTCTAAAGTAAAACGCTTTGCAGCAGATGGTAAAGCCTGTATCCTTTCTACTATCAACGGCGATTCCAATGTGCCTTTCTATAAAGAATTCGCCAACCAGGGCCTTTCTTCCGCTACCTGCCCCATCATGGCGTTTTCTGTGGCAGAAGATGAACTCCGCTCTATGGACACGGAATTCCTGGTAGGACACCTCGCAGCATGGAACTACTTCCAGTCGAACGACCTGCCCGAAAACAAAAAGTTTGTAGCCGACTTCAAAGCCTTCTGCGCGAAAAAAGGACTACCCGGCGGCGATAAAAGAGTAACAGACGATCCTATCTGCTGGGCTTATACCGGTGTTTATCTCTGGGCTAAAGCCGCTGAAAAAGCAGGCTCCTTCGATGTATCAAAAGTGCGCAACGCATTATACGGACTGGATTACCCTTCTCCCGACGGACTGGTTAAAATGGATCCCAGAAATCATCACCTGGCAAAACCGGTAGTGATCGGTGAAATAAAACCCGACGGACAATTTGATATCATCTGGAAATCTGAAGGGCTCGTGGATCCGCAACCATGGTCGCCGTTAACCTCTCCGGATAAAGATTGCGACTGGGTAAACCACAACGGTACTTACGCCAAAAAATAGGCGGATACCTTTTACAAAAGACAGGCTATTTCCAACTTATCAAATACGACGCGATGAAAATCTCCTTACGGATGCTGATGTGCTGCTTACTGTTGCTGCCGCTGAAAGTAGCAGCACAGGACAGCACTTCCATTTACACCGCACAGCTGCTGCAACCACCCAACGACTCCGTGCGCACGCAGGCTATTGGCAGACTGGCCGCTCTCCGGATACCGGCCACCTTTCCTTTGCTGATGGCGATCAATGATAAAAAGCTGTACCTGCTGGATCATAAAGCGGTAACGGTGGACAGCAAACCGACCGGAGAAGGAACCTACCGGCTTTATTCCCTTTATCCCGATAATATACTCCTTACCAACAGCAGCGGGCAACCGCTGCTGTTACCATTGTCCGCCCTGCAAACGGTAGACATTCCGCGCGCCGACCGGATGCAACTGGCAGGTATAGCGCCGCTGCTGAACCTCTTCAGCAACGATGCGCAAAAAAGGATCCTGGCATATACACAGCTGAAAAATACCGGCGACATTGCCACACTCAGCATCCTGCAGGCTGCACTGGCAAAGGAATCCAATGCCGATGCACGGCGCACCGGTAAAGATGTACTCTACGCCGCCCGCTTATACAGCGCCACCAGCACCGCCGCCGCCAAAGCATATATTGATAGTATCGGCGACAACTGGAGCGACAATGCACCCGTGCTGCTGCGGAACTACGCCAAAACCGGGTTCTTAAACCAGGAAACGGCCCACTATGCCGCCGCACAGGCCATCAGCCTGGAGAAGCGCTACGACAGCCTCCAAAGGATCCAGAATTTCTTCAGTGGGTTGAGTCTTGGCAGCATCCTTATTCTGATTGCACTGGGGCTTTCTATTGTATACGGACTGGCAGGCATCATTAACATGGCGCATGGCGAATTTATGATGATAGGCGCCTACACCACTTATTGCACGCAGGTATTTTTTACCCATACACTGGGCATACCACAAACAGATCTTTTCTTCCTCGCCGCACTGCCACTTTCTTTCATGGTAGCCGGCGCAATGGGATGGATACTGGAACGGCTGGTGATCCGCCACCTGTACGCCAAACCGCTGGAAAGCCTGTTGGCAACGTGGGGCGTTAGTTTAATACTGATACAAACAGCCCGTTTACTTTTCGGAGATCTTACGGCAGTGAAAACCCCGCAGCTGTTGTCCGGAGGATGGCAGGTATCTCCACATCTCACCTTACCCTATAACCGCATTTTTATTATTGTGCTAACGCTGCTGATGGTAGTGTTCACATACCTGATGCTTTATCGCAGCAGGCTGGGATTACAGATTAGGGCGGTTACACAAAACCGGCAGATGAGCGCCTGCCTGGGCATAGAAACCAGGCGCGTGGCATCCATCACTTTCTTTATTGGCTCCGGGCTGGCCGGACTGGCCGGTTGCGCCATTACACTGATTGGCAACGTGGTGCCCGATATGGGACAAACTTATATTGTAGATTCTTTCCTGGTGGTAGTAACAGGAGGTGTGGGCAAACTCGCCGGCACTATCTTCTCCGGGTTGGGCATTGGCTTCTTCACCAAAATATCAGAGTCCTTTTTCCAGGCGGTATACGGCAAAGTGTTTATCCTGGTGTTTATTATGCTGTTCATGCAGTATAAACCCAAAGGCTTATTTCCTGACAAAGGCCGCGTTGCGGAAGATTAAAAACCGGGCATATGAAAACGAAAAACAATCCACTGTATTATATCTTATTCATCGCAATTTTTGCGATCCTGTTGCCGGCAGGTTACCTGTCGGGATTTTTATCCGTGAATACCATTTCCGTTTGGGGGCGGTACTTCTGCTTTGCCATAGCGGCGCTGGGTATTGACCTCATCTGGGGTTATACCGGCATCCTTTCCATGTGCCAGGCGTTCTTCTTTTGCTTAGGCAGCTATGGCATTGCCATGCACCTGCTGCTAAAGAAAACAGTGACGGCGGGCGCGGTGTTACCCGATTTTATGGCGTGGAATAAAATAGATACGTTACCGTTATTCTGGCAACCGTTTCATTCCTTTGGCTGGTCGCTGGCGCTATGCCTGCTGATCCCCGCCCTCTTTGCTTTTGTGGTGGGGTTTGTGCTGTTCAGAAGCCGGATCAAAGGCGTGTACATGGCCATCATCACGCAGGCGCTTACGCTTGCGATGTGGCTCATCTTTTTACGGAATGAAACCAATCTTGGTGGTACCAACGGTCTTACCGATTTTAACACCCTCCTGGGTTACAGCTTGTCCTCATCTTCCGTAAAACTGGCACTGTACATGATCTCCTTTGCGGTATTGTGTGCCGCTTACTTTTTCTGTTACCGGATCACCAACTCCAAGTTCGGGAAAGTGTTGCAGGCCATCCGCGACAGCGAATCGCGCATCAGCTATGCAGCCTACAAGGTAGTGGATTACAAGCTGGCTGTTTTCGTAGTGGCGGCACTGTTAGCCGCCGTGGGCGGTATGTTATACCTGCCACAAACAGGTATCATCACACCCGGCCGTATGGATGTAAAGGCATCGGTAGAAATGGTGATGTGGGTGGCGCTCGGTGGCAGGGGCAACCTGAAAGGCGCCGTACTAGGGGCTTTGCTGGTGAACTTCCTCTATAGCATCTGTACCAGTTTATTCCCTGATTCGTGGTTGTTTATACTGGGCTTCCTGTTTGTGATCACGGTATTATATTTCGACAAAGGATTTATGGGTCTGCTGGAAAGTATCAAACAAAGATTTTCCCCTACCCGGTTTAAAACACCTCAAACTACCCACTGATATGCTACTAAACGTAAACAACCTGGCGGTATCATTTGGCGGTGTACATGCACTGAACCTGGATCATTTCAGCCTGCGCGATAAAGAACTACGTGTGATCATTGGTCCGAATGGAGCGGGCAAGTCCACCTTCCTCGATATCATCTGCGGAAAAACAAAAGCAGACAAAGGAGAAATATTCTTCAATGGCAAATCCATTTTAGGGAAAACCGAAGTAAAGATCGCGGAATCCGGCATAGGCCGTAAATTCCAGAAGCCATCAGTATTCCCGGGACTAACGGTGCACGACAACCTGTTGCTGGCAGCCAAAATGAAGAAAGATATCTTTTCTTCCCTCTTCTTCAAATCCACGCCAGCGCTGGCCGACAGGATACATAGCGTGGCTGTGAAATTATCGCTCACCAACGTGATGTATAAACTGGCCGGCGATCTTTCGCACGGACAAAAGCAGTGGCTGGAAATTGCCATCGTGGTGCTGCAGGATCCCACCCTGATGCTGATAGATGAACCTGCCGCCGGTATGAGTGATGAAGAAACGGAGAAAACCGGCGCGCTGCTGCTGGAGTTATCCAAAGCGCACAGCATTATTGTGATTGAACATGATATGAAATTTGTAGAACAGATAGCCAACGAACTGGTGACTGTACTGGTTCGTGGCAAACGACTGATGGAAGGCACTTTCGCGGAAGTTAAGAATGACCAGCGGGTAATAGATTGCTACTTAGGCCGTACTAACGCTCAACTTGAAACATTATGATGAACACACCGGTATTGACTGTTAACAATATCTCTGCCGCATACGGACAGAGCATCATTTTGCGCGGCACCACCCTCTCCGTAAAAAGAGGCGCCGTTACTACGGTGATGGGCCGCAATGGCGTAGGGAAAACCACCCTGCTCAAAACTATTATGGGACTGCTGCCCGCACAGGAAGGCAGTATCCTTTTCAACAACGAAAACATTACAGCGCTGCCGCCGCATAAAAAAGCAAAGGCCGGCATTGCTTACGTACCGCAGGGCAGGGAAATTATCCCCAGGCTATCGGTGTACGAAAACCTGCTGCTGGGGCTGGAAGCGCATCCCGACCGGAAAGCAAAGATCCCCGAAGAAGAGATCTACAGCCTGTTTCCCATCCTGAAAGATTTCCGCAAACGCGCAGGCGGTAACCTCAGCGGCGGGCAGCAGCAACAACTGTCCATTGCCAGGGCGCTGGTCAGCAACCCTTCCCTCCTGCTGCTCGATGAGCCTACAGAAGGTATACAACCTTCCATTGCGCAGGAAATTGGCAGTATCCTGCAACAGCTGGTACAGCAAAAGGGATTATCGGTATTATTGGTGGAACAAAAAATAGACTTTGCCAACCAGGTAACGGATCACTACTATTTTATGGATCGTGGCCGGATGGTGCTGGATGGTACCGCAGAAGAGCTGAAGCACTCGGAACTGGAAAAACATATTGCGGTATGATGCTACCGGGCGCGGGTTTTATTTATCTTTAACATTATGCATCCTGTATCTGAAGACAGAAGTATTTTTAAAATCTTCACCATCCTCTACGCGGTGGCGCTCACTACTATTGCGCTGTTGTCCATATTCAGCCAGATAAAAATCCAGCAGGCGCTGAACCACCAGATGAACGATTCGCATGTGATCAACTTTGCGGGAAAGCTGCGAACGTATAGTCAAACGCTCAGTAAGCTGGCGCTGTTGCTGGAATCCGGCAGGGATATAGATGATAACCGGAAAGAATTTATCAATACGCTGAAGCAGTGGCAGAAGTCGCACGAAGGCTTACAGGCAGGCAGTAACTTTCTCAATTTACCGGCGAACGACCAGGATGAGCTGAAGCAGATGTTTGAGATTATCCGCAACCCCCACCAGGAAATATGGGATGCCGCCAGTAAAATGATTACGGTATTGTACAGCGACAGCGCCTTTAAGCCAGCGCACATCCGCCCGTATGTGCAAACAATACTGGCGTATGAGAAGTCGTACCTGCTGGGCATGGAGCTGATTGTATTTGACTACGACCGCTTTTCCAAAGAGCGGATCCGTAACCTGAAGGAAATTGAATACATCGTATTGGGCCTGGTGCTTTTCACCCTGATGCTGGAAGCAGGGGTGATCTTCTACCCGTTGTCTACCCGCATCCGGAAAATAATCCGCGGGCTGGTAGATGCCGAAGAGCGGGCGCGTAAGTTAACAGAGCAGGTGCAGCTGGCCAACCAGGAAAAACTGCTGCGCCAGGAAACGGAGCAGCGTATACGGTCGTATTCCATCATCAACGGGCAGGAGAAAGAGCGTAAACGGATTGCTGCTGAAATACATGATGGCATCGGCCAGATGCTGACCAGCCTGCGTATGAAGCTGGAACAGATAGAAGACCGGAGTATGCGCCCCGATCCTGAAATTGCGATGGTGAATACCATGATGTACAGCATCATCAATGAAACCAAACGGATTTGTGCGGACCTGTTGCCCAGTGTGCTGGAAGATTTCGGCCTGCGGGCGGCCATTGATGAATTGATAAAGCTGTGCCGCCAAACGGCCCCCGGTATAGACTTCCAGCTGGAAGACACCTTAGCGGCGGCGCCGCTGCCAAAGGAAGTAAAGACAGGCGTTTACCGTATCTTGCAGGAGGCATTGAACAATGCCATCAAGCATGCAGATGCAGATACCATTGAAATAGATATTGACGGCACCGCCAATTTCCTGCAACTGACGGTAAGGGATAACGGCAAAGGTTTTCATTTCGACAGCCAGCAGCTATATTCCTCCGAGCAGGCAAAAAAAGTAAACGGCATCCGTAATATGAAAGAACGGGCGGAGTTGCTGGGCGGTACGCTTCAGATCAATTCACAACCCGGCACCGGAACAATTGTACAGTTGGCAATAACTTTTTAGCAATGAAAAAAATAGGCGTTTTTTTAGTAGATGATCATGAAATATTCCGGAACGGCCTTAAACAGCTTATCAACAGCGAAGCCGACATGGAAGTGACGGGAGAAGCCAGCAGTGGCGAAGATGCGCTGCAACAGTTAGCCACCATCCAACCGGATGTAATTATCATGGATATCCGTATGCCCGGTATGAACGGCCTGGAAACCAGTACCCGCCTGCTGGAAAAAAATCCCCGCGGCAGAATCCTGTTCTTTAGTCTTTTTGACGAACCCGACTATGTAGCAGCGGCCCTTGAAATGGGCGCCAGCGGTTATATATTGAAAGATACCAGCAATAAAATATTCCTCAGCGCTATCCGCACTATCCACCAGGGTAAATATTATTTTATCGGGGAAGTAAGCGATATCCTCGTAAAGAAATATCTTGATGCCAAACAAACGCCCGGCAATGGCGGCACGCAGGAGATCTCCCTTTCCCGCCGCGAGGAGCAGATCATGCGTATGATCAGCCAGGGACTTAATAATAAAGATATTGCAGAATCACTGAACATCAGCATCCGCACTATTGAAGCGCACCGGATGAACATCCTGCGCAAGTTCCAGGTGAATAGTATTGAAGAAGCCGTGGAGTATTGTAAAATTAACGGCCTGTTGAAAGAAGAATAAAGGGAATCGCGTGATGCGGTCCCCTCTCCCGTATTATTTCTTCCAGCTATTATCTTTTGCATTGGCATCCATAAACAGGTTGCCATCCAGCCGCACAGCAGTTACTTCTTTCTTCACTGCCAGATCCAGCACCGTAGCTTTTGTATTGGCTTTCCATACCGCCGGTGTTTGATGATGGGTAGCCGTGCTGCCGTCCGTAAAGGTAACGATCACATCAAACGGAACAGCGAAGCCGCCGGTATTGGTTATTTTCACCTTAATGCTTTTACCTGTTTGTTTTACATCTGATAAAGTAAGATCGATGTAATTATTACTGAAGAACCAGTTATTCCAGAACCAGTTAAGGTTTTCACCCGCCGCAGTATTGAAGGAATAGAAGTAATCCCAGGGGATGGGATGTTTTCCATGCCAGTTATCCATATAGGCGTGCAGGCATTTCCTGAACCGCTTATCCCCCAGCAGATCCTTCACTGCGAGATACGACAAGGATGCTTTGCCATAGGAATTGTTGCTGTAGCCCATTCCGCTTACCTGGTTGGACATGGAAATGATAGGCTGGTCTTCTTCCGTAGAAGGATCAAAGATGTATTTGGTGACCCTGAATTTTTTGTAGAAGTTATCTGCTGTTTCCTTTCCTTTTTCCGCAATACCGATGAGGTATTCAAAAGTGGTGGCCCAGCCTTCATCCATAAAGGCATAGCGGCTTTCGTTGATGCCCATATAAAAAGGGAAATAGGTATGCGCTATTTCGTGATCCTGCACTAATTGCGCAAAACCGAGGTCATCTCCTACCGAACCATCGTTTACCATCATAGGGTATTCCATGTCTGCAAAGCCCTGCACGGCTGTCATTACCGGAAAGGGATACGGTACGCCCGGCCACTGATGAGAGAACCATCCCAGTGCGTTTTGTGAAAACGCTACCGAATGATGAAAGTCGGTGGATGTATCATTAAACGCTGCCTGTACGCTGGCGCGGCGCATGGTGCTGCTGTCCACGATTACGCTGGCGGCGTCCCATACATAATGGCTGCTGGCCGCAAAGGTAACATCCGCGATATGTGTGGCTTTAAATTTCCAGGTGTTCGTGTTGGTCTGGCGGGTAACTACGTTGCGCTGCATTTCATCAAGCGTAGTAATGTGCATCACACTATCTGCAGTGTAAGATTGCTGCAAGCGTTTTGCGAACTCCGGCTGCAATACTTCAGAAGCATTTTGCAGATCGCCGGTGCCCCATACTACAAAGTTCTTTGGTACTGTTACCGACACGTTGTAGTCGTTGAAGTCGCTGTAAAACTCAACCCGGTCGGTGTGGTCCAGTGCGTCCCAGCCGTTGTAGTCGTCGTATACAGATACGCGGGGATAAGCATAGGCCATGAAAACGGAGGTACTGTCCAGCATGCCTTCCCGGCCGCTTTGTACAGACAGGTCGTAATGCCAGCTGATTTGCAGTTGGAGGCTGTCTTTCGGCTGCAATGGTTTTGGCAATACCACATGCGAGAGCGTGCCTACATCATTATTGAACTTCAGCGTTTCGCCATTGATCACCAGTGTATCGATGGTGATGCCATCCGTTAAAAAGTTCTTGCTCACATAACCTGAACGGGGAGCCTGGTATTTATGCAGGTTCACGATCAGCCGGAGTACAATTGTTTTTAATGTATTGGGACTGTTGTTCACGTAGCTGATAGTTTCGCTGCCGGTTACTTTGCGGTTGGGCGGGTTTACAGCCAGTTGGATATTGTATACCCCTTTGTTCTGCCAGTAGTGTTTGCCCGGTGCGCCGCTCTTGTCGCGGGTTCCGTTCACATATGCCTGTTTAATGTTACGAGGCATATACAATTCCTGTGCTGATGCGATGGTGTTTACCCCCAACAGCAACAGCAGGCTATAGATAATTTTGTTCATACGCATCTGCCGGTTTGAAAACGATAAAATTAGGGAAAGTATGGGGAAACATCACATTAAAGGTTGTTTTCGAAACCGGCCGTCGCCTGTATTGAAAACGGACATATTAAGATAACCGTAAAAGTATAAATTTGTTATTTATAAAAGAATCCGGTTCCGGCATTATTTTTCCGGCACCCGTTGAAAATAGCGTCTGCATGCAATTGTTTAAAGTTACTTTCCGTCATCTTTTAAAAAATAAAAGTTACACGGCAATCAATATTGTTGGTTTGGCTACCGGTATGGCAGTTACCTTGCTGATAGGGCTGTGGATATGGGACGAGGTTTCTTTTAACCACTGGCATAGCCATCATAACCGGCTGGCGCAGGTAATGGATGTACAAACGATCAACGGGGAAACCAATACCAGCGAAGCTATTGCCATTCCGCTGGCCGATGAACTGCGGAATAATTATGCAGGTGATTTCAAACGCGTGGCTATTGTTTATCCCAACTTCACCCACACCATTGCAGCAGGTGAAAAGAAGCTATCACAGTCGGGGGTATGGGCAGGTCCGGATCTGCCTGAGATGCTGACCCTGAAAATGATCCACGGAAAAAGAGATGCCCTGAAAGATCCTACAGCAGTGCTTATTAACCAATCGCTGGCTGCCTCCCTGTTCGGCAATGCCGATCCTATGGGCAAGGCGATCCGCATGGATAACCGCACCGACCTGCAGGTTGCAGGCGTATATGAAGACCTTCCGCAAAGCACGGCTTTTTATGGCACGCAGTTGTTCCTTCCGTGGGACCGTGCCGTGAGTACTATTCCGTGGCTGAAAGACGAAGTATCCAAATGGGATACTCATTACTGGAAATTGTATGTAGAGCTCAATGAGGGTATTGATATGGATAAGGCCAATGCGAAGATCAGCGGCGTTGTGCAACAGCATGTAAAGGCAGGTAAAGAAACACTGCTGCTGCATCCTATGAACAAGTGGCATTTATATAATGAGTTTAAGAACGGACAGGTAAGCGGCGGGCGTATCCGCCTGGTGTGGTTGTTTGGTATTACCGGCGCATTGGTACTGTTGCTGGCATGTATCAATTTCATGAACCTGTCTACCGCCAGAAGCGCCAAACGCGCCAAAGAAACAGGCATCCGCAAAGCGATTGGCGCTACGCGGGGCCACCTGATCCGGCAGTTCCTTACTGAGTCGCTGCTCCTCTCCTTTTTATCTTTTGCAGTAGCGGTGGGCATGGTGTGGCTTTTATTGCCATTGTTTAACCGGATCACTGAAAAACAGATCACGATTCCATTTGATGCACCTGTGTTATGGGTGGCGGGGTCGGTATTTGCGGTGCTTACCGGGCTGCTGGCCGGCAGTTATCCTGCTTTTTATTTATCCTCTTTCCGGCCTGTAAAAATATTGAAAGGCGGTTTTACTGCGGGCCGTTTCTCCTTGCTTCCCCGCAATGCCCTGATGGTAGTACAGTTCAGCGTATCTATTGCATTGATCATAGGTACTGTGATTGTGTACCAGCAAATTCAATATGCCAAAAGCCGTCCGGTGGGTTATAGCCGCGAGGGGCTGATTAACCTCACTATGAATACCCCGGAAATGTTTGGCGCTCCTTACAACGAGTTAAGAACCGCTTTACTGGAAAGTGGCGCGGTGGCGGATATGGCGAAGGCATCACATCCTACCACGGAGAACCCCGGCAACAGTGATGACCTCAGCTGGGAAGGCAAAGCACCCGGTGTTACAACACCGGTAGGCTTTGTAACGGTATCGCATGATTACGGTCGTACTATTGGCTGGCAGATCAAAGAAGGCCGCGACTTTTCCCGCGGCTTCCCTACCGATACCGGGACATTGATCTTAAATGAGGCGGCAGTAAAGCTCACGGGATTTAAGCATCCCATCGGGCAAATTATACAGGCTGGCGGCGGGCCGCACATGATCATTGGCGTGGTGAAAGACATGGTGATGGAATCACCTTATGCACCAGTGCAGCCGGTGATCTTTTGCCTGCAATATGGCGTGTATAATGCGTTAACTGTTCGGATAAATCCTGCATTACCGATGCGGACAGCACTTGCAGGGATTGCCGAAGTATTTAAAAAGTTTAACCCCGAAGGCCCTTTTGATTTTACTTTTACAGATGAACTTTATGCGGAGAAGTTTTCTGATGAGGAGCGCATTGCACGGCTGACTACTGTATTTGCCGTACTCGCCATTTTTATTTCCTGCCTGGGCATATTGGGATTGGCGGCTTTCATGGCAGAGCAGCGCACCAAAGAAATCGGGATACGTAAAGTGATGGGCGCTACAGTGTCAGGCATTTTGTTGCTGCTGTCAAAAGATTTTGTGAAGCCGGTGATCACAGCCTTGCTGGTGGCTACTCCGCTTACCTGGTATTTTATGCAGACCTGGCTGAATCATTATCCGTATCACACGCCGGTGTCCATCTGGCTTTTTGTTGCCATTGGCGTGGGCACTATACTGCTTACTTTAATAACCGTCAGTTACCAGTCGGCCAAAGCGGCGCTGATGAATCCCGTAAAAAGTTTGCGTACTGAATAATCCTTTAATTCATTTCCACGCCGCCTCGGCAATACTTTCTGCGATACTCCTGCGGGGTTAAACCGGTGTACCGTTTAAACACCTGTCTGAATGTTTTCTGATCGTTGTATCCTGCGTTGTACATCAGCGTGCTGATGTTGATGGCGTTTTTCTCCAGTTCTTTTTTGGCCGATTCTATTTTTACCCGCTGCAGGTATTCCATCGGGGTATTGTGGGTAGCGAGTTTAAAACGGCGAACGAAATTACGTTTACTCATATTCGCCAGGCCGGCAATCTGTTCTATGGAGATTTGCTGATCATAGTGCTTTTCGATGTAAGCCTGCGCTTTGAGAATGTCTTCATCTTCGTGACGGCGTTGTCCCTGGAACACGGCGAAATGGGCCTGGTTAACGCGGTCCATATCTATAGAAAACATTTTACTTACCCAAACGCTGGTTTCACGACCACTGAATTTTTCGATCAGGTACAATACCAGGTTTAATGAAATAAAGGCTCCGCCGCTGGTATAAACGCCATTGTCGTCGGTCATTACCTGGTCTGCCAGGATATTTACATCCGGGTAGCGACTGCGCATATCGTCGAGGGCGGTCCAGTGGGAGGTGCAGGATTTCCCGGAGAGCAGTCCTGCTTCGGCCAGGAAATAGCTTCCCAGGCAAAGACTGGCCACTTCAGTGCCGCAGGCGTGCATGGTGCGGATCCAGTTCACCAGCGCCTTGTTCTTCTCCAGCACAACATCCGCTAAGCCTTCAAAGGCAGGCGCCAGGATGAGATCTGTATGTTTTACTTCATCGATGGTTTTGAAGCAGATAAACTGCGCAGGCGCATGCAGCTGGATGTTCTTCATCTTCTCGCTGACCAGCTCCAGCTTAAAGGCTGGTTCCTTTCCTGTTTCAATGAGGAAGCGGTTAGCTCCCAGCAGGATATCCATCACGCTGGACACGGAAGATAAAATGGCATCTTCATAGATAAGCAAAGAAACAGTCTTCATGGCAGTTTGTGTCTGTTACAACACAAATTTAATACTTTAACGTGGCACAAACACCCCCTAAATAAGTCGCATTCACCCTCGTTAAATTACATTTTAACTCCTGAGATTTGTAGAACATTAAAATCACAAAAATCATGAGTACTCCTGTAACGACTGGTTTTAAAGATAGTGCTGTTAAACCCGGTCCCCCGCACAAAGTTGTATCCTCTGAAGAGTGGCTGGAAGCCAGGAAGAAGTTTTTGCAGAAAGAAAAGGAATATACCCGTTTGCGGGATGAGCTTACCCGTGAGCGCATGACATTGCCGTGGGAAAAGGTAGAGAAGAACTATGTATTTGACGGTCCGGAAGGGAAGGTCACCCTTTCTGACCTTTTTGATGGCCGCAGCCAGCTGATCATCCAGCATTTTATGTTTGGTCCCCACGAAAAAGAAGGTTGTGTAGGCTGCTCTTTTGCAGCAGATTCGATTAACGGCGTATTGCCTCACCTGGAGCATCATGATGTGTCCATTGCGGTGATATCACGTGCGCCGCTGGCCACGCTGGAAGCTTTCCGCAAGCGTATGGACTGGCACTTCAACTGGGTATCATCTGAAGGCAGTGATTTCAACTACGACTATCACGTGTCTTTCCGTAAGGAAGACCTTGAAAAAGGAACGGTGTATTACAATTACGGTATTGTGGAAGGATTGCCGCATCATTTGGAAGACCTGCAGGGCATCAGTGTTTTTTACAAAGATGAAGCCGGCGATATTTATCACACATATTCCACGTATGGCCGTGGTGGCGAATTACAGCTCGCTGCTTACAACTACCTGGATATAGCGCCGCTGGGACGTAATGAAACCAGCGAACGGGGTGATTTAACATCGTGGGTACGGCACCACGACAAATATGAAGAGAAAGGACATGTAGACAATACCGGCAGGTATCATAAAGAGAAAACGCCGGGTTCCTGTTGTTCAGAAGACTAAGCATCATGAAAACACATTGTTCCTGCGGCGCCGCTACGGGCAGCGGCGCCCGCAAAACAACCGCTGCGCAAACCACCGGCCCGCTCACTTTATGGCAACGCTTTGTAAAAGGCGTACGATGGCTGATACCGGGCATCACCCTTGTACTGCTGCCAAAGTGTCCCATTTGTTTCGCGGCCTATGTAGCCCTGGGTACAGGAATCGGGTTGTCTGTAACCGCTGCTACATGGCTGAGATCAGGGCTGGTGGTGTTGTGTGTGGGTTCATTGCTTTACCTGGCGGGAAGCAGGATGATGGCTTACCGGAAACGGCGGCAGTCAGCTTCCTAATTCAAGATCAAATAACATCAGTTCTTCCACTTCTCCGGGCGGAAGGATGGTACCCTGCAGCGTGAATCCTGACCGCTCCAGTAAACGAACAGACCGGTGATTATCCTGTTGGGTAATGGCAAACAACCGGGAGAACGGTAATTGCTGCCGGGAATATTCAATGGTAGCTGTAGCCGCTTCATAAGCATAGCCCAAACCTTCATAGGCAGGCAGGAATGCAAACCCCAGGTCGGGTTGCTCCAGGTATTTTCTTTTAAACAGTCCGCAGATACCGATAGGCTTCTCCGTTTCTTTCAACACTACTACCCATGCGCCATAGCCTTGTTCTGCATACAGGCGTAACAGGTTATTCATGATATAGCGTTGTGCATCTGCCAGTGTCCGGATCTGCCGGTCGCCGATGTATTGCAGCCAGGAAGGCGTATTCAGTAACTCCAGTACAAATGCGTCATCTGTGGCGGCAAAAGTGCGGACCTGCAGCCGCGGCGTTTCGAATAGAACTTTCATGCATTCATTTTATGGCCTCTTTAATTCGTCAACACCCACCAAAATAAAATTTTCCGGTGAAGGAAACAAACCAAAGTGCTAATCCTCGCCGGTAAGCCGTTTCAGCTGACGGAGATAATCATATTGCAGGTCTTCATGCAGGGTGGAAACCACCTTTGTGATCTTCTTCACCTGTTGTTCGTAGAGGTTATTTAACTGAACACTATAGGAAGATAATAAACCGGACAGTTTCATTTTTGTACAGAAATAGATCAGCAGTTCTGTTTCGGCAGATTTGGAACCGGTATAACGTATATGCTTATTCGTTATCCGCAGGATTTTCCTCAATCTTTTTTTGGCGTGGTATAATTTGTCGCCGGCCATTTCAATAAACCCTTTATCGATTTCTTCCTTCACCGCGGCGATGTACCCTTCTTCGTTGTGGGCCTCAAACAAAAGGTAGGTAAGCAGTTCCTTGTTATCGTTCTTGTATTTGGCCAGGCGCAGGCACAATGCCGACAATTCTGCCGGAGGCAGGGTAGTTAATTCTTTTTTTATATCACTGATACTTGCCGCTTTCATAATTCTGCTGATGCTTGTTGCGAAGATACTATCTATTCTGCAGCATGTGAACCGTGGGCGGCATCTTTACGCAACAACCAGGAATTAAATACGGTATAGAATACGGCTACGATGATAGCGCCTTTAAACATACCGGTGAATCCCCATGCGGCCATGCCGCCTATTACGCCGAGGAATAATACCAGGAAAGGCAGTTTGCCGCTTCTGGCTATGAGCAAGGGTTTCAGGATGGCTTCTCCGATCAGGATGCCGGCGCCGTAGATGGCCAGGAAAAGCGTCATGCCGGGATGACCCTGTGTAGCCATCCAGATGGTTAGAGGAATCCATACCACGAGCGGACCTATCTGTATCACCACCAGGAAAAAGATAATGGCGGATAAACCGAGAGCAAAGGGGATGCCCGCAATTTTAAGCCCGATAAACGCCACAATAGCGGTGATGAAGGCAGTGCCCATTACACCGATAGACACACCCTTGATCGCCATCGTAGTAGCGTTCAGCAGATCAGCGCCGTCTTTACGTCCCAGCAGGTGCTGGGCTGTAGCCCTGATGGGGCGCACCGCTTTTTCACCGCCTACCAGGAAAAAGGCGGATATGATGATGCCGAGGATGAGTTGTCCTGCTGCACCGAGGATACCTGCGCCACTGCTGATGATATGATGCAGCACCATTCTTACCTGTTGTTCATGTACATTGGTGGACAATGTTTCGCGGGGGCTTTCCTGCAGATGTTCCCAGAAATCCACGATATCACTGCCGATGTATGGCATACTTACAATCCAGTCGGGCAGCGCCGGCAAACCATTTTCCTTTACATTACCGATCCAGTGCAATGCTTCCCGGATATGTGAACTCAGCGCTGCAATAAAATAAGTAACCGGCAGGGCAATGATGGCTACTAACGCTACCGCATATATGGTAGCGGCCAGTTTACGGCGGCCTTTTAACCAAATAACCATGCGCTCAAACAGGTGATGAAAAGAAACGGAGAAGATCAGCGCAAAGGTGAGTATCCCGAAAAAGAGCCGCAGCACATCATACAGCGCCAGCAACAAAGCCAGCAGCAACAGCAGCACCAGGATGGACTCGATCATATTTTTAGAGGCAGGGCGATGGAGATTCATATGACGGTATTTTATACAGGTTTCTTCCTAAATATACTTAAAACCGCCGGCATAAACCCATTACTCCAGCGACAGGCGCATAAACGCCAGTACTTCTTCATTGATATCTTCCGGGAGATACATACGGCAATGATGATTAAACTGCCGGTTATTGCCCGGTACCTGCGCAATTTTCTGAAAGCATAAATTATCGGGGTAGGCTTTTTCAAAGGGAAACACAATATGTACGAAATTCTTTCCAAGCTGGGTGATCCATGCTACCCTGCTATCGTTGAAACCAATACCTATCATGGATTTGGTGGGATACAGGTATATCTTTCCCAGTTTCTCATATTGGGCGATGAAGTGCTGCAACAGCGCCAATGTATGATCCGGTTTACCGGCAATGAAAGTTTTGAGCAGCGGATCGTTGTTTTGATCCAATAAAGATGTTGACATCTTCCAGGTTTTATTCTACAATATAATAAATAAGCCAGCCTTATATTTCTTACACACCGTTCGTATATCCCATGCCGTTACTTTCTTACCGGCAACTGATCCGAATATTTGCCTTTCCCGTGAAACCAGCGGGCAGCCTGCCCTGTAAGCCACAGGTAGTAATCGCTGCCCAATGCTGTTTCGATACCTGTAAAAGAGCCGGCTGCATTCAACGGCAACTTATCCACAGTAGCACATTTAAATATGGAGGTGCCTTCATTCATTTCATCAAACATGGCTACATACAACATTTCCGCACCGGCATTTTTTGCGCCGGCAATCTGACGCCAGTAGAAGCGACCACCTTCTCTCGGAATGGTATTGGCTTCCGGACCATTCATGTTTTTCCAGGAAAAGCCAGGGAAGGCCAGCGGCACATAATCCACACCATTGCTTTTACACCAGGCGATATCAGCTGTTATCAGCTGCTTAAAACCATCATAGCTTTTGCCATTATAGCGGCCTACAAACCAGGGCATAATTACATCCGATTTTTTAATAAGGCGGTGCAGTCCTTCGTCGTTTACCGCGTCCTGCCTCAACTCCCGCCAGTAGGTCGGCACACCCAGCATCACGCTGAAGCCTTTTGCTTTCATGGCATCGAGCAGGGTTTCCGCTTCTTTTAGTCCGTAGGCGCGGCGGTCATTAAAGCCCACACACCAGATCACGATAAAGGGTTTACCGTTGTGATGCAGGTAAGTAGGACTTTTACTGCCGTGCAGCAGATCATATTTTTCTGTTAGTTCATCCAGGTCTTTTAACACCAGTTGCTCTTCTCCCGGACGCATACCACTGAGGTCATACATTACGGCAATAGCGCGGTCGTATTTACAGGCGGCCGTCATCGCATTATCCAGTACGGTGTTGAAATGCTTTTTGCCACTGGGGTTCCTGATCTCCGCAACAAAGCGCTGCATAAATACGCCATCGATACCGTAGTCTTTCATCCATTTAAAATGTACGGCTACTGTAGAGGCATCGTGCGGACTAAAAACCGAAGCCGGCTTTCCATCTTCAAAATTAAAAGGAGTGGTATATGTTTTCTTATACTCGCTTACATCTGGCCAGAAATCTATTTCACAGGAGCCTGGTTTGAACACTCCTCTTTTTTCATAGTGGTGCCATCCCCTGCCGGCACTGTCGCCGGGTGTGTTAAACCATCCCTGGTAACCAGCCATTACCAGTCCTTTGTAGGTAGGATAGCGCTGTGCTTTAGCCAGCATGCATACCAATAGCATGCATGTTAATATAACGTGGAACCTTTTACTGATCATTTTATTTCTTTTATCGACCTGGGGATTAAAGATAATATTTTTCCAACAGGAACATATACCACCTTTAGTCTCTCCGCTTACCGGATACCACCAGCACTAGCCCTACAATGGCTACGATACCGCCTGCGTAGGTAGGCCAGCCGATCCATTTGTTTTCTTTCTTATTAATTTCAACAGGACCAATGTCCACCACTTTTTTTTCTGTTTGAACAGAGAAACCCCTGATAAGGATCATTGCAATACCAGCAATAATGAGGATCATGCCAAGTACTTTCATAATGTTGCGTTTATGAATGTACCGGCAATCCACATGCCATTGCTATGGCCGTATTTTTAGTGGTATAATGGGGAATTAGCACCCCAATAAGTAGGATTATTCTGTTTTCAGGCTTTTCACGGGGTTCATGGCGGCGGCCCGGATGCTTTGAAAGCTGACTGTGAGTAACGCAATAATAATAGTGATGAGTCCTGCGCCGGCAAAGATCCACCATTCCAGGTCTGTTTTATAGGCGAAGTGTTCCAGCCAATGGTTCATCGTATACCAGGCCAACGGGAAGGCGATGAGCATCCCTATAAATACAGGCTTCAGGAATCCTGCCGACAGCAATATGAAGATATTGGATTCAGAAGCGCCCAGCACCTTTCTCACGCCTATCTCTTTTGTACGTTGCGCGGCGGTGAACATGGCCAGTCCGAATAACCCGAGGCAGGAAATAAATACGGCGAGGCAGGCGAAGTAATTGCACAACTGACTTACCATCTGTTCACTCTTATACAGCTTTGTATATTCTTCATCAGAGAACTGGTAAGTAAAGGGGAATTCAGGGTTTAAGTTTTTGCAGATCGCTGCCAGTCCGGCCAGCACCGGCGTTGTTTTGCCTTCGGCGGCTCTTACCAGTACAGTACCCCATTTTGGCTTTTCATCCAGGCGGATCACCAGCGGTTCTATGGCGTCGTGCATGGAGTTGAAATGGAAATCTTTGAGTACGCCCACGATAGTACCGGAAACATTTCCGAGTGTGAATGGTTGTCCTACCGGATGCTGGTAACCGATCCTTTTCACAGCGCTTTCATTCAGGATATAGCTGCCGGAATCATTTCCAAATTCCCGGGAAAAATCGCGGCCTTCCAGTAAGGTGAGGTGCATGGTTTTTATAAAATCGTAGCCTACTGCTGCATCGGCAAAAGAGGGAACATCGTCCGGATCTTTTCCCGACCAGCTGATATCTCCTTTATGATGTTGTATCACCGTAGGTGTTTCCTTCATTTTAGAGATGGCCAGCACGCCGGGCAGGTTGGCGGCAGTTTCTTTGAACACATCGTATTTCGAGATCAGGCTACCTTCAATAGGAATGTAGATAAGGTTTTGCCGGTCGTAGCCAAGGTTTTTCGTTTGCACATAATCCATTTGGCGGTAAATCACAAACATGCCTATCATTAACAAAATGGACAGCGTAAATTGAAACACCACCAATCCTTTGCGGAAATTGGTAGCGCCGGAGCCAAATTTCAGACTTCCTTTGAGCACCCGTACCGGGTTCAGAGACGACAGGAACAATGCCGGATAACTACCGGCCACAAAGCCGGTGAGCACCGTGAGCCCCAGCAAGGTAGCCCAGAATACAGGTTGTGAGATGGGTAATGATAATTGTTTTCCACTAAGCTGGTTAAAGGCAGGCAACAGTAATATTACCACCAACAGGGCGATTACCAGTGAGAAGAATGCCAGCAGCATGGCTTCTCCAATAAACTGCATGATGAGAGAAGAACGTAACGCTCCTACTACTTTTCTCACGCCTACTTCCTTTGCTCTTTTTACTGAGCGGGCTGTAGCCAGGTTCATAAAATTGATACAGGCAATAAGCATGATAAATATTGCCAGCAGTGTAAAGAGACGCACGTATTCAATACGTCCGCCACCGGGAACGCCGTTACTGAATACTGCGTGCAGGTATTTTTCGCTGTAAGGCTGCAAGCCTAATTCTGTATAGGAATTGTTGTTGCGTGGCTGGTAATTATAAACAAAATCCTTTATTTTGGCGGCTACTTTACCTGCGTCGGCGTTGTCACGGAGACGGATATACGTAAGCGGGCTAAAGCTGCCCCAGGTTTTTGTCCAGGCGTTGTTCTTTGTAAAGTCTTCCCAGTTGCGGAGGAAATCAAACTGTTGTGATGAATTGGCCGGTACATCGTATACCGCGGTAACAGACAGGCTTACCGTGTCTTCATAACGCAGCGTTTTTCCCAATGCCTGTTCCGGGGTACCGAAAAATAACTCCGCGAGGTGCCTGGAAATAGCAATGGTACCGGGTTTATCGATGGCAGAAGCTTTTGTGCCCGCCAATACAGGATAACTGAACATCTGCAAAAAATCGGCGCCGGCATACGCGCCGGTGATCTTCATTACTTTATCTTCTACCCGTAACGCAACAGGCGGGAAAGCCTGAAAGCCACTGGCATAAGCTACTTCGGGCACTTCTTTTTTCAGCTCTGCTGCCAATGGCCCCTGTGTGAGATACCCGGCATCTACTTTACCTCCGGACGACTGGCGCACATATACCTGGTACAGTTTATCACTGTTGGCATGAAAGCCATCCATGCTTTTTTCATCCTGCACCCACAGGATCATGAGGAGGCTGCAGGCCAGTCCGAGCGCCAGCCCCAGGATATTGATAAAAGAAAATGCTTTATTGCGGACCAGGTTGCGCCAAGCAATCCTGAAGTAGTTTCTTATCATGATAGATGATATCTGTTACAGCACCTGTTGAAAAAACATGCCACACCGAAAATGGTTTACATTCCAGTAATTTAAAAAGTTATTTTTAAAATAATATGTTCGTTTTTGATACAGTGGCTGACCGCTTATAATATCGCGGCATCTGCCTTGCCTGTCGCGGTATACTATCGTTTCATATACTTCTCTCCCACCACCTTTTTCCAACGGCTACTTTTATACCGGTCAACACTTCAAAGATATGCATCGTAAACAAATATCGTGGGTGTTACGCACTGGCATGTTCCTCCTCTCCATCACCGGTATGGCGATGGTAGCACGACGAACACTGGCCATTGCCGGCATATTACCAGCCGTAAGCTCTAATGGCACCATTCCATTTGATACCGGTTTTGGTAAGCACCCCGTGATCACTTTCCTGCATATCCTGCCGGGATTTTTGTTTATGCTGCTGGGGCCATGGCAGTTTATGCCCGGCATCCGGAACAGGTATTCCCGCTTTCACCGCGAATGGATGATCCGTGCTTTCGCCATCGGGCTGGCGGTAAGCACGGTACGTCCTATAGTGGGGATGTTTTTTGCATTTTCAGGGCTGGCGCCGCAGGTGTTTTTTGGGACAGCGTTCTGGATAGGATTTACGCTGCATTTCCTGGTGGCGGAGGTGTGGATTAATTATACGAGGGGGTAAGCAAAAGCCCACCGACAATGTGCCCGCTCCCACATATAAAAAAGCTATCAGATACGAGTAGAGATATGCAGTATTTTTAGACATCAATTAAATAGTTTACTTAGAGAGAGTATTACGTCTAATACCTGTCATCCAACTCTGTTATTATTATTTGAGGCGTATCTATGGCGTATCTGAATCTTATAGAATCACCCTCTCCCAAATTATGTGGGTTGCTGTCCCAGCCACCCACATAATTATATTCTCTATTCCCAATCTGATATTTTACTTCTATGCTATGGCCTTTATATGATTTCTTTCCCATAATAACTCCCTTAGCATAGTCATAATTTCTGTTTATCAGCTCCAATTCTTCTGACTTCCTTCTATTTGCATCTTTAGCAATCCAGTATAGAGATCCACCAATAATTACAACCAATACAACAAACATTAAAATGAGCTTTACTCTAGCCATGTATAAGTTTCAATGTCGCCAATATAAAGAGCCTAAGGTAATAATTTAGCACAAGTTAGCAAACCTGCTTAACCTCCACCCCCAACAACTCCGCCAGCTTTTTTATCCGCGACGCTATATGCCCTTTGCCTACTGCGCAATGATGCGCCGGCCCTTCTGCATTCCAGGCTTCCACAAAATTCCTGGCGCCAATGGGGAACCGGTAACGGCTGTTGGTGTTGCCAATTTCAAGAATAGGACCTGCTTCAGACACGCCCTCCGCCAGGAGGAACTGCAATTTTCCATCTGCTGTTTCCACTACAGACAACAGAGTTACCGGACCATGTGCCACAGACATTTCTACTGATAATCCTTTTCCTACTTTTCCATGATATACCTGTAATGGCTTTAACTTTATTTTACCGGCGGCTATTACAGGATGACAAGGCCCATCGTGGCCCATGAGTACAATATCATCCTGGTAGTCCATTGCATAGTATTCCGTAAAGGAGCCACCTGCGCCAAAGCTATCCATGACCTTCATGGCCTGTGCGTTTTTTACTTCGTACTCCCCGGCTACAGGAATGCCCTGTGCTGTTAAGAGCGAGGTGCCCATGATCACGGAACTCATGGTATCTTCATTTATTGCATTGCCGCTTCCTTTATGATAATATGCGAGGGAGCCCAGTTGATGCTTTGCCACCAGCTTATCCAGCGCTACAGCGGTTTTGGCGGCGCGGTGCAATTCTTCCGGTGAGCAATCGGATTGGATGTCAAATACCTGCTGTGCTTCCTGGAGTTTGGCGGTAATTTCTGTTTCGCCGACCGTATTGCGGAGTCCTGATAATTCATCTACCTCAATGATTTCCATATGCCCGCCGAATACGGCGGCGTGTAAAGTAAGATTGGAATAGATATCCAGCATGCCGCCATAATAGTTACCCATTAAGCCAAGCCTGTTGTGATATAAGGTGTGCGCTACTTTGGCGGCGGCGATCCATTCTTCCACTTCTTTCCAAACAATGGGATCGTTCTGCAGCATACCTGTTACCTGGTAAAAAGGGATGTGTGAACGTTTGAATACGCTGGCTATTTCCGGTACGGGACAGGCGGCACAGAAGGCCAGCCATTCGCCGGTCATGGTGGTGCGGTTGGGAAGCTTATTAAATGTAGCGTAGTCAATGGCTGCGGCCGGAGAAAGGTTTAATACGATAACCGGTACCTTTGCCCGTTTCACTACCGGTAAAACCGTGGAAGATAATGCATAGGTGGTTACGTATAAAAAGATCAGGTCTACGTCTTCTTTCCTGAAACGGCTGCCTGCTTCGAAAGCCTTTTCCGGCGTGTCTATTAATCCGAGATTAACGATATCGGCGCCATAATGCTGCAACTGCTGATGCACGATATCAATATAGCCGGACAACCGTTGTTGCAGTCCTTCGAATTGTTCCCAATAGGCAGCGAGCCCTATGCCAAACAGGCCAACTTTCAATGTATTCATGGTGTGATTTTTTGGATGGTAACCGGCCCCAGTAATCCGGATGGTAGCAGTGGGGAATCTTTTGTATAAAATTTCCAGGTGGAGAAAGTATACCTTCCGCTGGTGCGGGGTAAGCCTTTCAGCAGCCATTCGGGCCATTGCCCGTTTTTTATGCCGTCGTCCGGGAGTTGTTCGTCGCCTATTAAGCGGTTAGGCCACAGGTTGGCAACGGTTATTTCCAGGAGATTATTTTTTTCTTTTACGGCGTTGCTGATATCAATCTGCCAGGGCGCACACCACAGTACGCCCAGTTCTTTTCCGTTTAGTGTAACCTTTGCCAGGTTATTGACGGCGCCAAGTTGTAACAGGAGCGATGCTTTTTTTCCGGCTGCGGGCAGATCAAATGTTTTACGGTACACCGCCATGCCGGAGTAGTACTTAATGCCGCTTTCGGGCCGTTGTGTCCAGTCCTGCAGCGGGTTGAATGTTACGTTCTCCGGGCCGCCCCATTTTGGATCAAAGGCTACCTGCCAGTCGCCCTGCAGTGTTTGTACGATTATTTTTTCCCGGAAGTTTTTGGAAGATGAGGGCTTTGCGATCGTTTCTTTTGTGAAAACAATAAAGCAACTTTCTCCTGCCTCCAGCTGTAACGGAACAATAGTGCGCGTTCCGGAAGCGGTAAATTCCGGGAGTGCACGGATGTTGCCTGTCATCGGATCCCATAGCTGCGGCGCACCATTACGGCTACGGAAAATAGCCTTGCTGCTGACCGGTGCGTTGCTCCGGTTCGAGATAAAGTATAAGTCGGCGTTGCGGGTAGTGCGGTGTGTGTAACGGATATTTTCACCTGCTTCCAGATCCGGCGGCACGCCCATTGCCGTAAGAATAGCAGCCGTGCTATCATAGTGTGGGTACAATTGCCCCTCCGGTGCAGTGCTGTAAATTACTTTTCCTTTGCCGGAAGCTGGTTGTTTCCAGAGCGTTGCGGCGATTGCCTGCACCGTGGCATCACAGGCGGGATAACCGGATAATCCGGGGGAATGCTGCGGCGGGATGCCGGTAACCACGGCGCCGGCCAGTACGAGCGACCGGATCTTTTCCAGTAGTTGCGGCGTCATAGTGGTAACAGCAGGCAATACCAATATGCGGTAGCTGGCACCACCGGGAAATACAACGCGACCGTTTTGTACGGTGGCCTGGTATAATTGTCCGGGTGCGCAGCCATCAAAGTTATATCCTTTACGATCGGGCAATACGGCATCACCGGACAATGCCGATGGTGGCGGCTGGAATACATGCGGCGATCCTTCCGGTGTTAAATAGAGTATATCCGCTACCGTAGTTCCCTGTTGCAGCAGGTACTGGCACCGCGATAAATAACGGTGATACGCCCCTGCCATCGGCCACCAGGTTTGGTTGCGGTCCCAGTGTACTCCATAAGGCCCCATCGTCATGCCGGGGCGCAACGAATCGGCCAGCACCTGGCTTTGGAAAGTATGAAACACAAACCGGTTGATCCCCGCCGCAAAGGCCCAGTCGCCCTGGTTTTTCATAACACCGGGATATTGTTTCCAGCCCTCATCATTTTGCGCCGTGAATGCTTCGGATGGCACCAACGACTGCCCGTTCACATGCGCAACCGACACCGCCTCTATACAGCTGAAGGCTGCGTTGAAGCCCAGATCTTTGCTCCAGAACTCACACATCGGGATATCTGCGATAGCGCCCAGCTCAAGATCGGCGGTGGGGTTCATATCATAGGGTTCTATCGACAAACCTAATCCGCGCCGGTGCGCATATTTTTTCACATGCCCGGCGTGATTTTCCAATACCAGTTCCTGCGCGGTTTGCCGGAGGTCCCATAAAAAGCGTTCGCTGATTTCCCTGTTCTCCACAATGCTCCCGGTGTACACGGGATAAAACGGCAGCGGATCATAGCCTCTTCTTTTCCTGAATTCCTCCCGGAAATGGGGCGTCCAGTTTTGAGCGCCCATCTCCCAGCTATCCATGTGCAGGCGTTTCAATCCGCCTGGCAATGCGGGATTTTGCTTTCCTAATTTACGCAGCAACGTACCGATGTAATGATCCAGGTGTGCATTAATAGCGGTAGTATCAAACTTATCGGCTTCAAATCCCAATCCGGGGAATGGTGCCGGGCGGGTGATGGCGCCATTGTTCCGTACGCCGAAACGCAGGATGGTCCAGTTGCCGGGAGGTACGGTCCATCGCAGGGTTCCATCCGGTTGCAGCGCGGCAGTAAGATCAATGATACGATCCTTTGCAATCCCGGCTAATGTATCATACACGCCGGGAGATGGCAGGTATGGCTTTACGCCGGACACAGAGGTAAATGGCGCGCGATAGTACAATGCTTTCTCACCTATGTCTGTAATGTGCTGCGCATGGGCGGGTGTAGGAAACGCCAGTACAGCCACATCTTTATAAAAATCGTTCCATTGCTTTTTCAGACCGGGGGTAAAAACATCTTCCCCGAAATAAGGTGTTTTGGGAGATGGCACCGGCAGCGTGACTATCTTTTTTTCGTTACCGGAAACATGGGTAGCGGAGGCTACCAGGTGCTGCATAGACTGGGCGGGCGTTACCCAGGGACCGCCACTCCCCGACCAGCCGGGTCCTATGCCCAAAGTAACTTCAATCCCCAACCGCTCGCTTTCCCGCACTGCATGTACAAAAAGATCCTGCCAGGCTTCACTGAGAAAATCAACTTTACCGCGGGGAATGCCTACATTCACTTCAAGGAAAGTAACATTGCTGATACCTGCTTTTTTCATGGACTCCAGGTCGGCCGTTATACCTTCCTTTGATAAGTTACCATCCATAAAATACCAATATACGCCAGGACGCGCGCTGGCTGGCGGTTCTGAAAAGCCCTGCTTCCATACAGACAGCTGACACGATAACGGCTGTACGAAAATTACCTGCCATAATATGAACAAAAGAAGGTAACGGTAAGGCATATATCTCCCGGAAAAAAATAACAGAAAATAACGTGGACGAAGAGCTGTCATCAGTGGATTATTTTAGCCGGAATAAAACTAGCCGTAGTGGGATGAATTATTTGATATTTCAGTTGTACTTTCTGACATAATCCCGGCAGGTGGCGGAAATTCTTATTACTTTCCCATTCCTTTCCGGCTTTTTATATTTTTATGTAAAAGAAGGAAGCGTTATGATGAACTATTATAAATACCTGCCTGTAAGCAGGGAAGATGAGAACTGGGGGCTGTGGGTGCTGAATACCGGTTGTACGCAGGTAGCAGCAACAGACATCTATCCGGGAAAAAATCATCCTGCGCATCATCATTTCAACTGGAAAAAGGGAAGGGTATTGAACGAGTACCAGGTTATTTATATCACCAGCGGGAAAGGTATTTTTGAATCAGACAGCTGCCGCCAGCAGGAAATAAAAGCCGGTACCATCATCCTGCTATTCCCCGGAGAAAGACACCGATACCGGCCACTCGCCGAAACCGGCTGGGATGAATACTGGGTAGGTATGAAAGGACCTGTACTCGATAACCTGCTGAAAGAGAATTTTTTTACACGGGAAAAGCCCTGTTTATATATCGGTTTCCAGGAAGGCACGCTGCAGTTGTTTCATCTCATTATAGAAAAAACAAAACAGGAGAACCCTGGCTACCAGCCGCTCATTGCCGGCGCGGCCCTTCACCTGATGGGAAACATCCACTACCTCGTGAAGCAACAGGTAAACGGGAATAAAGAAAGAGAGCAGCTGATGAATAAAGCACGACTGTTATTCCGCGCCAACATCTCTCAGCATTATTCCCCGGAGCAGGCGGCAGAAGAGCTACAGGTAGGCTATTCGTGGTTCAGGAAAGAATTTAAGAAATATACGGGCTTATCTCCGTTCCAGTATTACATACAACTTAAAATAGAAAAAGCGAGGGAATTATTAAATGACCCCGCTGTATCTGTAAAAGAAATTGCCTATGATCTCCGGTTTGATTCTTCGTTTTACTTCTCCAGGATCTTTAAAGAGAAGACCGGCCTTACGCCCACGGAATACCGGAAAAGAGCGCAGGGCGATATTTAATATCGTTTGCTGCATATTACTGCTGGCAGCTAACGCGCATGCGCAAACGAATTCATCGCTTATTAACTTCAACCCGCAGCAACAGCAAACTATCCGCTTCAGCACTGTAGGCGCCGCCATTGATGCGCACGATGGTGAAATTGCTTACTTCAACGGCACGTACTACCTCTATGGAACCAGCTATGGCTGCGGCTTTGAATGGGGTAAAAAAGATGCGCCCTTTTGCGGATTCAAAGTGTATACTTCCACAGATCTGCAGCAGTGGACCGACAAAGGATTTTTATTTGACGCCCGCACACCCGTATGGCAAACACGCTGCAATGGCAGTACCTACGGTTGTTTCCGGCCACATGTGATCTACAATAAAAAAACAAAACAGTATGTGTTATGGATCAATGTATACGATAATCGTATAGGCTTCCGCGTATTTACCAGCAAGCAGCCCACCGGTCCGTTTACAGAAGTGGCAGAGCCAACGCTGGCGGTGAACAACAACGGCGCTGTTGCAGGATTGAACAACGGTGATCATGATACCTTTGTGGATGAAGATGGTACTGCTTACATTGCGTATACCGACTGGCAGACAAAAGGTACCATTGTAATAGAAAAGCTCCGTGCAGATTATCTTACCGGCAGCGGCGAACATGTGAAAGCGGTTACCAAAGGAAATACAGAAGCGCCGGCGCTTCTCCGGCGCAATGGCATTTACTACCTCCTGTACTCCGATCCTAATTGCGGCTATTGTGCAGGCACCGGCACTTCTTACCGTCGTGCTAACTCACCGTTAGGTCCGTGGTCGGATGGGGTGAAGATCAGCGACCAATCGTGCGGAGGCCAGCCTTCTTTTGTATCTCTTATTAAACTCAACGGCGACAGTGTATTTCTTTATGGTAGCGACCTGTGGAACAAAGCAGCCAAAAATGAAGCGCTGGCCAATTACTACTGGGCGCCGCTTTCCTTTGCTGCCGACGGCGCTATTGAACCTATCATCTGTAAAGACAGTATAGCATTACCACTGCGCGCAGCACTGCCTCCTGTCGTGAAAGTGAAGCCCGACAACAGCAGCGGGCAGGAAGGCTTCCGGTTCCAGTGCGATATTCACGGATGTATACAGCGCTCGCAAACCTTTACCCCTACCCGTTCCGGCGAGTTGACTGCTATAAGCATCACTGCTTTTAAAAGCGGTTATCCCGATGACGATCTTCATATCAGCATTTACCCTGCCAATGATAAAGGTTTACCGGCAGCAGGAAAAGCATTGTATGAAACAGCTGTTTCACGTGACAGCTTCAGCTGGTCGCCAACACCGGTCAGCATAAAACCGCATATAACGGTAGCGGCCAAACGCAGTTATGTGATGGTGATCAGATCATCCACAAGTAATGGTTGTTATGGCATTACCTATAAAGATGAAACGGTTATTGGTGGCGCGGGTTACAGCGCTGATTGCGGCCAGGTGTTTACTATTGAAAAAGGCCGGGTGCTGAAGTTTAGTACGTATGTGGGGAAGTAGGTTAGTCGATCCTTGCCCTTACATCTTTCAGTTTCATCACCATTTTCTCCGCCGACTCCCCGATCCATGCCTGGTAATCTGCAATAGCGCGGATCCGCTCCTCCTCAGTACTAAAGCCGCTTTCCACTACCTGCGGCCCTCTGAGTTCCGCTACTTTGGACCAGATGGCTGCTTTCTCCGCAAAGTTACTTTCGCCACGGGTATATATTTCATCGGCATTCAGTACCGCGATATCATGAAAGCCCAGTTCTTCAAAATGCGCAGAGAGGTGATCGGCTATTTCATTATCCATGCCCGCATCGGCGCGCCAGTCGAGGAATGCTTTATAAAACCGCTGCATGCTTTCCGGTGGTGCAGGAGTCCATTCCAGTTGGGTATGGTTGTAGTCTAAAATAGAAATGTATCCGCCGGGTTTCAGCAGGGATTTAAATTTCAGCAGCGCTTCACGTGGACTGCTTAACCATTGAAGTACACGTGCTGAAACGATGAGGTCAAATTTTTCCGCGGGGCTGTAGGCAAACAGGTCGGCCTCCAGCAATGTTAAGTTAGACAGATCGGCGTGATCGGTGTTGCCTTTGGCGATTAAGTGCGCGCTGCTGTCGATGCCCACCACGGTTCCGGTTTGGCCCACCGCACCGGCTATTCCGGCAGAAATGGCGCCGGTGCCGCAGCCTACATCGAGCACACGCATGCCTTCCCTGAGCAATGGTATCAGCGTAGCATAGCTGTTCTGCAAACTCCGGCTGTCTAAAACGCTGCTGTCTTTTGGCATCACGGCTCTTTCATTTGCGGTATTACTCATGGGGGATCTGTTGTTTGATCAGGAAAAGGTGAGTTTAAATATAACATTTTGTAAACAGAAATTAACCATACTTTACGAGGTATCTAAATTAACAGCTATTGCTGATACCTACTTTTATAAAAGGGCTGCAGTGGATACTGCCATCCGGATAATGAGGTGTTCTTTCAAACCATTTAGCAGGTTGTTTGTAGTGTATGAAGAAAAATGCCTGCATGAAAACACGCTGCTTCCTCTTGCTTTTTGCCAGCACGGCACTGCTGTTCGCCTGTAAAACCACGCGGGTGATCAATAGTACCGATCTGACCATTACCGGCAACTACTGCGCTCCGGCCGCCGCCTTCACCAACAACCAGGATACCATTCCCTTAAAAAATACCGATTCACTGATAAAGGCCAACCCTGATTTACCGGTACATGAAGTATTGATGGCCAATGCTACCGGTACCCTGTTCCTGATCCGGCGGATGAAGGAAATAAGCGGAGACACCACTTTGGAAGGGATGATGAGAAGATCTGAACTCCGGTCGAAGATCCAGCACCGCCTGCTGCTGGCCACCATGGAGATTGCCGGTATTGCCGCGGAGCTGGACTGTGAAGGCGAAAAGGCCGACCAGCTGGCCAAATATCTTGATAATTTTAACAGCAAAAGGAATACCCGCTTAACGGTGGCATCTATCATTACCGGTGCATTGACTACCATTGCGACGGTTGCTATCAAGGAAGATGGTCCGCAGAATGCCGTTGCCATCGGTGGGGGCCTGCTTTCCGCGGGGTTGGGTGCATTAACGATCAATGCCGCCGGGAAGAAGATCAGGTTCGCGCATTTCCGGAATGTATTATCGGACATCTGGTACCTGCCGGATACTTCTGCCATTTATCCTCCTTTTACCTGGTACGTGCTGAATGAAAAACATTTCAGTAACAGCGGGCAGATATCACTGGCGGCTAATGTTAAAAAGAGATGGGAGCGGTTTGATCTTGAAGGGAGTGTCAGCACTTCCGATAAACAGCTGTTTTTTGGTGATGGCGGCGTGTATAAAGCCGACGACCTTCATACCCGTGCAGCGATGGTAAATGAGCTGCAATCTACCATCCGGTCCGTGAACCAGGATCTGCAACGGCTCCTGCATTATCTCGTCAGCATCGAATAACGGATAATTTTTCCCGATTGCGTAAATAATATTCCCTTTTCGCTACCGGTCCGGCCCACTCCCGGCATAGCTTTGCCCGCATTGCAGATGATGCTCCACTAATAAATCAAGATATAATGAAAAAATTCCTGTTTTCTGTTATTTTATGCTGTAGTCTTCAGCCGCTTTTTGCCCATGCCATCTGGATTGAAACCGTTACTACCGGGAAGATCGGGCAGCCACAGGAAGTGAGAGTTTTCCTGGGAGAATATGCAGATAACGAGCGCGATTCCATTCAGAACTGGTTCAGTAATATGAAAGATTTCACCCTGTACCTGGTGAAACCCGACGGACAAAAAGAAAAACTGACCTGCACCGCCAACGGCAATTATTTCACAGCGACTTTTACGCCCGCTGTTGCCGGCACGCACGTGTTATCCATTGATCACACCGTGCAGGAAGTATATAGCGGCAGTAAGATCCATTATTATGCAATGGGCCTGGTGAAAGTCAACAACTCTTTAACCGGCGCAGATAACGTAAAAGACTATACGGATTTCTCCCTGCTCACGAATCTCAAAAAAACAAACAAGTTGCATCAACCGGCTACCGTGCAGTTGAGTTATAAGAAGGCAGTTCCAACTGCCGGCGAAGTAACCGTACAATCGCCGGAGGGATGGACTAAGAAGTTCAAAGCCAGCCAGGCCGGTGACGTTACTTTTTCACCCGCGTGGGCAGGCCGCTACATGCTGGAAGGTACTTTTACCGAAGAAGCCAGCGGGCAACATGAAGGTAAAGATTTTAAACGCGTATGGCATTGTGTTACGTACTGCATGGATGTAGATAAGTAAACGCAAATTGACTGAAAGGGCTGGCAATTTTGCCCGCCCTTTTTCGTTTTATTTTGAGATATAGTAATAGTTTATTTCCTCTTAATAAGCCCAACTGCGCCAGCTTTCATGTATCAATGACCCGGTTCGGCTACGGCGATTCTGTGCGGCGAAGTATTAACGTTTATCCGTTATGATCTCCGCATAAATCTCTTCAAAATCCTTTCCTTTGTGCGACTGCCAGATACCGGCGAATTTTGTTTCCACCCCTTTCAACAGCTGTACGCATAATTTACGGTCATCGTCTGTCATGTCGTGGAACATTACCTCCGCGAGCTGGCTGATCCGCCGTCTGCACAGGACCAATACTTTTTCTCCTTTGGGCGTTACTTTTAACCGTTTGGAGCGCTTGTCTTCTTTATCGTCATATTCAGCGAGGTAGCCAAGCTTTTTCAGGCGGTTTAGTTTATCTGTGCCGGTAGATAGTTCCTGCAGCGCCGCGTAGATGGCTTCTGTTTTCCGGGGCTCCTTTAACTGGGCCACGGTATTGAGCAATGAATATTCATCGATGGTGTTGATACCGGTACCGTCCAGCGCCGCCACCGTGTAAATGGTATGTAACTTAAAGATCCTTCCGATTACCCGCATCAGTACACCTTCACTTTGTACCGGCAGAAACTTCCCTTCTGGCGGAACGGGCTTCCGTGTTTGCTTGTGTGCGAGGTAGTACCTGCAAAATTCTTCAATGCTGCTTTCCGGATGCTGATCATCAAACGCCCCCCATTCAGTAATCAGTTCTACGGCTTTATTCATGCTATATATTTTATTTTCGAAGCAATAATAGAAAAAATACTCCGGATTTTTTGTTTTTACTACATTTCCGTTATACATTTACTATTATTATTTCGATTCTGTCATATAAAAATCATAGTCAGATGTCAACACAGATTATTTTTCAGGGCTTCATTGTGCTCCACCTCATAGGATTTCTGCTCTTTGCCGGTACGTCGGTAGCGGATTTTGTAGGTTTCCGGCAATTCTGGAAGCAGTACGACCTGGATAAAAGCAAGGCTGCCACCGTGATGCAGGCCATATCCGTTTTCCCGGTATTAATGAGAGTGGGGATCGGGCTGATCATTCTTTCCGGCATAGGCATTATGTACATGACGCACGGCGTTTTTGGGGAACAGCTGTGGTTCCGGGTGAAATTTGGCCTGGTGATCGTTATTATCCTCAACACATTTCTTTTCGGGCAGCGGCAGAAAAAACAGTTAAAGAAGTCCTTTGAAACGTCTGCCGGCACGGTTCAAAAAATCAGGAGCAACATCAGCCTGTTCCACATTGTGCAGTTATTGTTCGTTTTTATCATCATCCTGTTGAGCGTTTACAAATTCAACTGATCAAATTGAACATCATGAAAAAAGATAAAATCATTTACTGGACGGCCACGCTCATTCTCACCGGCGTGATGTTATGGAGCGCTTTTAATTTTGCCTTCAACCCTGAAATGAAGGACGCCTTCGCCCACCTGGGGTTACCCAACTGGTTCCGGATAGAGCTGACCGTTGCCAAGTTACTGGGCTCACTGGCGCTCCTGTTGCCCTTTACGCCGGCGAAGCTGCGGGAGTTCGCTTATTTTGGGTTTGGCATTACATTGATTTCTGCGGCCATTGCGCATTTGTCGAGCGGCGACAGCGTACTGCTGGAAATAGGTCACACCTCCTTTTTTATAAGCCTGGTAGTTTCTTATGTTTACTATCACAAACTGCATCCACCAGTGGTTGTTGCCTAAAAAAGTAAAGCCTTCAGACCGGGCGTGTCTGAAGGCTTTTTATTGTTATTGTTATATTATTTCACACCCAGGGCTGCGATTACTTTTTCGCCTGTTAACTGTGCGGAGGCAGGGTTCTGGCCGGTGATGAGGTTACCATCGGCTACGGCAAAGGGTTGCCAGTCGGCCCCTTTTACATAGTTTGCGCCACGCTCTTTTAACATATCTTCCAGGGAAAAAGGTACTTCAGCGGTAGTTTGACCGGCAACTTCTTCACTATTGGTGAACGCCGATATTTTCTTCCCTTTTACCAATGGCGCACCCGTTTTATCTTTTACGTTTTTCAGCGCCGCAGGAGCGTGGCATACCAGTGCTACCGGTTTTCCTGCTGCATAAAATGTTTCTATCAGCTGTGCGGATTTGGCGTTATCTGCCAGGTCCCACATGGGGCCATGTCCGCCGGGATAAAACACTGCGTCATAATCCGCCGCCTGCACGTCTTTCAGCAGCACCGTGTGGTTCAATCTTTCCTGTGCTGCCGGATCTTTAAGAAACCTTTTTACTGATTCGGTGCTATAATCGGGTGCGGTACTTTTTGGATCGATGGGCGCCTTTCCACCTGCGGGTGATGCGATGGTTACCTGGAACCCTTTATCGGTAAACAGGTAGTAGGGCGTGGCAAATTCTTCTATCCAGGTGCCTGTTTTATGACCCGTGCTTTTTACTTCGCCGAAAGAACTCACTACGATAAGTATTTTTTTCATAGACTGATGATTAATTGTTTTTGTACGTTGGCTATATGCCTGAAAAGCCAGAAAGGGCAACAGTAACAGCAATAAGCCCGTTTTTTTAGTTTTCATTTACCTGATTTTTACACAAAGTTGGTACTTAAACGTATGCTGCGGAAGGAAACAGATCACCATTTAATTGTGATGCAGGTCACAGCTTTTATGTTAATTTGTATCTTATGAGTAATGTGCTAAGACAACATATCGAACAGATTTCCCCACTCACGGATACGGAATTCGATCATATACAATCGTATTTCACGGAAAAAAAACTGCGTAAGCACCAGTTCCTGGTGCAGGAAGGGAACCTGGTGGGACATGAATATTTTGTGGTAAGCGGGCTGTTAAAAGCGGCTTACTTTAATGAAGCAGGGAAAGAGCATATTATCCAGTTTGCGATGGAGAACTGGTGGATTACCGATTACCAGGCATACGTAAACCAAACAACTGCCAATCTCAATATCGATTGTATCGAAGCATCCACCCTGCTGTGTTTATCTTTCGAAAATAAAAGGAAGCTCTGTGAAGCCTCTCATAAAATGGAGCATTTCTTCCGGGTGAAAGCCACTTCCGGCTATGTGGCGTCACAGCAGCGGATCCTGTCGCTGCTTAATAATGATGCACAGTCGCGCTACGAACAATTACTGGCGCAATATCCTTCTCTTTTCCAACGGGTTCCCAAAACATTGATTGCCGCCTATCTTGGCGTATCGCGTGAAACGCTGAGCCGTTTCTCCGGGAAATAACTATTTCTTTTTATTCTCTCCGGAAATAATTTGATATATTTGTAAGGTAAACTTATAACTTTACCTTACTATATGGCTTCCGGAAATCCGAATCAACTTGCTGCACAACTCCGTCCCCTGCTTGCCAGGCTGGTGAGAAAGCTGCGAAAACTGTCGCCCGCCAACGAGCAGTTATCGCAGAGTGAACGCTCTGTGCTGGTGTTACTGGACCAGCACGATTACCTGTTATCGGCCGAACTGGCGGTAATGGAAAAAATGACGCCGCAATCGATGGGACAATTACTCCAGCATCTTTTCCAGCAGGGTTTAATCAACAGAACCGCATCTCCCGACGACAAACGGAAGATTCATATTTCCTTATCGGCTGCCGGTAAAGAGCGGATGCAGCGGGTGCGGAAAGAGCGGAACGAGTGGCTGAGTAAGGCCATCAGCGAGGTTTGCACAAAAGAAGAACAGGCGATCCTGCAGGCAGCGATCGGACCTTTATCAAAATTGGTGGAGTACGAATAAAAGCGGGAACTAACATGAACATCAGCACTTTTAATGCTTTCAAGAGTCGTAATTACCGGTTATATTTCAGCGGACAATCCATATCACTGATAGGTACCTGGATGCAGAAAACTGCCGTCAGCTGGGTGATCTATTCCCAAACACATTCCAAGTTCATGCTCGGGCTCACTCTTTTTGCGAGCATGTTTCCTTCCTTTGTTTTTTCGTTCCTGGGCGGTGTGGCTTCGGACCGCTACAACCGGTACAAGCTGTTGCTGATGACGCAATTTGCCTCTATGATCCAGGCGGTTTTATTAACCGTGCTGATCTACTTTAAACACTATGAGGTGTGGCAGATCATTGCGCTGAGCGCCTTCCTGGGCCTCATCAACGCTTTTGACGTACCCGCGCGGCAGTCGCTGGTATATGAAATGGTGGAAGACAAAGCAGACCTGCCCAATGCGCTGGCGCTGAATTCTTCGATGGTGAATTTGTCGAGGTTAATTGGCCCCGGCATCGCCGGGCTGGCGCTCGAAAAATTCGGGGAAGACATCTGTTTTGGTATCAACGCCATCAGCTTTATTGCCGTAATAGGATCGTTACTGTATATGAAGCTCCCGGCTTATACCCCCAAAGTGCGTACTACCAATATGCTGGGCGAACTGAAAGAAGGATTTGCCTATATCCGGGCCACTCCGGCTATTTCGCTGATACTGCTTACGCTGGCATCTGTGAGCCTGCTGGTATTGCCTTACAGCACGCTGATGCCGGTATATGCTAAAGATATTTTCAAAGGCAATGCCTCCACCTTTGGGGTGATAGACAGCGCCATCGGGATGGGCGCATTTTGCGGGGCTATTTTCCTCGCTTCCCTGAAACCCGGAAAAAACCTCCGGAAGATACTGGCGCTTAACACGCTGGTATTCGGCGCCGGGCTCGTACTGTTTTCCCATTCCACCATTTACCCCATTGCATTGATATTCGCTACCATAGCAGGTTTTGGCATGATGTCGCAGATCACGATCAGCAATACCCTGATCCAGACAACGGTGGATCCGGCGATGCGGGGCAGGGTGATCAGCTTTTATGCGATGGCATTTTTCGGGATGCAGCCACTCGGCGGATTGCTGGTAGGCGCTGTTTCCCAATGGATAGGTACCCCCAATACCGTGCTGCTGCAGGGCGTGGTGACCATCATTATCGGCGGACTCCTTTTTCGGCAGCAACAATTACAACCCGCAGCCGGATTGCCGGCTCATGCATGGAAACCTTATCTTTAAGGTAATATGTTAACCAATCAGATGAAAACAATACTGTTAACCTGCTGCGGGCTTCTCCTGTTAACCGCGCTCCGTGCCCAAAACCTCGAAGGCGTATGGAAAGGCTATGCCGCCGCCGAATCGCAGGGATGGTACTATGGCACCGGCAGTTACATCATGGATATACAACAAACCACCGCCGGGAAATACACCGGCACCGCCTGGTTTTATGAAACGCCACAACTTTATGGTGAACTAACGGTGACCGGCCAACGAAACGACAGCGCCGATAACTGGCGCTTTGAAGAAATAAAACTCAATGCCCTCACCATACCCAAAAATCACAGCGCCCGGCTGGCGGTTATGAACCTGAAGTTGTTTGATATTGATGGAGAAATAGTATTACAGGGAATCATGATCAGCTATTCAAAATACACCGGGAAAGTGCATACCAAAAGAGTGCTGCGGTTATCGAAACTCAGCGGGGTGGAAATTGCTGCTTTGGAAATTCCCGGCAGCCGTAAAACGATCCCGGTAGCAGCTCCATCCACACCGGATACAGTGAAACCTGCCCCGGAACAACGCAAAAACCGCGTACAGGGAAGTTATGATATCAGCAGTCCGGCTATAGATATCAGCCTGTATGATTACGGCACCATTGATCATGATACCGTAACCGTATTTTTTAACGGGGTAAAAGTAGCCGACCGGCAGGAGCTTACCGGGAGCCCGCTGCGTATTCATCTTACAGCGGATGCCTCGCGGGAATACCAGGAGCTGGTATTACATGCCAACAACCTCGGCGATATTCCGCCCAATACATCTAAAATGATTATTCTTACCAGCGACAAGCGGTATGAGCTGAAGGTGACTTCTTCAGAAACAGAAAATGCGATGATCCGTTTCCGTTATATGAAGTGAGGGGGTAGGTTGACGATTAATGTGTTTGTGGCGAATCCGGTAAAACGCCTCAGCGCTTTATGACACCAGATCTCATAAAACAACCGGCAGCCGGTTTAAAATAAACAGACTGCCGGTTGTTTTATAAGATAATATAAATCTGCTACAGGTTTATCCATGGACCATAGCCAGCAGCCTTCGTCCAGGTTCTCTGCATCAGGTTATCACTTGGTCCTTTTGCAAAAATATCCACTGAAAGGGAGTCCGCTGAAGCTGTTGCCGGTGCTGAATATATATTGGCGCCGATACTTTCCCATGTTTTCCAGGCAGATGTAACAGACCAGTTGGTTGTTATCAGGTTATGATTTACGCCCAGTGCAAAAATATCTACAGTAAGAAAACCTCTTGCTACAGCAGAGGGGGCAGAAGTAATATAGCCACCAACACTGTTCCACACCGTTCTATCAGATTCTCTTGTCCACACCCCCTGTACCAGTTGGTTATCTTCGCCACGTGCGTACATCTCTATAGAAGTTGGGTAACGGGATGTTGCAGAAGCAGCAGAGATAACCGTTACATTGAAATTCTGCCAGTATAACCAACCAGCACCCTCTCCGTAATAAATAGTCTGCAAAACATTATTGGCTCCTTTTGCAAAAATATTAAGTAAACCGGGGGCTCTCGATTCTGCGGCGGGTGCGGAAGTTAAATTACCTCCCAGGTTTTTCCAGTCGCTCCAGCCACCGGTGGTAGTCCAGGTTTTATAGAGCAGATTGTTAGCTGTTCCTCTTACAAATACATCTATACTGTTTTCATCTTTAGAAGCCGCGCCGGGATCAGATGTAAGTGTACCGCCCAGGTCTTTCCATGCCGACCAGCCCGTGCCAGGTATGTAAGTCTTTTCCAGTAAAGTGTTGGTTTTGCTTCTTAAAAACAGATGAAGTTCTTTTGTACCTCTTCTATACGCAGCTGCAGGTACAGCAAAATCGCCCGGCGTATTCCCATAGAAGTAATTCAAGGCCACTACATCATTTGGATTAAACGGATGATCTCCGCTGTCCATACAACCCAGCATCCAGCTGTAGGCCGCTCCGGTTGTAGGTGTTCCATTAATATTGATCAGTTCTACCTGGTTATTTCCGGCTCTGTCTACCTGGTTATATGTACAACTGTAAGGGTTGTTAGCATAAGTGGTATGTCTTAAACCGATAGCGTGGCCAATCTGATGAGTGATCAGTGTTGCCAGGCGGTTTTCGTCCGGGCTGTTACCCAGCGCGGCTACATTCAGCAAAACAGGGCTGGAAGGATTTCTCGGAACGGCCGGATAAGCAGGGGTGCGCGCCAATGTGGTGTTACCGAGATTATTATCACGGATTTCAATATCTGCATTGGCACTGCTGGTAACCTTCTTAAAGGTAACACGAAGGTTCAATGCATTATACCTGGCGATGGCAATTTCTGTAGCAGTAACATAAGCTGCCGGTAAACCGGATACTGATATATTGATTTCGCGTGGTAATGCATTCAGTGTATAGGAAAATTTATATTGATCAGATTCTCCTATAGAGAGTGTGGTATAGCCTTGCCTGGTTTCGAGGTCATTTTCTGTTAAAAAAATATCCCCTTCTACAACATAGCCTCCATCTACTTTTGTAACGTTCAGGGTATCAAATCCAAGTGCGCTGATTCTGGAAATAGTAGCAGCAGGTATTTTGTGGTCATCCGGATGATCTTTTTTACAGGATGATAAAACTACAATGCCTGTCGTCAGGCAGACGAGAATTTTAGTTAACACCTTCATAGATACTTTTTTGGATAAATCGGATTAAAAGGATTTTAGTTACTTTAGATTAGTCGATTAAGACGCGAAAGTAATAATTATACTTATTCCATCGGTATTTTTTCACCTCATGAGATGTTCAGAAATGGACATTCCCCTTCTGAAAACGTACAGGTCACCCAAAAAATGAAAATATAAACAGCTGGCAATCAGCTCGTAAAATACTGGCATCTGACTGGATGGATCTTTTCTAAATCATTATCATTGCCATGCTGCAAAATTATTTTAAAGTTGCCTGGAGGAATTTAATCCGCAATAAGTGGTTTTCTTTTATAAATATTTCGGGCCTAAGCATAGGCATGGCTGGTGTAATCCTGATCCTGATATGGATACAACATGAAATCAGCTTTGATAAGTTCCACCCGCATAAGGACCGGCTGTATGAAGCCTATGGGCTTTCCACCATGAACGGTAGTTTATTTGCCATCAGCAGCACCTCGCAGCCTTTGGGGCCTGCGTTAAAACAGGAATTCCCGGATGTGGAAAACACCACCCGCTTCAGCAGTGTGAACAGCTTTCTGATTACGGCGGAAAATAAACAACTCACCGGTGTTGAAGGGGGGTTTGCAGATCCTGCTTACCTGGAGATGTTTGATTTCCCATTGGCCGAAGGTGCACCCGGCGGGCAGCTAAAAGATGTTCATTCCATTGTGGTCACTGAAAAGCTGGCGAAGAAATTATTTGGTAACGGGGAGGCATTGAATAAAACACTCCGGTTAAATACCGAAGATGTGGTAACCATAACCGGCGTGCTGAAAGACCTCCCTTCCAATACACGCTTTAACTTTGAATATCTTCTCCCCTGGTCGTTATTAAAACAGAAAGGATGGAATAATGATAGCTGGCTCAGTAACAATACGTCTACTTTTGTGTTGTTAAAGCCGCATGTTTCTGTAACTGCCTTTAACAATAAGTTCAGCGATTTCACCCGGCGGCATTCCGGAAAGATGGATGTATGGACACACTTTCTGCATCCACTGAGTCAATGGCACCTGTATTCATCTTTTGAAAATGGAAAAGCAACCGGCGGGAGAATTACCACTGTTCGTTTATTTGGTGTGATAGCGGGTTTTATCCTGTTAATAGCCTGTATCAATTTCATGAACCTGAGTACCGCCAGGAGCGAAAAACGCGCTAAAGAAGTTGGCATCCGCAAGGTAGCCGGTGCAGGCAAAGGATTACTGATCCGGCAGTTTATGACGGAATCCTTTGTAACGGTGGGTATTGCAGTTATAGGCGCAATGATCCTGGTATTTTTTACGATCGGGTCATTTAATCAGCTGGTGAATGCACAACTCACAGTCCCTTATCAGCAGACCTCATTCTGGATAGCGGCTGTTGTCTTCATTCTCTTTACGAGCGCACTGGCAGGGAGTTATCCGGCTTTTTACCTGGCGTCTTTTAGTCCGGCAGGTATTTTTCAACGGAAATTCAAAAGAACAAGTGCGTGGTTATCACCGCGAAAAGTATTGGTAGTGATACAATTTACCTTTGCTATTGTGCTCATTATCTCCACCATTGCCGTACGCAACCAGATCCGCTATGCCCAGGACCGCCAGACCGGTTATTCACAGGACGACCTGATCCGGGTAGATTTTGCCGGTGATATTGAAAAGAATTATGCACTTATCAAGCAGGATCTTATCAGTTCCGGTATAGCCGTAAGCGTTACCAAAACGATGGGCACCATTACCGAGCGGGGATCCAACATGTGGGGGCTGCACTGGCAGGGGAAAAATGCGGACAATGATCCTACCATTGCACTGTTCAGTACAGACGCGGATCTTGTAAAAACAGCGGGACTACAGTTAGTGGCCGGAAGGGATATCAATATCCATCAGTATCCTTCAGACTCCTTCGCCGTACTGCTGAATGAAACAGCTGTAAAAACAATGGGTTTTGATGCACCTGTGGGACAAATCCTTACCCAGGCAGATCATAAAACGAGCTGGCATGTGGTAGGTGTGGTGAAAGATTATATTCTGAACTCTCCCTATGAAGAAATTCCACCGCTGATGATAGAAGGCCCCGGCAGCTGGTTTAACACCCTGCATATCAGGGTCAGCAGGGAAAGGCCGATGGCAGACATCTTACGGCAAACGGCGGGCATCTTCAGAAAATATAATACTGATTATCCTTTTAATTACCGGTTTATAGATGATGAGTATGCCCGGAATTTTGATAATGAGCAACGTATCAAAGTACTGGCTGGCTTGTTTGCCGCACTGGCTATCAGTATTTCCTGTCTTGGTTTATTAGGCCTTTCTGCTTATATGGCGGAAAGCCGGACCAAAGAAATTGGGGTGCGGAAAATATTAGGCGCCTCCGTAATGAGCATTACGCAGTTATTGTCTGTTGACTTTATTAAACTGATCCTGGTAGCTATTTTTATTGCAACTCCCATTGCCTGGTATGCTATTCAGCGCTGGCTGGAGCATTATGTGTATCACGCACCGGTGAGCTGGCATATTTTTGCACTGGCAGGTGTGACGGCAATCTTTATTGCATTGGCTACGATCAGCTACCAATCTGTAAAGGCGGCGCTCACAAACCCGGTGAAGTGTTTGAAGAACGATTAATCTTTTTTACCATAAATAACAAGGCTTCCGTTCTTTCGAATGGAAGCCTTGTTATTTATGATCCTTATTTATTTAACCGGTATTTCCCGGAGAATATGCAGCAGGTAATCGTAGAACTTTCCTACGGAAGAGATCTGTACTTTTTCATCCGGGGAATGAGCGCCGCGGATGGTGGGGCCGAAAGAGATCATATCCGGATTGCCCAGGTGTGCGCCCAGGATGCCGCATTCGAGTCCGGCATGACAGGCGCCTACGTTAGGCGTATGCGTGAAATGATCTTTATACAGCTCCAGTAATAACCGGAGCACGGCGGAATCGGCATCGGGTTTCCACCCTGGGTAGTCGCCGCCCTGATTTATTTCGCAGCCAATAATTTCAAATGCGGCGCTTACCGCGGTAGCTACGTCATTTTTGGTACTTTCCACGCTGCTGCGTTGGAGCGACTGCGTAATGAACACACCGTCCTTAGCCTGTACCCTTGCCAGGTTGGAGGAAGCTTCTACCAGTCCTGCGATATCAGGGCTCATGCGGAATACGCCGTTTGGTACGGCATAAATGGCGCGCAGCAACTGCCGCAGATACACCGGCTCCATTACCAGTGAGGGCACCGCGGTTTCTTTGCATTCCAGTACAAAGGACGGTTCTATGGTTTTATATTCGTCTTTTATAGTGGCTTCAAATTCACTGATAACGCGGGTGAACTTTTCCTTATCTGCTAACGGCACGGCAACAACGGCCTGTGATTCGCGGGGGATGGCATTCCGGAGGCTGCCGCCGTCTAAGCTGGCCAGCTGTACATTCACCTGCTCTGCGGCTTTATACAAGAGCCGGTTCATCACTTTATTGGCGTTGGCCCTGCCTTTATGGATTTCCATGCCGGAGTGGCCGCCCAGTAACCCTTTGATGCTGATGTGAAAGGCAACAGCATCCTTCACTACAGGTACTTCTTTATAAGTGCCTTTGGTGTTGGTATCGATGCCGCCGGCGCAACCGATGGTCAGTTCATCTTCCTCTTCTGTATCGAGGTTCAGGAGGATCTTCCCGGAAAAATTAGCCGGGTCCAGTTGTTTGGCGCCGGTCATGCCGGTTTCCTCATCGATGGTAAACATGGCCTCAATGGCGGGATGCGGGATGTCCTTTGCGGCCAGTACCGACATGATAGCGGCCACGCCGATGCCATTGTCTGCGCCGAGGGTAGTGCCACGCGCTTTTACCCAGTCGTTATCCACATACATATCGATGCCCTGGGTATCAAAGTCAAATACGGTATCGCTGTTTTTCTGATGAACCATATCGAGGTGCGACTGGAGGATGACCGTTTGCCGGTTTTCCATGCCGGGTGTTGCCGGCTTTTTGATCACTACATTCCCGATGGCGTCTTTGGCTGTTTCCAGGCCGAGGCGTTTTCCGAAATCCATCATAAAAGCGATTACCCGCTCTTCCTTTTTGGATGCGCGGGGAACGGCATTCAGCTCAGCAAAATGCTGCCATAAGTGTTTTGGTGATAAGTCCTTTATTTCCATTGAAATAATATTAACCGTTGATTGAAGGTATTTGTAAAGGTAATTCATCCGGGGTATTAAACAGTTGATGCCCCCTACTTTTTGGTAGGCGCTTGTTTTACATTGTTGCTCCTGCTAACTTGGCGGCTTAATTACTATCTTTAGAATAATCAAGCAACCTGGTAATGACTTCAGAGAAAAAAATCCCCACACTATACGAATGGGCCGGTGGTATGCCCGTGTTTGAAAAACTGATGAATGCCTTTTACGATAAGGTATTGCAGGATGAATTATTAGCGCCGGTATTCCGGCATATGTCGCCCGCGCATCAATTGCATGTGGCGCATTTTATTGCTGAAGTTTTCGGCGGACCAAAAATGTACAGTGAAGAAGAAGGCTCTCATTTCAGGATGATCCAAAAGCACCTGGGCAAACATCTCACAGAACAACACCGGAAAAGATGGGTACAGTTGCTGATAGAAACAGCCGACACGCTGAATCTTCCGGATGATCCTGAGTTCAGGTCTGCTTTCGTGGCGTATATCGAATGGGGTACACGTATTGCCGTGATCAATTCGCAGGAAACGGAAGTGCCCCTGAAGCCGGATGAGCCGATGCCGAAGTGGGGATGGGGAGAACCGGGCGGGCCTTATATTCCCTGAGGCCGTCCCCTGCCCTTTTCCCAATCTTTCCTGATCCGTAGCAGGATGATGAGATAAGGGATATCTACTAATAACCAGAAAATATTCGTTGCCACTACTGCGTAGCCCATAATTCCGTGAGCTATGCTAATGTAAGAGGTGTAACACCACTCCAGCATAGAAATCGCCACCGTTACCAGGGCTAACAGTACAGCATACTTCTTCTCCAGCAAAATTAAAAGGTTGGGCAAGAATCTTATCAGCGGAAACAATATGGCAGTGGCAATAGAAAATATTACGGTAAGATTAAATTCATTCAACTTAAATATATCCGGATACCGGATATACTGGAAACAGTTGCTTAACAGCGAAAAAATGGAAGAAACCATAAAAAACCAGGCATATATTCTCAGTGCAAGCGGCATTATATCGCGGCGGCGTACTGCTGATTTGTCTGAAAAATCCTTGTCAAAAATGGAAGAAGTGTCGTTGGTCATAGGGATGGTATTTATAGGTTATATTCCTGCAATGATGATCAGGTCTGTTGTAGTGCTTCCATCGGCGGCCGGATATTGCTTCCGCCGGATATCCATTATTTTAAACCCGTTTGCGTTCAATGCGTTTACCAGATAATCTGCCTGATGATAGTACATATACAGCTCATCGCCCGCACCCGAGCGCTGGAAACCGGATCTGGCATAATCATCTTCCATAGTGCTGATATAAAATATTCCGCCGGGCAACAACAAACGGGCTGCATCTCCTATCATTTTCACGGCCTCTTCCCGGCTGAGATACGGCAGGCAAAAGCCGCACATAATCCCGTCGAATAATTTGTTCAGCCGGAGGATGTCCCGGCCATCCATCAGCATAAACTCCGCCTGTGGATTATTGCTGCGGGCCAGTTCCAGCATGTTGGGCGCTAAGTCGATTCCCAGCAGTTGAAAACCGGGGTGCTTCTCCAGCAGGTACCTGGTGATGTTGCCAGGGCCACAGGCAATCTCCAAAACAGCCGCCGTTTGTTTTGGGATGCTGTTGCAGAAAAGATCAAATGAGTCGTGGTATAATGCCACGTCCATAAATTTATCCTGGTATTGGACGGCGCGTTTATTGAAAACGTTAATAGCCATCTGTAGTTTGTCCATACCTGAATTTATGAAAATAATTTATATACTCCGCCGGCAGCGGCATCAAACCACTTACATCTACTCTGTAAGGCCGTTAGGGTCCATTGTAAGCGCTTCGCTCATGTAGTCTAAAAAAGGGCGCATGGCCTTAAATGTGAGGTTTACTTCTTTCAGAAAATCTTCACTTAATACTTCTTTATCAGAAAACTTTCTCACCAGCACAAACTGTTTATGACGCAACAGGTCGATGGCTTCATGATCCGGAGCGAAACCTTTGGGAGCCGTTTTTAGCTGTTCTCCTTCCAGCGTTTTAAAGAAAGTTTTGAAAGATTTGCTGTTGAGAATCTTTCTCAATGGTGCGGGATCAAACGCGATTTCTTCCCGGATCCGCTTCAGGTCTTCCGGAACGGGGCCCCAGAAGCCGCCTGCCACAAAGCTGTTACCTTCTTCAATATGGAAATAATATCCACCCCTGCGGAATTTGGTGGCGCGTTTAAAGCTGCCGCTCCAGTGGGTTTTATAAGGAGTTTTATCGTTGGAGAAGCGGGTATCCCTGTAAATGCGGAACAGGCTTTTTTTCCCGGACGGCGTTTCTATCAGGTCATGTACCGAAAGCTCAGCCAGCAGCGCTTCTGCAAATTCCTCTACCAGGGCCAGTTCTTTCTGGTAAGCGGGTTTGTGGGTATTAAACCAATCCCTGTTATTATTCTCTTTTAATTTACTTAAAAAATTAAAGCCCGACGGGTGTATATGTGGTTGTGATATATGTTTCTTAGCCATGATGTTTCCGTAATTTATAAAACCTGCTACCGGGTGATAGCAGTTTTTACAAAAGTAAGTTTTTCCGTTTGCCGGGGCAAACGGAAGCAGATAATTACATATATTCACAAACGCCTCGCAGTGGAATTATGCTGCTGAATTACAAACCCAATTAAATAACAGCATCCATGAAAATAGCCACGTATAATGTTAATGGCGTCAATGGACGTCTTCCGGTATTACTTCGCTGGTTAAATGAAACCGCTCCTGATGTAGCCTGTTTACAGGAACTAAAGGCGCCTCCTGAAAAATTTCCGGAGCAGGCTATCCGCGATGCCGGCTATCATCCTATCTGGCATGGACAAAAAAGCTGGAACGGCGTAGCTATCCTCTCCCGGATAGGTGAGCCAAAGGAAATAAGGAGAACACTTCCAGGAGATCCTGAAGATATTCACAGCCGTTATATAGAAGCCGAAATCAATAACATCACGATCGGTTGTCTTTATTTACCAAACGGCAATCCCGCTCCCGGCCCTAAATTCGATTACAAACTAAACTGGTTCAAACGCCTGACAACGCATGCCAAAGAGTTGCTGGCAGCCAAAACACCGGTAGTACTTACGGGCGACTATAACGTAATGCCCACCGAACTGGATGTATACAAACCAGAACGTTGGGTGGATGATGCACTGTTTCGCCCCGAAACGCGGGAGGCATTCAGAAATCTGAAAGATCAGGGCTGGACAGATGCTATCCGGAAACTATACCCTGATGAAAAGATCTATACCTTCTGGGATTATTTCCGCAATGCGTACGGCCGTGATGCGGGCTTGCGTATCGATCACTTTTTACTGAGCCCGCAACTGGAGAGCCGTCTTGTTGCCGGCGGGGTGGACCGTAATGTGCGCGGATGGGAGAAAAGCAGCGATCATGCGCCGGTATGGATAGAGTTGACAGATTAACGGATTATCTCATCAATTCTTAGTACCTTAAAAGATCAAATACCTGTTTACTATGACCACAAAAGAAACGTTCACCCTCCACGGTGAGAACCTGTTAAAAAAGATTAAAGAACTGATAGCAGAAGGCAATGTAAGAAAGATCACCATCACAGATAAAGAGGGAAAAGAACTGATGAGCTTCCCGCTTACCATCGGAGTAGTAGGCGCAATACTGGCGCCCGTTTTTGCGGCTGTTGGCGCGCTGGCCGCCCTCATCGGCGAGTGCAGTATTACGGTAGAAAGGGAGCCTGAGAAGGAATAACAATTTCACGATTTGATAATATTACGGTAACATAGTCTTCATACGGAAAGGGCACATTTGCGCCTTAAACGTATCAACCACTATGACTGTAGTACGCTACTTTGCTCCATTGGGATTTGTGTTCCTTTTTGCCTGTAAGAAAAACGACACCCCTCCTGACAACAATAATATTTCTTATCCTGCCAAAGCCACTCTCGCGGGTGCTGTAGTAATGACCACCAACGCCGCCGGCGTAAAAGTGTATAATGGCGGTTATGGATCTTCTATTGCAAACGTACCCGGGCAGCCTGGTTATTTTTACCTGATGACCGATCGTGGCCCGAACGCAGATGGCATTATCAAGGACTCCAAAGTATTTGCCGTACCCGGATTTAATCCACAGATCGGGAAGTTTAAATTAAACGGCGATTCGCTGGTACTGGTAGAAACCATTCACATCAAATCCGCTGCTAATGTAGCGGTAACAGGACTTCCAAATCCTGTAGGATCAGGCGGCACAGGAGAAGTGGCGCTGGATAAAGATGGCAAAACGCTTCCTGAAGATGCAGAAGGCATCGACTGCGAAGGTCTTACTGTAGCAGCCGACGGAACTTTCTGGTTGAGTGATGAATACGGACCACACCTGGTACATCTCGACAGAAGCGGTAAAACGCTGGAGAGGATCAACCCCTTTGGTACCGGCACCGGTGGCCGGAAGATCCCGAAGGTATTTGCTATGCGCCGTGCCAACCGTGGCATGGAAGGGCTTACCATTACGCCCGACGGCAAAACACTGGTTGGCATTATGCAATCGCCTTTATACAATCCTACCAAAGATGCGGTGAAGAACTCCCTGTATACCCGTATCCTCACCTACGATATCGCCTCCGGTCAAACGAAGCAATACCTCTATAAACTGGAAAACAAAAATACCGCCAACAGCGAAATCACGGTGATCAGCAGCACTACCTTCCTGGTGTTGGAACGCGACGGAGAGTTCCCGGGAGATCCGGTTAAACCATCGCTGATTAAAAGAATCTATAAAATTGATCTGTCGGCGGCTACTGATATTTCTGATGCAACTGATGGCGCCGGCGGCAAACTGGTGAATGGTAAAACAGTGGAAGTATTGACTGACGCAGAACTACAGGCAGCCGGTATCAAAACCGTTTCCAAATCGCTGGTGGTTGATCTGTTGAAAGATATCGCCGGTTATCCGCATGATAAACCGGAAGGCATTGTACTGGTGAACAGTACTACCCTGGCGGTGAGCAACGATGATGACTTTGGTATCGTTCCTCCCGATCCGGTTAACAATACTTATATCCAGAAAATACTGCCGCTTACCGGTAAAACGGATTTCAATACGGTATATTTTATTAAGCTCGCTACACCACTGTTTTAAACGATTTATTACTATAACCTACAACGCCTGCGCCTAGCGCGGGCGTTGTGCGTTATACGGGAGTTAACCTATCATCCCGGAAATATGCAACAATGTCATTCCCCGGCTTGTTAAAGTGATACATACTAAGCCACCTGTTCATCACCTTAAAATATTTTTATGAAGATGCCTGCAAAATTATCTCTCCTGCTATTCATACTGCTCATAAATGCCTGTGGTAACCCCGGCCGTGACAAAGGATTACAACAGGATAGCGACACCAGCAGTTCAAAGAAAGATGTTGTTATAGACAGCAGCGATGTACTGGAAAACAAGGTGCTGTCGTTCGAAGAGCAGCAATCGCTCACCCCGCAAAGAGTGCTGGATATTTTAAAAGAAGGAAATGAAGATTTTATAAATGACCGTTTAACCATCAGGAATAATTCTTCCCGGGTAAGGGCGGCGTCAATGAGCCAGTTTCCAAAGGCAGTGATTTTATCATGCCTGGATTCAAGAGTGCCCGTGGAGGATGTTTTCCACAGGGGGATCGGTGATGTGTTTGTGGCGCGCGTTGCGGGGAATATTGTTAACGAAGATATCCTGGGCAGTATAGAATACGGCTGCAAGGTAGCCGGCGCCAAACTAATCCTGGTGCTGGGACACGAACACTGCGGAGCAGTTAAGTCGGCGATCGATAATGTAAAACTCGGCAATATTACGGCGCTGCTGTCTAAAATAAGACCGGCAGTAAGTAGTATCAAGGAGTTTAAAGGAGATATGAATAGTAAAAACGATTCGTATGTACATGCTGTTTGCGAGCAAAACGTAAGGCTAACGGTAGAGAATATACGTAAAAACAGCCCTATTCTTGCAGAAATGGAAAAAAACAAACAACTCATCATTATAGGCGGCGTTTACGACATGGATAGCGGGCGGGTTACTTTCTTTTAAGCATTTCCCTTATTTTCACCTCAAATAAGGAAAAGCTATGCTTACGCAAAGGGGCTTAACCGCCATTACACTCAACAGGGAAAAGATCACTGCTCCGGGGGAATATCCTTTTAACATACCGGCGTTGAAAAATCTGTCAACCCTGCAGCTGCATCCCAAGGTTACTTATCTTTCCGGTGAAAACGGTATGGGTAAATCCACCCTGATAGAAGCTATTGCCGTGGCCTGTGGTTTTAACCCGGAAGGCGGATCGTTGAATTTCACCTTCTCCACCCGTGCTTCCCATTCCGTGCTGCATCAGTATATCCGGGTAGCCAGGGCTGCGGTGCGCGCAAAGAATGGATTTTTCCTGAGAGGCGAGAGCTTTTTTAATGTAGGTACCAATATTGAAGAACTGGATAAAGAGGGTATCGGTCCGAGAGTGATTGACAGTTATGGCGGTGTGTCGTTACACGAGCAATCACACGGGGAGGCGTTCTGGTCTTTGCTGGTGCATCGCTTTTCCGGTAACGGTCTGTACATACTGGATGAACCCGAAGCCGCGCTTTCCCCTACGCGGCAAATGGCCATGCTTTCAAGGATGCATCAGCTGATCGGGCAGCAGTCGCAGTTTATCATTGCCACGCACTCTCCTATTGTAATGGCTTATCCCGATTCCATTATTTACCAGCTTACAGAAAACGGGATCAAAAAAACCAGTTACACCGAAACAGAAAATTACAAGGTATCTCACCGTTTTATCAACGACTATAAAAACATGGTGAAGATCCTGCTGGAAGATGTTTAATCTTTTAACACAGGCACCACATAACCATACGCCGTATAGCGCAGCTCACTCCATGCGTTTGTTCCGGGAAATTTAAATCCGGGGTACAGTTCCTGTGCTACCGGTACAAATACGATTCTCACCCGGATGCAGCTGCGTCCTTTCTCATTTTCATAAATGGTAAGGTTCATTGCCGATATAAACGGTGATGTCCGTAATTTCCATACTATATAATTTATAGTAGCCTGTCCACAAAAGGCGCACCTGTTTTGGCCTGCCGGAATTCCGGCAGTTAGGAAATCTGAAAATAATGTCATTTATTTATCCCTTTTTATAACAATGAACGTGAACAAATTGAATCCGGACCTGCTAAGAACCAAACAGCATTTTGAGATATTAGACGGATTAAGAGGAATAGCCGCTTTAACAGTAGTTGTTTTTCATTTTATGGAAGTTGTGTATAGCGATTACAGCAAAAACTTCGTGGGACATGGCTTCCTGGCGGTCGATTTCTTTTTCTGCCTATCCGGGTTTGTGATTGGATACGCCTATGATAACCGCATCGGTAAAATGGGGGTCATGGAATTTTTTAAATCCAGGATCATCAGATTGCATCCCCTCGTCATTTTCGGGTCGGTACTGGGACTGTTGGGTTTCCTTTTTGATCCGTTCGGCGGTCACCCGGAATTATATGGATTTGGTAAAATAGCCTTGTTCTTTCTTACAAGTATCCTCCTGATTCCCTTTCCGGGAATGCCGGAACGGTGGTTTAACCTGTTTAGTTTTAATGCGCCTGCGTGGTCATTGTTCTGGGAATATGTAGCCAATATACTGTATGCGCTTATTCTGGTTAAAATAAGCCGGCGCTACCTGCTCATATTAGCCCTGCTTGCTGCGGCTGGCATTGGCGTAGTGGGTTATCATGCAGGGAACCTGATGGGCGGCTGGGGAAAAGATAATTTTTGGGACGGCTGTGCGCGCATCTCCTATTCCTTCTTAGCCGGGTTGCTGGTATTCCGTTTTAACTGGATTATTAAGAACCGGCTGGGCTTCATTGGCCTGTCGGCATTACTGATGTTGCCATTTTTAATGCCCCATTTTCAGTGGAACTGGCTGATAGAGGTAATAGTTGTGTTATTCTATTTCCCTTTACTGATTGCACTCGGCGCAGGTGCTACCCTTACTTCGGGGTTAAAAAAACTTTGTGTTTTTTCCGGGAAGATATCTTATCCGCTTTATATGACACATTATGCCGCGATATGGATCTTTGCCAGCTATTTTGCTGCGTACAAACCTGGAACCATGCAGCTGGTCTTAGTCATCACCGCCGGAACCATGCTGTTGGTAGGCTTTTCTTACCTCGTGATGGTGTTTTATGACATACCTGTGCGGAAGTATTTAAACGCCAGGAGAAAAATGGGTAATTAAAGTATACTGCTTACTTTGATAAAATGGTGTTCACAAATCCTCTTACATCTTTTCCTAAAATAAACGTTACGGATTACAACAAAAAGCCTCCAAATCTCCCGATCTGAAGGCTTCTCCGCACTTATAGTATAGGAATCAAAACGAACACTTCTCTAATAACAGCGTACCGCAAACAACGCAGCAGGCACATTGGCAGATGGATGCTCCAGCTCAATGATCAATGTATCTGTTATAACGGGTTGCTCCAATTGAATACGGTTGTGCGTCTGGTAATTATCTTTTTTCTCTGCTACAATATTTCCGGCGGCATCTTTGATCCTGTAATGTCTCACGCAGAACGGCATTACTGTTTCGGGATGCGACATTAATACGGATTCCATCGGATGATCATAATCTGTATCCAGGAAAAGGTCGATGGTACTGATCTGTTGCGGCGCAGTCCATTTCAGTGTTAAACGGGGCTGCGGATCGTTCCAGTCGGCCACCCAGGCATTGGGTACAGACGTAGGCCGGTCGGTTCCGTTGCGGATATTTTCTGCCTGAAACAGATTGATACCCTGGTGATATTTCAAATCGATATTATGCCCTTCCGGCCGGCGTTGCGGGCACCAGAACTCAAATGCTTCCATGCCGATATCTTCCGGAGGCGTTTGTTTGCCGTAGTTGGAAACGGCTTTATTTACACTGTTGAATACAGACAACATCCCGGTTACTCTCTTCTCTGTAAAATGCAATTCTACCGCCGGATTTTTCATAAAGGTGACGAATGCGTAGGCGGTATTTTCTATAGATGTATTAAAGCGAAGATCCACACAATTTCTGCCGGGATGTAACGGGATGGTTTGTTTTGCCAAAGTGATATCCGGCGTGTAGTTGCCGGGCTTACTGCTGACGCGCAGTTCCACTTCCAGTTCAGTATTACCGGTAGCATCTGCATGAAAAACAAAGGGAGCCACTTCCCCTTTTTGCAAAGGCAGCAGCTGTGCTACGGATAGCGTTAACGGCTTCAGAAGCGGTTTACCCGGAAACTCCTTAAACACCAGTTCGCTGGATGCGGTGATCACAGCAGATTGCACAAGGTCCTGGCTATCCTTCAATACCAACCCCGGAACATACTGCCCGGTTTTAAGCAGGCGTTGTTGCAATGTGGTGATGTGTCCTTTATTAAAAATATCGGCGGGCAGAATATTCTTCTCTTTACAAACAGCGGCGGCTACTCCTACGGCCTGCGATACATAAGCCGCGGTAGCCATAACCCTGGTGGAGGCAAACGCCACATGCGACGCGCTGATGATGCGTCCTGCCAGGAAAAGGTTTGTAATATTCTTGCTGTACAGACTGCGATAGGGAATCTGGTAGATACCTTTGCTATGCCACTGATTGCAACCGGGTTTTTCACTGAAAACGCCGTCGGCAGGGTGCAGGTCAACAGACCAGCCGCCAAATGCCACCGCATCTTCATGGGGGCGTTGCTCAATAACATCCTGCTGTTTCATCATGTAGTCGCCTTCAAAACGGCGGCTTTCCCTTTTGCCGGGGATAGCGCCTACCCATTCCAGGGTAAGCGTGGTTGCTTCAGGGAAGTTGCCGGAGTTCTTGATATAGTCCCATACGCCGTAAATTACTTTCCACAGCTCCCACTTGATATCCTCTGTGTCGTGTACGGTATCAAGGCGACCGCCATACTCCACCCACCAGAGGCGGCAACCAAAATCCTTTGCATTGAATGTTTTAAACCGCGGGATCTTCGTAATGTCTTTCAGGGCAAACTCAGGAGGGATGAATGTTACCGGCTTGCCGGTGTCTTTACTGTAAAAGTACAGGGTATGTCCGAGTAGTTCTCCATAGGTGGCGGAAGGAGCAAATTTTTCACCGAATTCTTCCCTACTTTCTGCGCCCATACGGAAGGCGGCGCCCGACAGGAAGCCCACTACCCCATCGCCGGAGGCATCGCAAAACAAGGGGGCGCTTAACAGGTATTCCTTTTGGTTCTGGCTGCAAAAAGCTTTCACCGAGCTGATGGTAGTGGCGTCCTTTTTTTCAACCGCATATACGGCTGTATTTAACAACAGGGTGATATTGGGTTCTTTCTTCACTTTATCCAGCAGCACCATATCAAATATAATGGGGTTGCCCTCCGGGTTACGATAGGTATTCTCTACCAGGATCTCATCAACCAAACCACCTTCCCTCGCCCAGCGATTGTTATTGCCCATATGTGACGTGGCGCCCAGTATCCATAAGCGGATTTCGCTGCTTGAATTTCCTCCAAGTACCGGTCTGTCCTGCACCAGTACTACTTTTAATCCCTGCCTGGCCGCTGTGATGGCGCAGCACACGCCTGAAAGGCCACCACCGGTGATGACCAGGTCCGCGTTGAGAGCTATGCCGGGGAAAGAGCGACTGTTTGTTTCTCCAGATTTTATCATGATTGTACGGTTATAATTTTAGCGATTCGTGTGCTATTCCTTTATATTTTTTGTTACTACTACAAAGCCACCGGGTTTCACCAATGCTACCGTGAGCGTTTTGCCGGTAACGGGTATAGTTACCTCCTGGCTTTCGCCGGGCTTCAGTGTATGCAACTCCAGCGAATTGTTCCCATACCTGAGCTGGTAATTGCGTAATACATAAGAAGGAAAGTCAGCACGGGCTGTGATTTTAACAATGGCTTTATCTTCATTTATTCTTACCAGTTCAATAATAGCGGGAGAAAATTCTTCCTGCCATACAGGATACACGGAACGCAGGGTCCTGTCCGGCGCCACCAGTCCCCATGCGCGGTAACCGTTTGCGTCTGTTCCGGGATACCGGCTCATGTAGTCATTAAACGTCCATACGGAGGCGCCAATAAGATAATCGCACTGGCGGAACACCTGCATCGCTCTTTTGAAATAGGCGATGCGGTCTTCTTCTTTCCCGTTTTGTGGCAGCCGCATACCAAACTCGCTGATGTAAACAGGTTTGTTGGGATATACTTCATGAATATGCCGGAGATGCGCCAGCTGATCGTTGCCATAAATATTGGTGCTGATAAAATCCACGTACAGTGAGGCTTCATCTTCGGGGCGCTTTACATAATCACGCCAAACATTAAAGCTGGCAAAGGTTACAAGGCGACCCGCATCCAGTGATTTTACAAATACGCCCATATCTTTTACCCAGGAAATACCCTCCGGTGTTTGCGACTGGAATTCATTTCCCAGGCTGTAGGCGATGATGCTGGGGTGATTCCAGTCGCGTTCCACCATTTCCTTTAGCTGCGACTGATACTTTGCCCGCATCAGCGGATCTGCCATCTGGCGGGGCGTCATTTGCCAGTTACCAGCTTCAGTGATGATGAGCAGGCCATGCTTATCCGCCCAATCAAGCATGCTTTCAGATACCGGGTAGTGGCTGATCCTGGACAATTCCATGCTGCCACTTTTGATAAGGTTGAGATCTTTTTCCAACACCTCATCCGGATCAAGGGAACCGTACCCGGGATAGTCCAGTGGCCGGTTACAGCCGCCCATACGGATAGGCTCACCATTCAGCAACAGTTGCGTGCCTTTAATTTCCAGCCGGCGGATACCAAATGTTTTCCTCATCGTATCAGCACCGGCAATCACCTCGGCCTCATAAAGATCCGGCGCATCCTGGCTCCATAATTTTGCAGCCGGCAGCACGCCTTCCAGCGTTACCTGTGAAGCATTGGCGGATGTTTGTTTAAAGCGGATATTATTTTTGATACCCGATTGATAGATGTTCACTTTTACATCGGGCGACTGGTAGTCTTTCAGCAAAGTGATTACCTGTATACGCGCAGTTCCCTTCTTCAGATCCGGTTCGGCTACTACTTTTATGTTTTGTATAAAGGCAGCGGGCCGCGTAACAACATGTACCGGCCTGGTAATACCGCCGTAATTCATCCAGGCATAGAGTTGCGCCACGTTGGGCGCATCTTTGGCATCGCTGGCTTTTGCGCCGGGAATGGTGGTAGTGTCCCAGGCATTGCTTACCGATACGGCAAGCGTATTTTTATCTTTGAGCAACTGCGTTACTTCTATTTCAAAAGGCGTATAGCCACCCTCATGTTCACCGGCAACCTGCCCGTTCAGCCAGATCTTTGCTTTATAGAACACCGCATCAAATTGCAGGAAAGTACGTTCCCCTTTCTGCACAACAGGCGCATTGAATTTTTTAAAATACCACGCTGTTCCTGTATAAAAAAAGTAACGCTTATCTACCGAAAAACTATGCGGCACCTGTACTTTATCAAAGCCCGTGGAAGCAAAATCTGTAGCATACCATTTATCGGGTACTCCCCTGTTAAGCGGATCTAACGCAAACGTCCATACGCCGTTGAGCGGCGCCTTTGAAGTCCCCTGCGCCATTGCAAGGAAAGGACATAACAATAACAGGAGCAGTATATTTTTCATCTTCATTTTTCAGTATTATTTTCAAAGATCACCTGGCCGGTGTTACTATTATTTACTTTAAAAGATTGATTTACCGAGATGAAATGATTATTGGTAATCTTCAGCAGTTTAATACCACTGGCGTCAATACCCACAGGCGCATTGGAAAAGGTGCAGTGATCAAACTGTATGGTGCCTATCGCCATTGCTTCCGTACCGCTGTTGCCAACGCCTACCAGCCCGGCTTTACCTATGCGCGGCACCCACCCGCTGGCATTGAAGCTGCATTCCCGGATCATCACATCCTGTGGAAAAGTGGCTTCATTATGCGTGGTAATTTCCGTGCCCAGCACCAGCGCGGGATACATGATGTGATCATAGGAAACCTGCTGCAGCCTGGCTTTGGAACATTTGATAACGCCCGCGCATCCGGCAATGTTCCTGAAGGCTGTATGCGACAACCTGTATTCATCAATATCCCAGTCGTATACCGTGATGAGTGTTCCGGCCTGTACAAAACCAGGCAGGGAATCCTGCAGGGTGATAACACCATAAATCCCGCCATCACCCGCGGGTTCCGGCTGCCAGGCGACGGGCATTTTATTTACTACATTATTTCCATTCCAGAGCCCGATGCTGTCGTTTAAAAAAGGGGTTATACCGGTATATCTTTTCCATACCCTCATTTTATTATAGGCAAGCCTTTCCTTCACCTGGAAGAAGGAACTATGTACATTTTGCCCGTCCCAGCGAACACCTTCCACATACATGCTATCTATTGCTACCAGGCCATTGCAGCTGTTTATCTTCCAGGCGTCACGCGGACCCACGGCCAGTTGCCGGCCGGTGGCTTTGAATACGATTTGTTGCGCAGTAATATTTTTGCAGGCATAAGTATGGATGCCGAATCCTGCAATGTTTACCATCGAGATATTTCTAAGAACAAGATCATTGCAGTTATTTATCGCCACCTGGAACATGGTTTCTCCGCCGAAGTGCCAGGAGACTACATCTCCCACAGTAAGGCGCGCTGCAAAGCGGGCGTTATTCATCCGCATATAATTCTTTTGTCCCTGCGTTTCCAGTTGCCAGTAGAGTTGCTGCGTGGCTACATCATCAACGAAAGTAAGACTGGGCACCTGTTTCAGCATACGCGTAGCGCTATCCCATATGTTGGCGGTATAACAACCCATGCCATTAACGGCCGGCAATCCGTCGAATACTTCCACCACTACATGCGATGAATCTTTCTCTACCACCGTTCCGGCGGTGGCATACTGCGGATCATTATCGAACACCAGGTTTTCCATCACCAGGTTACTGCACTGATCAAAACGCATGTGGGGAGGTAGTACTGTATTATTCTGCTGCGGATTTTTTTTCACCAGCCATGTGGCAGACGTATGACCCGCACTCACGGCGCCCTGCAGGTGCAGCCCGGCATATGATGTAAGACCCGTATAAGCATTCAGCCCGGCCGCGCTTACCTGCAGCAGATCATAGCGGCCACTGTCGAAAAGTATGGTAGCGATATGATTTGCTTTTGCATAATTCAATGCGTCCTGTATGCCTTTGGCATCATCCTGTCCGTCGTTGGGGATAGCTTGAAAATCCTTTACGTGTATGGATTGCGCGGACACATGGATACAGGCAGTCAGCACGATGGCTGCTGTTGTCCTGAGAAATTTATGTATCTGCGAATTGTACATAGGGCATGTTATTTTTTATCTCCCAATATTATTGTTTTACTTTCTTCTGCTTTTCCGTCTATACCGGTTACGGACAAACGAAATTCCACCGGCTGCTGTTCCGTTAATGGTACGGTAAACTCAAACGGGTATATCGTATCAGTGATCTTTGTTTCTTTCCCGGTATTGTTTGTATAATACAGGGAGACGCTTTTCAGTTTAGTATCATCGTCTTCCAGGTATATATACAGGCGCCTGCCATAACTGCCGAACTTAAACAGCAGCGCATGTGCGTTGCCGGTGTTAAGTTTAGCGTAGTCAGGACTGTGATTGTTGGCACCTGATAGTACCTGTTGCTGAAATCCGTTACTGCGATATACAACATCCGTAATCGCCATGGCCGTTATTCCATTAGCGGGTACAGTAACAACAATAGTGCTGTCTTTGGCTGGTGGCGGCTCCGCGCTGGTGTATGACATCACTTTGCTTCCGGCGGCCAGCTTCACCAGTGCGGAATTAACCGTAACAGTAGCCGTAACGGGTTGCGCCGATTGATTTGTAAAAGCCAGCAGCAGTTTATCATCCTTCCTCGCAGCGATGTAATTCAGCTCAGTGTTGCTGATGCGCAGCAATCTTGCAGGCATCCATAGCTGCACGTTCTTATCCTGGTAAAAAGCACCTTTCTGCATACCATACATATTACTTTGCAGGTAGGCATATCCTTCGATATAGGCAGCAGGGAAATGAATACTTCCTTTGCTACGTATATAGGTGTCCGTTACGAGGTAGTCGAGCAGCATGGAAGCCATAGGCAGGATATGATTATAATGGAAAGAGTTTACGCTCTGGTCTTTGTGTTTATGCAGCGGGAAATCTGTTTTTTCATAAGCAGTAGTACGCGCCGTATTGATATGATATCCCGGAAAGTTCCTGTACCGGCCTATCACGGCTGCTTTGGCTACATTCAGGAGAAAGCTGTCTTTCGCATAATATCCCAGGCGCAACATCCACGGGGCATAGTTAGCCATAAAAATAGCACGATGACCGGTGGCGGTACCGGATGATTCGGGGGTAAGACCTGTTTCTGAAAGCCGCCATGCCGGCGCATCCTCTTCCGGGTAGTACATTGGCTGATGTCCTTTGGATTGCAGGTACCAGTACATGGGCGCCTTGCCGCCTTTGTTTACGGTGATCAGGCTATCGGGAATGGCAGGGCACATCCAGGTGAACATCGTATAGTTGCGCGCTCCCTGCACCGCTGCGTCGAGAAAGGGTTTATCGCCGGTAAGTTCATAGAGTTGCAACAGCTCTATCCACCGGTTTGTATAAGTGGGCCAGAAAAAGAAGCTGCCGGAGAATGGATCATCAAAAGCAGTTTGTGGCTGGTGCACCCGTTGTTCCAGGTATTGCTTTGCTTTGGCTACCGCGGCATCCAGGTATTTTTTGTCGCCGGTGGCGCGGTACAGGTGCATCGCGTTAATCCAGTTATTGCCTTTTTCTTTTACATCCAGGTTACGCACACGATCGGTGTTATACTCACGCTGCATCATTTGCAGGTAAAAATCATTGGTACCTCCTGACAGCTCGTAGAGGGCCGCCAGCTCCGACAGCGGCGCTACCGGGCCTTTTAACCTGCGGGAAGGGCTTTGGATCTTCTGGGTACTGTCCAGGCTGAAAAGGAATTTCTCTCTTGAGAGCATAAACTCCATTAACGGGTATGCCCTTTTCTCAAACATCGCTGTATCATCCCTTACCAGCGCCAGTTCCAGTGGGTTAAGACTGGAAACATTTTTAACCGCGCCGGGTACGTCTGTTGAGTAAGCGCAGCCTTTGAGACTGTCGATAAACCAGGCGTAATCAGTCATGGCGTAATCCACCATATTATCCAGCGTAGTGTTGAGCGAAGAGATATCATTATGCCGGTAGTCGCGGAAGCCAAATACTTTTTCCGCAATGCGTTCATAGGTATTGTTAATGGCGAGCGGTTCCGCTACCAGCTGAAGTCCGAAACGGAATGTTTGCCCGGCGTTCATGCGGGAGCCGTAGCCTCCCGGTATGGGTGCGTATACCTGTGGTTGCAGTTGTTGCTGTTTGTTGAGCAGCGCAATACCAAACTGGCTGTTGGCCAATACAGGCAGCGGCTGAAAAGGAAGGTACTCCGGCGCAGCCAGCACGCCTATGGTAGCGGCGCCGTCGTATACCATCGTAGTGGGCAAAGTGGCCATAAATGCCGGTGTAAGATAGGCGGCATCCGGGATCCGCTTTTCCTGCCAGATCAGTGGTTGCCATATGGCAGTGACTTTATCTTTTGCAGATGCCGGCGCACCGGTATAACCAATGCTGTAATAGCCGTCCTGTAAGGGTTGGAAGCTGTACTGCAACACCGGGTAAGGTTTTGCGGAGATAATAACATATGCCGATAACCGGAATTTTTGGGAAGATGGGAAACGGAAGAAAACGGTGTCCTTCTTTTGTTCAATACTATTGGCCACGATTTCTGTTCTTTCTCCGGCGTTAAATATATTCGCGGTCCTGTATTCTCCTTTGCTGCGCAGTATCCTGTCGTCGAAGCCATCACCGGCTACGGAGGCATTTATTTTCTTCTGCTTAAAGTCGGCTTTCGTGCTATCGGCTACTTTCCAGGTAAGCACATTGTATTCTACTTTTTTAATCCCGGCGGGCTTTAGCGCCATGCCTGGATCCGTGGCGTTATACAACACTACAAACGACGGAGTAAATACGTATTGGTGGTCCGCGGCATTGATAACAATATCCTGCTGATTTACAGCTACCTGTTGTTGTGCATTCACTGTGGTAGCAGTGATACACAACAACCCGATATTGCGATATATTCTTTTAATTACTCTCATCGTTATGTGCCGCTAACTTTAAAACCAAACCACCTGTTGCGGGGATAATTATTTTCCCGTAATACTTTGCACTGATCTTTGGAGATGCTGATACAAAGGCGTTTCCATCAGGTGTATCCGTGATCAGTGTTGCTGTATATTTTGTTTTTTTATCGAGAAAAGAGGGTTGCAGGATAAAGGAGGCTGCACTGTCTGTTCCATTGATCACGGCTACATACCAATCGTGTCCCTTCCGCCGGGCAAAAGCCGCCATCCTGCCGATGTTGCTGCCGGGCAGCACAATGGTTTCATCCCAGGTTACCGGCAATGTTTTCAGCAGGGGAAGAATGGGTTTGTAAGTATCATTATTCAACAGCGTAACCGGGTTTTCCGCGATGCATTGAAACGGTGAATTAAAGATGTACAGCAGTGCCAGCTGATGCGTATTGGTAGTGGGTCCCCTGTTGCTGAAAAAACCGGGCGTATAATCGCCATGTCCGCAGAGAAAGCGGGTGAAAGGCAATGCAGCGTTATGCCACGCGGGAATAGGTTCTTTCATGATATTCAGTTCCATACCACGGATACCTTCGCGCGTCATTTCGTTGGGATAGGTTTTGCTTTCCCCGGTAGGCGCCTGGCAGCCGTGAAAGTTGACCATCAGTTTCCTGGCGGCAGTTGCTTTTAACAGCCCTTCTTCAAATGCGATCAGCGGCTGGACCTCACTGTTCATAAAGTCTGTTTTAATGCCTACTGCGCCCGCCAGCGCTACGCTGTCGAGGAAAGTATCCCGCTGCGCGGAGTCTCTTATCTCCTTGGAATTTTTCCATACCCATATATGTACTCCTTTCCTTGCTGCATCCTGGCACAGCGTTTTCAGCTGTTCCCATTTGCGGGGCCATTTGGTTTCCCAGCCTTCATCCAGCAGGGTATATTCAAAACCGAGAGTGGCAGCGGCGTCGATAAACCGCGTTTCTTCTGCGGGCTCCATATAGTGTTCATCTCTTGTAATCCAGCTCCATACGCTTTTACCGGGCTTTATATAAGTGATATCGGCAAACAAGCGGCTGTCGGGACGTGGATTAAGATTTTCAATCACGTGGTTATTTACCAGTGCGTTGAGGTTATCTGCATACAGGATGGTGCGCCATGGGGTAACTAATTTCCCTTTCACCACAAAGCCGGTATCTCCTTCGGTAAAATTCACCTGCAAACCGCCATTGGCAGATGCTTTGAGCCGCATGCCGCTATAGTTATACAAAGCTGCTTCTGTAATCACCGCATACTTTTTTTGCGGCAGTTCAATCACCAGCGGCTTGCCTTGTATAGGCCCTTGCTCTGAAATGGTGGATAACTGGCTGATAGAAGTATGCTGCCACAACCCTGCATAGGATTGGAGTTTCCAGCTGTTGTTGCGTTCAAAATACCATACGCCGGACGAAGCAGGCACCGTAAAAGAAGTGAACTCTTCCTGTACATGCTTATCTTCCGTTTCATCTATTATATAACGAAAGGCGCAGCCGTTATCAAACATCCTGCACGCTATGGTATAGCTGCTATTATTTTCTTTTATGCTGATGGTGTAAGCAATGCCCTCCTGTATAGCTGCGGCCGCATTTAACCGGGTAGGATTGGTTTCCCGGATGATCTCCCTTCGGGAGATGGATATCTGCTGTACATGGGCGCCACTGGTTTTATTATTTACTCTAATGCCCATCCGCGATGGCAGGATCACCCATTGTTTGCCCGCCTGTAGCTGGTATGTGAGGGCGCCCTGTTCTGTAAAGAGTTTTGCACACAATGTTTTATGCGGACTTTCCAGCAACAAGGTATCTGTTGCCATTGCAATACGAACAGGCAATAATAAGGCTATGATTAACAAGCACCGCATATGAACGTGAAATAATATAATACTGTATCAGTTTTTTAATCCTTCAAATTAACAGTCTGCGCTTCGTAACTTCAAAATATCGGGCGGCTAAAAAAGTTGGGAACATTCCCATTTCACGGGAATGTTCCCATAAAAAGTTGCTGCTGTTACAGGGGCTTTCCTCTTAAAAGGATCTTCCCGATATACACCACTGTTTTATCGTACTTAGCGGGATTCCTGGTAATATCTTCCAATTGTTTATCTCCCAGGATCTTTATCTTATCTGCCTTTTCGGATGATACCCGGATGGTGATGGTATGAATGCCCGGCGTAAGTGTGATAAACTCGTACTGGCCGCGATACCGGTTGTTACAGAAATTATTAAACCGGTTGATCACATTGCTGCCATTGGGATCTGTTGCGGGCACCACCTTTAGCTGGCGGGCGCCTTTAACGCCACCGTCGGCCAGTGTTGCAGGCTTACCATCAATGATGAGTTCCACCTGCCCCATCTCGGGGCCGCCGATATCGAAAAAGCCAAACATGCTGCCTTTGAATCTGAAAGTAAAGGAAGCGCCTGGCTGATCTGCTTTCATGATATAAGGGAACCAGCCGGTGAATTGTTTCTGGGGCGAATTAGCGGTGTTAACGCTGCTCCAGCCGGGGCTGAATGTGGCAATATCCTGCGGGGCATACATACCGGCGTCTTCCCAGTTGTCTGCTATCAGCGGAGCGGGCAATGCGCCGGAAGATATAACGGTGTGTTGTTTCAACTTATTCATACCTCGTGCAATGGCTGCGGCATACAGGTTGCCGCCTGCTGTTACCGGGTGTATACCATCGTGGGAAAAAACAATTTTACCCGGTACAGTGGTGCTATCGCTCTTCCACTCCAGCTTTCCTTCTTTCTCCAGTACAGCGATTTCCATACCGAGATGTATGGATGGCAGCTGATAATGCTCCGCTATTTTTTCGAGCCCCTGCACGTTCTCAGGAATGTTTCCTTCCAGGTAAGTTTTCATATGCCCGTTATGGATAGTATAGATCAGGCAGATATCGATGGCAGGATCATATTGGCGTATCTGCCTCACAATACCTTCCATTCCATCAGTATAGGCGCCGTTCACGGCAAACTCCACAAATACCAGGTCGGGGTGATATTGCAGTAATTGATCCCTGAGGCGGCAGGCGCCCAGATCTGTGCCTGTTCCGGAAACACCGGCATTGATACCTTTCATGGTTACAGACGGGTACATCGACTGGATATAACGGGTGGCCTGTGGCCGGTAGCATTGATTCCCCTGCGTAATACTTCCGCCTATGAAGCCGATGGTGACCGGCTTTCCTGACGAAACTTTTTTGAAGAAGTGTGGCGCGCCGTTACGCACCGTGCATTCTGCCGGGTTATTGAAGTTGCCCGGCGCTATTAATGGCACCGTGCTATCAGCCGGGTTAAAGTACAGCGGCGAGGCGCCTGCCTGCGAAACGGCGATGAGCCTTGCTCTCTCGGCATCTTCTTTATTTTGTGCCGCTATTTTCAACGACATACCTATACATAATACCAGGATAAAATAATGCTTCATATTACTCATTTAGAGTTGTTATCAAATGTGATGGTCCCTTCTTTCACTTGTCCGCCGGAGGTGGTTACCTTTACTTTCAGCACTGCTCCTGCGGTTGTGTTCACGGGATAAAACGAGTTTTCATAAGGATAGGCGGTGATAACACGGCTTTCTCCATTCAAGCTGAAGACCGCCTGCAAACCCGCTTCAGGTGGTGATTCCAGGTAGGTATATATAGCATCCCACGCGAAGGGCGAACGTATCCTGAAGGCATAGCATTTGCCGATGCCCGCGCCGAGGTCCAGCACCTGCATACCGTTCTTTACCGGCGCTATACTTTTCACTTCGCTCTTTATCTTCAACGGAAAAGAGATGGCGGAGAATCCTTTACCGTCAACGGATACACGCAGTTTCCGGTTATTCACAGGAACGTTGACAGGCGAGGCAGCAGCAGTGGCATAATACGCAGCAGCCACGTTATCCTGCACAGCTACTTCTTTTCCAAGAAGAATATCAGCAGATACTTTTTCTGTTGACTCATTCAATAACAGTAACCAGAAGCGGTTTTCAGAAATAGCGGTCACATAATTCACGGCGGGGTTCTCTATTTGCACCAGCCCGCGTTTCATCCAGAGGCGCACCGTTTCATCATCGAATACTTTACCGCTGCCGCCACCAAATACCCGGTTGTTAAACCACACAAAGCCATCCTGCTTGCCATAGGGAAAATTTACTTTTCCGTGGGAACGCTGCATAGCTTCGGTAATGAGGAAATCCAGCGTAAATGCGAGATGCGGCGGTATATGGTGATAATAAACGGAGCTTACATCCGGACCTTTGTAAGGAAAATCCGGCTGCATGGTAATATCGGTAAAGCCGGTGGCGTAGTAGCCGGGATAATTCGTAAAGCGGCCTATCACCGCATTGCGGGCATAGGTTTCAAATATCGTCCTGTTATCTTCAGAAAATAAACGCAACAGGTGAGGCGCCCAGCTGCTCATGAATACCGGCCGTACCAGCTTGCCCGGATCAAACAATGTAAAGGGTTGTTCAAACCCTAGTCCTACGGGAGATACCAAACTTTGCGGTACCTGCTTCTCAGGTGCATCGCCCTTCTTTCTTGGAAATCCCAGGCGGTATTTCTCTCCCCCTTTCCACCATAAGGTAGTGTTGCCATCGTAGGTATTGCCCGGATGAATGGTTTGCAGCTGATCCTTTACTTCCGGGTATACCCTTATTCCCGCCAGCGTTTGAAAAGCAGAAGTTTCGGCAGCGCGCAGGAAGGCAGTATCTTTTGTGAGGTCGTAGAGATCTGTGAGCTCCCACCAGTAGGCGTAGAAGGAAGCATTATAAAAAGGTTGCTTACTTAATGGCGTGGTTTTAGGGCCATACACTTCCGTTGAAATATAGGCTTTCGCATGTTTTGTTGCAGCGGCCAGCCAGCTTTTATCTTTGGTGAAACGGTAAGCCGCCAGCTCCTGCGTCCACGCAGGGATGTTCACGGAGTAGCCTTTTGCTGGCCTGATGTTATTTCCGGGAAGCGCAATTTCCTTTAACCAGGGATTGGCTTCACCGAGTAACTGGTGTAATCCTTCGTAGTAGGCCGTGGTGAATTGTGAGTTATAAGGACTCAGCACCAGCGACTGCTTATCTTTATTAAACGGTGTTCCCGCAATACCTCTGGACCAGCGGAACCCGCTGCGCGACAGCGTATACTCAATGGTAGGTAATGCCCTGCTGATAAAAAACGCTTCGTCCTTTTCCAGCACTGCAGCTGAAACTACTGCCAGTGGCGCAGCCTGTACAACGGTAGGTGTCACTTTCGGATCTGCTTCAATATCATAAAAGCCTTTCAGCTCCGGCGCCCAACCGGCGGCGGTATCGTTCCGGATCAGGTCTGTAATATTGAAAACAGTTTCTGTGAGAGAAACCTGTCTCTGCGTACGGTAATCCTTTACTTTATAGATACTGTCTGAGATATACGCCAGTGCATCATTCCAGCCCGATGGTAATGCCCCCAGTGCAAATTCGCGGGTGATGGATTGCCCGGCTGCGCGCCTGGAATCGTCCAGGCCCAGTACCGGCGATAACGCTACCGGCTGTACGCCGTTCTCTTTATTCTTAATAGCAAAGCCCATCGGGGAAGTACCGGCTTCTCCCCAATCCAATGGAAAATCTGCCGGTGTTCCGGAAATGAAAGTAGCGATCCCCTGCTTCGTTTCCATTATTGCCAGCGGTTGCGGCATCATGGCGGAAGGCAGCATTACCGGGTTATCCGGGATGCGCTGGTATTGGAACATGGGAGGCAGCTGGATGGCGGTTACGTCTTCTTTCTTTACTCCTTCAAAAGCGGTTACGGCCAGGCTGTAATATCCTGCCTGTTTTGGTATATACGTTAACGTTAGTAACAGATGATGGGCGCCTGGCGTTAGTTGCCAGGTGCCTTTCAGTGTTTGTCCGCCGGCAGTTTGATAGGTAACTTCCAGTTTCTTCTCAGATACCTGCTTCACAGCAGTAGGCAGGCATTCCTGCAACGCCCCTGCGAGGAAAGGGTTGGTAAGACTTTCCGGGGCCAGTACGCTGAACGTTTTGCCACGGCTCTGAAAGCTGCCGGAGGCGGCGGACCCGTTCCACGAAGGGAAAAAACTGCCAAAGCTGATTTGCGGATCTTTGGCGGTGAGCAGGAATATTTTACTCCCCTCACCATCAATCCACTGGTTGCCTTTCCGGATACTGTTACCGGCAACTATCTGTTGACCGGATGTTTTCAGGAATTGAAGCCGGAGTTTACCATTGCTAATACCCGCGATAACGGCCCCCTGCGTTGATATACTTTTCACAGCGGCAGTAGCCGGCGCGGGTGGTATATACTTCACCGTTAGTGGCGTTGTTTTAAAACGCTGTAGTGAAGCCAGTGGCTCCGTGTTCGGATCAAAGCCGGCAGTAGCGAGTAAGATGGCATCACATCTTCCAAAATTACCTTTCGTATCCTGTAGTGCGATCACATTTTCACCGGCATCAAGTGTAGTGGTACCGGCTTTCTCCCAATAATAGCCTTCTTTGCCATGCTGACCCGATTCCTTTTCCAGCGGTTGCTCATTGATAGCTACCTGGAACAAACGGGTGCCGGGCTTATTTGCGGGATAGTCCGGCGTGCGCACCCAAACGGTATATGTACCGGCAGTTTTATTATTAATCACGGTAAGCGCATCTGCTGCTTTTACCTTACCTGAAAAAACGCGGAGAATGGTGTTACCGGACACTTGTTCTCCTGGTACTCTCTCCACCTGCCAACCGCCTTTGAACTGGAAATCTTCCGCTTCCACCAGGTAGCCGGTTTGCGCCTGTACCGCTGATACGCTGCACAGGCAGCCTATTACAGCCAGGAATAAATATTTACTTAGCGGATAGTTCATAATCTATTTCTATTACACTCAGGCCATAAGGCGTTATATCTTCCCGGAATGATTGCGTAACATCAATCGTCTTTTTACTTCCGTTTTTGCTGATCCGGTAGCAGCTAACTGGTTTGATGGTTTTACCAGGCAATAGTTTGGTATAATCAATATCCAGTGTACACTTCAGCGGATCATCGTCGCTGTTCAGCAACAGCAGGAACAGCTTCCCCTGTTGCGTATTGATGGCACAATAGTAATCGAGGTAAGGGTTATCCGTTTTCAGCAATCCATCTTTCAACAACAAATCCGCACTGGTACCATACACCTTTCCGGCAGCGAAACCATAAGTTTGATGCGGCCCTACTTTGGGTGTGATAAATCCTCTGGGGAATTGAATTTTCCCGGCCGACCGCATCTCCATTTCTGCCAGCAGGTAATCGGTGATCCAGCCCACCTGCCACCAGGCGTGATGCGGGTAAGGACCGGCCCCTTTATTCATCACATCCCAATAGTAAGAGGCTACACTGGTGGCACTGTCTACAAACGCATCTCTGCCCAAAGCACCGGCCCTGGCCATGTTCAGGAACAGGGAATCGCCGGTGAGGGTGAACATGCGCACAAACATGCCGGCATGACTGGCCAGCAGAATAGGGCCGCGATGATTGGCAGAACCGAGGATACCGCCATGCTCGAAGCTCAGTCCGGCCTGGCTGATCTCCCAGTCCTGCCGTTGTATACCATTCACCTTTTTACTTTTGGCGGAAGGAACAGGGTGAGTGTAAATAGAAGTAGTATACAATTGCGCGGTGCTCACAGCTGCCTGTAAATACCGGCGTTCTTTTGTGATGTCGTAAAGATCCAGCAGTGCCTGCGCGCTTTGACCAGTGGCAAAATCCGGCGCAAAGCGGGCGTCGCCGCAAACACCGAGAAAGCGTCCTTTTGCGGTAGCATGCTGGATGTACCAGTCGGCTCCCCGCTTAGCGGCATCGAGGTATTTTTTATCTTTCAATATTTTCCAGGCTATCACCAGTCCGTAAAAAGTAGGACGCAGGTCTTCCACTTCTGTAAACATTTCCTTTTGTGAAGCGTGGTCGTAGGCTACGGCCCATTTCCCTTCCGGCTGCATCCAGGCGAGCAGCCTGTCGGCAGCGGATTGCAGCTCCTTTTTTAATACCGTGTCGCCGGGATTGAACAGCAGAACATTCCCTATGTCCATCATCATGTAATAGGTAACCCCAATGGGTTCTACATACGGCCCCCACTCTTCTGTAAATCTTTTACTTTTTGTAAGATAATATTGTCCTGCTGCGGCGCCGTGGAAAAAGCCGGGGCTGTTATCCTGCTGCTGCAGTTTAAAATTGCGGGCATAAGGCAGGCGTGTTTGCTGCAATACGCTGTCGCCTGTAATGGTAGCCAGCATCCACATCGCGCCATAGTCGGAATTCTTCATGGCATCTTTTTCAGAGCCATACACACCGCCCAGGTAGGCTTGCGCGCCAATATCAATGCCTTTATAATTTTCGATATTCCACAGTGATGTTTTATTATCCACTACATATTTATGCATGGACAATATGCGGCTGGTGAGTGATTGCCGCGTTTTTTTCAGGGCGAGGAAATCATTAAAATGGTAGATATCATTCACGGCATGTTTGAACACCGTGTACCAGCCCGCCTGTTGAAGCGTGTACCTGAAAGAAAAAGTTACCTTATCCCCTTTCTTCAGAAGAGAACCTTTTTCACCCAACACAGGGTGATAGAGTGTAGGCGTGAGCGATGCCTTCCTGTTCATCAGGGAAAGCCCCAGCAGCCAGTCGCCCTGCGTTTTCGTATCATCCTCCCAGGGATCTCTTCCTGTTCCAGGCGCAGGTATTACCGCCAGCGTGAGGTTGTTTTGGGTTTGTATGAAAGGCGACAAAGTAGCCGCGGTTCTTTCACGGACAATCACCGGTTTATCGGGGATGCCCTGCATGTAAGCGTAGGCTTTTATAAAATCTTTTTCAACGGCATTGCTTTGAAAGTATCCCGGTATGCCTGCCCAGGCCAGTTCATTTTCCGGAACAGTAGCCAGCGTGGGTGTTGCCAGGGAATAGTAGCCGTCTTCCTTTGCCTGCAGGGATATTTCCACCAGGATATCTGTCCGGAACTTTTCATCCAGGCGCCAGGAGGAAGTGATAGTGGCTTTATTGTTTTCAGCAATAAAGGTTAGCCCATTGCTATTTTTTTTTACGGAAGATGGATAAAAATACATGGCTTCACCCGCAGTGTTCATTGGAACGGGCTGCAATGCCGCTTCCCACAAAGGAACGATGTATCTGTACTGCGGCTCCAGGAAGCCGCTCTTTTTATCATATGATGCTACGGGTGTGCTACCGGGCTTGTCCTTCGTATACAACAGGGTATATTCACCACTGGTATGAGGCAGCTGCTGCCCGTGTACAGCAACGTTTTTTATATGCCATTGCCCGTTTTTGTTTATCCAGGAAAGATGCAGTGCATTATTGGCAAGTGCAGTTTGTTGCTGCGCTTGCGCAGACATACAGCACGCGCAGGCTGCATAAAATAATATTCTTCTCAAAGGATCATCTTTTTAATTTACTAAATGCGCTGCCGGTGCTATTACCGGGTCCACTTTCACCTTCCGGGACGCCCGGAGCGGAATGGCAGCTGTTAACAGGATCACCGTGGCAATACCAGCTACCAGTGTGGCACTTTTCCCGGAAAAGAAACACAGTCCGAATAGCAGCAAAGCAATAAACGAAAGGGAAAAAGCAATTACTTTCAGGCCGAATTTGTTTTGCTTTCTTATCTCCAGTTCTTCTTTTTCATCTATTTCCCGTACAGTTTCCTTACGCTGTATTCTCAACGCTTTGAGCTGCGTATATTCATCACTGGTGAGTCCTTTATAATAAGCGTATACTTCGTACAGCGCCAGCATTATAAAAGGTAAGCCTACACCCAGCAGCATTTCGTTAGCACGACTTAAACCGGTGCCATATACCAACGGAAGGATAATTTTAAATACAAGATTAGTAGCCAGGCTGATGCCGGTAATGTATAGTGTAGCCTTCCCCGTTAGCCGTTTTGAAAACAGCGCCCATATGGGCGGCGCCAGCAACGGCCCACCGGTAACGGCGCCTATGCTCAACGTAAATTCAACGATACCGCCTATATAAGGCACAATTAAAGCGATGCCTATCATTCCCAATCCAAAGAACCAGGAGGAGATCCGGGCGATACTCATCAGTTTTTTGTCAGACGCTTTTGGGTTGATAGAACCTTTGTAGATATCATTTGTAAAAACAGCCGACACCACATTCAACGCGGTGTTCGCTGATGCAGACGTAGAGAAATACATCCCCGTAAGAATGAGTCCCATGAGGCCGGCCGGCAACACGTGCTGGCACATCATCAGGTAAGCGTTTTCTGTTTCAAGTCCCTGCAAACCCGGATTGATACTTTTATACAACATGGGCGGCAGCATCCAGAGCACGGGACTGATAATATACAACCCTGCAAAAAGATAAGCCACTTTTGATGCGGACCGGGGTACATCCACGCTGGTATAACGCTGTACAAACGTCCAGTTGCCGCCGATATAAAACACGTGGTACAATGCAAAAGCCAGGATAAAGCCCCAGGTATATTCGCCGTTCACCACGCTGAAAAACCCTTCGGGTGAGAAATGCAGAAAATGCTGCACACCACCGGCGGCATCAAAGGCCAGGGGGATAATAATAAGTATGGCCGCCGTGAGGATCACGAACTGCAAAATATCCGTTACCATTACCGCCCAGAGCCCGCCAACGGCGGTGTAGGCAATCATAAACAGGCCCAGCACCACGGTAGACGGCATCAGTGGCAGTCCGAGTGAAGCGCTTACCAGCCTGGCCACAGAATACAGCACAGAACCTTTGATCAGTAACGACACCACCATGAAAATGTAGATATAGATCTTCTGCACATCTACACCCAAACGCTCCCTGATAAATTCTGCCGCAGTGAGGTTGCCGGTGGCCTTCCACCGGGGAGCGAGGTACAGTCCTGTTACGAGTCCGCCGATACACATGGTCCATTGTATGGTGATGGCTACCCATCCGTATTTATAGGCGATGGAACCCCATGCCACGAAAGTGCCTGCGGAAAAGAAGCTCATGAAAAGTGAGAGTCCCCCGATGAACCAGGGTACTGATTCGCCTGCGGCAAAGAATGATTTGAGGTTTCTCCCTGTCCTTGAAAAGGAGAAACCCACCAGCATAATAAATAAGGAAAATACAATAATGACTGACGTATCGATTACAGTGTTCATCAAATGTTTCCGTTTAACCCCCGCTTTTCAGCTACGGGGTGATAGTTAATGTAAGTTCTTTTGTTGTTCTCTTTTCACCATTGTAACGTACCGCAGATACATCAAATATTACTTTATAAGTACCCGGTTTGGCGTAAACGTATTTATACGAAGGCAGCACAGTGCTGATATTTTTCAGCGCCACCCCTGCATCCGGCTTAATATAGAAGGGATCAAACCCTTTGGTGATCACCCAGTCTTCATTATCATCTGCATCTTTATTACCGCCAAACATCAACAGCTGCGCGGTAGTAACCGACCACACGGAGGCAGGGTTTTTAAAGTCGAATGCTTTCCAGCCCCCGCTTGACAATACGGCTAGCGGCGATACTACGCCATCTGCTGAAATATTATTGGCTTCAAAAGTCCGGATCACCCAGCGGTTTTGTCCCTGTGTTTTTTTATAGTCTGTATATTTAAAAGCAACGTAAATGCGGGCGGCAGTATTTTTCGGGTCCGCAAATTCTTTCAGGCTGATGGTACCTGATGGTGTATTGTCCTGCCCGGTGGAAAATACGGCGCGGTCCGAAATATCCGTCCAGGTGGCGGCCCTTACACTGGTGGTATCAGCTGCACCGGAATAGTTGTTAGACACCAGCAGTTGCAGATTTTTGTAGACCAGTCCAAACTGCACCAGTGATTTGAAATTTATCTGCAGATCATTTTCTGCGGTGGTGCGGTCCCTGAATTCGTAGTTGTGGCCGGGTTCACCGGAATAAAAGGTGATATTGTCCGGGTTGCCGGTAAAGTTAAAGGTAACGGTATCTCCTGCCTTATACGTAAGTGAGGAGGTAGTTACTTCCAGCGACGGTGTTGTTACTTTCTCCTTTGCGCAGGAGATAAATATAATAACAATGATCAACAGGTATATTGAATTTCGCATATTAATTACTTTTTAGCGCGGCGTTACCAACCCTTGTTCTGTTCTGCCAGGTGATTAATGGTTGTTTCAGTAGTAGGAATAGGAAACAGTACGTTCCTGGCTGTTGTATTCTTTGCGGCATTACCTGAATATTTCCATGCAGATGGCGCAGATGCGGCTACTTCAGCAGCCAGCGACTGCATCTTCGACAGGTATAGTCCCCAGCGGATCAGGTCGTGCTTACGTGCCCCTTCAAAGCTCAACTCCCTGGCCCGTTCGTCCTGCACGGCTTCGAGGAATTCATCTTTCCCCAAACCTGCCGGCAGGTCAACGGTAGCATCCGGTGTGGCCGGTGGTTTGCCATAGCCCCTTCTTCTTACCATGTTAATAGCTTCGTAAGCTTCTGCTACCGGTCCGTTCACCGCATTTTCTGCTTCAGCTTTCATCAGCAGTACATCTGCATACCGGATCACGGGGAAGTTGGTAGAATTATAGGACCTGTTTTTGGGCACCTGCGTTTCATACTCACGACGCCATTTGCCGGCAGTACGTTCATAGATCTGCGCGGGAGTATACGCCACTTTGGTAACAACGCCATTCACAATGGAATACTTGTACGGCGCGATGTTCCAATCCCTTCGCTTATCTTCTGCCGCAAACAGGTTGAATAACCTTGCAGATGGATGTACCGGACCATTTGAATAACCTACGTTATCGTCCGGCGATTCCACGCCATTTTCAATACCTACTCCGCCTGCGAGCTGCGTAGATCCCTGCTGATTGCCATACATGCCTATTTCCCACAGGCATTCTTTCGACTCGTTAATATCTTTAGAGTGATTGATGAAGATAGCGCTGTAATCCGGGTTCAGGGAATGTTTACCGGAGGTGATTACTTTGTTGACATAGGTTAATGCATCCGCATATTTTGATACATCTTTCAGTGGTTCGCCGGCCATGGTGAGATATACCTTTGCCAGGATGGCCTGCACGGCGGTGGTGGTCACCCTTTCATTGTTGGTGTAGGTACTGATATCGTTTACCAGCGGTTCGGCTGCTTTCATATCGTGGAGGATGGAAGCATACACCTCTGCCACAGAAGAGCGGGGCAGCGCGGGTTCTACAGGCGATTTGGTGGAAGACAATTTCAATGGCACGCCACCGTAGTTATCTACCAGGATAAAATAATAGTATGCCCTTAAAAAAAGCGCCTGGCCTTTAATAGCGCCTCTCTTTTTTTCATCCATCTTTGGCTTGTCCACATTTTCGAGTAACAGGTTGGCGCGGTCGATGCCCTGGTAGGCCACTTCCCAGAGTTTGCCTACGTCGAGCTGACCGGCGTCGAAATCCATCACCTTTAAATTATTCACGGTAATATTCTTGTAGAAGAATTCATCGCTCATGGACAGGAAGCTGTACAGTCCCCGGGAATACATTCTTCCGAAGTTATCTATCAGCCTGTTGTACACGCCATTCAGGGCTCTATCCAGATCGGCTTCTGTATTATAATAATTTTCCGGTGTTACAAAATCTTCCGGCTTGGTGTCCAGGAATTTGTTGCAGGCAGTGAATGTGCTGCCGGCAAAGATGCATAGCAGGAAGAGTGTTGTTATTTTTCTAACGGGAGATAATTTTATGTTGCTTGGTTTCATAATCGCAGCTTTTTAGTTCGTTAAAAGGTCACATCCAGTCCGAAGGTGATGGTTCTTGCCTTCGGATACGCGGACCAGTCGAAGCCCGGTGTTAAAGCCGATTGCCTTACAGAAACTTCAGGATCGAGTCCTGAATAATTGGTCCAGGTAATGAGATTTTGTGCGGACGTATACACCCGCAGCCCTTTTATTTTAGCCTGTTTCAGCAACGCCGCAGGTAAATTATAGCCCAGTGCCACGGTTTTAAGACGCAGGTAAGAGCCATCTTCAATAGTGCGGGAAGAATATACCAATGGTCCCTGTCCGCCTACTTTATATAATTTATTGGTCTGATTTTCGGGCGTCCAGCGATCTGCGTAGCTGGCAAACATATTCAGGAAAGACCTGGTTACATCACCGTTTTCAAATTCTATGCGGTTGGCATTCAGGATATCGTTGCCATAGCTCCACTGGAAGAATACGTTCAGGTCGAAGTTTTTGTACGTGAAATTATTGGAGATCCCGCCGGTGTGTATCGGGTTAGGATTACCGATAATGGTAAGATCGCTGTTATCTACCTGTCCGTCGCCGTTGATATCTTTAAACTTAATGTATCCCGGCTGGATGCTGCTTCTCGGATTACCGTTGTTAGGCACCTTATCTTTCAGCACATACGTTCCGTTCGACTGGTCAAAGTCGCTGTACTGGTAAACGCCGTCGAATATAAATCCATAAAACGAGGCAATCGGATGACCCGGTATAGCGATATATGGATAAGCGTTATTAAAGTTACCCCAGGTGATGCGGGAGGCGTAACTGGGTTCGCCTTCGTTCAGCTGTATTACTTTGTTGCGGTTGAAGGAGATGTTGAAGCTGGTAGACCAGGTGAACTTTTTATGCTGAACGTTCATAGTGTTCACAGAAAACTCCAGTCCTTCGTTAGACACTTTACCGATATTCCGGATACCGCTCAGGTAACCTGAAGACGGCGCCAGTGTTGCGTTTAGCAACAGGTCTTTTGTATTCTTCTTATAATAATCAGCGGTAAACATGATCCTGTTCTTCAGGAAACCCAGGTCTATCCCGATATCTGTTTGCGCGGTGGTTTCCCATTTCAGCTTGGGGAATCCCAGGTTGCTGGGAATAATGCCCTGCACGGGCGAGTTGCCAAAGCTGTAGCCGGAGTAAGGGAACAGCTGCAGCGAAGTGAGATAGGCGAAATCCGTTACCCGGTTGTTCCCGGTGGTGCCGTATCCTGCGCGTATTTTAGCATCTGACAGGAAAGATAAATTTTTCATGAAAGATTCTTCGATGATCCTCCAGGCCACCGCACCGGAAGGGAAATAAGCCCAGCGGTTGTTGTCGGGAAATTTGGAAGAACCATCCGCACGGAACGACAGCGTAAGCAGGTAGCGTGATTTATAGCCGTAGTTAACGCGACCGAGAAAAGACATCAGCGCATTGGATGATTTTGCCGTAGGTGCGGTATTGATGATCCCTTCATCCAGGCCACTCATCCCCAGCGATTCATTGGGCAGCTGGCTGGCGGAGAAGCCATAGCTATAGTAAGCCGACTTCTGCATTGTGAAACCACCCAATACATTCAGGTTATGATCTTTGTTGATCACCCTGGCGTAAGTGAGGGTGTTTTCATTGAGCCAGTTGGTTCTTTCCAGGTTGCTTACGGAGCCATTGATACCGAGTATACTGCTCTTTGGATTTCCGAGGCGGGTATTGGAATTATTGAATATTTCTTTCCGTTGCGCTTCTTTGGTAATACCACCTGCTACTCTTAACGTAAAGTATTTTGCCGGGTTGTATTCCACATATGCGTTGGCAATAAGGGTATTATTGAACAGCGGGTTATATTCATTTTTTGTAGAGATGATCGGGTTCATGCGGTATTCATTCAGCGGGTCCACATCCGGATCAAATGGTTCATTAACGAGGGAGGCATCGCTGGAAGAGTCGCCGGTTACCGGGCGGTAGCCCCAAACGCTGTACATCAGGCTGGAGGTTGGGCCGTTGGGTGTTGGCGACGCTACGGCGCCATAAGTTTTGGTAGCCGTGTAGTTTACGTTGATACCGGCTTTTACTTTATCATTCAGCCGCTGATCCACCACCGCCCTTCCCTGGTAGCGTTTAAAGCCGCTGTTAATGATGATACCATTCTGGTCCAGCAGTGAGCCGGAAAGGGAATAGGTTGTTTTATCATTACCACCTCTCAGGGAGAGGCTGTGGTTTTGCATAAATGCTTTTCTGAAGATTTGATCCTGCCAGTCGATTCCCTTTACATTCTTATAGTCGTCGAGTGTTTTATCTTCACCGAGGTAGATGGGCGTATAAAAAGCCGAGTTCTGTTCCAGCTGGTATTTCACGAACTCGTAAGGGCTCATCATCTTCTGCTTTTTGATATTTTCCTGGAAGCCCATCCAGGTTTGATAGGTAACTGTTGGCGCGCCGGTTTTACCTTTTTTAGTGGTGATAAGGATAACGCCGTTGGCGCCCCTGGCGCCGTAAATAGCAGTGGCCGAGGCGTCTTTCAGCACTTCGATGGAGGCTATTTCTTCCGGGTTGAAGATGTTGTTGGACGGGTTTTCCATCGGGAATCCGTCTACCACATACAGCGGGGAGTTTTCCTGTGTTACGGAGTTATTACCGCGGATCACGATGTTCAATGCGGATCCGGGCTGACCATCGCTGGCAGATACCTGTACGCCCGCAACGCGGCCTCCGAGGGCTTCTTCAAAGGAAGGTACCGGCGCTTTTGCCAGGTCGGCAATTTTAAATTCGCCTACCGATCCGGTAACATCTTTTCTTTTTACAGTTCCGTAACCGATTACCACCACATCGTTCAGCCCTTTTATGGAAGGCTCCAGCACAATGTTGTACACACTTCTTCCGGTAGTAAGTTTTACTTCCCTGTTCAGAAATCCTACATAGCTGAATACGAGCGTTGTGCCGGGTGCGTTACTGGTGGTAATGTGATAGATCCCGTCTTCATTAGTGATGGCGGATGTTTTGTCGTTTTTCACGCGGACCGTTACCCCTACCAGGGCGGTGCCTGCGGCTTCCGTTACTTTGCCGGTAATTGATATTTTATCAGCTGGCCCCGTGGCGGGCTGCTGTGCTGCTACATCCGTAGCAGGGAAGATGATAAAGAGCAGGAGCAATAGATACCCTGCTGATAAGAAAACATTTTTGTGCATACCCCCAAACGTGTTTTTAGAATTTTAGTCTGTATGATTCATTCACATATTTTTTTTGTGTTCCGGGCAAATCGCCGGTGGAGGTACCTACTCCATGTAATGGTGCAATATGTGAAACGTGGATGATTGGCGTAAAGTGACAGGTACAGGCACGGCTGGCGCAAAAGAGGTTGAGAGCAACAGTTCTTTCATATCGTGAGAATTTATGTGTCCAAAGATTATAACTAACTGTTACCCGATGGTAAAAAAAATGATGATTTTGCTATTGGGAACATTCCCATAAATTGGGAATGTTCCCATTTTTGATATAATTGTGTTTCTTTACATAAAAATAACCCATGAAGCGACACCAGATCACCATCGTTGACATTGCGAAAGAGCTTAATCTTTCTAAGTCAACCGTATCACGGGCTTTAACCGGTCACCCCAGTGTGAACGCAGTAACAAGGCAGGCCGTGCTGGATCTGGCGGAAAAGCTCGACTACCAGCGCAATATGCTGGCGATCAGCCTGGTTACCAGGAAAACAAATACCATAGGCATCATCGTTCCGGAATTTACCAGTTCCTATTTCCCAAATATCACCATCGGCGCGCAGGAAGTAGCCAGCAAAGCCGGCTATAACACGGTCATCTGCCAATCCAATGAAACATATGAAACGGAAGTAGCCAACACTAAAGTGATGCTGGCAAACCAGGTAGATGGTGTATTGGTGTCTATCACCAAAGAAACAAAGAACTTCGATCATTTAAAGATATTCCAGCGAAAGGGTATTCCCATCGTATTTTTTAACCGGGTATGTGATGAAATGGATGTACCCAAAGTAATTGTTGACGATTATGATGGCGCATTCCGCGCAGTAAATCATTTGATTGAAAGAGGCAGGAAAAGGATCGCACATTTATCCGGCCCGCCTTCACTCAAAATAAGTGAGAAAAGACTGAACGGCTATAAGGCCGCTTTAAGAAAGAACAATATTGAACTGGATGAAGACCTGGTAATCCCGTATGATCTGAACCTCGACAAGGTGCATATCTATGTAAACCATCTTTTAAACCTCCCCCATCCACCGGATGCCATCTTTGCCATTAACGACCCTACCGCCATTGAGATTATACAGGTGGTGAAGAAAAGAGGCTTACAGGTACCGGAAGATATTGCGGTGGTGGGCTTCAGCAACGACTTTGCATCAGGACTTATTCATCCTTCTTTAACCACGGTATCACAACCGGTAAAAGAAATCGGCGGCACGGCCGCGCAGCTGCTCATAGACCAGATCAGCCGCGATGTATCAGAATGGAAAAGTATTATCCGGGTGTTGAAAACGGAGCTGATTGTGCGGAACTCCAGTTAAAAATGGAAAAACTAACCTTCACAGGTTAGTTTTCCAACTTACAATTGTGTTGCCATTTCTGTGTTATTCTCAGATACCCTGAGCAAATCCACCATCCACCGGCAGTTCAATTGCGGTGGTAAAGGTGGCCTCAGCGGCCAGGTACAGCGCTGCAGCAGCTACCTCTTCAACGGTGCCGTGGCGTTTCAAGGGTGTTATTTCATTCCCTTGCGCGATAAATGTTTCCCTGTCTTCTTCCGTCAGGTTGGCCACTCCCATCGTTGGAGTCATAATGAAGCCCGGCGCAACTGAGTTAACACGGATCTTCCTGGGGAGTAACTCTGCTGCAAGTACTTTCGCAAATGCCTTTACAGCTTCTTTTGAACCGGAGTAAGCGCTCAGACCGGGAAAAATACGATCATTGGCGACAGTAGTAAAAATGATAGCGCCATCATCATTAATAAGCGGCTCCAGGCGCTTTACCGTAAAGAAAGCTCCTTTTGTGTTCACATTAAAGTGCTGGTCCCACGAGGCTTCCGTTACCTCCGCCAACTCCTGGAATTCTGCTGTGCCATGATTAATAAATAAATAGTCAACGCGGCCAAAGCGTTCCTCAACAAGCTGTCCTAATGCCTGTATGTCGGCCATACTGGAAGCATCGGAGCGCACTCCGTATGCTGCTGCATTGAGTGCCTGTTGAACTTCTCCTGTCTTTTTTTCATTCCGGCCAGTAAATATAACTTCAGCCCCTTCAGCCAGGAGCCTTTCCACAATGGCTAATCCCATGCCATGTGTGCCGCCGGTTACCACCGCCTTTTTACCTTTAAATCTGTTCATTATTAATTCTTTTGATGCAAAGGTAACCGGGCATTTATACCGGCTCCTTTGAGAATGTCGGGAGAAGCTTTAAGAACTACGGAATTGAGTAGGGCTTTCGCCGGTAAGGCGTTTAAAGAACACGGAAAAGTAATCCGGGTTCTCGAAGTTGAGTTCGCTGGCAATTTGTGCAATAGTCAGGTCGGTTTGCCGCATCAGTGATTTGGCATGATGCAGCCTTGTATGATGAATAATCTGAAGCGCGCTTTTGCCACTAACATTTTTTACGGTCTGTGAAAGATGCTTGGCACTGATGTATAAGCGTTTGGCATAGTCGGCCACTGCATCGGATTTCATGAAATGTTCCTGTACCAGCAACATGAAAGCGTTATATATTTTTTGCTCCCGGCTAAAGCTGGTGGTAGTGGACGCCTGTTGTTCATAAAACTTCCTTCCTTTCAGCAAAAGAATATGGAGATAATTTTTGATGATTTCCCTGCCATAAATACTATCATCATACTCCTGCTGTATCTTACCCAAAAGCTCTAAAATATCATCTTTCTCCCCGCTGGTTAAGGTAACGCCCGGAGAATTTAAATGGCTGAAATAAGGAAAGTCCCGCAGAAACCCCGGTCCGGATAAAGTAGCATGAATAAATTCAGGCTTGAAGAGAACAGAAAACCCATTACCGGGGCTGCCTATTTTTGTTTCTTTGCATGACAGCAGGCGGTAAGGACTCACAAAAAAAAGCCGGCTCTGACCAGCGGGAAACACAAAATCATCCACGCTCAGGTCACAGCCCGGATCCACTTCAAGTATGATTTCGAAATAATGATTGCGATAAGGCACTTCATTTACGCAGGCATCTCCCTCTATCCCACTCCAACTGTAAATGAAAAAGTCAGAAACCCTGGGACTGGCCGGCAGATCTGTTTTTTTAATATAATCTGATATTTCATTAAACTCCTGAATTCTCTTCATAGCTGGTTCGTATTCTATTATTCAAAAGGTTTATCAAAAGTCCATAGCTCGCAATACCTACTGAAACGCCTTTAGCAAATTATCCTTATAAGCCGCCGATACCTCCACCGCAGTACCATCATTCAAATTTACATATCCACCCGCACCTTTATGATAAGACTGCACATAATGGATATTGATGATATGCGATTTATGCACCCGCACAAACGGATGGGGCAACATCTCTGAAAAATGTTTCAGAAAACGGCATACCATCTTTTTACTTCCATTGGTTAAATAAACATCTGTAAAATTACCATTCCCTTTCAGGCGTACAATTTCGTTCATCTTCACTACGTCAAATCCATCCAGGGTGGGTAATATTACCTGTTGCATACCGGGGTTATTTTCCCGGACGTTTTCCAGGATGATGCGGTTCCTGTTCAGCCAGTGTTTCTGTTGAAGTTGTTGCTGCACTTTATTTACTGCCAGGATCAATTCTTCTATGCTCACCGGCTTCAGTAAATAGTAGGCAGCGCTCTGGTTGAGTGCTTTCAGGGAATATTCAGAAAAGGCCGTTACAAAAATAGTTTCAAACTGAAGATCCTGGCAGCCATCGAGTACGTCAAAAGCGTTGCCAAAAGGCATTTCCACATCGAGGAATACCAGCTGCGGCCGCAGTTCATGCAACAACGCGATGGCTTCCCGGCTGTTCTGGGCCGTGCCTGCCACTTCCACCTGCGGACAAAATTTCCCGAGGTAGTTTTGCAAGGCGGCCATGGCGGCAGCTTCGTCTTCCACGATCACGGAAGTGATTTTTTCTGTTAACATCATTTTTTATCCATTAAAGGAAGTTGCAGCACTACCCGTGTACCGGTGGCGCCTTCCAATGTTATTTCTTCCATCTGCAACCGGATATGAAGATGGTAAATATCATTCAGTAAACTGATCCGTTCCGTAGTGTTGGTAATGCCCCTGGATTGATACGCTTTCTGGTGAATGGTTTTCAACTTACGGCTTTCCGTGAGCCCTATTCCATCGTCTTCTATCACCACCTGTATAAACTGCGCCTGTTTTTGAAATGTTACCCGGAGCAACCCCTTCGTGGCTTTATACCGGAGCCCATGCCATACCGCATTTTCCAGGTGCGGCTGGATCAGCATATTCGGAATCATGACGGCATCGGTATCCAGTGCTTCATCAATATCCAGTATGTAGATGAATTTATCGCTGAAGCGCAGTTGCTCCAGATCCAGGTAGCTTTTCAGCTGTTCAATCTCAGTAGATAAAGGAACGAAATCCTTATTGGAATGTTCCATCACATTCCGCATCAGGCCGGAATAGGAAGTGAGATATTTGTTTGCTTCCACCTCCTTGTTTTCGGCAATGTATTGGTTTACGCTATTCAGACTGTTGAAGATAAAGTGAGGATTCATTTCCCGCCGCAACGACTGCAACGCAATTTTCTTATTCTTGATTTTAATGGCGTACAGGGAGCGGACAATAAAGAACAGCAGTACCACCATTGCTAAAATAGAGGCGATCAGGAAATAGTTAAGCTTATTTTTATTGCTGATCAGCGCCAGCTGTAATTCCTTTTCCCTTTCCAGGTCTTTGATCTTTCCTTCTGTAATATCGAACAGACTGGCATCTACGAGGGAGCTATCGGTCCGGATAAGCGTATCCAGGCGATGGAGGAAATCGTCATACCGCGTCATGGCAACGGCTTCCTTTTGCTGCTCCCGGTAGTAGCGGGTCAGCGCCAGCAGGCAGTCTTTCGTTTTTGAGGTATTTCCGCTTTTAAATGCCAGCGCGTATGCTTCCTCTAACAGGCTGCCCGTTTTTCCAGGTAGATTTTTCGTGGTGTACAGTTGTGCCAGTTCCCGCACCTGGTCTATCTGCAATTCAATGTTATCTTCCTGCTTTGCTTTTTCCAGGATCGCCTCATTCATGCGGATGGCGGCATCAATATTATTTCCTTCCACATATACCTTAGAAATTTTCTTGCTGATGTCTGCAATCTCACGGGTATTGTCGGTTTTCTCGATTGCTTTTCTATAACTGGCGATGGCATCCGAGGTATTGTTTTCCAGCAGCAGGCTGTTTCCCAGTTGCTTGTAGGCATCCGCGGCTTCTTCTTTCTTGCCGGTCTTTTCAATGATGTCTACATTGGATTGGGCGTAGTTCGTTTGCGCCCGGGGGTTGCTGTTGTTCCGCAAGCGGTTGGCATCATTGAGGTTGATGTTCACCAGGCTTTTATCTATCGCCACATCGCCGGCGGACTGGTAGTTTTGTATAGCCGGTATAATCTTGTTCTGCATTTCCTGCACTTTTGCCAGTGCGCGACCTGCAGCTGCCGCATCTTTATGATTTAATCTTGTGTAGATGTCCAGCGCTTTTTTAAGATATTCTTCCGCTTTGGCATATTCACTTTTATCCGTCAGTTCTTTTGCCAATGCCTCGTATTTACCGGCTGTTTGCAGTTCATCATCATTATTGGAAAGCGATTTCCTCAGGGCTTTTGCCGCCTTGGACACAGGAAAGGTACCACGCTTGCCGCCGGCAGAATCCTGCGCAGTTGCTGCAGACAACAACCCCAACAAGATAAATATGCAAATACAGTAACGTACCATGATCATTGATTCTACCGCAAAATAAGACTTTTCAGAACGGGCAGGCAGGTATTTCACCCATTCAATATACCATTTCACCAAGTGGTGTCCCGCCGGCTAAAGAAGACCCTTTATTTTCATGGGGTAATCTTAAATCAAACATCATGAAAACGACACTATTCGCCAGCGCCATACTGGTATCGGGCTTCCTGATATGGAAATATAATACCGGTCAGATAAGCCCGGAAACAAAAAGCATAACAGCCGCCCCGCCACCTGTTATCGCTACCACTCCTTCCGCCGCCGACAATACCCGTATACAGGTAGCCTTGCTGCTGGATACCTCTAACAGCATGGATGGGCTGATAGACCAGGCCAAATCAAGACTCTGGAATATTATCAATACCCTCACCACCCTGAAATACAAAGGTAAAACGCCTGTAATAGAAATCGCGCTCTATGAATACGGCAACGACGGCCTCTCCCGCTCGGATGATTACATCCGGCAGGTAACCCCGCTGACCACCGATCTCGATCTTATCTCCGAAAAACTATTCGCCCTTCACACCAATGGCGGATCAGAATACTGCGGCGCGGTAATCACATCTGCCGTAAAATCACTCGAGTGGGGGAAAGATGAAGCTGATATGAAGCTCATCTATATTGCAGGCAACGAGCCTTTCAACCAGGGACCGGTGAGCTATAAAACCGCCGCCGGACAAGCCATCAGCAAAAGCATCTTCATAAATACTATTTACTGCGGCGATAAACGGGAAGGAATAGCCACCCATTGGAAAGACGGCGCCGACAAAGGCGAAGGCCAGTATTTTAATATCGATTCCGACAGAAAGGTGGTTTTTATTGAAACTCCCTATGATAAAAACATTGAAGCCTGCAACGAACGGATCAACAAAACCTATATCGCATATGGCGCTTCCGGTGAGCTAAGAAAAAGCAACCAGGTAACGCAGGATAAAAATGCCCAATCTCTCTCTTCCGCCAACTCTGTAGAACGGTTTGTAAGCAAATCAAAAGCTGTTTATAAAAACGACAACTGGGATCTGGTAGACCGCGTGAAACAAGATCCCAACGTATTAAAAAGCATCAGCAAAAATGAGCTGCCCAAAGAGCTGAAAGAAAAAAGCCAGGCAGAGCTGACAACCCTGGTGGCAGAGAAAAGCAAGGAAAGGGAAAGCATTCAAAAAGAAATCGCCGTGCTGGGCAAACAACGGCAGAAATATATTGATGAGGCATTAAAGAAAACTGATAAAATTGACGACCTGGGCGCTGCCATTAACCAGTCTATTATACAGGTGGCTAACGCCAAAGGATACACCGCAGAAAAATGATTAAAAAAAGACCGGTTTATCAACGATATGCAAGGCTTCTTCCATACCATGATAACCGCTACCGCATATAGTTTAGTTACAAAACCCCTGTTCATTACCCGCTGCTGAGCGACTACCTGGTTATCCGGGAAGATCTCATTGGCGTTTATCCAACTGCCGATCTCGCAGAAATAACAGGAACTACGCTGCTCACCAACGAAGTGCTGGAGAACCCCGTAATAAAGCAACTCAGGAAACTGACAAGCCTGATAGTAGCGCTTTCCAACGATATTTTCTCCGTCAGAAAGGATGAGAAAGAAAAGGAAGCCATGAATGCGGTATTGATCATTCAACATGAACAACAGTGTACCCTGGATAGCGCCTATGCGGAAACAGTGCGGCTACACAATGAATTTACAGCAGAATTTGTGCATACCTGCAACCACCTGCCCCACTTTGGGCAGCAGGACAAAACCGTGCGCCGGTATATAGAAAACCTGTCGCATATTATCCAGGGACATCTCTCCTGGTATCAGTACTCTGCCAGGTACTGATACCAGCCACCTTACAGCAACGGGGGAAATCAGTTCATTTGCAGGTCCAGGTAATGCCGGCCATCATAGGCAATATGGATTGTTTTGGAGAACCATCCCACACTGCCTTTCATGGTACCCTTGAAAGAAATGTGTACAGAGTCCTCCAGGTTAATGCCTGTTTGACCCAGTTTATTGAAATCCGGCGCCACTGTTACCGGCACTGTGAATAGCGCATGCGCCGGCACATTTATCACGGTATCAATGTGAACCTTTCCCAACAGGAAAGTATCCAGCATCAGCTCCAGGTCGCCGCTTTTAAACGTAAAACCGAAATTATTAGGATTATAATAGATGCCTTCTATTTTCAGCGCCGCGCGCTGTGGCGTGATATTAAAAATCCTGACGGCCAGCTTTTTTGGCAGCCGTGGCTCGGGCGTTTGAAACACCGTGCAGCCGGAGAGAAATATGCCCATGATAAACGTAAGTAACAGTTGTAGTTTTTGTGTAACAGTCATATCGTTTGTTATCTTATTTTACCAGTTTATCCAATTCTTTTTCCAGCTGATCTTTTTTATAGAAGTCCAGTGATGCAGCAATCTTTCCATCTTTCCCTACTATCACCACATACGGGATGCTGGTGATATTAAAATTCTTCTGCACACCCGCACCTGCTTTGAAGCCGCCTTCTGTAAGTCCCTGCAGCCACTCCATTTTAGTTTCGTTCACAGCAGTTTGCCATTTGGCTTTATCGTCATCAACAGATACGGCTACAAATACCACTCCCTTCTCTTTAAACTTGTTGTAATGGTTCCGCATCTGTGGAATGTAAGCGCGGCAGGGAGCGCACCACGATGCCCAAAAATCCAGCACCACAATTTTCCCGGTCATGTCCCCGATGGAAAATGCGTGGCCATTGGGGTCGGTCAGTTTCAGTTCCGGTAATGCAGCGCCTGCGCCGGTGCGCTTAAATGATTCAATCTTTGCCAGCAACGCCTTTCCATGCCAGGTGCTTTTCCCTGCAGGGTTCAGGAGATCATAACCTGCCTGTGCCTTCTCCGCTGTGGAGGCATTCCGCAGGGCCAGCCAGGCCGATAATTCCAGCGACGGGTTGTCCTTCACGTATTCCATAGGCGGCTTATTATTGTGCTGCTGATAGGTATAAAACTGATCATTCAACGGGCCGCCTTTAAAAGAAGTTCCTTTCAGTGAATCCAGGCTGGACTCAACAGTATAACTGGTATTTTCCAGGAATACCAGTACTGTTTTTGTACTCACTTTTAACTGCACCAGCTCCGGGTGTTCCAGTTTTCCGGAAAAGGTAAACTCGCCGTTGACGATCCGTACTCTTGGCGGCAGCATTACCGGCTTCCCTTCAGCATCAACATGTTCAAGGATAGCTACGTATCCGCTGATGACGCCCGTTACTTTCCCTTTGATCACAAACCCTTCTTCCGCCAGGCTGTATAAGGGCAGCAGCAGGAAGATGATTATTTTAATGATAGAATGCATATGAATGGTATCTTTTTAGTAAACAAAAAAGGGCAACAGCACAGCGATAGTGCCGTTGCCCCTGGCGGAAGTGTTACCTCAAACAGTTTATTTAATTGTTTCCATTAATTTTTTATCCAGCGCATCGCCATAAAGATCCCTGGCAATTATTTTTCCGTCTGGTCCGATCAATATGTTGGAAGGAATGTAGCTGGCGCCGTAAGCTGCAGCTGCCGTATCGCCCCAACCTTTCAGGCTGGAGAGATTGAGCCAGTTCAGCTCGTGCTTTTCCATAGCTTTTACCCAGGCTTCTTTTTTGGAATCCAGCGAGATGCCTACCATCACGAAGTTTTTATTTTTGAACTTTTCATTGGCTGCTTTCAGGTAAGGGATCTGTGGTTTGCAGGGACCGCACCAGCTGGCCCAGAAATCTACCAGTACATACTTTCCTTTGAAATCTCCCAGCGATACCATTTTACCATTTACATCAGGGATGGTGAAAGCCGGCGCAGCATCGCCTATCTTTATCTGGCCTGGTCTGCCCGGTGTTTCCCCTTCTTCATTCATCTTTAATGAAAGGAGTGACGGGTCTACTTTACCCGGGTTTTTCCAACGTTGCAGGATCCTGCCGGCTTTTGCGTGTTCACCGAGGCCATCGTAAAGCGCTTCCATCTCTTTATTATCCTTACTGAAATATACCGTGATGATATAACCGGTAACACCGGAATTCGGATGAGCCAACACCCATTTACGGAGTATATCTTTCTGCCTCTTTTCCACCTCGCTACCCTGTTTGCTGTAGGCTTCCGCAGCATCCTCATCACCTATTTCCATTGCTTTATGGTACTTCTGTTCCAGCTCTGCAAACAACTTACCATCGCCTTTGTCCGGGGAAGTGAGGTCCATTACTTCTTCCCATTCCTTTACCCAGGAGTCGCCTGAAAAAGTGGCGTCTTTAAAATAACCGCCTTTCCCGGTGATGTTCATCTTTCCTTTTTCCAGGTATACCAATGCGCCGCCCAGTTCCGGGTTGCTGCCTATCTGCATAATATATACGCTTCCTCCTTTGGACATCGGCATCGTTAACCTGAACTGGTGGTTTTTAATGACGGTGCTGGCGGTATCACCGGAATAAGGTTCGTACAGGTTCACCACGGTATCATTCGGGGATTTATCCAGCCTGGCCGTAATGATAGCCACTTCCTCCTGCGCATACGCAGCAAAGCTTCCCATGCAAAAAGTGAGTGCAAACAGTTTTCTCATCATGATTAGTGCGTTTAAGTATTAGGCAATCATTACCGCAAAACGGGTGAAGCCAGTTGTTAATTAATTATAATTATGGCGCTACCGGGTTAGCCAGCATATCTTCCAGCACCGACAGGGTTTCAGCGAGGTAAATATCTTTACCCAGTTTCTCCAGCCACTCTTTGTAAGAAGCAGTATTAACAGCGTCATTCTTTTGCCGGGCCGGATTTATGTTTCTTAACATAGATGGCTGTACGGTCAGTACCTCTTTGCCTTTCAGCTCTTTGGCCTGTTGTATATTTTTCTGACATCCCGATATCTGTTGATAGGCAGCGCCGAACGACAATAAATCCAGCGGCGTGGGTTGCTCCTGCAACGTTTTTAACTGGCGGGTATTTGCGGCGACAGTGGCAAAGGCAGGATTTTGCTGCACCCGTATGCGTGCGTGTTGCACCACTTCCTGGTAATTGAAAGCGAAAGTAAGCCGCTGATACGGAGGCAGGCCCACGGTATCGCATGCCAGCGCAGAAGAAAAATCTTTTTCCATAATGGATTGCAGCTCCATTCTATCCTGCAGCACAATATCGGGGATCACGCCTTTCAGCTGTGTGGATGATCCGTTAATACGGTAAAACTTCTCCGTGGTAAGCCGCATGCTGCCATAGTTTACATCAGCAATGCCTTTCTCCGGATTTCCCATTTTACCGATATTGATATTCATCTGGGCGGTACCTTTTCCAAAGGAAGAAGAAGTGCCCACAATGATTCCGCGGCCGCGGTCCTGCATTGCTGCAGCAAATATTTCAGAAGCAGAAGCGCTGCTTTCATCTACCAGCACGGTTAATGGTCCGTCGTACAAAGGCTCAACAGCCGGAGAGGAATACATCCGGATACTGTCTTTCCCCCTGAGCCAGGTGATAGGGCCGGCGGGTACAAAGCAATAACCCATTGTTACCACTTCATCGAGCGAGCCGCCGCTATTGCCACGCAGATCCATCACAATGCCATCCACTTCCTGCTCCTTGAGCTTCTCAACTTCGCGGGCTACATCATTGGCGGATCCGTTTATTTTGGTACCCGTAGGATCCATGTAAAAGAGGGGCAGGAAGATATAGCCAAAACGCTTTCCGTTCTTTTCAATCACGGCGCTTTTCGCCCTGTTTTCCTGGTCAATCACTTCATCTCTTTTTATCGTTACCGTTCTTTCTTTTTCACCGGGCTGCTGCAGCTTCATGGTAACGGCCGTTCCTTTTTCACCGCGGATCAAGCCGGTTACTTCATTGGCAGGAAGCCCGTTAACAGGCAGCATCTCCCCTTTGCTGTCGGCAACGGCGATGATATTATCATTCTCCTTTACCTGCCCGCTGCGGTAAGCGGTACCACCCGGCAGCAATCTTTTTATGTAATAATCTGATTCTTTGGTGCCCAGTTCTATGCCCAGTCCGTAGTAACGTTTGTTGAGCTGTTCGTTCATAAGCCGGTCCTGTGGCGCGGCATAGGTAGTATGCGGATCTATTTCAAACATGGCGGCGCTTACATACTGCGCAAATTTATCGTCGGCGCCACGTTGCCCGGTCGTCTGACGGAAATAATCGCTGTACCATTTACGTACCTTTTCACGGGCTTTGGCTTCCAGCACCGGGTCAACGGCCGCGAGGTGTTTGGCGGTATCGCCTTTGGCGGCGCTCATTTCCATATAGTGACGCAGGGTGTAATATTTCAGGAGCTTACGCCACAGTTCTTCCTGTTCCTGTTTGCTGGCGCAAAAGGGAAGATCTTTTCTCCAGGCCATTACGGTTTCTTTCTTTTTCAGATCGAAAGGCGTAGCCAGGATTTTCTGGCAAAGCCGGCTGGCCTCCCCTGCCCGTTGTTCATAGATCGCATAGGCTGCATCAAAAAAAGTAGTGGCGCCTGAGTTCAGCTGATCGTCGACCTGGTTCTTATACACCGCGAGGGCAATTACATCTTCCTGGAGAAACAGGTTGCTGTTGGGGTCCAGGGTGTGCAGGAACCGGTTCCATACCGCCGCGGAATAGGCGTCGTCAATGGGTTTGGGATGGTAGTGCTTTTTTGTAACCTTATTGATAGCGGCAGTGATAACGGCGCTGCGGTATTCGGTACCGGCGGGCGCCTGGGCATTCACTGTAAAGCCGGCAATGACAAACACGCCCGATAACAGGAGTTGCGCTCCTTTTAATGTTTTCATATAAAAATATTAATGCGGATAATATAATTAAGGTCTGTTGCCTATCGCCTGAAGATCTATCTGGTACTTGTTGAAAAACGTGGCGATAACAACGTCGTATTTCTTTCTTATCAATCCCTTTACATCTACCCGGCTGCTCAGCACCCCGGCTTCGAGTTCTTCTTTGGTATGACTGGTAATCACTTCAATGTATGCCAGGAAATCAGTTGCCACATTCAGCGCATTGGTATATGGCTCCACGATGCCTTCCTCCAGGAGTTTTGCAGGCAGCACCTGGCCATAGGCAGGTGGCGCCAGTGCTTTGAATGCATCCGGGATAATAGTGTTGTCGGTACGGAAGGTGCGTTCCATGTAGGCTCTGTGCAACCAGCCGCGGAGCTGCTTTCGTTGAGCCGGCGTTTTCTGCGCCAGGGTACTATCGGCCCAGCCAATAGCGAGCATGCTGCTGCTGGCGGAAAACCCGGTGGCAGAACGGGTAGTGCCTCCGCCAATATAAGAGGCGAGTAAAATCTTGTAAGGAAGCGTGGTTTTTAAAAACGCTTCCGGGTATACTTCCAGTAATTCTTCCCTGATAAACCGGAGAGTTGACGCCACATAAGCGGGATTAGCATTAAAAGCACTATCCGGCTTCCTGTCGTAATAGTTATACGCATAATCCAGCTGTGTAAATTTATACAGGATAAAGGTGTTGTATTTTTTATACCAGGCCACTATTGTATCATCGTAATCATGATTACCCTGTGGCAGCGTATATACGGGCGGGATAGGCTCCGGCGTTAATGCGGCCTCCTTATTACAGGCTATCCCTGCTAACAGCACCAGTACCAGGTAGTATAATCTCATATATGATTATTTACAGTTGAAAGAAGTTATTCGGGTAAACGCTTACCCGCGAATAATGGATTTTGTGTTAATGCCGGGTTGCGCGATAATACATCGGTGGGTATTGGCATTACATATTGCGGATCCCGCGCCGGCAACCGGAATACCTGTACGGTTACCTGGTTGGGTGTAAAAATGTGTTTGATCGATGGCATGCCATAGCGTCTCAGATCAAACCAGCGGTGCGCTTCTTCGCGGTATAGTTCCCTGCGGCGTTCTGTTCTGCACATTTGCAGCAACACGTCTCCGGGCTTTACTGTCCACGGTGTGAAAGAGGCCCGGTCAATCCGGTTGGCGCGAAGTGTATTCAGGCTTACCAATGCCTGGGCAGCTGCATTACCGTCGCCTGTTTTCCTGTATTTCTGGATGCAGGCTTCTGCACGGTTCAGGTAAGCTTCAGAGCTTCTCCACGAATTGGATAATTCGTTATTATGCCCGGAAACGGATGGAACATTCTTCATCTGTGAAAAATCGGGCGTCAGGAATTCTTTCATAAATTCCGGGTTTATATAAAATCCCGTTTGCTTGCGCAGATCATTCTCTTCAAAACAATCCACCAGGTCGTGTGAAATTTCATATGCCTCTGAATAAGCGTATGGCAACTGTTCCTCCGCCTGTCCATAGTTCCAGATACTTTCAATATTAGATGGTCCTATCAGCATTTTATGCTCTATATCAGGCATCCCTCCCCAGGTGTTCAGGTCCATTAACTGCGGGTGATACTTCAGTACTTCATCAGCATGACTGATCGCTTTATCCCAGTCTTCCATATAAAGGAATACCCTGCTGGCCAGCAAATGGGCAGCTACATGCGAAATCCGGTAATATTCGCGGGTAGCTTTGTATTTATCCAACAAATAAATGCCGCTATCGAGATCACTCACAATCTGGTTGTACACCTCTTTCACGGTATTCCTGCGGAGAAAAGCATCCGACAGGTCGGCTGTTTTCCTGATGGGCACGCCCGGGCTTTTATCAGGTGTGGTGAGAGAATCATTATAGGGTTTTGCATAGATATTCACCAGCATAAAGTGATAGAGTGCCCGTAATGTGTAGGCTTCTCCTTTAAACTGGTCTTTGTCGGCCTGCAGGCCCGTTGAATTATCCATATACTGAAGCGCAACATTTATGCCCAGCAACAACTTATAGTAAGTGCTCCAGGTATTGAAATTGATGGCATTGCCGGTAGCGGCAGTGGCGGGCTCCATATCTGGTTGCCACTGAAAGATGGGAGCGGCCTGGAATACCACATTTGAGTTGGCCAGGAGCGGTCCTGTATAGCACTGGGTATCATCATCCAGGAATACCATCCAGGGTTGCAGCAGTGTGGAATTGGTAGGGTATCCTTCATAATATAATATTTCTCCGAAATCATGGGTAGATTTAGGTATTACATCTGTTGGAGAATATTCCTGCAGGAACTTCTTACAGGACACTAAACACAAGGCGCCTATGATTACAAGCAACGATTTCTTCATGCTGTATTATTGAAATGAGTTACATTAAAAAGTAGCATTCAGGCTGAAAGCATACTGCCGGGTAAGCGGCAATGCACTGGTGCCAATTCCGTCAATTTCAGGGTCCTGCCCTTTTAGTTTCCTGTTGGCAACCGTAAAAACATTATTTATGGCCGCGCCAACGCTTAAATTCTTAATCCCGCTTCCCCTCAGCTTAGCAGCAGGAATGGTGTAGGTAAGATTCAGGTTGCTGCATCGCAGGTAGTTGTTACTGACTGTTCTCAAATCAGACATATTATAAGCTTGAAACGGATCCAGGGATATCTCTCCGGAGTTTGCAGCAGCACTGTTACTGATCACTTTATAGGGTATCACAAGCCGGTCCTGGTTGGCTAAAAGATCCATCATTACAGGAATATCTGTATGTAATTCGTCACCCGGTTTACGCCAGCGGTTCAAATAATCTTTGCTGAGATTGGTGAATGGCGCCGGCACCCCATTCAGTCCGTTTGTACGCGGGAAAGGATTATTGAGCCGTTTGCTGCTGCCAATACTAACGTAAAACAACATCACCGCTGAAAAGGATTTGTACCGGAACACCGGTTGAATACTTCCGGTGAAAGAAGGTTGAAGTTGCCCGGAATACACCAGGAAATCATCCGGATTGGACGTTTTTTCCTTGAGATCTAAATTCCTGAACGTTGGCAATCCATTATTGTGATTCAGCCCATTGTAGATATAAGAGTAAAAACCACTCACGGGTTTTCCGCGTAAGTGTCCAGTGCCATTAAAAAAGGAATTGTAGTCGTTGGGAATAATTTCATCAGATACCCGGTTACTGTTCCTGCTGGTAGTAAACGTAAAGGAGAGCGATGTGTTCCGCGATCTGATGGCATCTACATTGATCATGGCTTCCCATCCTTTGTTATATAACTCGCTTCCGTTCCTGTACATCATATCCATACCGTATTCGAAAGGGATCTCTATCATGTCCAGTACGTCTGTTGTTTTCTTCGAGTAATAATCAACATTCACCCGCAGGCGGCCATTGAACATGGCTACCTGGGTACCAAAATTCCACTGGTATGTTTTTTCCCAGCGCAACTCCGGGTAAGGCATGGTTTTTATGTGCAGGTAGGGTTTGCCGGTAATGGGATTTGTCTCTCCCACAACCGGGGAGTAAGTGGCCACCAGGTTAGGCCCCACTGCACTCACCACATTTCCCTGTGTGCCATAGGAACCTCTCACCTGCCAGTCGCTGATCAGGGCACTTACGGGAAACCAGCTTTCTGAAGAAGCATTCCAGCGGGCAGCAATACTGTAATTGGGTAAGAACCTGGAGTTGGAATACTGTCCAAACCTGTTGGAGCCATCTGTCCGGATGGTACCGCTTAGAACATAGCGGTTCATCATGCTGTAAGCTGCCGTACTGTAATAAGAAACGGAATTGTCGATGGCTTCGTTGATCGTTTCTGAACTAAATAATTTTCTGCCCATTACCGTTGGAAAGAATGTCTTTCCCCGGTCCGGAAAGTATCCCGGTTCCCTGGATGTAAGGCCATTGGCGGTTTCACTTCTCACTTCATTACCCAACGTAAAATTAAACTGGTCGCGGTCCTTTCTCACACCGGCATTGTAATCTAAACTGTTCCTCATGCCGAGCGACATGCTCTTCTGATTCATCATATAGGCCATGCCACCTGTGGGCAAACCCGTCAACATCATTTCCTGCGTTGGCGTCACTTCCGAACTCCAACCGCGTAACGCAGCAATTTCATAGGTTTGCTCATCAGCCGCGGTTAACCCGTCGGCGCCGCCAATAATCACATTGGAAGAATGGCGAAAGAATAATCCTTTCCTGATCTTATAATCCAACGATAAATTTAAACTGGAAGAATGGGTGCTGCTGTTGTTTTCAGAGTGACTGATTTCATTCTGTATATTATAAACATACGGCCGCCACTTTAACTGCACTGGCTGCCCGGCTATCATGTTACTGGGGGACTTCACCGGGTAAAAATCGTCCGGACTGTAGATGCGGCTTGTTTGCAGCGCATAGGTCAGCGGATTCACCGACTGGTAATACCCCGTGGATTTTATATAATTGCTTTGCATAGACAGGTCGAGGTTCAACCGTTTGCCGATTTGCGTGCGTACGCTTACATTCGCTGAATATGTTTTTTTGCCATCCTGTTTTGCAGCGCCGTTAAAGCCGCCGTAGCTCAGGGAAGCGTAATAGGTGGTTTTGCCGGCGCCGCCACTCATGCTGAGGGCATGCTGCATGCTCATCTGGTTCCTGAACAACTCCTTAAACCAATCGGTGTTCCGCGTTTGAATAGCGCCTACCTGTTCCTGGAATTCCGCTTCGGTGATTTGCCTGGCGTACAACTGCCTTAATAATCCTTCATATGAAAACCGTTCTTCGAACCCACTTGCATTTCCATTAAAAACTACGCCATCTTCTATCAATGATTTTGAGAAAGCTACCCGTTCTTTGGAATTCATCAGGTTTAACTGGTTGTAGGAAGGACGCGCCTGAAAAGATATATTTGAATTGTAGGTTACTTCCACCGGGCCGGCTTTCCCTCTTTTAGTAGTTACCACGATCACACCGTTGGCCGCGCGGGTACCATAAATAGAAGTCGCCGCGGCATCTCTCAAAAAAGTGATGCTTTCAATATCATAGGGGTTCAAACCACTGATGGCGTTTCCCATCAGTTCATAGTTGGATTGGGAAGGGCCAGTGAGCACATTATTCAACAGTGCTGAGGAGATATTAACCGGGTCGGGGCGTATCATACCATCGATCACCCAAAGCGGGGCGGCGTTACCGATTAAGGTGGAAGTGCCCCTGATGCGCATGGTAGGCTTTGCATTCACGCCACCGGAGGTATTGATCACCATGAGCCCCGGTACTTTTCCCTGCAGCATCCTGTCTACCGAAGGCTGACCGGGCTGCAATATATCGGCTGCATTTAGTTTTAATACTGAACCCGTAGCCAGGCGGGGATCAATTTTCTGATACCCGTTCACCACTACCTCCTGGATTTCCCGGGCAATGGTATCCATTCTAAAAGAAATCATTTGTTCATCCGACGGTTTCACTTTGTACAGCAGCGTTTTCATGCCTACCAGGGAAAGACTTACCTGTTCCTGCTCCCGGGCTACCAGCATAAACATGCCATCGGGCTGGGTAATGGTCATTTCTTTGGAGGTAAGTCCTTTAACGCTTACCCCTGCCAGGGGCGATCCCTGCGGATCTGTTACCCTCCCCCTGATGATCACTGCCATACTATTACCCTTATCTGCGGACACTGTTTGTTCGTAGATAATGATCCCTCCCATTTCCACCATAAACTCCAAACCCGTATTCAGCAATACCTGTTTGAGCAGGGATTCCAGGGTAACCCCATTTACTTTAACCGTAACAGGTGGCTGTCGTTTTATCAGCTCGCTGTTATAGGTAAAGCGGATATGCATCTGCGTACGCAGATCTTTCAGTACTTTACTCAGAGAGGATTTATTGGCTTCGTAAGAAATCTTTCTCGATAATATTCCCTGATCCGTATTCTCCTGCGCCAGTGCCCCGGTGCCGGTAAGGACCAGTAAAAGCAGTAACTGGTACGGTAACCGCATGACATAGCGCCGCGCTTCCTTCCAGCGGAAGGACAAGCCCAATAAATTTCTCATTCTGGTTTGGTATTATGGTTTAAGCAGCAACCCGTGGCTGCCTGCAATCTGATTGACTCCGGTTGATATTATTCCCTATTGACGTTTCATGATGTGCACTGTTTTGCCTTCCACCCGGAACCTTAAATTATTCATGCTATGGCTGATCTGGTTTAATACATCCTGTAAAACGGCCGGGCGGCGCATATCTAAAGTAAAACTTATTTTCTCAAGCGTTGGATCTTCAAAAACAAAAACATAATCATAATTACGGGCCAGGTAGCTGGTAATATCCAGCAGCGTGGCATCTTCAAAAAACAGGTCGCCTTCTTTCCAGGCGGTGAATACCCTGGCTTCCACAGTTCTTTTGTTCAGCGATCCGTTCTTATCATTATAAACGGCCTGCTCATCGGGTGCCAGCACGGTACTTTCCTGGCCGGCGGTTACCAGCAGCTTTCCACTGCTTAAGGTGGTTTGTATTTCCGGTCCGTAGGTATTTACGTTGAAGGCTGTGCCCAATACTTTCATGGCTACTTTGCCTGAGTATACCGTGAATGGCCGTTCTATATCGGCAGCCACGTCGAAATAGGCTTCTCCCTGCACATACACGTCCCGTGATGCGCCATTAAAAGCGGCGGGGTAGATCAGCCTGGAACCCGCATTGAGCCATACTTTTGTGCCATCTGCCAGCTGTAGCGTGAACTGTAATCCACGGGGTACTTCCAGTGTATCCATGGCCGTTACCAGGGTACGGCTAGCGCCCGCGCCATAAACAAGTGACGACTGATCTGCTTTGATAGAGGCGATACCGTTGTTTTGAATAACCTGTGTGCTGCCACCGAGCGTTACCTCATGGCCGTCCGATAACTTCAAACGTACTTTCCCTGCGGGCGTTTCATTGGCCAGCTGCGGAGGGTGCTGCCTGTTGAGGAATGTCCACAATCCCGCTCCGATGGCCAATACCAGTACTGCTGCAACGGCCAGCTTCACCAGCGTGAAATGGCGCGCCTGCCTGCGGTTCCTGGCCTGTACAAAATTTTGCCAGCCTTCTTCTTCCGGGAATTTCGCCGCTCCTATCCGCGACTGCATCTCTTTTGCTGCAGCCAGCATTGCCAGTTCCTCCTCATTCAGGGCTTCCCCGGCGCTGTCCCCATCCATCCGGTTCAGCAGCTTCTCCCAGTCTATTTCTTTATCATTTTCATTCATAACTTCGATAATAAAGGCAAACAAGTATGAAAAAAGGGTGAATGCCCGTCAATTATTTTTTAAGAAAAACAGGAAGGCGATGATTATATTCATCCACCGGCATTCTTTCCGTAAAAACTGCAGGGCCAGTTTTATCTGTGTTTTCACCGTATTAACAGAGATCCCCAGCGTTGCTGCGATATCCTTATATTTCAATCCATCCCGGTTACTCAGCAGGAAGATCCGGCGGCGTTGTTCCGGCAGCCGGGCTACAGCGGCCCATAGCGCTGCATTGCGGTCTGCTTCCGCTTCATTATCTTCCAGTGGAAAGTGCTGCGTCATATTTTCAATAACGGCTATTTCCTCCAGCGATGTTTTGCCCGATTTCTTTAAATAATTCAGCGAAGCGTTGCGGATGGCTCGAACGGCATAACTTTTAAAATCGTGGGTAATGCGGATAATATGCCGCTTACTCCAGCAATAAAGAAAGAAATCCTGTACGATATCCCTGGCCGCATCCTCATCTTCAACCACATAGTACGCGGCGGTGCACAGGAAGGTGTAATGAAGTTTAAACTGTTCTTCAAAAGAAACTACTTCACCTGATTTTGGTTGGTACATAAACCACTTTGTAACTTCATTGTTATCCGCACAAAGTATAATAAAATCCGGATTTATTTCCATCATCTGTTGTCCTGCGTTATGCTGTTGCTGTTTTTTGCAGATAACCAAAGGCCGGCTGCCTTATTTAATCACCCCTGTTATCATAGGCAACTGAAAAGCGGAAAAGGGTGAAGGAGGAAGAAAATTTTTTTTATGGAGATGCAATCCCGGCTGCCCTGGTCAGCATGCACCAGGCGGAGCCGCCTGGTGAAGAAGTTTAACTTAACGGGTGCGTCCGCGTCTTGCAGCAAGCAGGCGAACATACCCCATCATGCCGGCAGATAACACCAGGCAGAAAAACGTACACACTACTACTGCCCATACCGGCATATCCGGCCGGAGTCCCATGAAATACTGCACTACTGCGTATCCCATGCCTCCTAACATAAACAGCATGGCTAAAGGTAAAATGAAATACAGCAGTATGATCATCCCGAAATTGAAGTAGGTGGCCATTTGCCAGCCCATTGCATATATGATACCAGCTATCGAAAAATACCCTATCACCAGTAACATTACCGCCGCCCCACTCATTAACAGGTACTTAGTGCCGGAAAATTCCCCGGCCGCCGACATACCCGGTTTGTAGCCCACGGTAACGGTCTCCCCGATCTCCGGCCTGCCGGAGGAGGATATATCTGTTTCCATTTCCACCGGCGTGCCGTCTTCCGTTGTGAACGCAACGGTGGAGCGATACATGATGGTGTTTCTATTTTTGCTGTCTTTCGATACGTAAGAGGAAACGCTGACTACCTTCGCTTTGTACCGCGGCAGCGTAAAAGCATTCACCACAAAGCCACCCAATGCCCCTGCAAGCATGGATGAGAAACTAAGCAGGCAAAACACTATCAGTGAAATATAGCCGATGCCTATGCAACCGGGCTTCCTGCCAGGGTTACTCCGTTTTAATATTTTAACTGCTACCAGTACAGATAATACTACAAATGCAATGGCTGTCCAGCCGTAGCCTGTTATACGCAATAAGATGATCAACATAGATTCCAGGTTCCCGTAAACACCCATTTTTGGGGTATGTAATAATTTTTCAGCTTGTAATATAAGGATTTAAGACAAGCTATTGCAGGTGTTCCAATGCAAATTTGAAAATAGCATCTCTCCCGTTACTCTCATCATCCAGGCTATTGGATATAAAATAATCCGGGGCAACCCCGTCTTCTATGTTCACCCCGGCAACAGAAACAGCCATAGAAGCAGAGTATTTCAGCACCCAGCCATTGGGCAGCTCATAATCAAACGGAGTGCCGCCTCCACCACCTGTCTGATCTCCTGTTACCACTACGTTTGGCAGCTCCGACATATACAGCACAAAGTCATTACAGGAACTGAAACATCGTTTGTTTGTTAGTACCACGATAGGTTTGCCCGCCAAAATATTATTTTTGGGAGAAAGATATTTCGCCTCCGGCGGATAGAAATCATCATGCCCGGGCCCACGCTTATAGATATCATACTTCAGTAACATCTTTTCTGCGATAAGCTTTTCAACGATCCTGTCGACCTTCAAAGAGCCGCCACCACTGTTATCCCTTACATCAATGATCAGCCCCTGAACATTCACCAGCTTCTCAAACACCCTGTCGATATCCGGCAATGTTAATTCTTCACCAAAAGAAGGAATGTGTAAATAGCCCAACTTATCAATAAAAGTATATGCCATTATGCCCTGATAGCTCACATCCGGCAGGTATTTTTCTTTCAACAGGCCGAAACTAAAATTATGAGGATATGAATTGTAGTAACCATTGTAGGTATACTTTTGCTCACCGTTAATAAGGGCCACATGGCCATCCGTCAACTGATCAAGCATATCGCTGCAGATATCAAACAGTTCCTGGGTACTGGTTTTGTCAGATACCATTGGCCGGTATTTCCGGTATACTTCTCTCCAATCTATTTTCTTATAACTGAACAGCGCATACTTTATATCCATCGTACTCCAAAGGCTTTCAAAAACGGCAACGGGGCTTTGCTGCGCTGCTTTTATGACCGCCTTCTCACAGGAAACGATGAAAATCACCGTAATCATTAATATACTAACAACAACGTTTCTCATAGTAAAAAAAAGTAGTTGACGGTTAAACTATGGATAGCTGATTGTACCTCATTGGTTTCTTTGATCCGGTAGTATTCCCATTGATAGTGCAAAGACATCCCGCTGTTTTCGCGCAGCTTTACCTTTACCCCGGTATTCCATTGAAACCTGTTCAGTTCATTCCAGCCCGCCCCTTTCATGCTTTCAGTAGCCGTTTGGAAAGAGGACGAATGTAAACCACCCTGCTGGCCTGACATAGAAAGCGCAGCTGCAACAGGATAAAAAACGCCGGTGTTTACTTCCCAGTTCTTCTCCGTTTGTTGGCCTCGCCACGTAAACGCATACTTAAATTTAAATGCGGGACCAATAGCACTGATAAACTCATAATAATCGGGGTTGTTCACATACTGTAAATGTTCCCTCAGGTTAAGATAATTATCCAGTGCAACGCCCAATTCACAACGCATCCTGTCTGTTTTCTTTACCGCAAACAGCACGCTGTAATCCAACCCGAAAACTTTTGATCGCATAGCGCCGGTGCCATGCTTTCCATGTAACGTCCCAAACGCCCCACGGGCGCCCACTTCATGTGTTACAACAGCGCCGGTACTCATAAAACTGGCGGTAATACCAGGATAGGTTCCCTCGTAAACAAGGGCGGACATTCCCGCGTCTTTTACCGTGTGCCTGGACAAAAACACGCCCATGGCTACCATTTGCTGCGCCGCGCTGCGATGATAGCATACTATCATAAAAAGGAAAAAGCAAAACCTGCTTTTACGATTCAATATGTTTAAATATCTTTTAATTGGCTTAGTATTTAATACTTACAGGATAAAAATTTGTCCAGCTCTGCATCCAGTTTTCTGTTCCGAAAGCCCCTACATATGTTACCTTCTTAAAAAATCCCTGGAAGGGCTCCCCGCTGAAATCCGCGCCAGACAAAGCAGGCGCACCAGTTGCCGGCAATAGTCCAGGAAGCGAAAAATTGAAAGGGCTGGTAAGGTTTATTTCTTCCGGCTTAGCATACATCTTGTTGTGATGATTTACTGCATAGTCAGTAACACCAGCTGCATCTATGGAATAAACGGCGCCGGGATCTACTGTAAAAGCATCTGTTGAAATATTACTGTGTACCAGGTTAGTGGAAAATTCTGTGGTGCCGTCAATCAAACGTTGTGCAGCAATGTCGTCGCTGAGTTTAATCCCGCCTTTTGGCATGCCCATCAGAATAGAATTTCTCAGCACAAAAGCACCGCCATAACTTACATTTAAAGCTGCGTTCCAGGGTAAAGCGCTATTATAGCCAGGGTTGTTATAAGGGCCAACAGCGGTAACATTTGACAACACGGGACGTGTGTCCGGCGCTACCGGGTATCCTTTAATATCATTCAGTACCAGTAACGCATCGCAGGTACTTATAAAAGCGCCCGGGGCAGCAAAGTAAGGGTGTTTGTAACTAACGATAAACTGCTGCATACCGGTATAGCCATTTGAATAAACCAGTCCGGCCACCCTGTTATTAAAGGCCACCAGGTTCTTTGCATTCACCGTTCCGCCAAAGAAGCCAAACCCTGAAGTTTGCGTATAGCTTGCCTGTACATTTTCAATAGTGGTACCGGCCCCAACGCCAATACAGGCCAGTCCGTAGGATTCAGCTGATCCTACTCCGGCAAATTCGATGCGGACATATTTGAGCACACCGGAATTATCCCTGGGGTCAGTTCCGCCACCGGCAGGTAAAAGCGCTCCCAAACCGGTCAGGGTCATTTCTGTTGCTGCGCCGCCGGTATTTTCATCATAGGCGCTAACAGGGGCCTTACCAAAAATATATAGTCCTCCCCAGTCGCCATGCTGCTGGAACCCTGCGGGTGTGCCTGATGTAAATACAATAGGCTTTTCTGCAGTGCCTTCGGCCATAATTTTGGCGCCTCTTTCTATCGCAATGTAACCGGATCTGCCGGTGCCATCTGCTGTACTCTTGCTCTTGATAACTGTGCCCGGCTCAATAGTGAGCACGGCATTGTCCGTTACGTTTACGGATACGCCAAAGGTATAAACGGTATCGCTTTTAAGTGTGCGGTTCGCACTTATTTTCTCTGGTAAGGCCACTACCGGTTTGGTGTTTTCTAACTTCTTATCATCCTTTTTACATGACAACAAACAAATGGATAGAAAGGCGTTGAGCATCGGCAGGCAATAGTTTCTGTTCATCTGGCTTATATTATTTTGACTATAGTATATTACAAAGGTGAGATCGGCAATATATGCCAATCTCACCATCATTAAATGTTATGAAAACTGCTTAGAACCTTGTCCATCCGGTAGTACCTGATCTTACAATCGCCCAGTTTGCACCACCTGCAACAGGGAATGCACCACGGTAAGCAACTGAACTGAATCCGGTAGAGAATTTGCCACCAGTGAAATCAGCACCTGTAGCAGGAGCAGCACCAGAAGTAATAAAGAACTGAGTGGAGTTAACGCTGCTCAGGTTAAACGGATTAACCAGGCCGGCGCCGCTTGCAGCAGCCAGTTCAACATTCGCATTGGTAGCGTTGGTCAGGAAAGTCTTCAAAGTTGCATCTGTGTAGGAAGTAGTTCCTGAAGCAACAGCAAATGCTTTTCCTGCAGTGTTTGAATGAACGAAGTTCTTTCTGAATTCTGATGCACCATTGGTCAGGGAATCAGCAGTAACATTTCCATCAACCAGCAAACCTGCAGCAGGGAAGCCCAGGAAAATGGAGTTACGTACTGACAGACCAGTGTTTCTGCGGAAATGTGCTCCAGCCTGGAATGAGCCGTCAACACCACTTGCAGAAGTTACAGGAAGATCAGGATTAGAATCAGCCACACCGTTATTACCCAGTACTGTTAAGTTGGAGATGATCGGATGCGTACGTGGTACGTTAGTAGCTACACCGGTATTGTCGTTATCACATTCGATACCGTTTGACTTAGACTGGTCATTAATTTCCGGATCGCGTAAAGCAACCAGGAATTGTAATTTACCCTGGTAACCGAAATCAAAGTCAAAATCATCATCAATAGCACGATAAGAGATCAGGTGAGTAGGGTTTACTCTACCACCAAAGAACTCAAATGAATCATCGCCGCTGTAGCTTACCTGTACGTGGTTTACCACGGTACCGGAACCAACGCCGCCAAATGTCAGACCGTTTACTTCGTTGTTATTTCCGAGTGCACCCTGGAAAACACCACCAGCGTACTCAATACGGGTATAAGTGATGCTACCGCTGTTATCAGCAGGAAGTGTACCACCGTACTGAGAGTCTGTAGTATTAGGAATACCTTCTATGAAAGTAGTAACCGGTTTGTTGGTGGGCGCCTGGCCAAGAATAATGATACCACCCCAATCGCCATGCGCAGGTGTAGCTTTAATAGAGGTAAAGATAACCGGGTTATTCAATGTACCGTTGGAATTTAATTTACCGCCTTTAGCTACTAACAGTACGCCTTTCTGACCTGCCACATCAAAACCTTTGATGGTAGTTCCTGCAGGAATATTCAGTATAGCGCCGCTTTTTACAGTTACCAGACCTTTTAAGATATAAGTTTTCGTTGCGACTAAGTTAACAGTACCAACAACATTTCCTTTAATGGTGTCAACACTTGGGTTAGGTCCGGGTACAATGTCACGTTCAATGTTCCCTTCCTTTTTGCACGCTGCAAAAGTTGCTGTCAGGGCTGCGATAGTTAACAGTTTACTGATCGTTTTCATTTTTGTTAAAATTTTTTAATGATAAAGATGGGTTTCATAAAATGGACAGCGTCTTCGCTACGGGTTAAGACAAGACATGCCCATCGGCAACTGTACTATGTAATTGCCGTTGTCAGCAGTACAAAAATCAATTACGGTTTTACCAGGTTGTGCGCGCACCCATCAAAAAACCATTCTCTTTCTTCGTCCTACTTTTTAAAATTGTAAGAAATTGTGAATGTGTAATTACTGAATGATTTCCTTGAAAAAGTTGTTCCGTCAAAAGTGTTTCCTGAATATTTGCCGTTTAAATCGAAATCCTGGTATTGTATGTACCTGTCGTTAAGCAAGTTTGCTGCGTTCAACCTAAGTTCCAGTCGTTGTTTCAATAGCTTTTGCGAAAGTTGTAAATCCAGCTGGTTACGAGGGTTTTCATATATATCAGGATAGGCCCCGATTTCAGACCTGTCTTCAGCGGTGGTTCCAACAACAACAATGCGCCGGCCGGTACGATTAATTGCTGCTGAAAAGCTGAAAGTATTTTTAAATGCGTTCACAAGAAGACCTGCATTGATCAGGTAGGGCGATTGCCCCATTAATGGCCTCTCCCGCAATTTCTGTGTAACCTCTAATCCCGATCCCGCTGTTTCACCCATTATTTTGGAATGTATCCGGGAATAGTTGCCAAAAATGATAATATTGCGGAGCCATTCAGGGCCTGTTCCGAAATACAGGCTTTTACGCAACTCAAACTCCAGTCCCCATACCAATGCCTCATCCACATTCCTATAAGTGCGTACAAACCTGGTGGTGGAGGTTGTTGCTTGTGTGGTTAGCTCAACGGGATCATGCAAATTCTTTTTAAAGATAGACGCCGAAATAATTTCAGCGGCCGAAGGAAACCACTCTACCCTGAAGTCGAGGTTCTGGATGGTTCCCCTGTTAAGTTCCGGGTTCCCGATGGTCATATATCCACTTACAAAATCAAAGTAGTTGTAGGGGCTTATTTCCCTGAACTCTGGCCTGGTCAATGTTTTTGAATAGGCAGCCCGTATGTTCATGGATGTAACCGGGCTGTAAATAATCGTTGCCGAGGGCAATACATCTGTATTATAACGGATATAATCTATCGGCGCCTGATCATCTCCTGTTCCGCCGCTTCCGGGCAACTTACGGTTTAACTCCTTGCTGGTGCTCAGGCTCATGGCATAAAATTCCACCCTTGCCCCATAAATCAGTTTAAGATTATCCAGTAGCTGGCTCTCCACATTCACAAAGGCCGATGCCAGGTTAGCCCCGCCGGTGTACTGGTTTGCAGGCAGCTCATAATTCACCGCCACCAAACCGCCGGGCCTGAAGTTTTCAGGGCTGAGTATTTTATCAATTGGCTGTCCGAAATTAACCGGGGAGTCGCTTGGAAACCCCTGTGAGTCATTGCCGGTGGTTAAGCCTCGCGCTGCATCAAAATACCCGATATTATAAGTGACATACTCTCTTTTCCGGAATTGTGTAAAGGCGCCTGCTTTGATAATCTGCGGCTGTCCTGCCACCTTAAATGGGGTGGAAATGGCAAAATTAATATTGTAAGCATCTTCCTTTAAATCAGAATACAGTTTACTGGAATTTTCAACTGAACCGAATTCGGGTACGAAGTAATTCTGATCTTTATATCTCACGGTATCCGCCCTGTACATATTCACATAACCTAAACGCACCTGGTTAGGCTCATACTTCCTGATTTTGTTGTAAGAAACATTCCAGGTAAAAGTAACAGGCGCTTCTACCCCCAAACGATGCTCCCCCTGGAGCTGTGCGCCCAGTAAGGTTTTCTGGGTAGGGTGCATATCCACCACCCTGCTGTTTACAATATCACCAATCCCCTCGCCCATCGTCTTTTCCCCATTCTTGATGGTGGTTACCGTTTCAAAGTCCTGGTTGAACATGCTCTTAATACCTATTTTGTTCTTTCCAAACTGGTAGGTGATGTTCAGCAAAGCTCCTGTATTCACCAGGTAACGATAGGCTTGTTCATTAAAATAAGACCGCATAAACTGTAGCGTATCTCCGGGGCCGGCAGTGCCCTGGTATTTCTTATACCGTGCAAGATCGTACCGTTCAACCTGATCAATGGTTTGGTCCTTACGGTAGTTTGCCAGCGCCACGATGCCGAACTTCGTATCGTTTTTGAAATTAATGGTCTTGCCATAGCCAATCTGTACCTGCTGTATGGGTTCTGCCTTTCCGCTGCTTACCGGCTCCCAGCCTTTGCTGAGTGCATTGCTGATCCTGAATCTTTCTTCCGGATAAAGCTGCCCCAACTCACTGGCTTTCATTTTAAATTCATCCGGAACTGCACGTTTGCCATCATCAAAGCCTATCCAATCATGCTTTCCATCACGGTCCTTAAAAAATGCTTTCCCTGTTTGCCCGTCATAGAACCCGGTGCCGAGCGACAGTGTAAGAAAATCCTTGTCCGGAAAGTCTTTCGTGTTCACCTGTACCACGCCGCCGGCAAACTCTCCCGGCAGATCTGCCGTGGCTGTTTTTGTTACCACAATGCTTTCCACAGCCAGTGCTGGAATCAGGTCCAGGCTAAAAGTACGCCTGTCCGGTTCCGTACTGGGAAGCAGGCCTCCGTTTAACAGTGTATAATTATAACGATCTGCCAATCCTCTTACCACGGCGTATTTCCCATCAAGAACACTTACCCCGGTCACGCGCTTAATGGCGTCTCCTGCGTTCCTGTCGGGCGTCCGGCGGATCAGCTCCGCAGAGATCCCATCCGTGATAGCCGTGCTTCTTTTCTGCAGGGCATACAACGCGGATTGCGATTCCCGGCGATATGAACTGGTGATCACCACATCTTTCAAACGTTGCGACGCCTGTTGCAAGAGAATATCTAACGAAGTAGTTTCATTTTCCTTCACCAAAACATCTGTGATCACTTTTGTCTGGTACCCCATGTACCTGAACTCCAGCTTATATTGACCAGGTTGAAGTTTCAGCACATAATTCCCCTGAATATCCGTACTGCCGTATGAGGAACCCCCGGAAGCTATAATGGTTACTCCGGGAATTGCTTCACCCGTTTTTCCATCCCTCACCTTACCGGTTACACGGCCCGGGTCTGCCCGCTGATTGCGTTTATTGTTATCTAAGTTGATAAGAATATTATGATTAACAACCTGGTAAGAAAAATCTGTTTTCTCCAGCATCCTGTTCAATATGATATCCAGCGGCGTATCCTTGAATGACATGTCGGGAATACGGGTTTCTTTGAAAAGGTCTTTATTATAAGCAAAATATAAACCTGTTAATGCTTTCAGTTTCTCAATGCCAGTCACTAGTTTTTGGTTCTCAAAATGAACCGTTAGTTTGGTGTCGGAAAGTTTCTGTGCCCTCACATCTGCCGCGCCGACGAGGAAGCCGGCATTAAGGATGTAAAGGAGGCACAGTACCGAAATACGTAAAAATCGCTCTAAAGATGCTACAGTTATTCTCATTCGTTTTAACAGGATTACACCGGGTTTATTAATACATTACGATTGTCTTGTCAATAATCGAAAACTTAGTTTGATTAATGGAGCTCAGGAGTTTCATCACATCTTCAATGCGGTCTGTTTTTTTGATGGTAGCCGAAAAATGAAGATGGCTCAAATCCCGTTTACCAGTTTTCAACACGTAGTTATAGTTATTAAAAAGAATAGCCTTGAGGCTTTCAAAGTCAACATAGTCGAGCATAATAGCGCCCGACCGCCATGAACTCACCGCACTGCCGTCCCTGGTGGTTTTTATCGATTTATTCAACAGCAGCTTATATTGGATCTCTTCATTGGGTGTTAAAAATCCGATCACTTCTTTCCCGTGGTTTACGCCCACTTTACCCGTGGCCACAGATATCTTCACACATTTAGAGAAATTATAAGCGTCGATATTAAAGGAGGTTCCCAGCACCTGTGTGCTCAAACCCTTGCTGTGTACAATAAACGGCCGGTTTGTTTCATGTGCTACATCAAAGAAAGCCTCGCCTTCCAGCAGCGTCACTTCTCTTGTTTTATCTGAAAACTGCTTTGGATAACTAAACTTAGTGGCCGCATTCAACCATATTTTTGTACCATCCGACAGCTCCACCAATTTCATTTTGCCTTCCGCCACTTCAATGGTATTCATTGCAGCCGTGTCTGTAACAGCAGATAATTGTTGCTTACTACCAGACCTGTTAACGAAAAAGGTAAGTCCGGCTGAAATCAAAACAAAACTTACTGCAGCCGCTATTTTTATCTTGTTGCCAATCTTTCTTATCCGTGTTTTTTGCGGCTGCGATTTTAACTGATCATGAATGCCTTTTAAAATAGCACGATGCGCATCTTCTTCTTCCTTCTTTGTAGAAAATGCTGGTGGAGTATGCTGGTTGGTGTCATAGGATGAATACCATGCCTCTACCTGCGCGCTTTCGGCTGGCGACAGTGTACCATCCAAATACTGACCGAGCAGCTCTCTGATTTTTTTTTCGTTTAGATCCACAAGTTTTCCTTTATGCTATATACTTCTCCCTAAACGGGACGAAGTACCATAAGGCATGAGGGAGATAACAATTCCTTAATGTTAGGGAACTAGAGAATATTAGCGTTTTCGAGTGATTCCCTCAATCTCTTTAGAGCCATAGAGATCTGATTCTTAACAGTTTGGGAAGATATGGAGAGTTGTCTGGCAATCTCATCATTGGGGAGATAATGTTTTCTGCTCAGCAGAAAAACCTGTTTCATTTTCACCGGTAAATTATCGATCTCATTATTTAAGAACGCTTCAAGTTCTTTGGCGTGGAGGGGGTCGTAGTTGCCGCTTTCCTTTATAAAATCAATTTCGCTGATATCTGTTAACGATATATGCGAATTGCTTTTGTTCTTATAAATGGCGTCTATCACCTTATACTTTAGTGATTTAAACAGGTATGGCCGGAGTGATAAGTTTTCGTCGATGTTCTCTGCGTTGTTCCAGATGGAGATAAAAATATCCTGGATAATGTCCTGCACATCATCTTTGGAAAGTAATCTTTTATAAGCGGCATCATAAAGCTCTTTACAATAACGAGAATATAACTCATTAAATGCAAGGATATTTTGGTTTTTGAGTAGCGAGATTAGGGTCTTTTCCGAAAACGTTCTCACATTTTTCTATGTTTAGAGGATGTATGCAAACATAATGCGGAGGGGTTATGTTGAAATGAAAGTAATATTAAAATAATGTTAACAATGCTCATATTCCGGGCACAGCATGAGCTTTTATGCGTCCATGAATACTAATAAAACGGGCCTTTTCACCGGGGTTACAGACAGTTACAAATCATTGACCTGGTTAAATTTTTTGAGTGCCTCATCAAGGGCAACCCTTTTTTCGTTTGTTACACCAGACATCTTTAGCTTCTCCTTTGTTAACAACAATACGTTGTCCTGCGCTTTCGCCACCGTATCAGCATTTGTATGGAACATAGCTTCCTGTGCTGCAATTTCCTGCCGGTCAAATAGCTGCAAATCCCTGACGGAGGTATAATAGTTTACGGCGGCTGTTTTCAGCGCCGCTCCTTCGCTGATCCCATCTGCAGGTAACATGGATATTTCCTTAATGATGCTGTCGAATGCCTGCTCTTGTTTATCTACAGCGCGAAGGGCTCCTTTGAAATCTCTCTTTATCAGGCAGGTTAACTTCTCTTCCTCCAGGCCTTCTTTACCCACCAAAATATGGAACGCACTGCTGTCCTTTTGAACAATTGCTTCTCTAAACGCTGTTGCCTTCTTTGATTTACAAGAGAGGAGGCCTACCATCAAAAAGATAACAATAAAAATATTCCGCTTCATTTTTGATTTCTTTTAACTTTGATTAAACCGGTTGCCTCTCATAAATATAAAAAAGTTATCTAACACCGGAAAACTCCAACCAACAAGCTACCACCGGATGTACAATTACGAAATTATTCACCTGTGAGCATACGGGAAAACAAATATGCCGCTTTTGCCGCTTTCTGCCGGATTATGCCGGAAAACGTCTGTTTCGGGGCAATGGATTTCCCGGTTCCAGGGGACCATAGTGTATAGGGAGTGTATGGGGAGTGTATCATGAGTGTATTACGAGTGTATGGGAAGTGTATGGGGACTGTATGGGGAATGTATAGGGACTGTATGGGGAATGTATAGGGAGTACAACACATACACGAGTCCTAAGTATCCGAGAAGTATCGGAGAAGTATGCGGGAAGTAACCTACAGGTAGTCTCAAAAAAAAGAACGCCATATAGGCGTTCCCGGATTTATTGACGTCAACAGCAATGAAAAAACTATTTTGCCTGGTAAGTATAATTTTTATTGTACGACTGACCGGAAGCAGTTGCAACATTCGCCACATTTGTTTCCACGTTACCATCTATTTCGGTCTTATAACTTATAACTACAGGAGTGGGAACCTGGGTATTATTCACAACGCTCACATTTAAATGCCCAAAATTAAACGTCTTAATGGTTTCAAATACGTATGTTTTTGTACCTCCCACAAAATTATCTATATCGAACAATATATGGTCTTCATTTCCCTGCGTAACGCCGTTTATTTTCCAAACAGGGGAGCCATACTGGCTGGCGTCGTGATTCCCTGCTTCTACGCTAACGTCAACCTGATCCCGATTATCAGCGCCTGCTACCGTAACAGTAACTTTCATCGTCATTTTTTTATTTTCAGGTGCGGGATCGTCTTTACCGCCACATCCTGTAAAAACTAAACCTGCCACCAATAGCAGGCCCCAACTAAAAAAAATGTATGATTTCCTTTTCATCTCTATTTGCGTGTATTGGGTTAATTAATAGAGCAAATTTATACCGGCCGGATGCCGGGGACAATACCTGGAAACAAGTATTTTTTCCTACTGATAACGGGGTGTATTTTAAGAGACACCTGCTCTAAAACTATAAATCCATCTTTGTCCTGGATACCCAATCCGGCGCATCTTTCACGCCCTGCCGCAACAATAAATTCAGTTGCGCAGCGTGATGCTGTACATGACGCATATTATAAATTAGTATTTCAAGTATACTGTAATCTTTATACTCACTCACAAAACGCTTCGTCAGAAGCTCTTCAGCGGTCAGCCTTGTCAGCAGATCCCGTAACTTCTCACGCCCAAACCGGAGATACGTCAGCAACTCCGTTTTATCGTATACGCGTTCCGGCATGCCGGTGCCAAATTCAGATAACGTAAATGGCGCCGGTGGCAAAAAATCCTTTTCCATTGGCGTTTCATCAGACAAATAGTAATCCAGGAAAAATAAGGTGTGATACCCGGTATACCAAAAATGAGCGTCTGTATCCCATAGCTCATCCGGGCAAAACGCTAAGGCATTTTCAAGCATATCTATTGCAGCCCCGAACTGTTGCCATAATACTGTTTTCAAAGATGAATCCATAAAAGCTCTCTTTAAAGATTATTATCTGACTTCTCTTACCTTATCCCCTTTAATGGGCGAATAATCTGTTTTTAAACCGCCATTTACTTCCAGTTTCTCAAAATAGCATTTTACACCGGTAGCCTGATTCAGGTTCTCCACATTCTGCAGGTGAAAATGTAAATGGGGCTCAGAGGAATTGCCTGAATTACCGCACAGTCCTATCAGTTGTCCCTGCTTAATTTGATCGCCCTGTTTTACCTTGATTGAATTTTGCTTAAAATGTGCAAAGAAAACATATTCTTTGTTTTGGGTTTTCAGAAGAACCGCATTTCCCGGAACATACATAGGATTTAACTCTCCTGGTACATTGTCCTTAACCCCATCTACTGCCCAAACTACTTCCCCGTCGCAAGGCGCTATTATTGGTTGCCCAAATGCGTAATAGTCTTCATTTGTTTTTCCGCTGGTACGGAAACTTCGTCCTTCCGGGTTGTTAATTACAATATCAAACGCATTCTTCTGGAATTTAACTACTACATGATAATTTAATTCTTTTGTATCACCTCCCCAAAACACGGTCCATTCCCCTTTAAAAGGCAGACGCATGGCGGTGATATTCCGTTGCATCACCGGTAAAGTATCCGGTTCATATGGTTTCGCGTACAACCCGGTGATAGCGCTGTCCTTATTTGCTGATATGCTAAGCGATAACACACCTTTTTCAAATGTTGTTTTATATACCGCAAAGGCAGACTTGTATTCCAGGAATGCCCGCTTCGTAATATTTCCATAATTGCTTTTCAATTTAGTAAGAAATGCGACTGTTTTATCCAGTGGCAAAGCGATTTGGGCTTGTGGAGAAAAGATTGCGTAAATACTATCAAACTGGCCGTCATTGTAGTATTTTTCAAATTTTGCTGATGTATAGCTATTCTCAGCGCTTTCTGTCTGAGAAAAGGCAGTAGTAAAGGTTAAGAACAATAGAATTGTTAGAATGGATTTCAGGTTCATTTTTCAGCGTTTAGACTTATTGGTTGCTGAAAGTATTCAAAATATTACACATTGAACAATAAAAAGAGGGCTGCCGCGGATACCGCAGCAGTCTTCTTTTTATTATTTACTATGTCGTTATGGGAAAGTGAAGCTCACATTTGCGGAGCTGATCCCGGAAGGGAAATTGGTTCCTCCTGCGGTGATGGAGAATATCCATGTTTTACCTTTTGCGATGTCGCCTGTAAAGCTGGTGGATCCCAGTGGAACGGAATAGGGTCTGTCGTTGTAGGGCCTTCCGGTAACTGGATCTTTAGCAAAAAGATTGATAAAGAAGTTCATACCAGGAGGACAGGTAAAGTTGACTGTAAACGAAGTTCCCGGGCCGTTTACAATGCTGGTGATAGCCAATCCTACATCGCAGGTTCCATTGGTATTGGCATTCGACTGTCCCTGCAAATCGATTTCCGTCTGTGCCAGTGCATTTGCTTCCTCCGGCGATCCGGCTGTATATTTTCCTGCAGGAACGGTATAGGGCACCAGCGACCCTTCACCGGAGGTACACTGTTTATAAAAATTCTGTGTAATGGCTACGTTGGAATAGGTGGTGGAATTCTCCTGGCCTAAAGTAGCGGAATAGGCGTAGTTAAAGGTTTTCATCACATAGCCATCCTGATCACGGATCATGGATAGCCTGTTATATGCGTCGTAACTATAAAAAGAAGTATTGCCGGAGGGGGTAATAACGCTACTGATTCCCACCAGTGGCAAATAAGTGTAAGTTGTGATTTCACCGTCCTGCGGATAAATCCGGATATCATCCACTATACCCGACAAAGACTGCCCGGTGTATGGTTGATCAATATGTTCCCAAACAGTTCCATTCTGTTTAAAATAAGAGAGACGGTAAGTTCTGCCCGCTGTGGTGGCTGAAAACTGGCTGGCAAGCGCAATAGACCCGTTGTACCCGCCTTTGCCTGTATGTGCGGTGGTGGTATTGGACACCAGGGAACCATTCCCTTCAAAATCCTCATAATAAAACTGCGAAGGAACCGCATTTTTACATTCGGCTACCGGGTACATTTTATTGTAGCCCCATTTATATCCTATGCTGATATTATTATTCGCTTTGGAATAATTGAGGTTTCCTTTTGCGTCGTAGTCCAGCTGCCCGGCGGGTTTATACTCGGCCGGCAATGTTCCGGAAGGCGCAATAAAGGCCACCGTTGCCGGGGTTAATGTTTCTGCCGCATATACCTCATTTGGGGTTACAATATTATCGTGCAGCGCAAATGTTTTATAGGTTCCTTCCACCAGTTTACCGTTCACCTGTGTAACTGCTTCAATGGGTGTGCTGATCATGTTCCGGGTTTTCAACTCTCCTATCCATCCGGTAGTGGCCGTAAAATCGCCGGGATACCGGTAGTGCTTAACCACCGGTGTGCCATCGCTGCGTGTCAGTTGCTCCGATTGAAGAAAAGCGCGGTCGTTATACTCAAACGTTTTATTGGTAGAAATGCCTGGTGTGTTCACATTATCATATACCGTTTCCGTACTGGTGGCTGTGAGCAGCTTGCCTGTCTGTATAGGATAAAATGATAAATGCAGGTACATATCAAAGTTTGACACATTAATTGTTTGTGACTGCATTTGTTTACGTTGTTTGAATGCCCAATAGGTTTGGGTCTTTTTTACCACAGGCGTGTTGGATACCGATTTCACCAACCTGCTGGTATTATCATAGAAGTTCACCGTTTTCAGGAACCCGTTTTCCAGGCTGGGGATAGGGGGTGTACCGGGAATAAGATCAAGGTTCGACAATTGCGGATATTTATCCGGGATCACGTTGTACAAATATTCTGTTCTGCCCAATGCTTCTCCGGTAAAATTCTCTTTTATTTTCCCATAACCAACATGACTTCCATTGGCAGAAAATGTGTAGGGTTGGCGAGGGTTCGCATAAAGTGTGTGTGTGATATACTCATCTATTACCGTAACTTCTGATCCTGGCAGCACATCGATCTGGCTGTTTTTAAGGCCGCTGTAATAAGTAGGGAAATGCATCATCATGCCCTGTTCGTAAGTATATAATTTCTTTGACGTGATTTTACTTACCGGATCAAATCTGCTGCTGGAGGTTAAACGCAACCCACCTCCTGTTCCCAATGGAGCAACGTTTGTAGTAACAGGAATTTTAAGGGAGATATAAGCCATTTTCTGACCCTGCACTCCCACTTTATTATCGGGGTAGTTGGCCGTTAATTTATATCTGCCGGTGGTAAAGTATTGATTAGTTAATACAAAATTACCGCTTTGATTCCTCACAATATCTTTGGAAAAATCGTATTCCCATTCCGTGGGACTAACAGCGCCGGTGGCCGGGTTTACCCTTTCTATGGTGACCCACATGGCATTTTGCATATTAACAGGGCTGCAGGGCGGGAAGATGCAGGAACAGTCCCAGCCTGTTCCTGTTGGATTTGCATCCGCAGGTTGATTACAGAACAGGTTCACTGTTATATCCACATAACAGTTCGCCGCTATATCCACCGTGGTGGTAGTAACGCCTGTTGTGGTATTTAAGGCACCCACATTGTTATAGTTAACAATTATATCTGCCGGGGCATTATTATACTCATGAAGGCCGTATTCAAACTCCGCCAGTCCTTTGGTAGGATACATGATTTTTTTCAGCATCCCTTCCTGCGCCTGTGGAAATTTCGGGTCCCTGTTGGCGCCTACCCAGCTTCGTAACACGGGTGGAATGGCTGCCAGGAAATTATATCGCTTAAAATCCGGTACCAGTGAGGTGTTTGAAGTCGCTCCATTATAATACCCCCAATAATCCTGTTCAAAGGAACTTTTATAAGGCAGTGTAAATCCGTCGGCACCTTCGTAATAATAACATTTATACACCTCTCCTTTTACCGCTACCCCTTTCAGCTTCAATCTTTTCCGCCGGTAAGACTCATCATAGGGTAGTTTTATTCCTGGCCTTGTGCTCGTGGTAGTATACGATTCGTTCCCAGGCCGGGCGGTGAAATAGTCATAATCGAATCCGGCTGTCATCACAGCGGTACCTGCCTTATTAAAAACGGTGATGCCATTTAGCTTTACACCAAACAAATCTTTCCTGCTATCTGGTATAAACTGCACGGCGCCATTTTCAAAAAAGATACTATCCAGGAAGAGCGTTCTGATGGTAGACGTGCTAAAGGTGCTGTTCAGCCCCCCATTGGTGGGCATCCCGGTTGGCCCCTGCATGGCGATAGCCTGGTATTGGATATACTCCTCCGTAAGGTCGGGCATTTGCGTTACATAATCCACGTTGGTAAATGCACTGGAAATGCCAATATAATCTGCGCTATGACCGGTGCCGGTTGCAGGATAAACGTACTCCCGGAACGTTTTATATTTCAGCGTAAGGATACGATTGGCCGGACTGGTAATTTTTGTGAGATAATAAGCCGTTTTAGTAGGCCCCGCGGCCGTCATCGACATTTCAACCGCCATAAATTCGTACCGGAAACCCTCCGGATCGGTAGCTATAATTCCGTTGCCTGATTTTTCAAACCGGATATTATTGCCGCTGATATCCACCACTTCAGCAGTAGAAAACCCGGTGAATTTGCCTGTATATTTTCCGAAATTGTACACATACAAATCCGGTTCCCCGTCAATTTCCCCGGGGCAAAAGAAAGGACAAAGCTCCTGCCTCGTATAAGCCTGTCCGTTAGCTTTATACAGCAGGTTATTTTGCAGCATAAAATTCCGCGCCTGGGCGCCGGACTGGTATGTATTCCCCAATGCGTCCGGATAGTATTGTTTAAACGTTTCGTTAGACACGAGATCATCATCCGCCCCTTTTATCTGCCGGGAAATAACTCCTCCAACATTTAATGACCACCCGAGGCCCACCCAGCTGGCTTCTTCAGAAACCCTGATTCCTCCTCCGTTGTAGCTCAAACTGATAGGAAACTCCAGATCGCCGGTACGGATGGTATAAATGGGAATAGATACTTCCGGCCTGCCGTTAAAATAGGTAACCGGGAATTCGGCCGCGCGGGTCAGTGATGCCACATCCGGGGAAGTAATCGGAATTTTCCGCATTTCATCAAAAGCGGTATTCTGTGATAGCACGAGGCGCGGATACAGGATGCCGCATATAATAAGTATGTAGCAGGATCTGATTAGGTTAAGAGAGCCAGGCATAAGGAAAATTCTTTTTATAGATATTCAGGATTTGTTGTTATTTAATAATGATGAATGATGCGTTCAGGTTATTCAGACTCAAAACCAAAAGCATATTTAACCAACACTCCTTTATTCAGGGTACATTTAATGTAATACCGGTATTGATTATATCGCTTTACAAAACCCGATTTCTGATCCAGAACATATGCCAGGCCCTCGGTATCACCGGCTGTAGCGGTTTTATAATTATCGCCTAATATTTTCACGATCTCCTCCCTGGTAATACCCAGGCGTATTTTGCGGGAAGTAACAAACAGCTCATCGCTGATCAGTACTGTCTGTTTCGGCATTTTGTAAGTGCTATCGATACATAATATTTCAAATTCGTCCACCGCGTTTTTACTTCCCCCATAGTGAAAAAATAAACGGAGTGCCTGTGTTTTCGACTTATTCACCAACTCAATCCGGGGTAAAGATTTTGCCTGTTCAAACTGTTTGTTCCAGATATTCTTGCCCAACACCTTTTCGGTGGTACTGTAGTCGTTCAGGTGTATGCTGTTAACAGCAGTATCAGGTACAAAGCGCACCCGTTGCTGAGCATTGCTATATTGTATTGATAAAACCAGGACGGCTATTATGAGTATATTTTTCATCTTTTAAATTTTATTCCCTGTTACCAACAACCCTGCGACCACGGCCATTGTTATTGGGATTATTCAGGATATTTATATTCACCCGGATGTTGTCATGTGTTTGCAGATACTGATGCATGGTACTTTTAAACTGAAGCAACCTGGTAGCATTTTCCTGTATTCCTATACATCCCTGCGTACCAACAAACTCACCGCCGTCAGGATGAATCCTTAATAAACTTCTGTTAGTACTGAACAGCGGATTCAAATTCAGGCTAAAGCCAACACCATCGCGTGTCATTCCAGGGTTGGGATTGCCACTTCTGGGTCCCCTGTTTTGCAAATTGTCTGCCGTATATGCACCGTTTTCCGGAGATCCGTTACCCCAGGGGCCTCCAATGGCCTGATAACTCGCCAAGGTGAGATGTCCTCCGTCATCAAACATCTGATTCACATTTAAGTTCCCATTTCCTTCCGCCGGATTAGCAGCATTCGCCTGACCGGTAAACTCCAGTCTTGTTTCTCCGGTAGCGAATGAAATAAGATTCGTTCCTAATTTTGAGTCAACCGTAGAAAGTACATTATTAAATGCTGAAACGAACTGATTAGCATTCTCCTGTTTGGAAAGATCGTATCCTCCGGCCAAAGCCGCTCCCTGGGCTGCAATATACGCCAGCGCATCTACTCTCACGTTCTGCATAGCGCCTGCATTATTTACTGTACCAAGAACAGTACCATTAGATATATTATAGTAAACGGTTGTATCACCCAGAAAATCGGTATTAAAAACAGGTCCGTTCTTCATGGCAGCATAGGGGCTTTCGCCTTCTATCGCCTTAGGGTCTATCTGTCTCCATCTTCCCAATTGAGGATCGTAATTCCGGTAGAATGCATCATACTGGTTCAGATCAAAGTCGTTGGTATGCTCTATCCCGTTAAACTTCAATTTATTTTCCGGATAAGCCGCTCCTTTTATCGCGCCGGTACTTATCCCCGCCATCGTCAGCCCAAACGGATAATAATGTGTTTCCTCTATTAGTGCCCCCTGAATGTGGTTCACTGCCAGGTTATCAAAAAACGCGGCAATATTGCTTTCGTTGCTGGTATAAATATAAACATATCCGCTCTGCAACACAGGAATGGCATTTCCATTCGCATCGAGCCTTGTATAGGTTTTATAGGTGTCGGCGGCGCCCAGCGGTTCTGCTCCGCTGCCGTTGGTACTGCTGTAGGCAAACTGTTCATTGAGAAAAATCCAGTTCAGGTATGCTTTGGGCTTTGTGGTTTGCGCCGGGTTGTTGTTACTCATAAACCCGGTTACAGCCGGGTTGAAAAAGCTGCCATTGGTACCTGTTTGCGGCAGCGTTATTTTGCCGGCTCCCGGTCCGCTTGTAATAGTGGTGGCCAGGATAGATAAAATGTCGGCAAGCGGACTTTGCTGCGTAGCGCCGGTGGCAGATCCCCGCCACCACATATCACAGCGGAGCTCAATTTTATCGCCGGCCATTACCTTCAGCAATATTCCGGGCCCCACTTTCCGGTCGCCGGCCACACTGCTTAGCTTTGTCCAATAGTTATTGGGATTTGTGGTGCCATTGGCAGGAGGATTCGACGTATTTGATTTCAATTCGCGTACAGAAGGCGTTACGGTATAATCCGTGTTGGAATAGTAGGGTATATAGTTATTCGGATCTGCCAGGTTATTTTTATCGGTGACGTTTTCCATACTTGCTATCGGGTAATTGATCCGTTTCACTTCTTCCGTAAGTATCATCCGTACATTTCCCAGGTGATCTTTCAGAAAATAATCATACACCAGGGTGGTTCCTCCTGTTGGAATGGTATTACGGATGCGGCCTTCTTCATGCCCCATGAATTGCAGGACCAGCGGGCCTGTTCCTTTCTGTTCATATACCGCCCCGCCTATGTAATAAGTATTGGTGATGGTGCTGCCTTCCGTTACACTCTTTTTCCATTTATTTCCGGAGGCGTCATAAGTGTAAGCGATCATTCCTTTTCCTGATACCGGTATTGCAGCCGGCAGATTCAGATGATTGTAAGAGATGGCACTGGTAATCCCTTTATTCTTATCGATGGTGAGGTTACCATTACCGTCGTAGGTATAGTCGGTGGTAGTTTTGGTAGACGCATTGTACTTAAAATCGCCCAGGGTGCTCGTATTGTCGTTAAATGCGTCTGTAACGGCCTGTATGCGGTTTGTGTTGGGAATATAGGCATAAGACAGGTCGTCGAGCTGGCTGCTGGCATTTAACTTCAGGCCCCATTGCTGCATCCGGAGAATATTTCCGTTGGCGTCGTAAGCGGTGGCCGGATCAGCACCGGTACTTCCCATTTTAACGGTATAATTAACCAGGCTGTTGTTCCAGGCGCCGTCACTGTTTCGCTGCTCAAATCCAGCTGTCAGCAGGCGGCTGAGCGGATCATAACTGAAATCATATTTCCGGGGAACGCCATCTCCCACCGACCGCCAAACGATTCCGCTGATGTTACCGTTTAATTGTTGTCCCAGGTAATTCCTGGTAGATGCGTTGGCAAGTTTATCGTATCCCAGGTCAAAGCCAAACCAGTTACCTGATCCAGGTGTTGATGGGGCGGACGGATTGGTAAAATCCCTGTTCACACCTAACAGCCATCCCCTGATATTATACGTTGAATTTTGCGTTTCAAGTGGAGTGGAGCCAGCCGGCTTTGTTCCTATCTTTTTACTTTTTATTTGCCCCAGGGCATCATAGGCCACTTCCAAAATAGTTTTGTAAGACGTCATTGCCCCACTGTTCACGGTAGTGTTGCTGATGGCCTTCTCCGCTTTCACTAGCCGGTTCAGGTCATCGTAAGTCAGTTTAGTTAACAGAATGGTGGTTTGCGCACCAGCCCCGGCGATTACCTGCCGTTGTACAGTGATCAGGGGCTGATTGTTAAAAGTATATTGGGTGGTGGTAACATCAAGACCGCCGGTCAGGTTTTTACTTTGCACCTGTATGGTTCTTCCCTGTTTATCATAGTAGGTAGCGGTATACAGCCAGGTAGTGGTTCCAAGTACTTTTACCCTTCCACCTGTAACCATTCCCTGTGTAGCGGTTGTTGAAGTAACAGCCTGCGGGTAGGGCCAGGCGGTATTGCTGGCAGCGGAAAAATAACTGTTATCTCCTGTAAAGAAACCTGCATTCAATCCATGCCCGGAGTAAGCTGTTGCTGTCAGAAAATCATAGTTATCATAAAAAGTGCTGCTCAGTTCTTCGAGTCCGGAGGTACCTGCTGCGGGATAATTACCGGCAGTTCCATTTGGAATGAGCGCTGTGGCGGTAATATGAGCTGCAAAAGTGGTAGCGGTGGTCCATATACCGGTGGCAATGGGCCGGTTCCGGCTATCATACTGGAAGTATTCCCATTTCCCGCTTCCCAGTATAGCGTCCTGTCTGAGTACCAACCTGTCGCGGCTGTCGTATACAAGGTATTGTGCACCGGCGCCGGGGATCTTTTTTATGATCTGTCGTCTCTTTGCATCGTATTCGTACCGGAAACACTGCTCGGCCAATATGGTGGCATCCGTAAGCACCCAATTTGCAGAGATCAGTTCAACGCCTTTGGGTTGTATCACGCAGCGCAGCATTTTAAAATCATCATAAATGTAATAGGTGTTCAGCCAGCCGGTATGCGCGCTTCCCGTTCCTGCGTCGGATGCGGTAAGCTGCACTTTTTTCAGTACTACTTTACCTTCTTTGTCTTTGAACTCAATGACCTGTTTGCCATGCTCATTTATCTGGATCGTTTTGAACAGAGTTCCCGGAGGATAAGTTGTTGTGGTAGCATAAGTACTTAGTCCTCCCACCGCCGCTATGGTTACGGTCCAGTACCTCACGGCATCAGTTGCGGTATTCACCAGGTACCGGCTTGTAATGTTTTTCTTTGTGGTAGATTCTGTGCCTACCCAACTATTGCCGGGGGCATATACTTCCGTGGCGCGGCTCAGGGGAGACAGTTCAAAATTCGTTTTACCATAAAAAAAAGTTTCCCCCGGATACTCTCCCTGGGAGAAGGTGGCTTGTTGTTCAAATGGATTTTTTTTGAAGTTCCCATCCGAAATGGAAGTATTGCCATTTGTATTATTGGCAGCAAAAGGCAAAAAAGAATATACTTCTCTTCCGTATACGTCATATGTTCTGGCAGTTACCAGGTCCACAGCTGCTGTGGAAGATAACGGGCTTGCGGGATCAGTAATGAGAGAAGCTTTCTTCTGCACCAGTTCAAATGGCCGGCCAAGACCATCAATATACTGCGTTGTGACTTTGGCATCTCTCAACGGAAGTGTATTCAGAATGGTGGGATTCGTTTGGGGAGAGGTTGCCGTAACTGTATAAATAGTATTCCCATCCTGTACGGTATAGGGGGCGGGTGCTTGTGCCAGCATTTCTTTTGCGGGGATCATCATTAATAATCCGGTCAGAAAGCCGAGGTATGTTTTGAATAAGTTCATCAATACAACTTTTATTAATTTCAAATCGGTATAGGCGATATAGGAGAATGGAATAGGTTCCCGCTCCTTTGATTTTTTTAGGATTCCGTCAGAAGTTGTATCCCCAACGGAATACAACCGCGCGGTTTCCTGCCGGCTGAAGGAAATCCCATAGCAGCTGCAGTTTGGCCGTTTTCTTCTGGTATTGGATCTTTTTGGATACGCCGATCAAACCTGATGTTTGCCAGGCGAGGTTTCTCAGTTCCGCGATGCTTTCAAAACGGGACCAATAGTTTTGTTCAAGGCCGCCGCTGATCCATATATTTCCCAGGAATGCGCTCTTCCCTTTGCCGGGCGCCGCAAGCTTCCAATCCAGGTAGCTGCGCAGGCCGATCCCATCATGGGTGAAGTTTATTTTGTTCCACGCTTCACCCATACTAAATTTATAGGCCACTCCAATACCCGTTACCAGGCGGTCGTTCAGTCGGTATCCGAGTGAACCCGCGAGGTCATTACTGGCGGGAAACTGATACGCCCTCCGCTTACCGGTTTGCAGATCAAATCCATATTCCAGTCTTTTTAGAAAAGGTTTGGTACGCTGACTATTCTCTTTAAAGGCAGCTTCATCATCAGGCATTCCTGCTGACCTTAATGAGGTTATTTTATTCCTGATGTCCGTGAAACCAGTACCTGGCGCTACTGCCTGGGTGGCCAATTGCTGTTCCAGGTTTTCGGCTGCGGGTCCAAGCCGCTGTTGCAGCAATGTTTGTAAAGTGGCGCGGGTTTGCATACCGTTTACTGCTATCGCCGCCATATCCGGCGCACCATTAGTCTGCATTCCAAACAAAGACGACAACTGGCTGTTTTCCCGCAGGAACTGCTGAAATACCGGCACTTTATTGAGGGCCTTTAACGCTGCGGTTTCCAGGGCTGCGGGCTTATTCAGTTCTTCCTTCCATTGTTGGAGGCGGCTCTTATAATAAAAAAGCTCCTTTGAGTATTTTGCCGCGGCGCCTTTGATGCCCCGTAACTGCGGAAACTGCTCTCTCAAACTATTCAGCATCGTTGCCCTCTCTGCCAGGAAGCTGTTTACACTTTCCCCCTTGAGCCAGTCGCCCTTTAGTCCTTCTATACTTTTCAGGGTCTTACTTAAATTATCTTTCCCGCCGGGTGAGGCGCTTAAAAAACTAACCAGGCACTGAAGAGAATCCAGCCGTGGAATATATGGGGCCTGTCCTTCTCTTTTTTCAGGGTTGAATTTCTCCAGCAGGGTTGCATAGGCATCTTTTGTGCGCTGCAGGTAGTTCATGGCAGCGGTACTGTCCACTTCCTGTAACTGCCGACCAGCTTTGGCTTCCACTAACTGTAGCTTTGCGATCAGCTTCAGCTGTTTACGCCTTAGCGTGGCGGAAAGGGACTGCTGCTCTTCTATCGCCTTAGCTATGCGATGGTGAGTTTTCTCCGGGAGAACGACTGTGGTGTCCATTCTTTGCCCGTAAGCAGGGAATACCCACAATAAAATCAATAACCATTTTATCCGCATCATCATAACGGGAGTTGGTAAAGGGTAAAATCTCGCTTAATCATCTTACAACAATTAAACACTTTGTACAGGGTAATCGATACCTACACAGGGTATAAAATCAGGTATCAGTAAATAATATAACCATTATAAGTGTTTAACTGACGATTAAAAAAATTCCGATAGCTTTTCCATTCTAAATTTCAAGTTTCAAATAAGAGACGAATAAAAACTGTAGAAGGTTTCAGACAAAGGTTCAGGACATTGGTGTTATGATCAGGGCACATCAGGGATAACACTTGCTACGTACAAACTCCCTCATAACACAACAAATGAAACATTAATTTTTCATATTTACAATAGCTTGCCCAAGGATTTCCTGCGATATTTATCAAGATACCGCAGATCAGGGGGAAAACACTTATAGGAGGCCGGGATTACACTAAACTACCGTTTGGGTTTTATATTGATTCCTGTACTCTACCGGCGTAGACCCGGTAATTCTCTTAAATACTGTTCTGAAGGTTTTTAAGTCGTTATACCCTACTCTATATGTAATAGCTGCAATATTCGTTTCACCGGCTTCAAACGCCTTTTTCGCCGCTTCTACTTTTATTCTCTGGATAAACTCTATCGGGCTCAATGATGTAGCGCTTTTAAACCGGCGGATAAAATTCCGTTTGCTCATATTTACCTGCCTGGCGATTTGCTCCACTGAAATATCAGATTCAAACTTCTTCTCGATATAACTTTGCGCCTGATGAATTTCATCATCGTTGTGCTGGCGGCGTCCTGAAAAAACAGTGAAGATACTTTGCGAGGTTCGTCCGTAATCCAGGGCATAGAATTTACTTAACTCTACCGAAATCTCTTTGCCGCAGCTCTTCTCTATAAAATATAACAAGGCATTTAATGATGAAAATCCGCCGCCGCCGGTAATAATTGCTTTTGAATGGGTAACAACATGATCGGCTTTAAACTTTATTAACGGGTACCTTTGCTGCAAATCTTCTATGGCGCCCCAATGGGAGGTAGCCGGCATGCCATCCAGCAAGCCGCATTCTGCCAGGAAATAAGCGCCGGTGCAAAGACTGATGATCTCCGCTTTACTATTATATTTTTCCTTTATCCAGCCAAGCAGTTTTTTGTTTTTGGAGAGCAAAGAATTTATGTCCGTCAGATCCGTACCCATTGGCGGGATGATCACGATATCGGTATCAAATTCGTCTGATATGGTTTTACTGCAATAAAACTGTAGGGGCATATTTAATGCTGCACTCTTCAAACGGGTTCCGATCAGCTCTATCTGAAAAGGAATGGGGTCCCCTTTCTTTGCGGCGGCTTCATTGGCGCTGGTCAACAGGGCTGTGGTGTTGGCTACCGCCGTTGGCAATACATCGTCATATATTATAATGGAAATATGTTTCATAACCAGGGGGCATTACATCATCAAATCTATACAAAAAAATGGCACAAAATACACCTTTCATTGTCACGTTTGCACAGTGACCGTCTTCCGGCTCCGTCCTACTTTTACATCAAAACCAGAAGTTATGAAAACAATATTCGACAACGCAACCAGGGAAGAATTGATCAGCAGGATTAATTTACTTACTAAAAATCATACTGCCCAATGGGGTAAAATGAATGTTTACCAAATGACGAAGCATTGCACGATATGGAACAATTGGGTGTTAGGAAAAAATCAATCCGTTTATACACAGGGGTTATTAGGGTGGATATTTGGCAAAATGGCGCTGAAGGGCCTGGTAGGAAATGAAAAACCAATGAAAAGGAATATGCCCGCCGGATCGGCTTTTCTTACAAAAGAAAAGAACGGAGATGTAGAACTTCAAAAAAAGATCTGGATAGAACAGGTGACGGAATATGGGCACTTCTCAAATCCAGGCTTTATTCACGACTTCTTTGGCAAAATGAAGGTAGATGAAATTGGCATTCTTGCTTATAAACACTTTGACCATCATTTGCGGCAGTTTAATGTGTAGGGGCAGGACTTCAAAATCCACCCCGCTTTATGGCTCAAACCGGACAATACTTTGTAAATTCACTTTTTATTCTGCGTTAGCAGAAACTATATATAAAAACTGTAAAAACAAATGAAAGTCGCCATAAAAACACTATTAATAATTGTATTTTCCGTAACAATCCTGCATTGCTACGCTCAAAAAAACAGCCCGTTTAAACCCAAAGTTGTTTATAAATCTGATGATTTGATTGTAACGCAAATTTCAAAAAACTCGTTCGAACACACTTCATTTTTACAAACGGACGATTTTGGAAACGTTCCTTGTAACGGTCTGATTGTGAGTAATAGTAATGAGGCAATTGTTTTTGACACGCCAACCAACGACAAAAGTTCTGAAGAGCTGATCAAGTGGATAAAAGATACCCTTCATTGCAAAATAAATGCGATTATTCCTACTCATTTTCACGACGATTGCTTAGGTGGGCTAAAAGCATTTGATAACAACAACATTCCTTCCTATGCGTATTTCAAAACAATAGCACTCGCCAAAGAAAATAATTTTGCTGTCCCCAAAAACAGTTTCAGAGATTCCCTGATTCTTAAGGTGGGCAATAAAAATATCATTGCAAAATTTTTCGGGGAAGGTCATACAAAAGATAATGTTGTAGGTTATTTCCCCAGCGAAAATATAATGTTTGGAGGGTGCTTAATAAAAGAACTCGATGCCAGTAAAGGATATTTGGGAGATGCCAATGTTGCAGCCTGGTCAAATACCGTTGAAAAAGTTAAACAGGAATATCCCAATGTAAAAATTGTTATTCCTGGTCATGGAGAATATGGAAACAAAAAATTACTTGATTATACCATTAACCTGTTTAAGACTAAATAATAGCATGAGTGCGGGTCTTGCGATATCCGCCTAACATCTTCAGGTAACCGAGTTGCACAATTCTCACCAGGGCGATCATGATGCCAGATCTTCTCTCTCCCGTCAATTAAGGAGGCTTATAAATCGCTCCAATTAATTATTCACCTTTTGTATGTATAATACAAATGTTTTTACATACATTTACGTAATTAATATCGGAAATGAAAGGTACAAACCTCGGAGAATTCGAAGAACTGGTGCTACTCACCGTTGCAGCGCTAATAAACGAGGCATATAGCGTAGCGATATGTGATGAGCTGTCGGATCATACCGGCCGTTCGGTGAAACTTGGCGTAGTGCATGCGGTACTCAACCGTCTTGAAGAAAAGGGGCTTGTGAAAAGTGAGCTGGGTGAAGCAACGAAGGCCCGTGGCGGCAAACGCAAAAGGTTCTATCAGCTTACTATGCAGGGAAAGGCAGCATTGGTCAATGCCAAATCGATGCGCGATGAGCTGTGGGCAAGGATCCCGGCGCTTGTCTGGAAAAAAATGTAGCATGAAAGAACAACGGGAACACCATCCGCCCTCCTGGGCGCAGCGATTTGTAGAATGGTATTGTAAGCCCGGGCTTGTAGAGGACCTTACGGGGGATCTCCACGAATGCTTTGAGCGGAATGTACAATCCATGGGGCCACGCCGTGCAAAGCTGATCTACATCATTGATGCCTTCAAGTTCTTCAGAAGTTATACGGTACGAAGCTCATTATTTGTCAACCTTTTTACGAACCGGATCATGATTGGAAGCTACGTTAAAACATCGGGGCGCAACATCATGCGCAACAAGCTGTTCTCATTCATTAATATTCTTGGTCTTGCCATCAGTATGTCTGTTGGATTACTGTTGATTGCGTTTGTACTCGACCTGCGTTCGTATGACAGGTTCCACAAAAATGGCGGGAGAATTTATCGCATCACCAATGTATTGACCTCCAAAAGCGAAGATGGCGGCAAGTTTGCATCCACATCCATAAAAACGGGTAGGCTCATCCGCGAGAAGGTAACCGGCATTGAAGAAGTGGCGATTATGCGCAACGACTTTTCGGGTGATGCAAAGGTGGGCGACAATATTCTCCCCATCAAGGGCTTTTGGGCCGAGCCATCGTTTTTCAGGATCTTTACATTTCCGATGGTGGAAGGCAATGCAGCAACCGCGCTGAAAGATCCTTATTCTGTTGTGCTCACGGAAACAGCAGCCAGGAAGCTGTTCGGCAACCAGGCTGCGGTTGGCAAGACAGTCAAAATAGATACACTCGCTTACCAGGTAACCGGTATCATGAAGGACGTTCCCTTCTTTTCGCACATCAGTTTCGAAGCGCTGGTGTCGTTGTCCACGGCTGAACAAATCAATAAAGGCGATAACCGCTTTGCCGCATGGACAAACATGTGGTCCAACTCCGTATACATCCTCCCCTCGGAAAATGCCGACATGGCTGCAATCCGTTCGCAGCTCAATGCGCTGGCAAGAGAGGAAAACCTCGCTGAAGAAAATACGAAGATCCAACTCGAGCTGCTTCCTTTATATAACATTGTGGTTGGGGAGGGCCTGCGTCAATCCGAGGGCGGCCCTGGTTTCACTGGCCCTCACATGCCCCCTGTGGTACTTTGGATACTCGGCGGGCTGGCATTTGTTGTGATATTGTCCGCATGTTTCAATTATACCAATCTTTCGATAGCGCGCGCTATGCGGCGCATTAAAGAAATAGGCCTCCGCAAAGCTATCGGCGCAGGAAAGAGCCAGGTACGGCTACAGTTCCTGGCCGAGGCGGTTATGATTTCCCTGGCAGCCCTTCTTCTCTCCTTTCTCCTGTTCCTCGTATTACGGCCAGTGTTGATCAACATGGCGCCGGAGATGCAGCGCACGGTGAAGCTTAATCTCACGCCATCGATGGTTGCAGCCTTTATCGTTTTTTCGGTCGCCGTAGGTGTTATTGCCGGTTTCCTGCCTGCTATATTCTTTTCAAAAGTGAGCCCCATGAGTGCGTTCGGCAATGTTTCATCGGTAAAAATGTTCAAACACCTGACCCTCAGGCGCTCCCTGGTGGTGATTCAATACACGGTTACACTGATCTTTATTACAACAACCGCCGTCGGCTATGTGCAGTATAAGAACATACTTGCATTCGACCTGGGATTCAAGACTGCAAACATTCTGAACATTAACATGCAGGATAATAAACCCGACGTTTTGATGAAGGAACTCAGTGAGATGCCGGAAGTAACTGCATTGTCGCGGTCCCTGATTACCACCGGCGTGGGAAACGCCTGGGGCGGCAATATGAAGTATAAAGATTCGCGGGATTCTGTCCTGGTCATGACCAATCACATTGACGAAAATTATTTGCCGCTGCATGACTATAAGCTCCTGGCCGGCGGAAATTTTGTAGCCCGGCCCGTCACTGCCCAGGCTGTGGGCGAAGTGATCGTTAACCAACAGGTTTTAAAGCGATTCAACATAGGCGGCAACAACCCGGAGAAAGCAATCGGGGAACAGATTACATTGAATGGGCGCAAAATGACCATTGTTGGCGTGATGCAGGACTTTCACTATGGCAAGGTGGAGAACCTCATCGGGCCGGTGGCATTCACGTTCTGGACACCCGAAGACAGGGCCATCATCAGCGCCAAAATACAGAGTTCCGACATGCCGGCCACAGTAGCCCGCATCGAGTCTATATGGAAGAAGATCGATCGTGTTCATCCGTTTATGGCTGAATTCTATGACAAAGCCATAGAAGATGCATACAGCGAATTTTCCACTATGATCAAAATCATTGGCTTCCTCTCCTTTCTGGCTATTTCCATCGCTTCAATGGGATTGTTTGGAATGGTGGTATTCACCACCGAAACAAGACTAAAGGAGATCGGCATCCGGAAGGTAATGGGCGCCAGCGACGGCAATCTTATATACTTACTGAGCCGCGGTTTTCTATTGCTGCTGTCGGTATCGGCGCTCATTGCCTTACCGGTAACATACTTCTTCTTTAAAATCGTTGTACTCCGCAATTTCCCCTATCATACCCCCGTGCAAATTCCCGAACTGTTCGTTGGCTTACTGACGGTGTTGCTGATCGCGTTCATTATGATCGGGTCACAGACTTTGAAGGCAGCGAGAAGCAATCCGGTAGCGGTTTTGAAGAGTGAATAGGATCACTCTTCGTCAACTCCGGGTAATTTTTCCTGATTCACTTTGAAATACAAAGTACTTTCATTTACTTTACATTTCAAAGTTTTTCTTCATCCTAAAAACAAGGTCATGAAAACTTCAAGAAAAAAATTTGTTCTCCTCTTCCTTCTTGCCGGGTTTGCTTTTCTTTTTCTTTATAACGTAATTTTTCTCTCCGACGTGGGGCTCCTTCCCGCAAGCGGGGCATCTTTCCTCAGCACGGAATCACTAACAGGATGGAAGAGCATTGTAGCCACGATTCTATATCCTGTCAAAATTGTTTTGGCTGGTCCTATGCTTCCTCTTATCAATTTGCCGGATCCGCCGCCGCCATTTTTGGTTATCGGGTTTGCGATTTACTGGACGATACTGGCCCTGGTAATTCATTATTTTATTGGTAAGGTAAAGCGTTCGCAACTAAAGACATGATTTTAGCCGCAACCTAAGTTGTTTATATTTGCAAATCTCAGGACATGTGATATTGCTTCTCTCCTCTTAATAAAATTTAAGTTGAGAGCCCATTAATCCATCTTCACAAATTTAATTGCCAGATTTTTATTGTCGATAGTTTTTAGTATGGCAAAGTAAATTCCATTCCTGAGTTTAAACGTATTAACCGTAACAGTCGACTTTCCGGTTACTATGATTACCGGTAGCTGGAGGTTTCCGTGACTATCCAGTATTTCCAGGGTGGCCCAGTTGTCTGTTAATTTAATCCGATCTATTACCAGTATATCGTTTACGGGGTTCGGCCTGATTACCGGGATCTCCCTGTCAGCCGCCATTACATAATGAATCGGGCCGGAAAGGCTATAGCAGGAACCAAGCGTTGTTTCCACAACATAATATCCGGTTGTCGGCGGCGTATAATGATTAACTGCTCCACTGTTTACAGGAGGATAACTAATCGTGTCCTGGTCTTTATTCCACCACTTGAAGTTGGCGCCTGCCATACTGTTTATCGCTATCAGATCAGGACCGTCTGTTTGTATCACAGGTTTTGTCCATTCATACCAGCGTATGGAAACTGTATCAGATATAAATACTTGCTGACAGCTGCCAACGGGTGGTATAACCTTGCAGAAGTATTGTTGGATGCTATTGCTGAATATCGATTTGGCCGGATATACCACACTGTCACCGTTAAACGGAACACTCGCCCGAAGATAGAATTGCCCGGTTTCATTGGTTTCATAAAATTCCACTTTACTCCCTGTATCAGCTGTAGTGGATGTAAAGATGATTGTTTTAGGATCGGTAGGACAATTCGAATAGGAACGGGACATAATTCTGCCAATGGCAGCAGTCGGGTTTCCTTTCGTCATTACAACTGTGTTACTCCGATAGTCGCGGTCAGTAATACAATCGCCGAAAGCAACAGACAAGGTAGCATAAATACTATCTCCCGCCTGCAAGCCAGATTTAGTGAATACAGGTCCCGTTTCATCCGTAATCCAGGCTCCATTATAATACCACTTATAAGATGGACTATTATAAGATTCAATGTTTAGCGTATTAGCTGTAAATGTATAGATAGCGTCGTTGTCATTGTTACAGGTTACCGATGAACTGGCCGTGAGCTTTACCTGGGGCATTACCGGGTTTATGACAGTATAATCTTCTTTCGTGCTTTCCACAATGGATTTGTCCGGACATACGCCGTTACTGATCATCTTTACTTGTATACTGTGGTTTACGGTAAATGTATCGCATTCAAAATATGTGCCTGTAGAATCGAGGCGCACGCTATCATCCATCCACCATTGAAATACAGGAGCTGCGCCAGCTGAATAAGCCGTTGCCTGGAGTGCAATGGGGGTACCGGGACAGAGGGGTTCGCTGTAGTTTACCCTTTGCAGATTCAGCGTGGGAAAGGTGTTGGCTGTTACCTGGATCCCGGTATATTCGCCGGGGTTATTATCAACCAGGCAACGATAGGTATACCCGTTAATGGAAGTGGTCACATGTTTTAGCTGCAGTGTTTTACCTGTTGCATTTGCATACAATGTATCGTCAGAGATATTAGTAAAATCTGCTCCTGTTTTCAGCACTTGCCATTGGTATTTATTACCACTGATATTACTGGTAATACTTGTGTCTGTACCATTGCAAACAGTGATGTTTACTACTTCATCATATCTGTTTCTGGCTACCCAGGTACCGCAGTCATTATTTCCGAAAAGCACCAGATCCGGTTTGGAGTCACCGTCCAGATCTCCGGCGGCGGCCCAGCCACTACCATCCGCCCCCACACGGGTAGGCACAAATGGCAGAAACCTGATAGAGTCGGTGGTGCTGACATTTTTCAGCAGATTTCCATGTCCTCCGTAAGTGCTATGATTTACCAAAAGATCAGCTAATCCATCGCCATCAAAATCCCCCGCTGCTATCTGGTTTACCCAATGATCTACCGTTTGAGAAGAGTTATAGGTAAATGCTTGCAGATAAGCCGGAGTTGGAGGAGCATAGGTATTTTTATAGAAATATAATGGCATGGTGAGCTGTCCTATATTTTCTCCTTCAACTATTGCCAGATCCGGTTTAATGTCATTGTTCAGGTCATACAATGTGGTAACACCGTTGTTGACAGGTAAGGCTATGCTCAGCTGGTAACCTAGTCTTCCTGCTATACTGGTGTTAAAATATGTGTAATAACCAGCATGAATATCTATTTTGCTATCTTTATCAATATCACTAAAAGTGAGGGTTTTAGCTCTTGGATTAGGATATGTGCGAAGCCAAAAGGGTTCATCAAGCGAGAATGCATTTGCAGTGCCTGTATTTCTGAATGCCGTTATACCATTTTCTGCTGTATGAAGGATATCTGGTTTTCCATCTCCGTCGTAATCATGAATTGAAATAACGGTAGCCCCTGGGGAAGATACAGTATAAGGAGACAGGAATTGAAAACCACCGGCCGTACTATTATTGAGGTAAACATACAACAGATTATTTTCCGGGTTGAAGATAGCAATATCCGCTTTTCCGTCACCATTCAGATCCATTACTGCCGGATTTGACAAAGGTGTTTTCAGTCCGATTTGAATCCCTCCAAAAACGGTATCCCTTAATGGATTGAGTTGTCCGGTCCCTTTTATTGCTACTACAAAAGGTGTATCAAAAAGTATCTTGCCCGGGGTGCTGTTGTTATGGTAGATAATAAGATTGTCATAATCATGGGTTACGATATCCTGTTTGCCATCATTATCCATATCCATTAATACACCGCCATGACGACCATACAGCCTTACATTCATATCGAAAGTAGAAGTAGAAAATCCAGCTTTAGGACCAGGAAATGTCACCTTAAAAAAGTCAGAATACTCACCCAGCCGTCCTTTGGTAGTCACTGTAATAGATCCTGTACTGGTATAGGCCGGCACAATTACTTTAAGGGCAGTTGAACTGGCGCTGATCACTTTAGCAGCCACACCACTGAAATTCACGATATTCTCACCGGCATTAGGACTAAAATATTGGCCTGTAATAGTTACTTCCGTGCCTACCGGGCCCATTGCAGGTGAAATGTGATGGATAACAGGGGCACGGCCAAAACTAAATCCGCTGTAGCTACCGGTTCCTGAAGAATTTGTTACCTGCATATCACCAGTAAAACTATTTCCTACCACAAAAGTGATTGTTGACTCGTCGATCACCTTAAAGGACTCCGCTGGTTGATCCCCCAGCATAAGGGCCGACACCCCGGAAAGGTTAGCTCCTTTTAATGTAATAGTATCTCCTGTGATTCCTAAAACCGGGAGACAATTGTCGATATATGGTTGGGGGGAACAGATGTTCTGATAAAAGAGTAGCTTGTTTGCCACTGTGTCCTGGAGTATAAAATCATTTTTGTTATCTCCATCCAGGTCTGCAATTGTAAAAACCCCTGCAGGATTATTAAGTTTCAAGACGGCTGCGGTGGCAAAATCATTTGCACCTTCTCCCCAGGTGTTATGATAGATATAGAGTTTTTTAACTCCTTTTTGTCCATGCATCAGATCTGCTTTACCATCGCCATCCATATCCTGTAACGCTATCTGGGCTTTCGCTGAAATGTCGGCTACATAAGTTTCATTCAGCTCCTGGTTTCTCGTAGAGGATAATATACTGATTGCAAGACCTTTACTAATGCCTACATCTAATAGCCCGTCTTTATTATAATCCCCGGCTATGAAATCTCCATAAAAATAAGTATCGTAAATATTTTTTATTATAAGGCTATCCGGAAGGCTATAATTATAGCTCATATTGGAAGATTCATCTCCAAGATAAAGTATCAGGGTTGGTAAGGCCCTGCCAAAGAGGGTTGTAGCAGACATGTTCCACCGGGTAGTATCTGCATAATCATACATTTTTGCTGTGTAACTTTCAAATGAAAGGCTACCAGGCTCACTATAGTTGGTTCTGATAACCGCGTCAAATCCGATTCTTTGTATCAGATCCGGCCTTCCGTCCTGGTTAACATCTGCTGCCTCCAGCAATAGTCCGGGAATAGAGGGAGTGGCCCTGAATGAGATATTCCCCGGGGTGGAAGTATTGATATAGATATATGTGCTGAGGTCTGCATTATTTCCAATACAGAAATCTATTTTTCCATCGCTGTTGACATCAACAGGTACAGCTTTAAGCAAACCGTTGGCACTGGGCTCACCCACCGTAATTTTCAGATGATCTGTGAAACTGATTTTACCATTACTGCTGTTATTCCGGGAGATCACTACATAATTTGCACCCCAATCAGGAGTGATCAGATCTGGCTTTCCATCTCCGTCAAAATCAGCCACCGCTGTTTTGCCGGGGTGTATCAGTTTGCCCCCTGCATCGAAACTCAATGGTGAAGAGAAAGAGGTAGGATTAATGCTTCCTCCATCAGGGAAAGTGACACTGAAAGCATAACTGGAAGTGGCTGTAAGCGATCTGGTGCTGACGCTGATATTGGCATATGGCGCGCCTTTCGGCACTTTCACTTTAATATCCGTTGGAGTGGAAGAAATTACATCGCCCCTTATGCCACCGAAGTAAACTACATTACTATCCGGAGTAGCACTGAAACCGGAGCCGGCGATTGTTACCGTTGTACCTGCTGGCCCATCAAGGGGACTAATCCCAGAAATAGCCGGACCACGGTAATAATAAAACAGGTTGGTGTTGATGATTGTATCAGGACTAACCAACTGAATGGCCCCATTAGTGGTATAAGGAATGGAAATCTGAATTTTATTATTATCCAGTACTTTAAATACTTTGGCGGGTACATCTCCAACTTTCACCTGGGTTACACTGGTAAAAGAAGTTCCTTCCAGTGTCAGATGTGTGTTGGTTGTACCGGACTTTGGGAAAAGGTCTGAGAAAGTAGGAATAGCACTGTATCCTTCCAGGGAAACAGTGTTTACAGGTGTATAAACCGTCAGATTTCCCGAAGAGCCTGAGCCAGCAATTACACGCAAGGTGTTTTTATTGATGACCTCCCAGGCGCCCGCCTTTGTACCGCCCAAGGTAACGGAATCTATTACACTAAAATTATCTCCTGTAACAATAATGGTATCTCCTGCCCGTGCTTTTGCGGGAGAAAAGCCGTTGGCGAAACATTCTCTCATAGCAGGACCGCCACCATTGTTGCCCATTTCCAGCATCAGTCTCCGTGCTACCCATACATATTCATTACCAATGGTTTTAAAATCGCCGTAGTAATCCATACCGATGTCTTTAAAAGAAGAAGTTCTGCTAAGCCGCAGCCAGGTGGATCCTCCGTCGGTCGTTTTATATAATTTGCTGCTCACCCCTGATCCGAAGCCCAGGGTATCGTTAATCATGGTAATAGCAAAAATTGAATCGATGGGCTCTCCTTTATTCAGAACCTTGATCCAGGTATATCCGCTGTCTGTTGTAGCATAGAGGTCGCGGTGATATACATTATTGACGGTTCCAAAAGCGAAAGCCCACCCTTTTGATGGAGATATCATGGAAAATTCAGCGTGATTCCATTCCTCAGGAATAGGCATCCTTTTATACGTTGTGCTGTCCATCGTTTTAAAAAGCACAGGTGTTCCTCCTAAGCGATCATTGGCAACAAACATGCAAGTGCCACTAAAAGCAATGAGTCTACCGATACTGTAGCCCTCATCGAAAGCCATGCCCTGTTTCCATGTTTGCCCTCTGTCGGGACTGATAAAAGAGGATCGTCCAACTAACATTACTACTGTATCAGTACCAGGAATGAGATGTATTTGAGATAAACCACTCTTGCTTGCTGTAAATACCGCTTTAAAGGTTTGTCCTTTATTGGAAGAAGATAACAGTACACTTAGATTGCCTATGGAGGTAACCAACAATATTTCACTGTCGCTGAGCGCTGTTATGTCAACGGAATTAATCCTGGCAGTTGTGTCCAGGGCAAAATTGTTCCGGAAGGTATTGGTCCAGGTTAAGGAAACAGGAATAAATGTACGGCCACTATCACTGGTACGGGCTAATGTTTGTTCATCTCCCTTATGAAGCGTGACATATCCTTCGGCAGCAGTTGCGAAGCTATAACTTACAATTTCCTCATAGTTTGCAGTACGGTATAATTCCCGCATCTGCGCATGGATAGAGCTTGTACAGGTAAAAAACAGTAAGATGAATACGGACAGCGATATTTTCAGAGAAATACATTCTGATTTTAAGTACGGCATTATTCCAGGTTTAGGGAGGGAAGGTTTGCTGAGCCAGCCCGGAGGCAAAAATATATAATAGACTTTACATTCAAAGTTGATATTCGTGTTAATTAGTACCCCTGTATATAGTAAGGATGTATTACGGCCGTTCCAAAACCCTTCTTCTGAATATTTGTTTCATCTTATTCACTAGATAAATATATTGTACCGGTTCCCTGATGGCCGGTTTCATTTAGACGGACCTGGCTAAAACATAAAATTCCCTGCTAATCGTGCGATTGCAGGGAATTTTATGTTTTGAACAACTTGTCTTTGTTGCCGGAAAGTTCACTAACGGCTATCAGGTAAATAAAAGCGATAAATTTAATCAACGTTAAATGTAACGCCTGTTAACTCTTCGGTCAATTTCCACAATTGTTTTGCACTGGCTTCATCTAAAGAATACGGTTTTACCCCATTGGGTGTTGACGAATTTATGGCTAATTCAGCTATGTCACCATCCTCGAGGTACACACCGCCTATTTCGTTTAGTAACGGGCTTGTAGCAGCCCATATGGTTGTAGCCGCGCCTTGCGGAATGGTTTTTAGCGACGCAATAACCTCTGGTACAGGATTTCCCTTATCGTTGTAAAAACCAAATTGCTGCAATATTTCCAATGGCGCTTCCCTGGCTAGTTCAGTTCCCCAGATATTGCCGGGATGCAATGAATATGCTCTTACTCCATATGGTTTGGCACGGTTGTCCAATTCAAGTGAAAAGAGATTGACGGCGGTTTTTGATTGTCCATAGGCTTGCAATGTTTCATAGTCACGATGTTCAAAATTCGGATCATCAAAATTGAAAGGTGCAAAATGGTGCCCCAAAGAAGAAACATTGATCACTCTTGCGCCTTTCGCTTTCTTTAGCGCTTCCCATAACCTTACAGTAAGCTGAAATACCGCAAGATAATTGGTTGCGAGTTGCGATTCATTCCCGTTTGCATCACGGCGCAATGGCACGAACATAATTCCTGCATTGTTAATGAGCAAATGTAATGGCCTGCCCGAAGCCAAAAACTTTCCGGCAAAACTGTCAATAGAATTGTTATCTATCAGATCCATTTTCTCAATTTCAACATTGGCAATCCCTTGCAGGTTTTTCTTTGCTTTTTCAACATCTCTTGCAGGTACAATAACTGTTGCCCCTGCTTCAGAAAGGATTTTGACGGTTTCCAAACCAATTCCTGTGTTACCCCCTGTAACGATAGCGATTTTTCCCTTAAGGTCGATTCCTTTAATTACATCACTGGTAGTTGATGTTGCGTTAAACGTTGAACCAATCGGCTTCTGCAACGCTCCTCCAAAGTTATTCTGTGCCATTTTTGATTATTATTTGATTAGGGTAAAGGCTGAGTATATCTACTCATTTTCTTTATTGATTGAATCCTGGCTGTAAAGTTATATCAATAGAATATATTTTAGTAACTTCGTATCAGAAAGTAACTGTAACCTTGAAGTAACAAAGTAACTTATGGAGTGCAAACCCGAATCTCAAATAGATCGCAAAAAAGAAATGATGGCTATCCATGATGCAATGGACGTGCTGAGCGGTAAATGGAAAATCTATATCATCTCTTCTATTTGCCATTACAACAAAAGAAGATTTTCTGACATTTTGAATGATGTAGTTGGTATATCGAACAAAATGTTGAGCAAAGAATTAAAGGAACTGGAAATAAATCAATTGGTTGAGCGTACCGTTTTAGACACACATCCTGTAACTGTTCAGTATGAACTTACGAAACACGGCAAAACGTTACAGACCATCATTAACAACCTGACAGACTGGGGAAAAGAACACCGGAAGAAAATTATTGCAAAAAAATAAGGTGTCCGTTTATTAATTAAATAAAAAAGCCTCCAAAGTCAATGGCTTTGGAGGCTTTTTCGGGTAATCTCTTTATGAGGCTCTTCTTCTATTGTTTCATGCACCAATTCAATAATGCGGGATACAATTCATCTATTTTTTTACGGGGTTGTGCTTTACGCAGCTTTATCAGGCAGTCTGTAAATTCCTTCATTTTTACAAATCCCCGCTGTTTGCTCATCACCTCATTCACATCTGTATAAATTTCTTTCAAGGTGGCAGGATCATTCTTATACACTTCTTCACAATACAAGATAAAAACTCCGAAAGTCATATACTCATTGAATACTTTTACCGGAGTTGGATAATACGCAGTGCCTTCCATAGTAGTATCCACCCACTTACTCCTGTTTTTCAGCGCTTCATTGATCTTTTTTTCGGATTGATCACCTGGCTTCCGCACATAATTGTGGTCTATTTCTGTGAACATGCCCCTGGTGTTAAATGCCTCGGTATATTTTGCAGACCACGCATCATTGTGATCGATAGGTGGCAACACCATCTGTATCATCTCAAAGTCGTTTTTCTTAAACGACAGTGTGTAGTTAAGCCCATTGATCAGTGGCGAGCAAAGGATCTGGTAACTATTGATGTGGGTATTAAAATTAGCTTCCAGCCATTTCCATTGTTTATCGAGGTTGGCGTTTTTCTCATAATCGGACACGATGTCCTGATAATAAGCCGCATGCGCAGCGTAGAATTCACGGAAACCTGATTTTTTCGCAAAATCTTCAATGCTTGTTTTATACGTAGTGATGGGATTTACCGTGATTTTGGTACCAGCTACTTCATCGGCAGGCAACAGAAAAACATTATTGGGCAGCAGCTTATCCTTCTCAAAATCATATGCAATGGCATTCCCGGTTAAAAAAATATAATGCAAAGGGCTTTTCTGAAGCAGGGAATCGAAAGTGGCAATAACCGGTTCCTTTCCATACGGCGCAAATTGTTTCAATACATCCTGGTAATAGGGCCCTTTTAACTGTACCATGTCCTCATTCCCGAGGCCTGTTGGGGTAATGGCTATCATGATGTGAATCAGTTCCTTTACCTCGTTGATTTCAATCCTGGATTTTTTATCATTTTCCTTTTTAAAAGCGGCGGAAAAATTCACGTCTCCGTCCTGTGCAAATAAACAGGCAGGGATAACCGCCAGCAGGGCAGCTAAAATTGTTCTTTTCATATGAGTTGTGTCTGTTCGATTTTCTACTACATAATGGCAGCAGGCATCCCGGACGGCCATGTGGGCCAATACAGCATGCCTTACAGGTAAACGGGATACCGGCAAATTACCGGATTTAAGCTACAGCACCAGGTCAACAAAACACGGTCCGGCAGCCGGCAACAAAATACAAACAAATCCGGAAATTTCATCAAACTCAAAGCCGGCATTATCAGCCCTGGCGCACAATCCTGGAAAGAAAATAGCATGATAGTTCTAAAATCGGGTGTAAACATATCAAGTGACCTAATCATTGTCATTTGGGTTACCTGACACGACGCCCAGGTTGTGTAACAGGATAAACAGAAAGATAAATATTTTGGCGCCCTTGTAGTATAATGCTCAATAATTATTTAAAAGACTTCAGCGTTCCTAGTATCGCTGTTGTTAATCGATATAGGTCAGCGCCTGCCTGGTCGTCTTTTTCGTTAGTAAGCAGGATAACGGCTGCCTGCTCATTTGGATATAGCGAACAAAAACTCCGGAATCCGTTAGTACCTCCATCTATCCTGATATAATAATCCCAATTCCTTGTCCTGCCAATTGCCCATTGGAAGCCAACGGCGTCTTGCTCCACGTTACCATAAATAATCCGGTGGGTCAGTTTTACCGCCGCATCTTTTTCAGCGAGTTGGTAATCAGCATATTTCAGCATATCGTCTATACAGGAATGAAGCCCTCCGGCAGCTGGAAAAGAGGTTGGTACCGGCTGTGCTTTTTCGCCGCTGGCAGTATAACCATTAAGTACCTGTGCGCTTTTTACAGGAATGCGATTTACAAATGTATTTGTCATACGCAGAGGGTCGGTTATATGGCGTTTGATCAAAGTTTCATAGTCCGATTGATAAATATGCTCCAGTGCATATCCCAATAACTGGTACCCGACGTTGGAATAAGCATATTTTAACGTCTTCAAACTATCCAGTTTGATTTGCTGCAGGTGATCCAGAAAATAGGCTTCAGTCATTGGAGCGGATATATCACCGCTTGCAAAACTATTTGGGAACATGGCGGTATGACTAAGCAAATACCCTACGCGTACGGGTTCCCCGGAGGGATAATGAAGTGCGGGGAAATTTCCCGGCAGATACTTCCGGATGTCCGCATCCAGTTTCATTTTGCCTTCGCCTATTGCCTGCGCAACCAGCAGACCTGTGAATGTTTTAGTAATAGATCCTATCTCATATATTGAGCTGGACTGTGTTAGCTTATCTGATTCCGGAGCCGTTTGCCCGTAGTTATAGCGATAATGATGCTGATTATATATAACCCCGATGGAAATACCCACCCGCCCTGTTTTACTTAAATATAATTTTGCCGAACGATCCACGGCAGAATCCAGCTGGGTTTTCAAGGGATTGTCGTTCAACACCTGGGCTGAACAGTTGGCGTATACCGCAAAAAGGACGATGACGATGCCGATTTTTTTCATGTAAGAAAGTTCTTTTCAAACCAGTAAGCCATACTTCTGTAAACAACGTTCTTTTATGAAGATACAAGAATATCCCAGAAACAGAAAGCCGCTTACCCTCCGGGGGTTGAGCGGCTTCCTGTTTCTAAGATATCAAGATAACTCTAACAGAGCATTAAGTGCAACCGAAATTCAACAGTTATTTACTGCGTCAAATTAACCGTAAACACTTTAATATTTTGAAACGGTTGCAGATCAGGTGATTTGCAACCGTTTTTCATTTCTGCGGTAGCGCTGCGTATTTTTTTCTGCCCCTCTCCCATGTGTTAAAACGATAAATGTTTTCCCATCATATAGGCATTGTCCTTTGTGCCAAACCAGAATTTTCAACCGGATTTATCCAAATCTGCGTTTGATTTAGCTAAACCATAAAAAATAAAATCATCCTGAATTGAGTCAGGTTCAACTGGCTGCTAAATATTCCGCATACTATTGCTTACCGGCCCGGATTATATCCAATGTATATTGGATCTCCGGATCTTTTCCCGCGCGGATATATTGCTGAAACCCTTCAAAAGTCAGCTCCTTGTCGGGCTGACAGCCACGTCCGTTATCCTCCTTAGCCTTCATAAAATACACTTCGCTCATGGGAATGGTTAACTTGCTTTTCGTTTTAGGCAGCATATAGGTATTGAACCATGCCGCTGTAGTGGATGCTTCGCCGCTACCCGTTTCGGTGCCTACCAGCACACCACGCTTGTTATTCTTAACCAGCGCAGCAAAGTAGGTGGCCGCACTTACCGTGCCACCGCTGATCAGCACATACACGTTACCTTTAAAGTTATTCTTATCGGGCGGATAGTTGGAAATGGAACCTTCTGTCAGGCGCGCATTGCCATAGTAAAACCCTGCGGCGCTGTCGTAATCGAACCGTTGTTTCAGAAAGTTCTCAGTCTGCTTTACTTCCTCCTCCCCCATTTTGGTTCCGTAACCATTCAACAGGTTTTCGGGATCATGCATCTGTATGTTCTTTGTCCGGTAATTGAAAACATTGTCGAACGGACGTAATGCCACAAAGGAATACAGCAGAGCAGACATATTCGGGTTGCCTCCGCCGTTCGACCGGATATCTATGATAACGTTGCTGATATTGCGCTTCTTTACTTCCGCAAAAAAATCGCTCAGCTCTTTGTACATAGCATTTTCCTGTAGCATAAATGTAAGAACGGTCAGGATAGCGGTAGATTCTTTATCCTGGTATTCCTTCGTTATGTAGGCGCGCCTCAGGAAAGAATTAAAGGGCAGCTCTCCCAGGCTCCGGTTATGGTAACCTGTTTTGGCGTCTACTGCTTTCAGCTGTACCGTAGTGGAATTTTTAGCTCCATACTCTTTATATACTACTTCATAGCTGGTGGCTTCCGGAAAAACGAGGCTGATGAACAAACTAAGGTTTGTTGCGGTGCGATCGGCGCCCGTTTTGATAAAACCATCGCTATAGGTGGCGTAGCCAATTTCACTGAGCAGCTTTGCGGCAGCCATTTTATTAATACTCAGTATCTCTGCACCGAAGGGAATGGTTTCTCCTTTGGCATTAACAATGATCCTGTCTTTAAAAGTAGTGATGGCCAGCGGAAAGTGATTAATACCATAAAATACGTCCACCACACGTTCCTCATCATAATCCAGTTTCAGGTGCACATCATTGAATAACTGTACGGGAGAATACCGTAAAGCGCTTAACAACGACGGATCTTTATCCAGCCGGTTCATCAGGGAATCCATTTTATTGTTAAACGTAGCGGTGTCTGTGAACTTATATGGATTCGGATGTTGTTTCTTCAACAGCTCAACGGCGTATTTAAAATCATCCTTCAAATCCTGCCTGGTAAATCCGGTAAAAGGTTGTACCTGGGCCAGGGCAGATGTGGAGAGCAGGGACATAAGGATCCCTGATGCAAAAATTTGCTTCATGCTGTTTATAATTTTAATAAATAGTCATCAATACGGCATACTGCCGCGATATGATCGGGTGAGCGTTTCGCCCAGGTTACATTTTATTGATCAACTCAATGATTCCCTCGTTTTCTATGATCATCATACCCTGCCGGTCTTCCGTAATACCTTCCTGTAACGTGTAGGTGTACCTGGGTACATTTCCTTCCAGTACAGTAGGCATAAACCGATACTGCACGTTGGGCAGGTCTGTCAGCGCTTCTCCCACTTCGATAATATGGGTGGATACGATAAACAGGCAATTGTTGTATTCGGAGAAACCTTCCGTCACGGCCAGGGTACCGTCAAAAGCATCTTTCACATTGGTGCCCTTAAACAATTCATCGAACATCAGCAGCAGGTGTTCGCCGGTAGCTGCTGCCAGCGCAGCATCCTTCACCCTTACTACTTCCGCATAGAAATGGCTGTATCCCATGGCGATGTTGTCCGCCACATTGATGCTGGAGAAGATGCCTTCGCGTACCGAAAACACCATTTCGGAAGCGGCCACCGGGAAGCCGATATGCGCCATGTACATGCCGATACCAATAGATTTCATCCAGGTAGACTTACCTGCCATATTGGCTCCTGTGAGGAACAGGACATTACTACCCTCCATCATTTGTATGTCGTTGCCCACTGCTTTTGAAATACAGGGGTGCCGGAGACTTCGGGCATGGAACAGGTTTTCTTCTTTCGCCACGGCCGTTGCGTAACAAAAATGCCGTTCGCGGGATACATTACTGACCGCGACGTATACATCTGTTTCCGCAATGAACTGCAGTATGTCCTTCATGGCTTCGTTGTGCCTGTTGCGCAGCAGGAAATCATACTCGGATACCGTTCGGGTGGACATTGACTTGTAGATGTCGCTGTCCAGAATTTTGCGGATATCTTTATGGCCCATGATGGCCAGTAAGGATTCTACACGGTCCTGCAAAGGATTCTTTTCGCGCTTCAGCAACTCCAGCAGTCCAAAACATTTCTTCAGCGTAACGATCGTTGCCTGCAACTGCAGCAGCGTGTTTTTGAAGCGGCCGTCTTTCGTGAGGCCCGCCAGTAACTTTTGCAGTTGCATGTCCACCGCTACCGCCCATTGCGATTTTCCTGCCGTAGTGTCAATATATTCCCGCATCAGGGCAACCTGGTCGGCCTCAAAAGGAAATGCGACACCTTTCTCTTCGAAAAACTCAAAAATCGCTACCCGCCGGTTGATCGCGTTGGCATCATTCAGCGGATGGGAAAACATCTCATCCATCAGTTTCTCCCCGATCCGTGTTCTCACTTTATTGAATAAAAAGTATACGGAGCCCTGGCGGAATTTCCCCATGAGATTCAGTTCTCCTACCGATTGGCGATCTATTTTAAAACTCATAATTGCTTATTTAACCGTTTACCGCCTTTGTTTCCCTGTTTAAGAATGTCCAGTATCCCCTCGTTATTAATAATGATCATGCCATGCTTATCATTGGTAACGCCTTCTTCCAGGGTATACGTGTATTCAGGTACCGCACCTTTCATCACGGTGGGAAGAAAATAAAATGCGGCGCTTTCTTTTTTCCGCAACTCGTCTGCCGCTTCGATGATATGGGAGGAGATGATGAATTTACTGTCTTTCCGGTTGGTAAACGCATTACAAACAGCCAGTGTTCCTTCCAGCGCATCCTTCACATTTGTACCCCGGAACAATTCGTCGAACAATACAAACAGTGATTTTCCTTCACTGAGTTCCTGCCCTATTTTCTTTACCCGCAATACTTCTGCATAGAAATGGCTGGCTCCGATGCCCAGGTTATCGGGCAGGTTGATCGTTGTATATACGCCGTCCATTACAGAAAACTCCATAGCCGCCGCGGCTACCGGAAAGCCCATGTGCGCGATATAAACGGCGGTGCTGAATGAACGCAGGAAGGTAGACTTCCCGGCCATGTTGGCGCCTGTAAGAAAAACCAGGTTACGGGAAGGCCCCATATGAAGACTGTTGGCCACCGCGTTTTTTAAAAGCGGATGGTATACACCATCCACTTTTAAAATACTGGTCCCTTTCGGGTGTACCACCGGGAATACCATGTTATGTTTCCGGGTAACCTGCGCCACGGAAACATATACATCGATATGATAAATAAAATGCAGCAGTTGCAGCACTTTCCTTTTCTCCTTGCTACGGATCAACACATCAAAAGCCGTAACCGCGGCGAATGAAATCCTGGCATTCGGTTTTTCGTTAAACACCGGTGTAAAAGCCGGATCATTCAACACCCCGATAGCAGCCAACCGTTCTTCTTCCAGCTCTTTCACCCCTGCCATGTCCGCCGACTCCAGGTACTGTCTGAGGGCATGGAAAAGATCGATGATGGAAATAATCCCATTCTGTACTTCCTTTTCGCTGAGCGATACTTTTGTTCCGCCATCCGGGTTATCGTCAAAAGAGATGTATTTCTCCGCCTGGTCCAGCATGGCGCCATCGAAAGGAAAGCTGGCCTTCATTCTCACGAAAGCAGTAATGATGTTGATCCGCTTGATGATCGCTTCCCTGTTGTTCAGTGGTTTCCTGAACATCGCTTCCATAATGGTTTGTCCGCCACGGGTAAATGAATGATTATAAATATCGTAAATACCTTGTGTGTCTGCTTTCGAAAACAAGCGCAGATCATCCATCGTCTGCATATCTGTCTGCAAATACATAATTATACTTTTTATGAAACAATTAAAGTATACGCTATTTGCGTTTTCTTCTTATCAGTATGATGATACCTGCCACCAGGATCAGGGAAGGTATAACATATTGAAGCACCATCTTCAATGTTTGCGCCGGCGCCTTTTTGATCGTCAGCCATATATCCGTAGGCACTTTGAAATTATGGTAAACCGGGTATTTGTTATCAACTGTGTAGCTGTAAAACGCATTGCCATAATCCCTTCCATCTCCTCTCGCCGCAGACATCATGTCCGCATCGCTGGAAATAATGATCTTCTGCAATTTGCTGCCGATTTTGCGGGTAAGCTGCAGGCCCACCGGATAAGGCGCTTCCTTCCTGTAATCCCCTTCCGCGACGCTGAACACCGGCGCTGCGGAGTCCACTACCAACAAGCCTCTTTCTACCCAGGTATTTGCATTGTTATGTAAAGTGGTAATCTGTTCTACCTTAAATCCTGTAGTATCAGAATAGCTTAATACACTGGCGCCTACGATGGCGGTATAGCAGGCCTTGATGATACCGTTCCTCAGGTAGAAAAACGGTTGCTCATCCGCCATGTCCGAGCCTTTCTTAGCAATTAATCCTAAAAACTTGTGCGGCATATCCTGCGGGTTCACCTGTACAATAGTGCCTTCATCCGCATTTACCCCCACATGATTCAGAATAGGGTTCATGATAAACTGCTTGCCTGGTTCGGAATAGAACATGGCATTTCCTCCTCTGTCGATATACCGTTTAACGCTGTCGATAATGGCATTATCCAATATTGATTTCGGATCAGAAACCACCAGTACATCATTGGGCTTAAACCTGCCGGGGCCCACCGCCGGGATGGTGTCGAAATTCAACCCCATATTAATCATCGCGCTCCTGGAAGCTTTATTGACAGCATGGTTCCCATATTCCCGTTCGCCGAACTTAAGAGGTGAACGTTCATAGTGCCCGGTAAGAAATTTAAACGTGGGCGTTGTATCATTCACTAAACGCAACAGGCTGCCGGAAACATGCTTCTCATACGGAAATACCTCCGGGTCCGGGTATGTTCTCAGGATCGTCTTTTTCCCTTTATACTCCACCTCCATCAATAAGCCTTTCGCTTCCGATTCCAGGTCGATGAGCTTCCTGATTTCTGCTGGTTTTTTATAGATAGCGAGATCGGTTTTATACATTTCCGCATACTTCTCCGCGATTTCATCCAACGATTTGCCAGGGTATGACTGAAATATCGAACTATCTCCCTTGTTTACATCGTAATAATACACGTATTTAAACTCCATATTATTATAAAAGCGGCGGTACCTGGCCCAGAAGTTCCACAGATAGACATTGCGCGCAGTGGGCAAGCCACTGCCCAGGTTATACCCCAACAGGTTAGTGTATAACGTTACCTTCAGTGGCGATCCGTCCAGCTGTTTCAATACTCCCTGGGTGTTTTCATGCAGTGTATTTATCTTGCCTCTCGTCACATCCCAATAGCCGATCAGTCCGTGCCGGGAGGTAACAACGAGTATAACAACCGTTATCGCAAACGCCGTCAGGTACCTGCCTGCCGATACACTCCACGACTTCGACTCGGTAACAGATTTCGTTTTGATGATGGTGAATATGATAAAAAGGGAAATAATGCTGAAGAAGTAGACAAGGTCCTTCGTGGTAATCAGGCCAGACAGAAAACTCTCTACTCTTCCCGAGCTGGAAAGGAAATAGGTGACATCCCGCACGTAATCCGTTCCCTGGAACAGCATACCCAGCATGGTGAACATGATCAGCACCACAAATGTTCCGATCCCCGCAACAATCGGATAGGAGGTTAAACTGGAGATATACATACCTACCGCCACATACATCGCCGCAAGTAAAAAGAAACCCAGCACCATCGCCATAATGTGCAGGAACTCTACATTCTTAATAGAAAAAGTCAGTATAATCACCTCCGCCAGGAAAATCAGGATCATCAGGCATACAAAACTGTATACACCCAAAAATTTACCCAGGATGATCTGGCGTGTTTTCAAAGGCGATGAATGAAGCAACTTAATGGTTCCGGCAGCATATTCACGGTTAATCACACCCATGGTCAACAACGGAATGAACAAAAAGAAGATCATCATCACCGTATCGAGCCCTTTGCCGATCACCACCCGGGTTAGCGGCAAATTGAGAAAACCACTGAAAGCACTTCCCTGCAACTCAAGCAAGGTGTCCTGCTGCAGCGCAGTATCTGCCAGATTTCCCATGATGATGCCCGCACTGGACATCAGGAATAAAATCAATACAAACCATGCGATCGGCGAAAAGAAGAAATATCGTAATTCCGCCCGCGCTATATTAAAAACTACTCTCATTAGTGTAATGTTGAAGAAGAATTTGATGATAATTGTTTGAATACATTGTCCATACCGGAAGATTCGATGTGAATAGAAGTGAGCCTCCAGTTTTTCTCCGCACTCTTCCTCACAATTCTTTCAGCCAGATCGTCGTTGGGCTGGAAATAGATCCGGCATTTGTTATCCGGCAGCAACTCTACTTTCTGTACATCTTCCATCGCCATCAATTCTTCCGGCGGAGGCATATGGAGCATTCTGACCATCATGGTATTGGGCTGGAGAATGTTGTTGAAAGCATCGAGGGTATCAGAAAACACCACCTGTCCTGATTCGATCATGATGATCTCTCTGGCAAGCAGGTTAATTTCGGACAATACATGCGACGATAATAATACCGCACGGTCCTGCGCAATTTCTTTAATCAGTTTCCTTGCTTCGATGATCTGGTTGGGATCAAGACCATTGGTGGGCTCGTCGAGGATCACCACTTTCGGTTTGTTGATGATGGATTGCGCGATACCTACCCGCTGGCGATAGCCGCCCGACAAATTCTTTATAAGGCGTGACCTCATCTGCGTAATGGACGTTTTCTCCAGTACTTCGTCCACAGCGCTTTTAATCAGGCGCCTATCCATCAACCTCAGCTGCGCGGAATACTCCAGGTACTCCTGCACAGTGAAGTCCAGATACAGAGGTGCCTGCTGTGGTAAAAACCCGATCTGCTTTTTATATTCAATAGGATCATCTTTGATGTTCAATCCATTGATGGAAACATTTCCTTCCGTTTGCAGCAAGGTGCCGCAGATGATATTCATAGTGGTAGACTTGCCTGCTCCGTTTGAACCCAGCAATCCGATAACACCGGTATCATTGATCTCAAAATTTATTTCGCGTATGGCCCAGGAACTGGCATACTTATGCGATAGGTTCTCCACCTTTAATATAGGCTGCATATAATGTTACTTATGATTAAAAACTTGGATTAAAAATGACCGATAGTTTTTGCCCTGGCCGAAAAAACACCAGCTGTGGTCCATGTTCCGGTTACCAGCATTGTACGTGCCTTAAACAACCATAGGGTATTCGGCGTAGGACTACCCGGGGTAATATTTACGTCGGACAAGGTGGTCAGCGTGACGCCTGTTGCATGATCCCGCACTTCAAAACGGAAGCTGTCTACAGATGCAGTAACAGGGACCTTTATAAAACCGGTTAGTTGTTCATAGTCGAGATTGGTGACCATGGTTCCCGGTACCGGTTTCAGCTGCACCACGTCGATCGGCCTGTTATCGAATAGATTAATAATCCGGAGGTTGACCACACTGTCAGTCAGGCTACGGGAAGGAAGTTGTTCCTTCACGGTTTTTTGTTGCACTTTCGCTGGACTACCATACACAAAATGCGTATAGATACCACCAGGATCCAGTTGCAGCGTGGTTTTCAGAAAGGGATTATTGGGCTGGAGCGTATCGTAGTTTCTGAATAGCGTAACCGTTTGGTTCATTTTATCGGTAGCATAATCAAAAGAACTGCCGCTGACAATATAAGACAACCTGCTGTAGTATTTGGGCTGTGAATTTCCAAAATAGGCTAACAGGAAAGAGGTATTGTCGTTAACGCCATTCACAATCGTCAAAGACGCCGGAAATATCTCTTCCCGTGATTCCTTCTTACAGGAAGTACCGGCTATCAGCAGACCTCCGGCTAACAGAACCGCTTTGAAACATTTTTTATAGCTGAATTGAAACATCTTTCTTGATTTATATGGTGATCACTTTTTACTAATAGCCGGTATTCTGGGAGAGATGGTTGTCCAGGAGGATTTCGTCCGGAGGAATGGGGTATAGCAACTGGTGCTGACTCCACGGCTGTTTGTAAAATATCTCCGAAAGCACCTGGGTCGCCTTGTTCGTCCTTTTCAGATCCAGCCAGCGATGTCCCCATTCGGCAAACAACTCTATGCGCCTTTCTTTCGCGATGGCATCTGTTACCTGCTGATCGGTTAAAGTATAAGGAAGACCGTTCAACCCGGCGCGGACCCTGATGGCGTTCAGGTCATCGATCACGGCATTTTTATTGCCCGCGCTCCGCAACATATTCGCTTCCGCCCTGATCAGGTACATTTCCGCGAGCCGCATCACTACATAATATTCGGACCTGTACCCTCCCAATTCGTAGTTGGTGGAATTGATTTTATACTTAGCCGGAGAGAAACCGGCAGGTATAGATGTACCGCCGGCGATAGGCGTCGTCCATGCCGTTTTCCTGTTGTCGCCCGCTTCAAAAGCATTCATCAGCGCAGGCGTGAGGTACCGGCCTGTCATGGAAAGCCCTTCAGGCGTGGCATTGCGCCGCGTCCCCGAAATGTTGGTCTGCTTTAACTGGAAAATAACTTCCCTGCTGGATACACTGAATACGTTATTCAGACTTTCCAGTTTAAACAAATCCGCCTGGCTGATCACATCGTTTGCATGCTGCCAGGCTTTTTCATAATCCCCGGTAAACAGGTATACTCTTGCCAGCATTGCCTTCACATACCATTTATTGATCCGGATGCGCTCCGTGTTGTTGCCATCGTAGTTTTCAGAAAGATACCCTGACGCTTCTTCCAGGTCGTTGATGATTTGCTGGTATACAGCGCCAGGGCTGGCGGAAGGGAGTTTTACTGTATTATTATAATCGATGGATAAGGCAAGTGGAATTTTTTCGAACAGGTTTACCAGGTAGAAATATCCCATTGCCCTTACTGCCAGCGCTTCGCCCAGCACCCGTTTCCGGTAGTCCTGCGTAAACTCGTTTGACGTAGCAGCTTTCACACCTTCTATCAACGCATTGGCATTGAAAATTCCCTTATAGGCCGTCTTCCATATTTTCGTGGAATACCCAGGGTTCCGCAATGTGATCCTGGCGGCCATCTCTACATAGTACTGGTAGTCCCCGCTAAGTGAAGGCTGATATAATTCATCCGCCGAATGCCCTGCAGCCAGTGTAATTCCCCCGGCGCTGTATAAATCGCTGCCCAGGTGCTCGTACGAATTGACTTCAAGTTCTCCTCCGCTGATCAGGTAAGAATACAAACCATTAAGCGCAATGGATGCCTGATCATCGCTCTGGAAAACCTGGTTGGTAGTAATCGAATTTACCGGGTCCTTTATATCCAGCAATTTATTGCACCCCGTTACCAGCATGCCTGACAGCAGGATACCGGTTGCATATATATTGAAAGCAAATCTTTTCATACGATTGATTTTAGAAACTTAATCTCAGGTTAGCGGCAATTCTTCTGATCTGCGGCGTAGTGCCCAATTCAACATCCGCCATCCTGTATTGCGAGAATTTGAAAATCTTTGATGAATTCACGGAAACCGTTCCCTGCGTCATGCCTACTTTCTTTAACCATGCTGCAGGTAGCATGTACGACAAACTAAGATTGTCCAGGCTGATATAAGCCCCTTTGGCATAGTAGGCATCCGATCCGGAAAATCCGCCGCTGTTGAAGGTGGAATACTTAGTGTAAAGAGCTTTGTCGCCAGGTTGCTTCCAGTGCCTGTCTTCAATTTCCTTATACATCAGCATGTTGGCAGTATTCCCATACCCGAGGTTATTCAACTTATCTTCCACCAGGGAATTTTCAAAGCTGAATTGTGCATCCAGTGACAACACCCTTTTGAAGTCTACCCGGAAGCCCATCCCACCGAAATATTTAGGATTCAGGTCAATCACCCGGTAATGATCGTCCAGCTCCGTATCCGGAAAATTCGTGGAAGGTATTCCGACAGGTCTCGCCCCATCCCCGTTATAATCCTCAAACTCAGGTGTTCCTTTCATTGGGTTGATGCCGATATAGTGCGCGTAGGACTTGGCGGTTACGGAAGCCCCTATCCTGTACATATCCTTGTAGGGAGAGTCTTCCAACCCTTCAAAAGCTACCAGCGTATTATTGTTCTTACTTACCTGGAAGCGTGCGGTCAGGCCCCAGGTCTTCGTGTTCAGAATCGTTCCATCCAACATCAGCTCCACCCCTCTGTTCCGGATAACAGCGGGCCAGTTGCCCACCACAGCAGAAAACCCTGTGAATGCCGGCGTGGTAATATTTGTCAACTGTTTTCCGTCCCTGTTGATGTAGAAGTTACCTTCAATGTTCACGGTGCTGTTGAAAAATCCCACCCGGGCGCCTACTTCAAACTTGCTGGCACTGGACCAGCTGTATTTCTGGTTAACGGGTTGTATGAGCGTATAAATTGTCTGATCATCGTAGTCCGGCAGTTTGTCGAGAATACCCGTTGGAATGTTCGACCAGCGCGAGAGGTATTGATAATCGCCCACATTGGCATTCCCCATCACGCCATAGGTAGACCTGATTTTGGCGAACGTGAACCAATCCATGCTGGCATTCTTAAACCATTCTTCATTAGATAAAACCCATGAAACCCCTGCAGATCCAAAGTTACCGAAACGGGCCCCGTTACCGAAACGCGACGAGCCGTCCCTCCTGCCGTTTAAACTAACGATGTACTTATTTTCCCAGTCGAATGCCACCGTTGCCAGCAACGAAGCAACTTTCAGCTCGGCATAATTATTCAGCGCCTGCACCACCTGGGCATTGGAGTAGCTTTTGATGAGGTTATCGTTCGAGAACATCAGCGCTATCGTCGTTACCACATCCTGATCGGCATAACTGTAGTCCGCTGCCAGGGAAGCCGACACTTTAGCGCCGCCGAACAGTTTAACATAGTTGATACTTGGCCTTACCAGCAGGCTCTTTCCGGACCCATTACCGAAAATTGCCGTGCTAATGGGAAAGTACATGGGATCTTTCCCGGCTTTAGGCATATAATAGCCGGATTTATTGGAGAAAAATTCCCCGCTAAAGCGAATACCTGCCGTCAGGTCCTTAAGTATTTCGTAAGTAAATCCAACATTGGTCTGACTTTTCAGCGTTTGATTCTCTCCCCAGTTTTTAATATCCGCGAATGGATAAACGCTCGCATACTGGTTCCTGTACGGTTCAAAATTATATTGCCCGTTCTCATCATAAATCCACGGAGCATTGGGCGCCAGCGAGAAAAAGTCTAACGTAGCGGCAGTTTCATTGTTGGAATAAGTACTGTTGGAAGAAAGTTCCACCATCAGTTTGCCGTTCGGGCTGCGATGGTTAAAAGACAATCCCACTGTTAAGCGATCGTTGCCCCTGCCCTGGTTGTACATTTCCGTTGTGGAGGTATATCCCACACTCACGCGGTAGGTATTCTGCAGCAATCCGCCTTCCACACTGAGCTGCACATCATTCGACTGCTCATTTTTGAAGAAGACGCGTTGCCAGTCGGTATAAGCTTTGGGATCCCAGATCGTGAGGTCCGGGGCATTATCCCGGGTAGGAAAAACTGCATCATTGAGCATTGCTTCCTTTCTCACCGCCAGGTACTGTTCTGTGTTCATCATATCCATGTAGCGCTGCACGCCCGAAAACACTTTGGAGTAGCTTACATTAAACCTGGTAGGACCAGGCTTACCCTTTTTGGTAGTGATGAGAATCACGCCGTTGGCGCCTCTGGAGCCATACAACGCTGTGGCATCCGCATCTTTCAGCACATCCACGCTTTCAATGTCCAGGGGATTGATCATATACAAAGGACTTTCGGTAGTCGAATACCCGCCGCTAACAGGTGTACCTGCACCCAATGGGTTAACGGATAAAGTAGCAATCGGTAATCCGTCAACAACATACAGCGGATCTGTAAACATGTTTTCGTTCAGCACATTGCGTCCGCGTAGCTCTACTTTCCTTGCCCCTGCCGTGTTGGCCGATTGGCTGATCCGGAGGCCAGGGATACGGCCTGCGATCGCATCCAGCACATTTACGACGGGTTGCCTTTCAATATCACTGGCTTTCACCGTGGCGATATTGGCGGTGCCAATTCTTTTATTGGTTGTGCCCAAAACAGTGACCTGCACCTCATCCAGTTTGTTTTCGGAAAGCACCAGCTCCGTGTTATAGGATCTGGCAGTAAAAATCTGTTCCGTTATTTTAAATAGATGGTCCACATACCCGATATAGCTGACCCGCATTTGGTCGCCCAATCTCATCGGCACCTGGACAGATCCATTTCCTGCGGTCAGATAGTTCCGTTTGTCGGTAAGATTGCTAATGGTAGCGCTGACCAACGGTGTATAACCGGAAGAATAGACATAGACATTTATCATTTCCTGTTTTGCCGGCACCGTATCAATGGGTTGGCTGGCTGCAGCTAGCCTGAACTCCTTCTGGGATACCAGGATGTTTTTGTCGATGATCTTGTAGGTCAGTGACTGGTTCTCAAATACTTTGTTGAGAAAGGTTCCCAGGTCAACTGCCCTGGCATTGATGGTGACCGGTTTTGCTACCGATAAGGCTGTGGCCTTGTACAGGAAAACATAATCGGTTTGCGATTCCACGGCTGCAAACACTTTTTCGAGTGCAACGTTTTTACCGTTAAAGCTGATGTTCTGTGAAAGGCCTCTGGCAGATACCTGCAACAGGGCAGCGGTAAGAAGAAAGAATGTTAGTCTCATTACTAACAGAGATTTGGTTGAGCTACGTTTCCGTTCATAGGGAACCCGTATGCAATAAGAAATAATTAGCATAGCTTTGCTTCAACCGCCCCTCTCATAAGGGACGGAATGTTTAAGTGAATAAATAAGCAGTCTTTAACCTGATTGTGATTATTACCTTGCTTGAACATCTACCGGAAGTGTCGCAAGCACTTCCGGTTTCGTTTAAGCAACGTCTGTTACTATAGCTATTTTACATACAAAATATTCCCCTTCAGTTCCAAATTAACATCCATCGTTTCCAACACTTTTAATACATCAGACAAGTTGGTATTGCGGTGCATTTTCCCTTTGAAGATTACATTTTCCGGCTTTCCAATGTATTGTACATCTATATTGTACCATCTTTCCAGCTGGCGCATGACACTGTATAAATCCAGGCCGTCAAAATTAAACAGGCCGTTTTTCCATGCGATAATTTTATCCGGATCAGGCGTTTCCGTTATGGTCAGCGTAGCCCCCTCCGATGCATCCGGTTTGCTTAAAACTGCTGTTTGGCCAGGCACCAGCACTTTGGGCTGACTGGTATGCATAGGTGTTATTTTCACAGCACCGGTCAGCAGTGTTGTACGGATTGTTTTTTCATCATCATAGGTGTTGACATTAAATGAAGTACCCAGTACTTCCAGTTTCATCTGATCGGTTTCTATGATAAAGGGCTGCCAGCTCTTTGCGGCGACTTCAAGATAAACCTCCCCGCTGATTTTCACCCTTCGCTCCCGTCCCTTGAAAGCGACCGGATATTGTATAGAAGACGCTGCATTCAGCCATACTTCCGTTCCATCAGGAAGAATGACGTGGTACTGCCGACCTTTAGGTGTGGTGATGGTATTATGGGCCACCCCGTCCGTTGCGGCGGTAGCATCGTATTTAAGCTCGTTATTATTCAGCGAAATTTGCGTCCCGTTCTGCGTAGCAATTTTCCCTTCACCCAAACTGTCTAACACCAGTTGTGTACCGTCTGCCAGTGTCAGGATGGCGCCGTTTTTACCAGGTGGAATATCTTGCTGGGCAAGCTTCCGGCCAAAACGGTCAGCATTTTGCGTACGATGTGTCAGCAGGAAATAAGTGGATACTCCTAACGCCAGTACAAGCACCGCGGCGGCCCATTTCCACGTATGAAGGACCCGCATCCGGTGCACATTTGATTTTACAGGTTTGTTGGAAAGAAAACGTTCCAGCCCGGCGGTTTCGTCAAACCGGCCCATAGCGCGCACATTTTGCTGTTGTATCTCAGGATTGTTCAATTCCATCCATAACTGCCGGTTTTCGTCACTGGCAGCGATCCACGCATCCAGCTTCTCCTGCTCGTCGGCCGTAAGCGTACCCTGTTGCGAACCTGAAATAAATGCTGCAATGATGAATGGATCGTTTGAAGAAGACGCCATGTCTAATCTGTTTATGTTATTACAACATGGTATTCCGATCGTACTAAAGGAATCGAAAAAAAATTATGAGTGGGAGGAAAATAATAAGAATAAGGCTACTACGGCCGGCGACAGGCGCATTCTCAGCAGCTTCATGCCCCTGGTTTTCTGGTTTTTAACCGTTTGGAGGGAAATAGAAAGGATTTCGGCGATCTGTTCGTTTTTCAGTCCTTCAATATAACTCATGCGGACGATCTTCCCGCATTGTTCGGGCAGGTTGCTGATCTCGCGGTAAATCACCCTGAAAACCTCCATGCGGATGATGTCCTGGTCCTCGCCCGTGGTGGCCTTTTCCTGCTCATGGAGAAATTTGGCCTGGCGTTCCTTGCTATGCTGCGCCCCTTTCAGGAAATTAAGGGCAGCATTACGGGTAGCCTTGTACAGGAAATCCTTCAGATGCCGGAGATCCTCGAAGGCATATGGCTTCTGCCATAATTTTTCAAAAACGTCCTGCACAATGTCTTCCGCATGCCCGGGCTCCCCGATAATAGATTCGGCGTAATGGCAAAGCGCATTGTAATACTCCTTAAAGATATAAGAATAATGCAATGTATCCCCCGAAGTCAGTCCCCGCAAAAGCTGAAACTCATTATAAAAAGATTTCCGCGACAAGTTTGCACCCCGATTTTAGTTGAAATGTAAAAATAGTCAAAAATTCAAGCTATAAAAATGCAATTCAGGAGTGGAATTTCTCCCTGCCTCAACCCAAAAACTATATGTGCATCAGCAAAAATCGTAAATTGACAATGATAGTTCTGTTCCTGGCAAACCCCCGTTACGTTTAATTCCCCCGCTAGTTGCCACAAACGGAAGTAATTGACAACTTAATATTTTGTAACTTAAAGTTCACTGATCATGAAGCTTAAACTAATTCTATCGTTTTTTCTTTTAACCACCTGTTTTGTTTCATTTAGTCAGGATATGCCATCTGGAAAATCTCAAAATCACGACATTACTGCTACTGAAAAAGGCTTAATAAAGGTATCCGTCATGTATCCATATGCCGAGGGTAAAACTTTCAATATGGAGTATTATGAAACCAAGCATATGCCCATGGTGGCTGGCTTTTTAGGAGCAAATCTGGTGAAATATACTATTGAAAAAGGGCTTTCCAGCGGTATTCCTAATCAACCTTTACCTTTTATGGCTATTGGTATATTCTATGTAAAAAGCTTAAGTGAATATCAGGCGGCTATTGCGCCAAACAGAGATGCGATTCGTGCAGATTTTATAAACTACACCAATGTCGTTCCCGTCATTTTAGTGAGTGAAGTTGTAAAATAAGCTAGTATAGCGATTTATTGCAGGGATATACTTATAAGAAAAAACAAATAAATTTGTAGCAGAAAAAATGAAAACCCAAACAAGCCAGGTCAATGCAGAAGAGGAAAAACAATCGATCCTGCTTACGCTCAATGATTATCTTCAAGGACGTCCGGTACTAGACATCGAAAGGATCCGGGCGGCGTTTCACCCCGATGCATACATCCGGACCATCATAGAGGGAAAGTTGGTTCAGTGGACACTGCCGCAATATCTGGACCTGGTTGCCCAGGCAACAATACAGGAATGCCATCCAGAACACCTTTCATTTACCTGGGATGGAGACACTGGTTCTGCCCATGTGCAACTGACTTTTGCCACTTTCCGGTTCATTGACCGGTTTAACCTGATAAAGTTAGACGGGAAATGGCTGATCGTGGATAAGGTTTCCTATCGACAGGAATTATGATGAGAAGTCGTTGGGGAAAAGCCACCGGTCTCCGGCAATACCTGATAACATTAAGAAAACAACTGTCTCTCCGGCTTTATGGAATGAATTACAGCGTAAAAACAAAAAACCCGCTTCTACTATGTAGAGACGGGTTTTTCTAAAATCCAGTGATCCACTGGGGGTAACTTATATCTTCGTAATGTCGTGTAGAATCTGTGTTTGATAGCGGTGGGCGTTTATTGCATTTTTAGCCATTGGCCAAACTCGTACCCTAATTTACCAACTTTAATAATCAGTGCTGCCGCTACCAGTACAAAAGCGATTATTTTAACAAGCGGCTTGTCCTTGTAGACCGCTCAGGTAACCTGCCGAAACATTCAACGATGAGGCCACATACTGAACAGTTGGCATTCCATCTCTTAATACCAGCTCGTTATTGAAATATTTATCCGGCAAAGCTTCCAGGCGTTCAAGAATGGAATGACCGGATCTTTTACGTGTAATAAACTGTCGCTGGTTATACCTGTTTGCATAAGTCAGTAGCAATTCCAGTTGTGCTATGATAACAGGGTCACTGAATTGATGAATATTCTTACGATATTCGTGTGCAATGTTTTCCATGACGTCCAGGATGGACCTTTCTTCCTTATCTGATAGAAAGAGTGCCTCATTGACCTTGTGGCCAAAATAATCGTATTGTCTGATCGTCATTGCGATTGTTGTTTTCAATAGGAAATCAGGATGGATGAGCAATACCCATCCTGAACGGTTGGCTGTTTCCGCTTCGTCTGGCTCCATTTCAAATATCTGGCCTGGTGCCCTGAAACGGGGAACGGATTTGCCCTCATTGAGAGAGTTTTAAAGATTGAATCAACAAAACATTCACCCAGACAAATATCTCACAACAGATGAAAAACAAAAAAATACTGCTCATAATATCTATCATGGACTGTTCACAAAATCAGTCAACAACCGCTATTGATAATACTACACAATCATGAAAAAATTGAAAAAACTATTCCCTATATGCTGCATGCTGATCACTGCACTGTCGTGCGATGAATCAAAATTGTCTAAAGGCCCTGTAAACAGCCTCTCGCTCATTCGCGCAGAAATCAATATCACACAACGTTTACATAGCAAGATCGAAAACCAGGCAGTGGTCAGTTTGTTCGATGAAGAAGGAAAGACCATTAAAAAAGATTCTATCAAAATCTATGTGAACGGCGCGGAAGTAAGGTACACGGTCAGACAAGGGCTCTATTACACATCCAGCACCTATTATTTAAAGGATAGTGCTAATCCCAAAAACAATCAATTCAATTTTGAAATAGTGCTTCCGGACGGCAAAAAATCATTCCTGGCCGAGGTGGATGCCCTTGACCTGGTGAATGGTCAAAACATCAGTTATACAGAAACAGGGAATTTAAATAAGGATTATGAAATAACCTGGAAAGAACTGACCGGCGTAAATTACCTGGCCATCGCAAGAACCCTGAAGGTAAAAAAACAGGAGGAGCCGAATATTACTACTTATGAAGAGCATATGCCGGATACGATCAGCATTCATTCTGAAGGGCGTCATGTGATATCTAAGTCAACCTTTGATAATCCAACGCACCAGGTCAACATACTCTCGTTTAGATTTATAGCTCAAAAGATTGGGAAGGTAAGTCCTGAGCTGGCCAAAGGCAGCAGTATCAGTATTATGGGGAGTATTGAAAGAAGTGTATCATTTGAATAGCTATCTAATACCCTGCCTTCAGGAACGGAACATGAAAAATGCAGCACGGCGTATTAAGGCGGCGAAAGAGAATACTACACGCTAAAAGATACGGCTGAGTATCCGTCATCATACATGGCTTCAATGGAAGCACGGCTGTCCGAAGTACCACAAAACAATCACAATATCGAAGGTATCGTTAGCAAGGCACTGGAACTCCTTTGCCAGTTGGATATTCTATATAACAACGGCACCATTGAAGAAAAAAGAAAAATCATTAGTTCAATATTCCCCGAAAAATTAATTTTTGACGGAGCGCATTATCGAACTACAAGAATAAATGAAGCGGCTAATTTAATATACACGCTGGAGCAGCGTTTGAGCCAAAAAGAAAAAGGGACAAACTTTTCTGAAAAAAATTTGTCCCTTATGGTGATCCCCTTGGGAGCAGCACGTATCTTCGTAATAGCTTGTAAAATCTGTGTTTGATAGTGGTGAGCGTTTATTGCTAACCGTTATGCTAACCTGATTACGTGTAACCGTTATAGTCAGGAGTAATGATAGGTAAATATATGAAAAAAATATTTCAGTATGTAACTCGCAACTATTCTATTTTAAGGCTAGAGCCTCCCCCACAAGATGTTGGGTTATTATTCTCTATCCAGCCTAGCGCATTCTTTCCCACATACTCGGCATAACCCCAACCACCCATATCAAACTTATGTTTTTTCAATTTCCGTCTGACTACTTTAATAATATTATCAGCCCATTCTATAAAATCCTCTGATTTATTGACCATTTGCATATTTTCAGCATATTGGGGTTGAAAGTACAAACGTCCTCGATGAAGTTCATTCCCATCAAAGCCGCATCTATCAAAATGTAAGACCGGCAACTCGTTATCCTTAAGCAGCCAATAGTTAAACTTCTCTATATGCCATAATTTCATTGACTCAAAATCCTGTGGTCTGACTAAATATAGCCTTCCACCCTCCTCTATTCCCCTTATTAAGGTATCATCCACCGTTGAAATCTTATTATCATAGTGATAATATGAAAGAATCCGAACCTCTCCAAAAGACTTTAGAAGTATATCGAAATCATTTTGGTCATCTGGATGAAGAAAAAAATTCACTTGCCTGCCCATGGTGTTGAGAGTATTTACAACAATTTATAGCAAAATAAAGTCTTAAACAAAAAGGGCAAGTGGCTATCTGCTCCGTACAGCCAGCTATGTTTTGGTAATACCAAAACCCATAAACTTTTCATGCTCCGCATTCGACTCCCTAAAAAAATGGCGCGAGAAGAATCAAGCGCCAATTATCATTCGATCCGTATTACACAAAAAGAATATTGAGTTACTTTTCTTGATCCCCGAAAATGGAGGTAAACAAGCCATTGGTTACCTCCTCGGCAATCTCTCTTATCTTTTCCTTCTCGGCCTTACTTAAAGCCTGTATGAGCTTGCCCTCCACCCGCCTGTCCATTCCCCGCATCTTCCTGTAGAAAGTCGGAGTACTATAATTACATTCCTCGCAAACGCGCTCCCGAAAGAGAACAGGCAATCTGGAAAACTCTGTATGCAATTCAAGCATGATGTTTACTGGTTGGGATTTAATGCTCATAAATGAAGTTTGAAGGGTTAGTGTTACTCGCTTTCAGATCGCTGATTCGTTCCTCTACGCTTAATGAGTGGAGTGTCAGGAAAAAAGTCTTGAAATAATTGTCCGTAATTGCCGCTATTGTTCCATCAATTCCGTTGTCGCCATCGACCAGTATAGAAATATATTGATCCAATGCAGTTTCCAGCTCCTCTAATTCAATGCCTGACTGAAAACTTGATAATTCATATAGGTCAATTTCAAGTTCAGTTGCCAGTGCGGGCGTTAGGTCTTTAACTCCTTCCCTTCGTATGGCATCACGGATATTAAAAGCCGCAATGGTATTAGTTCTAAACAAGGCGTAGAACATCATGAAATCTGCCCGTTGGTCCGCTGTCCAACTGTCGGCAGTGTTACTGCCAATGACATTCGATAACTCGAACTCGCAAAGCTCAATAAAGCCATCCGAGGTACCGCATGCCGTAATTTGATCTAAGATGCTTAATAGATTCTCCATAACAGAATATTTAAAGTGAATAAAAACAGTTCTGAACAGGCAATACAATCCTTCATCAGCCAGTGGAAGCTGAAAAAACCTCTTATCAAAGTATGTGTTTATAAAAAGTGGGGGCGAAGACTAGACATAAAAAAGCGCGGTACCCACCCTTCGCTTTTGAGGCCCTGAGAAGCCCATGCCACGAAAAAGTGGGCCCGCGCACAAACGCGAGCCATCCACTTCATCGTCTCATGGCATTGAAGATTCTCAGGTTTCAAAAGCGAGACTTAAAAAGCGAATTGCTTACAATATCTTGTATTGAAGAATCGCAAAAATATATTCTTAATGCTAAACTAGTAAATAATTCTCATTTTGTCAAATTTGACAATTTTATTTTTAATCGGTTTAGGACCTTGAGCAGGTGAAAACTAAAAATCAAGCATATATATCAGCTTTCGGTCAAAACTTCAAAAAACTTCTGGAGTCAAAGAAAAAGACCCCAGAAGAAGTTGCTGCCCATGGCAATATTGAAACAAAGCAGGTTTACCGGGTAATCAATGGAGAGCATGCAGCTACGCTATCGGTAATCTATGCATTAGCTAAAGGACTGGATGTACCCCCCAAAGAACTATTCGATTTCAGCTTTGCAGGATAACATCTCTATTTCTCATTATTATTTTCCTGCTGAAATAGTTGCCAGAATTCCTCCCTCAAAAAGAAAACACGCGATCTAATCTTATGCCGTTTTAATTTACCTTCTCTTATCCAGTCGTACACTGTTTGGCGGGAGATCTGAAATAACTCACATACTTCTGCCATCTTATAGACAGGCTTATGAAGCAAACTACCAGCTTCATGAACAATCCTAGTGGGGCTGTTCTTAACGCCCAATAATTCTTCCCGGATTATTACTCTAACCTGCTGCCAAAATTGGTCTGAGCCAAAGGAAAATGACAAAGGGGACATAGCATTTTCATTACTCACATTCTCATTCATACACTTGCTTTTTAAATTATTGGGTATTTAACAATTCGAAAATAATTAAACGTTTTCTGATACCCTTGACCTAGTAGAATTTTGATATAGGTAAAACAGCTTCCCGACTGAGGAAGAGAAGCACTAAAAAAAACGGTTGTATCACAACCGAACATCTTGCGGGTTCCAGCGAAGCGTGGAATTATCTATCCAAAACAAATCAAATGTTGAGTAATAATTTTTACCCCTCAAAATTTTAAAGAGGTTAAAACCAGCGTCCGACTTCGGAGGGGAAGCGGTAAAAACGCAGGTTGTGATACAACCTGTTATCTTGCAGTTTACTGCGAAGCAGGTAAACGAAAGACGATTGTAACACAATAGAATATCTTACGGATTATGGTGAAGTCGAAAGTTTTTAAAAAATCAGATATAAAAATCAATAAAAAGAAACTTCCAAAATGGAAATTTCACCTGAAGCAACTTTATCTAATATCGGATCACCACTTCCTCCACTTATTCTCCACACATCTACCCCCCTCATTCTCAGCGATGTCAATAAACAAAGAAGAGTGAATGGCTTGGGGCCGCAAGGCGCAAGAACAACGCGATAACTAGTCATTAGATCAAGACATAAATTGGATAGTTGACTTTCTGTAAACAACAAATTATGCAAGGGATAGAAAGTCAGATTCCGCCTCGGAACGGAGTTAATTAGTCTTGAATTTTTATTTAAAACATCTAAATGATATTCAATATCATTTTTCGGATCGCTAATAAAAAGATGGGGCTGAACGTCAAAAAATTCAGAAAGGCCAAACGCTCTTAACTCAATATACCCTAACCCAATAATCAATGCCGCCGGGCGGTCTGGTACAGATAAAGAATAAAACCCATCAATAGGTGCAACATACTTATTGTATTTTGCTGATTTTGGACCTTCGATGTATTTGCTATGTGTATAACTAAAATATAGATTAATTTTCTTTTCCATCTCGGAGCTATTTAGATAGCTTAAAATATAAGCATACCATACCCTGGTCATACACGAATAATCTATCAAAACATTGACTTCCTCTGAAGAAATCTTGCATATATTATGCAATACTAAAGATAATCTACCTGTTTCATCACCCGACAATTCATCAATAGTGTAACCTAGATCTGTAAAGATTTTATCATTATTTTTTCGAATTGGATCATCGAATGACTCTTTAAATCCTAAAACTATCTTTTCCGTGAATTTTATATTCTCATCGTTAATGATATTGGCTAAAAAAGAAGCCCTAGACTCATATCCTGAAGCCATTATTACAATATCAAATGGTATGTTTCGAATTTCCGCTAAAGAAACTTGTTTCGTGCGCCTAATATTCATCTGAAAATAGAGTTATCTGATTAATAAGGTTTCCAGGTTTACCGATTATTGCACTTAAATTTGTCTCTTTATATTCTCTACATAATAAATTAAAATAAGGATTAAGAATATACCCCAGTCTAAAACGTTTATTCAAAATTCCTTGTTTTGAAATTACATCACTATTATCTAAATAAACAATAGCCCCCATATACAAAGCCAGTTCAAGCAGTTCTACATACTTATTATTTATATCCGAGTCTACTTTAAAAGATCCTATTGGATCAACTGAAAAATCTTCAACTAGCATTTTGTTTTGAAAATACGAGCCAATGGCTGCAAGAATATCACTCAAATTAATAGTTCTATCCTTAATATAAACATTCGCATCCGGATGAGATGAAAAAAGCATAAACTGCCTTTCTGATATATCTATAATAATTCTTGTTTGTTCCTGAATCTCAAGAGATCTAAACTCACCTGGTCTAAGCTCAGATGCGCTTAACATCTCGTCTACGATACTAATTAACAACCTTGGGTTCCCATCTGCCAGCTCATATATCAAAGGAATTCCATAATAAAGAGGTACAAGTTTTCGGGATCGTTTTTTTCCACCGCTTTTCAAAAACTGATAACGATAAATGGCTAACTGCTTTGCTTTTCGGAAAATTTCGTCCTTCTGCTTAGTATTCTTTGGCACTGGATTGACGGGATCTACTTTTCGCCGATGTAAAAATAATTTAAATGATTGATCAATTCCCCCAAGTTCTTTAAATAGCATCCAAGTATTCGTCCCATTTTCAAAATCATTTTTTGTAAGCAAACTATTTCCCAATGAAAAATTCGATTCCAAAATTCTTTCCAAATCAGAGTCACCAACTATATTCTTAATATTTTTAACTGAATTGGATTTTCGCTTAATTCTGCTCTTTACTAATTGTTCGCTAAACCCTTTCCATGCTTTAAATTCTTTTTGATTAGATGTCCAAATTTTAATAACATTAAAATCGTGCCCCTCAGATGCATTAGTGACTTCTTGACCATTTTTCAATTCTTTATACAAAGAAATTATCGGTGCTGTTGTTAGCTTAAAAATAAGTCTTTGATCAGTACTTCGAAGTAAACCAAGCAATTCCGACTGAAGCCATTCCGGTGCAATTTCTAATTCGTCGAAACAAAGGGCCCATCTCCTTATTGAATTATCATTCCAATAATTCTTCTCAAATAACAAGCAAGCTTGACGAACTAGATCTAAATAATCAAGATAAAAAAAATCTTCCAGCTCTAATACATAGGATGGCATCAATCGCTTCTTCCGAATTTGAAGATTTAATATCGCGACTTTATTCAATAGATCAATTTCAATAGCGTCAAATGTTGGAAGAATTGGTTTCTTTAAAATCCACAGATCAATTATTTGCTTAGAAATCGAATTTTCCTTTACGTATTTTTCTTCAGCCGAAATAACACCTTTGCCAATTAGATAATCAGACAAATAGTTAAATGTTTTAATAACTGAAAGCAAAATATTGATTGTTACGGTGCTTCTAGAAATAAAGCTAGTAAATTCGGAATCCGTAAAATCGATATTTAATTGATCCAACTGTTTTTTCCAGAGTATATCAGATGGAACATATATTGAAATAAACGGTATTTCATCAATTAGCTTAGATTTGTTCTTCTCATCCCAGTACCTCAATGCAGGAATAGTTAACATTTTCAATAAAGTAGTCTTTCCGCAGCCACGTGGTCCCATCAAAATAGAATGACTATTCTTTATCAGGCTATCGAAATAATGATTCCTAATGAAACTATCGGCCACTTCCTCAAAATCTAGATATTTCGCGTTAGCGGAATCGTATGCTGAGTTGAGTTTCATATCTTAAATCATGTATAAAGCTTAGAAATTAGTTTAGGTATGTTCGGCAGTGCTGGCAAGAAATTAACCTGTCTAGCTGCAAGTAAGTCTGTCAATTTCCTCTGTTGTGTTGGCGTCAAATAAATTATTTCTGGTATTTGATTTACCACCTCTGAAAAAGCAACAGTATCAGCACCTTTATTCACTACCGCTAGACACAAATCGGCGATTTCATCTATAGTTATCTTTGCACCAAATCCCGTATTACATGGAAAATAAGTATCCATTCTTTGGTGCCATCCTTCCTTTCTACTATAAATCCAACTCCTAATTTTACCCTTTTTTGTCGCATATTCAATTTCGATTAAATGAAAAACATTCTGAGCGGTAAGGTCAGTTAGATTCATCAATGAAGAAAAACTCCCAGATGCGAATACTGGAAAGTCATTAATAAGTGTTAACCTGGGGTCATGCTTGTGGCCATGTATATGTATAGTAAAATTGTTTTTTATTAACAATTCAATAAGCTCATCCCCCCTTTCTATTGAATCGCCATCTTCATAATCCACATTAGAGTGTTTAATCGGATGATGATGAGTAATACATATTTTAACTTTCCCATTATTTTTTATCGGCTCTATTAAGCCCTCAATTTTTTCGAGAGTGCTTGCTTGTATTAGTGATTTATAACATGATTTTTCATCAATGTGATTAAAACTACTATTGATTACTAATAAATCATATAAATCCAATTCTAGAATACAAAAATGTTCAGACCAAAACATTGTATTTTGAATTTCATAAGAAGTCGGAAATTTTAAAGAAAATCGCTTTAGATAATTGGTCGGATCTTCACTTAGCTTCTTCCTAGAATCAACATCATGATTACCAACTGTAGCTACTAATTCGGAAGCGGATAGTGCCGACTTAATATCCTCCAAATACCGCCAACCGCTTATTAGCCCTTGTTTGTCTGTTTTATCGGTAATATCACCAGGACAAATTAGTAAATCGGCCACTAAGGACTCTTTAAGTATTGTTCTTTTTAAAGCCGCTACAGGGTTCCTTTCAACAGGTACCTCCATCAAATCTGATGTCAACCAGGTATTAACATCAGCTCCCTCTTTTCCATCTCCATATCTGCAGTGCAAATCACTCGCTATTGCGATAGTTAATTTCTCAGCCATTAACGCGATACTTCAATATTAGTAATCATGAGTTCCTTGTCAATTCTTCTATATTTTGCAAATCCTGCGATATTTCTTTGCGTAGTAGTATTCTTAATATTCCACTTACTGAACTTCTGCAATACCTCAGAGCTATTGGCATAACTCATTACAAACTTTGCGCGACGGGAATCAATAAACGCCAAAAGATCTGAAGTTCTATCTAAGTCATTCAACCCAAACGTTTGTGGACCATATTGATTAAAAATTCTTTTATTCGCAACTGCGTAGGGAGGATCGAGGTAAACAAAATCGCCCTTCTTTACACTATTCCGTATAACGCTTTCAAAATCGCCAGAAATAATTTCAGCGCATTTCAGTTTTTCGGAAACCTTTTTGAGATTATCATAATCGCATATTTGTCGTGGCACTTCACCAGAAAAAGGCACATTAAACTCCCCTTTCAGATTAGTTCTATACAAACCATTAAAACAAAGTCTATTTAGATATAGAAACCTAGCCGCCCTTTGATTAATGCCTAACTTAGCTGGATCAATTTTCCGAATTTCATAGTAATTCTCTGAATTTACGGGCCATTTCTCTAAAATCTTATATACCAAGTATGGATTTTTCTTAATTTGATTAAACAACTCAACTAACTGTAAATTTGAATCACTTAAAATTGCACTTGTTACTGGAAGATTAAAAAACAATTGGGCTGACCCCATAAAAGGTTCTAAGTATCTTTCATATTTCGGACTCCAATAACTACTTAATGTTGTTACTAGCTTTTGCTTGCTACCTGCCCATCTTAGGAAAGGCCTTGCTTTACCCACCTCTTTATTCATTAATCTATTAACCTTTTATTTATTACCGTAATATATAATTAAAAAGCATGAGAAAACAATATAAATAAATAGTAAATTTATATTACTCTAATTATCAGTATAAACAGATAGTTAAACTCAATAAAAAATAAGTAACGTTCTTTATAGGGCTTATTTAGACATCTCCATTTCAGGAATTGTATTTATAATTTACGCCGATTTGGGAATTAACAGAAGCTGCATTATAGAACAATTGAACTATATAATTTTCAGTTAAATAAAAATAAATTTTTATTTAATGTGAAATATTCGAAGCCCTTCAAGCTGACCGCCTGCCAAATTCTTCTAATTTATAACAAAACAACTCGTTCTGTCCTCTGGTGTATTCTCGATTAATAGATAATTGCCAGTGAAAAGAAAAACACTTCCTAAAACAAAAGTGTCTTATGAACAGATGTTTTTTCCGATGCGGCCCAATAAAGAACACCGTTGCAAAAACATCTGTTCATAAGGCACCAGCCCGCGGCAGCGATACCAGGCTAAACGATCCGCTGCAATCCTACTCCAGGAGCAGACAACCGATCCCGCAACGCCCGCATATTATTACTTACCTTCTGCTGCGTGATCTTCGCATAAATCTGCGTTGTACGGATACACTTATGCCCTAACATCTGGCTCACCGTTTCAATAGGCACATCATTTTCAAGCGTCACCGTAGTTGCAAAAGTATGTCGTGCGGTATGTGTAGTTAAATGCTTTTTAATGCCGCACAAAACAGCTATTTCTTGTAGGTAGGCATTATACCGCTGGTTACTATTAACCGGCAATAAACGGCGATACAATAGGCAATATGAGGATTCTTTGTACCGGTCTACTATCTCCAATGCAATAGGTAGAAGCGGCACACGTTCCGCTGTATTGGTTTTCATTCTGTCCTTCATAATCCACCTTTCGCCATCAATGCCAATAACGAGATTGTCCGGGGTAAGATGAAGTACATCTGTGTAAGCATAGCCGGTAAAGCAGCAGAACAAATAAATATCCCTTACCTCTGCCAATCGCGGGATCAACTCTTTTTTATACAAGGACGTGATTTCATCCATTGTAAGCCGTTCCCGTTGCGGTTCTTCGTAACTGCATTTAAAACCGCTTAACGGGCTAACGGCTAGCCAACCCTGATCTACAGCCAATTTGAGCATCTGTTTTAAAATCTTCACGTACTTCATGGCGGTATTGGCCCCTATCCCCTGCGTGGTGGTGACGAAATGTTCAAAATCCGGGGCAAAAGAAAACTTGATTTCAGAAAGCGGCTTATCTGAAACATGAAAATGCGCTTTGAGAAAGGCTATTACCTTCTCTTTCGTGATCTCAAAGCGTTTCAGCGTTCGCCCGGACTTCATTCCGGCTTTTACCTTTTCAGCAAACCGGCGGTTATGGAAGTCTATCACTTCGCATAATGTCCGCGAGTGTTCTGTAATTCCGGCGAAAGAATTTTTAATAGCAGCAGCAGTTACCAGTCCACCGGACGTAACTAAGTGGCTGTAATGTTTGTGTAGATTGGCTTTCAGGGTTACCAACTGTCGATTAATCGCCTGCGCTTCTTCGGAATTTCCTTTAATACATTGGGCGGAGGCATTCCACAATGCCGGGGTTACATACTGATACGTGGAAAGTTCTGCACGTTTGCCGTCTACGCTGAGACGTAGATAAATAGCGGGCTTATTGTTTTTAGAGCGGCTTTTATTAAGCCAGAAAAGAACAGAAAAACTGGTCATACACCATTTGTTTTAAGTTAACCAAAATTGTTTCAATTGCACTTATCCTGACATCACTTAACATTGGTCAAACGCAATACAGTATAGCATTTAAGGCCAGTGACGGTTAACACAATTGAATAAATCTGTTGCTAACCTCAACGCTCACTTTTCTATCGTTACTTATCTTTTCACACATTTACCACTAAAAACAAAAAAACCTTGTAGAATCAGCTTCTACAAGGTTTTAATTACGTAAGAGTATTTCTTTTTACTCTCCTTCGTGATCCCCTTGGGACTCGAACCCAAGACCCATACATTAAAAGTGTATTGCTCTACCAACTGAGCTAGGGAATCTTTTACCCCGTCTTTTTGTTTAACGGAGTGCAAAGATAGGAATTATTTATTTCCAGCCAAATTTTATTGAAATTATTTTATCACTTCCCCGTAAACACAAGCTTGTAGCGGATTACAGGATCATCTTTTTCTTCCGCACTGAAAATATGCAGCATATAATATTTGCCCGATACCCAGTCATTTACACTGTTATCATAAAACGGACTACCCGGATTTCCGCTCTGTCCGCCGGGATAAATACCATATGCTTCTGTTTTGTCTGATAGCTGCACCACCATACGCCAGGAAGGTCCATGCGTTTGCTTGGTGGCATTCACAATATGCTGGCCGCCGCCTGTATTCAGATGTAAAGCACTGAAGGCAGGAATGCCGCGGGAAAGGTGATTGATATCTGTACCCCGTGCTTTTCCCAGCTCGAGCCTGCCCGCTTTGTTCAACTCCGACAACTCCGTTACTGTTTGCGCAAATGCGCCTTGCAGCAATTGTGATAAGGTTTCTTTTTGTGGTGTGTTAACGTTATCTATAAAATGGAAGGCGGTATCGCGCAGCAGTAATTGCAATGTGGTGATGGATTGCGGATAAGTCAGGATGGTAGTGTCTTTGGGATGCAGTTCATCGTGCCAGATGGTGTCTTCCAGGTGTGCCCATAGTGCGTTGAAGATGCTGGCTGCTTTGCTGTCGGGTGTGGCCATAAAATCCCAGGAGGTTAACAGCTGCCAGTAGGGCTGCTGTTGTGCAGTGAGTGAACTGGTATCAATGTGTTTCCTGATCATGGGCATGGCTGCGGCGGCGAACAGGTTTTTGTCGTCATTTTGCAGCTGCATCATATCTTGTGTGGTGATGGCGCTCATGGCTGATAATCTTTCATTGATACGCTTGCCACGGAAAAGATCATATTCACCGTACAGGGCGTATGGATAGGTGCTGTCGGTGGGACGTTGATTGGCGGAGCTCACAAATCCTCTTTCAGGATTTTTTATGTGCGGCAATTCCTCATGAGGAATAAATCCCTGCCAGGCATAGGTGCTGTCACTGCCGGGCATGATCCATTTACCCTGATCTTTCCAGCGCAGCGGGTACTGACCATTATGCCAGATGGCGATATCGCCCGCTTTATCGGCGAATACAAAGTTTTGCGCAGGACAGGTATACCTGTTAAGCGCATTGAGATAATCGTCGTAATTACGGGCTTTATTGAGCTTGTTGAAGGTGGCCAGCTCGTTGGATGGGTCCAGCGCTTTCCAGCGCATGGCCAGGAAGGTTTGTCCGGCTGTTTTATCCGGGAAGGTGTTATCAAACATAACGGGCCCAAATACGGTGTAGGCAACGGTATCACGAACGGTGGCGCTGCCCCGTACTTTTATTTCTTCTATACGCAGGTCTGCTTTACGGTAGCTGCCATTGTACAGGTATTCGGAGCGGCCATTGCGGAATTGCATGCTGTAATAATCTTTCACATCTTCTTCTCCGTTGGTAACCCCCCAGGCGATGTGGTCGTTGAAGCCGATGATCACGCCGGGTGCGCCCGGAAGAGAAGCGCCGTATACATTCATATCGGGTGTATGGATCTGTACTTCGTACCAGAGTGAAGGCAGCGACAGGCTGAGATGCGGATCGCTGCAAAGAATGGGCGCACCGGAGCGGGTTTTACTGCCGCCTACGGCCCAGTTGTTGCTGCCGTTGTCCGGATCGGGCTTGTCCGTTTTAAACTTCATGTATGCTGCGGCCGCGGCCAGCACGCTGTCTGGTGGCGCAGTGGGTTTTATCGTAGCCGCCGGATAAGGAGTGCCTTTCGGTATGATGGGATCAGTGGCTTCATGGAAGTCAGGATACATCAGGTCAAAGTCCTGCAGGGAAAATAAACGGCGCGCGTTGGTGAATTCAAGGTCATTGGCGAATCCCGCGAGGTCGTGCGCCATGTATTTCAGCAATAAGGCCGACTTGATAATATCCCATCTTTCCGGTTTATAATCCAGTATTTTATATTCTACGGGATAAGTGGCAGGGGTAAGCGTGGCAATATAAGCGTTAACACCGGCGGCGTAAGAAGTTACGGCTACTTTGGTAGCCGGATCTGCCAGCATCTCTTTTACAGTGCCTTCTGCAGCGTATACCATGCCGAGGCGGCGTTGCTTCCGGTCGTACTGTACCAGTTTAGGGCCCAGTATTTCCGATAAGCGGCCGGCGGCGGCGTAGGTCTGCAACTCCATCTGCCAGAGACGGTCGCGCGCAGTCACATATCCCTGTACATAATAGGCATCTCCTTCGTTTTCTGCAAAAATATGCGGTACCATGCGGTCGTCATACCAAACTTCTGTTTTGCCGGACAGTCCGGGTAACACCAGTTGTTCGCGGGGGAATTCTCCAATAGGTTCTGCATTTTGCCAGAAGCCCGTTTGCGGACTTAACAGCTTTCCCAGTGGCGGTATCTGTCCCAGTTTATGACTGAAAGCGTATGTAAGCGATAAGGTAATTGCTGCGGTGATAACTGCGGGGATGATTCTCATATTACATATCGGATGTAATATGTAAAATACATCAAATTTGATTCATAACCGCTTATGCCTGTAATACTTTTGTAAGATGGGCCACCTCTTCCGGCGTATTAAAACTATGCAATACGATGCGAAGGCGCTCCGCTCCTTTTGGCACCGTAGGATGCAGGATAGGCCGCACATCCAGGCCGGCAGCCTGCAACCGTTGGGCAATACCGCGGGTATGCTCATTACCGCGTGTAAGCACCGCCTGTATGGGTGTAGTACCGGGCAACAGCTCTGCATTAACAATGCCTTCGCGGAATTGCGCAATCAACTCCGACAGCTTTTTTCTTTCTGCCTGCATATAGGGAAATGCGGCATACCCGGCCTCTATAGCAGCCAGTGCAGCGGGTGGTAAAGAAGTAGTATAGATAAAGGACCGGGAGAAGTTGATCAGGTAATCACGTAATATCCCGGAACCCAGCACCACGGCGCCATGACAGCCAACTGCCTTTCCGAAAGTATGAATACGTGCAAAGCAGGCGCCTGTCAATTGCAGGTGTTGCACAAGCCCCTCTCCCCTGTTGCCGATGATACCGGTAGCATGCGCTTCATCCACTATCAGGTGCGCGTTATACTGTTCGCAAATGGCTGCTATACCGGCCAGTGGGGCCAGATCACCATCCATGGAATACACCGATTCTATGGCAACAAAAATATTCCCGGTAGCATTTTTCAGCTTCTTCTCCAGGTCAGCAACATCGTTATGCACAAATGAAAACGCCTGTGCGGCCGATAAACGCACGCCATCACGGATAGACGCATGGATCAGCTGATCGTAGATGATAGTATCTCCTTTGCGGCCTAAACAGGAAAATACACCCAGGTTGGCGTCGTAACCGGAGTTATAAAGCAACCCGGCTGCTGCGCCATGAAAATCTGCCAGGTCCTGTTCCACAGAAACAATCCATTCATAATTACCTGCCAGCAGCCTTGATCCGGTGCTCCCGTGGGCCGGATGCCTTTCCTCCATCAGCGTATGGATATATTCCCTCACTTCCGCATTCCTGGCCAGTCCGAGGTAATCGTTGGAACAAAAATCTATTTTATCTCCCGGCAGCCGCAATTCGCGGAACGACTGCTGTTCCCTGCGCTCATCAAGTAACCGCGTTAAAAAAGAAGTACTGTCTTTACTCATTGATCTGTCTTTATCGATGCACAATTTAAACTTTGCCGTTATCTTCGCAAAAAAGCCGCAGGCTAACCGCTATTTTCATATGAGCAAAGTATCAATACTCGGATTAAAACTGCCTACCGATCCACGATGGGTGAATCTGGCAGCCATTTCATTACAGGACATTCTTACGGATCACGCCTATTGCGAACAAAAAGCGGCATCTTCCGCCATTTCACTGATCCAGCGCAACCCGGAAAGAACACGACTGGTAGAGGAACTGGCGCCCATCGTTACAGAAGAATGGGGACACTTCCGGCAGGTACTTGCTGAAATGAAAAAACGCGGCCTCTCTTTAGGACGGCAACGGAAAGATGATTACGTAAATGCACTGATGGATAACCGGGTGAAAGGTGGTCATGCCGACGACAGCTTCCTCGATGCCCTGCTGATCTTTGCATTGATCGAAGCCCGCAGCTGTGAACGTTTCCGTTTATTGAGTGAAGGTTTGGAAGATGAATACATGCGCGAATTCTACCGCAAATTCATGATCTCCGAAGCAGGACACTACCGCCTTTTTATTGACCTCGCCAATGAATATTTCCCGGAAGAAAAAGTGCGGGACCGCTGGCAGGAATGGCTAAAAATGGAAGCAGAAATATTGCAGAATATTGATGTCCGTGGTGACAGAATGCACTAAGCGGATGTTGTCTTTTTCAGGATTACACTGAAAAAGACAACATCCCTGTTAGAAGTTAAACCCGAGGTTCACATAAAACTTCAGCCGGCCCGACTGATCATTATACATCACTGTGGCCTCTACTGGTCCCAGGCGGCTGCTGTAGCCCCCGCCCAAACCGTAACCGGCCAGGTACTCGTATTTTCCGCCACCGGAAATTTCCCCGTCATATACCGCCGCGCCAACCCGTGGGATAGCAAAAATATTCCGGAGCACTTCGTACTGCCAGGCCACCTGCACCGCACTGATTTTTGGCGTAATCACTTCTCCCTCGTATATCCCCACAAAAGGCACCTGGTTGCGGGTGATATTGGTCATACCGCCCACTACAAACGCGTTCACCACCGACTCTTTATAGTTAAGATTATACCCAATGTTGCCATCCAGCTCTATGGCCGACTTGCGGCCCACCGGGATATAATATTTCAGGTTCAGCGCCAGGCGCTGATAATCGTGAAAGTTTACGCCAAGCGTATCATAGTCCTGCTCCACTCCCTGCGAACTTACTTTAATGCCCGGGTGCTGATTGTAGATATGCCCCGCTTCCAGGTCCAGCAACAATCCTCTGGTAGGATATATTTTCTGGTTGAGGGAATTGATACCGAAATTAATATAGGTATTCAGCTGGTTGGTACTTCCCCGCACCTCCATAAAATTAGACAGCTGCGGCTTGTATTTGATATACTCCCAACGTGTTCCCGCACCTATAGACATATTCCGGGTAAAGGTATACTGCATGTCCACATTTACGTTGGCATACTTGCTGCGATACGGTTGTAGCTTATTAAAATCAATATCATAAAAAGTAAGACCGTTATTTTCATAATACGTGCTCAATCCAAACCCGAAGTTACGGCTGCGTCCCAGGTACTTGAAGTACTCTGCTTCCAGTCGCGGGTTTTCGCTGATCACCGCCGTTACAAACGACCGGGAGTTGGGCACAATGAAATTCCGCTGTGTTAAGTTGATGATCGCATTTGCGCCGGTAAACGTGTTATAGTTCAGGGCAAACTTCACATAGGTAAGCGGGTTTTCTTCTACCTGTATATCCATCCGGCTTTTACCATATCCTTCCGGCACCAGGTTATAGGTAATGAGTTTATAGAAGCGGGTGCCGTATACATTCAGGATGGCATTTCGTAGCTGCGATGGCGTATAACAGCCGCCGGGTTTGAGATGCAGCCGTTGTAAAAAGAATTTCTGATCGGAGTGAATCAGGCCGTTCACATGTATGCTGCTCAATTCTATATCTGTAGCAAATGGCAGACGGTCCGCCACAAAAGGAGGCTGTGGATATAACGCATTCAATGAATCTGCGAGATGCTTAAAAACCGGGTACATCTCCCTTCCTTTCCTGCGTCCTGCTTCAATAATAGAGTCCACGCTGCCAAAGCTGGCGGCGGAATAGTTCTCCAGCTCCTTATTCATCGGCACATAAATATCACAGTGTTTAATGGCTTTGGTAAAATCGTCCGCATCTTTATAAAATCCCAGCTGGTAAAGGATATCAAAAGGAGTAACCAGCTGATCTGCTTTACGCAGGCCGCCGCTCACATTGGCGCCAATCACGATATCTGCGCCCATTTCCTTCGCGGTGATCACGGGGAAGTTACGGACTACCCCTCCGTCCACCAGCTTGCGGTCGCCGATTTTTACGGCGGTGAAAACAGAAGGGATGGCCATGCTGGCACGCAGACTGGTCACAATTTCACCGCTGTCGAGCGTTACAATAGCACCGGTAGCTACATCGGTAGCAATACATTTAAAAGGGATATTAAAGTCTTCAAAGTTTTTGATATCCTTTACGGGCCAGCACAGCTTGGCCAGCTCCAGCCACAACGCTTCCCCGGAAATTACGCCGGAAGCCAGTTTGGGCTTGCCATATTCAAAAGGAATTTCGATGATGTATTTATTGTACTCCCGTTTTTCTTCATAGGAAATATCAGTAAGCACGGGCTGGTTGGAGAACAAACTGTTCCAGTTCAGTTTACGGGCGGCTTCTTCAATTTTATTCCCGGAATATCCCATTGCATACAGGGAACCCACGATGCTTCCCATGCTGGTGCCGGTTACCAGGTCTACTTTCAGCCCGGCGCTGTCTATCGCTTCGAGGATGCCGATGTGCGCAAGGCCCCGGGCTCCGCCGCCGCTAAGCGTTAATCCTATTTTTGGTCTGTTGCTGATCGTTTGCTGAGCCTTCACGGTATAGTGACACGTAATACAAGCTAACAACAATAAACTGATAACACGCCAGATATGAGCTTTTGATCCCTGCTTCATTGTAAATAATTGGCCCTTATTAAAGATAAGGCTTTATAAACATTCCCGGATGTTAAGCACAAGAGATTTTTAGTTAGACATTTGCTCTCATAGTAAATATTCATTATCTTATTCCCCGCAAAAAGCTCACTACTAAAAGCTAGCGTTTACAATTAACACGTATGAAGAACTCGCTCCCCTCGCAAAACATCTGGCAGGTTATCATGGCCTCGTCGGCTGGTACGCTCATTGAATGGTACGACTTTTACATTTTTGGCAGCTTATCCGCCATCATTGCTGAAAAGTTTTTCCCGCCCAGTAATCCGCAGCTGGCCTATATTGCCACGCTGGCCACCTTTGCCGTAGGCTTTATTGTGCGCCCCTTTGGCGCTATTGTATTTGGCCGCCTCGGCGATATGGTAGGACGTAAATATACCTTCCTGCTCACGCTGCTCATCATGGGCGGCTCCACCTTCGCCATCGGCCTTATTCCCAGCTACCATACCATTGGTATCCTGGCGCCCATACTGGTACTGATCCTCCGCCTGGCGCAGGGCCTGGCCCTGGGTGGCGAATATGGCGGCGCCGCTACCTATGTGGCAGAACATTCGCCCGACAACCGGCGCGGCTACTACACCAGCTTCATACAAACCACCGCCACACTGGGCCTGTTTGTATCGCTGGGTGTAATCCTCGTTACCCGCATGCTCATGACGCCCGATGATTTTAACAACTACGGCTGGAGGATACCTTTCCTTTTGTCGGTGTTGCTGGTCATTATGTCCTATTACATACGGATACGCCTGCACGAATCCCCGCTGTTTGCGCAGATGAAAAAGGAAGGTAAAACCTCCACCAATCCTATCAAGGAGAGCTTTGCCAATAAGGAAAACCTGAAACTGGTAATGATAGCGCTGTTTGGCGCCGCGATGGGTCAGGGCGTGGTTTGGTACACCGGACAGTTCTATGCGCTTTCTTTTCTCCAGAAAACTATGAACATAGAATTTGTGCAATCCAATATCATCATTGCTATTGCACTGCTGCTGGGTACGCCGTTCTTTATTTACTTCGGCTCACTGTCCGACCGCATCGGCCGTAAAAAGATCATGCTTGCAGGCATGCTGCTGGCGGCTCTCGCCTACTATCCGATCTATAAAGCGATGGATAATATCGGGAATGTGCAACTGAAGCAGGAACAAACTGAGCTTTTCAGGATAGAAAGTAATTCTACCAAAAGTGAATCCGGGGAACTGGTACTCAAAACCACCCGCGTGCACAGCTATACGGATGGCAGCATTCTGAAGGAAACAGCGGATAAAAAGGAATTAACCGTAAGCCGTATGAATATCCTGTGGCTGGTGATCCTGATATTCATCCAGGTACTGTTTGTAACAATGGTATATGCACCTATTGCGGCTTTCCTTGTGGAACTGTTCCCCACACGCATCCGGTACACGTCCATGTCGCTGCCCTACCATATTGGTAACGGCGTTTTCGGCGGACTGCTGCCCACCATTTCCACCATCCTGGTTACCAATACCGGCAACCACCTGGCAGGATTGATCTACCCGATTGGTATTGCTGTGATCTGTTTTGTAGTTGGTATTATTTATCTGAAAGATAAAAGAGGTATTCCATTGTAAACGGGGTAAAGCGGAGGGAATGTCCCTCCGCTTTACTATTGAAAACGTTGCAGCAGATCATCCAGCTTCAGTTGCGGATGAGCCGCCATCAGTTGTTGTACCTTTGCCGCATAATGCTGTAGAAACTGCCGGTGCTGGGCACTTTCCGGGTTAAATGGCCGGTGATTGGCCGCCCGGTTTATTTCTGCAATGCTGTGCAGCAGTTCCTGGCTGGCCGAACTGATACCCGCCTTCACCACCTGCTCCCAAACATAGTTCACCGCCAGTTCATTGGGATGCACCATATCTTCTTTATAAAAACGATAATCGCGCAAATCATCTATCACCAGCTCATATGCCGGGAAATAAAACAGCCGGTTAAACTTATTCACCAGGTGATGAACCGCCTGCAGTAGTATGGCTTTGCTGAGATTATTTTCCACCACCCCATCACGGATGTAGCGCACCGGGCTAACGGTGAAGAGTATATTAATTTTCTTATTACGGAAAAACAGGCGATGCATCACATTATCCAGTGCCGTCACTATTTCATCTACGGTGAGCAGGCGTTTGTAGAAGTTTCCGGCCGGCACCTTATGACAGTTACCCACCAGGCGGTTATTTTCTTTTAAGATGTATGCATGCGCGGCCCCCAGCGTAATCACGAGCCAATCGGCGTTTTCAATAGCATGCGTGGCGGCCGCCTGCATCCGGGAAATGTTGTCCAGCGTAGCTTCCGGCGTAAGGCCGGAGAAACGGCTGTGGTGATCCCAGCTGTTCCAGAGGTCATTGTGCTGGAAAAGATCTTCGGCCGTATATACTTTCCCGTCGAGATAGGAAGTAAGGGCTTTGGTAATGCTAAGCGGATTGTATAAAATACCATGAGGGTTCACCACGGTATTAAAGCGGTGCTCCTGCAGCTTTTCACCGATTTCTTCTGCAAAACAGGACCCCATCAGCAACAGCTCATGATCGTACTGGATAGCTGCAGACAATGGCGCTACCGGAAAGCTTAAATGAAATTGCATGTAATACAGTTAATCTTTAAAAACAGCATCTGCCAGTCGCTGTGTGCCCCTCAATGCCGTCATATCCAGTGTGAGCGGCTCTTTCCGCTGATGGCAGAAAGCAATCATGTTTTCCGTAGCCAGGTTGCCTACCAGCTCATCTTTAGCCATAGGGCAACCGCCGATTCCTTTAATCGCGCTGTCAAACCGTTTGCAGCCCTGCTCATACGCGGCCAGCACCTTATCTTCCCAGTTATGCGGCGCTGCGTGAAAATGTGCGCCGAACTCCACATCCGGGTACGCGGGGATGAGGTGTTTGAACAGGCCGGTAATAGTAGCGGCATCTGCAACACCTACCGTATCAGCGAGGGAAATAACGCCGATTTCCATCTTCACCATTTCTTCTACCCACTGTAATACAATTTCCGGGCTGTAAGGATCTCCGTAAGGATTACCAAAGCCCATAGAAATATAGATTACCAGTTCTTTCCTGTTCTTAATGCACAGTTCCTGCATGGAATGTACCTGTTCCAGGGATTCGGCAATTGTTTTATTGGTATTTCTTAACTGGAAAGTTTCTGATATGGAGAAGGGAAAACCCAGGTAATTTATTTCATCAAATACCACCGCTTCTTCTGCTCCCCGCAGGTTGGCCACAATGGCCAGCAGCTTACTTTTGGAGCCAGACAGCTGCAGCCGGGGGATCACGTCTTTGGTGTCTGCCATCTGTGGGATGGCTTTGGGAGATACAAAGCTGCCAAAATCGATCGTATCAAAGCCTACTTTTAACAGGGAATTCAGATACTGCACTTTTTCATCCGTACTGATCATTCTGTGCCAACCCTGCATGGCATCACGAGGGCATTCAACTAGTTTTAGCATAGTAAACCATTTTCTTTGCGGGTTCCCGCGGGTCCGCTTAAATATTTACCGTTCTTTGTTTCAGCGCTTCATATAAAATGATGCCGGCCGCCACAGATACGTTGAAGGATTCGAAGTTGCCAGCCATCGGAATACGGAATAACACATCAGAAGCCTTTATCAGCGCGGGGTACACGCCTTTGTCTTCCGAACCCATGATCACCGCCACCGGCTCCCGGAGATCGCAATCGTACAACTTTATTTCCGTTTCCATTTCACTCGCCATTACCTTGATACCGTTGAGATGCAGGGTATCAATGGCTTTGTTCAGGCTGTTGACCCGGCAAACCGCGATACTTTCCAATGCACCGGCAGACGATTTCACGGCCTCTTCATTCAGTGCGGCAATGCCTTTATCAGGAATAATGATGGCCTGTGCGCCGCAACACACGGCACTGCGGGCAATTGCGCCTATATTACGTACATCTGTAATACCATCCAGTATGAGGAACAGCGGGGTTTCGCCCTTTTCTGTAACATGCGAAATCACATCCTGCAGATCCAGGTAGGTTACGTTGCCGGCAATGGCTACCACTCCCTGGTGATTGGCCTGGGTAAGCCCGTTGAGCTTCTCCACCGGAACATAGTTGATGGGGATATTGTTGGTTTGGGCCAGCTCCCTTATTTGCGGAATGATGTCGCCGGTAGCGGTGCGCAGCATGAAGATGCGCTCAATCGACTTCCCGGTGCTCAGGGCTTCCAATAACGGCTGACGGCCAATAATCATGGTAGATTGCTTTGGCCGCTGCGTTGCATATTTTTTCGGGCCTCGTTGCCCGTCTCTTCTTTCACCTTTGAAAGCGTTAAATTTCCTTTCCATTTGCTGCAAAGGTAACGGGTTTATTTGTTTAATAAGCCTTCATAGCCCATTAGCTTTACTTTTTGTATGGCCGCTACCGATAAGGAATCCGTGATCTCAAAGTCATTTACCATCCGGTAGGCTTCTTCAAAAGGCACTTTTTTAACGATCAGCTGCTCGGTTTCTTCGGGTTCAGCCTCCCGTTGCTCCAGTCCCCTCGCCAGGAACACCACGCCTTCTTCATCAGAAACAGAATTGGACAGCGCCATGCGCGTAATTACTTCCCAATGGGATGCCACCAGGCCGGTTTCTTCCAGTAATTCCCTTTTGGCGGTATCCAGCGCAGTTTCTTTTCCCAGCAGAGCACCGCCCTCAGGGATTTCCCAGCAAAACTGCTTTAACGGGAAACGGTATTGCCCTACGAGGTAAATATTCATATCATCGTCCAGCGCCACTACTCCCACCGCGAGGTTTTTAAAATGTACCACGCCGTAAATACCGGCGCCACCGGCAGGATTTAATCCCTCGTGATGCCATATACTGATCCAGTTATTGTCATATCGCATTTCCCGGGAGTGAATGGTCCAGGGATTCTTTGTTGTGTCCATCGTATTTTACGAAGCAGCGCGCGGAAAGTTTCCTTCGCGCCCTGTTTTTTAAAGTGACTTATAATAGTAGTAGGAGTTCGTATCTTTTATGAACCCTTCTTTTTCGTAGAGTTTCTGTGCCCCGGTGTTGGCAATGTAGGTTTGCAACATCAACCAGGCAGCATGGGTAGACTTACCATATTCCGTTGCTTTATCCAGCAGGGCTTTGCCGGCGCCCATACCGCGGTGTTCTTCCAATACATACAGGTCGTTCAGCAACCAGCCTCTTTTCATTCCCAGGGAAGTGAAGATGGGATAGAGTTGTGTGAAACCAATAATTTCGGCATTCAGCATCACCACAAATATTACACTGTCTTGTTTCGCAATCCTTTCTGTAATAAAACCCAGTGCCCCTTTAAAATCGGGCGCCTGATCATAGTAGCCGCGGTAGGCATCAAACAATACCGCCACCTCATTCGTATGTAACTCCGTTGCCTGAATAACGTCCATAAGATAACAGATTTAAGAATCCATCTCAATTTAATTCATTTCCATAACAAAAGAAAAGATGCTCGTCCGGTAAACACCGGGGTGAGCATCTGTCTATTAACTTCTACCTTAAAAAATTATAGCTATTACTATTTTGCAGCCGCTGCAAGGCTTTTCTTACTTTTGTTCACCGCACTGTTCACCAGGTATACGCCACCGATGGTGACCAGTGAACATACACCGGTTAACCAGGTGAGGTTCTCGTGCAGGATGAGCCATCCCAGCAATACCGCCACCACCGGGTTGATGTAAGCATAAATGGATACCTGTGCAGGCGGAAGATTATTCAACGCAAACACATAAGCGGAATATGAAAACACCGAACCTACCAACACCAGGTACAACAGGCTTTCCCATAATTCAGTAGTAAAACTCTGCACTTCCACATGCTGTCCCAGGAATAAAGTAGCTACCAGCAACATGATGATGCCGCTGAAAAACATCTGGAATCCTGCGCCATACAGGTAATTCACACCCAGCGACCACTTCGCCGTAAGTACAGAACCCAGTGCCCAGAATATACAGGAGATAAAACCGATGATGATTCCGAACTGGAAATCCGGGTTCATGAGACTTGATAAATAATTATAAAAGATACCTGCCACGCCGCCAAAGCCCAGGATCATACCAATGATCAGCTGTAAACTAAGCCGGGTACGTTGTACCAGGAAATAGCTGGTGATGGTGATCCAGATGGGAATGGTAGCTGCAATGATCGCTCCCAGTCCGCTGGGAATATATCTCAGCGCCCAGGTAAGCAAACCGTTGCCACCACATAGCATGAGTGTACCAATGACAAATAATTTCGACAACACTATTTTCTCCGGTAACTTATATCCCTTCAGTAAAAAAAATCCGGTGATCAGAAATCCGGCTGCTGCCTGTCTTATGCCTGCCAGCATCACTCCGTGCATGTGTCTTACGCCCACACTGGATGCCAGGTAAGTGGTTCCCCAAAAAATACTTACAATGGCAAGCGCGATGTAAGCATTTGTATTTGATTTACGCATAAGTATATTTATTCACTATTTTTTCTGCCAGTACCTTCATGGTATCGTAGGCCAACAAAACATCTTTCCCGCTGGTGCGCCAGTTTACCAATGCCGCGCGGATGGCCGGCCGGCCGGCATAAGTGGTAGCAGTCATACATACCACGCCGCTGTCGTTCAGTGCATCCAGGTATTCCTGTACGGCTTCTGCCGCTGCTTCCGGCGCCACTTCCAGCGTGAAGCAAACCACGCAGAGCCTTACCGGTGATAGCACCACAAAATTCGGGTCTGTGTCCAGCAGGCTGCCCAGTTGTTTGGCCAGTGAAATATTATTTTCAACGAGCCAGCGATATCCTTCTTTGCCGTATGCCATCAAAGAAAACCATGCCGGCAAAGCGCGTTGGCGGCGCGAGTTTTCGGGTATATAATTTATGAAATTAAATTGCGTTGCCGGGTCGCCTAAATAAGCGGCGCCTGCATTCTGGAATACGGCCGATTGTAACTCCGGGTGCCTGCAAAAGATCATCGCGGCATCATAAGGCACATTCAGCCATTTATGTGCATCGATGGTGATACTATCAACCTGTTCCCATCCGTTCAGCAGGTGTTTCCACTGATCGCTGCAGGCGGCGAATCCGCCGAAAGCGGCATCTACATGCAGCCAGAAACCATATTCCTTTTTCAGTTGCACCAGTGCGGCAATGTCATCAAAATCAACGGTGTTCACGGTGCCGGCATTGGCCACATAAATAATGGGCGTTCCTTTGTTCGCTTCGAGGTATTCTTTCAACGCGGCGATGTCCACACTTTCACGACCGGGCAATACCGGAACACGCACCAGGTTATTGCGGCCTATTCCCATCATTGAAATGGCTTTACCGATGCTGGAATGCGGCACGGCAGATACTACTTTCAGTCCTGGCAGTGCGGCAACACCATCGGCTGCAATGTCCACTCCATGCTGCAATCCCACCCATTGCCGGCCGGTAGCCAGGCCGGTGAAGTTGGACATGGTAGCGCCGGAAACAAAGCATCCTAAAAATGCTTCCGGCAGTCCGAATAATTCTTTCAGTAAAGCAATGGTTTCCGTTTCAACATAATATGCGGCTGAACTTTTATCAGAAGAATTGAGGTCCATTGCAGATGCGAGCCAGTCGCCCATCAGGGCGGCAGGTGTAACGCCGCCGGTTACAAAGCCCCAGTAGCGCGGCCCTGCGGCGGCGGTAATGCTGTTGCCATATTGTTGCCGGAATGCTTCCAATGTAGCTGCACCTCCTATCCCGGTACCGGGAATGGATACACGGCTATTGATCTGCACCTTTTTATCGGCTGCCAGTTTATCTATTGCTGATAAAAACCTGCTGCTGAAATCCTTGGTTAACTGTAATAACTGATCTGTATGTTTCAGGTCTTCCTGCAATTTCAATTCCATGATTACTCGTTGTTGATGAGAATTTTCGGGTGGTAATGCAGGAACAAAATTGAGATAATTTATTATCTGAAAACAGATTCAGTTTTTGAAATATTGACCAGATCAGATTTTTCAGAACAAACCGGTAAATAAATCTGTGCGTTCATGTTCCAGGAGCCAGCGTTTACGCCAGAGACCACCGGCATAGCCGGTGAGCGTGCCATTGCTGCCAATTACGCGATGACAGGGCACAATGATGGCCAGTTTATTTTTACCATTGGTAGTGCCTACTGCGCGGATGCTTTTGGGATTATGGATCCGGCGGGCGAGTTGCTGGTAAGAAATGGTTTGTCCGAATGGAATAACAGTTAGTTGTTGCCACACCGTTTGTTGAAACTCCGTTCCTTCCTGGGAAATGGGCAGGTCAAAAGTTTTGCGGTCGCCCGCAAAATATTCATACAGCTGCTGCGCGCAATCCAGCAGTAGTGCAGGCGCCTGGGGGAAATCCACTGCGGGTTTATCTGTAAAAGAAACAGCGTTTATAAAATGTGCTGTACCACTGATCAGCAGCGGTCCAACGGGGGTGTCTATACGTAGATGATACAATCCGTCTTCCATAAATTTAATCTATTGGGGTAATAGTGACCTCCACAAATAAAAAGTGGCGTATGCTGCATGCTCCTTCCACGGCTTTGTATACTCCTGCAATGCTGGCATAGAAGGCTTCGCTTCCAAATTTAATCTATTTTTTATTGCATTCTGCAAACCAACATCTTCCAGTAAAACGGATTGCGGAAAACGGCGGTACTTCATCAGTGCATAGTTGGCCGACCAGTTACCAATTCCTTTCATGGCAACCAGGCTTTCACGCGCGGCTTCATAGCTCATGGTATCCAGCGTAGCCTCGCTGAGCGCACCACTGGCCATTTGCCGGGCGGTTTCCACGAGGTACAATGCTTTACTGCGGGAAAACTGCATCGGTGTAAGCTGATCCGGTGTTAATGCGGCTATCACCTTTGGATGGGGGTATAAATAAAAATCGGTGTTGTCTACCACTACGTGATACCCAAACTGCCGGATAAACCGCTGCCGCAATGTATAGGCGAAGGCGAGGTTTATTTGCTGGCCTATCACGGGCCAGGTGATGGCCTCAAAAAGATCAGGCATACCTATCAGGCGAAGACCGTTATATTTTTCTGCCAGTCCTTTTAAGAGCGGGTCTGTTTGCGTATACTGATAAAATGGTTGCAGATTAGCGTCCAGGTGCCACCAATGCGTGATATACCTGATAATGGGCGCTTCTGCCACCGCCTCCCCGGCGGGCGCCAGGACGGTTACTTCCAGGAAGTTGTTTTTTGAGCCGGGCGCAATTTCCACTACCACCGGTTCACCTTCCGACAACAGCATGCGCCGCACTTTTCCATGGTGTATATAATGCAAACATTCTTTATCCGATCTCCCGAGGAAACGCAGGCATTCTTCAAAGGAGAAATGCGCCGGGTCGTTGATGGGGATCTTTATTTTCTGCAAAGCCATGTTGCGAAAATACGGAAAGCGGGGATTTTTGATTTACGGTTTCTTGCGGATTTGCCCGGTTAAGCAAATATCCATTGGTATACCAGCGCTCCCGGTAACATGCCGGTAATACCGCCGATAATACTGGCCACGGCGTCCATTACATCGTGGTGTCCTTTGCCGGTGATTAATGAAAACAACTCAAAGCCATAACTGATAACGATGACCACTGCCAGGGCCACAAGGGCCGCCAGTAACGGCCGGCCAGGAAACGTTAATGCTGAAACCACTTCGAGTACCGCCCCCATGAGGATGCCTGCGAAAAAATGCTTCCATTTATCAGGCGCTATCTTATTAAACATATCCGATATAAAATTACCTGCGGGGAAGATAATATATATTCCGGAAGGCGTCTCCAACTAATCATTCAGCCGGAGACACCCTTATGATATTATCCCTGCGGCAATGTTCTTGATGTAATCGCAATGCGGTTCCATGAATTAATGGCGACAATGGCCATTGTGATAATTGCTATTTCCTGTTGCGTAAAAACGGCCTGTGCGGCTTTGTACACCTCATCCGGCACCCGGGTAGCGCTTACCAGCGTAACGGCTTCTGTAAGTGCGAGGGCCGCACGCTCTTTGTCGGTATAATAAGGCGCCTCTTCCCAGGCCGGCAGTCCGTAGATGCGTTGCTCCGTTTCTCCCATCTGGCGGGCTTCTTTGGTGTGCATATTCAGGCAGAAAGCGCAGCCATTGATCTGTGAGGCGCGGATCTTTATAAGTTCTGTGAGGGTTTTATCAAGGCCGCATTCGTTAACAAAAGCCTGCAATCCCATCATGGCTTTATATGCGCCGGGCAGGAGTTTGTAGATGTCCATTCTTGCTTCCATAATTATATTTTTTTAAGATGATTAGTAGAAAAACTGTTCACTGATAATTTTACCGTCGCGTACTTTATAGATGCAAAGTTCATTTCTCGTCCGGCGGCCGATGCCGTTGACCGTTACATCCATCAGCAGCTGCACCGCGAAATAATCGTCGGCCACAACGGGCTCTGAGATCTCCAGCAGGTGTCTTTCCGAGATGCTGTCGAGGAATGCCTGCTCCTTTGCCATGATGGCTGTTAACCCGGTAGTGGTGCGGCCGTCCGGCTCCAGGTTTACCGCATCTTCATGGAACAGCGTGGCCTGTGCCTCCGGAAATTTCCACGCTCTGCAAAGTTGTACCAGCGTTTGTGCAATTCGTTTAACAGCAGTCATGATTGTGGGTTTAGGATTACAAAATAACGGCAAAAAACACCACCAAAACAGATACAGAATTATCGATATTAAACCATAACAGATTAACTTTGGGAAGATGAAAAAGAATAATGGGTTTATCTATCTTCAGCTGGCGGAGAAGATCCAGCATATGATCAGTGAGGGCGTGTATGCGGTGGGCGACAAGCTGCCCTCTGTGCGATCCCTGCACCAGGAACACGGCATCAGCATCAGCACGGCTTTGCAGGTATACACCCACCTGGAAAAAAAAGGCTGGGTGGCCTCCCGGGAAAAATCAGGATACTTTGTACACTATTCAAAAAAATTACGCCCCGATCTGCCGCCGGTAACAAACCCTTTGCCTACTCCACTAAAAGTACAGATCAATGAAAAGCTGGCCATGTTCCGGAAAACCAGCGGATCACATAAAACCATTTCACTGATAGGCGCATCGCCGGATGTGGCGCTGCTACCGGATGTGAAGCTGAAGAAAGCGCTGCAGCTGGTAGCGCGTGAACTGGATACTTCGTATATCCCTTACGGTGATATTTACGGCCATGAACCTTTCCGGAAACACATTGCCAGGCATTGTCTTAACTGGTGCCGGGCGGTATCGCCACAGGATATTATTGTTACCCACGGCGCTATTGAGGCTGCAGGTCTTTGCCTCCGCGCGGTAGCCAAAGCCGGCGATACCATTGCCATTGAGTCACCTACTTTTTTTGGGCTGCTGATGGCCATTGAGAGCCTGGGCATGAAAGCGCTGGAAATCCCCACCGACCCGGTAATCGGCGTGAGCCTGGATAAACTGGAAGACGCTTTTAAGCAAAAGAAAGTACAGGCTTGTCTTTTTGTAAGCAACTACAACAACCCGATGGGCTGTTGCATCCCCGACAACAGCAAGGAACAACTGGCGAAGCTGCTGAAAAAATACCAGGTGCCGCTGATAGAAGATGACGTATACGGCGATCTGCATTTCGCACCGGAAAGGCCCAGAACGGTGAAATCATATGACGAAGAAGGACTGGTACTTTACTGTTCGTCTTTCTCAAAGTCTATTGCCGCGGGGCTGCGCACGGGTTGGGTGATTGGCGGTCGTTACAAGGAAAAAATTGCGCAGTTGAAATTCATGGCCTCCGGCGCCACCGGGATGTTGCCGCAATTAGTGCTGAGTAAATTCCTCGATCAGCAGCGGCTGGACCTGCACCTGAAATCGCTGCGGCAATCGCTGAGTATGCAAACTATGCAGATCACGAAAGCGATACAGGAGTATTTCCCGGAAGATACACAACTGACGCGCCCCAACGGCGGCATCAGTTTATGGGTAGTACTTTCGCCAAAAATAAACACCTGGAAGCTGCATGAAGAAGCGGTGGAGCAAGGGATCACGTTTACGCCCGGCGCACTGTTCTCCAGCCAGGACCACTACCAGAACTGCATCCGGCTTACCAATGCCAATCCCTGGAGCGACGACCAGGACTGGGCCATTCAAACGCTGGGCAGGCTGATAGGGAAACAACTGCGATAAGCACGGGTGGCCGGCGGATGAACTACCGCATTCCTCTCTCCCGAAAAAATTAAAATAAAACAGATGCTATTTTTGTATTTTTGACCAGATCAGATTAGCAATGCCATGATAAAAACCGCCGATCACCTGTACCTGCAGGTAGCTGATAATATTGAACAGCTGATAGAAAAAGACGTGATGAAAATCGGGGAGAAACTGCCGTCTGTGCGCATGCTCAGCAAGCAACAAGGGATCAGTTTAACCACTGCCTTCCAGGCGTATTATCACCTGGAATCAAAAGGACTGATTGAGTCCAGACCCAAATCCGGTTATTACATCCGCTTTAATTCCAGGCGTATGCCTGCCATGCCGGGTACCTGTGCGCCGGTAAAGAAAGCCAGTGAAGCCACGGTGAGCGATATGGTGATGGAAGTGTTCAGTCATATGAGGAACCCGAACATCCTGAACTTCTCTGTGGCTACGCCTCCGCCGGGACTGATGCCTGCCGCTAAAATGGCGAAGGCCGTGGTGCATGCGCTGCGTGACCTGCCCAACAACGGCATCGGCTATGAGGAGTTACAGGGCAACAAGCTGCTGCGTGGACAAATAGCCCGGATGTCGCTTGCCTGGGGCGGCGCCTATACGGAAGATGATATTATTACTACGAGTGGTTGCATGGATGCGCTGACGTTGTGCCTGTCGGCCGTAACACGTCCCGGCGATACCATTGCCATTGAAAGCCCCGCGTATTATGGCTCTATGCAGCTGGCGGAAAGTCTTGGCTTAAAAGTGCTGGAAGTGCCTACGCATCCGGTTTCCGGCATTGATCTCGATTACCTCGACAAAGCCATTCCGCGTCATAAAATCAAAGCCTGTTTATTTGTTACCAACTACAACAACCCGTTGGGTTCCTGTATGCCGGATAAAAATAAAAAGGCGCTGGTAGACATGATGGTGAAGTATGACATAGCGTTGATAGAAGATGATATTTACGGCGATCTGTATTTTACGAAACAACGTCCTGCCAATTGCAAAACGTTTGATAAATACGGTCATGTGTTGTTATGTAATTCCTTTTCCAAATCACTGGCGCCCGGCTACCGCGTTGGCTGGACGTTACCGGGAAAATATAAGGAAAAGGTGCTGCTGATGAAACAGAACCACTCTATTGCCTGTGCATCGCTGCCGCAGGCGGCGGTAGGGCATTTCCTGGAAATAGGCCGGTACGAATTTCACCTGCGCAATTTGCGGAAGGTGCTGCACACCCAGAGTTTACGGTATTCACAGGCCATCAGCGAATATTTCCCGGAGAATACCAGGATATCACGGCCGCAGGGAGGTTGTGTGCTTTGGGTGGAACTCGACGAATCCATCAATACGTTTGAACTGTTCCAGCAGGCGCTGAAACATAAGATCAGCTTCTGCCCCGGAAGGATCTTTTCTTTACAGAATAAATACAACAACTGTTTACGTATCAGTTTTGGTCCGGTATGGAGCAAGCAGGTGGATGACGGGCTGAAAACGCTGGGGAAACTGATCCGGAAGATGAGCTAAAAAAGCGAAGACCGGAATAAGATTATTCCGGCCGCTGTTAAACCTACAACTTAAAATTTTTAAAGTTGCTGCCAGATACCCGTATAGCAAGCGGCATCCGGCAGGCAACCAATGGGGTTTGCAAACATCCTAAACAACCGTTAACTGTAAATCAACAAAGAATTTTTTAAAGTCCCTGCTGCCGGTGCAGCATTTGCACAATGCTGCACACTGCAACGCCAGGATCATTTATTAAGCGATCAACGGGTGCACCATAAGGCCGCCGTCTACATTATATTCTGCACCTGTAATAAACGAAGCATCATCGGATGCCAGGAAAGTGACCAGGCTGGCAATATCTTCCGGTTGTCCTAACCTGCCCAGGGGCGTAATATTGCTCAGGTGTGTTCTGGCTTCATCCGGTAATCCTGCTTTCTCCAGTAGTGGCGTGCTGATAATACCGGGGTTCACTATGTTTACCCGTATTTTCCTTTCCGCCAGTTCCCTCGATAATGTTCTGCCCAATGAGTTCAGCGCTGCTTTACTGGCAGATAGTACTGTGGCATTGGGTGTTCCTGAATATGCGTTCAGGGCCGACAGCAGCGTGATAGAACCGCCATCGCTGATGAGGGGAAGTAATTGCTGGATGGTGAAATAAGCACCTTTGAAGTTAATGTTCATTAATTCATCGTATTGCGCCTCTGTTACCGTTTCAAACGGCGCTAATTTCGCCACGCCAGCATTTACAAATAAGGAATCTATTTTCCCGAAACGGCCCTGCAGGTATTCATACAGGCGCCGTATATCATTCATGTCTGACTGATCTGCTTTAAAACCTTCTGCAGGGTGGCCCAGTGCGTGTACGGCCTTTTGTACCGCACCAGGCTGACGACCTGTTATCAAAACCTTTGCTCCTTTTGCTAAAAATGCCTTTGCTGTTGTGTATCCAATTCCACTGTTACCGCCTGTGATAACAACTATTTTGTCTTTCAGAGATGACATGAATGATGCTTGTTTGAGATTAACCGATTAATGGATGAACACTGATACCTCCGTCGATGTTGTACTCTGCACCTGTGATAAAGGATGCGTCGTCTGAAGCGAGGAAGGAAACCAGTTTGGCAATTTCTTCCGGTTGTCCTATTCTGCCTATCGGTAATGCTTTGGCCAATTGTTCTTCACTGATCGCTTCTTTTGGAATACCTGCCTTTTCAAGGATAGGTGTGGCTACCGGTCCGGGGTTTACAATATTTACCCGGATTTTCCTGGAGGCCAGCTCCCTTGATAAGGTGCGTCCCAGCGAGTTGAGTCCTGCTTTGCTGGCGCTGTATACTACTGCTCCCGGCATACCTGCGAGTGCATTTACGGAAGACAATAAAATGATGGTACCACCGTCGTTGATCAGCGGCAGCAGATGCTGCACGGTGAAGAAGGCGCCCTTCAGGTTAATGTCCATTACCGTATCAAAGGAAGCTTCTGTTACATCAGCAAATGATGCAAACGCTGCTACTCCCGCATTCACAAACAGGATGTCTATTTTGCCATAACGGTCACGCACATACTCCGCCAGTTTCTGTGAGTCATTTATTTTTCCCTGGTCTGCGATAAAACTATCCACCTCTCCTCCTAACGCTGCCACAGCCTGCTGTACGGCTTCCGGCTTGCGTCCTGTAATCAATACCTTTGCTCCTTTCGCCAAAAAATCTGCTGCTGTTGCATATCCTATACCGCTGTTACCGCCCGTGATGACAGCTGTTTTATTCTGTAACTGGTCCATTCTATTGATTTATTTAAGTTTATCAATGTGTCATATCTAAAAAAAAGAGAAAATCTTTCTCTATCAATCCATTAATTTAAAAGTATCAATATATATAAGTATAAAAAAAGCTGTTGGTTACCCGCCCGGTAGCACCTCAGCCCCTTTTTGTACCTAACTTAATTGTAAAAAGAACATAGACAACTGTTTCATCATCTCCTTATTGAGCGTCAGCTCCAGAGATCTCCCATTTTTCACAGAATGCAGTACGCCACTATCTACCAGGATCTTTACGTGATGCGACACCGTAGGCTGCGACAAACACGTAAACCCGCACACATCACCACAAACCAGCTTTCCCTTCTTAACAACCTCCATTATAATAGATAATCGATGTTTGTCGGCGATGGCATTTGCTGCTTTTTCTATAACTGCTAAATCCATAAAGCAAAAGTAAGACTATTTTTGAAATATCGAAATATTTCGATGAATATTTTTTTCAGCCCCCTCTTTTTTGGCCTGAACCTGCTCCTTCCGGTAAGCGGCCGGGGTAAGGCCATAATATTTTTTAAAGAGCCGGCTCATATGACTTTCGTCTGTAAACCCCAGCTCATCAGCGATTTCCGAAATGGTGAGGTCGCTGTAGCTCACCCTGAGCTGCACCAGGTTGAGTTTGTGATGAATAATGAATTGCTGCAGGCTCTCATTCGTTTGCTTCTTGAAAAACTCCCCGATATAATGCGGGGAAAGATTGAATTGTTTCGCCAGGTGCTCCTGCTTCAGCATATCGGGGCAATAAATATATTGCCGGATATACCCGATCATCCGGCTGATCAACGGAGCGGCGTTGTCTGTTCCATCTACATTTATATCCTCCGCCACATTCCGCGCTACTATATTCAACAGCAAACTTACATAGTGCTGCAGGTTTTGCTGGTAATAGGGTGGCTTCTTCTCATATTCATCCATCATATTGCAGATGAGCGCCATGATCATGTCACAATCGTTCTCCTGGCTGATCAATAACTGTTCCTGCCGGTTGTGGTAAAAGAACAGGTACTCCAGTTGCCGGAGCCACTCGCCCAGCCGCGCCTTTTCGGGCGCCGAATGAGACATGCCCACGAACATTTCAGAAAAGCGGATCGATACAAATTTTGTAGGCGTTTCTTCTTCAAACCCGCGGCAGTCGCGCGGCGTAAATAAAAACAGGCTGCCTTTATGATAAGGGAACCGGTTATTATTTACCGTCCGGAACCCGCTACCTTCGCGGATATGGATGATCTCAAAAAAGAAATACACCTTCGGCTGCGGATCCCAATCCGACATATCTGCCTGTAACAACTCAAACGGCGTATATAAATTTCTTTCTCCCATAACCTGTAAAATTACAATAATCACCCCGGATTCTACCTGTTCCATGTCTGCACACCTGTCTAATTTTGTGTTATAAAAAAGATGAAAATGAAATTACTGGAACCGGTTGCCTCAAACACATTCACATTAAACAACAGGATCGTGATGGCGCCCATGAGCAGAAGAAGAGCTACCAACGGCGTACCCGATGATATGGTGGCCACGTATTACAGTCAGCGTGCAGGCGCAGGATTGATCATAGCAGAAAGCACCGCCATAAGCCCTAATGGCGTAGGCTACTACCGCCTGCCTGGCATTTACAACAACGAACAAATAGCCGCATGGAAAAAAGTAACAGATGCGGTTCATGAAAAAGGCGGCACCATATTCCTCCAGCTTTTACATAGCGGAAGAATTGGCCATCCACTGAACCTCCCCGGTGGCGGGCCTTTGCTGGCGCCATCAGCAATAGCTGCCAATGGCAGCATCACTACGGTACAAGGCCCTATGCCCATGCCCGTACCTGAAGCAATGAGCACCACCGCAGTAGAAGAAATGATCGGGCTGCATCTCAAAGCAGCGGAAAATACTATTGCCGCAGGTTTCGACGGCATAGAAGTACATGCTGCACATGGTTACCTTATTGAACAATTTATGCACCCGCATACCAACAGGCGTACGGATAAATATGGCGGCAGTATTGAAAACAGGAGTCGCTTTTTACTGGAGATCGTACAAGGCACCATTGATATTGCCGGAGCACATAGGGTAGGCATCCGCTTCTCTCCTTTTGCAGCACACAATAGCTTGCCATTATACGATGAAGAAATAGCTACTCACCTGTACCTGATCCCGAAACTAAACCAGATGGATATACGCTATATTCATCTCTCTGATCAATCTACCAACGGCAGTTTACCGATCCCTTCAAATTACATTGGTTTATTACGGCAGCAGTTTAAAAACTGGCTGATCCTGGCAGGTGGTTTTACAGCAGACAGTGCAGAAAAAACACTGCAACGAAATGAAGCAGATCTTATTGCATTCGGACGCCCCTTTATCTCTAATCCCGATCTGCCAGAGCGTTTCAGACATCAGCATCCACTGGCGCCGGGCGATAAAAGCACCTTCTATCAAGGTGGCGCAGCAGGGCTGATAGATTATCCATGTATGAACATATTGCAATAGTTGCATGGGGTATATTTTATATTATCTTTACGCCATTACGCTGTAGTAAAGTGTAACGAATATGCCAAACAACTATTGCTATGAAAACCATGAAAAAGCACCTTATCTTACCTTTAGCGCTCATTACTTTCTATGCATGCCAGGAAAGAAAAATTCCGGAGGAAAAAATTCCGACAGATGCAGCTCCACCTGTGCAGGCTGTAACCGAAAGCGCCAGCCAGATTACACGTCCCTGCGCAATACTTCATACGCCCGACAGTATTCAACTGGAACATCTGAAAAAAGATAACGGGGAAGAAGCATTTTATACCATCAATGAAGATTACCAGAACTACATAACAGATGCCCGCGCCTTCCTGGAGGAAAAGGGCGTAAAGATTATTGAACCTGCCGGTGGCAACATCAGTTTTCATTCGGCCAAAGGAAGTGCCGCTACGCTCAATTTAAGTGATGTTAAATACAATTGGGAGATGTGGTTATTTGATGGGGACAAACTCCACAAAATAGATATCATGGATATTGAAAACGAGTATAAGAAATACATGAAATAATTTTCAGCAGGCAGTTTCAAAAATGAAACTGCCTGTTTTTTTATTTGCTCCAGTGGTCGTATGCTGCTTTCGCAATTTTAGCAATGGTTCCCTCCCGCTCTTCCTCACTTGCTTTTGCATCAGACACAAATACCGTAATAGCCAGGTGATGTCCGTTTGGCAAAGTAATAATACCAACGTCATTGGTGGCACGGGTTAACCCGTCTGCGGTCCACGAGGTGCCCGTTTTATGCGCTACCACTGTGCCGGCCGGCAGTAATCCTTTTAATCTTTTTGCACCGGGTCTTGAAGTCACCATCAGGTGCATCAGGTAATTTTTGCTGCTGTCGGACAACACCGGTTCCTGGTAAAATATTTTCAGCAGCTGTGTCATGGCCATTGGGGTAGACCAGTTCTTATACTGGATCATTTCGCTGGGCACCTGCACTTTTTCCGTGGTGGAAATGGCCAGCTGTTTTACGCCCAGGCTGTGTACATAAGCATTCGCTTTGGCGGTGCCACCCAGTAAGCGCAGCAGCACATCACAGGCGCTGCCATCGCTGGCGCGGATATTATAATCGATCAGTTCTCCCAGTGGCATATCAAAATTTCCCTCCGGATGCTGGTCCCGTACCGGGCTTACCCCTCTCGGCCCTATCAGATCGTCTTTTGTTACGTGTATGGGTTGATCCAGCCGGAATTTGTGCTGGTCCACCTGGTGGAGCATGGCCATGGCAATCGGGAATTTATACACGCTCTGCATCGGGAAATGCTGGTCGCGGTTAAAGGAAACGGTGTCCTTTGTTTCCAGGATTTCCGCATATACCCCAACTTTCCCAGATATATTTCCGGCGATACCTGCAATTTGCTGACGAAGTGTTTGCTGGCCTTTGGCCGTTGGGAGACAGGCAACAGAAACGGCCATAGTGGCTGTTATAAACATGGCAACATGCTTTCTCATATAGCAGGTTAAATCAATATAAGAAGTTAAAATAGGGCTTTCCCGGCAACCGGAACAAATTATGCATTTAGAATTTCGCCGTGTTAATATTATTTTAGGCTCCAAATAGAGCAGAAATTGAGTAAACCGATATTAGTTATAAAATTTGGAACAGCGTCGATCACCCATCAGAACGGTGACCTTGATGAAACCGTGATTGCCGGTATAGCACGGCAGGTAGCAGAGTTACATGCCGATTATCATATTGTGCTGGTGTCGTCCGGGGCTGTGGCCGCCGGCAAACAGTTTTTACGTCATTACAACGGCACCATCAGCGAGCGCAAAGCCGCGGCAGCCGTGGGTAATCCGTTGTTATTGAATAAATACAGCCGTTATTTTGCCCCTTATAGTATTGCAGTAGCGCAGAGCCTTTGTGAACGCCAGCATTTCTCCGACAGGAACCAGTTTCTCCAGTTAAAACGTACTTACGAGGAGCTGTGGGCCAGCAACATTATCCCCATTGCCAACGAAAATGACGTGGTGAGCAGCCTGGAGCTGAAATTTTCCGACAACGACGAGCTGGCCACGCTGATAGCCGTGGGCTTTGGTGCACAGCTATTGTTGTTCAGCACCTCCGTAGCCGGCGTACTGGACAGGGAGGGGCAGGTGGTGCCACAGATAGACGTTATTGACAAGGCAGCCCTGGGACTGGCAGATAAAGAGAAATCCGCCCTCGGCTTAGGCGGCATGGTATCCAAGCTCACCTTCGCCCGCCTGGCCACCAGGATGGGCATCAGGGTCGTTATTTTCGGTATCCGCACAGAGGATGGCATCCTCAATGCCATTGCGGGCAAAACAGGTACCTTGTGCCTGCCGCAGCCCTGCAGCATGCCCGCCCGCAAAAAGTGGCTGGCCAGCGGCAGCCTGGTTACCGGCAGGATCCAAATTGACGCCGGCGCACAAAAAGCCCTGGAAAAGCGTCACAGCCTCCTCGCCGTAGGCGTGCAGGCTGTACTCGAAAAATTTGAATGCGGGGAAGTCATTGAAATTGTGAACGAAGACAATATCGCCATCGCCGTAGGCAGGACGAAAATTGCATCAGACACTCTCGACACCCAACACAAAGCACAGAACATTGAAGTGGCCCACGCCGATGACATCGTGCTGTTATAAAGAAAAACAATCATGCAAACGATACAACCATTACTGGAAAAAGCGCAACAGGCAGGCGTTTCCATACGTACCCTCGCCGATGCACAGAAACAGGCATTGCTGCGCAAACTGGCATCGGTGATCCTGATCCGGTCGGAAGACATTATCACAGAAAATAAGAAGGACCTCGACCGCATGCCGGACGAAGACCCGAAAAAAGACCGGCTGCTGCTGACAGATGCGCGCATCCGCGATCTCGCCTCCAGCCTGGAAGATATTGCCGGCCTGCCCGATCCCGCCAATGTACTGGTGCTCGAAAGAACCCTCGGTAACGGCCTCCTGGTACAAAAGAAAACCGTGCCTCTCGGCGTGGTAGGCGTGATCTATGAATCGAGGCCCAATGTAACCGTGGATGTAGCCGCGCTCTGTATCCGCTCCGGCAACGTATGCGTGCTGCGTGGCGGCACGGATGCCTTTTATACCAACACCATCCTCGTAGCACTGATCCAGGCCGTATTAACGCAGTTTGGGGTAGATGAACATGCCGTGCAGCTGCTGCCGGTTGACCGCAGCTTTGTAATGGAAATGCTTACTGCCGTAAAGTATATCGATATCATTATACCACGTGGCTCCGAACAACTGATCGAATTTGTGCGCACCAACTCCAGGGTACCGGTCATTGAAACCGGTGCGGGAGTATGCCATACCTACGTGGAAAAAACTGCCGACCTGCAACAGGCTGCGGCCATTGTTACCAATGCGAAAGTTTCCCGCCCGTCGGTATGCAATTCGCTCGACACCGTGCTGGTGGATGAAGCCGTGGCTGCGGATTTCCTCGCATTACTCGCGCCGCAGCTGCAGCACTACGCGGTAGACGTATATGCGGACCCGTTAGCATTCGATATCCTGCAGAAAAATAATTATCCGCATCTCTTCGCTGCGCAGCCGGAAGATTTTGGCCGGGAATTCCTTTCGCTCAAATGTTCCGTAAAAGTAGTGCCCGACACCAACGCAGCGCTGTCGCATATTCAAAAATATTCTTCCCGTCACTCAGAAGCGATTATTTCCAGCGATACCGCCATCAGTGAGCGTTTCCTCAACGAAGTAGACGCCGCAGCGGTATACGTGAACGCCTCTACGCGGTTCACCGACGGTGGCGTATTTGGTTTGGGTGCGGAAATAGGCATCTCCACGCAGAAGCTGCATGCGCGGGGACCTTTTGCGCTGGAAAAGCTGGTAACGGAAAAATGGTTTGTACGTGGCAACGGCCAGGTAAGATGAGTGGAGGGACTTCCCTCCACTCCCTCCGCTACGCAATCGTGATCTGTTCATTCAGGTATACATCCTGGATGGCATTCAGCAATGCTGCTCCTTCCACCATCGGGCGTTGAAAGGCTTTACGCCCGGAGATCAGTCCTACACCGCCGGCTCTTTTATTAATCACCGCGGTGCGTACTGCCTCTGCCAGATCGGCCTCTCCTTCGGAGGCGCCGCCGGAATTGATCAGTCCCATGCCGCCCATATAGCAATTAGCTACCTGGTAACGGCACAGGTCAATGGGGTTATCTGAGGTAAGTTCTGTATAAATACGTTCGTCCAGTTTACCATACGAAGACGTTCCGGTATTCAATGCTTTATAGCCCCCGTTTACCACCGGCAATTTCTGCTTGATGATATCCGCCTGGATAGTTACACCGAGGTGATTGGCCTGCCCGGTAAGATCGGCTGAGAGGTGATAATCCACATCTTTCTTAAAAGCGTCATTCCGCAGGTAACACCAGAGAATAGTAGCCATGCCCAGTTCATGCGCCCTTGCAAAGGCCCGCGATACTTCCACAATCTGGCGGTCGGATTGCTCAGAGCCGAAATAGATGGTGGCTCCAACCGCTACTGCGCCGAGGTTCCAGGCTTCTTCCACAGTGCCGTACATTACCTGGTCGGCCCGGTTGGGATAAGTGAGCAGTTCATTATGATTGAGCTTGACAATAAAAGGAATGCGGTGCGCATAGTTACGCGACACCGACGATAACACGCCAAAGGTGGAAGCCACTGCATTACAGCCGCCTTCTATCGCCAGCTTCACAATATTTTCCGGATCAAAATAAGCCGGGTATTTGGCAAAAGATGCGCCGGCGCTGTGTTCCACGCCCTGGTCTACAGGAAGAATGGACATATAGCCGGTGCCTCCGAGACGGCCATGCTGAAACAATTGCCCCAAACTGCGCAACACCTGCGGGTTGCGGCTGGAAGGTTGGTAAATTTTATTGACGGTATCCGGTCCCGGCAGGTGCAGCAGGTCTTTACTGATAGTTTTGCTTTGATGCTGCAACAGGGTATCGCTTTCTTTGCCTAATAATTCGCTGATTTTTTCCAAGGATAACATAAGCATGACTTTTTTTGATACACCTAATTTAAGGATTTAATACCGCACCGGTATGCGGCAGTTATTCAGTAAGGAGTTGGGCCTTTCGGGCGGGGCTGGTCTTCCCGCTCTTCCGTTACCATTTCCGTACCTTCAAATGCGCCTCCGGAGCCGTCATGAATAATAGGTTCCGGCTTTACTTCGTCTTCCTTTTTGACTGATTTTTCTTCGTTGGGATTGATACTCATTTCCATAATAACAAATGTACTGATTACTTATAAATCGTTATTTGGGTAGGACATGAAAAAAATGAAATGAATTTAACTTTAGGAATAAATACTATAACTTTGGTTGCCAGCGTTCATACCCCTTAAAAAGGATGCCGGAAGAATTATCAATAGGATAATAACCCTCAGAAGATCATTAGGTTTCTATGAAAAGATTTTTTTGCCTGCAACACAAACTGTCATAGCCCTTTATTTAAGGCTATCCCGAGCTTAACTTACTTAAACCCTACGATGCTTAACATGACTATTAAAATCATTAACCAGATCAAACAAACTGTAAAATCAATTACAAGAGCAGGTACGCAGGGGCAAACAGACGATGAATTGGTATCCAGGATTATACTTGTGAACACACTCAGCCTGGTGCTGGCTTTCTTAATCCTCGTTGTAGGCGCCATATTTATGGTATTCACAAGAGAATTATCTATACTCATACCTGCTTCCATAGAATTCCTCCTTACGGTTTCGGCCATTTATATGAATCACAGGGGATACTACAGAGTGGCGGCTGCCAGTACTTTTTTGGTGCAGTGTTTTGCGTCTATTTATTTTGGCATACTACTCAGTAACCTTATTGAGCTGCAGGCAATGATCATCTTCCTGATCTCTATTATATACCTGATATTTCCAGACAGAATATCGAGAAGAATATCACTGGTGGTAGCTGTAGGCATTCTTTTGCTGCTTGAAACCTATTACCATTATCATTTTGTGGAAGCGATACATCTTCAGCAAGATGTGGCATTTATTTTTCGCATCTCAGCGATGGCGGGTGTTTTAACACTTATCATCGTGGTAAGCAAACCATATGTTCACAGTAATGATTTCAATAAACAGTTAAAGAGAAGTAATCACTTTAAAAAGATATTTGTATACCAGGTATCACATGAGCTGAGAACGCCGCTGAATGCCATCTTTGGCGTAGGACAGTTGTTAAAGCGGGAGATAAAATTAAATGAACAACTCAGGGGGATAGAACCATTGGTAGATCAACTGTTATTGGCAAGCAACCATACCCGCAATATTGTAAATGACGTGCTGGATATGGCACAGATAGAATCAGGAAATTCAGAAGTGCTGAACAGCGAAGCTTTTGAAATAACCCCCTTCATTGAAAAGTTAGTGGACATAAACAGGATAATAGCAAAAACCAGGAATATTAAGATTAAACTAAGCATAGGTGAAATACCTCCTGTGATTATTGCTGATACCTTAAAACTCAACCAGGTTATAACAAATTTGTTGGGGAATGCCATTAAATACTCCCACAAAGGCACTACCATCAACTGTTACATTGCTGCTGCCAAAAATACCTGGTCGCTGCATATTGTTAATATGGGTGATCACATTACAGAAGATAAGTTGAAAACGATATTTGATCCGTTTATTACAGATAAAAGAAAGTACACAGAAGGTGCAGGGTTGGGACTTTATATTGTACAGAATAAAGTCAATTCCATGAACGGCACTATTACTGCAGAAAGCAGCCCTACCGGGATAAACAGTTTCAAAGTAGTGTTTCCCCTGGTACCGGGCAGATATGATGATCTCAAAACGGAAAACAATGAGGAAGATGAAATTACTGACCTGAGCGACATTCATGTAGTAGTTGCTGAAGACAACGAAATGAGCGCCCTGCTGATATCCAGGTTCCTTACCCAAACCGGCTGCTCTATTTGCCTGACTACAAACGGGGCTGAAGTTCTGGAGGAAAGCAGGAAACGCACACCCGATATCATCATCATGGATTACCATATGGACATTATGGATGGGAAAGATACCCTGGTTAGTCTGAAAAAAGATCCGTTATTGAAACATATCCCTGTTATTATCGCCACCGGGGATGCCTTTTTAGAGTCGCGCGAGCTAATGATGAAAGCCGGCGCCAGTGCCTTTATTGAAAAACCAATTGACTATAAATTCCTGATAAAAGTACTTAGTCAGCAACTGCATCCACTCAGTGGCGAATTACAATAAAAAATGAATATGCTTAAACTGCGGCAGCAATAGCTGGTACTAATTGCGTTTCTTTCCAGATAGAATTTGACCGTTTATAACGTTTGGTGTAAACCTGCCATACCCAACTGGCTTGTACGCATCTTTCCAGGCCGCCAATATGTGCATCCAGCTTATCCACCATTTCTGAACCAGCAGGTAATTGCTGGTAACTCCTGTTTCTTACCCTGGTCACCAGCAATGCAAATTCCAGTAAAAACTGCTGTACAATGGCAGCAGCCTTCCTGATAATTTCCTCCAGTGAAAGGCCCGGATCATTTAACGCAAGGATCATCAGCAGGTTTGAATCTGAACTGTTGTCAATCACTTCCTTCTCAAAAGAAAAAAGATCATTCATCAAACAGCCAATAGCAGCGGTAACATATTGAAGGCGCTGCATATCAGTTTTGATACCTGCTGTTTCCATCCATTTCCAGTCAAGAAACTGCCCGTCACTATACTCAATGAGCTGTATGGTATGATGCATGCCGGAAATATGCCCCCGCATGTCAATATACTCTTCTACCGTAGGAATATGTCCGAGGGAATTGGTATTGCAATCCAGGTGTGTTACATCAATGTGGTAGTTATACATCTTTTTAAATTCCCGGAACCAATGGGCTGGCGAAGTATTATAAATATCCAGCAGCATCTCTGCATTGGCAGTTTCCACGCCATGAGCCTCCGGTACGCTTTCGAAAGGATAATCCATCTGTCCGATACGCTGCCTGACCACATTGCAGCGTTCCTGTTCGCCGGCACTCAGGTGCGTAAAAACTTCCCGTCCCATTGTGTCATTCAGAAAAAAGTCTACGGTGCAGTTTTTAAGAATATTATTCATACGATACAAATTGGCGGTAGGGAACAGGTATATGGCACAGGTGACGTAATGCTCCGCATTTTCAAGCCAGATACCATAACGCTCGCAAAACTCCTGGGCCACCCGTTTCAGCTGGCGGGAATAAGGATGAGGTCTGAATGACTGGCAAAATTCATCCAGCCTGAATTCTTCATGATTAAATAGTTGAAATAAAGAAAAGGGTTCCACCCCCTCCCTCATCATGGCAGCGTATTCTTTTTGCATTTTTTGCATTCTGGCATGAGCCAGCATCTGAACATTGTGTTTCATAAATGTTAATTTTTGAATAAGAAATGAAGAAAACTGTATTAATTGGATCCGGTTATAGGGCATGCTGATTTTCACAGGAACAAAACAGCCGCGGATGAAAGTAAGTATGGGCGACACTCCGAACAAATATATTATACTTTTAATATACAAAACGCCGCTGAATTCTGCCTGCGCCGGGAATTTTAACTATTAACCCCGGGGCGTTTTATATATATTTGTTCCCCGGAATGACTAAAAGACCCAATATGACCCAGATCGCTATTATCCGTCACGGTACCACTTCCTGGAATAAAGCAGGCAAACTGCAAGGCCATTCAGATATCCCGCTGGATGAAGAAGGCATTACGCAGGCCCTGAAACTGGGACAACGGCTCACCGGCGAAACCTGGGACCTCATTTATTCCAGTCACCTGCTCCGGGCCCGGCAAACAGCGGCCATCATTGCACAGGAGCTTAACATAGAAAGTGTAATTGAAGACCAACGTATCGGGGAAGCCGGCGGCGGCCTCATTGAAGGTACTACCGAGGAAGAACGCATCCTCCGGTGGGGCGCCAACTGGAAACTGATGGACCTCGGTATGGAAAGCAATAATGCCGTGGTAACAAGAGGACTCTCCTTTATGCAGGACCTCCTCTCCGAAAATAGTGGCAAAAAGATACTGCTGGTAAGTCATGGCAGCTTTATCCGGCAAATGCTGGACGCCCTCCTACCACAAATGCATCCTACTCCCGCCATGAAAAATACTTCCATCACGAGGCTCCAGTTCTCCGACGAAAACTGGAAATGCGAACTGTTTAATTGCGTGAGCCACCTCGAATAGAATTATATTTGTTGTTCATGAAACTATTACTGATAGAAGATGAACCTGCTGTAGTATCTGTTATTACCCGCGGCCTCTCGGAAGCCGGCTACGAAGTGAGTGTGGCCCCCGATGGTACCAGCGGACTGCAAATGGCACTCAATAACCCATCATTCCGGCTGATCATACTGGATGTAATGCTGCCCGGCATGAACGGCATAGAAGTATGCCGCTCCATTCGCAAAGCCCGGCTGGATGTGCCTATACTTATGCTCACCGCACTGGGTACAACAGAAAATATAGTAATGGGACTCGACAGCGGCGCCGATGATTACCTGGTGAAACCATTTAAGCTACAGGAGCTGGAAGCCCGCATCCGTAGCCTGATGCGGAGAAAAACCCCGGTAGATACACCCGTTCCCGTTACCTCCGCCGCTATACTCAGCATGGCAGACCTGGAACTGGATACCGATACCAAATCCGCCAGCAGGAACGGAAAAAATATCCAGCTCACCGCCACTGAATACCGGCTGCTGGAATATTTACTTAAAAATCCGAGAAAAGTGCTCTCCCGCCTGGAAATACTGGAACAGGTATGGGGCATCGAATTTAATATGAATACCAAAGTGGTGGATGTTTATATTAACTATCTCCGGAAAAAAATTAATAAATATAACCCCACAGAACTGATACATACTGTAGTGGGACTGGGTTATATGATCAGGGAAAATAAGGCCGATGAAGATACGCACTAAGATATTACTGCTATTTGCCGGGTTAACGATTTCTACAATCCTCGTGATGAGTGGACTGGTGTATTATTTCGCCAATCAACACTCCTTTGAAGACTTCTATAAACGGCTGGAAATACGCGCCTATCTTACTGCAAAAGCCACCCTTCCCTATTATGAATCCGACTCCGTGATCTATAACGAGATCCGGGAGGAACACCTGGAAAAACTGCCGGCCGAAAAGGAATACTTCCTGAAAGTGGCCGCCGATGGCACCGTTCATAAAGATGAACAACTCACCCTTCCCAACTCCTTCTACGAACAGGTGCACCGCGAAAGCAAGGCCACCTACCGCGAAGGCGACCGCTTCTACGAAGGCGTATTGTATAAAAGCAAACAGGGACTGTATATCGTAATTGTATCTGCTATTAACCAATACAGCGTGGAATACCTGGGATGGCTTCGCAAAATCCTGATCATCTGCTCCGTGGCCTCCAGCGTCATCCTGGTTGGCGCCGGCATTTTCTTCTCCAAATATATTCTAAAACCTATCCGCCACATGATGGTGCAGGTAAAAAGCATCAGCTCCCGCAACCTGCACCTGCGGCTGAATGTAGACGACAGCGGCGATGAAATCAACGACCTGGCAGGTACCTTTAACAATATGCTGGACCGGCTGGAAACCGCGTTTGAAACACAAAATAATTTTGTCAGCAACGCCTCCCATGAGCTGAGCACCCCTCTCACCGCCATCATCGGCGAAGCAGAACTGGCACTTAATAAAGAACGTACCCAGGATAAATATATCTACTCCCTGAAGAATATCCTTCATGAAGCAGGGCGACTGGAACACATCACCAAAAGCCTGCTGCACCTGGCCCAAACCGGCTTTGACGGCAAGAAACAGGAATGGGGACAAATCCGCAGCGATGAACTGCTGTTCACCGTAAAAAACACCATCGATAAACTGCACCCGGGTAACCAGGTGGAAATAGATTACAGCCTGTTCCCGGAAGAAGAAGAAAAATTAGTGATTCCCGGCAACGAACAACTGCTGGAACTGGCGCTCAGCAACATTGTGATGAATGCGGTGAAATATTCCAACAACGAACCGGTGTCCATTGCACTGGCCGCTACAGAAAAGAAAAATATTATTATCGTAAAAGACCAGGGCATCGGCATCCCCCCGGAAGATCTGCCCTATATCTTCTCCCCCTTCTTCCGCGCCTCCAATACCGGCCGTTTCAAAGGGTATGGTATCGGGCTGCCACTGGCTATGAATATTATCCGTATGCATAAGGGAGACATCATTGTAAACAGCCGTGTAAACCACGGAACCGAGATCAGGGTGGAACTTCCACTGTAGCGGCTGCTTTTCTTACCGGATTCTTACCACATTCTTACTATCTTTTAACGCGGCTCTTACTGGTTACTTATTTCACAGCAATAATTTTGTTGTTATAAAAGCTACCAGATATGAAAAATATACTCATACCCACAGATTTCTCTATCCGCTCACTCAGTTATGTACACAACATCGTAGCGCAGCATCCAGGCGAGCAGGTAAATATTATATTAATGCACGCACTGGAAATGCCGGACTCTTTGTTTGACCTGATGACCTACACCCGCAACAGCAGGCACGTGGAACTTATTTCGTCCGACTTCCAGGATGGTTGTGAAATAATCCGTAACAAATATTCATCTGCCATTAACCAGCTGAAGATAGAATTCTTTCATGGCAACACCCGCGCAGCATTACGCAATTTCCTGCTGGCACAAAACATCGACCTGATCATTCAACCAACCGATCATGAATTTAATGCGCCTTCCAAAAGAAGCTATGATCCGGAAAAACTGATCAGCAAATGCAATTATCCAAAGATGAAGATTCAACTCCAGAAACGGAAGTATGTGGTAGACAGGTCTACCATCTCAGCACTTTTGCTGGCAACAGAATAAAAAGCTAGGTTATGTTACTGAAAAATAATATCCCCTTAAATTATGTTTTTGGTAAAATAAAGATAGAAATCCTGCTGGTGACCATCTACTCACTGGCTATTAATATTCTTTATTACCAATATGATTTCACCAACCTGGTTATTCCTATAGCTGTACCAATGGTGCTGGGAACAGTGTTATCGTTACTACTCGCATTCCGCTCCAACCAGGCTTACGACCGATGGTGGGAAGCCAGGACAATATGGGGCGCAATTGTAAATGATTCACGCTCGCTGACAAGACAGGTACTAAGCCTGATGGATACTACGTATCAATCGGAAGACCTTACCCTTTTCCAGGAGCGTTTTGTAAAGCGACAGGCAGCATGGTGCTATAGTTTGGGACAATCGTTACGTAAGACAGATCCGCTCAAAGGTGTAGACAGATTATTATCAAGACGGGAATTAAACTATGTGATGAGATATGATAATGTGCCGGCTGCCTTGTTGCTTTTACATGGAAGAGATCTGAAACATGCGATGGACCAGGGTTGGATAAACCAATACCAGCAAATTGCCCTGGACCAGACGCTGACCAGGCTCTGCGACGCAATGGGTAAATGTGAACGTATTAAAAACACCGTGTTCCCGGCTACTTATAGTCTTTATACACACTTCACCGTTATCTTCTTTATACTGTTATTGCCGTTTGCCTTGATAGATGTGCTGGGCTTTATGGAAATACCCCTCGTGGTAGCCATTGCCTCATCTTTCCTGCTGATCGAAAAAATGGCGATCAACCTGCAGGACCCGTTTGAAAATAAACCTACAGATACACCGGTAACAACTATTGCCAGGAAAATTGAAAATGATCTCCGGCAAATGTTGCACGAACAGGAAGCTGCACCGGAAGAGCAGGTGGAAACACCCGCTTACTACGTACTTTAAAGCTGATTTGTGTTTAAGGCGCCCTCTCCAAAAGGGCCGTAATTTATAGCGTTAAGACAAAGGCTCCGGTATCCACCGGAGCCTCTTCTTTATAACGTAGCCAATTCTTTTTTTGATAACCATACCCACTTGCGGATCGTTCGCCTCACATAGCGGGGATGCAGATCAATTTCCTGCCCCGTTTTTTCGAACTGTGCCCGCGCTTCGCCGGTCCGGCCCTGCTTCTTCAGCAGCAATCCATAATAATACATTGCCTCCAGTGAGTGATGCACCCGGATAATTTTCTGGTACTCTTCTTCCGCCCTGCCGGTTTCCATTGTTTGTTCCAATGCGCGTGCGTACATCAGTTCATCCTCTGCCTTACTCATCCGCACACCCTTGAAAGTATTTACTTTATCAAAGCTCACAATACTCGCCGCATACTGCCCGTTCAGGAATTGGAGCCGGGCCAGTTGCAGGATAATACCCGGATCTTTGGTAAAAGTATTGGCGCACTCCAGGGTCAGCGCAATGGCTTTGTCGTATTGCTTTTGCTGTGCATAGGCATCTGCCAGCTGCATTTTGTTGGTAACTGTATCGGATATACGTACCTTCTTCTCCCACTCCTGGATACGCCCGTTGGGCCACAACGTACGCAACAGGTTTTCACCAAAGCTGCCATTGGTAATATCAGGCAATATTTCGCGGATAAAATAAACGACTACGCCTATCACCGGGATAAACAGGATAAAAAATAACCACTCCCTGCTTCTCCCCGATTTCAGGACATGCACCACACAAATAATCTGCAGAATGATAACCAGGTAATAATAGTCACTCCAAAATGGGAACATAGCAATTTCAACAACCAGGGTTAAGAAAAACTGATTCCCGGCAAAAATAATAAAATATGCTAATTTGTAGCTTTGAACCAAATGGATATTCTTGAAGAAGATGTTAAAAATTACCGGCTACTCCCTGTTAACCCTGGTGCTGCTGATCAGCGTTTACCTGTTATCGGCCTACACGCTTTCACGCATGAGCACCAGCAGGGAAATAGTGCCGGATGCGGACATCCCCATTTATATCCTCACCAACGGCGTACACACCGACCTGGTACTGCCTGTACGCACGGAACAAATAGACTGGAGCACCCGCATCCCCTTCAGCAATACCACCGGCAAAGATACCACCGCACAATGGCTGGCCTTTGGCTGGGGCGACAAAGGCTTTTACCTGGAAACCCCTACCTGGGCCGATCTTAAAGCCAGCACCGCTTTTAAGGCAGCATTCAGTCTTAGCACCGCTGCCATCCACGCCACTTACTACCGCCATCTCAGCGAAGATGAAAGCTGCCGCAGGATTATGGTCAACAAGCAACAATATGCGCGGCTGGTTCATTATATCAACAACAGCTTCCGCGCGCTCCCCGGCGAAATGCCCGTGTACATTGCCACCAATGCCAACTACGACCGGAACGATGCCTTTTATGAAGCCAAAGGCAGCTATCATCTCTTCTATACCTGTAATACCTGGGCCAATAACGGGCTGAAAAGCTGCGGCCAAAAAGCCTGCCGGTGGACCATCTTCGATACGGGCATCTTTTATCATTACCGCTGATAAAAATGCGGACACATATTGTAAATTTGAACCGGGCTATGAAAGATTTTATTCCGCGGCAGTTATTGCTGGAAACCAATCCGGTTCAACTCATCAGCATGAACCAATATGTACATGAGCTATCTACGGTAGCACACCGGCACGATCATTACATGATCATGTGGATCACTAAAGGCCACGGTACGCAAATGATCGACGGATACGAACATCAGATGCTGACCAACAGGGTGTTTTTCTTTCATCCCGGGCAGGTGCATAAAATGAACGATTTTGAGCGTGACGGCTGGATGGTGATCTTTGATGAACCTATCTATAAACTGTTCACCCGCTTTCATCCGCAGGAAGAGCTAAACGGCATGATGCAGCAGGGCGGCCACGAACCCTTTGTAGACCTGGACGAGGATACCGCAGAACTTTATGAGCATATTACCACGATGATTCAAAAAGAGCTGTTGAAATCGCCGAAAGATTTTAATATGCTCATCCACTTTGTATCCCTGTTGCTGTTGGCTGGTAATAAACTGCACGAACTGAAAAACACACTGGAACTGAAAAATAAAAACAGCTCCAAACACCTGGTACGCAACCTCACCCTGTTGATTGAGCAACATTTTAAAAAAGGTAAGCCGGTTTCCTTTTACGCCAATGCACTGAACCTGCAGCCCAGGAATCTTAACCGGGTAGTCAAATCAAAATTAGGCTATACCGTGCACGATCTGCTACAGGAAAGACTTCTCACGGAAAGCAAGATCCTGCTGGCCTCTTCTCCGCTTACTATTAAAGAGATCAGCTATAGTCTTGGCTTTGCCGATCCTTCCTATTTTAACCGTTTTTTTAAAAAGAATACCCGCCTCACCCCGGCTGCCTTCAGAACAAAAGGCGTTTAACCTCCTGCACAAAAGTGCAATTGTACTACCAGAAAGTACAATTAACCCTTCTTCCTGGTAACTAGCTTTGCTGTTATTATGATCAATTTTATAATGATAGCATTCTGTATAATGACTGGTATGGTAATGAAGTCCGCACGCCTCATTCATCCGGATGCGCACAAAGGCATCAACACCTGGATATTATACATCGCATTGCCCGCAGTATCTTTCAAATATCTCCCAAAAGTAACCTGGTCGCCCGCCATGATCCTGCCGGTGTTAAGCGCCGTGGTAGTGGTGGCCGGAAGCTGGTGCTTTATGAATATCTACTGCCGGTACAAACAATATTCAAAACGCACCCACGCTACCCTGGAACTGGCAGGCGGATACAGTAACACCTCTTTCATTGGCTTCCCGCTGATCATCGCTTACTTTGGCGAGCAGTTTATAAGTATCGCTATCATCTGTGATCAGATGACGTTCCTGATCTTATCTACCATCGGTATTATTACGGCGCTGAAGGGTAGCGCCTCCGGCAACTCCCCTGTCAGTGCAGGATTCCTTCTGAAAAAACTCCTCACCTTTCCTCCTTTCCTGGGTTGCGTGCTGGCGCTTTTGCTCAGCAGGGTAACCGATCTTTCTGTAGCGGAACCATTCTTCGATAAACTGGTAGCCACCGTAGCACCGCTGGCATTATTTTCTATCGGCCTCCAGTTAAAATTCAGCGGCTGGAGAAAAGAGATCTCCCAGGTATCGGTGGTGCTGTTATACAAACTTCTGCTGGCGCCCGCGTTGGTAGTGGTGGCGGCACTGTTGCTTAAAGAACGCAGCGATATAGCCAGGATCAGTATTTTTGAGGCTGCCATGCCCACCTTAGTAACCTCCGGCGTAATAGCGGAACAATTTAGGCTGAATACCAGGGTCATAAATTTAATTATTGGTATCAGCATCCTGGTGAGCTTTCTGACCACTGCCGCCTGGTTTGAAATACTTAAACATGTCTTTTAACTATCCCACTATTTTAACAAGATAAGATTCAACCCCATAATGAGACTTTACAATGAAGGAATGAGATGTTTTAGTGAAAAAACATCCACATAACCTTCTATTTTTGTTCCCACCGGTTTCTAATCCACCTTACCCGGCTATTCCATAAATGATTATAAAGATGAGATTTAAACTCCCGGTACTGGCTATCTGCGCGCTTCTGACAGGTACTCATGCTTCAATAGCCCAGCAGGCAAATATCCCCGGCGACTTTGCAGATCCTTCCATTATCCGGAAGGGCAGCAGCTTCTATGCCATCGGCACGTCAAGCGAATGGGGACCGCACTTTCCGATCTTCCGTTCAAATAACCTGCAACAATGGGAACAGACAGGTTTCTTATTTGATAAAGCGCCTTCCTGGACTTCTTCTTCGTTCTGGGCGCCGGAATATTTCTTTCATCACAATACCTATTACGTTTATTATACAGCGAAAAGAAAGAGCGATGGCGTTTCCTGCATAGGCGTGGCCACCTCGGCATTCCCGGATCATGGCTTCAAAGATCATGGCATTATCATAGAACATGGCAAGGAAGCCATCGACGCATTTGTATTTAACGACAACGGGCAATTATACATCACCTGGAAAGCCTATGGCCTGGATGACCGGCCTATTGAGATCCTCGGGAGTAAACTCTCCGGTGATGGACTTTCACTGACAGGCAAGCCTTTCACCCTGTTAAAAGATAATGCCCGTTCGGGTATGGAAGGACAAAGCATCATAAAAAAAGGCAACTACTATTACCTCTTTTATTCCGCAGGTAATTGCTGTGGCGTGTCATGCAGCTACCTGGTTAACGTAGCCCGCGCAACCACCATCACCGGGCCTTACGAAGAAGATACCAATAATCCCGTGCTGACTGACAACGGGAACTGGAAATGCCCCGGACATGGCACCTTTGTACAGGATACTGCGGGCAACGACTTTTATATTTACCATGCCTATAACAAAGCCAGCAATGTGTTTACCGGCAGGGAAGCATTAATTTCGTCTTTGTCGTGGAAGCCCGACCAGTGGCCTGCGCTCAGGCCTGTTCCCGTGGCGTCAAACAGCAAAGAGAACACTCATCTTCATTATAACTTTGCGCAACCAACAAAGAAAATATTCTGGCAGTGGGATTTTAGAAATATGAAGCCGGTATTCAGTCAAACGGGTGGAAAGTTGCAGCTGTCGGGGTTATACAACAGCAATCATCCGGCTGGCATAGCGCTCACCCTCAGACCTTATGCAGCGGTTTATGAAATCAGTACTGCCGTATTGAATAATAACAAGGCCGGCAAAGGATTAATTATTTATGGAGATGTATCTGCCGCCGTTGGCATTGCTGTACGCCAGGATAAAGTGGAATTCTGGGTAATAAAGGATGGAAAGAGAAATGTACTCAGCGAACAGAAAGTACCTGATACCGGTAAGCCTGTACACCTGAAAATGGTGATGCTGCCTGATTTTACCTGTAAGGTGTATTGGAAACAACAGGCCACCTGGGAAGAGCTTACACCGGATAAGAAAGCATACCCTGTAGGATTCCTTCCACCATGGGACCGTAGTCCGCGGCCGGGATTGAACTTCCAGGGCAGCGCGGATGAAAACGCCGCATTCGGCTTCTTTGATATCAGGTACACCGGTGAAATACCGCAATAAAATAAATCACACAGGAATGAGAAAGCAAACTTTAGGCGCGTTATTGATTCTGCTGTTTACTTCCGTTGCGGGTAGCAGTCAAACCTATACAAAATATGTAAATACTTTCATCGGTACTGCACCGATGACGGATCCTAAAATCCTGGGCTATGAGCTGCCACGCGGCTGGAGATCATGGGCCGGGCTTACCTTCCCCGGCAGCTCCCTCCCAAATGCAATGGTGCAGTTAAGCCCTATGACGGAATACGGTTCCGGCGCAGGCTATGAATATGAAGACTCCGTAATTTACGGCTTTACCCATACCAATAAGGGACACTGGAACCTCTGTAATATCCCCGTGTTACCGGTTTCAAATCCAGGGGAAAAATTCGGCTCTCACTTCTCCCATAAAAAAGAAAGTGCAGCTCCCGGGTTCTACCAGGTATACCTGGACGACTATGAGGTGAATGTCAGTCTTACTTCCACTTTAAGGTGCGGCTACCACCGGTATGAATATAAGAATAACACCAACCGGCAAATCCTCTTCGACCTGGCAAAGGCCAATAATAAAGTAAACGGCTGGAACATTGAACAGGTGGGTGCTTCCGCGTTGCAGGGATACCAGCAGGCAGGCGGAAAAATCTACTTCTATGCCATCCTCAATACCAATATTGAAAAACTGGAAAAGAAAGAAGAAGGTAAAAGCAACGGCTTTGCGATGGTGCATTTAGCCAACGGCAGCACCACGCCGGTTGAACTGAAAATAGGAATATCATTTGTCAGTACAGAGAACGCCAAAGAAAACCTGGAGAAAGAAATTGGTCATAAATCCTATAATGACATCCGGAAAGAAGCCACCCAAAAATGGGAAGCGCTCTTGTCTGCTATCCAGGTAAAAGGCGGTACTGCCAAACAAAAGGAAATGTTTTACTCCTGCCTGTACCGCTCCTTCCTGTGGCCAGCCTTGCGCAGCGATGTAAACGGACAGTTTACAGATGCCAAACACCAGGTGGCAAAAGCTGATTTCAATTATTATACCGAGCCTTCTTTGTGGGATACCTACCGGAATAAAGATGTGCTGCTGGGGCTTATTTCCCCGCAGGTAACGCTGGATGTAATTAAATCTATGAAAGATGTGGGAGATAAAACCGGTTTTATACCTACCTTTTTTCATGGCGATCACGGCTCCTCATCAATTGCAGGAGCTTACCTGCGAGGCATTGACGGTTTCGATATCAAAGGCACGTATCAGATACTGTTGAAAAACGCCACCGTAGAAGGCGGAGCGCGGCCGTTTATCAAAGAGTATATGGAGAAAGGATTTATCAGCGATCCCGCAGTAACTAACCCTCACGTAGAAACGAAAGGAAAGGCGGGCGTGTCCAAAACACTGGAGTATTCCTACGACGACTACTCAGTGGCGCAGATTGCAAAAAAACTTGGCGACACGGCTAATTACAACATGCTGATGACAAGGTCCAAGAACTACAAAAATATGTTTGATCCATCTACCCGGTTTATGAGAGGGAAACTGGAAAACGGAGAATGGATTAAGGATTTTAATCCGCAATATCCTTATTACGAATACATGTACAGGGAGGCCAATGCATGGCAGGTATCTTTTTTTGCACCCCACGATATGCCCGGCCTGATAGCACTATATGGCGGTGCCAAAGGGTTTGAATCCAAACTCGATTCGCTGTTCACCATTCCCTGGAACCCCAGCTATATTGCGAGAAATGTAGAAACGATGATAGGCCAGTATTGCCACGGCAACCAACCGGATCATGAAGCGCCTTTTGCTTACTACTTTATCGGAAAACCGGAAAAATCACAAAAGATCATCGACACTATTTTGAATACTTTATACGGCATCGGCGACGAAGGACTGGCGCTTTGCGGAATGGATGATGCGGGCGAAATGTCGTCCTGGTATGTATTCAGTGCATTGGGGCTTTACACTTTTTCTGCTACCGATCCGGAATACCTTGTTACCGTTCCGTTGTTTGATGAAGTAAAATGGAGAACCAGCAACGGTAAACTGCTCACTATTTCCAAACCGGGTAAAGGCAGGAACTTAACCGCCATTAAAGTAAATGGCAGGGAGAACAAAGGATATTTTGTATCACACGATTTATTTAAACAGGGAGGGAAGATAGAGATCTTTACGAAGTAAGTGACTCACATAGCGATTACCTTCGCTTTATTAAATCCTTTCCCTTCCTGGTATACAACACCACCGCCGGACATGGAGGATGTAAATCCTGGAAAATTTTAGCATAGGAAAAATCTGACAACGGGCGGCTGGCTACTATTCCATAGCTAACCTCCACTTCGTCTATATAATATTGTATACCGGAAGAACAGGAAAGAATACTATTGGTGGCCCATCCCCGTGGCAGTTCTTTATTCAAAAAGTCTAAAACAAAATATTCCCTTCCGGGATTTATCGGATCCCGTAAATCGAAGGTATAATGTTCAATAGGTTTAAATTCATCTTTAATAACATACTGTTTATTTAACGCAAGGTGCCTGTCTTTCCAACGTGCTCTTACAGTTACCTCCTTCAACTTTTTGGTTTTAGGAATGGTATCAGATGTACGTTCCTGCGCCATTACAGCAAAAGGCAACAAGAATAAAACAACTGTAAATATTACACGTATCATGATGTCCAACCCGTTTTCATGTTTAAAACATATAGTGTTCCTATATAATTACACATGAAAACAGGATAGCGTACGCGTTTCTTTAAAAAAAACACAAACCTGTGATTATAATGAATGTATAAACTTGTCGCTTCTGTACTATTGTTTAATAGTAAGGATAGCTAATTTCATTTCCTAAATACTATTTTATGGAAAATAAAATAAAACGACGTTTAAAATGGAATACAGTGACTAAAACAGTGGTTGTACTTTTAATTGGGTTATTGGGTTCATTATCAATTCATGCCCAAACGCTTCCTCCGCCTCGACCTAATCCCCCTGGGCCAGTACTGTCTGTGTATGAGCGGGAATTTAATTACGGTTACGAGGAAGGTGCAAAATTTGCCGGCAGAAAGGACCGCGCGAATTACGAGTATTTCCTCAGGAGATATTATGACGGCATAAGAATGTATCCGGAAAACGATGATTTTTATCGTGGAAGGTTCGAGGGTCTTACCTATGGCTGGATGGAAAATCAGCCGGAGCCTGATTTGACCCTGTATAGAAAATTGAAGGAAGCATTGGAGCGTGACCGCACAGATCCTTGAGCAGGTTGAAGCTGACGAAAGATTATCTAATTATCAAAATGAGTTAAAAGATATCTGATTTGATATTTTTAGCTCATTTTTATTTTATCAGTAGTTGTAAAACTCCTTTTTAATATAAGGCAAAATGCAGTAACAAAAAGAAGAGGCTGCATCATTTATTTATGATACAGCCTCTACGTTATTTATTTTTTTTTAAAAGAATTTTAATACCCCGGGTTGGGTACCAGGTTCGGATTCAGTGCCAGCTCTATTGCAGGAATAGGAAACACCCGGCGGAAAACATCGTTATCAACCGGTTTGAAACCCCATTTGCCTTCAAATTTACCAAAGCGGATCAGGTCATTTCTTCTCCAGGCTTCCCAGGCAAATTCGCGGGCGCGCTCTTCCAGGATCATAGGCAGCGTAGTACCCACCAATGGAGTGGTACCTGCACGGCTGCGGATCTTATTCACCAATACATCGGCGGTTTGCAGCTCTCCTTTCACCACTGTAGGCGTGGCGCCACGGAGAATCGCTTCTGCTTTCATCATGATCACATCAGCCAGGCGTAACACGGGAATATCTGTGTTCTGGAAACGGGTGGCTGTATTCAGGTTTTTATCAGGATAATATTTGATGGAACGCACACCTTTTAATTGTCCCTTCAGATCGTTGCCTACATCCAGCTTGGCTTCTCCACCGGCTTTCAGCGTTAAAGCTGGTGAAATTTCCACCCACCAGTCGATAGGGGTATCTGCACCGGTAGATGAAGCGTCCAACGTTTTGGTAGTGGTATGAACAATGTTGGGAGTACCATCTTTGTTATACTGTTTACCGGATAACCAGGTATTGTTACGAACATCGTTCGGCTGGTTAAAATAAGCATAGAAGTCGGGAATAGTACTCAGCGCCACGCTGGGACCAAATGCCGCCGGCAGGTCGAAACGTTCCTTCAGGAAAGGATGCAGACAGAAACGTGTAAAGTGGCAACCGGGGATAAGATTGGCGTCATAAGGAATGGCAAAAATGGTTTCTTTGATCTGCGGGCCATTATCCGGTTTAAAGATCGATGCAAAATCGGCATCCAATGAATAAGGCGCATTCAGGAGGATGCTGTCTGCCATTGCTACCGCCTCAGTATAACGCGGTGTGCCGGTATAGTATTCTGCATTGAGATACATTTTTTCCAGTAATGCAAAAGCCAGCCATTTGGTGGCACGTCCATAGGTGCTGCCATCCACTTTGGTGGTAAGATTGGGCAATGCTGACTTCAATGTGTTCTCGATAAAGGCAAATACTTCCTTACGCGGTTTCGTGGCCGGGAGCGTGTTTACCGGGAAACTATCCAGTACGGGAATATTACCATACAGGTCCATCATAAAAAAGTAGAAAAGCGAACGCATGGTCTTCAGTTCCGCAAGAGAAGCGGATTTATAATCCCCTGCAGGTAACCCGTTTACCAGGTTGATGGCGTTGTTGGCGATATTAATGCCGCCAAAACCCCACTGCCAGGAACTAATCACGTATGGATGACTGCTGCCCCATGTATGCAGGTGCATAAAACGGTATTTTCCGCCATCGTCGTAGTTACCATCACGGGCCGGAATAATGGCCTCGTCGGTAGAGAACTCCTGTAACATCCAGTAGTCCACTCCATAACTAAAGCCGGTGCCATTCATCCAGTAGGTGGCATCCCCTGATTTAGTATTCGCCAGCTGTGAATACACAGCTCCAATGGCAGCCGCATAGGATGCGTTGTTGGAGGGAAAGTTGGAAGGTGTATATTTCGACTCAACATCTACGTCCAGCTTGCTGCAGGCCGTAAGCACCATTGCGGCAAGCAGGAAAACACCAAGGATTTTTTTATAGCGCATATCTTTATTTTTAAATAGTCAGATAAATTAGAAAATGGCATTCAGCCCAAAAATGAATGACCGGGTTTTAGGATAATAGTTCCTGGCGTCAATACCTGGTGTAAGGCCACCAAGATCAATTTCAGGGTCTATGCCTGTATAATCTGTAATAGTAAATACATTGTTAACGTTACCGTATATACGTAGTTTACTGATGTAGTTACTTTTAATCTTGAAAGTATACCCCAGTGTCAGGTTGTCCAAACGCAGATAGGAACCATTTTCCAGGAACCTGTCGGAGATCAGGAAAGAGTTCTTGTCGTTATAGGATTCCCCTGTTGTAAATTTCAGGATGTTGGTCATTTTCGCATCTGTTGGCGTGTTCAATGCAGCGGTGGTAGCGTTGAGTATCTTATTGCCGGATACCCCGCGGATAAAGATATTCAGATCAAATCCCTTATAGGTGAAGGTGTTGCTCCATCCGTAGTTAATGCTGGGTTGCGCATTGCCCGCCTGCATCAGGTCGCCGATGCTTGGCGAGGTAGTAACTGTACCATCTGCCTTCTGATAGGTAGATACGCCATCTTTATCTTTCCCCAGGTAATGGAACAGCGTGAATGTACCAATGGGTTGTCCTTCCAGGATTTTCTGGCTCCAGTTACCGGACTGTCCTTTACCACCAAGTATGGCGGTAGGAATGTCCTTCAGTGTAAACCGTCCGCTGGAAAGTGCGCTGATGCTATTGGTATTATGTGATACGTTGACGGAAGTTTTCCACGAGAAATTTTTATTGCTTACCGGTTCTGCATTGAGTACTACTTCTACCCCCTTATTACTTACTTTACCAACGTTTGCCAGCAGCGTGGTGGTAATGTATTGAGTGGTAGATACCGGGTAGTTCCAGATAAGATCTGAAGTTTGTTTATCGTAGTAATCCACTGCGCCGCTCAGCCGTCCTTTAAAGATGGCAAAGTCGATACCGGCATTGAACATAGCGGTACGTTCCCATTTCAGGTCGGGGTTAGGGTTTTGCACAGGAGCGATGGCATTGATCAGGTTACCATTATCATAATAACGGCCCGTGTTGCTGTATTGCAGCTGCGCCGCCAGTGGATCAAAGCCCAGCGAGTTACCGGACACACCATAACTCACCCTGAGTTTGAGGTCATCAAAGAAGTCGTTCTTTTTCATAAACGGTTCCTGGCTGATACGCCATCCTGCTGATACTGCCGGGAAATAACCCCAGCGGTTGTTTTTGCCAAAAGCAGAGGAACCATCATTACGCAACGATGCCTGGAAATAATATTTGTCTGCATACTGGTAATTGATCCTGCCATAGTAAGAAATCAAGCGCAGGGTGGTAAGCGTACTGGTAGCAGAGTTATCGAATACTACGGTACCGGGGGGCGGGTTGCTCAGGCTAAGATTATTCCAGGAAAGTGCATCACTGCCAAATCCCTGTGTGCTTACGCCAAAGCCATCGCCATTATGGTCTTCCTGCCAGGAGTAACCAGCCAATACCTTAAAATTATGCTTGCCAACCGTTTTATCATAGTTAAAATAAGATTCAATGATGTTACGGGTGTTGGTCCAGGCCAGGCGGGTAGCTTTACCGTTGAGTCCTTTCGCGAGTACTGACAAGCTGTTGTAATACACATTTCTGGTTACCTGCTCACGCTGAGTGGAAAGGCTCAGTGTATAAGTAAGACCCGGGAGTATTTTCACTTCAGCAAGACCATTACCCAGGAACTTGTTGATTTTTGTTTCGTCGCTGTTGTTGGCGATGAGTGCTACCGGGTTATTACTACCGCGGATATTACCGGCATAGTCTTCCGTAAAACTTCCGTCAGGTTGTTTTACCAATACGGTAGGCAGGTAGTTAAGCATATTCGACAATACTGCGTCGGGCACATTGTTTTGTGTGGTAGATGAGTTGAAAATGTTCACTCCAAGCCGCAAACGGTCGTTAAATGCTCGCTGATCGATGTTGGCGCGGAGCCCCATTCTCTTCAGCGATGAACCCTCGATGATACCGGGGTTGTCGAGATAGTTGACGCTAAAACCATAGGTAGTACTTTTTGATCCACCCATGAGCGACAGGTTATGATTATGAGAAACGGCATCGCGTTGTACTTCCTTTTGCCAGTCGGTATTTACCGGTGTAGTGGTACCGGGATATACATTGTTGTTAACGGCGGCAAGTGCCTGGCCATTATCTGCCAGGTATTTCCGCAACTCATCACCGGTAAGTACTTCGAGTCGTTTGGATACTTTTTCAAGGCCAACATAGGCGTTATAGGCAATACGCAGCTGATCCGCTTTGGGCCGGCGGGTAGTCACCATGATTACGCCGTTGGCGGCCCTGGCGCCATAGATAGCAGTGGAGGCGCCATCCTTGAGAACGTCGATGCTTGCGATATCATCCGGCGCCACCATATCGATAGGCGCACCCGGCACACCATCAATCACGTAAAACGGTTCCTGGGCCCCACTGCGCAAGGTCGATGGCCCTCTCAGTATTACGCTGGGGTTCTGGTTGGGGTTACCACTTTTTGTAATCGTTAAACCAGGCACTTTACCCTGTAGTAACATCGACGGAGAGGCAATTACACCCTGTGTAAATTCTCCTGAACTGACGGAGCTGATAGCGCCGATCACATTCTTTTTACTGGTTTTACCATAACCGGTGATTACCACATCATTCAGCTGTTTTAGCTGCGCCTGCAAAGATACATGGAGGCTGTGCACTCCGTTCACATTTACATCCTTGCTTTCGTACCCTACAAATGCAATATGCAGGGTACTGTTACCATTGGCAACTTCTAAACGATAATTTCCCTCTACATCCGATACCACGCCATTGCGCGTACCAGCTTCAGAAATACTTACACCCGGGAGGGGCTGATTTTTGTCGTCTGTAATCCTGCCCTGAACCCTGAATTTGTCCTGCGCTACCGCCGGTAAAAAGGCGATGCACAGGCATACTACCCAGCATAGGGAGGCAGTCAACAGTTTCACAGGAAATCGTAATGAAAACCTACGATAATAGATTTTGTTCATAAAGCAATCTTTAAGTGATTTGTTTGTTTAATTAGTGATAATTGGTCGTTATTATTGATTAAAAGACGGGCTACACTAAGCCGGTGGCATTAGCATTCGTTAAAGTGATGTTTTAAAATAAATTTATGGCAGCTCCTCAAAAGCAAATCAGGCCATAAAACTAAAAATGTTGTTATTGAATTAACAGAAGATCATGTTATCAGATTGTTACATTAGATTTTGGTTGCTTACTACATTGTCACTAAAGGTTTTCAAATAATCGTGGATCGGGTCTTCAGGAATTCCAGGCTAAAGTTGCTGAACAAACCGTAATTAATATACAATAAAATTAGTATTACCGGGATAAAATAAGCGGTCAAAACAAAAAAATAAACCCCAATAGTATTGGGGTATGGGTTGCAACATCTAAAACTACCTTTTCCTGCATGCGCGATGGGCGACCAGCGTGCTATCAAAGTAGTAGACGGCACAACCGAGGCCGTGTCCGGGGAACATTGGAAGCTGTTTAAGCCTGATGCCTTATCCCAATAAAAAACTTCACTGATCGAGTGGCTCGGTTTTGTGCCGTGAGGCGGAGAGAGCGAGTTATTACAGTTTCAAAAATGGATTCCTTCAGGCCTTGAAGTAAAAACTGTTTTAAATTGATAATTGAACTTATAGTTTTCCGTGGAGCTTTTTCCGATGGGTTTTACCCCATTTTTCTAATGGAGCTGCCACTTCTTCTGTAGTTAAACAGTAATCCGTAATAGTATACTCGATCCTTACGGGATAGTCGTTTATCACGTCTCTTCTAATCAGTAAATTTTCCTCCAGGTGCTTTAGCTCTTTAGATAACACACGATTGGTGATGCCGGGAATAGACCCCGCTATGTCATTGAAACGCTTGTTACCACTATAAATCGAAAGGATAACCGGTAACTTCCATTTGCCGCCTAGTACAAACATGGTGTCCTGTATGGCTTTGATCTTTTCTTTAAAATGCTTTTCGTTGTCTTTTTGTGTCATAGGAGTACTAAAAAAGGATTAAGTATCCTTTTGGATACAGGTATCAAATATATACTTTCTCAGGTATATTTTTGATACTCGCGAAAAATCAAGAATATGAAAACAATATTTATTACAGGTGCTTCATCAGGCATCGGCAAAGCAACTGCAAGATTATTTCAGGCTAAAGGCTGGAAGGTAATAGCCACCATGAGAACACCGGAAAAGGAAACGGAACTGACAATGCTTGAAAATGTGACCATTCTCCCTTTAGACGTTACTAACAATGCACAAATTCAGTCAACGGTTCAATCGGCAATTTCGTCAGGCAACATCGACGTTGTATTAAATAATGCCGGTCATGGCTTGTTTGGCCCTGTGGAAGCTGTTAATGAAGAACAGATATTAAAACAGGTTAACATTAATTTTTTGGGGCCATTGAAAGTCATCCAGGCATTTATACCTTATTTCAGGGAGAAGAAAGCGGGATTGTTTATCAATACCACATCTACGGCCGGACTTACAGGCTTTCCGCTAGGCAGTATCTACAACGCCACCAAATGGGCGTTAGAAGGTTTAAGCGAATGCTTATCCATTGAATTATCAATGTTTGGTATAGGTGTTAAAACAGTTTCACCGGATGCAACGAAAACTAATTTATTTACCGCTGCCGATGTAGTTTCGCATTCTTTATACGATGGCGTAATACAGAAGATGCTCGGCAGCATACAGCAATCCAGTGAACCCATAAACATCGCGGAAGTTATTTTTAGTGCTGCAACTGACGGAAAGGACCAGCTGCGCTATCCTGCCGGCAAAGCGGCACAGCAAATCTATTCAAGGCGTCTTGAGATTGGCCCGGAAGCTTCAAGGATTGAAACTACTAAATGGTTCCTGAGTTTGTAAAAAAGGGCATTCCGACCTATTGAAACCCAAAGGGATTCGACACATTTTTCTATGAACAAATAGAAAAAACAGACACATTAATGCAAAAAGAGGAAGAATTATTACTAATTCTTCCTCTTTTTTCTGGCGGAGAGTCAGGGATTCGAACCCCGGGACCTGTTACAGTCAACAGTTTTCAAGACTGCCGCAATCGACCGCTCTGCCAACTCTCCAGGCTGCGAAAGTATAAAACGAATTGATTCTAAAAAAATTTGTTTTGCTTTTTTTATTAGAAAAATTTCGTTAAGAAGTAGCCCCCTGGCAGACATCCGGCTACCAGCATAATTTACGTATAGCCGTTACAGGTATAATTCCTGCCTGTTTGGACCGGCTTTTTTACACCACTTTTCCGTAAATTTAAATATGAACATATTCTTTGAAGGACCAGTACTATGGTCACAGATAGACGCTAATATGCACCTGCGCCACTCGGCCTATGCCGACTTTGCCGCACAGGCCAGGCTTAGTCTCCTTGAACAGGTAGGACTTACCGCGGTTCATTTTATACAGCAACAGCTGGGCCCCATTCTTTTCCGGGAAGAGCTGTTCTACCACCGGGAAATCAGCCCTAACGACAAAGTGCGCGTGAGCTGTGAAATGACCAAATGCCGGGCCGATGGCTCCCGCTGGTCCATTAAACATGAAATTTTCCGGGGCGATGGCACCAAATCCGCTACCGTATTGGTAGACGGCGCATGGATAGATACCCGTAAACGCAAGCTTACAGGACTTCCCCCTGAACTCATGGAGAAATTCAAAGCCATACCGCGTAGTGAAGATTTTGTAGAAGAAGCGTAGGTTGTCTTTCTCAGGATTAAACTGATTTTGCTGATCAAATCTCCTAAATCAACAAAATCAGTTTAATCCTGAGAAAGACATCATCCGCTACCTAGCCGTAAGTGGTTTCGCCAGTTTATCAGATTCCAGCTCTTTTATAAAAGGCAGCTGGTTCTGCAGGTATACCCTCGTCGATTGCTCCAGGTAATTGTCCAGCTGAAAGAACTTGGCCGCCCTGTTGGCGCCCAGCAGCTTGTTGAACTTCCGGAAATAACGCATTTGCAAACGTCCGAATTCCAGGTCATTGTTAATAAATTGCCTGGTAAGAGAATTCATCTTCTTCTCATCAATAGAAGAAAACTCCTCGTTGTACATCTTCAGTAAAGCAATACGCTCCGTCAACCACGGACTCTTCTCCGTTTCATACTCAAGGAATGCAGATTGAAACGCCCGTTCTTCCAAAGGGGAAATCTTTAAAAAGTCATTCAACAACGACTCTTTGTTTTTGCCAAAGATTTGTGTTACAAGATCCTCAGTTGGCAATACAGCTACAGCTGGCGTAATTTGGGCGGTTAACCGCCAGGCTGCACCCAGGATCATGAACAAACAGATAAGCTTTTTCATGCACTGAAAATTTAGGATTAATGGCAGGTTCAGCCACAAGCCTATGTATTCAGGGGGTTACGAACACCAGCTCGGAACGGTGTAGTAAAATAAGAAGCAGGTGTAGTGCCCACTACATTTATGGCAGTGAATCCACCGTCTTATATAAACAATATTCAGGGAGAAATGGTTGCAGTAAGCATTAAATAATAAAAAAGGCAGCCAGAAAACGGTTACTTTCAGGCTGCCTTTTTTGAAAAAACGGTGAATGGTCTAGTTCATGGACTGTTGATTGGATTTCATAAATGCATCATATGCTTCTTTTGTCCAATGCTGATAATCTTCCAAATGGATGCCCAGTCGCTCATCCCGCTCTACTTCTTTATATTCCCGGCTGTCCCAATAACCCTTCGCCAATGACTGAATATTCTGGGAAACCGTGGCAGGTGCTACTTCGTAATCATCAGGATAACTTTTGTAGTTGCCAATTGCCAATACCTGGATTTCTTGTTTTACTGTGTCCTTGCTTTGCTTTGCCATGGTTAAAATTTTTTGGTTAACCCTGGTAAAACAAAAATGGTTCCTGTATGGTGCCAGTCGGGGACCCTTTAAGATTATATTAACTTAAAATTATGTTAACGGTGTCAGGGATGCGAATAAGTTACCACGTCGATACCCACGCCATTAGGGTCTTGTATGGCAAAATGCCGGTCGCCCCACGGCTCATTACGGATCGCTATCTTAATATCCACTCCTTTAGCCTTAATGGCTTCATACACCTTGTCCACATCCTCCACCTCAATGGTCAGGTACACGCCCTTACCATTAAAAGCCGTTTTAAACAAAGGCTGCTGCGACGCATGCTCCGGCAATAAAAAGCTGATTTCCGCCTGCTTATCCGGTGTATGCAGCAACAGGTAAAACTCGTTTTCAAAGGACACCCCAAATCCCAATATCTCTGTATAAAATTTTTTACTCTCCGCTAGTTTAGCTGTAATAATTCCTGCATTCAGTTTCATTTTACCGGGTTTTGCCTGTGAATAAATATTGGATATAAAGAAGAAGAAAATAAACAATAACAGCCATCTTTTCATACACTTGTCAGTTTTATAACAGCAAAACTAAGACAGCCGGGAGAACAAAAATTGTAAAAAACGGACAACTTATTTACCAAACACCTTAGCCGGGGTAAGGCCATAAAGCGTTTTAAATTCCCTGATAAAATGGGCCTGGTCGTAATACCCGGCGTCGAGGTAAGCTCTGTTCCTGCGGATATGATGGGGATAATGGGTAGATTGTAATATCTTCTGAAAACGCACCACTTTACTAAACGTCTTGGGCGTATCTCCAATATAAAATTCAAACAGGCGCCTCAACTGGCGGGAGCTGATCCCTGGCGGCAGTTCCTTTTCAATACTGATAACACCCGAATGCTGAATGATCAGATCCACGGCTTCCAGCAGGCGATTATCCGCCGGCAATACTTTTTTGGCGATATGACCCAGCAAAAAGGCATCCAGCAAGGGTTGCAGCGCTTCCTCCTTCATTTCTTCATGAAAGCGATCCGCCAAAAAACGGGTAACAACCGGCGCCACGTCTTCCAGCGCGGTGGTCTGTTTACTTAACTCAGCAGCATTCAATGGAAACAACCGGGGAAACATGCCCGGCAAAAAACGGATACCCACATAATTAAAATCCCCTTCCAGCGGGAAACAGGTATAGGCGTCGCTGAATCCCATAATGAAGCTCTGCCGGGGATCGTGTAGTTCAAAAAAAATATCCATACAGCCATCGGCCACCACCCGGTAATGAAAAGGCGCTGTGAGCGGGCAGGTGGTTTTAAGCTGCCAATAACAGTAAATGTATTCCCGCAACCGCAGATCCGGTAAAAACTCCCGGTAAACGACTCCCCCCTCCGGCTGCACTGCAAACGGTTGTACTGGTGTATATATGTGGGAACTGTTTTTCATCATCTGCCCGGATCATTCTGCAATTATAACATAATTGCCCTGATATACGCGCTTCCATAATTCCCCCACTTGTCCAGTATTTTTGAAACGGATTCGCGGATCCCTTTATTGTCCACCGGCTTTCCTTTTACAGGAGGCTTCAGCGCTTCTTCCTTTATATCGTCTATCAGCACTTTGGTGGCAAACCAGGTAACATGCTCGTGTGGCAGGGCCACTCCCAGGATCATACCGGGTAAACCACTGAACGACTCCGGTCCGCCGGGCGTAACAATAGCATCGGTATAAAAGGCCACCACGTAAATAGAGTCCATGATCACCGCATTGGCACGGCGGCAATCAAACCCGGCGATTTTACGGGTTTCATCCGTAATCTTCCAGCGGATCTGCCGCATAGAATCCTTTACAAGAAACATCTGCTCAAATACCTGCTTCTGTGAAATACTCTGCATACTATCCAGCCGGGAATATACCACGTTCACTTCGGCCGGGGCCGATTCCCATATCGGTTTCTTATTGTCAGGATTGTCCCTTCCAGGTTTATACAGGGAAGTTTGATGTGAAAATGAATAATCGAAATAAGTGACCTGGTATTGCGACATCCCCTTTTTCAACATATCGGTCCACGAATTATCCTCTCCCTTACTCATGTCATCCATGCGGGCAAACAGGTTTACCCGTTTCTCAAATTCTATCCGCCCCTGTTGCAAAAAAGTGGTGTGCTGTGCCTGTGCTGATAAAACAACAACAGCGCACAGTATAACGGTCAGGAGTACACGAATTTTTATTATGATATTTTTCATAACACTATTCTTTTGGAGCGGCCGCGCCTAATTTGTTAAAGTTCCAGATAAAAGACAACAGTCCGTACCGGCCAATGGTGCTGTATGTCCGCTGACTGATCGTATTGGTTGCCACCGATCTGTTGAAGCCGATATTCTGATTCAGGATATCACTCATAGAAAAATTGATCTGCACCAGCTCCTTCTTTCCAAACTTCTTTGCCACATAGGCATTCAGGATAGCGGCATTGTTGTTGGTAGCAAACACCGGTGTTTTCTGCCGGATATTATAGTTCAGATCCGCATGCAGCACAAATTTAAGCGGCAGGAAAAAACTCAGGTTAGGCGAAATATTATATGTCCAGTATTGTGTCCGTAAAGTTTTATCCACAGAAGATACGCTGTTGTTAAAGTTCGCCTCTGTTTCCAGGGAGTATTCATACTTTTTGTCTTTGTACTTTCCCAGGTTGATGCCTAATCCTAAATTGGAAGAATTAGTAGTATTCAATAGGCCGTTCACATAATTTACATTCCTGTTCAAACCTCCGTTGGCCCTGCCTCCTACTCTCATATCCCATGGATTAATTTTCCAACCTATATACAGGTTGAAATTCGCGTTCCGGTTTCCATTCACGTTCACAGCCTGACTGGTACTTACCCCCGAAGTATCAATCACGCTCCGGTCGCTGATGGCATTAGTGGTAGATCCATACCTTACAGAGGCCCAGATACTCCTGTTAGTCATTACCTTATAATCATTAAAATTAATGCTGAAATTATTATTAAAAGATGGCTTCAGGGCAGGGTTGCCAATCTGCAGGTGGAGCGGATCATCATTCACGCGGATAGGCTGCAGCTGACCGATGCCCGGCTGACTGGTATAACCGTTATACTCAAAGGTAAGGCGCCGCTGCTGCGAAAAACTATACCGGAACATTGCCCGGGGATACCAGTTAACGAAATCACGTTCTACCTTGCTCTTCCGGAACATATCCTGCTGGCTGAAACTCGTAAGACCTACATTACTACCTATATTAATGCGGATCTTCTTTTTCGTATATCCGTAACTGATACCACCCTTATGTGTTAATATATTAAATGCATAATCATTACTGTATAAAGAATCCAGGGCGGTATACTTCCCATCGGTCTGCTGGTTATAAGAGTTCCGGTTAGAATGATTATTATCTATATTAATACCATAATTGAACAACAGCGAAGAGGCTACAGACAATGGTTCCGTGTAAGTAAGATTACTCACAATGCTGATGCTCTCGTTATTAGTGGTTTTTAGCTGATCTGTATTTTGTACAGAATCTATCTTACCCTGTTTGTAATATTCTGTATAGGCGTCCAGCATTCCTTCCCCGGTGGTTCGTGAATAATTCTCCGCAAGGCTCAGCGATATAGTGCGTCCTTTCTTCTTTAGTTTTTTACGCCACAACAGGTTGGCGTTCATGCTGCCAATGTCCGATATATTGGAGGTTTTACGCTCTCCCCGGTTCACGATCATATCATTCATTTCCATTCCGCTGTTGCTGAACCTATTGGATATTTTGTGATCCAGGCTGCCATCTACCTGTAGTTTGATAGAAGAACTGGAATCAAGTTGCCGCTCATAGCTGCCATTAACGCGGTTCCGGAGGATACTGTTGTTGAAATATTCTTTAGAATGATTATAATAAATGGTATCAGGTAAGATATTCTGTGACATGCTTTCACTGTTCCCGTCAATATATAATTTCATCAGCTTGTAGTTGGCGTTCAGATTTTGCCGGTCCCTGTCCCACTTATCCGAATAGTGTAATCCCCCGGTTTGCACCAGTGGGTAGCCATCGCCACCATAGCGGCCATCCCAGCTGTCCAGGTCATCGCCCTGGAAACTAAGCTCTACATCGCCATCGTCGTTAAAGGAGATATCACCGTTGCCGGAGCCGAATTTTTCCCGGTCGCCCCAGTCGAGTCCCACCTTACCGGTGTTTGACACGATGCCAAAAGCAGCCAGTTTCTTCTTGCCGCGGAATACATTCAACATCGCCTGGCTATCGTGAAAACCGTTATCCCCGGCGCCTACGGCTACTTTGCCAAAGTAACCGCGTTTCTTATCTTCCTTCAGCTGGATGTTAATCGTTTTCGATCGTTCTCCATCATCGATACCTGTAAAAGCCGCCTGGTCGCTTTTCTTATCGTATAGCTGTACTTTATCCACCATATCCGCCCGCAGGTTTTTGGTGACCAGCGTAGGATCATCTCCAAAAAATTCTTCCCCGTCTACCAACACTTTCTTTACCGTTTCACCCTGCGCCGTAATCTGTCCTTTGCCATTTACCTGTATACCCGGCAGTTTTTTCAGCAGCTCTTCCACAGAGGCATTGGCAGCCGTTTTATAGCTGTCCGCATTAAATTCCGTGGTGTCTCCTTTCATTTTTATAGCGGCTACTTTTTGCTGTATCACTACTTCCTGCAGTAAACGGGATTTCAGTGTCAGCATAATATTATTAAGTTGCACAGCAGAGGTATCTGATAACGTTAAAGGCTCTACGTAATCTGCAAAGGCAGGATAGGTGATCAATAGCAGGTACTTTCCGGGGTGCAGGTGCTTTAATTCAAAATGTCCTTTTTCATCACTCCGGGTAAATTTATATAAGATGGAATCTTTTGCCTGAAGCAGTGCCACTACAGTATTGGATAGCTGCACATGATTAAGTGTGTCTGATACATTTCCCTTAACAGTGGCTTGCTGCGCCAGGCAGCAATGGGCAATGACCATACCGAGAATCAATCCGGATAGTTTCTTCATTTGTGGATTATACAGGTTATGTGTACAGATGCTATGAAATTAAAATTCCATAATAAAAATTGAACTTTTGTTGCCATGTGTGATAAACATCTGTTAAATGGATAACCTACTTATCATGTAGAGAAAGAATATTAATAAAAAGATAACCAGCCATATGATAACAAAATCTGGCAGTGTTCATTTTTGAAATCCATAATTTATTGTATCTTTTAAAATATCCACTCCCGTTATGAAGCACGAAAACTCACTAAGAAGCGCTAATTGGTTTGCCCGTGATGGCAAAGATGGTTTTATTTACCGTGCCTGGCTGAAAAAGCAGGGCATCCCTTCACATGAGCTGGAAGGCAAGCCTGTAATAGGAATTTGCAACACCTGGTCGGAACTCACCCCCTGCAACTCCCATTTCAGGGAACTGGCAGAAGCCGTGAAACGCGGGGTACTGGAAGCTGGTGGTTATCCATTGGAATTCCCTGTAATGTCGTTAGGAGAAACACTCATCAAGCCCACCGCGATGCTGTACCGCAACCTGGTAAGCATGGACGTGGAAGAATCTATCCGCGCCAATCCTATAGATGGTGTGGTGCTGCTATGCGGTTGCGATAAAACCACACCGGCTTTGGTGATGGGCGCCTGCAGCGTAAATATTCCCACCATTGTGGTATCAGGCGGCGCTATGCTCACGGGCAGGCACCGCGGCCATAGTATTGGTACCAGCGATATTTGGCGGTTTAGTGATGATGTAAGAGCCGGCAGGATGACCAATGAAGAACTCGCTATGGCAGAAGCAGGTATGTGCCGCAGTGATGGCCACTGCGCCGTAATGGGCACTGCCTCTACAATGGCCTGTATGGTGGAATCCCTGGGACTGTCCCTTCCACAGAACGCCGCTATTCCCGCGCCGGATGCCGCCCGCAAAGTACTGGCACAGCTGTCGGGCAGCGAGATCGTAAAAATGGTACGGGAAAACAGGCGCTTAACGGATATCCTTACAAGAGAAGCTTTTGAAAATGCCATCCGGGTGAATGCTGCTATCGGCGGCTCCACCAATTTTGTGATCCATTTGCTGGCCATCGCAGGCCGGATAGGCATAGAGCTGAACCTGCAGGACATGGATACCTTTTCTGCCAACATCCCGCTGATTGCCAATTTACAGCCCTCCGGCAGTTATTTTATGGAAGATCTTTACTACGCCGGCGGACTGCCAGCTGTGATCAACGCCCTGCTGGAACATCTTCACAAAGATTGTATTACTGCCAATGGCAAAACTATCGGCGCTAATTACGCCAATGCTGTCAGCTATAATAAAGAAGTAATTTCATCACTGGATGATCCCTTCAATGCAGTATCAGGCATCGTGGTATTGAAAGGAAATATTTGCGAGCAGGGCGCAGTGATCAAACCATCTGCCGCAAGTCCGCACCTGATGCAGCATACCGGCAAAGCAATCGTATTTGAGGATATCGATGATTACAAAAAACGGATCGATGATCCCGCGCTGGATGTGGATGAAAACAGTGTGCTGGTACTTAAAAACGTAGGACCCAAAGGCTATCCAGGCATGCCTGAAGTAGGCAACCTCGGCTTGCCCGCAAAGCTGCTGGCCAAAGGGATTACAGACATGGTACGCATTTCCGACGGGCGGATGAGTGGTACCGGCTTTGGCACCGTAGTATTGCATATATCGCCGGAAGCCGCTGCCGGCGGGAACCTCGCCATTCTCCGCGATGGCGATGTTATTACGCTGGATGTACACCAGCGCCGGCTGGAAGCTGCTATTTCTCCCGAAGAAATTGCCCGCAGGAAAGCCGCGTGGAAACCGCTTTATCCACAATCCACAAGAGGGTATGTACAACTGTACCAGCAACACGTAGAGCAGGCGCATCTTGGCGCTGACCTCGACTTTCTCAAAGGCAGCTCCGGCAGCGAAGTTACCAGGGACTCACACTAAAAAACGGCTTATGACATTTGAAAATAAAGTAGCGATTATTACCGGCGCCGGACAAGGCATCGGCTTTGAGATAAGCAAACAACTGGCTTTACAAGGTGCTATTGTTATCCTGAATGATATTGATGCCCAGCTGGCACAACAGGCTGCCAGCACCATTACTGCCGTAAAGGGGCAATGTGTAGCCATGCCCGGCGACTCCGGTGATATTGCCTTTATCCGGCAAATGATAAACACGGCTGTTGCGCAATTCGGCCGGCTGGACATTGTAATTGCCAACGCCGGCATTACTTTATTCGGCAACTTCTTTACCTATACGCCTGAAGCATTTAACCGTGTGATGCAGGTGAACCTGGGTGGTACTTTTTTCCTGGCGCAAACTGCTGCCAACCAAATGAAACAACAGCCACAGGGCGGCGCTATTTTGTTCACGTCCTCGGTAACCGGCCACCAGGCGCACAAAGACCTCGCCGCCTATGGTATGAGCAAAGCAGCGCTGGAAATGCTGGCAAAAAATTTAGTGATTGAATTATCTCCTTTTAAAATTACGGTGAACACCATTGCTCCCGGCGCTACCCTCACGGAACGCACGCTGGACGATCCTTCCTATGAACAGATCTGGTCCAGTCTCACGCCTATGGGACGCCCTGCTTATACGCAGGACATTGCCCATGCTGCGCTGTTCCTGGTATCCGACCAGGCGAGGCATATTACCGGGCAAAGCCTCATCATTGATGGCGGGTGGACCAGTATCAGTCCTTCGCCGTTCTGAGTTATCTTTCTGCGATCAGCTCCAGCAATTCTTTAGCGTTGAGCTTACCAGCCTGGTCGCTGCCTTCCAGCAGCTGATCGGCCAGATCCCGCTTGCTGTTATGCAAAGCAATGATCTTTTCTTCAATAGTATATTGCGCTACCAGCCGGTAAATGGTTACCGGCCTGGTTTGCCCGATACGGTGCGCCCGGTCGGACGCCTGCTCTTCAATAGCCGGATTCCACCACGGGTCCATATGAATCACATAATCGGCGGCAGTTAAATTAAGTCCCAGTCCGCCCGCCTTCAGGCTGATCAGGAACAACTGCCCCGTGCCTGCCTGGAAATCTTTTACCAGCTTATCCCGTTGCGATATCGGCGTACTGCCATCGAGATAGAGATAAGTAATCCCCAGTTGATGCAGCGCTTCCCTTACCAGGTCGAGATGCTTTACAAACTGGCTGAATACCAGTGCCCGGTGATTGTTGGATACCAGTTCTTCCACAATTTCCCGGAATACCATTAATTTGGAAGATGGAATATCGGTTTCAGCATCCACCAGCCGCGGATTACAGGCCGCCATCCTCAACCGGCTAATTTCTGCCAGTGCCCGGATATGCTGCTGCGCCATACTACCCTCCTGCGCTTTGATATTCTCCAGCGCCTTCCTCCGCAATGCTTCATAAAACGACGCTTCATCCGGTGATAAGCTCACCAGCTTTACAATTTCGGTTTTAGGCGGCAATTCATCCAGCACGCCTGTTTTGGTACGCCGCAATATAAAAGGCGCGATCAGTTTTTTCAGGTGCTGCTTTACTGTGCTCTCCGGGTTCCTTACAGACGGGAAAACAAATTGCTTGTTGAAGTGATCCAGTGTGCCCAGCAACCCGGGGTTGAGGAAGTTAAACAGGTTCCAGATCTCGCCCATATGATTTTGTATAGGCGTTCCCGTTAGCATGAGTTTAAACCCTGCCTGCAGCGACATCGCCGCTTTGGATGTTTTTGTCTGGAAGTTCTTGATGGTATGTGCCTCGTCGAGTACCAGTGTAGGCCATTTCACAGCGGCCAGCAATGTTTCTTCTGTTTGAAGTAAACCGTAAGTGGTGATCACCACATCAAATGCGCCGGCGCCTTTAATCAGGCCTGCGCGGTGACCGTTATGCAGAAATACCACATTCAGGGAAGGCGCAAAGCGGCTGATCTCATTGCTCCAGTTGCTCACCACGGAGGCCGGGCAAATAACCAGTGCGGGGCCATCCGGTGCGCGGTGCAGCAGCAACGCAATAGCCTGGATGGTTTTCCCCAGTCCCATGTCGTCCGCGAGGCAGGCGCCGGCTCCCCACGCAGCCAGGTGTGTCATCCACCGGAAGCCTTCTTCCTGGTACGGGCGTAAAGTGGTTTGGAGTGTAACCGGCACCGTTACGGCCAGTTCCATCGCAGTAGTGCGTTTACGGGAGAAGGCTTTCCATGCCGCATCTGTGGTTACACTGCCTGCCTGTTCCAGTAATTCATCCAGCACCGGCGCGGCATATGGCTGAATGGTTACATTATTGCGATCGATATTAGCTACGCTGGCCATTTCGTTTAGCCGGCGGCGTAAGTCGCCGGTTAATGCGAGATATTCCCCGTTTTGCAGAGCAATAAACCGCTTCTTCACGGTGCGGGTGGTATCCAGCAAGTCTTTCAGTGCCAGCACGGTGATTTCATCCACTTTTAATTCACCGGTACACATAAACCAATGGTCTTTTTCTTTCAGTGAAATGCTCAGCTGTGCAAAGCCTGCCTGTTGCTTCACTTTATAGCGCTCGCCTTCCGGCCACTCCGCCCGCACCAGTTCGGGATGGTGATGAATAATTTCAAGTAGTTGCAGGCAGTCGAGCGGATCTTCAAAAATGATGGTATCATCCGAAAGGTCCTGTTCTATTGCCCCCTGGATGAGGTTCAGCAAGCTAGTTACATTACTCTTTTCTTTTGCCAGGTCACGGATGGCCTGCCAGCGTTCCCCGTTGCTGATACCGATAATATTATGCGCGCCAATGCCCGGCTTGCAATACGGCGGATCGCTGGTAAATGGCTTTACATAAATACCGGCCTTCAGTCCGTCTCCCAATGGAAGCAACTGTATCACAATACGGCTGTCGGCCGGGCGACGGCTGATATTGGTAGCAATGTCTCCCATATCCGCGTGGATGGTTAGGTGCGCGCCGAGGCTCTTCAGCACCTGGATCAGTTTATCCTTACCGGCGGCCGGCACTACGGGGATCTGCTGTAATGTTTGCAACAGGCGTCGCTGCTGGGCGGTGAGGTGGATGATCTTCAGGCGGGTGTTGGTTTCTTTTACAAAAACCGTTTCACTGATATAGTCGTCTACGTTAGCACTGAAAGTATACCCCTGTCCGGACCTGTTAACGCTCAGCTCCGGTTGGGCTTTTATAATTTCTACAGAAATAGTGATATCATCTGCAGAAAATAACAACGGATGCCCGGCAATTTCTTCCCATACCGTTTCCGCAAAAGAATAAGACTCTCCGTCGTAATTATAATAATGATCTTTCTGTACAGTGGCGCCTATCCTGAAATCCTGTTCTGTCATGGCTTCCGCCTTTCCTTCCTTTAGTTTTTTTAATGCCACATTCCGGCCGCTGCTCCAGGTGTTATAGCCCTGGGATGTTTGCAACACCGGCTGAATCTTATACCGGTCGAAGTCTATCAGGTAAATTAACCGGGAAGCAACTACATTTTTTTCTTTTTTTGTGAGATGTGTATCTGCGCCCAGCAACGTGTTTAATAACCGCTCCCAGTCGGGCGTTTGCTCCATCTGGGAAAACACCGGCGGGTGAATGGCAATGGCGCCGGCTTCCAGGAACATGCTTTCATATCCCTGGTAATCATCTCCCTTAAATAAATATAAATATTCGTAGGTCAGTAACCGGTAGTGACGCTCCATGCCCAGCGCCAGCAATCTCGCAGTGGTGGTACTAAACGTGCGTAACAATTTACTTTTGGGATGCAACAGCTGCAAACATAATACCGACAGGTAACTCAGCAGGTTGCTTTCGTTGCCTTCCAGTATCAGCAGCAACAGCTGCTCTCCTTTCTCCTTACGGCCCGCATGAAAATGCAGCAAACAAACGGCCGGGGTGATGACAGGGAACAGCTTGCGTTCATAGGCAGTCACAATTTTAGTGATCAGCGGATTCGTTTGCTCACCGGGCAATACAGCCAGCGTGAATGCGTAATAAAAAGCAAACAACGGCGACAGCGGCATCGTATTCTTTTTATCGTACTGGCGTTGACGTTTGATCCCTTTTTCAAATGTTGTCAGCGCTTTTGCCGGTTGTCCGCTATACAGTAATATCACGGCCTGTGCATAAAGGTCATCTGCAGTTTTATCTGCCGGAGGCAAATCGAGATGGCCCTGTAACAGCGACAGCTCAGGAAAATCAGCACCATATTGCTTGCGAAAACTTTCCAATTCTTCCACCGGCGGCATTTTCAGCAGGTTATATTTTAAGGCAAAAGATACCATCCGGTCGAGGCTCTCCTGGCTGAAAAAAGGCAACAGTTCTGCGTAGGCGGGGAAATACAACAGGTAAGACAAATAAGGCTGATATTCATCCAGCTCCATTTCCAGTTTCCTTACCGGCGGCGACAACAGGAAACGGTCACCTGTAAAATAAGCAGTGAGCAGTTGTTGCAGATCCTGCAAACGGGCGCTCATGCTGTAAAATGCATGTACGGCGTGCCTTGTCCTTTCCATCAACGCCGAATAAGCCGGCTGTTTTATATTTACCGGGAACAACAGAAAATTCATTTCCGGTACCAGGGAATAATTGCCTGTTACATTTTTAATGGCCAGTCCTGCAGCTACCAGGTGCTTCAATATTTCACTGACCCTGGTGCCCTTCATTTCTTCCACGCGGTTCACAGCGTCTGTAATGGTAAATGTTTCCAGTGGGTACAGGTACACAGACATTACGTCCATTACCAGCCGGGTATCCCTTTCCTGTGATTCATATTGTTCTGAATAGAAACTTTCATTGACCATATCAGCAAAAGTAGCTGAAAATATTTTGCGGGGCAGACAACCTTTTTCCTGTTTTTAACGAATACGCATAAGTATGGATTGCCCAACCAGGTTGTTACGGATCAACAACCTGCAATTACGTATTGATTATTTCAAATTTCTAAAAATTTTAACAGCATGAACTGCGTAAAAAATTCCCTGCTTTCATTGATAGCCTTGTCTGGTATCGTTTTCTTCAGCGCCTGCGGCGGAAACGATGATAACCCCGACACTCCTGCGCCTAAACCTCTGGTACAACTCAGTGCCAGCGCTACTTTGGGAAATCACCTGACAGATGTGGACGGTAATTCCCTCTATTATTTCTCCAACGACTTTAATGGCCAAAATAACTGCGCCGGCGGATGCGCAGCGGTATGGCCTATTTATTATGCCGGTGATAACCTTGCCCAGACAGCACTTGGCACCGGTCTGGACATCAAAGACTTCACCACTATCACTACTACCGAAGGCAAAAAACAAACTGCCTACAAAGGATGGCCACTGTACTACTTCGCACCTGCCGTAGGCGGCGTTAATGTACGTGAGGCGCCTGGTAAAACAGATGGGGAAGGCGTTAATAATGTCTGGTATGTGGCGAAACCTGATTACACTATACAGTTGATCAATGCCCAGCTGGTGGGTGCCGATGGTAAAAACTACCTGGAAAACCATACCGAGGGTACCGCCAAAACCACATACTTCACTGATGGGAAGGGCGTTACGCTCTACTCTTTTGCTAAAGACAGCTTTAATATCAACAAGTTCACCAAACCTGATTTTTCAAATAATGCAGTATGGCCTATCTACGAAACAGACCAGATCGTAGTGCCTTCTACTCTTGATAAAACATTATTTGGCAGCATCACCGTTGCCGGTAAAAAACAATTAACCTACAAAGGCTGGCCGCTGTATTACTTCGGACAGGATGCAGGCGTAAGAGGCTCCAACAAAGGCGTTAGCGTGCCTGCACCAGGTGTATGGCCGGTAGTTACCAAAAACGTGGCAGCCGCTCCTAAGCTATAAACAGTGCCCGTAACCGTAAATCGAAACGGCTCAGTATTAATACCTGTGTATTAATGCTGAGCCGTTGTATTTATATGAAATAAAATTATTCCCTTCTGCTTTCCACCGTGTACACGAAGCTATCCGCGCGGTAGTACCCCAGGTTATACTCAATAGGACGTTCGCCCTGATCGTATACAAACCGTTTCCTTACAAGGATAGGATGGCCAGGTTCCAGTTCCAGCTTAGCCGCAATAAACTTGTCGGCCGACCTGGCGCTGATTTCTTCTTTCGATAAAGTTGCTACCGTCATGTAATCCTTCTCCAGGATATCGTACAAAGGACGTTTGAAATCCTCTTCACCGGTTAATCCCACGCGTGGATGGAAATAGGAAATGAAATATACAAAAGGGCCTTCCGCCTTGCCTCTCAGGCGCTCCAGTTTGAGCACTTTTTTGGTTGGACTGATTTCGAAAAAGTTGGCAATGGTTTCATCGGGTAATACCCAGGTAACATGCAGCTCAAAGTTTTTGATGATGATACCGCGCGCTGTCATTTCCTGCGTAAAGCTCAGCCAGTTCTTGGATTTAGAGCTGATGGCCGCTTCCGCTACTTTGGTGCCTACCCCTTTTTTCCGGGTCAGCAATCCTTCGTATACAAGTTTGTTTAATGCATGACGTAATGTAGATCGGGAGATAGCGAGTTGTTTCGCTAACTGAACTTCGTTGGGTAAAAACTTTCCACCGGCGTACTGTGGATCTTTTATCATATTCCTCAACAGGTTTTCCGCCTGTATATGAAGTGGTAAAGGATTTTTATGATCTATACTCAAATTCATGCCTGCAAAGCAACTGGAAATAAACAAGAAAAACAATTTTAGGCGACCTTATTTTGGGCGTATGTATGCTCCGGTTGAAAAAACAGGATTCGTGCAAGGTATCCACATCTCACAATCCATCATCATATAGTCAACAGACAATCAATTACTTACAAGATAAATTACGCGTTAAGGTAATGTTAAAAACTTTTCTTGCATTAATTAATTTATGTTTATATGTTTGTACATAATATCCAGGGCCACATTATGAAAAGAACCCTTTCTATAATTCCCATTATTGCTGGTATCACCGCTCCTGTATTCCTTTCAGGAAACGTGACTGCCCAGAATAATACCAGGACCCTGGCGGCGGCTGTATTGGCAGACAGCCGGCTGGATACAGTACAAGCCCGCGCATTAAGATTACTCACCGGTTTCTCTGCCGGCACTTCCTACAGAGAAGTATGGATCAGGGATTTCAACACTTTCATCAATGGTTCCCTGCAGGTATTGCCGCACGACCAGGTAAAGGAAATGCTGCTGTTGTTTTTCCGGATGCAGGGCGCAGATGGAAATATTCCTGATGGCGTTATTCCGCGCGAGAAGGCCAATGTAGGCTACCAATACAGGTATTCCGACATGGCTCCTCAATGGGCGGCTCATAAAAATACAGTGGAAACCGATCAGGAATCCTCCCTGATCCAGGCAGTAAGAAAATATATCGCTGTTACAGGCGACGAAGCCTTCCTTTTTTTGGCCATAAATGATAAAACGATTTTGCAACGGATGGAAGCCTCTATGGCCTATCTGCTAAAGGAGCGTTGGTCAGAAAAATACGGGCTGATTAAAGGCGCTACCACCATCGACTGGGGCGATGTGCAACCGGAAACCGGGTGGGGCGTGGCGATCAATGAAAAAACGAAATGGGCGGTTGATATATACGATAACGCCATGTTTGTGATCGCTATACAGGATTTCCTGGCGATCAAACCAAAAGACTATCAGGCACAGAGAGACTGGCACAAAATAGCAACGGATATCCGGAAAAATGTACGCAAACATTTATGGGATAACAGGGCACAGAAATACATACCACATCTTTATTTGAACGGAAGCCCGTTTTCCCCCTCATTTAACGAAAAAGAAATCCTTTACACAGGAGGCACTGCCTGCGCAATACTGGCAGGATTTCATACACCAAAAGAAATAGCGGCCATTAACCGGCAAATGATACAGGCCGCCGCCAAAGAAAAATTCGCCACCATAGGGATCACGGTGTATCCTCCTTACCCGGCAAAGGAGTTCCCGAATATGCATCCTTATGTGTATCAGAATGCGGGCGACTGGACCTGGTTTGGCGGACGCATGATCCAGGCCCTCATCATAAACGGATTTATACAGGAAGCCATCACAGAGCTTAAACCCATGACGGATCGCGTCATTGCTCAAAACGGCTTCTTTGAATGGTACGACGTTCAGACTGGCACGCCAAAAGGATCAGGAAATTTTCGGGGCGAAGCAGGTGTTTTATCGGATGCCATTACGCTTTTGAAGAAGTGGGCAATTAATCAGCAGTAGAATAAACAATTGGGCCTGCTCATTCATTATTTATTCGTCAACCGGATCTTATTAAAAAACATATCATTACCATGATCTTAAAACCTAATCTCACTTGTTATCACGGGGACTTCCACGTACAGATCCTGTGATCACTATCAACTGAAACACACCGGCTAATATTACCTCATCTCTAAAGACTTGTTATGAAAGCAAAACTTTTTTATGTGCTTGCATGCCTGCTACTCTCTATGCATGCAATGGCCCAGATTAAAATAAGCGGTAAAGTCACCAGCGCCGCCGACGGATCCGTAATTCCAAATACTACGGTGGCCATTAAAGGTACTTCCAGCGGAACCATCGCCAACGTAGACGGCGTATATTCCCTGTCGGTGCCCAACGAAAACGCCGTGCTGGTGTTCTCGTTCACCGGGTTCGCCACCAAGGAGGTCAGGGTGGGGAGTCAAACCAATATCAATGTATCACTGGAAGTACAGGTGAATACCTTAAGCGACCTCGTGGTAATTGGTTACGGTTCGGTAAAAAAGTCTGACCTCACCGGCGCAGTAGCGTCTCTCAAAGGTGAGCAGGTGATGGACAAACCCGTTCCAAATATCTCGCAGGCCTTACAGGGCAAGGTGGCCGGCGTGGACGTAAACATCAACAGCAGCGCCCCCGGCCAGGCAGCGAAGGTACGTATCCGCGGTATCGGTTCTATCAACTCATTTGTGGATCCTTTGTATGTAGTAGATGGTGTGGCGGGTGTTGATGCCAATGCGCTCAATCCAAATGATATCGCCTCCATTGAAGTACTGAAAGACGCTTCCTCTACTGCTATTTACGGTGCGAGAGGCGCCAACGGTGTAATTATGATCACTACCAAACGTGGTAAAGCCGGTCCTACCCAGGTAAGCTACCAGGGTGATGTAAACGTAAGTACACTGGCCAGTCATCTCCCCACCTTAAATTCAGAGCAATTTGTAAAAGTATACAACGAAGCATTTGCCAATGCCACCAAGTTTGATCCGGATCATGGCACCTGGACGCCAACCGCTATACTGGATCACGAACATTTTCCTTTGCTGTTTGACGAGAACGACAAACCGCTGTACAACACCAACTGGGAAAAAGAAACCTACAAACCGGCAGTGTCTACCAGCCACCAGGTGAACTTCCAGGGCGGTACGGATAAATTACTCTATAGCGCCTCACTCGGTTACCTGGATCAGAATGGTTTGATGATAGAATCATGGTTTAGAAGATACTCTGCCAGGGCCACTTTCGATGACCAGGTAAAAGACTGGCTGAAAATTGGCGGTAGCCTGAACATCGTGTCCAGCACACAAAGAGTAGTATCTGATGGTAATGGTTCCTTAAACGTACCAAGAATGGTTACGGAAGAAGTACCTATTGTACCGGTAAGGTATCCTGACGGTAAGTGGGCCGGCAACTACGATATACCCGGACTGGAAGGTGGTCCAAACCCTGTACAGATTGCGCAGAACAGGTATACCCTCAATAACCAGGTGCATACGCTGGGCAATTTCTACATGCAATTCCAGATCAACAAGGACCTGAATTTTAAAACTGACTTTGGTTACGACCAGATCAGCAACAAAGCCAATTTCTATTCCGCCGGCAACCTGCCCCACCTGTCGCAGGATCAGGGCGGTGTAGCCAGGATCACCAATAACTACGGTAAGTACTGGCAGTCGGAAAACTATCTTACCTATAACAAGCAGTTCAAAAATAACAACAGCCTGAATGCGGTAGTAGGTATTTCCTTCCTGCAATACAGCAACGAAAATGCGCTGGCGGAAACACAGAATTTCCTGTCTGATTACTTCCAGTGGAATTCCCTGGCCGCAGGATCTGTACGTAACAACATTACTTCAGAAACCCAGCCCTGGTCGATGAACTCCTACTATGGCCGTGTTAATTATAACCTGAAGAATAAATACCTCTTTACTGCTACCGCGAGATATGATGGTTCTTCCAAATTCAGTAAAGACAACCAGTTCGCGTTCTTCCCATCTGTTGCGGCAGCATGGCGTGTTTCTGAGGAAGACTTCCTGAAGGGCAGTAAAACCATCAACAACCTGAAGATCCGCGCCAGCTACGGTACTTCCGGTAACCAGGAAATTGGTCAGTTCCAGTACTCTCCGCAGTATCGTCCTGATCAAACTGTAATTGGCGGCGCCAATCAGCCTACCCTGGTACCTGGGTATATTGGTAACCCGGATCTTAAATGGGAACGTTCCAACCAGATAGATGCCGGCGTGGAACTGGTGATGTTAGACAACCGCATTAACCTGAACGTGGATTATTATAACCGTAAAACATCGGACCTTCTGCTAGCAACACCTATTCCATGGTCTGCCGGTATGTTCACGTCCAATGTGTATAAAAACGTAGGTGAAGTAAGAAACACCGGTCTGGAAGTAAACCTGAACACGGTGAACATCCAGAAACCAAACTTCACCTGGTCCACTACTTTCGTTTTTGCAACCAATAAAAATAGGATACTCACCCTCAACGATGGTAACGCGGATATCTTCCCTGGCCCCAACTTCCTGGGTCAAACCAATATCCTGCGCGTAGGTGAGCCTATCGGTTCTTTTTATGGAATGAAAAGGTTAGGTACCTATGGTAGTGACGAAGCCGCAGAAGCAGCCAAACATTCCCTGTTGCCCGGCGACAGAAAATACGAATACGATTCTGCCGGCAATGCAGTGTATGATATCATTGGCCGCGCCTATCCAAAATGGACCGGTACTTTCAGCAGCACCATTAAATACAAAGGATGGGACTTTACCTTTGACATCCGTTTTGTACAGGGTGTAAATACAGCTGCTGCTTTCAAACACTCTGTGGAAGATCGTCAAACACTGGCTAACAGCCTGGCTACCGTATTGAATGCATGGACACCGGAAAATCAGAATACACATATTGCACAGGTGCGCAGCTATAAATTTACACAGGATTCCCATTTTGATACCTGGTGGGTAGAAGATGGTTCCTATATCAGGGGACAAAACTTCACACTGGGTTATACCTTCCCCGAATCCTGGATGCAGAGAAGCCATATCCGCAGGTTCCGTATTTATGGCAGCGTGCAAAATCTTTTCCTCATTACCAAATACACCGGTTATGACCCTGAAGTAGACACTTTCAATTTTGGTTATGGCTCTAACACCGGCTTCTCCCAGAACATCGACTTCTTCCCTTATCCCCGCCCGCGCGTGTGGAACCTGGGTGTGAATCTTGATTTCTGATGAAATCGTATACCCGTTGATGTGATAACCTTTTTAGTGATTAAAAAAATATGAAAATGAAAACGACTAAACATATCATACTCGCGTTGCTGGTGTTGCTCAGTTGCTCCTGCAAAAAATTCCTGGAACAAAAACCCACGAATTTTCTGCCACCGGATGCCGACCTCTCCGATCCTAAAGTAGCACGCGCGCTGGCAAACGGTTCTTACCAGTACCTGCAGGGTTTCTTACAGGGACAACCATCTTCCTATGGCGGTAACGTCTACAACCTGATGGAGTTCATGACCGGCAAGGCCAACAGTGATCTCGGGCAAACCGGGTTTGCTTCTTTTCAGAATCTCAGCTATAACGCCACCTCCTTTTATGTGGATACCTGGTGGCAACGTTTATACCTGGGCGTAGGCGCCTGTAACCTGGCCCTCGAAAAGCTGCCGCAGGCAGCCGTGTCTGATGCGGATAAAACCAATATGCTGGCAGAAGCGCATACCCTGCGGGCACTTTATTATTTTCACCTGGTAAGATTGTATGGTGCAGTGCCAAAAGTAACCGAGGTGCCTAAAGACCTGAACCTTAATCTGCCCCGTACAGAAGCAAAGGCGATTTATGATGAGATCATTATCCCGGATCTGCTCACCGCGGCAAAATCAACATTGCCCTGGTCAGATAAAACCGGTAAAGTATCAATGGGACTCGTTCAATCGCTTCTCGCGGATGTATACCTGACCTACGCCGGTGCTGCTATTAACGGAGGTAACCAGTACTATGCGCTGTCTGCCGCTGCTTCCAAGTCAGTAATTGACAACGGCGGTTATACGCTGTTCCCGGAATACACAGACATGATCAACCCGGCTAATAAAAATCTTGGGGAGTTCATTTTCCAGGTACAGTACGCGGCTGCCGTACCAAGCCTTAATCCGCTTACACCGCTTACCATTCCCAACTACGCAGGTATTTCACAATATTCTGATGAGTATGGATCTGTATACCCTACCCCGCAGTTTATTGCATCGTTCCCTGCCGGTGATAAAAGGATACAGGAAAGACAATTCTTTTACACCAAGTACAAGAAGAAAGCGCCCAGTACTGATACCATTACCTTTAAAGGCCGGTATATTTACAAATGGTTTGATATTTTAGCGGTGACAAGCACTGCAAAATCAGATCTCAACTATACCCTTTACCGCCTGGCAGATGTATACCTGATGTATGCTGAAGCTTCCAACCGCGCAGGAGGTGGTCCGAATGCAAGTGCCATCAGCTATGTAAATGCGATCCGCGCCCGCGCTAAACTGGCGCCGCTGCCTACTATGTCACAAGCCGCTTTTGAGCAGGAAGTATGGCTGCAGCGTTATTTTGAACTTTGCTTTGAAAATAAAATGTGGTTCGATATGATACGGACCCGGAAAGTGCATAATGATGTGACCGGCAACTGGGATAATTTTGTTGGACATAGAACCGTATTCGGCGCTACGTTCGCAGCAAAACAATTGCTATTTCCTGTTCCGAAACAGGAAAGTGATGTGAACCCGAAGTTGTTACCTAATAACCCGGGATTCTAACAGCGGATATTATTTTATTATCCGGAGATGGGAAGATGCGTGCATCTTCCCATTTTCTTTTACCGGGAACAATCCTAACGCTCAGCGACCAATTCCAGATTCCCTTCAGAATATTGAAATATGTATGTATGTTTGTACATATGAAGCATATAATAGCAAAACTCCTGTTATCTAGCTGCTTTCTGGCCGGCGGCGCAAGCGCACGGGACCTAAAATTTCCCGGTACATACAACAGGGATTTAGCCCTTTACCAGGCCGGCGCTGATTTATCACAGCAGCAGGCGCCCTTTACCAGCATAGAACTGCAACCCACCATCGCTTACCTGAATCATCATGGCGCTCCCGCCCGAATGGTACGCATGCGCTTCCACGGCGGCAAAAGCTACCAGCCGGCAATGGTGTATATGTACTTTAATGGGCATGAGGATAGTCTTGCGCTGCCGGCAAACCCGGATGGGATCCAGGATTATGAACTGCCGCTGCCCGGCGAAGCCGTAGACAAAGACACCCAGCTGTTTGTTCGCCTGCAGAGCGGTGGACAAACCTATACCGCCCGTTGTATTGTTTCACCCACCCGGCAATGGAATGTATACCTCATGCCCCACTCGCATGTGGATGTAGGGTATACCAACGTACAGGCAAAGGTGCTGGCCATTCATATGAACAACATCGATGAAGCCATTAAAATAGCCGCCCGCACGGCCGGCTATCCGCCGGAAGCCCGCTTCAAATGGAACACGGAAGCCCTTTGGGTGGTAGATAAATACCTCGCCGCCGCCAGCGATGAAAAGAAACAGACATTCCGCGAAGCCGTAAAAAAAGGATGGATCAACCTCGACGGCGCTTACGCCAATACCAATACCAGCGCCACTTCTCCTGCACAACTGCTGCAACTGTTTGCTACAGGCGCACGGCTTGCAAAAGACTATGGCATTACCATCAACACCATGTTCCAGGGAGATGTTCCCGGCGCCTCATGGGGGCTGATCAGCCAGTCGGCCATCACTGGTATAAAATATTTCCTCAGCGCGCCCAACGCCAACGACCGCATCGGCAGCTCCGGGCAATGGCGCGATAAACCCTTCTACTGGCAGGATGCCTCCGGCAAGCAACAGGTTCTCTTCTGGCAGTCGTCGCCCTACTCTATCGGCTATACGCTGAAAGGAAGCAAAATACCCAACTTCTTTACCATAGAAGATCCCAAGCCGTATTACACCGGCAAACCCAGTGAAAATTTTCTCAACCCCTATCTTTTTGATTATCTCTCCCAGCTGGAACATAACCACTTCCCCTATAACATGACGCTCCTCACCTGGGCCATGAGCGATAATGCACCCATAGACCCTGAGCTGCCGGACGCTGTAAAAGCATGGAATGAGCGGTATACATCTCCCAAACTTATTATCACCTCGGTAAAACAATTCTTTCACGATTTTGAAGCCGGATGGAAAGATAAAATCCCTGTGCTCAGCGGCGACTACACCGAATACTGGACAGATGGCATCGCCTCAGCTGCGAAAGAAACTGCCATCAACCGGAACGCATCTGACCGGCTGCAACAGGCCGGCGCCATCTGGGCTATCAGGGGAAAATCCGGCTACCCTTCGGACTCTTTCCGTAATACCTGGACGGACCTCATCATGTTCAATGAACATACCTGGGGCGCTTTCAACAGCGTATCCAACCCGCAGGATCCCAAAGCCGTAGCCCAGTGGCAGTTTAAACAAGCCTTTGCACTGGATGCCCGGGCCCGGTCGGAAGCGCTGCTCCGCAGCAGTACTGACGGCAACGGATATACCGGCAGTGCCACAGGCGTACAAGCCATAGACGTTTACAATACCCTCGGTCATTCCCGCACCGCATTGGTGCGCATACCTGCCGCCCTCAGTACTTCCGGCGATCTCGTGAAAGACCTCAATGGCAGAAAATTACCATCGCAAAGGCTCAGCACCGGTGAATTGGCCTTTCTGGCAACAGCGCTCCCTCCTTTCTCCAAACAGCGATTTACTATTCACGCAGGCAATGGAGCCTCACCTAAAAAAGCAACTGTTACGGATTACAGCCTCGATAACGGCATTTACTCCGTCCGGGTTGATCCAAAGACCGGCAACATCACGCAGCTCCTTAAAAAGGGCTATAGCGGCAACCTTGCCGACTCCGCCGGATTGAACCAATACACTTATATGCCCGGCGACTCCGCGGAAAAAATACAATACAGCGGACCGGCGGATATTCATATCAAAGAAAAAGGCCCGCTGGTAGTAAGCCTGGTGATCAACACACCGGCACCAGGGGCGCACTCACTCAGCCGCGAAATACAACTCACTGCAGGCACCGACCAGGTTACACTGATTAACACCATCGATAAAACTGCCATTGGCAGCAAAGAAAGCGTACACTTTGTATTTCCCTTCCGTATTCCCGGCGCACAGGTGCGTTACAGCATCCCGTGGGGAAGTATCGCCGCCGAAGCAGACCAGTTACCCCATACTAACAGGAACTGGTATACGCAGCAACGTTGGGTAGATGTATCCGGGAAAAATACGGGCGTTACCTGGTCGGGCCCCGACGCGCCCCTGTTTGAAATCGGGCAATACCCCACTGCAGGGCTGCTCGGCGGGTTACATAGCTCTCCCCGCTGGATTTCGTTTACAGAGCAGCAACCCCTTATCTCTTCCTGGGTAATGAACAACCTGTGGCATACCAATTTCCGTAGAGACCAGGAAGGGATCACTACCTTTCATTATTACCTGCAGGTACACGGCCAGTTTGATGCCGAAGATGTTAACAATAACGGGCTGGAAAATCATCAGCCACCGGTTGTTACGGCTGCGGATGGCGCCCCTTCGGAGAGCCTGTTCTTTAACATCAGCGGGAAAAATGTATATGTGGAAAACCTCTACCCCGCATCAGATGGCAATGGTGTATTGCTGCAACTGGTAAATACTTCCGGTCATACGGCCACGGTTACACTAACATCAAAAAATAAATCCACCGCTTTAAATATTTCAGAAAGCGACATACTGGAAACAAACAAGCACACACTTCCGGATAGTTTCACCATTCCCGGTAAAGGAATAATAATGGTCCGTGTGGCAAAAAAATAAGATTATGATCTGGCGAGAATCAGCACAACCCTTGCTGCCGGAACATGCAGCAACCCCACCACCCGATACCTATAACAGGTACCCGGCCCATCCGCTCGGCCATGGAAAGATACAGACAGGCTATGAATCACTGGCCAGGTGGATGGTACAGCATCCGCTGGTACTGATAGACGGCTATGCAGGCATTTTCTGGGATAAGATCCATACAGCACTGAAACTGGAATTTGCACATATAGGCATTAACGTTAAGTGGCATGATACGCGGGGCCTGCTAAAAAGCAACGATTGTATACAGGAGCTGGTCGGCCCTTTTATTGGCAATGAAGGCGATGTGTGGGGTACAAAAACTTCTTTACAGATCACTGATTTCTTTGATGATGAAAAACTGGCAGCGTTATCTTTCGATGGTCCTTATGATCTTCATATCGTATCAGGCAGTGGCGCCGCGCTCACTCACGCCACTGCCCCGGTGATATACCTGGATCTTCCAAAAAACGAACTCCAGTACCGCATGCGCGCCGGCACTATCACTAACTTCGGCAGCAATACTGCCGGTGGCAGCGCTGAAATGTATAAACGGTTTTACTTTGTGGATTGGGTAGTGCTCAATAACTACAAACAAACCCTGCTGCCACGCATTCACATCATAGCCGATACCCAATGGCCGGATCATATTGCCTGGGCATTTAATAAAGATCTGCAGGCAGGCATTTACCAGCTGACCCACTCCACTTTCCGGGTGCGGCCCTGGTTTGAAGCCGGCGCCTGGGGCGGCCAGTGGCTGAAAACACATATCAATGGCATTAACACGGAAGAGATAAATTACGCCTGGTCTTTTGAATTGATTGTTCCGGAAAACGGGGTGCTCTTTGAAAGCGATGGTATCCTGATGGAAATTCCTTTTGAATGGCTGATGTATGCACAGCACACCGCCATCCTGGGCAATCATGCCGGTATCTTTAAATATGAATTCCCTATCCGCTTCGACTTCCTCGATACATTTGACGGCGGCAACCTCTCCATTCAATGTCATCCTACAATGGATTATATCCGTACACATTTCGGTGAAACATTCACACAGGATGAAACTTACTATATCCTGGACTGTAAAGCCGGCGCCACCGTGTACCTCGGCTTCCAGGACGGGATTAATCCGGGAGTGTTCAGAACCAAACTTGAAAACAGCCGGGATCTTGGTATTCCCATAGAAATAACGGATTTTGTACAGCAACATACGGCAGATAAACATACCTTGTTCCTGGTGCCTAACGGAACGGTACACAGCGCCGGCGCCAATAACCTGGTACTGGAGATCAGCGCCACTCCTTACATTTTTACGTTTAAAATGTACGACTGGCTGCGGCCCGGTCTGGACGGGAAACCCAGGGCCATCAATATCGATCACGCCTTTCATAACCTGGATTTCAGCAGGCAGGGCAAAGCCGTAAAAGAACAACTGATTGCTGCACCGGTGATAATAGAGCAGGACGCAGATTACCAACTGGTGCATCTGCCTACACATGCTGCGCATTTTTATGATGTACACCGGCTGGAATTCAGCACCAGCATAAATATCACCACCAACGGCAACTGCCTGGTGATGATGCTGGTAGAAGGCAGTTCCATAACGGTCACTACCGCCAACGGGCATACGATAATATATCATTATGCTGAAACTTTTGTGATACCGGCTGCAGCGGTAGCCTGCCGGATCACCAGCAATAACGGGGAACAGGTGAAACTGATCAAAGCATTTTTAAAGCCATCGCATCCGGTTTATCAACAAATAGCATCCACCTGAACATGCAGCAACAAGGCCAACATCTCACCTTCATTACACTGGTAGCCTCCCTGGGCGGCTTCCTCTTTGGTTTTGATATGGCCGTGGTATCCGGCATCCTGCCCTTTGTGGAGCACCAGTTTTCCTTATCGCCTGCACAACTGGGTTGGTTTGTTTCATCGGCGCTGGCGGGTTGTATTGTTGGGGTAATTTTTGCCGGCGACATCAGCGACCGCCTCGGCAGGAAAAAACTATTGTTCCTGTCGGCAGCACTGTTTGTACTCACGGCGCTGGGCTGCACTTTTATCCCGGTATTCTCCTGGCTCATTGCAGCACGCATCCTCGGCGGTATGGCGGTAGGCATCGCCTCCAGCGTAGTGCCGCTCTATCTTTCTGAAATTGCCCCCGATCACCTGCGGGGCCGGTTAGTTACCTATTATCAGCTGGCCGTTACCATTGGTATTTTCAGCGCTTATGGCAGCAATGCCCTGCTGCTGAAGTACGCCGCTACCCCGTCTCAAAGCGGGTGGGGGCTGATCACCGGCCTGGAAGTATGGCGCAAAATGTTTGGGGTAGGTATTTTCCCGGCACTGCTTTTTTTACTGGGCATTACTTTTATCCCGGAAAGTCCGCGGTGGCTGAAGCAACAGCACATCACCACAACAGCTAACACCACCGGGTATACGCAGTTATTGGCGCCACGTTTCCGCCGCGCTTTACTGATTGCTATCCTGCTGCCGTTGTTTTCGCAGTTCAGTGGCATTAATGCTATTATTTATTATGGGCCTACTATCCTGCACCAGTCCGGGCTTACACTGAACAGCTCTCTTATCAGCCAGTTGTTTTTCGGCGCGGCAAATGTGCTCTTTACTTTTATTGCCATCTGGAAAGTGGATAGTCTTGGCCGGCGCCCCTTATACCTGTGGGGTACCGCCGGAGCTGCGGTGAGCCTGCTGCTGACAGGCATCTGCTTTTACGCAGGCGCCGTAAACGGTATCTATCTCCTGCTTTGTGTATTGGCTTTCCTGGCTTGTTTTGCTTTTTCCATCGGGCCGTTGAAGTTTGTGATTGCTGCGGAAATATTCCCCGACAGCATCCGCGCAAAAGCACTGTCACTCAGCATTATGGTGATGTGGACGGCCGACGCTATCATGGGACAGCTAACGCCCATCATGCTGGCATCTATAGGTACACCTCAAACATTCTGGTGCTTTTCCTTATGCTGTGTATTTGCTTTTATAACGGTATACAAACTGGTACCGGAAACCAAGGGCCAGTCGATGGAAGCCATCCAGCAACACTGGCACTAAGATCCTCACCTGATATCAAATACCGTTAATACCGCCGCATGATCAGATGCCCACACATCATCGATCTCCGGCGCTGTTCTGATAATTTTGGAAGATACCGCTTTAATGCCCGGGCCTTTATAGTAAATAAAATCTATCCGCGACGTTTGCAGATGCCCGTAAATAGCGGCGAAAGTACCTCCCTGGTGCGTTACTTCATTGGGCTGCAATTCCCGGTAACTATCGCGGTAGCCCCGTTCCAGCATGAACCTGGAAGCCGGCAATAACACCGGACCATATCCATAGTGTAAAAATGCTGCTCTCTCCGTCCAGTCGAGGTGGCTCCCTGAATTAAAGTCACCGGCCAAAATCACCGGCAATGATGTATCTGCCGCTACCACCGGGTCAATATCCTGCTCCAGGTTTTTTCGTGCATCCGTTACCGCTAGTTCACTATCTTCCTTCACCCAGTCGTTAGTGTTTAAGCCCGGAATAGGATAAAAGTCGGTGTACTCATGTTTATAGGCATACCTCAGCCACCAGTTGCCGATAAGTACTTTACGGTTACCCGGCAGCTGAACCACAGCCGTGTTAGATTTGAAATTATCATTGGAAGAATGCTTCTCCAACGAATACCTGCTGAACAACGCCAGGTTAGCGCCCGGAGCATATGTTTGCAAGTGGAACCCCAGCGTATCATTCAGGAACTGTTGCGTACCATAGGCTTCCTGCATACTGATAATATCGGCATTGGTTCGCAGCAATAATTCCTTTATCCGGTTAGGACCGTTGTTGCCCACATGCACGCCGCCATGCCAGATGTTCCACTGCAGCAGCTTTACCGTATACGGATTGGTAGCGGAAGAAGACACCACCGTTTTTACAATATTGGAGTGTGCAGCCTGCGGCGTGTAGGCGACACCGTTTAAGGCAAAGGAAGCAACAGCTGCATACAAAGTATCTCCTGCCACTGCTTCTTTCTTTACATCAAAAGTAACCAGGAAATAATTTACCCCGTCTTGTAAGGTATATCCATCTGCCGGAGGCAAAATTATTTGCATGCGCTGCTGCGGTACTTTTCCGGACCCGGACAATTCCTTCCTGGTAGCGGAACGCGGCGATTTGCCGGCATAATATACATGCACCGCTGCAATATCAGATAAGTTGGTGTTACGCGACAGATCCAGTTGCAAAGCGGTTAACTTCAGCGGATCCTTACTACCGTTGGCGACTATACGCAATTTAAGTACCTGGTCGTTAGTGCTGCCCTGATCCGCATCCCATTCGCTTTGTATGGTAACGGCGTTAAACAATTGTTGTTTGCCGGCAGGTGTTTTAAACAAAGGGTTATCATTTTTCACCAATGTAGCTAAAGGTAATTTCCCTTTATAGTTCTTCCGGGTATTTCTCATATGATACGCCTGGTGGCCTTTCCCTACCAGGTTAAGGCTTACATCATCCTGCATATCATCAAAAGTATAATAGCCTTTCAACGCTTTGAAACCAGGATGACGGGCACTCAGCGGTTGATACATCCATTGGCGGATAACAGCTGGCGATAACGCCACCGTCCATATCCTCACTTCATCTATACAACCGCCAAAGGTGCTGGAATCCATATCATTGGTGCCTATGGCCCCTGGCAAAATATCTATAGCGCCTTTTGCGCGGCCCACTTCCCTCCCATCGAGATACAGTTTGGTTTCCACCCCATTACAGGTAGCGGCCACATGATGCCAGTTGCTATCCAGTATACCCGTTGCCGTTATATGCGCTTTTTCGCTGTGCAGATGGCCGTTTTGGATCATTAACGGGCGATTGTCAACATGAGGATACTCCGAATATTCACCTCCTCCAATAATCACCTCTTTCGCCTTCCAAATGTTATCATTCCCTTTAATCCAGGCTTCCACCGTCCATTGTTTACGGATGATATCCATACCGATACAGGGATTATTGTCGTTTCCATCCAGCAGGAGCGCCTGGTTGCCGGTTTGCGCGCGGGATACGAGCACACCCGCCATTATACATATGCCGGTGAGGCTCACCTTTTTCCAGTAACGGAAGCACAGGTCGATTTTCATTGTTGCTTTTTTATTGTTCACTTCTTCTGCAAAATAAAAAACCGGTTTGAGATAAACCGGTTTTTTATTTTTTCTTCGGGAGATATCAGAAGCGGTAAGCCACGTTAAACCTGAAATTACGCCCGGCCTCTGTTTGCCAGGAGTAGTACCCTCCCCAGTCTTCATAAGTACCGGAATAAAGATATTTATCAAGTATATTATAAATATTGGCGGTTACCCGGATCTTACCCTTCTCCCAGAAAACACTGCCGTCCAGCCGGAAGTAATCCGGTAAACCAATCAAATTAGCAGCGCTTGTTGCGGTCCAGGTATCGCGGTCCTTCATATAACTGAAGCCTCCGGAAAAGCCGAGCCCTTTCAACGCGCCCTGTTCCAGCTTATAACTCAGCCAGGCGTTCACGTTATGCGTTGCATAACCCGGAACACGGTCGCCTACCTTCAGATCTGGTATTGCTTTGGTAGCTTCATCGATTTTGGAATCGGTATAGGCGTAATTGACCAGGAGATTTAATCCCGGCAACAATTCTCCTTTCATATCGAATTCTATTCCCTGTGTTTTGGTTTGCCCCAGCACCACGGAGAACTGTTCGTTCTGCTGATTATCAGGATCTGATCTTAATTCATCCTTCCGGATAATGCGATAAACGGATAAAGTGGTACTCCACTTACTATCCATCCAGTCTCTTTTTAATCCAACCTCCAGGTTGTTGCCTGTTTTAGGTTTGATCTTGCTGCTGTCTCTCATGAAACCGGTTTGCGGAATAAACGACTGATCGTACAGTGCATATGCGGATGTCTGTTTATCGATAGAAACGCTCAATCCCACGCGCGGTGTGAATTTCTTTGCATCATAGGAAGGGCCACCTTCATTTTGCTTTACATAGGTATAGCGGCCTGCCAGCGTTAACCGGATCCTGTTCTCCAGGAAGCCCAGTTCGTCCTGCAAATACAATCCTGTATAAGACTGGTCGTTAATGTTGGGATTACGCTGTTCCAGTGGCGTACTCCAGTCCCAAACAGGATACCCGTTATTAGGCGGACCATAATTGGGATGGTGTGAATCAAATTCTCCTCCCACAGAATCGAGCAGGAAATACTGACCGAAATCGGCCATGAAATTTTTGATCCCCATATCCAGTCCGCCGAGAATACGGTGGCGTATTTTACCGGTTTGTACGTCGCCATTTACATATGCCTGTCCGAATTTATATTCGCTTTTGGCATCCCAGCTGCCTATTCCCCGGATCATGGTACCATCGGGGTTTACCGCATCCGGCCATACGTTGGCGCCACGTTGTGCATAGTTAAAATAAGACAGCTGCGTAGTAAGTTTCCATTGATTGCTGATCTGGTGCTGTAAGTTAACAAAGACGCTGTGATCATCGATATTGGTGGGGGTAAGACCGGCACTTACCAGGGTAAAATCCCGCGGGAGCACACCATATCCTTCTTTCGCAAAGGAATAAGCGCTTCCCGGATCAGACATCTTCACATGCTGGTAGGTATATTCCGCGGTAAGGGTGGTTTGATCGCTGATCTTATAGGTGATAGCCGGCGCTACCACGTAACGGTTGTTGTATTCATAAGGACGGAAAGAGTTTTTATTCTGCCCCATTACATTCAAACGATAAAGCAACTTCCCGGTTTTTTCCAGTTTCCCGTCCAGGTCCAGTGAGGCGCGGTAAAGGTCGAAGCTCCCGAGGGTAAAGGAAGCTTCTCCATTAAACCCCGCGCCGGTAGGCTTTTTTGTTACCACATTATAAATTCCGCTGGGTTCGCCGTTGCTCATCATAAAACCGGCGGGGCCTTTTACAAATTCAATATGGTCTACCATGCTCATATCTTCATTGAGTGGGCCCCAGCTGGAGGTAACGTTCACGCCATTACGAAAAGCGCTGGCACGGGACCCGCGGGTATTGATACGGGTGTACAGATCCGCCCAGTGTTCTACGCGGGTGGCGCCGCTCACCAGTCTATTCACACCATCTGCCATTGTCAGCATTTGCTGATCGGCCATTACGCGGGAAGTGATAATCTGTACATTCTGTGGAATTTCTTTCAAAGGTTCATTCAGCCTTAGCGAAGAAGAAGGTACATCTGCCTTATAACGGTTTTTCTTCTCTGTTACAGACACCTCTAACAGTTCGCCGGCAATTTGTACCAGGGTAAAATCGGCCACGGTGGTTCTTCCGTTGCGTACCGTTACTTTCCGTTCCTCCTGTTTAACACCCACGCCTGAAACGCGGAGCAGGTAGCTGCCTGCAGGAATATCTGACAACAGGAAACGCCCTTCCGTGTCAGTAGTGGTTCCTTTATTCAATGCAGGAACCGCCACCGTAACCGCCTCGGCAGGTTTACCTTCCTGGCTGAGGATAATCCCGGTTACTGCGCCCGGACCCTGTTTTTGCGCCTGCGCAATAACGGGTACAAACAGGCAAAGTATCAATAGAACTGGATTCAAATGCCGGCGGACAGTACCTTTCAGCATATCTCTCATTACGTAAAAATGGTTCATCGTAGTAGTTGTGTTTAAGCGAAACAAAACTACCGTCAGCGTGAATAGCGGGGTTACGCAATTGGGAAAATTACTTACGCAATGAGGAAAAATAAAGTAATAGCGTGGAACTGCCACGCTATTACCGGGAAACTATTTCGCCGTCTCAAACAGCGGCCGTGGGTCAAACACCACCTGGAACGAGCGGATACGTCCCTGTTCCAGCTGGTACCAGCCGCAGCTTAATATGGGTTTATTATCCATGATCACGTCGTACCAGAGGCACACGTCGTTGCCATCGGCAAACACCTTCCTGATGTTGTATTTCAGTTTCATCCGTTCCATATCGGTGAAATAGGCATCAGCGCCATGACGGGTTCCCAGCACGCCGGTAAACGTAAGATCGTCTGTTACACATTCGCGCGCGGTGGTGAAATCTTCTTCATTTAACGAATTGATAAAGCGCAATACTGTTTCTGTTGTATTCATATACACTGCTGTTAAATAGTTAAAAATGATGGCGTAAAGGTCCGCAGATCCAGCCATTTTAACCTGTGACAATCGTCACAAACAGTGTACCTATCTCCTGCTGCGGATGCGGCTTAATGTTTCCCTCGCCACGCCGAGGTAAGAAGATAGCTGTGTAAGCGACACCCGCTGCAACAAACCGGGGTCATGCTCTTCAAGAAATTCGTACCGCTCCTGCGGACTCATTAATTTAAACATAGCCGCATGCTTTTCCTGCTTTGCGGCAATCTGCTGAAGACATTTCCGGCCCAGCGCTTCTATGGCAGGGTCCAGCAGGGATACTTCGCGCAGCTTCTTTATGTCAAACCGGATAGCAGTCAGCGGCTCCGATGCCTGGATGGAGAAATCCGACTTTTCGCCAGTAGCCAGACTATTTATATTGGTAGCGATGTCATTTTCAAAAAAGAAGGCCGTGTTGATATCCTGCCCGTCTTTGTTGTAGAAGGCCCTGCAGTAGCCGCTGCTCACGAAAAACAACGCATCACATACTTTCCCTGCCTGCAAAAGGTATTCATCTTTGGAGAATACGATTGTTGTTAATGCCGGCGCAAGCGTCTGCCAGTTACCTGGTGAGAAGCCGGTAAGAGAATGGATATATCTCAATAAATTTTCCATACCCAAACTTATAACAATCTAAAAAGAAAAGCGACTGTTTCCACAGCCGCTTTTCTTTTTATCGAGGAAGCATTACAGCAGTAATTCCCATTGACTATTATAAAGTTTTGTAACGGAAATGATAATATGGGAAAGTACCACCTGTAACCTGGTTCTGGTAGATAGAGATGATCTCAAATGCTACCACGGTGGTACCGGATTTGAATAACAACGTACGACCGCTAACAGGCGTAACGGTGTGTCCTGCACTCCAGTTGTAAATATACCAGCCCTTGCCGTTGGCGAGCGCTGATACTGCAGGAGGTATACCTGTACCTACTACGGTATTCATACCAATTGTATTGGCAACAGGTACGGTAGCGGTAGTCCAGTCGGCGGCTACCACACTTGAAAATGCTTTGTCTACAAAACGCAGTTCGTCTGTGCCGCCGGCGGTAATATCACCTGTAGCGACGCCAGAGAATTTGATATTGTAGCTGGCGGGAGTTCCGGCATCGTTATCTGAAAAACGCCAGAAGAAAGTGCCATTGGCCGGCTGACCCGGATCGGTTGAATAAATTTGCTTGAAATTTTCAACGCGGTAAACAGTACCAGTGCGGTACACTTTACCCTGGCCATTGTTATTGGTAATATCAACGCTGCCGCCATCAGGAACAACAACATCTGCCTGTACACGGCCATTCACTGACTGCAGACCGGGAGCGGCAACATCATTGTTTTTGGAGCAGGATGCGAGGAACATGGCTCCTGTTCCCAACAACACCCATGATAATTTTGAAAGGTTTCTGGTTAATCTGGTCATTACGATAGGGTTTAAATTAATAATGATTAAAAAAGGAATACTGCTATAATAAGTTTATAGTTAATCGGTAATCGTGATCGTCACAGATCCGGTTACTTCCACATAGTTTTTCCGGGTGTTCATCCAGCTCCAGAAGGAGAAGAAATCGCTGGTACGAAGTTGTATCCCCATACCTTTATCGTCAAAGCCACCCAATTCATAGGTGCCTTTGGGGAAATCGGCCGGTACCTTGTAAGTGGCTGTTGTTTCCGTAAAACTTTCCAGCGTAAACGTACCGATCTCGCGTTCGGACCAGTCGGCCTTATAGCCGTACACCCTGGCATCTTTCATATCCACAAAGCTGGTTCCGGAGAAAGTAAGGTTGCCGCTTCGTTTTACAGTAATGGAGGTGGTTAAAGGAGCGGCTTTAGGACGCCTGCTTTCAGGATAGATGATTCCCACCAATGCTTCACCGGTGACAGCCGATACCTGGCCGCTGGTAAACTTCAGTTTATACGCCCCTTCGCTGAAGCTGATATTTTCAGGAATAGTGACATCCACATAGTGAATATTATTTCTTACCTGGAATACTATATTCAATGCTTCTTCTTTACCGGCTGTATTCACCAGCCAGGCTTTTGTACTGGCAACATCTTCTACCAGGTATTTTACATCCCTGTTAGTGCTGATGGAGAATGTACCGCCTTTCGGTGCCGTGTAAGAACTATTTTCATTAAACTGAATACCGGGTTGATTAAGCACCAGCTTCAGGAAATAATCTTTGACGGCGCCGCTTTGCGATTTAACAGTAAACTTTGTGCCTGTAACCAGGTTCACCGGGGTACCGGAAGCAGGAGTAATGGTAGCATTATCCGAAACACGGATCACCGGGGATACCGTTGCGGGAAGTGCTGCATAGGCAGGCCAGTAAACCAGGATGCTGTCCCCGTTTATAGCCGCGTTGATCAAGCCAGTACCGCTGGTGGTTACAGCAAAGTTTTCTATCTTATTATAGGGAGAATCAGCATATGCTGTTTCCTTTTTGCAGGATGTTATCAGCGCTATGCCGGCAGTGAGTAATCCCCAATATATAAGTCTGGTAATACGGTTCATGTCGTTGATTAATTATTTCTTGTTGAGCAGATTAATACGGATTGGATTTTTTGTGGTAGCCACCTTTGCGTAGGAATACACCCTGATCCTGTAAAGCCCTTCTGCTGGTAGCATAGCAAGGATCGGGTCCGACTGCTCCTTGTACCGTATAACGGTGAAGTCTAAACGTGTCAGATCAGTTGTATTGAATGTGCTGATGTTGAGCGGGCCATATTCCTTGTTCTGTTCATCCACCAGCATCACCCTGATCATGTCCAGGTCGGCCGCAAAGCCGGCGCCATCCAGTCCAAAGGAGAAAGAATCAAAATCAAGATTCATGTTAAGGGAATAGGTATTCGGATTGGCGGCATCCGTGCTTACTTCCTGCAGGATGAGGTCCGGTTGTTGTACCTGGATGTGCAGCGTATAGGTTTTCACTTTTCCATCTTTCCCTTTCACATTGTATTTTATCTCACGTCCTTTGTGGAAGAGATCCAGCAAGTCTTCAATCATGGTACCGGAGACCGGTGTAACGGTGGCGCCGTCGCTTACTTTCATCTCAGGTTCCAAAGTAATCAGCTGCAGGTAAAATGGCAGATAAACGGTAATGGAGCTGTCTTGCTGATTGATAGCACCATAAATAGGACTTCCCTGCACATTCACAATTTTGTATTCCAGCAACTGGTTGTCCGTTTCCGGTGTGAATGGAACTATGTCTGTTTTGGTACAGGCCGGCAGCATAAAAAATACTGCCAGCAGTGTGTAGTAAAATTTCCTCATCTCTGTATTATTGAATGTCCAGGTTTTTGCTACCATCCATCTGGATGGCGTAACGGAAGGTTACATATCCGGGCTTATTGTCCCTGTTGGGATCCAGCGGATTATCTTTATAAATATTTTCGATGATCACTTTGGCGTAGTGCCCTTTGGTGGTTTTTACCACGATCACTCTTGGCATGGCATACACCACGTGTGCTTTTTTGGGATTATCGGGGAAAAGGCTGCCATAGAAATCGTAATATCCCCATCCGTCGAAATTATTCTGGAAATGATCCAGTCCGGCGTCTCTCACCACCATTTGTTCGTCTGTAACAGGTACTGTTTTAACGGATTTGAATGCGGTTGTCCAGAGATCGCGGGCGATAGGCAGTATCTTTGGTTTGAAGTTGATGGTATCATAATACTGCGCATCAAATTTACGATCGGTGATCACATAAAGTTTGGCGTTACCGGGGCCACCATATCCCGGAGAGCCAGCAGCAGCGCCGTTATTGGGATAAATACTGCTGTTGTAGATACCATAAAAAACGATATCCCATTTATTGGTTTGCTTCAATGATGCAGGGATCACTTTGTTTTCTTCCAGGCTGTAATAAAGTGATTCTGCATTGCCACCGGAAGTTGCACTGGTGTCGGCCACCAGGTTTACCACCTGGTAAACGCCCGTTTTTACTGAGCCGGCATCGCCGCCGCCTGGATCAACGGTATCGTTATTATCGCTCTTTGAGCAGGCTGCCATAGAGCAGGCAAATAATAGCATAGCAATAGCTGTTCGCCATGAAGGGTGCGAAATCATAATGATTGGAATTTCTGAAGATGATTACCTGTTTTTAAGATTCCGGCTACCGTCTGTTTGTACGAAATAGCGGAAGGTAAGGTAAGGCGCCGGCCAGAACAGATCTGTTACCACCGGTGGATTACCTTTATAGATATTTAGTATTTCCAGTTTTGCAAAATTGCCGGTCGCCGTTTTCAGCACGAAAGTCCGGTTTCTAACTGGAACGCATATATGATTATTAAGTGAATAGAAAAACCATCCCAGGCCATTGCCGTTGTCCCAACCAACACCTGCCAGTCCCTGGCTCTGAAACACTTCATCGGACGGCGCTGTGGTAACGTTATCAAATGGCTGTTCCACAATTACCAGGTTGCCCACTCCGGGGCCTTTATAACCTGGCGTACCGGCTATCTTACCATTATTAATCACCACAAAAGAGTTATACTCTTTTGAGAAAGCAATGTCCCAGTCGGCATTCTGCAAATAGCTGGCAGAATCTGCTGCATTACGTATCACATGCGTTTGCTGGTTCTTGAAACTAAAAGTCATCGTATAAAAAGGACGCTTTTCTTTTCCGTCTACTCCTTCTCCCATAGAGGCTGCAGTATCTGCAGGCAGGTCACGTATAGTAATAGCCGCATCTGCCGGTTGCAGGGCATCATTGTCTTTGCCGGAGCAGGAAGCCATCAGCAGCGCAGCAGCAAATGACACAGACATCTTCCAAAAAAAATTCTTAAACAGCATAACAATAATTGATGACGCAAAGGTGAATAATACCATTGACCATGACCGGAGAAAAAGCAACCACGAAAGGAAAAAACCGCGTCAGCACTTATTTTCCGGATATGGTAAGTGATATTCCCGAATAGGCGCATGACATAATCGTGACACAATTACTTTTGGTGTATCAAAAAATAAACTGACTATGAACAAGCATTTTGTGGCTATCAATTACATACAATGTAACAGCGATTACGCCGAAAGATTTGAGCAACTGTTTTCCTCCAGGGCACATGCCATTGACACCATGCCCGGTTTTATCAACATGCATGTATTGCGGCCAGCCAAACCGGAAGATGATTACCTGATTGTCAGCTATTGGGAGCATGAACAGGCATTTAAAGACTGGACAAAATCAGAAGCCTTTATCGCCGGCCACAGGCGCGGCTTTGAAGACCTGGCAAAAGCAAAGGCGGAAGGAAAACCCGCACCAATGCGCAGCGATTTTAAAATCTACCAGATAATCAGTGAATAATGGAAACAACATCCAGAAAACAAAAACTGATTAAATGGCTGAAACGCCTCGGCTTTTGGGGATTTATATTCTTCCTCCTGAAGGGCCTTTTCTGGCTGTATCTGATATATTGGGTTGCCAGGTAAGTCCGGCAATAAAAAAATGAAAAGGTAAGTCTGCGCGACTTACCTTTTCATTATACCCGGAGAAAATCCGAAATGCTTTTTGAAAGCCCTGGTAAAGTGGGCGGTATGTTTGTACCCGGAGAGATAAGCCACTTCTGACACACTCTTTCCTTCCGCCAACAATTCCCTCGCATGTGTCATTTTAATATTCTGCAGATAGCCATATACGGTAGTGCCGAATACCTGTTTGAAATGACTTTTAAGATAAGCATCATTGGTTCCCACCTGGTGGGAAAGATCAATCAGGGTACATGGACTGTTAATGTTTTTCGTAATAATATCCCTGGCCAGGTACATTCTGTCTACATCTTCTTTTTTTAGCTTTCTGAGAGATGAGTCCTTTGCAGAAATACCTGCCATCTGCTCATAATGAGTAAGCTGTATGGCCAGCAGCTCAATGGTTTTAGCTTTTATAAACAACTGCATATAACGCCCTTCCAGCGGGCAATTCAGCATATCAAAAAGTATGGTGCTGATATTTGCCTGTAAGGGAAAGTTATTTTTACTGAGCGGAACCGGCGCATTGTCTTTCACACTTTTCTGGAAAACATCAAACAAGGGATGTTCTTCCGGCAGAAAGTTAAGTAATAGCTCAGGACTTACACCCAGTTCAAAAATTTCCAATGGCTCTTCCGGCTCCCAGCTGAGTTGAATTTCCTGTTCAGGGAAAAACAGGTAGTTGTACTGCTGCTTCCCCATACTGGCCAGTATTGTTTTGCCGCTGTTTACATGATAACTTTTACTGCCGCTGAGCGTATAGCTCAATTGAAGAAAAGGCTGTTGATTACTGAAAACTATACTGCCGCCTTTTTCAGATTTCAGGCTGTAGTAACCCAGGGTAATACCGTCGGGGCTGTACATTTCCTGGATAGTACCGATATGTCCGTGTTGACTTAGTGCACGCTTCCGTTGCCTGAGCGTTTCCTCTCCGAGGATGTTGAACGGGCAGGGATTGAATAGTTTGTTATGGGTATTGGCTGGTGCAGACAATGGGACTGTTATTAATTTCAGAATACAAGAACAAAGCAATATTAAACCATTGGTCATTCAAAGCATTTGCGCAAAGAGGAACTTATTTTACGAATACGGGAAGATCCTTTGTCATACCCTATCTGACAATTCACCTTTTCCGTTTATGGTAACTTTTTTTCCCTTGCAGATGGCTGCGCGGGAAGGGCGCCTTCCGCAACTGGTAATATTTTCTCCATCTATGGCTGATGGAATATTGCATCTTGCCTGATCTTAAATGCGCCAGAGAACCCATGTGTACCAGATTCATTTTTCCCGCTTTCCTGCTGCTGACAGGAAATACCTATGCTTCCGCCCCGGTTGCCGACACGGCAGGCTTACAAAAGGTGCAGCAGTTGAACAGCATCGATGTACATGCCCACTACTACAAAAAAACGGATGATCTTATTGATATAAAGAAAATTGCAGCTCCCACCCTCGTCATAGATGCCAAAACCATTCAGCGGATGGGCAGCAGACGCCTGGATGAGGTACTACGTGAACAGGCTGGAATGGCCGTTGTAAGCGATCTCGGAGCCGGTAACCGGAGCATTGGGATCCAGATGCAGGGCTTCAGCTCGGCTTATGTACTGGTACTGCTCAATGGCTTACCTCTCTCCGGGCGCTTCAACGAAAACTTCGATATCAGCCGTATCAGTGTACAGCATATTGAACGCATCGAAATTATTAAAGGCGCTTCCAGCAGCCTCTATGGCAGTGAAGCATTGGGCGGGGTGATCAACATCATCACCCGGCAGCATGTACACAAGCCGGAGGCGAGTCTGTCGGCTTTGTATGGTACTTATAATACGGCTGATATCAGCGCCTTTGCGGAAACTCCTTTTGCGCATAAAAAAGGAACCGTTCACTTATCGGCCGACTACTACCGTACAGATGGATTTAATGTCAATACCGAATATCTGAAAGATGGCCAAACGGCCCCGCCGTATCACAGCTTCAGTGGTCAAACCCGTGCCTCCCTGCAATTAAATACCCGCAATACATTACAGCTGAGTGCAAGAGCCGCCAGCCGCAATTCAACCATGACGCGTTCTTATGGCACACAACCCTTCCGCGATCAACTCGATGAAACGGATATAAACGCAGCGTTATCTTTACGTACTAACCTGAACGAATACACGCGTTTACTAACCCGGTATTATTTCACTCACTATGGCACCGACCAGGATGTACAGATAATAGAAACCGGGAAGTTATTACAGGAAAACAAATTCTCCCAACAGATTCAACGCCTGGAAATACAAGGCAACAGGTTATTTCATGATGGCCGCCTGAACCTGACCGGCGGTGTGGGCGGAGAATTGCTGCATATGCGCAACAGCACAATGGCCGGCACTCCCGATCAGCAGAACTATTTCGGCTATATGCAGGCTAACTTCACTCCCAACCGGAAATACGGACTGATAGCAGGCTTACGCTACGACGGTAACAGCCTGTATGGCGGCAAACTGAATCCGACTGCCGGCGTGGAATATACCCCATTCAGATGGTGGCAGTTAAAAGGTTCGGTCGGACAAGGATTTAAAGTGCCTACCTATGCACAGTCTTACCAGGTGTTCACCAACATCACACAAGGCTATACCGTGGTAGGTGCCAATACTTTCCATACCGCTGTGGAAGACCTGAAGAAAGCAGGGCTGGTGCAATCAGTATGGAGCAACGCTGCTTCCGTTAAAGCCCTGGAAGCGGAAACAGCTGTATCATGGAACCTGGGCAGCAGATTCACCATCAAAGAGGGCTATACGCTTTCCGTGAATGGCTTTTACAACAACATCCGGCACCTGATCAATACAGAGCAGGTAGGTATTATGCGGAACGGTCAGCAACTGTTTTCCTATCTCAATCTGGGGAAAGCTTATACAACAGGTTTAGAAGCATCGCTGGAACTGAATCCCCTGCCAGGACTAAAGCTAACCGGTGGCTATCAGTACCTGGTGGCCAAAAGCCGTGATGTGGAAGATAGCATCCGCAATAGTGCCGGAGCATACGGTAAAGTGCGCTCCGATCAGGGTATCCGTTCTGCCACTACCGGCGATTACTTCGGCCTGCCTAACAGAAGCAGGCATATGGCCACTATGCAGGTATATTACACGTTCCGGCCGTGGGCACTGCAAACTTCTATCCGGGCCAGCTATCGCAGCAAATATGGCTTCCTGGATATCGACAATAACGGATACATCGACAACTACGACATATTTGTGAAGGGATACACATTATTATATCTCTCTATTCAAAAATCCCTGCTGAAAGAAAAACTGATGGTTAAATTTTCCATTGATAACATCAGTAATTATACCGACTACCTGATGCCGGCCCAACCCGGCAGGGTGTTTATGGGAGGTATCTCTTACAGATTCGGAGCAAGAGAAAAATAACGTCACAGCACCTGATTCAGGGGGGGTAACATTTTTTCAGATCAGTTGATATATCCATAGTTAATCTTCATTAAATGATTAGTTATGAGAAACTCGCTCCTACCCCTCCTGGTCCTTCTGCTGTTGTTAGCCATCAGCTGTAAGAAAAATAACAGCGATCATCCGCACCCTCCCATAAAAGATTCGGTTTCTGCAGGTGATTTTGCCCGGAATTTTGGAAATGAAGTTTCCAGGGATTTCATAGTGCAATTGGTGGATGTCAGCAATAATCCCGTTCCTGGCGCTACTGTTACAATTGGAACGTCTACCACCCAAACAAATCCGGACGGGATTGCAATCATCAAAAATGCCGGTGTATATGAACGTTTTGCTTACATCCGGGCGGCGAAAACCGGGTTTATGGAAGGTTCCAGGGCATTGATGCCATCAACAAGCACCAATGTCATTAAAATTATGATGCTGCCCAGTCACATTACCGCTACGGTAAATTCCGGTGTCACCAGTGATGTGAGCTTGTCGAATGGTACCAGAATTACATTTGACGGTAACTTTAAAACACTTACAGGTACTGCATATACCGGCGCTGTAAGTGTGATTGTCAATTCACTGGAGGCTTCAGATAACAACCTGTTTGCCAAAATGCCCGGTATGCTATACGCACAAAATGCAGCCGGCGATGCTAAATTACTGGAAACCTATGGGATGATAAATGTAGAATTATTAGGTAGCGCGGGGCAGAAATTACAAATAAGCAATAAAGCGCAGATTGAGATGAACATCACGGCTGCACAACTTAGCGTGGCGCCCGCAACAATTCCTCTTTGGCATTTTGATGAAACATTGGGCTATTGGAAAGAAGCAGGCGTGGCAAACAAAGTTGGTAATAAATACATTGGAGAAGTTGCCCATTTTAGCTGGTGGAATTTTGATATACCACTGGCCACCTCCCCGGTACAGCTTCAGATTAAAGTAGTCGATCCGGCCAGTAACCCACTTGCCAATGTCAAAACCGTATTGTTTAGAACCGGAGGAGCTTATGCCTCATATGCAGACTATACCTTGTTCAATGGCACAGTAACCGGCACCGTTCCGCAAAATGAAGTGTTAACCTTAAAGCTTTATGACATTTGTGGCAATGTGATTTACACACAGAACATTGGCCCTTTTACCGCCAATAGTAATATATTGCCCGATATCGTTCTAAATCTTCCGGCTACACAAGTTGCCACGATAAACGGCTCACTGAAAAAATGTAATAATACCAATGTAACCAATGGCTATGTTTCCATTAATTACGGACAGCAAACTTTTTTTACCCTGATCAATAACGGCGCCTTTAGCTTCCAAACCATTGTATGCAGTGCTGATCCGGTAACGATTTTCGGCGAAGATGCAGATAACCACCAAAATACAGGAACGTTGAATTACAGCATAACCTCTCCAACAACCAATATAGGTAATATACCGGCCTGTAATACCAGCGCGGAATCCATTACTTACGCCATAGATGGAGGTGTAACTAAAATCATTGCCGCAAACATTACCGCTTCTGCAACAGGGAATTCATTCTCAATTACCGGCAATACACCCGGACATATGGATGCTGTTGATATCCAGGGCAATAGTATAACCCCGGGTACCTATAGTACATTATCGGGATTCCAGATATATGGAAACGGCTTAAGCACCAATATTAACCCTGTATTCAATACGTTCAATATCACTTATAACCTGGTAAATGTGGGGGCCGTTGGCCAGTATATTGATGTCAGTTTTAGCGGGACCTACAACGAAATAGTCATGACTGGTATGAATATGGGATACAACCTTTCACATAGTATATCTGGTACTGCACACGTTATCAGAGATAATTAAAAATAAAACACCGCTTAAAAATGGCAAAGCGATACAAAGTCCAGTTATGGATTTTGTATCGCTTTTTGCCTGCCGCCAGGAACCACTGCGAACACCTCATTTCATTATTAGTTTTATTTAATAATTTATTTTTAAATCAATTACTTGTTATTTTCGCTTTTTAAATCCCCGCCAGCGGGTGTTTAAAAATTCAGGAGAGGGAAATTAGAGAGATAGTTTGGATACCAGGAACAAACCGTGATAACGAGTTTACCTTGCTGCCCAACAGAAAAACATAGAAAAAATATTTATCTGTTATCGAAAACTGATAACGTAAGTGAAGAATGAAACCAATCTGAACAGACAAAATCCATCGGGAGAGCTCAGTCATGCCGTTGAAAACAACCACAACTGCAGGATTGAAACTACTCACAAACCACCATCCGTAAAGGGATTTGCAAACACAAACATAACTGCCAGAAATTTTAAACAAGCATTAAGTGCCGCCAGAACCTTTACATACTAATGAAACTGCGCTCCTGCAACGCATAGCGGAAGGTGACGAGCAGGCTTTTTCCACTTTATTCGCTGCATGGGCCACCCCGCTCGCTGCTATTGCCATGAAGATATTGAAGAACGGGTATGCGCGGCAGGAAGTTGTGCAGGAAGTATTTATTAAGGTATGGCTTTACCGGGACAAGCTGGACAAAGTGGAGAACCTGGGCGCGTGGCTCCGGAAAATCACTGTTAACCAGAGCCTGCTTGCCCTTCAGCGGCATGCGGCAAATGATAAACGGCTTGAGGCCATTCAAATAACACAGCATCCTCCCATTGATAATACCAGCGCCCTTGAACTGAAAGAAATCCGCCGGCTTGTACATGAAGCCATTGAATCCCTTCCCCAGCAAAGGAAAATCATATACCACCTGAACCGTGTGGAAGGAAAAACCACGCGGGAGATCGCAGAAGAACTTCAGTTGTCCCACGGTTATGTGCGCAATGCGCTCAGCGCGGCCCTGGCAAGTATCAGGGAACGGCTCACCGCATCCGGGATGCTGATCCTTATGTTTTTGCTGCACCTGTAATTTTTTTTTCTGTCCGATAATGACAAAACCACGTTTACCCTGATCTTATACTATGAACACCATGAAAAATACCCGGTTACATAATCTGACGCAGGATTTCCTTGACAACAAACTGGATGCAGAAGGCCAGCAGGAATTCTATGCACTCCTGCGGGATCCCGGCCAACGGGAAGCCCTTACGGAAAAATTCATGGAGCTTACCGGGCTGCCTGATATGGACCTGGAATTTGATCCGTCCCTGCAACCTTTGCTGGACAATGTGAAGTCGGTAGACCTGCCCCGTAAAACGCCCGTGAAGCGGATGCGTTACTGGCGCTGGGCGGCTGCTGTCGGGCTGCTGGTAATTGCAGGCAGCATATACCGGCTGACGGAAGACCATGGAAGCACGCCACCTCCCATTACGCAGCGTAAGCCTGTTGCACCAGGAAAACAAGGCGCAGTACTCACCCTGGCAGACGGCTCCGCAGTACTGCTTGATAGTATGAAAAACGGCGTGGTGGCAAACCAGGCAGGAACCAATGTAGTACTAAACAACGGGCAGGTAGTATACAATGCTGAAGAATCCGGCGCAGCTGCTACCGCATACAATACGATCTCCACGCCGAGAGGCAGGCAGTTCAGCGTAGTACTGCCAGATGGTACGAAAGTATGGTTGAATGCTGCATCATCCCTGCGGTACCCGGTGGCTTTCTCCGGCAATACGCGCGAGGTGCGGATCACCGGCGAAGCCTATTTTGAAGTAGCCGCAGACGCAGCCAGGCCATTCTCAGTACGCTTCAATGAAAAGGGTGTGGTGGAAGTACTGGGCACGGCCTTTAACATCAACGCCTATACGGATGAACCGCTGGTAAAAACTACCCTGCTGAGTGGCAGCATCAGGGTGAATAAACAACAGCTGCTCCGGCCGGGAGAACAGGCGAATATTGACAATAATAATGGCATCACCATAGAAAGCAGCACCGAAACAGAAAATGCAATAGCATGGAAGAAGGGCCTGTTCATGATGAGCAGTACAGATCTGCCCGCATTATTCCGGCAAATATCAAGATGGTATGATATAGAAGTGAACATGAAAGGAGAACTACCTAAACGCTCATTCGGCGGCACTATCGGCAGGGATGTAAACCTTGCGGATATTATCGAGGCACTGAATATCTATGGCGTGAATTGCAGATTGGAAAACAATAAACTGATCGTACAACCATAAAGACATTGGCCTGAAAAAAAGAGAACCGCCCCGTCTGACTCACGGAGCGGCTATTAAGGTCGGGCTAATAAACCAAACACAGGTTCTGTTTTATTTTATCAACCAAAACCAACCAAATGTATGCAATTAATTGCGTTTTTGGTCCGGCATTTCTATGCTCCTGCCGGACTATGTATGAAATTGTTATGGCGTTTAAAAGCCGCCGCCATTCTTTTCCTGATCTTAAGCCTCCAGGCAGCTACAGCCTCTGCACAAAAGATTAACCTTAACCTGAAACGCGCTTCCCTGAAAGAAATATTCGGGAAACTGGAAGCACAAACAGGTCTGTCCTTTATGTGGGACGAGCAGGTACTAAGAGTATCCTCTCCACAGGACATACAGGTAAGCAATGCCACCCTGCAGGAAGCAATGGATATCCTGTTGAGCAATCAGCCGCTCACCTACCGGATCGTAAACAAAATGGTAGTGATCAATGAAAAGACTACCGCCTCTGTCAAAATGGTTTTGCAGGAAATATCCGGCGCCGTGACCGATGAAGCCGGCAAGGCTGTTCCCTTTGCCAGTGTGCGTATAAAAGGCAGCACCATTGGTACCATAACTTTACCGGATGGGAGATTCAGGTTAGGGGTAAGGGCGTTTCCCGTCACTTTGCAGGTAAGCTGCCAGGGGTATGCGCCGCAGGAAATAAAAGTAGCAGGCCCCGGCACCATGAACATCATGTTGAGCAGATCGCAGCAGCAGATCAATGAAGTAGTAGTGACCACCGGTATCTTCAACCGGAAAAAAGAAAGCTTTACCGGCGCTGTAACTACCGTTACTGCTGAACAACTGGCTGCATTCGGTAACCGCAACCTGATCACTTCCCTCCGCAACATTGACCCTTCCTTTAACATCGTGGAGAGTAATGCGTTCGGCTCTAATCCCAACCGGCTGCCGGAAATACAGATCCGCGGCAACTCCAGCCTGCCCAATGTGAATGAACTGCAGGATGAAACACGCGTGGGCATGAATACGCCGCTGGTGATCCTCGACGGATTTGAATCCTCGCTGCAAAAGCTGCTGGACATCAATCAGAATGAAGTGGAGTCCATCACCATGCTGAAAGATGCGTCTGCCACCGCCATCTATGGCTCCCGCGGCGCTAACGGCGTGATCGTGATCAAAACCAGGGCGCCACAACCAGGGAGACTACGTTTGTCGTACCGCGGCGATGTTAATGTTGAAATGCCCGACCTGACGGCATATCACGTACTGAACGCCCGCGAAAAACTGGAGCTGGAATACAAAGTAGGACTGTACGACAATGCCCGCGCGGAAAATGATGTGCCACTCAAACAATATTACAACTACCTGATGAGTGAAGTAAACCGGGGTGTGGAAACAGATTGGCTTTCCAAGCCAGTGCGCAGTGGCATCGGCCAACGTCATAATGTGAAAATGGAAGGTGGCGACAACGCATTCCGTTACTCCATTTCCGCCCAGGTGAACGATATACAGGGCGTAATGAAAGGCTCTTCCCGGCGGACGTTCAATGGCACCATCAACCTCAGTTACTATTACCGGAATATCCGCTTCACGAACAACCTGCTCATCGGATTGGGTGAGAGTGAAGAATCTCCCTACGGCTCATTTTCCGATTACGTAAAGATGAATCCCTACTGGTCTCCTTACGAGGAAAATGGCCGTGTAAGAAAATTGCTGGGCAATCCGGGTTCCAGTATTTATTCAGGCCGCTGGAGCCCCTTGCCTACCAACCCGCTGTACGATGCTACCCTGAATACTTTCCAGAATTATAAAACCACGGACATCACCAACAACCTTTCCGTGGAATGGCGTATACATCCTGATCTCCTCTTCCGGGCAAGACTGGGCCTTACCAAGATGAACTCTGATTCAGACTACTTCCGGCCCGCGGACCATACAGCGTTTGCCGCAACGGAAGATATTCTCCGCAGAGGCTCTTACCGGTACGGTGTGAACAAAGGCTTCCGTTACGACGCAAGCGCCAACCTCAGCTATACCCGTCAGTTCGGCGCCCATGCACTGTTTGCCGGGTTGGACTATAATATCCGTCAGTCCAAAACTTCCGGCTATAGCTTCCTTGCGGAAGGTTTTACCAATCCTAAGTTCGACTTTATTTCAATGGCGCTGCAATATGCGCAAGGTGGTAAACCCGGCGGTGCTGAAAGTCTTACCCGTTCTGTGGGAGTTACCGGAAGTGTGAACTATACCTATGATGAACGATATTTCATGGACCTCTCCCTTCGCTCGGATGGCGCTTCCCAGTTTGGAGCACTTAACCGTTTTGCTCCTTTCTGGTCGGCGGGTGTTGGCTGGAACCTGCATAAGGAGGCCATGTTCAGGCACCTGCCATTCATCAACCGGCTGAAATTGCGCGGCTCCGTGGGCGTTACCGGTTCGCAGAACTTCAACGCTTACCAGGCCCTGTCTACCTATGGATATTATACAGACGACCGTTATTACAGCTGGACAGGCGCTTATCTGATGGGGCTCGGTAACGAATCGCTGAAATGGCAACAGAAAATGAACTACGACGTTGGTCTTGAAGCAGACCTTTTCAACCGCCGCCTGAGTCTTGTAGCAGACTATTACATCGAAACCACCAACGGCCTTATATCCTCTGTAGATCTTCCCGCATCCAACGGCTTCCCCAACTATATCGAAAATATCGGCAAGCTGGAGAACCGCGGAATTGAGCTGAAAGCTACTGCCTTTGTTGTACGCAATCTGCGGAAAGGCTTTACCTGGAGCATCAGCGGCGCATTGGTACATAATGTAAACAAGATCCTGCAAATCTCCGATGCCCTGAAAGCCGCACAGAAAAGCAGTGAAAATGCAACCGGCGCTGTGCCCGGCGTGCTTTACAAAGAAGGGTATTCCACCAACACTATCTGGGTAGTTCCTTCACTGGGTATTGATCCCAGCACCGGCAAGGAATTATACCTGGACAGGAACGGGCAGCCTACCTACATCTGGAACTCACTGGACCTGCGTGCCAGCGGCATCAGCGAACCCGCGTACTTCGGCAACTTCAGCACACTGGTGCGGTATAAGAATTTCTCCATGAACCTGTCTTTCGGCTACCGCTTTGGCGGGCAGCTGTATAACCAGACACTGATCAACAAAGTGGAGAATGCAGATTACCGTTACAATGTGGATGCCCGCGTATACGACAGTCGCTGGCAAAAGCCGGGAGATAATGCCGCCTTCAAAGGATTGCTGGTAACAGCGCCGACAAACAGGACCTCCCGCTTTGTGCAGGACGAAAAGACGCTCACCATGCAGAACGCCAATTTTCAGTATGACGTAAACAGCTTATTTGCGAAAAAGCTGAAAATGCAGGCGCTGTCTTTCTCCGCCAACATGGCCGACCTCTTTTACCTGTCCACCGTACGCCGTGAAAGAGGAACTACCTATCCTTTTTCCAGACAGATGTCGCTTACTGTAAACGCTCTCTTCTAACAAAAAAAATTAGTGTTCCATGACACCGGTTAAATATATTATCACGGGGCTGTTGGGGATAGCCATATGTACTACCTCCTGCAAAAAATGGCTCACCGTTCAACCTAAAACCCAGATGCCTTCAGATGTGCTTTTCACCACGGAAAGCGGCTTCCAGGATGCGCTTACCGGGGTATACATCCAGATGAAATCCGGGAACGCCTATGGCCAGCAGATGATCTTTGGTACCATAGAAAGATTGACATCGTCCTGGGATGTAACCACCAACACCACAGAACAGCGCCTCGGCCTGTTCAACTATTCCGATGAAGGCGTGCAGGGCGCGCTGTCTTCCATATATGCACAGGAATACAAGATCATTTCCAGCATCAATGCGATACTCGCCGAGGTGGACACGCGCAAAGAGGTGTTTCTTTCTGCCGGGTCTTACGAGATGATGAAAGGTGAGTGTCTTGCGCTGCGTGCCTATTGCCACCTGGACCTGTTGCGGCTTTTTGGGCCGGTACCGGGCAATATACAGGGCGGCACGGTGTTACCGTATGTGAAAAAGATCTCCCGGGAACCGAATCAGCATCTCACCTACGATCAGTATAAAACAGAATTGCTGAATGATCTTAGCGAGGCAGCCGTTTTACTGAAGGATACAGATCCTTTCACCCGGTACTCCCAGGCTGATCTCTCTAATCCAGGCAGTGTTAATTCTCCTTTCAAACCGGAAAATACTTACTCCGCTTTCCGTTTCCTCCGCATGAATTACTATGCGGTGAAGGCGCTGCAGGCCCGCGCATATCTCTGGTTCCGGGATAATGGATCCGCTTATGCGTGCGCCAAAGAAGTGATCAATGCGCAGAACCCGGATGGTGGTGCCAAGTTCCGCCTCGGAACACTAAGCGATGTTTCCGGCGGGAATTTCAATCTTTCTATGGAACATATTTTCGGTCTTTATGATTTCCAACTGGCAACAAAATTCGAGCAACAGTTCACATCCGGCGTACTAAAAAAAGGCAGTGGCACCACCACCGTAAACAACCAGTTGTATGGCAATACGGGAACGGATATACGGGAAACTAACCTCTGGGCACTGATCACGCTGGGCAACGGTTCCAAATGCTACATCATGAAAAAATACACGGCGGCTATGGAAAGTGCTGCCATAGCGCCTTTCCAGATACCTATGCTGCGTGTCAGCGAAATGTACCTGATAGCTGCGGAAACGGCGCCGGCGGGTGAAGGCCAACAGTACTGGGCTGCTTTCCGCACCGCCCGCAATATCACCGTTTCCACGCTGCCCGCCGATCTTGCGCAGGTACAGTTGGAACTGGTGAAGGAATACAGGAAGGAATTCTTTGCAGAAGGACAGGCATTTTTTGCCTATAAACGCATCAACGCGCCCAAAGCCAGCTTCCTCTGGGCGCCTTCCGCAGCAACCATCAATTACCTGGTACCACTGCCTTTAAATGAATTTGTTCAATAACACAAGCGTAAAGAATGAAACAGATACTCACTGTAGCCCTGCTGACCACTTTACTGGCTGCCTGCAAAAAAGATCAGTACTACCTCTATAACGATATCGCCCGGCTCCAGTTTGGCCCGGCGCCTGAACGGATCTATACCACCTCCTTCGAAATGGCTGATACGGTGAAGCCGTACACCTTTTATTATGAACCGGCTACTACTACACAGGACACCGTGTTCTTCGACATCTATGCTATCGGAGGCGTGAGTGGCAACGACCGGCCTTTTATCCTTGAGCAGGTAACACTCAACGGGGAAGAAAATGCGATACCGGGCACTCATTACAAAGCCTTTTCCGATCCGTCAATGAAAGAGGTGTATGTGATCAAAGCGGGAGAAGTGCATGCCTCTGTACCGGTGATCCTGCTGCGCGACGCTTCGCTGAAAACGAAAAATGTGAAGCTGCAGATACAGGTAAAGGCTAACGACCAGTTCCAGCCAGGAGAGATCAGAAAACTGTGGAGAAGGGTAAACTTCACGGACATGCTTAGTCAGCCTGCAGCCTGGAATGCCTCTGCGGTGCAATACTACTGGGGCAAATACAGCCAGGTGAAACACTCCTTCATGATCAACCAGACAGGTGAAAAGTGGGATGAAGAATTCCTGACCTACGTAAACACCGATTATGCACTGCTCACCTTCTGGAGACTGAAGCTGAGAACCCTGCTGACAGATTACAATAACGCCCATCCCGGTGAGCCGCTGACGGACGAGACGGGTGAAACAGTCGTATTTCCTTAACCTGCAAAACAGCCTTTCATGAAATTGAAATATCAAATCCTGGCTACCTGCTGCATCCTCCTGATCAGCTCCTGTTATAAAGACCAGGGCAATTATATCTACAAGGTCCCGGAAGAGATCAACATCAACGGCATAGAAGCCTCTTATAATAAAGTGTCGCTGGTGGATAAGATCACGATCAATCCTACAGTCACCTCTACTGACCCCGATGCGAAGTTCTCTTACTGGTGGGGAATTTATGAAACAAATGTACAGGGCTCCGCGCCTAAAGTAGATACGATAGGCCGCACCAAAGCACTGGATTACCTGGTAACACAGCCGGCCAAAGGCTGGGTGCTGGTGTTCGGCGCAAAGAATGAACATACAGGATTCAGTAAGATAATGACCTCCAATATTAACGTGGTTACCCAGTTCACCCGTGGCTGGTATATCATGAAGAACGATGGCGGTAAAACTGATGTAGACCTCTTCTTAACACCTTCAGCTATTACCCCCGGATCAAGGATGGAAAATGTATTCTCATTGGTGAATGGGAAAAAACTGGATGGAGAAGCAAATCTTTTCGGATTCTATACAAATTATAAATCCAATGTAACAGGTGCTTACGCCAATACCAGGGCGTTGTTCATTTTGTCGGACAAAGATGCCAGCGTGGTAAACATCAATACTTTCAAAGAAATACACGGTATTAACAACCTTTTCTACGAAACACCTTCGGTGAACAAACCAGGCAGCATCAGCGAATCTTCACAGGCCAACTATTTTGTGAACAACGGGCGTCTGCACAGTATTTATTCCATGTCGGCCAACGTGGGCCTGTTCGGCGGTCAGCAGCTGCGCGACGATAACAACAGCCCGTATAATCTTTCAAGATATTTCCTGGCATATCCCTTCGACAACCCTTTCTTTTTTGATGAAACGAGTACTTCGTTTGTTTCCGCTACAGGCACAAGTTCCGTGCTTTCTGCCGTAACAGATGTATCCGGAACGGAAATGCCCGCCAACAGGAACAACAAAACACTCCTGTTCATGGGAGTAAAATCCACCAACCCATACGTTGGCATAGCCCTGTTCCAGGATAAAACAGATCCTTCATTAAAGGTACTTTCCACCATCACACCGTCCAATTATGCGTTGAAGATCGTGAATGATACACTGGCGCCAACGGACAAGCTTTACCAGGCAGAACGTTTCGGGCTGATCGTGGCGGATGAGAATATCCTGTATTTCTCTACCGGACAGGAAGTATGGTCACGGAATCTGAGCAATGGCGCTGAACAGCTCCAATTCACCGCACCGGCAGGAGAGAAAATAACGTGTATCCGTCACCGTAAATATACCGGAGGCACTGCCACAGAGCAGTCTTTTTATTACAACTATATGCTGATAGGTACAACCGGTGGTGGCAATTATAAAGTGCGTGCATTTCAGAAAACATCCGGCAACCTGGCTACAGCTCCCGATTTCACGATGGAAGGAAAGGGAAGCGTGGGAGATGTGATCTACATTGCGCCGCCGATTAACAACTATACATATCCAAACAGTTATTAACCATTATTATCTGAATACAAATGAAAAAATTACACCTGGGTTTAATGGCCCTGCTTTGCCTGCCCGCATTTCTGAAAGCACAGGTAACCATCTCCGGCGAGTGGATGCGCCGCCACGACGGTAATGTACACCTCTATCGCGTAGAGCACGGAAGACTGGAAGAAGTGGCCGCGTCCAAACCTGGCGCCGATTCATCTTTCGGATTTTATTTCCGCCCGGAACGCGAAGGGTTTTATGTGATCGGCAGTGGTAATAGTCAGTCTCCTATAGACAAATACAGCTTCTATTTCAAACAAAAAGATCAGCTGAACGTAAAGATCACAGATACCTCCTATGTGCTCACGGGCAAGAACTCTCCCGAGAACCTGGCCGTGGCGAAATGGCACAATACTATCCTGCCGCTGGAAAGGAAAGGCGTTTATTTCAATTTGTCCAGGAGTACCTATGTAGATTTCTTCCCACTGCTGGAAACACTTCACAAGCAGGTGCAGGAAACGAAATTCGCTTCGGCTGGCAACAAGCAGTTTGACAGTGAGTTTGCGAAGTTCCGTGAGCTGGATATACTCCACTGCACCGCTGAGTTGCTGAGTACTCCCCGTTCTGCCCATCCGTCAGCAAACGACTATACGCCGTATTTCAAAAGCATAGATGTTCCGTATTTCACTAAGGATACCCGCCTGCTTCGCTATCCTTACGGTATGCGTATGATGCGTATGGTGCAAATGATGCCAGCCCGGCTGGGTAACGGGGATGTAAAGGACTACAGCATCGAAGCCAGGATGAAAGGTATTGAAAACGATACACTGAAAGGTGAAGTGGTACTGCAACAGGCAGCCTCGCTTAAAACATACCTGGGCTACATCGACCTGGACAAACAATATGGCAAATACCTGCTCACTTCCGACCAGGTTAACCGCGCCGGCAGCATAAAAACTGAACTGGCGAAGAAAGCCACTGCCGCCGGCGGCCAGGCGGTGAACTTCACCTACCCGGATAAGAACGGCAAACAAACATCTTTGAGTGATTTCAAAGGTAAGGTGGTATTAGTAGACGTTTGGGCTACCTGGTGCGGTCCGTGTAAAGGAGAAATACCCCACCTCAAAAAACTGGAGGAAGAGATGCACGGACAGGATGTACTGTTCCTGAGCGTATCTGTAGATGAGCAAAAAGATCATCAGAAATGGAAAGATTTTATTGCCAGCGAAAAACTGGGTGGCGTGCAACTGTTCGCCAGCGGATGGAGCGATATCGCCAAATTCTATAACATTAAAGGAATTCCGCGGTTTATGGTGTTTGATAAGAATGGAAATATCGTTTCAACAGATGCGCCAAGACCATCAAATAAAGAGTTGAAGTTATTGCTGGAGAGTGAAGTGAAGAAATAACTTTTTCAAAAACCAATCATTAATGCGAAGAGGCTGCCGCTGGGCAGCCTCTTCTGTTTGGTGTACATAATTTGAATTTTATCCTGCCTGGACGATTCGTTCAGCAGCTTTGCTTTTTCTATAGCGGGTCAGGCTCAGGTTTTTGTATTTTTTGAAGAATTTATTCAGATGGCTTTCATCGGAAAAGCCAAACTCATACGCTATTTCATTGATGCGCCGGTCACTGAATTTCAGGCGGTGTTCGATGAGGCGGATCTTGTAGGTGGCGATAAAATGCTGAAGGGTTTCGCCACACTGATTTTTGAAATAACTACCGAGATAGGTATCCGAAATGTCAAAAGCTTCAGCAATAACAGCAGCCTTCAGTTTTTGAGGCGAAAAGATATTGTTTTGAATGTAGGTAATTATGTCCTGGATGCGCTGATCGGCATTTACTTTCAACTGGGCCGGCTTGATCCTGGCAATGTTCCTGGCAGCAATAACGATCAATGCATTGACAAGGTGCATTTGCAAATCCTCCTCATAGAGATCGCTGTGGCGAACGCCCTGCAGCAAAGATTGAGTAATGGACCTCACCAGCGGATAGTCGGACTCATTGCGTAAGATACAACCCGTGAGATGGGTGGAGTAATACAATAAACATTCAATCTCACAAATATTCTTCCACCGGTATTTTTTTACATAATCGCTGGTGAACTTAATGAGAAGAAATTCTGTGGTTTCTTCAATATCAAAATTGTAGCAGTCATTAGGAGTCAGCAACATCAGGTTGCCCGTCTTGTAAGCAATCCGGTGACCATTGATACTTAAAAAACCATTGCCTGAAATAATGTAAGCCATCTGGAAAAAAGTAAGCCGTAAATCTTTCAGGGGACAATCATCCACCTTTCTGTACAAGACTTCCAGGGACTGACGGATATTTTCTTTTTTGAATTCACACATGCTGCAAAAATACCTTTTTATAGTAGAATTATACCGATTTCATGACCATTAACGGTATAATTTTACAAAAGAATAAAATAAAAATACCCATGATAAAAGTTACGCAGACAGGAAAAAATATCGTCGCTTTGGTAGCAGTATGTTTAGCAGCCCTGATGTTTGGCCTGGAGATCTCCAGTGTACCGGTGATACTTCCTACACTCGAAACAGCTTTACACAGTGATTTCAAAGAAGTTCAATGGATCATGAACGCCTATACGATTGCCTGCACTACAGTACTGATGGCCACAGGCACCCTGGCCGACCGGTTTGGCAGGAAACGGGTTTTTATCATCAGCATTTTGTTATTCGGCATCACGTCTTTGTTTTGCGGCCTGGCACGCAACACACTTGTGTTAATCATCAGCCGGTTCCTGCAGGGAATAGGCGGCGGCGCGATGCTGATCTGCTCTATCGCTATCCTTTCACACCAGTTCCGGGAAGGACGCGAACGGGGAAAAGCATTTGCTATCTGGGGTATCATCTCCGGCGTGGGGTTGGGTTTTGGCCCCATCATCGGTGGGGCTATTGTAACGGTATCCAACTGGCAATGGGTGTTCCTGGTGCATGTGGGCATTGCGATAATCACTACGCTTCTTGTACTCAGAGGGGTAGAGGAATCACGGGACCCGCAGGCTAAAAAACTGGATGTAGCAGGGATTATCTCTTTATCACTGGCGGTATTCGGCCTCGTGTATTATATTACGCAGGGACAGACTATCGGATTCAGGAGCATTGCAGGGTTAAGCATTCTTGGGGCTGCTGTATTGAGCTTTATTATTTTTTTGAGGGTAGAAAAGAAGCATGCCAACCCGATGTTCGATTTTTCCGTGTTCAGTATCCGTCGCTTCTCCGGTGCTATCATTGGCTGTATCGGCATGAATTTTAGTTTCTGGCCATTCATGGTTTACCTCCCGATCTATTTCCAAAGCGCACTCGGCTACGATATCATCACGGCTGGATTATCTTTACTGGCTTACACACTTCCCACCCTGGTGGTGCCACCTTTGGCAGAACGACTTACGCTCCGCTATCAGCCCCGTATTATTATTCCTTCGGGATTGCTGATGATCGGGCTCGGCTTTCTGCTGATGCGCTACGGCTGTAGCGTAGCGCATGCCAGCTGGTTGACTATGCTGCCAGGTTCACTATTGGCGGGTATCGGGCTTAGTCTTACAAATACACCCGTTACGAATACCACCACCGGGGCAGTTACACCAGATCGTGCCGGCATGGCATCGGGTATTGATATGAGTGCACGCCTGATCACTTTAGCCATCAATATTGCACTGATGGGATTTATCCTTGTGGAGGGAATCTATTCCTACCTGGAAAACATTCTTCCCGGGTCCGTTGCCCCTTCCCAATTACATACAGCTGCGGAAAAAATCGCCGCAGGGCTTTCTGCACCCGGCCTGCCTGATGCTACCGCGCATGCTGCACTGGTGCATGGATTTGGCTGGGTCATGCTTTTTGGCGGAGTCGGCGTATGTATCCTGGCCCTGGTCAGCTTCCTGATCTTTGGTCCGAAAGAAAAAACTGTTGTCCAGGTTACTGCATAATACTCTTCATTGTTTTATCTTTCTGGTTCATAGGTAAGCTGCACCACACCTGATTTGAAAACATTGGTTTCAGTCAACCTTAAACCAATTCTCTCTTTTAAATCTTCAAACAACGGTTTACCAGTTCCCAAAACTACCGGGTGCACGGATACTTTATAGACGTCAATAAGACCTGCATTTATAAATGTTTTGATAAGACTTGCCCCACCATATAACCAGATATCTCTACCGTGTTGCTGTTTAATTTCAGCAACGCGGTTAGTTATGTCCGAATTGATGAATGTAGCCTTTTCATCCTGCCTGTTCTGACCCGAAAAAACAAATTTATTTTTTGAATGTATTCCCTCCCACATCTCTTTTTCTGCATGGCTGGTGGTTGCATCAGGTTGAAAATTTCCCCAGGCATCATAGCTTACCCTGCCATAAAATATGGTGTCGATACTTGAAATAAAACCGCCGAAATCCATATCATCATCCATAATGCACCAATCCACTTCCCCATTTGGACCTTCAATAAACCCATCCAGGGTTACTGCTAAATTCAAAATTACTTTTCTCATTTAAATTGCTTTTAGCAAAAGTAAATACCAGACCCGTTTATCTTTTGGAAAAAAGCGACAAAATTAAAACTGGGAAGGAGTAAGCCCTGTGTGTCGCTTTATTTCATTGGAGAGATGTGCATGGTCATAAAAACCACAGTCAAAAGCTATATCTGATAAGCTTTTCTTTTGCCTTACATCGCTCATCATAGAAAGAGCTGACTGGAAGCGAATAATATTTACATATTCCTTAGGTGTTAAACCAATATGAGTTTTAAAAGCCCGTTCTAATTGCCTGACGGTTATAAAATTCTTTTTAGAAATTTCATAGATGTTTACGTTTCCTTTAGAAATATGAATATCATTCAAAACGGACTGAAGTGACTGGTTGAGACTTCTTTTTCTATCCAAAAAATATCCAGTCAGATAAGCAGTGGGGGCATTATTTATCTTTCCAATATCAAATGAATGCGGTGAATCAAATTCAAAAGTATGATTAGTCAGTTCATTTTGTGGAGCATAGTTGTAAAAAGACGAAAACACCGCTGGTTTCAGACATACGCCTAACAGATGCGTGTTCCTGTCAATAAAACTATCCTTAAAAGAATTCATTGCTCCTACTACATATGTTTTCCCATGATCCATAGTAGCTAAGCCATTATCCGTTTTGCAGGGTTCTCCTAAATTTATCACTATTCCAGGACAGCCATCAGGAAATATCCGTTCCCATTGGCTGTCGCTGTCATCACCTTTCAATTCCCAAAAAGAATGGATATACGCCGTTAACGTTGTGCAAGGTTTGGTTTCAGTATGTTTCATTTAATGGTGTCAGTCAATGCTTTGTCTTCAGGGATTATTAAAATTTAACGCCAACCTAATCCGGGCGCCACATGCTCTAAAATAGAAGACAATACATGCACATTATAATCAACTCCTAATGTATTGGGTATTGTTAAAAGAATGGTATCTGCCTCCTGGATAGCTTCATCCTCCGCTAACTCCTTTATGAGTTGATCCGGCTCCGCGGCATAGCTTCTTCCGAAAATAGCGCGTTTGTCCGGTTCAATCATCCCGATTTTATCAACCCGGTTGGTTTCCTGCCCAAAGAAATAGCGATCCTGATCGTTTACCAATGCAAAAATAGACCGGCTCACAGAAACCCTCGGTTCCCGATTGTGTCCCGCTTTTTTCCAGGCATCTTTGTACAACCTGATTTGCTCGGCTTGTTGTATATGGAAAGGTTTGCCGCTTTCATCGTACTTCAGGGTAGAACTTTGAAGATACATTCCGTTTTCAGCCGCCCAAACAGCAGTCGCATTAGACGCGGCTCCCCACCAGATACGTTCCCGCAATCCTTCCGAATATGGCTCCAGACGCAGCAAGCCCGGTGGGTTCGGAAACATGGGTGACGGATTAGGCTGTGCAAATCCAACACCTTTTAACTTATCCAGGAATTCCAACGCTTTACGGCGTCCCATATCTGCATCCGTTTCTCCTTTCGCCGGTTCATATCCAAAATAACGCCACCCATCGATTACCTGTTCCGGCGAACCTCTGCTGATTCCCAGTTGTAATCGCCCTTCCGAAATTAAATCCGCCGCTCCGGCATCTTCCACCATATACATTGGATTTTCATAACGCATATCAATTACCCCCGTCCCAATCTCTATTTTGCTTGTTTTGGCGCCGATAGCCGAAAGTAAAGGGAATGGTGATCCCAACTGGGCTGCAAAATGATGCACACGAAAATAGGCGCCATCTAAACCAATTTCTTCGGCGGCAACGGCCAGATCAATTGACTGAAGCAATGTGTCACTCGCTGTACGGGTTTTATAGGCAGGGTGGTTAGACCAATGCCCAAACGATAAAAATCCTATCTTCTTCATAATTTCTTTTTCGTGCTGAAAAATAAACCTTTATTATCTATTTTTTGCACGCCTTTTCGGGAAGAGAAGAGTTTGGCGGAGATAACTTTGATGGAATATAGAGCGGATAATATCCGAAGGCTTTTAAAATTTTGCAGAGAGTCATCGATCACAGTTGAACACCTCATTCCATGTATTAAATCGCTGTAAATGGAAATAAGCGATTGATTTGACAGGAAACTGCGCAGTTTAGCAGGTCTTTTTCAAACATAAAATCCACTGAAATGTTTATTTTTGCCCAAACCCGATTACGAGCCCCCTGTACTACATGATAAATTTACTTTTCCGCATACTGGTTATATTCCTGATACTTTGCTTCGCCTTTACTGCGGATGCTGAAACCTTTACGGTTACTTCCGCCGCGGATAGCGGCCCTGGCACTCTGCGTGATGCTATTCTGAAATCCAACGCGAACGGAACTGGCGAAAAAGATTTTATCTATTTCAATCTCCCCAATGCCAGCTGGAATGAGCGAAGCATTTCCGTAAACAGCCATCTTCCTGAAATCAGAGGCGGCAACCTGGTAATAGACGGTACTACACAGCCAGGTACCAAACTCGGATTAAGCGATGCAAAGGTCATTATACAACGCAGTGATGTTGTAGATCCCAATGACAGCCGGTATTTCGCTTTACGGCTCAGGCAAGCTAATGACGTTGAAATTTATGGTATTGCTCTTATCTACGATGACACTCCCGCAACGCTAAATGGTTATGCCATTACCCTCGAAGATGTACGACGCATAAAAATAGGTGCTCCCGGTAAAGGAAACCTGATATATGGTTTCATGAGTGGTATCACGAACGGAACAACGTTTGCGGAAAACATCACGATACAGGGCAATATGGCCGGTGTAATGGAAGACGGCATCAGCGGCAACAGATGCAGCATAGAACTGCAAAATATAAATGGGATCGTACTGGGAGGAACTGGCGCCGGAGAAGGTAACCATCTGGGTATGACCAATGTGATGTTCGCTACAACAGGTGGCAGTATGATCATAAAAGGAAACAAAATGGGGGTCACCCACAGCGGGGATCGTGAAATCGATGCCTGCAATCTTTCGTTGTCTGGCAATGCGGCAGAAACCATTCTTACAGACAATCATATCGGCAATGGCGGTATTTATCTGTATAACCTTACGCATGCTTTTACGGTGCGGCATAACAAAATAGGTACAGATGCCAGCGGAACACAACAATTGCAAACAGGCCCCAAATACACAGGAATACGGGTAGCTTCGTGTAAAGAAGGGTCGATTACTGAAAATATTATCACCGGATATATATTCGCAGGGGTCAACCTGAGTGAGTCTTATGCTGTTACCGTCAGCCGCAACGAAATGTTTTGCAATCAGACGGGAATATTTTTAACCTGGTACGAAGACCAGGCAGGCAGGCCCAAACCTTTTGCTGATATTGTGCACTGCGATGCCGGCGGCACTTACGGAATAGCCACCCCAAACAGCAAACTGGAGATCTTTGAACCTGATTACTGTGGATGGATTGATGGTGGCATCACCTGCCAGGGCAGGAAATACCTGGCTACAATCACCGTAGATGCAGCAGGAAAATGGCTTTACCCTTCTCCTCCTGCGAAAGGCATTATTGTAACTGCTACTGATCAGGGAGGAGCCACCTCGGAATATTCCCTTGCTGAAATTGACTACGAAGAGGGATATAAAGTAGTACAGCCTACCTGTGGAATGGCAAACGGCTCCATCAAAATGAAAGTAAAACGCGGTATAATTATCGGGTGGAAAGATAAAGATGGTAAACTGATCAGTACCGACACTAGCTTATATAACCTCTCCCCGGCTGACTATACTTTTTATATTTCCAGCAGTGGATGTTCCAATGAAACCTGCATAAATGGCTATTGGTTCAGGCTGGAGGATATTACCCCTGCAATAGATTCCCGCAATGTGATCATTACCAACGCCAGTTGTAACCATAATAACGGGGAAATCACCAACCTTTCCTTTAACGGCGCCACTGAGAATACCTCTTATTCCTGGCGTAACGAACAGGGGGAAATAGTTGGTGACGGCCAGGGACTGACTGCACGCCCAGGTAAATACACGCTTACCATGAGTATTAAGGAAGGTAGTTGCATAGCGACAAGCGGACCATTTGAAATAAAAAACACTACAGGTCCTTACATGGATCTTAACAGTGTAATTATTACGAATGCCTCCTGCGGAAAAGCTAATGGCAGCATCTCCGGCATTCAAGTACATGCTACTGGTGCTATCAATTACAAATGGGTAAATAGGGAAGGTGTTATAGTGAGCAGCACGCTTGACCTACAAGGTATTTCTGCGGGTAAATACCTATTGAAATATAGTGATGAGAGTGGCTGTCCGGAAGCAGAAACGGACTCCTTTACGATATCGGATCAGGGGGCGATCACTATTTCCACCATGCACATGACCGTAACACCTGCCGGCTGCACCGTCGGGAATGGCGCGATTAAAGGAATTGAGACGACGGGCGCCACTTCCTTCAAATGGTTGAACGAAAGCGGCCAGTCAGCTGGCAACACACCCGATCTGTCTAACGCAGCTCCGGGCAAATACAGGCTGTTACTTGAAAACATGGATGGCTGCAGCGCCAGTACGGATTTTATCGAAATAAAACGCCAGCAGCCAGTTGCTTTACAGATACAGGTGATGACTACCAGTCCTGCGTATTGTAATGAAGATAATGGCGCTATTTCGGAGCTCAGCATTACTGGAGGCACCCCAGTCTCCTACCGTTGGATGAACGAAAACAATCAGTTGGCAAGTATCCTGGAACGCCCAACAGGACTGGCTCCCGGAGCTTACCAATTGTATGTAACAGATATTAATGGCTGCGAAAAATATCTGTTGACGGCAGCTATTACAAAAGTCCCCCCTCCTGCTATTATTAGCAGGAACCAGAAAATAACACCGGATGAATGTAATTTTTCCACCGGTGCAATAAGCGGCATCACCGTTACCGGTGAGGCTCCCTTCAACTACACATGGTACAGTAATAATACCATTAAGGGGCAGCATCTGGCTCTTACCGGCATTACCGCCGGCGAATATTACTTGCAGGTCACCGATAAATATGGATGCAAGGTGCAAAGTTCCGGTTACACTGTCAATAATATTGACGTACCGCTGCAAGCACCTTTCCCTCAAAGTGTATCTATTGTAAAAGGAATGCCAGCCACAATCGCCGTAGCAGTGCCTCAGACGGGCACCTATTATCTGTACTCGCAACCAGGTTCATCACCATTGCAAAGTAATACGACAGGCATCTTCCATATAGAAAATATTACAAAGAATACTTCCTTTTATATTTCCCTTCAATCTGGCAGCTGTATAAGTCCGCTGGCTGAAGTACCGGTGAAAGTAGTCGATGAAATAAAAATTATTGCGCCCAATGCTTTCAGTCCCAACAATGACGGTACAAACGACAGGTTTCGTATACGGGCATTGGGCCTTGCCAGGCTGGAATATTTTGCTGTTTACAATCGTTGGGGCGCGCCCGTATTCAGTACCACCAACCCTGAAGCCGGATGGGACGGCCAGTTGAATAATACCCCTCAGCCGGCAGGTACATATGTATGGATTGTTAAAGGGAAAGACATACTTGGGGAAAATGTACAGTATTCAGGTCATGTGTTGCTAATAAGATAGAAACGCCATGATTCAGGTAAAACCCTTTCAACAGTGTTGCCAATTGGTTATATTTAGATGAAAAATTGCATATTGAATTACCATGAATAAAAATTTGAGCAGGCAGCGGTAGATCATTTTGTAGAAAATTGGAAGACGGCAGAAGCGTAAAAAATGCAGGCGTTATTATTACAGGAATGGTATGGTAACTACAAGATTTTTCAGTTTTTATATACCCCTAACAATTATGAACCCAAAATTATCACTCTTATTTTTTTCCATGCTGGCCTTTTTGACCAGCTGTGGCCAGCGCACACCAGAACAGCACACAGCTGATCAAACACCTCCCATAACCAAAGAACAGTACAACAGCATTTCCAAATCCATTAAAACATTTGACTACAACCCCACCTACCAGGTGAGGTTCACAGCTAAATATTGCGGCTACGAAATCTATGTAAACGATATGCTCGCAAACTTTTCTTTTACCACTGGTAACTCTGCCGGAGAACAGCACTTCGACGTTCCCCAATATATCCTGAACAGCGGTCCCCAGGAAATAAAAATAAAAATTTATCCCAAGGCGATCCAGGACGGCAGGCTGGAAGACAAATTGCGGTCAGAAGCGGCATTCAGTGCAAGAATTGTACATGGTGAATATGGGAAAAACAACTGGGATAGCTTCAAGCAGGTCGCAACTATAAAAGTGCCCATAGAAGGTGGAAAAACAAAAGTTGAGTATAAAACCACATTTGATGCCCAGGTACCTTACAAATTAGATGGCTGGAGAAGTGGTGCTGATCTCAGTAAAGAGCAAAAAGCTGATCTGATTAAGGAAGCCTTGGCGATCAATGAGCAATTTGCAAAATCTTATCGGGAAAAGGATATCGGGAACATTGTTTCCATGATCTATAATCGGGAGAAGGAAGTTGCACAGTCTTTTTTCTTTCGTTCCGGTGAGCCCAAGAGCTATGACAATGGCTGGGAAAAAATTCAACAGGAAGCCAACGAAATTAAAAAAATCAAAATAAGCGATCAATATGACCTGCAGTATTTCGGTAATGGCAAGGTAGTAGCATTGCTGCAGCGTACAGGAGAAGACCGCGATTTTCCCATAATAGAAGCGGAGACTGATGAGGACTATATTTACTATGCTTTATATCTTTTCCGGCCGAAACCAGGCGCACCTTTAAAAATTATCCGCTGATTAAAACCTGATCTATGTTCAATACTCTTTTCGTCATCATAGTGCTTACCGGGATTGTGACCTGGATATGCATCCGGCTTAAAAACTGGAAACGAAGGGTGATTTTCCTGCTGGCACTGATCCTGGGCATTCCTGCAATTATGATCTACGGCTTTAAATGGGGCTGGAAAAATCGGGAACAGCATCTGATGAAGGCGCAGGCCGAATGCAGGCAAAGAAAGGTGATTGACAGTATAGACCTTAAATTCATGGGATTCACTGAAAAGGATCTGACCGGGGACTGCCTGACCATCCATAAAAATGCAGATGGGCAAACATTAGATAGCCAAAGGCAGCAATTGGATACAACCAGGTTTTACAATGGTGGTTTAGGTGCAGATTATTACTATCATCTTCCACTAAAAGTCAGCGATATACTGGAAATCTCGATCGGTAACAAAAGATATAGGTTCAGCAACTTCGTACTAACCGCTGCCGCGAATTATAATATGGGCGGTGCCATACTAAGTGGCTGTAGGATTGATAGTGCAGATATCAATGGCAAAAGGGTGCCTTTTGATCAAAATATGATCATTCATAAGACTGATGATTATTAATACTTACATCGGCCCAAACGACCTGAGACTCTTGTGTGTCAATCATATAGTTTCTTGTTCATTGATAGGGTAATTAATAGGGTTGGTGGGATTACAGAAATGAAATCTACGTCGCCATTAACGGATACCCACATACAGAGGTAGTCTCGTTTTTTGAGGACCAGGCGAGATTTTTACAGGATACCGATTTTACAACAAGAGTTATTCTTGCTGATGGTGAAAAGAGCATCAGATGAAATCATTATAATATAATGCATTTTCGCTTTGCTAGTTGCAGGAAAAACTTAAACAGACAAGTATTAACAGGCCAGTCACCTAAAAGAAACGCAGAAAATGATCATAAAAATAAACTCAACATCCAGCAATGACCTTTTGAAGATTGATCCCACGGAAGTGAGGTCGGTTTCTATTGAAGGATTCTTAAACGGAGAGAAATTAGATATCCTCAACCGGTTTCTGGACAAGAACACCCAAATAAACCTTGTTTTGGTGATTGACCCAGGCCAAGGTGAAAAGAAAGATCTCTTTACCGGCCTGCAGGTCATCAGTCAGCTGGACACCATCAGGAATTTAAAGCTATTGTGCTTTGGATCTGAGCCCTTAGAAAACCTGGAACCACTGCGGGGCATCAATAGCCTGGAATTATTTCAGCTCAGTGGAAATTATAACAAAAAAATCAATCTGGATCCTTTACTGGAGTCCAAAGATGTAAAAGTCCTGGAACTCGAATACGGCCTTGCAGATAAAAAGCAAACCCAAATTATTAGCCAGTTTACTAAGCTCGGCCAGTTAAAAGTATCCACCCTGGATGCCGGAGAAATGGCCGTAAACAGCAACCTGTCTCTGCTAACCGTTACCAATACATTGAAAAAACCAGAGCTGATTTCCGAGGCGTTCCCCAACTTAACCAATTTCAGCATCAGTTATGCAAAAGGCCTGGGATCCTTTGACTTCCTTTCCCGCCTGCAAAAATTAGAGCAGGTATCGATTGGCTATACCCAAAAACTTACCCAGCTTCCAAAGCTTGCAAACCCAGCAAACATCACCTCAGTAACATTCCTCAATACGCCTAATTTCAATGGCATCGAACAAATCCTGGAATTTGAAAACTTAGAAAGCTTAATGGTAAACGAATTTGGCAGTATCCCAATTACCGATGTGACCAAGCTTGAAAAACTGAAAAAACTAAACCGTGTAGTCCTTCATTTTAAAAATGAATCTGATCAAAAGCAATTTGAAGAAACGGCTTTAAAAAATGGATGGGAAACAGATATGTTATAACCGATATCCACAATTATATTTTTACTCCTCATATAAAAAACTATACCGTCTGTAATCAATTAATTTTTAACACTTTGACAACCAAAGTAGTTTTACCTATCCGGGACGATTTGCTAGCGATAAAAGTTTTATTAACTATAGTGCTTTTTTTAATCCTTCCCATTTTACAACCCATGAACCATCTTTAGGAAAGCCCGGAGCATTACCTGCAGGTGCACCATCCCAACCGGCAGTCATCATGGCTATAGCATAGAGCAAACCGCCATTGCCTGGGAAATAAGGAAAAGGGCCACCCCCATCAACCAAACCATGTTCTTCCAAACGAAAGCCGGGGTAGTTGAGCAAATAATCTATTGCTTTCCCGCCTTGTCCAAGTTTTGCTGCACACATAGCGAGCATAGGAAAGTCCCATCCCCAGGTATGACTGAATTTCCAGGTTTCACCAACTTTTTTAAATGTCCTTTCCATCGTGGGTACATCCACGCCATCACCTGGCAACATGCCGTATGCACCAATCAAGGCCGGATGTTCAAAGGTGTAGTTCTTCCACATGTCATTAATGTTTTCCCAGGAAACATACAGCCCATCCTTAACGGGGAGTGGAGAAAGTTTCGCAAGTACATCAGCATATTTTGTGCTTACAGGCATTTTCAATCTTTTACGCCATTCTTGCGCAATTTTTAACCCTGTGCGCCAATAGCTAAGTTCAAATGTAGGGTTGATGGTCGTGCGAGGATCTGCATTTTCCGATACTACCTGTAATGGGTAACCTAGTATATACCGGTTTTGATCTTTATTGTAATGCGCATATGAAGCCATAAAATCAGCAGATTGCAACACCACATCCTTCCATTTATTGAGGGTTTTTGCATTGGGATGAGACCTGTAATCCAGTTCGGCAAAGAATATGGGATGTGGTTGCTGCCAGATCAACAAGGCAGTGATTTCCAATGGCCATTCCCAACGAGCCTGATCACCAATGGTTTTGGGCCATCTGGCACCATCGTAACCTTGTTTTTTTGCCCTCGCTACAGATGATTCCAGGTGATCTCCGTACGCCTTCATACCTGGATCAAGCAACGGCCATCTGTCCCAAAGAGCATAATGCGTACCGTGCCACCAGATCATTTCATAATGATATTTACCATACCAGCCATTATTTACCAGGCCACTTTCCTGTGGTGGCAGAGAACCTGCTTCATTAATTGCCATAACATATTGCGAGAGCACGATACGTCTTTCCAGTTCTTTCCATCTCGGATCCTTACTTTCAGAAAGGTCTATTGCTCCACCACTTTTCCAGAATTTCTCCCATTTTTTAATACTCTCATTATTGGTCTGCTGGAAAGTTGGTAAGTCAGATTTTATAGGCTTTTTGGAAAAAGAAAGGCTGATTTCTGCCTGGTCTTTACCTGCGAATTGAAGTTCATATCTGTGCGCTTTCGTCTCTTTTATCGTTCCTCCATTTTTCCATTGCAGCCGTACATCGTATTCTGTATCGTCCAGCTTTCTATGGAAATCTGTATGCCCACTGGAAAATACGGCTTCTGTAGTATGTTTACCTGGATTGTTCCAGTCAGCACCATTTCCAAATTCAGCCGTTGAAGCATAAGGAAATTCAAGAAACGCACCAATCAGACCATCATTCAGATTGTCTGCTTCAATTTTGATGGCTATGGCGTCTTGTGTAGGATGACCAACGGTTGTTACTTTTATCTTCCGCCCTTCGAGTTCAAATGTACTCGTGGCTATTCCTGTCCAGAGATCTATTTTTTGAACTGGATTTTGCAGATCGTTTAGCACGGCCATGGTTCCATCTTTTCTTTTTAGGATGAGGCCTAATCTTCCCAGATGGATACGTTGCGGGTTGCCCCTCATCCAGTCAGACAGTTTTTCCTGCTCCTTGTTTTGGATGTCGTACCTGACCATACGACCTTGTGTATTCCATTCCTGTCCTTTAAAGTCGGCAGGGGTTTCGGAGGTGGGTAAGGGAAACTTGTGCCAGCCCCAGTTAGACATCGTATTGCCGGACTGCGTAAAGGTTTGCATACCGGTAATATCGAAACCATAAGCGAATTCACCATTACCCACCTGACCCGGACCCTTTAAGTCTCTATCAGTGATCGTTATGTTATGTCTGGTTACGACAGCTTTACGGTCAATTTTTGAAGGTTGCGACTGGAAGGCATAGGAATTTTGAATGACAAAAATTGAAAAAGCAAAAATCCGGACTGCTATCAATAATCTGAATTTGTTCATGGCTGGGTTGTCGTATGTGGTTAGATGCTAAAAATAGACATATTGATTTGGACTTGCATCCTGTACTAACCTGAGTCTGTGACTGAACGCGGTGATGCGAAAGCAGGTGGCCACATATCGAATAATCCCAACTTCAAACACCAACTGGCAACGAGGTCATATTTATTACGGTTTAACCAATGTTGTTTCTCCAAATTGGACAAGGAAATATCCTATCGATTCAGCTTTTTGCCTGCATCCAATACAGCCTGATTCACTTCTCTGACCCTTTCCACGTCCATCTTTTCGACAGCACGATCGTAGGTCAGCAGTCCGTTCACTTCATGTTCCACATCGGTGGTTTGTGTATACACCGCAACGCTTAGCCCCTTATACTTCATCAGCTGCTCTACCTGGTCCATCAGGAGTACATACTTGTCGGTCAATGCGTTTTTTGTCGGTTGGTAATCATAAGCATTATTTTCTACTGGCCACATATGTCCCCTTACAAACAAACCTACTCCTCCAAATTCACCTAAGGATGCTGCCCGCTTCTCATCGGGTTGTGAAGCGTCGTTGGGTCCGATGTAAATATGTGTATCTACAAAATCTCCGTTGCCTGGATCTCCTGCCGCTTTCTGGTAACCGGGATTGTTATTAAAGCCAGAGTTGCCGTTTACCAGCCTCGATGGATCATATTGCTTTACCCAATCGGTAATTTCCTTAACATCAAATGCGCCCCAGTTTTCATTGAACGGAACCCAGGTAATAATGGACGGAGAATTGTATTGGTCGTCTATCATGGCTTTGAGTTCTTTGCGAAAGGTCGTCCTGTTTTTAGCTGTGTCTTCGTGCTGGTACCAGATGGCCGGCATGTCCTGCCATACCATTATACCGAGCTTGTCTGCCCAGTAATAGAAACGTTTAGGCTCGGTTTTCATGTGTTTCCTGATGAGGTTAAATCCGGCCTTTTTGGTAAACTCTACATCATATTTTAAGGCTTCTTCAGTTGGTGCGGTCAAAATACCATCTGGCCAGTAGCCCTGATCGAGCAGACCAACCTGCATAACGAATTTTCCGTTTAATAAGGGCCTCACTACACCATCAACTTTACCCAGTTTGATGTCGCGCATGCCAAAGTAGCTGTTAACTTCGTCGGTAACATTGCCGCTTTTATCCTTCAGGGTAAGTTTCAGATCATATAGAAAAGGATCTTCAGGGCTCCATAACTTAGGGTTTTTAATGGGAATATAAAATGCAGTTCCGGATGAACCTGTCGCTTCAGCTACTACTTTTTTTCCATCAAGCGCAACTGCTGATACCTGAGAAGTGCCTGCGTTTACCAACAGTTTGAGGCGGCTGTTTGCCAGATCGGGCGTTATCCGGATGTTTTTGATATAGTTTTTGTTGACGGGTTCCATCCATACCGTCTGCCAGATTCCCGATGTGAAGGTATAATCCCCGCGCGGGCCGTTTTTACCTGAAGGCGCCCGTCCGTCATTTGGATCATGGGCCGCAACAATTAGGGTATTATTGCCCTGTTTTAAAAATGGCGTAATGTCCAGGCTGAAGGCGTCATAACCACCGGCATGACTTCCTGCTTTTTCTCCGTTGACAAATATAGTGGCATCATGGTCGACCGCATCAAAATGAAGCAGTATCTGCTTGTCTTTCCAGGCTGACGGGATCTCAAAACTCTTTTTGTACCACATATTGATTTCCTGTTTTCGCCCGATGCCTGAGAGCACAGCCTCAGGACAATAGGGCACAAGGATTTGTTCCGTCTTTCCTCCAAAACTGATTGGCTTTGAAGGGTTCAATGCGTTTGCCGTTGCTTCGCCTCCAATATAATCCCATTTACCGTTCAGACACAGCCAGTCTTTGCGCTCCAATTGCGGGCGTGGATATTCCGGAAAAGGAATTGGGGCTTCTATAGCAGCTTTTGTCCACCTGGTAGGTAACTTGGCAACCTGGGCTATTGAAATCTGAGCAGAAAGACAAAATAATAGAACAGAATAAGCAGTGCGTTTAATGGCGGCCATCATTATCGGTTTTGAGAAATTGAGTAAGGCAAGGTTAGTTTTGACCAATATAGTAAAATCAGGCAGCCAAAGCAAATCAACAAAATTCTTCTTGCAGGCTTTCATCCCGGAGAAATAGTACACTTAGAGAATTGGTTAAACATGGTTAATTATACACGAATCGGTTCTTCTCTTTTTACAATTTCGTTTACAGTTCGTAAAATATCGTCCATCATAATTTCTTCAATCAAAAACTAATTGTCATTGTCGAATAAAAAACCGAAACTATTGAGCGTCCTGTTTCAAAAAACTTTCCGGATAATCAGCACTGAAAATCATACAAACAGCTTTTATGTGCGAATTCTTTTTGAAAATACTTTTGTGTGAAAGCGCATTCGGAAACACTTGCACATATGACATTTCTTCCCGTGTTTTGCCTCTTTTTTTTCACTGGTTTGAACCCCATCATCAAACATATTGGCGAATAAAAAACAAAAGCCGTCTTTGATAAGTTAGACGGTGTTGATTGGTATGTGAACCTTTACTACATAAGAAGCAATGAGTATAGCTAATTCAGGCAAAAAACCGAAGCCCTAAACGTTCATATAAAAGCAAGTCCCGACTTAAGGATGTTTGACTTGCCGCCCTGGCTTTCAAATCGAAAACACGGATCAAGTTGAAAAGTTGGGGGATTGTGTAAATTTAGGCATAGAGTTTAGTTAATCTGTAAAGAAAGAATTCTACA
>NZ_JBBHLF010000007.1:0-539343 GCF_037483205.1 Chitinophaga sp. CCNWYY40
TCAATCGGATCTTTATTAATTATGTTTAGCTGTACATTACCTGTTTGAACCTAAGCATCACTACTTAGATTCGTGCTATTGTTTCCAATCTTTCAAAGAACTTTTGATCATTTACATGATCGTTGATGATGTGTGAGATCCGATCTCCGTGGCACTCCTGCCAAACATCTTTTTCAATTTATCCTGCAACTTTCGCTTTCCGTTTGTTGCCCCGTTGTTGTTGGGGTTGCAAAGGTAATCAACTTTTATTTTCTACCAAATCTTTTTAAAGATTTTTTTAAATTTTATTTTTTCATGGTAGCTGATCGCAGAAGCACTGATACCAGCTATTAGCAGCTGTACCGCCATGATAAAATAAGTGTAGAAATGTAGTGTCGGAAAGAGCTTTTGTATACGTGCTTTCTATCAAAGCGGAGCGCAAAGGTAGGCGGAATTTTTACACTTCCAACTTTTTCACCCGACTATTTTTTAGATTTCTCTGTAATCCTTTGTGGCAAAGGATTACAGAGATCAAGAATTATTGACGATCAAAGCGTATTGGCTGCAGCAACCCATCAGGATATCTTACTTTCATTAAAAACAAACCCTGCGGAGGAACTGCAAAATCAGCATTTGTACAATCAAGGCTTTCTATCGCTGCCTTAAACTGATCCATAGAAAGCTTACCACGCCCCACTCTCAGCATGGTTCCTACCAGTCCACGCACCATACCACGCAGGAAACGGTTGGCTGTAACGTTATAGACTATACGCTCTCCGTCTACCGTCCAGTAGGACTCGGTAATGTTGCAGATATAAGTCTTCACCTGCGTATTGCGCTTGGAAAACGTGGTAAAATCGCTGTAACCCTTAATCACTTCCGCGGCTTCCTGCAGTGCAGTGATATCCATCTTATAAGGGAAAAAGTATCCGCGGTCTTTCAGAAAAGGATCTTTGCGGGTATATAAAGTATACTCATAGGATCGGGCCAGCGCTGCAAACCGGCTGTTGGCATCCGGTGGCACCTGGTAAATAGCCCGCAGCACGATATCATCAGGGAGAATGGCATTGATCTTATACAGGAACTGCGGATGCAGGGGCAATTCCGTATCAAAGTGCAGGAAATTCTGTTGTGCGTTTACACCGGCGTCGGTTCTGCTGGAGCCGGTGCTTTCCGTCTTTTCCCGGAATAATATGCTCAGCGCCCGGTCTATTTCCGCCTGCACGGTATGTGCATTTTCCTGTACCTGGAAACCGCTGTACTGCGCCCCCTTATATCCTACTTCAATAAAGTACCTGTTCATATGAGGGCGAAAATAAAGAATTACGGACTATCCGGAATGAATTACGGAGTTATAGTCAGATGATCCCGTGATCTATCTTCCCATAACTCCGTAATAATGAAGGTTATATTACTTATGCAACATGGCTTTGAACCGGCCCCTGTAATAGTCATCTATTAACAGGGTTTCCAGCGAACCGTATTTTTCGGTATCCACTGTTTTGGAATAGGCTGCATCCAGCAGGCGATAGCGTGTATCATCCGCAGTGAGCAACTGTACCAGGGTTTTCACCTGCACTGTTTCCAGGCAATAGTTGCGGGTTTGTTTCTTAAATACTTCAATCATACTGTTATCCGTTCTGGCAGCTACAAATTTGCGTAACACCTTGCGGAAAGTATCATCGTCCATTACATTGGTGCAATCCGTATTGATCAGGCGCGCATCGGCTTTCTTCTTTTCTGCAGTCGTCATTTCAGGCACCACTTCTGCTCCTACCGGCGCTCCTGCTGCATCTGCATTCACCACTTCTTCCTCACTGCGTTTCTTTTTCTTTTTGCTCTTTACCGGTTCTTCGTCCGTAACCGCAATACCATAGCCACTGGAATCCGTAATGATGTTAGCCGGATGCTCTGTATCGTCAAAGATTTTTTTCCTTTTCTTTTTGGCGCGTACCGGCGCTTCTTCTGTGGCAGTTACCGGCACTTCCACCACTACGGGCGCAGCAGCTTCTGTAGTGGCTGCAACAGCCGCAGGCGCTTTATCATCCTGGAATTCTATAAAGTCAGGATCCCCTTCTTTTGCTTTATGTTTCTTTGATTTCTTTTTCACCGGCTCTTCTGCAGGAGCAGCGGCCTTCTCAGCGTCTTCAGCAGCAGCTTCGCTGGCGGCGGTTTTACCTTCTTCAGCCAGTACGCCACTCAAAATAGCCTGTTCTTCTTCTGTTAAAGGTTCTCTTTCTCCTTTATTACGTTTCTTCCGGGGCTTCTTTACTTCTCCTTCGGCAGCCACTGGCGCCACTTCCGCGGGAGCAGCTTCTTTTTTCACTTCCGGTGCAGGTTCCGGCTCATTCCTGTCGTCGCCGCCTACCACTACTTTATCGAGTGCAGAAGCAAAAGGATTTCCTGATTTGGCGGGAGCCGCGGATTTAGCAGGACCGGTTACAATTGCTTTATCGGCAAAAGTAGTTTCCAGGTCCTTCTGCAGGTTGTTCATCATTTCCTTTTTGGCGGTATCCAGTTCCGGCACAATGGAATCTGCCGCCGGAGGCGCTGCTGCCAGGGCAGTTTCGCCTGCATCTGACCTGAGTTCCCGGAAGGTTTGCAGGTTATATAAAGAATAACCGGCTTCGCCGGATTGCTTCAGCAGAAAGCCCTGATCACCTTTTGTTATTCTAAGGTTAAACTGCGCTTCCTTAGCTTCTTTGTTTGGAAAACCCACTGTAATGGGCGCCGTACCTGTTTCCAGCCGGGGGATAATAATGTAGCCCCTTTCGGTGGAACTCAGCACTTTGCCGTTATGTTTTACATAAAACGGCTGTCCCTTCTCGCTCTGAATATACACGTAGTGGAGTTGTTCCTGCGCCCACAGCCGGCCGCATAGTAACAGACATGCCCATACGAATATTACTGTCCTGTATTTGAGATGCATACTATAAATTGGTATAAAACTGTCCTTGTGCAAATATTATTCCAGCACGATCAGCACTTCGCCTTTTTCCACTGCGGTGCGCTCTGTTACCTTGATTTCTTTTACGATAGCATCTGATCCGGCCTTGAATACGTTTTCCATTTTCATGGCTTCCAGTATCAGTACCGGGTCACCCTTTTTGATGGCTTGTCCGGGGGTTACCAGCACTTTCAGCACCAGTCCGGGCATCGGCGCCTTGATGTCATTCACCTTTTTGGTCATTGCATCCTTGATCCCCATTGATGCCAGCAGCTGGTCGATCGGCTCTTCTATCACCACTTCAAACTGCTGCTGATCTATCTGTAACACCACGGTTTTAGTATCTTTCTCTATCCTCAATACCTGCGCCTGGTAGCTGCGGCCATCCATTATAACGCTGTAATCGCCGGTAGGCAGCTTCACTGCCGACCAATCCACTTCCTGGTTATCGCAGGTAAGCTTTGTATCGTTATTAACGGCAAATGTAGATTTACCATTCACTATTGCTTTGATCATAATGCTGTTTTATTGGCCTGTAAGCTCAACAAAAATAGCATTTTTAACCACTTACCTCATATTTGGTCCATTTGTTTAAATTTGACTCTTTTTAATTGGCGCAAGCCGATACATTTGTTTAAAACAGTCTTTTACATGAATCTACATCTGAAGCAATCCCTGATGGGGATGCTGATCGGAGGAATAGCCGGACTGGGGATGAGCACTTCCCTGATGGCACAATCTGACAAAGCTGCCCAGGAAGACCCCGCACTAAAGATCTACCGCGCATCCGCCACTAAAGTGAACGATCTGGTACACACTAAGCTGGACGTACGTTTCGACTACGCCAAACGGTACCTCTATGGCAAAGCCTGGATAACCCTCAGGCCACATTTTTATGCCACCGACTCCCTCACCCTGGACGCCAAAGGCATGGACATCAAAGAAGTGGCAGTAGTAAAAGCAGGTAAAAGTACTCCGCTGAAATACAGCTACGACGATCTGCAACTGCATATTGCTTTGGATAAAAGCTACAAAGCCACTGAATCATATATCATCTATATCAGTTATACCGCAAAACCCGATGAACTCAAAGTAAAGGGAAGTGCTGCTATTTCTGACGCCAAAGGACTTTATTTCATCAATCCCGATGGTAAAGATCCCAAAAAGCCCACCCAGATATGGACACAGGGCGAAACGGAAAGCTCCTCTGCCTGGTTTCCTACTATCGATAAAACCAACCAGAAATGCACCGAGGAAATCAGCATGACCGTGGAAAAGAAATATGTAACCCTTTCCAATGGTAAGCTGGTAAGCCAGAAAAACAATGCCGACGGTACCCGTACAGATACCTGGAAGATGGATCTCCCCCACTCCCCTTACCTGTTTATGATGGCTGTAGGCGAGTATGCCATTGTAAAAGATACCTGGCGCGGCAAAGAAGTAAATTACTATGTAGAAAAGCCTTTTGAGAAATATGCCAAGAACATTTTTGGCAACACACCCGAAATGCTCACCTTCTATTCCAAAATACTGGGATACGATTATCCCTGGGTGAAATACTCCCAGATCACCGGCCGCGACTACGTTTCCGGCGCCATGGAAAATACCACCGCCACCCTTCACGGGGAGTTTATACAGAAAACAGACCGCGAACTGCTGGACAACAACAATTACAATGAAAGCGTAATTGCGCATGAACTGTTCCACCACTGGTTTGGTGACCTGGCCACTGCAGAGTCCTGGAGCAATCTTACCGTAAATGAATCCTTTGCAGACTACAGCGAATACCTGTGGCTGGAGCATAAATATGGTAAGGACGCAGCAGATGAACACAGCCTGGAAGCGGCACAATCGTACATGTCGATGGTGCAATACGCCGGCGATAAAGACCTGGTGCGCTTTCATTATCACGACAAAGAAGATATGTTTGACCAGATCACCTATCAGAAAGGCGGCCGGATCCTGCATATGCTCCGCAATGCCGTTGGTGATTCTGCCTTCTTCAAATCCCTGAACCTTTACCTGAAAACAAATGCCTTTAAAGCTACAGAAGCGCACCAGCTGCGTTTGGCGGTAGAAGAGGTAACCGGCAGGGATATGAACTGGTTCTTCAACGAGTGGTATTTTGGTAAAGGCTTCCCGCAGCTGGACATCAGCTATAAGTATAATGATGCCGCCAACACGGTGACTGTTATTTTACAGCAGATCCAGAAAGATAGTAAAGTATGGCACATCCCGATGGCCGTTGATATATATGCAGGCGGTAAAGCAAACAGGCATAACATCTTCATGGAAAACAGGGTGGACTCTTTCACTTTCTCTTATACAACTAAACCAGACCTGGTAAATGTAGATGCAGATAAGGTAGTTTTAGCCAAGATAGATGACCACCGGGCGTTTAGCACTTATGCTTATCAATACGCCCATGCGCCTAATTACATGGACCGCCATATTGCAATAGATGAAGCAGCAGATGCACAGGCTACCAATCCGGAAGCAGTGAAACTGTTGGTGCTGGCTTTGAAAGATAAATACCACGGCCTGAGAACTTATACCATCGGAAAGCTGAACCTTAGCAATGAAGCCGTGAAAACCGCTGCCCTGCCTATTTTGACGGATCTTGCCAAACAAGACCCCAGCTCCCTGGTACGTGCAGCTGCGTTACAGCAACTGGGTGAATTAAAAGATCCACAGTATGCCGCTTTATTTGAAGCAGCCACAAAAGATAAATCCTATGCTGTAGAAGCCGCCGGCCTGGAAGGCTTAGCCACCCTGGATTTAGACAAAGCGTACAACATTGCCAAACAACTGGAAGGTGATACCAAAGGTAAACTGGTGAATGCTATTGCCGGTGTATATGCCCGGAAAGGGAATGCTTCCGATGTTACTTTTGTGGCAACAAAGTTTGATGAAACCTCTGGTCAGGACAAGCTGAATGCGGCTTTCGACTACCTGGGTTTCTTATCAAAGATCAACAACACCCCGGCTGTGATAAAAGGTGTGGACCAGGTGAAAGCCATGACCGCACAATTTAACAACTCACAGGTAAGCACTTACATCAGCAACTGGATGCAGGAAATCAGCAAAAGCAAATCGCAGGAAGCTACAGCCACTACCGGCGCTAACCGCGATGAACTGTTGAAGCAGGCAGACTATATGGCTAAGGCATCAGAGGAGATCAGGAAGAGTATTAAATGATTGTGGCGTAGGTTGTCTTTCTCAGGATTAAACTGATTAAACTGATTACCTTGATTTTACTTTTTGGATTTTACAAATGATTTTAACTGATTAGGGGAGATATAAGCGGTATTCGCTTATATCTCCCCTAATCAGTTAAAATCAAAAGTGATCAAATCCCTAAATCAGTTTAATCAGTTTAATCCTGAGAAAGACAACCTACGCGACAATCTCCACGAGGGCATTGAGCTTAGGATCCCAACGCCAGGGAGTATTGGCGAGTCTTACACCTCCGAGCCAGCGATGCTCGAGTGATACATAGTCGAGATAATTTTCTTCTTCTTCCAGTATTTCCCTTCCCAGGCTGGTAATTTTCAGCATCTGGTCGTGTTCTTCAATTACGCCGGCATTAGCCATGCGATGGATGAGGATATCGAGCTGGAAGTTGGTGAAGCCGTATATTTCCAGTTCGTTCCAGAAAAGCATGTAGAGGTCGTACCAGCGGTAACTGCCCAGTACGAGGCGAAGCAGGAAATAGTTTTCGATGGTGCTCAGGCCGGTATTAACATCGGGGAAACGTTTCAGGTGTGCGTTGATGGCTGCGGGCAGGTATTTCAGATTCCCGGCAGAGAGTTTACTGATTGTTTCCAGCACTTGTGGAGTACTGAGGCACCAGGCATCCCATACATCGGCGGCCCAGGTGATATCCTCTGGTTGAAGCCGTGTGCGTTGTTCAAAGATTTGCGGGAAGTCTTCCGCATTGGGGTGATGGTGCAGATCCACCAGGCTGATGGGAGGAAGGGTGGTGAGCCGGCTGCTGAGGTAATAAAGGATGAACAGCATATTGATCTGGCAGAACAGGTCATATTCAAACCAGAGTACAATTTCATCTGTACCGGAGCCGGAGAGATCTAGTTTCTCCAGCTCCTGTACTACATTGGTATAATAAGTTTGTTTATCAATTCCGTAGTGGAATTCGAGGTGTTTGGCGCGGCTTTCAAAGAATTCTGTGAGGTCTTTTGTATATTTTACTTTGCCTTCGCACATCATTTCCCGGCAAACCACTATTTCCCCCGGCACCTTGCTTTCCCGGAACAAGGCAAGGGTAGCATCTCCATTTAACACATGCAAGTATGACATAAAATAGTTTTCCTGCTATTACCAGCTGCCACTGGCGCCGCCGCCGCCGCCGGAACCTCCTCCAAAGCCGCCGAAGCCACCACCTCCTCCACCACCGGACCATCCGCCTCCGCCGCTGCCACTGCCAAAGCCTCCCATGCCGCCTATTACCGGCCATATCCATCCGCCGCGCCTGTTATAGGTGGTGCCGCCACCTCTGCCGCCGCCACCGCCGCGGCCAATGATGGAAACGATAATCACGATGACCATGATGATCAGGAATATAGCGCCCGGGCTGATGCCGGGTTTGCTTTGCCGTGGATCTGCGCGGTATTCGCCGGCAGCTGCTTTCTGAATGGCTTCTACGGCGCCATCGAGGCCCTGATAGTAGTGCCCTTCACGGAAAGCTGGCTTTATGATCTGTGCAATGATCTGGTTGGCAACGGCATCGGGTACTACGCCTTCCATGCCATAGCCCGTTTCAATCCTGATCTTCCTGTCTTCCACTGAAACAAGAATAAGGATACCATTGTTCTTGCCTTTGGTACCTATTCCCCAATCGCGCAATATTTTTAATGATACCTGACTGATATCGTAGTCGCCGATGGACTTGAGTGTAACAATTGCTATCTGCGTGGAGGTGCTGTCGAAGTAGGCCACTACTTTTTGTTCGAGGGCATCATCTTCAGTTTTCAGCAATACGCCTGCAAAGTCATTAACTAAAGTGGGAGGATTAGGCCGGGGCGGTATATTCTGTGCATTCGCCAGCAAACCCGCCATCATTAATAATCCCGGTAAAAACCAGCGTAGTATCCTCATTGTATCAAAGCTAAAATCGTTTAAAAAGAGTGGCTTTTATTTGCCGAAGACGATATCGTCAGGCAATTCATTAGCATCGTTACCGGCTTCATGCGGGAAAAAAGTGCGGAGTGAGGCGCCTATTTCCGCTATACATGCTTCAATACCGTCGATAATACGATTGTTCTGAAAGTGGTCGATTAATAATCCTGCTTCTTTCACCCAGAATTCGTCACCTACTTTCTCATGTATGCCCTGGTCGCCCAGGATGGCAAACTGCCGGTCTTTAATGGCCACGTATACCAATACGCCGTTGCGCAATTTTGTTTTTCCCATATCGAGTGACACGAAAGCTTCTTTCGCTCTGTCCATAGGATCCACGTAGCTGCAATGGCTTTCTACAAACAACCTGATTTCTCCGGAAGTAAGCCGTTCTGCTACCCGGATAGCCTGCACGAGTCTTTCTTTCTCCGTTTCTGAAAAAATCTCTTTTCGTTTAAAAGGGAAAATGCGCATGCTGTATATAATTTTTTTGATTTCCGTTCCGGGGATGCCGGTATTGCACCAGCATCCCGGAGGCGGCTTATCTTTTAAAGGTTGTTTTAGAATTTAACCTGTGGAGCATTTTCGGAACCCGCGGCTGCTTCGAAATAACCTTTTTGTTTAAAGCCAGTGATACCGGCTACAATGTTGTTTGGGAAAGTACGAACGGAGCTGTTGTAAGCATTTACCGCTTCGTTGAAATCGTTACGGGCAACATTAATCCTGTTTTCCGTTCCTTCCAGTTGTGCCTGGAGGTTCTGGAAGTTAGCATTTGCTTTCAGGTCGGGGTAGGCTTCTGATACGGCGAGTAAGCGGCCCAGTGCCTGGCTTAACTGTCCTTGTGCAGCCTGGTATTGCTGAATTTTTTCAGGGCTGAGATCATTCACATCTACTTTGATCTGGGTAGCGCTGGCGCGTGCCTGGATCACTTTTTCGAGGGTTTCAGTTTCGAAATTGGCGGCGCCTTTCACTGTGGCCACCAGGTTAGGGATCAGATCAGCACGGCGTTGATAGCTACTTTGTACCACTCCCCATTTATTTTTCACGTTTTCGTCTTTAGTCACGAGGCCGTTGTATTTACCACAACCTAACATGACCAGCAATGCGAGTACTACGATAACAATAATTCCTGTTTTCATCTGAATTTAAATTTAAGTTTTAAGTGCCGGCAAATGTGCAAAAGGTATTCCCGATTTTACGCTTGCCGGTGTAAGTAGTTTTTTCACCGGTGAACGCTATAAAAAAAGCGGTTAACGCGCGCTTTTCATAACTACACGAAAATATGGAAACTCCCCCACTAAATCGCTATTGGATAAGGAAACGGCTATTTTTTAAAAAAGTTCATTCATCCTTGAAATATTCGTCATAAAACAGTATGTTTATATGTACCTTTGTTGGGTGTAAAATGCTGAACGTTTTACTATATGATTTAAGGTGAATGGGGCAGAATGGATACAAAATCGATATCGAAAGTTTCATTGTTTCTAACTCATTTATTATCAATAACTTGGAACTAAGTCTGCTTAAATGAGTGCACAACACATCCATATACTCTATATTGATGATGAAATACACAATCTGAATGCTTTCAAAGCTTCATTCAGGAGGTTGTACAACATAGTTACAGCCACTTCTGCAGAAGAAGCAGAAAAGCTGCTGGCAGAACAGGAATTTCACATCATTATCTCGGACCAGCGGATGCCCAAAACAACCGGGATAGAGTTTTTTGAATCAATACTGGAAAAGTACCCCGAGCCTATACGTATGCTGCTGACCGGCTATGCCGATATCAACGCAGTAGTAGATGCCATTAACAAAGGACAGGTATATAAATATTTCTCCAAACCCTGGAATGAAGAGGAGTTGAAACACAATATCGAGAAGGCATATGAAGTGTACGCCCTCCGCAAAGAGAACAAAGAGTTAACCGCCAAATTGCTTGATGTAAACCAGAAACTGGAGTTCCTGGTAAGACAGAAACTAATTTCCTGATCATTATTGGAGGCAGTGAAAATAAGGAGGAGTTCCTGTGAAGTGGGGACGGGCCTACTTATGCCTTACTGTTGCGTTGCACGCAAGGTGGACTTGATCAGGATAACAGATGCTCATTCCCGTTGGTGTAACAGCACTGTGTGAGGTGTACACAAAGTAGTATTATACTTCTTCCCGCGCGCTTCTTTGTAACGCGGCACCTTCTTTACATCCGGTATTACAGTTACCCGTTGTTTTTTCACTGCCGGCGGCACCACTGCGAGTATATCTGCCGCCACAAACCGGCGGTTTGCCGTTGCCAGCGGGCCATTAAAGCTTCTTACCTGTACTATTACCAGCAACGTTCCTTTTCCCGGCAACGCCACATCCAGCTCAATATCACTGAAGCGTGTATCCATACCGATCATAACACTGGCCGTACGACTACCTGTTATACGCCGTTCCAGGAAACTGACGCGAACAGCAATGACCTTCACCTCCAGGTGGGTGGCTGTGCCCTCCGGCCGCAATGTTTGCGCGGGTATGGTTACCACTCCGGCAGGTGACATCACCGGCTGCTGACAGAAGAAATTCTCCACGCCGGCGTGCCTGTTGAACCGGAAGCCGTTTAACATCTGCAGCTGACCTTTCCCTGCGGAGATCAACGTTTTGTTCAGGCGATTGACCAATGAGCCATCGCGGGAGATATCCAGGTGCGGCGTAACGGCCTGCCGGACCAGTTTTCCTTTCCTGCTGGCGATACCAAAATCGCGCGATGCGTGCCGGGTAGCGGCGGTTTGCCGCACCGTTTCGGGCATGGTACGGAGGTAATATTCTCCGTTCCTGCGGTAACCGATCAGGTTACCCAGCTTGCCCGTAAAACTGATTATTCCTGTTTGTTTTGCCATAAGCGTTAACTTTTTTACTGAAAATAAGATAAAACCACGGGAGGGTTTCCGGGCCGGATTTAGAGATTGACAAAAGGGAGTGTATCGTGTATTGGATGTTATTCAAACGGGAATGGACTACCCCTCCGCTTTCTCTAAAGCGTCATGAACTACCATTCGAAACTATCTAAATCTGTAAATGTTGATTTTCCTTTAACTTGCACCACATTGTGAACTTAATTTCCTAGAATCATGCAAGTTTGGAAAGATTACCAGGCAGAGAACAAAGATCGTTTCCTGGATGAATTACTGGCGCTGTTACGCATTCCTTCTGTGAGTGCGGATTCCCGTCACAATAAAGATACCCAGCAATGTGCAGAAGCGGTAAAAGTACGTTTGGAAGAAGCCGGCGCAGATAAAGTAGAAGTGTGTCAGACTGCTGGTCACCCGATCGTTTATGGCGAAAAGATCATAGATCCATCCTTACCCACCGTGCTGGTATACGGTCACTATGATGTACAGCCTGCAGATCCGCTGGAACTGTGGCATAGCGGTCCGTTTGAACCGGTGATCAAAGATGGTAATATATATGCCCGTGGCAGTGCAGACGACAAAGGCCAGTTTTACATGCATGTAAAGGCTTTTGAAACCATGAACAAAACCAACACCATTCCCTGCAACATCAAATTTATGATTGAAGGGGAAGAAGAAGTAGGTTCTGCTAACCTCGGCATCTTCCTGAAAGATAACAAAGAGCGCCTGAAAGCAGATGTAGTACTGATTTCAGATACCTCCATGATCAGCCTGGAAAACCCTTCCATTGATACCGGTCTTCGCGGACTGGCTTATATGGAAGTAGAAGTGACCGGTCCTAACCGCGACCTGCACAGTGGCGTATACGGCGGTGCAGTGGCTAACCCGGCAACCATCCTGGCAAAAATGATTGCTTCCCTGCACGATGAAAATAACCACATCACCATTCCCGGCTTCTACGATAAAGTACAGGAACTGAGCGCAGAAGAAAGAGCCGCACTCAATGCCGCTCCTTTTGATGAAGAAGAATACAAAAAAGACCTGGGTGTAGCTGATGTTTGGGGAGAGAAAGGTTTTACCACTATCGAAAGAACCGGTATCCGGCCAACACTGGAAGTAAACGGTATCTGGGGTGGTTATACCGGCGAAGGTTCCAAAACCGTATTGCCATCCAAAGCATTTGCCAAGATCTCTATGCGCCTTGTTCCCAACCAGGACTGGCACGAAATATCGGACTTGTTCACCAAACATTTTGAAGCCATTGCGCCAAAGAGTGTGAAAGTGAAAGTAACCAAGCATCATGGCGGCAGCCCGTATGTTACCCCGATCGACTCGGTAGCATTTAAGGCAGCCCACAAAGCCATCAACGCCACTTTTGGCAAAGATCCTATCCCGGTGCGCGGAGGAGGTAGTATTCCTATCGTGGCGCTGTTTGAAAAGGAACTGGGGCTGAAAACAGTACTGATGGGCTTTGGACTGGATAGCGACAACCTCCACTCTCCCAACGAGAAGTATGGTTTAGCCAATTATTACAAAGGCATTGAAACCATTCCTTATTTCCACAAATTTTTTGCGGAAATGAGTAAATAGCCAAACCGGCGGCAGCCACGGTTGCCGCCGGCTTAAAGTTTTGAATATGAGTAATACCGAAAAAGTACGCGTAGATAAATATCTCTGGTCCATCAGGGTGTTTAAAACCCGCAGCCAGGCTGCAGATGCCTGCGACGGCGGTAAAGTAAAGATGAACGGCTCTTCTGTAAAAGCCGCTAAACCCGTGAACATAGGCGATAAGTTTGAGATCAGGAGCGAAGCCCGTAAGTGGGTGATTGAAGTAACCGGCCTCATTTCCAACAGGGTGGCCTATCCTGAAGCTATTAAGTATTATATAGACAATACCCCGGATGAGGACAAACTGGCGCCAGCCTTTGTTCCATCTGTATTCCAGACCGGTAAGCGCCAGAGTAAGATTGGCCGTCCAACGAAGAAAGACCGGCGGAGTATTGAAGGGTTTATGGAGGGGGATGAGGAGGAGTGATGTATTTAATGCAGCATATCTTTAAAAGGTTCCTCTTTGTACTTCAGAGGAGCCTTTTGTTTTTTCATAGCCGGTCTTTCAGCTCCTGCTGTACTTCCCAGGCAAGGTCTTTTATTTTTCCCATTTCGGCGATGCTGAAAACCGCTGCATGATGGCGTGTTTCGCGCGCCTTTTTGTAAAAGGTGCTTTCACTCCATCCGCATTCTTCACAAACTTTTTCGCGGAATTTAACGGCGCTACCGGCAAAGCCTTCGAGGAGAGAACGGAGGGGATTGGTTTGTACAGTTTTTGTTGGTTGCATGATATGTATGGTTTTGGTTAACAAAGTTTGGAATTACAACAAGTAATTAAGACTTTTTAGCTTGTCAAGCTAATTCAAAGATAATGCTTTTTATATTATTGTGTGCTTATTCGCACACATATTTTCTATTCCTTTTGTTCATATTCGACTTGAATATGGATATCAATAAGCAAGAGGAACTAAAACAGTTTGGCAATAAATTACGCCAATTGCGGGAGCAAAAGGGATGGAGTTTGCGCCAGATGGCAACAAATTGCAGTATTGATTTTTCCAATCTTGGGCAAATGGAAAAGGGTAGAGTGGATGTGAGATTTTCTACTATTATTGAATTAGCTAAGGTATTAGAAGTTACCCCGTGTGATTTATTTGATTGTTAGATCAACATCTTTGCCCTCTGTATAAGTTTCATGTATATCGTAAACTTTATTTAAAGATGGTTAAATTTCATGTATATCGTAAACAGATCAATTTCTAGCTTCTAACTTATCAATATCATCCAAATCTTTATGGCGACCTGCGGCTTTCTTTGCCTGTATAAGATTATTTAAATGTAGGTACTTTATCTCCAAATCACCGTCAATAAATATTTGAACTAAAGCAGCAGCTTCCTTAAAATCCACTCCTTTCAACTTCGTCAGGATATCTATTCCTACAGGAGAGCGTCCAAATGAGAATACATCTGCCTTCTCTACATCTAAAAATTTGCTTTCAGTCATATCAAAGATTGGTAGCCCGAATTCAGCAAACGCCCTGGTCAATTTTAAATAATTTTCTTTGGTCCGGTTTACCCAAATATCCATATCACCTGTTACTCTTCTATAACCATGAAGAATAACTGCATAGCCCCCTACCAGAATATATTCAACCTGATTATTATTTAAAGCCCTGATGAAATCCCTAAAATCGTCATTGAATATAGATCCCATTATTATTTTTGTTTTCTACATGAAAAAACAGTCTTATCCATCCGCGGTGGGTTGCTCAGATCAAACCCATAGGCTTTTGAAATGAGATACCACGATTGGCGAACCCGTTCTGCCAATGAAAGGCTTAAATCAACATTATCAGCATCTGCCTCTGCAAATGTCTTGATTTTGAAGGCTGTTCTGTCAAATCTGTATGGCTCCATAAATATGTGAATTTACTAATAACAAAGATACTTATCCCACCACAACTGACATTCTCCCTTTTTTCTACAATTTCTCACTTTTGCGTAGTAATTTTGCATCCTCATTCTTAAACTAAGGATTTTCAATGCCTAAACAAAGCGACGTACTTACTGCCGATTTCCTGGTGAAAGTAGCAGAAGAATTTGGTACCCCGGTATATATATACCATGCAGAAAAGATTAAAACCCAGTATGAAAAGCTCCAAAAGGCATTTCAGAAGTCTGACACCCGCTTTTTCTACGCCTGTAAGGCATTGACCAACATCAATATCCTTAAGTACATCAATTCTATTGGTTGCGGACTGGACACGGTGTCGATCCAGGAAGTGCAGCTGGGCCTGAAGGCTGGCTTTGATCCTAAGAATATCATCTTTACCCCCAACTGTGTGGACCTGCAGGAAATTATTGCAGCGAAAGACCTGGGCGTAATCATTAATATAGACAACCTCTCCATCCTGGAGCAGTTTGGTAATAAGTTCGGTGGCAGCTATCCGATCTGTATCCGTTTGAACCCACATATCATGGCGGGTGGAAACTTCAAGATCTCTACCGGGCATATCGATAGCAAGTTTGGTATCTCCATTCACCAGATGCGCCATATCGAACGCATTATCAATTCTACTAAACTGAAAGTAACCGGCCTGCACATGCACACCGGCTCTGAAATCAAGGATGTAGATGTGTTCCTGCGCGGCGTGGAAGTAATGTTTGAAATGGTACAGCACTTCCCTGACCTGGAATCTATTGACCTGGGCAGCGGCTTTAAGGTAGCTTACCAGCAGGGAGATCCTGAAACAGATATTGACCTCCTCGGCAAAAAACTGAGCGAAGCGTTCAATAACTTTGCTAAATCATACGTACGTCCGCTGCAGCTGTGGTTTGAACCAGGAAAGTTCCTGGTAAGCCAGAGTGGTTACTTTGTAGTAAAGGCTAATGTGATCAAGCAAACTACTGCCAATGTATTTGTAGGGGTAAATTCCGGCTTCAATCACCTGATCCGCCCCATGTTTTATGAGGCGTTTCACCTGATCCGCAATATTTCCAACCCGAAAGGCACCGAGCGGATCTATACCGTGGTAGGTAATATCTGCGAAACAGACACCTTTGGATGGGACCGTAAGATTAACGAGGTAAGGGAAGGCGATTACCTGGTGTTTTATAACGCCGGCGCCTATGGCTTTGAAATGTCATCCAACTTTAACTCCCGCCTGAAACCGGCGGAAGTGCTGGTAAAAGATGGCAAGCCGCACCTGATCCGTAAACGTGATACATTGGAAGATCTGCTGAAAAACCAGATCGAATTGCAATAAATCTTCCGGATTTCCGCGGATTCAGGTATTTGATTATCAGGTGTATAGCACATTTGACAAATACCTGAATCCCGGAATTCAATATTGATACAATATTTCCCCTACCTTTGCGTCTACAATAGTACTCCCTCTCTGTTATTCCTGCAATGTTTTACTGTAAATTGTAATAAGAATTGTTACTGGCACTAAAAGGACAGCCTTTGGTTATAATTGTACCATAATATGAAAGTTTTAACTGCACACCCCGGTATATTTAACGATGATAAAGTAATTGAGTCTAATATATCATTCGTACCGTTCCTGAATTATCTGAAGGAAAAGGTAACTCATGAAGGAGAAGCCCGTTCGTCTTTCTATAAACTGATCATTGATAAATTTGAAAGTAACCCGGAGATACTCAAACCCATTCCTGCCACTGCTGATCTCGGTGCATACAAGGAATACCTGGATCTGCTGATAGCCGCTATTTTCCCGGTTACTACAGATTCCAGCAAAGACATCTATGGCATAGGCGTTCCGTTTAAGTTCGCCATCTTCCATTATTCTGATCTCTTTAAACAGCTATTTGCTGAAAACGGCTCCGAGTTATCGGCTGTTCCGGACGGCATTTCCATTGCACAGGTAAAAAAAGACAAGATCACCTGGTTGTACAAACTGATCCTGGAAAAGGTATTCCACTTTCCCATGAACTATAAAAACGATATCATCCATACGCTGGAAACGCCCGATGGTGGTAAACGTTATGTGAAAGTAAATATAGATCCCAGGTTTGTGGATGTAAAGGTAAACGGTGAACTGCCGCACCTGAACTATGATATGTTCTGCTCCAAGCAGATTACACCGGATGCCCTGCAACAGCTGTTGCCTACCAGTATGTTTTCACTGGAAGGCTTTGTTATCTGGACAGTGAAAGATGTGACCCAATCGGAAACGCTCAATAATATCAAGAGCCTGGTGATGAACATGCGCACCAGCAACGAAATCGAGAGCTACCGGACCCTGGAAAAAATGATCCCGGTTATTTTAGGCATCCCCGATGTAACCGCCCACATGGTGCCCTTTCCAAAAGTAAACGGCAAAAATGTATTGGAAGAACAATTCTCCAACACCGATCCGATCCTGGGAGTGGGCAACAAAAAACAACAGCAGCACTTTTTCCAGCTGCTGCTGGAACACGCGCAGCAAAACCCGGCGCCGCTGATAGTTCCTGATGTAAATGAAACGTCGATTGCACCACATGCGTTCCTGAAATATCTGCCTATCAAGAATATCCGGAGCTTCGTGATATTCCCGATCACGCATAAAAAGGAAATACTGGGCGTGCTGGAACTGGCCTCTTCCACACCCAACCGGTTATCGTCTAACCCGCTGTGGAAACTGCAAAACACTTATCCCCTGCTGGTGCTGATGCTGAACCGCAGCATGAACATCCTCGAAAGCCGGCTGAATGAAGTGATCAAAGACCAGTTTACCGCCTTACAGCCTTCCGTGGAATGGAAGTTTGTGGATGCCGCCTGGAATTACCTGCTGACACCAGAAGAAGAAAGAAAAGATATTGAAAGCATCAGCTTTGATGAAGTGTACCCGCTTTATGGCGCGGTGGATATCCGCAACTCATCTGTACAGCAGGGCACTGCTATCCGCGAGGATTTGCAGGAACAGCTGGAACTGATCCGCGATACACTCGAAACCATCGGTAAAACCATTCACCTGCCTTTACTGGAAGAACTGCAGTTTAAAACAAATGATCTGCTGGACAATCTCAGTAACAGCCTGCAGGCGGGCGAAGACCTGAAGGTGAACGAGTTCATGGACCAGGAAATACAGCCTGTACTGGAACATCTCTGTGAAGACAATGAAGAGCTGAAACCATTACTGGCCAGCTATTTTGCGAAGATGGACAAAACAGAAGGACACGTTTATCATCACCGGAGAGAGTACGAAGAAAGTTTATCCAACATCAACATGGCCATCAGCCAGTACCTGGAGAAGGAACGCCAGTATATACAGCATTCTTTCCCCTGCTACTTTGAAAAGTACCGTACCGATGGCGTGGAGTATACTATTTATATTGGCCAGTCGATTGCCCAGGAAAAGAAATTTGACCAGTTGTACCTGCGCAACCTGCGCCTGTGGCAGCTTTCTTCTATGGCGCATATCGCAAGGCTTACGCATAAACTGGGACCTAAATTAAAGGTGCCGCTGCAAACCACGCAGATGATCCTGATGCACAGCGCTCCTATCACCATCAGCTTCCGCAGCGACGAACGCCGGTTTGATGTGGAAGGCGCTTACAATGTGCGTTATGAAATCATCAAAAAACGTATTGATAAAGTACATATAAAAGATACCGGCGAACGGTTAACACAACCCGGCACCATTGCAATGGTATATTCTTATGTGAGAGAAATGGAGGAACTGAAAAAGTATATTACTTTCCTGCAAAGCAAAAAAATACTGCTGCCGGAAATTGAAATGCTGGATCTGGAAGAGCTACAGGGCGTGAGCGGATTGAAAGCGCTCCGCGTAAAAGTAAATATGGAAGCTATCGTATAATAAAAAAGGGAAGGCTATCTGCCTTCCCTTTTTTATTTAGAATTTAAACCCGAAGGTGATATAAGGTATTGTTTCTTCTTTGGAATGCCCCACCACTGCGGTAATGATCAGGGCATTGATCGGCGCAATATAAACGCCTCCGCCGTATCCATCGTGCCATACGTGCGAGGTTTCATTTTCCCTCCATATGCGGCCCACATCATTAAAGGCGATGAGCCCTACGCCTGCGGGCAGGATATAAGTTTTGAGATCAAATAACTTCACGCGTATTTCTGTATTGTTATATACGCTGGCGTCGCCGGCAAAGCGGTAGTTGCGGTAACCGCGCAGGTTTTGAACGCCGCCAACCGTGAGTGCCTGGAAGTACTCATAGTTCCCCCATAGTTTACCGCCGCCAAAACGACTTACAATTACAAAATTAGCCGGGATGCGGAAGCTCATGTATAAACTCAGATCCGATTGCAGCGAAGTAGTGTTATAACTCTTATCATTTACGCCAAAGTTACCGGCGTAAGTGGTTGTCCACAGAATGCCGCGGGTAGGAATGATCTTACTGTTACGGGTGTCAATAGTAGCCACTATTTTACCACCCGCATATGCTTTATTAGTATAGATGCCGGCAGAATCCAGTCCATTGTTTTTGAAGTCGGTGATGAAACGGTCATGGTTTTCATCTTTATCAAAGGCGTAATTATTGAATGTAGGACCGTACGCAATGGTCATATGATTTCCTATGCTGGTGCGCAACAATGCTTCTGCAGTATAAAAATTATACCGTGCACGATAGTAAGAAATGGTTTTATTACCGGACTTATCGAATATAGTTTCATTTCCATATCCGAAGAAGTTGATGGTATTGTTGGGCGCTTTTGCTCTGGCAAACAGCAGCAGGTCTGTTTTCCCGATTACATCGGTGTATTCTCCTTCATAGCGGAAGTTCCAGGCACGGGTGGCCAGTGCATGCGTAGCGGTAAACAGGTGTTTGGTGGAGAACGGCTCCCGGCGCCATGCGTGGCGGGTAACGGACAAGCCTAAACCGAGCAGCAAACCATCGTCACGATTGTAGCCGCCGGCCAGTAGCGGCATTGTTTTTTCATACTGGAAGGCGCTGCGGTTATATTTGATATTCGCCGGATCGTTGGACAGACGGCGTTGTTCATTGCCGGTGAGGGCGAAAGTATCTTTGCCGGTTCTCTGATCGTATATGCGTACCCGTTTGCCAGCCCTTGCAGTGGTGCTGTCGATATAGGAATCGGCGTCCTTGCCGCCAACGAGGCGTATGCGTATGGGAGTTGCGTTATCGCCTTTTATTACAAAGCGATCATTACCACCCATGCCATATACATTTACTTCTTTGGTTACGGAAGGATCAAAAGTGCGGGAGTAGATGTTTTGCTGAACGACTCCTTTCTTGCTGATCTTAAATATATCGAGGGCTACTTTACCACCAGGTTGTTTTTCTACCGAGATGAGTTCATTCTTTTCAGTGGCCGGCACATCAACGCCTTTGGCGAGGAAGCGGTAGTATTTGAGTGTGTTCTTCTCCAGGATGTTGCGGCGGGCAGATAATTTATCGATCATCATAGGGCCTACCAGCGACCGGATAGTATCGGGAAAAGCGTTTACAGCAGCAGTGATCACGCTGTCGGTCATCTTCTTTAAAAGCTTATCTGTTTGTTTCTTCCAATCCTCTTCATTCATTTCATTGAGGAAAGAGCGATCGAAGTAACGGGTGCTGAAGTTAAAGCCGTTGATATCGGGGATATCTTTCCGGAAGCCCTGTATGGCCGGCATAAACCAGGGGCGGGCAGCCAGGCGGGGAATAAATCCTCCGTTCAGGAAAAACGCCTGGTCGCGGTCGCGGGGAACCGGGTAATAGTATTCTTCTCCTTTATGTTTTTCCTTATACCAGCGCCACTGGTCGTCATGACGATCAAAGTCCATGATGTACATATCAAAAATACGGGCGCGGAGTACGGATTTCTGATCGATATGTTCATCATTATCTCCCCAGATCTTTGCCAGTACTTTTGGCGTATTGTAAGTTTTATTGTTGCTGCCGGTAGCGGGTTCTCTTTCTTCAAAGAGGAATACTTCGTTCCCATAGTCGTTTGCATAGATGCCGAGCGAGCTATCGGCTGGCAGGTATACAAAAGTGGGATTGGTGTGCGGCACGCCGGCGGCTTCGGCCAATACGCTTACTGCCAGCGGGGCATAAGGGTTGGCGGCGGAGATCTGGTCTTGTACTACTTCGCGGGCAATGGTTTCGCGGAGCAGTTCAGGAATAGCTGCCAGCGGGAACTTTTTCAGGGAGCGCATGGCCCATTCGGTACCGGTGCTGTCTTCCAGGCGGAGTGAGTGTGTTTGTTTTCCACCGCCGCGTTGCAGGATCTTCAGGCCGCCTTTGGCAGTTTTGAGGTCCAGTACCGGGAAGTTGAGCGGGGTGGCCCATACCTGCCGGTAATTTTCTCCCAGCAACTTTTTATGAAAATTGGAGACATGTACATACTGTGTATCCGCAGCTACCTTGATAAATGGCGGCAGTGATGCCGGCGGCGTGTAGGCGAGCGACTGTTGCGGAATGTCCTGCAGGCGGAACAGGTTATTGCTGAAAACGGGTTGTGTGCCGTTGTCTGCAACATAATACTGTACGCGTACGGTGCTGTCGGACATTAATTCGATGGCGCTAAAACCGTTATCTGTACTGGCGAACAGGGATTTCGACCCTTTCTTTACGCGGTTATTTTTTGCGCCGCTGCCACTTACCACGTAGGCATTCTGCTGATCTTTTATGAGCTGGAGGGTGTGATCGTGACCAGACACAAACACCACCGGGCCATGAGGTTTCAGGGCTGCTTCCACTCCTTTGATCATCTGCTGATACTTCGGATTGGGAATATCTTCCAGGGTACCAAAAACGCCACGGGCAATGGGATAGATAGAGCCTATCACCGGCAAAGGCACATACAGCGCCGGGCGCAGGTCTGTTAACGGGAAAATATGTTGCTTGATGGTATAATATCCTCCGTGAATACCGTAGCTACGGAAGGGGTGATGGGTAGCAAATATGATCAGCTTGTTGCGGTTGGTGGCTACTATTTCCGACAGCCTGGTAAGGATCTCGTCATTGTCTTTACAATCGCAGGAAGATTCTATTCCCGGCTTCTGATAAGGGAACACCCACCATTCGCTATCCATAATGATGAGGGTGATATTATCGGAGATCTTTACTTCTATGGGTCCGGGGCAACCTTCTTTTGGTTCAAACTGAACGTTATCGAGGTGTTGGGAATCCACATACCGTTGCTGATTGCGGATGATATCCCATCCATCGGGTTTACTTTTGTCCCAGTCGTGGTTACCGGGAATGATATATCCCTGGGCTTTGGTACCACGTACCAGGTTGATCTGGTAGTCGATGATTTCTTTGGCCACCTGGAATTTGTTACTGGAGGAATCGGGTAACCCGTGCGGATATACGTTATCGCCCAGGAAGAGGATAGTATTCCGGCTATCCTGGAGATCGAAGGTATTACGTACGGCATCCACTACGGGATTTTTGCCGTTGTCGTGCAGTTCCCCGGCATCGCCGATAAGGATCACACGTTTCACGACCTGCGGCGACTGAGCATAGGCGGCAGTACATGTAACAATTAGTAGGGCAATATAGATGATGGCTGATCTGATCATTTGGACTTGTAGGTAAATTTAAGAATATTGGCAGTACCGTCGTATCCGCCTTCATTAGAAATATACATATCGCCGTTGGGTGCAAATGCCAGTCCTTCCGGCTGAAGGAACAGGCGGTGTTTCAGGTTGTAGGCTTCCTGTACGTGGCCCTGCAGGTCGGAGATCACGAGCAATCCATTCACAGAGGCGATGATGTACAATCGCTTTTCGATGGGATGAATGGCTGCTGCGGAAGGTTTGAAGAACCGCATATCTGAACCGGCCAGGCGCGCAATTTCCTGGTTATTGAACTTATAAATGGCCGTGGTATCAAATGTCCTGGAGGCCAGATCAAAGCGGTAGGCGCTGGTAACACCGAGGCGTTTATCATCTTCACAATTCTTACAGATCATCACAATGCTGTTACGGGCAGAATCGTAGTAAGTGGTTTCAAATTCCTTCTTTCCCGTTTTTGGCATTTTGTGATGATCGCTGTAAACGCTGTCGGTGAACAGGCCGTGGACTTCAAACAGGGAGCCATTGCTTTTCAATACAAACCAGCCGCTATCTGTGTGGCAGATATCTTCATAATCTCCGTTTTTTGCAAATTTAAAGTGCGGGTAAGGTTCCTTTGCCAATACATCCAGCTGGTAGATGTGGCCTTCCTCATCATTAATGGCCATAATTTTGTGTTCATCAGGAAACAATTCCATGCCTGAAATTTCCTGCATAGACTCCCTGACCCGGTAGCGTACCGGCTCTTTTAAATCGTAACCACGTGGGGAGGCGTATACTTTTTGTTCCCTGTCGCTCATATTACATGACAAGAGGAAAAGGAGAAATATTAACCCGATCCGGACATCCATAGTGTAACTTTATAGCATAAATTTAACTCAAAAATGCAGTAACTTAGGTTCAATTTGCGATTTGTAATACGCGAAGTAACGAACATACCGTTATTAGTACAATAAAATGTATAAAGTATACAACGTATTTCGCAGTTCCTTATCTTAATTTTCGTCTTCCTTATGCAAAAGAATGCTATTATAGATGCAGCCCGGGACTATGTTATAGCCCAGTATCAGCAACACCCGCGCCCTAACCTGGTTTATCATAATCTCGTACATACGCAACAGGTAGTACAGGCTGCCGGACAAATTGCGGCCCATTACCGCCTTCAGGACGACGAATTAGCGGCAGTATACGTAGCTGCCTGGTTTCATGATGCCGGGTACCTGCTGGGCGAAGGCAGTGCCCACGAAGAAAACGGCGCCAAAGAGGCCCTGCAATTCTTACAGCAACAACAGGCGCCGGAAAATGTTCAGTCGATGGTGCAAGGCGCCATCCTGGCTACCAAAATGCCCCAGTCACCCCACAACCTGGTGGAACAGATTGTTTGTGACGCCGATCTTTCACACCTGGGATCCAAAGAGTACTCCGACCGGAACAAGCTGCTCCGGCACGAAATGGAACTTACCTACCAGAAGGATATTCCTGCCGTGAAATGGCTGAATACCAATATCACCTTTTTAACGGAGCATCACTACTGGACCGACTACGCGCAGACCCTGTTTAAACAACAGAAAGAAGAGAACCTGGAAAAGCTGAAAAAGAAGCTGGAGAAAAAAACAAAGGAAGCTGCGGAAGATAATCTTACCGCTATCACCGCCACTCCCGGCGCCGGTACTTCCGATACCCCGCCGGCTACCTTCACTGAAAAAAAGAAAAAAGACAAGGATAAAGAGAAGTCAGGCAAATCCGAACGTGGCGTGGAAACCATGTTCAGAACCACTTCCACCAATCATATCAGGCTAAGCTCTATGGCCGACAGTAAAGCGCATATCATGATTTCGGTGAATTCCATTATCATCTCCGTGATATTGAGCGTACTGGTAAGGCGACTGGAAGATTATCCCAACATGGTAATTCCTTCCATCATTTTCCTTTTCACGGCCGTACTCACCGTGATCTTCTCCGTGCTGGCCACCCGCCCGAATGTAACCAGCGGTACCTTCACCAAAGCAGATATTGAAAAGAAAGACGCCAATCTCCTGTTTTTTGGTAACTTTTATAAGATGCACCTGGAAGAATACCAGTGGGGAATCAAGCAGATGATGGATGATTCTGAATTCCTGTACAGCAGCATGACGAGAGACATTTATTACCTGGGCGTAGTACTGGGTCATAAATACAAACTGCTGCGTATTTCCTATAATATTTTCATGTTTGGTCTTATTATTTCTGTATTCGCTTTCCTGATTGCAGCAATTTTCTTCCCGGTAAAAGCATAATGATTCATGGGTGTTCCTTTATATAACCGCGATCTGAGCTGGTTATCCTTTAATTACCGGGTGTTGTTGATGGCGGCAGACCAACAGGTACCACTATACGAAAGGATTAAATTTCTTTCCATCTTCTCTTCCAACCTCGACGAGTTTTTCCGGGTGAGAATGCCGGCCATACTTACCATTAACCGGGTGCTGGAAAATGATCCGGCAGCCGGGGAAAATGAATCCATCAGCAGCGATACGTTACAACAGGTGTTGCAGGAAATAAACCGGCAGCAACAGGAATACGGACAGATTTTCACCGGCAGCGTATTGCCTGACCTGCGGACACAAGGCGTACAGTTGTATTATAACCAGCCGCTGCAGCCTGCCCATCTTGCCTTTACAAAATATTATTTCCTTACTACCGTACTGGCTTATTTACAGCCGGTATGGCTCAATGGAAAACATAAGAAATTATTTCTTGAAAACAACCAGCTGTACCTCGCAGTAACACTGGTGCCTGAAAATAATACCAGCATCCAGGAATTTGTGATTGTGAATATCCCCGCCGACCTGCCGCGTTTTCAGCAGCTGCCGTCGCTGGAGGGCGTTCATTACATTGCTTTCCTCGATGATATTATCCGCGCGCATCTCTCTTATCTTTTCCCTGGCTATACGGTGGAAAGCTGCCATAGCGTGAAGCTTACCCGTAATGCGGAAATGGATATGGATGAAGTGAAAGGCGATATCCTGGAAGAAGTAGAAACGCTGATCCGTAAACGTGAGTTGGGCGTGCCTACGCGCTTCCTGTATGATGCCGCTATTTCCCGGTCGCTGCTACATTTCCTTGCCATCCAGTTTGATGTGCAGGACGATGAGCAGGTAATGGGCGGACGTTATCATAACCTGAAAGACCTGGCTAGCCTGCCAGCACCAGCAGGGCTATTACACGTAGATTATCCCAAAGTAATACCCGCCGAAAATAAGGCCATTGTGGCTACCGACCGGTTACTGGACCTGGTGTTACAGCAGGATTTGCTGGTACATCTCCCCTATCAGCGCTATGATTATATCCTGCGCTTTTTTAATGAAGCCGCGGCAGATCCGGATGTAGCCGAAATATATGTAACGCTGTACCGCATTGCTTCCGGCTCACAGATTGCACAGGCGCTGATCAGCGCAGCAAAGAACGGGAAAAAGGTAACGGTGTTTGTGGAACTGAAAGCCCGCTTTGATGAAGCCAATAATATCCGCTGGGCAAAGAAAATGAAGGATGCCGGCGTAAAACTCATTTATAGTATTCCGGGGATGAAAGTGCATGCCAAAACTGCATTGGTAAAGCGTAACCGCGGCTACCAGTGGGATTATTGCGGCCTCATTGCTACCGGTAATTTTAATGAAAGCACTGCACGTTTTTACACCGATCATGTTTTGTTTACCGGGCATAAGGATATTACCCGGGAGATGGAACTGCTGTTCCTGTACCTTCAAAGCAGGGAACAACCAGCGGGTTACCAGTTTTTGCAGTTCCAGCATTTGCTGGTAGCACAGTTTAACATGACGGAACGTTTTACCGGGTTGATAGACCGGGAAATTGTTCACGTAAAAGAAGGAAAGCCCGGCAGAATCATCATCAAAATAAATAACCTGCAGGAAAGGGGGATGATCAGTAAACTGTATGAAGCCAGCCAGGCTGGCGTACAGATAGACCTGATTGTGCGCAGCATCAATTGCCTGGTGCCGGATATCGCGGAAAGTAAAAACATCCGCATCATACGGATTGTAGACCGGTACCTGGAACATGCGCGGGTATTCATCTTCCATAATAATAACCAGGAAGAAGTATATATGGGTTCGGCAGATTGGATGAACCGTAACCTCCATCGCAGGATAGAAGTATGTGTGCCGGTGTATGATCCTGCGTTGCAGCAACAGCTGAAAGATATTGTCCGGTTGCAGCTGCAGGACCCTGCCAAAGCCCAGCTGGCCATCCAGCAGTATGTGCAAAATATAGTGTAAATTAGATATCCTGATTAATAGTTTTTTTATGAAGAAGTTTGTTTGGACGTTGTTATTGAGTATAGCTTTTGCAATTCCTGCCACGCAGGCGCAAACACATGACCTGGAACATATTTATAACCCTGCTGCCGATGCAAAGGCGGACATTGCAGCAGCAGAACAAAAAGCAGCGAAGGAGCAGAAACATGTGTTGCTGCAAATTGGCGGCAACTGGTGTATCTGGTGTAAGCGGTTGTATAAATTTATAGAAGATGATGCCGAGCTGAAAGCAGCATTGAATGATAATTATGTAGTGTACCATCTTAATTACAGCAAGGAAAACAAGAACCTGCCTGTTCTGAAAGAGCTGGGCTATCCGCAGCGTTTTGGTTTCCCGGTGCTGGTAATACTGGATGCGAAAGGTAACCGGCTGCATACACAGAATTCCGGTTTGCTGGAATCGGCAGATTCCTATGATAAAAAGAAAGTGCAGGAGTTCCTGAAACAATGGTCACCCGCTGCGTTGCAGCCTTCCCATTATATCAACGAATAACATCGTCATGGATAACGGCATTACCACTTTCAACACGGATGCTGTGCAATCTTTTCAGAAGTTTGCACAGCATCCGTTTAAGTTTTCGGCCTACCTGTTCTGGAAGCTGCCGGCAGCGTGGCTTTCAGGAGTGCGGTTAAAATCGCTGGAAGCCGATACCTGTGTAACCACTGTTCCTTTCCGCTGGTTGTCGCAAAACCCTTTCCGGTCTACCTACTTTGCCTGTTTAGCGATGGCCGCTGAACTCAGCACCGGTTTACCGGCGATGATGTATGTACGCAGCGCTCCACGGCGTGTATCCATGCTCGTTACCGGCATGGAATCCACTTTTGTGAAAAAAGCCACCGGCGTTACCACGTTTACCTGTTCAGAACTCCCGCTGCTGAGAGCCGCTATAGAACGGGCGCTAAATGATAATTCCGCGGAAACCGTTACCCTCCGCAGTGAAGGCCGGGATAAAGACGGCATATTAATTGCCTCCTTCGCCATCACCTGGTCGTTTAAATGTAAATCGTAAAATGGTGAACGCCGTTCACTCTAAATATCTGATATGAAAATTGCATTTCATGGCGCTGCGCGCACTGTTACCGGATCAAAACACCTGATCACACTTAAGAATGGCAAAAAGATTTTATTGGATTGTGGCATGTTCCAGGGCATGGGTCATGAAACAGATTCCCTTAACAGGGACTTCGGATTTGATCCGCAGGAAATAACGTACATGGTGCTATCGCATGCACATATCGACCACTCCGGCCTTATACCGCGGCTCGTGAAGCTTGGATACCGGGGCGATATTTTCTGCACACCCGCTACCCGCGATCTGGCAGAAATACTGTTGCTCGACTCCGCCGAAATACAACGCGATGATGCGAAGTTCACCAATAAAAAAATGGCGAGAGAAGGGCTCCCTTTTGTAGAGCCGCTATATAGTGTAGATGATGCTAAACTATCCATCGACCGGTTAAAGCCGACTGGTTATAATACCTGGACGCATATTGACAAGGATATACAACTGATGTTCACCGACGCCGGACATATTGTGGGGGCGGCAGCTGTACACCTGCGTATTACAGAAAACGGTAAAACAGAGCAGATCTCTTTCAGCGGTGATATTGGCCGCTATAATGATGCTATACTGAAATCGCCGGAGGTGTTTCCACAGGCAGATTATATCCTGATAGAATCAACCTATGGCAGCACGCTGCATGCAGATGCCGCTCCTGCAGATGCTGAACTGCTACGGCATATCCGGGAAACCTGTATGGAAAAAAGAGGTAAGCTGATTATTCCTGCTTTCAGTGTAGGCCGCACGCAGGAGTTGTTGTACGCATTGAACAATGCGCAACTGGCAGGTAAGCTGCCGAGGGTTGACATTTTTGTAGACAGTCCGCTTTCCACAGAAGCTACTGCCGTTACCAAAGCGCATCCCGAAGTATTTAACAGGGAGGTAGCTAATATCCTGAAAAAGGACGATGATCCGTTTGACTTCCCCGGTCTTCATTATATCAAAACAGTAGACGAGTCCAAAGCGCTGAATTTCCGCAAGGAACCTTGCGTGATCATCTCAGCATCGGGCATGGCAGAAGCCGGGCGTGTGAAGCATCATATTGCCAATAACATCGACAATGCCCGTAATACCATTCTTATTGTTGGTTATTGCGAGCCGCAATCACTAGGTGGTAAGCTGATGCGTGGCGCTAAAGAGGTATCTATTTATGGTACCCGTTTCCATGTAAATGCGGCGGTGGGCGTGATCCGTTCTATGAGTGCGCATGGCGACTATGAAGATCTGAGCCAGTGGCTGGCCTGCCAGCATCCGAAAGATGTGAAAAAACTTTTCCTGGTACATGGGGAGTACGATGTGCAGCAAATCTTCAGGGAATGGTTGATTAAAAAAGGCTTCCTGGATATAGAGATCCCGGAGCGGCATTATGAAACCGGCCTCGCATAAAAATATTCAGCCAATGGGAAAACGGATTGTTTTCCCATTGGCTACTCTTCCACAAACGGGAACCACAGGTTTACCCTTGTTCCCAGCGCTTTCCCTTCTTCATCTGTCAGGTCTTCAATATCGAAGCTGGCATCTACATTAAAGCGGCTGTTATATAATGAAAGGCGGTCGCGCGTAATTTGCAGTCCGCGGGATTGATGGCGGGGTTTGCTGAGGCGCTTCATTGCTGCAGATTTTTCCCGCCCGATACCGTTATCTTCTATGGTACATAAAATGCGGTCATCTACCTTTTTAAAGGTGATGGTTACTTTTCCTTTTCCTTTTTCGTGCAGCAAACCGTGCCAGATGGCGTTTTCCACAAATGGCTGGATGATCATGGTAGGCACATCCACCATGTTGGCATCGAGTGCCGGATCCACAATAATCTCGTATTCAAATTCGTCGCTGAAGCGGAGTTTTTCCAGTTCCATGTAGTTTTCCAGTACGCTGATTTCCTGGGCTACCGTAGTATTGTTGAGTTGTGAATTATCGAGTACGTTACGGATTAGTTTTGCAAAGCGGCTCAGGTAGGCCAGGGCCTGTTCTGTTTCGCTTTTCATCATAAAGGTTTGGATAGAATTCAGCGCATTAAAAATAAAGTGTGGATTCATCTGGGCACGTAGCGCTTTCATTTCCAGCTGCGCAATTTGTTGTTGTATGGCTTCGCGTTGTTTTGCTTCTTTTTTGATACCTGCAATACGTAACCTGTAATAAAGATATACCAGTGAAACGGCCAGCAGCAGGCACAATAGCCGGAACCAGGAAGTTTGCCAGAAGGCAGGTTTAATAAAGATCTGCAGTGTAGTGATATGTTCAGAGAAGGTACCGGCGGTATTTACGGCCCGCACGCGGAACGTATAGTTGCCCGGAGGCAGATTGGTATATTTTGCTACCAGGATATTATCTGTAAGCACCCAGTTTTCGTCTACCCCTTCCAGCTGATAGTAATAGCGGATCTTTTCTTCGTGGTATAGCAGGCTTTTGAATTCTATGCTGATAAAGTTTTGTTTATAGCTGAGGGTAACCGGCACGCTGTCTTGCAGGGCGGCGTGGATCAGCACAATACTGTCGAGCGCTTTCAGGTTTACGATCGTTACATCCGGCGGCGGTGGCGCCACGCGCAGGCTGGCGGGATCAAAAGCCACAATATGATCTGATGCGCCTACAAGGAGATTGCCGTCGTCCAGCTTCACAATACGGCGTCTTACCTTGCGGGTGTTATCAATGATATCGTCGCCCTGGATGAATGTTTCCAGGCGGTCGGCCGCCACATGGTAGCGATAAAATCCGTATTGGGTGGTGAACCATATTTTGCCGGGGCCATCTTCTTCCATGCTCAGTACCCACTGATCAAACAGTTTAGTGTTGATGAGGAGCGGCTTATAGGTGTGCTTCCGCGTGTTATACACCCACAGGCCGTGATCAGTGCCAGCCAGTAATATAGTGTCGTTAAAACGGCGTAAGCTTGTAATGTTGCTATATCTTTTTGTTTCCAGTTCAAAGGTTTGGCGATGTACGATGCGGCGTGAGCGGGTGTTGAACTGTATGAGCCCTGCGCTGCTGGAGCCGAGCCACAGGAGGGAGTCTCCTTCCGGAACGATATCCATTACAGAAACGGGTCGTTTTAGAGAATCTACTATTTCATGATAATGTTGAAAAGTATTTTGCTGCGGGTTCCAGCTGGCGAGTCCGCGTTTATACAGGCCGATCCAAACGGTGGTGTCGTGTTGTGGTTTCAGGTTGAGTATTGTTTGTTCATAAAGTACCGGGGAAGTAAGATGTTTTGTAAATTTCCCGGTAGCGGGATTAAACAGGGAGAGGAATGCGTTTTCCTGTCCGACGATGATGGTGCCGTCTTTCAGTTCAGCGAAGGTCCATACCAGTCCGCGTTCTTCCGGCAGGGTGTATGCGGGTTCCCCGTCGTCGTGTACATAGTTGCGGATCAGTTCCAGGTTGGCGTTTAAGTGGCTAAAGCCTTTGCCCCAGTATCCTACGTATACATCTCCATTGGAAGCCTGGAAAATGCCTGTTACTTCTGTTGCCGGGAGGTGTTGGGTGGTATTTGGGAAAGTGGTTCTGTTATCGAGGATACGGAATGTTTTGTTGTGGAGGCTGAGGATATTTACGCCCAGATCGGTGCCTATCCACAGGTGGCCTTCGCGGTCGCTGAGAAAGCAATTGGCTTCGTAGGTGTAATGAAATCCTTTAGGATCTGCATTATTGGCGATGATGTTCAGATCAAAGTGTTTCAGTTCGCGGTTATAGCGGAGTATCCCGCCTTTTTCGGTGGCAATCCAGAGGTTATTATCGTTGTCGTTTACCAGGTCGAAGATGGCGTCATAATCTTCATTATCTTTTTTACCGCCGGGCGCTTCGAAGGTATAGTTCGTGAGTTGACGGGAGGCGGGATCGTAGTTGTATAAGAGTCCGTGCCGGCCGGCGAGCCATATTTGGTGATGTGGATCGGTGAATATTTTCTTGAAGGTATTATCGATATTGAGTACCGGCAGTTTCAGCGGGTTATTGGCGGAGCTGTATAAATTTTTCCGCTGGCGGTCCAGGATGTACAGGCCGTGTTTTCCGCTGATCCACAGGTTGCCGCTTTCATCTTCCATGATGGCGTCCATCATCTGGATGCGGTCTGCTTCGGGGATGATGGCTGCTTTCTGGAAGTTAAGTGCTTTTTCGTTGAAGCGTAGTAGTCCGTCGTGCGTGGTAGCCCATATTACGCCATCGTGATCTTCGAGGATCTGGCTGCATTGCAGCCCTTCCGGGCGAACGTCCCTATCGGCCACCAGCAGGGCTTTTACCTGGTCTGTAACGGGGTCGTATACACGAATATTATCGGGTGTTCCCATCCAGATGCGGCCTTTTTTATCTTCGCAGAGGCAGATATCATCGTAGTAGATGGAACCGGGCACCCGGTCGAAACTGGCTACTGTTACGAGGTTGGTACCATCGTAGCGTTGCAGTGCGGTGCTGGCAATCCATATAAAACCTTTCCGGTCCTGCATAATGGCGGATACGTGGTTGCTGGCCAGGCCGTTGCTGATATCGAGGTGGGTGAAGTTGTAGCTGGCGGTTTCCCGTTTCTGGGCATTAACGGCGGTGAAGGACAATAGCATCCATAGCAGGTAAAAGCTATACCTGACTACTTTTTGCCATTGTTGGGCGTGCGCCTTTATATGACCGTTAATCATTTCAGTTTCAGGGAAAGGAGTGCTGTTGGAATAAATGTACTAAATGTTGTTGTGAATTTGATGCAGGAGACGACCCTGCCGCAAAACTTTCACCGGGGAAAGAGAATAAAATGGCTGAAATAAAAAAAGGACCTCTTTGCAGAGGTCCTTTTTCTTGTACCACGTACGGGATTCGAACCCGTGATTCCTCCGTGAAAGGGAGGCGTCTTAACCCCTTGACCAACGCGGCATTTTTCGTTTGGGATTGCAAAGATAGGAAAATGTTTTACAAACCAAAATTTTTTTTCGATTCTTTATCAAAGGTAAGAAGATTGTGCTTTTGAAGGCAATTTATTGCTTCAATCCTGCGATTAAATTTATCGTTAATGCTACCACAAACGTGTTCAGCAAAAAGGATAACAAGCCATGTGCCAGCGCTGTACGGCGGATCAATCTGCCGGTGATATCCACATCTGATACCTGGAAGGTCATGCCTATCACGAAGGCGAAATAGGCAAAGTCGATATAGTCCGGCTTTTTCTCTTTGGGGAACTCCAGCCCTTCCGCCTGTTTCGTATTATCGTCTTCGGCATCGTCGTAATACAGATGCGCATAGTGAAAAGTGAGGGTGGTATGTACCATTGTCCAGGAAGCCAGCATACCGGAAACGGCTACCGGGAGGTACAGGATCTTTGAAAGACCCGTCAGCTCTTTTGACAACATCATTAACAACACCAGTACCAGGCTCGCTACAGATGCGAGCAACACCGTTAAAGTAACGTAAGTGCGGCTACCATCGTCGATCCTCGCCCATGTACGGATCTCCTGTATGGTCCGGTTGAAGAAAACGATCCAGCCGGTGGAGATATAGGAAATGGCAAAGATGTTCCATAAAAGTGCAGACAATACCAACGGATGTACCTCTATCTTCAGTAATAAAAAAATAATAAACACCGCGAAGGTGAACCCCAAACTCACCAGCACCCGTTGTAACGGATGCATACTCACCAGCAATGAAGCAACTTTCTTTTTTCTCATACCCGGAAACTTGTTACTTAAAGATACGAAGGTAATCCACTGCATCATCAAAGGTTAAAAATAAGAACATCTCACCTGTCGCAGAGAAGTCCGTTTGGCATTATCCATTCTCTTAAAATAATATCCAACAGATATTTCGTGTGTGCCGTTGTTGTAAGTGCGGTATTTGTTTAAAGCATAATCAAAGGCATATCCTATTCTTAATTCCGGCAGCACAAATACTTCCGCCATTGCTATTACAGCACCGGGTTTGGCAAGGCCCTGCTGCAAAGCCGGCTTGTTATACAGCTCCACCGCTGTACGGTATCCGCCTCCCAGCCAAACCAGTTCCTTCAGTAATACAAACATATTCAGATCAAGACTGGTAGGTCCTGCCCTGTCGTCTTTCAACAGGAAAGATGGTTTCAGGAATACATCGTCATTCATCCTGAGCAATGCACCGCCGGTGAAATAAAAGTGTGGTTTAGGCGCCGGGATAAAATGACCCAATGGTTTATTTTTTGCCTGGTACTGGGCCGTAAGATTATCTGCCGAAAAACCAACAAACCAGTTTTCGGTAGCATAATATGCGCCCGCCCGGATATCGAATAACAGCATGTGTTGGGTGGCTCCGCCAAGATTTGGTTCGTTGGGATTGGTAAACTCCAGCTCATTGGGATTGAGCCCCTGTTGTACGATACCTGCACCAATACCAAATGCCAGCCGGCCGGTTTCACCTCCCAGTGGAATGCGGTATGCATAATTGCCATATGCCGCTAACTGGCTCTGGGCGCCTATTTTGTCGTGCGACACCTGCAGCGCAAGCCCTACCCGGTCGTTATTCAGGCTGCCATCAATTGCCAGCGACATGGTTTCCGGCGCACCGGGAACACCCACCCACTGATTCCTGTAAAACGCATGCGCATTCAGTTCCTGCCGGTATCCCGCGTAAGCGGGATTTATATAGATGCCATTAAAGATATACTGGCTGAACTGCGCATCCTGCTGCGCCTGCAACTGATGCCAGCTGCAAAACATGCTTACCAGGAAAACAAAATATCTCTTCATACACATAGTAAATGTTTATGGCTTCAGTAAACTGATATATCCTTTAAACTCCTGCCAGTGGCCGTTTTCATCCTTCACCCGCAGCAAGTAGAAATAAGTGCCTGCATTTAATCCTTTTCCGTTCCAGTTTTGCGTATATCCTTTTTGTTCAAATACATGATTGCCCCAGCGGTTGAGAATAGTAAGTTCATTTTCCGGATAAAGTTCCAGGCCACTGATGATAAACACTTCGTTCACGCCGTCGCCGTTGGGAGTAATTGCATTGGGAATATGCAACGCCAATACTTTCAGCTGATGCGTACTGGTGTTATTCTGCAATACGTTATCATCTTCAGTGGCGGTAACAGTAGCGGTATTGCTGACCAGTCCGGGTTCCAGGACTTTTACCTTAATAGATAAAGAAGCGGTCATGCCTTTTTGCAGACTATTCATTTTCCACAGCACCGTATGATCGTTTGCTTCGTAGGTAGCGGAACCCATTGTGGGCACTGATAGCAGGTCCATTGCCAGGTAACGGGGTAGTTTATCTGTTACCACTATGCCGGTAGCATTTGCCGGACCGTTATTCACCACCGTTAAATAGTAGTTGAAAGTGCTGTTCACACGGATGTTTCCCTTATCGCCAGTTTTGGTGATCTGCAGATCTGCATCCGGTCCCCTGCCGGTTATTTCGGCGATAATAACTGCTTCAGACGGTTCCGACATACAGTCGTTACCGTTATATGCCTCTACGGTATACCTGCCCGGCGTTGCGGTAACATATTCCGCCAGCGTAGCGCCGGTGATGGACACGCCATCGCGGTACCACTGGTAGTATTGCGCATTGGTGGCAGTGGCTGTAAGCTTTACCTGCTGACCGGGCATGATATACCTGACCGGTGGTGACTGCGACCATGCGGAAGTCATCCACCAGCCGAGGATTAAAAAGATAACAGTTATTTTTTTACCCATACAGATTACTGGATAGTAATAACCGGTTGACCTGGTTTAGGCGTAACAGTGATCACGGCTGGTTGTCCGCCGGATTGCGCAGTAGCGGTATAATCGCCGCATGCTTTCACCGTGTAAACCACTTTCACGCTGTAGTTATATTTTTTCTCGGTACCGGGTGTAGACACGGCCGGTTCCACAATGGTGTAATCAGCACCTGTGCCTACATCTGTTTTAGAGGCGGGCACGCCTACTTCCTGTTTAGACCATACATATTTCAATTCGAAATCGCTTATTGTATAGTCTTTCAGGCCGGTAATTTTGCGGGGCGGAGTGGTAAACGTTACCGTGCTTTTGAGGTTGATTGCTTTCGGGCCGGTGGGCGCACCGTTGGCCGCACAATAGGTAAGGTTTGGATTATTCGCCGGATCTACTTCCGCAGCAATGGTTAGGTTTGGTAACACATACACCGTGAAAATCACCGGATCGGCCGGGCACTCAGACGCGCCCGTAGCGGCAGTTACCTGGTAGGTGTGCCAGCCGGGTGTAGCGGATGATACATTCAGTTTTTCATTGACAGGAACGGCTGTTGCAGGCAGCGCGCCGGGGTTCCCGTTTACATCAATCTCCTGCCATACCCAGCTGGTATAAGGCACAGGGGTTCCTGTAGCAGTGGGATCGGTTAAACTGGAGGTAAGTGTAAACGCAGATTGATCCGTACAAAACAAGGTAGTACCTGTGGAGGTAGAAGTACCTTTTGAAGCATCATTGTTATCCGACAGATCTGCCGGTGTTTTGATGAGTGTAGTGGTTTGTGCGCGGACTCCGATGGTACACAGCACTAAAAATACGCCCAGCAGGTACTTAATAGCAGGATGGCGTAAAACAGGGATCATTAAAACGGGATGGAAAAGCCGGTGCATTCCGGATGTAGCAATCTTCATATGTCAAGGGTTTAATTGAATGGTGAGTAACGGTTTTCCGGGACGGGGTTCCACTGTAACGTGAACGGGCACACGATTACTGACAACGCTGCTGCATCCGTTCCGTATGGCTTCCACATACCAGGTAAAATTTCCCGGGCTGGTAATTACCGGCGTATAGTCGTTACCGGTAGATAGCAATGTATTGTCTGTGCTGTACCATTTATACACTGCACAGGGGTCTGCATTGGTAATATTGAATTTCAGTTTGTCTGCGTCTTTAATACATATTGGGCCGGGGGTGAGATTACCATTGATGGTAAGCGAGTACACCGGTACCGGCGATACTACTTTTACATCATAGATGCGCAGGGAAGAGAGGGCGCCTACAACGCCGCCCATTTGTATGTCTACCCGGTCGAAGGCCGCAGGGATAGCGGCAGCCAGCACGTACTTTTGTCCCGGCCCGCTCAACAGGCGGAGACTCAGCAAACTGCTGCTATTGGTGATGGGGCTTCCTGCGGGTGTTGTTCCGAGGTAAGGTTGTATGGTGAAACCAGTGAGGAGACTAAGGTCGAGCAGCCCTCCGCCAGGGTCTTGTAATACAAGATATACCGAATCACCCGCTTTCGCGGGCGTATTAAATACAACAGTTTCAAACACCTGGCTCAGCACCTGTACGCCGGTGTTCAGTTGAGCGTAAGTGGAGAGAGAAGGATCATTGTCGATCGCGTTCCATTTATTTACTACGCCGCCGGTAGCGGAAAGCAGGTTTACGCCGCCTGCGCGGATGCCTGCCAGTACATCGATGGCCTGGTCGCAACTGATATCACCGGGCGGGTCCTGCATGATCCAGGCATCGTATACGCCCATATTCATTGCCAGTCCGGCTATGCCGGAAAGTTTTATCCATACGCCATCATAGGCCACCGGGTTACCGGCAGCGTCTTTCGGCGTGAAGGTAAGTTCCATATCACCGGCGCCGTTCAGGAGGGATAACAGGTTGCCCACCGATGAGGATACACCTGCTGCTTTTTCTGTACCATTGTCGTATACGAAAGGTTGTACAGTAGCGGACGACCCCGCACCCAGGAGGTTGGTAGGGTAAATAATTTTTACGCTGAGAGGTGTGCCGGCAGCCACCTGTGAATTGAAACGAAGGTATTGAGTGGCGAAGGTGAGTCCTAACAGCGGAATGGGTGCATTCAGTGTAGAGAAGGTAACGGGATTGGCATCGGCGGCCAGTGTTTCATTATCCACCCAACCTAAAAGGGAGGCCGTTCTTTGGCCGGAGACGTACTTTCTCACTTTAGGTACAGGGCAACCGGTTTGAGCGTGTATCTGAAGCGGGAAATAAATGAAGCATACCAGTGTAGCATACCATATCCATCCGGCAGATCCAGGTAACAGGGAATTGATAATTGCTTTCACGGCACGCAGAGGGATACGCATAAGGATACTTAGTCGCTTAATATATCGGGATATCGGTTCGGTATGGCTAAAGTATTGTAATAATCGATGTTGTAGCGGGTTGCGGGAATGAATGAATAAAATGAATAAATGAGTGAGAGGATTAAAAATGCACAAAATGAACAACGCGGGATAAATATTTTACATGAAATAATATATATATTATTATGAATTTATATTAAATATCACCGGGAGAGATGTGGGAAACTGGCATTAAAAGCCGGATGAACATATTTTGACATTTTCCTGCAACCTTTTTCTACTTCTCACGTCTGATACATACTATGTACCCGGGACGCCCTCCTATTCTTTCTGATAAGGACATGATAAAAAAGATCATGGAGGGTGACCGTCATGCTGCTACGTTATTGATCCGTAGCACCGAAAAACTGGTGGCGAATATTGTCTTTAGGATGATTAATAACTATGCAGACAGAAAGGATCTGATACAGGATATTTACCTGAAGATCTTCAGGTATCTTCCGAAATTCCGTTTTCAATCCAAACTGTCTACCTGGGTTGCGCATATCAGCTACACCACTTGCCTGGACCATTTGCAAAAATACAGACCAGAACTGATCGACATTCCTGATGATGATGAATGGCTTTTACCCGAAATTGCCTGGCAGAAGATCAACAGGGAGACGCTGGACGCCAGCCAGTTACTCTCTGTAAAAGAAAGATCGGAAATCCTGGAAAAGCTCAGTGCTACGTTGCCACCTCTCTATCGGACACTTATTACTTTATTCCATAAAGAAGAACTCAGTATCGATGAGATCATGAATATCACAGGGCTCCCTGCCGGAACAGTCAAAAATTATTTATTCCGGGCAAGAAAAATACTGAAGGAACGATTACTTGATTATTATTCAAAGGAATATTTATGAGCAAGATACACTTAAGCGAAGAACAGCTGCAGCGCTATGCGCTGGATGGGTTTGCGGACCCGGTGGCTGTGGAGCATGTGTCAGATTGTATCCATTGCCAAATGCAGATCAGTGCCTACCAAACGCTCTACAGCCATATCAGGGAAGCGGAAGCGTCTCTGCCGGATTTCAACACGGAGCTGCTCATTCCTGATTTACTATCTGAAGTGAATGCACCTGATAAAAAGGAAGCCTGGTATCTCTATAGTTTGCTGTCCGGAGCCATTGGGCTGCTCGTCGCCGGATTGATAGTATACTGGAATACGATCAGCTGGATTTTTTCGGGCATAGGTACTATTGGCCTGGTATTGAGTCTGGTGCTGCTATCCGGCATATTAGCGATGCAGTTTATAGAGCTATATGGCACTTACCGGAAAAAGATGAAGGCATTAAATCCTGAGTAAAGCTGCAACCTGATCACCGGTATTAAGGTCTAACTATTACAAGTGGATTCATCACCACTTAAAAACAATTTATGCAGATGAAAAAAATAATCTCAATCAGTTTCTTAAGTGCCTGCCCGGCTTCCGTTCGCGCTGATGACGGCGGTTTTATGCTCGCGGATGGCACCTATATTCCCGATGTGATTATCCGTACAGTCATCATCATCCTGTTATTTTATGTAGCGACGAGTTTTTTGTTAACGCTGATCCGCATGCTGCTTAATCATCGTCTTAAAAGTAAAATGATCAGCAGGGGGATTGATGCAGCTGAAGCAGAAAAGATGCTGCGGATTGGTGCAGAAAGCAAAGATTATGCAATGAAATGGTTTTTGCTCCTGCTCAGTGCGGGTATTGGCTTAACGGTGATCGGCAACTTCCCATTCGGATGGCTTTCAGTTGCCACAGTGGCCTTCAGCTTATCGCTGGGTTTCGCCGGATATTATTATTATCTGAAGAAAAGAAATACTGTAAGCCCGTTATGAAAAAAGATCTGCTATTTGCCCTGTCATTTATACTTTTGCTGGTCCCTATCCAGGCATGTAATCACAAGCCTCAAAAGGCTCCCGTATCGCAGCCACGGAAAAGCAGCTACATTTTCTCTCCGGTGACAGCAATTCCTGCATTACCGGTTATCAGCCAGAACAGCTCAGGTACCTGCTGGAGTTTTGCCACCACCTCTTTCCTGGAATCAGAGATCATCCGGTTGAAGGGAGAAAAGATTGATCTTTCGGAGATGTATTTTGTAAGATGCGCCTATTTACTGAAGGCCCGGAATTATATCCTGCGGCAAGGCACTGCGCGCTTTACTGAAGGCGGCCTTAATCATGATCCTCTCATCAGCTCAGCTGAATTCGGGTTATTGCCGCAAACAGAATATACCGGGCTGATAAACGGAAATAAGGAACACAATCATTTCAAAATGTTCAAAGAATTAGAAAGCACCGTAAAAAAATATGCAGATCCTGCCAATAAGCTGGGTGCCGGATGGAAAAAGGAGGTGCCTTCCAAACTGGATAGTTTTTTAGGGAAGGTACCGGATGAATTTATATATGAAGGAAAAACATATACTCCTGTGAGCTTCCTTGCCTACACGCAATTAAATCCCGATGATTACCTGACCATTACTTCTTTCACCCATGTTCCTTTTTATAAACCGTTCGTATTGAGTATACCGGCAAACTGGGCTAATGAACGGTTTTATAACCTTCCCCTTGATGAATTTATGGAAAACATAGACCATGCAATCGACGCCGGGTTCTCCCTGGCCCTTGACCTGGATGGCACCGAACCTACATTTACCGCCGGATTAGCTGTATTGCCCGAAAAACAGGAAGATAACGAGCTTATACTTACTGAAGCCAGGCCGGAGAAAAAAGTTTCCCAGGAAATGCGCCAATCTTCCTTTGAGGATTTCAGCACCACAGATGATCACCTCGTACATATTACCGGCAAGCTGAAAGACCAGTACGGCAACATCTATTATAAAGCAAAAAATTCATGGGGGCCCGAAGCGGGAAACCAGGGATTCATCTACCTGAGCGTTCCTTATATGAGAATGAAAGGGATCTCGGTGCTGCTGCATAAACACGGGTTGACGGATTCAACGGGGAGTAAGCTTTTCAGGGAGTGAGAAAGATTAAAATAAAAAAGGGTTCTTCAAAACAGAAGAACCCTTTTTTTGTACCACGTACGGGAATCGAACCCGTGACTCCTCCGTGAAAGGGAGGCGTCTTAACCCCTTGACCAACGCGGCGCATCATTTTCGGATTGCAAATGTAGGACGTTATTTTAAATTTCCAAAAAATATTTTCATAACCTAAAATTATATTGATTAATAAGGGTATTGATTGTAAATTCGCTCTCGATTTTTTCATACTCAAATCACGATGTAAAATGGGAACTACTCTCAAAATTGGTATTAATGGTTTCGGTCGTATCGGCCGTTTGGTATACCGCCAGATTTACAAAATGCCCGGCATTGATGTGGTAGCTATCAATGACCTCACCAGCCCCAACGTGCTGGCGCATTTGCTGAAATACGATTCAGCACAGGGTAGATTCGATGCAGACGTTAAGCATTCTGAAAGCGCAATCAATGTGAACGGTGAAGATGTGAAGATATATGCACAGAGAGATCCGTCTCAAATTCCCTGGAAAGAACATGACATCGATGTAGTGATCGAATGTACCGGTTTCTTTGCTGACAGGGATAAAGCTGCCGCTCACATTACTGCCGGCGCTAAACGTGTAGTTATTTCTGCTCCTGCTACAGGTGATCTGAAAACGATCGTTTTCAACGTAAACCACGAAATCCTGGACGGCAGCGAAACAGTTATTTCCTGCGCATCCTGCACCACCAACTGTCTCGCTCCTATGGCGAAAGTTCTGCAGGACACTTACGGTATTGCTACCGGTTTAATGACCACTGTTCACGCTTACACCAACGACCAGAACACCCTGGATGCTCCACATCCAAAAGGTGACCTGCGCCGTGCACGTGCTGCTGCTGCCAACATCGTACCTAACAGTACCGGTGCTGCAAAAGCTATCGGCCTGGTATTACCGGAACTGAAAGGCAAACTGGACGGTAGCGCACAGCGTGTTCCTACCATCACTGGTTCTTTAACTGAGCTGACTACCATCCTCAATAAAAAAGTAACTGTTGACGAAGTAAACGCCGCTATGAAAGCTGCTTCCAACGAATCTTTCGGTTATACTGAAGATGAAATTGTAAGCTCTGACATCATCGGTATTAACTTCGGTTCCCTGTTTGATGCCACACAAACTAAAGTACTCACTGTTGGCGAACACCAGATGGTTAAAACCGTTTCCTGGTACGATAACGAAATGAGCTATGTATCTCAGCTGGTTCGTACTGTAAAGTACTTCGCCGGTCTGATCAGCAAATAATAAATCATGACAGGTACTCCCGGTGCAAACCGGGAGTCTTTAAATTCCGCGGAACTACACCATAGCAGCAACTGGCCAGATTCATCTGGTTATATACCCGCTTTGCGCTGTTAGTACCGCGGTTTTTTAATTTACCCCTTCTCGTTATCTTAAATTGATACATTATGAGCAAATTTTCTGATTATAACTTCAATGGCCGCAAAGCCTTGATCCGCGTGGATTTCAACGTACCCTTGAATGATAAGTTCGAGATCACGGATGACACCCGTATGCGTGCAGCAGTTCCTACCATCCAGAAAATCCTGAAAGATGGCGGCGCCGTTATCCTGATGTCTCACCTGGGTCGCCCGAAAGATGGTCCTACCGATAAATACTCCTTAAAGCACCTGGTATACCACCTCATTTCTTTACTGGGCGGCGTAACCGTGAAATTCGCGGAAGACTGCACCGGTCCTGTGGCTGAAAAAGCTGCTGCAGATCTGCAGATGGGCGAAGTACTGCTGCTGGAAAACCTGCGTTTCCACAAGGCAGAAGAAAAAGGCGATGCCGCATTTGCTGAACAGCTGTCGAAACTGGGCGATGTTTATGTAAATGATGCATTTGGTACTGCTCACCGTGCCCACGCTTCCACCGCAGTGATCGCACAATACTTCGCACCTGAAAACCGCATGTTCGGCTTACTGATGGAAGCAGAAGTAAACAGTGCACAAAAAGTACTCAACGACGCAGCATCTCCCTTTACAGCAATACTGGGCGGCGCTAAAGTAAGCGATAAGATCCTGATCATCGAAACCCTGATGGACCGCGCCAACAACCTGATCATTGGTGGTGGTATGGCCTACACTTTCCTGAAAGCCCAGGGCAAAGAAATTGGCAGCTCCCTCTGCGAAAATGATAAACTGGACCTGGCAAATGAACTGGTGGCAAAAGCAAAGGCAAAAGGCGTACAACTGTTACTGCCGGTTGATTCCATTGCAGCAGATAAATTTGCTGCAGATGCAAATACACAGGAAGTTTCCAACGACAACATCCCTGCCGGATGGATGGGCCTTGACATAGGACCTAAGTCTGTAGCCCTTTTCAGCGAAACTATTGCTGCCTCCAACACCATTTTATGGAACGGACCAATGGGCGTATTTGAAATGGCGGCTTTCCAGGCTGGTACCAAAGGCGTGGCAGAAGCTATTGTAACCGCTACTGCCAAAGGAGCTTTCTCCCTTGTAGGCGGCGGCGACTCAGTGGCAGCCGTAAACCAGTTCGGTATTGCAGATAAAGTAAGCTATGTTTCTACCGGTGGTGGCGCATTGCTGGAGTTCTTTGAAGGAAAGGAACTGCCAGGTATTGCCGCTATCAGCTAAGCAACCGGCTAATATATTCCATAAAAAAGCTATTACAGCGATAACCGTATGCAAAGATTTAATCTACCGCAACGGGCCATCTCTGTAATAGCTTTTTGCTTTTTTATATCTTGCAGTTAACCATTAATATTTCCTGTCATGAATAAACGCTTTCTCTGGTACCCGGTGATTATTGGCATTTTTGCGGCGCTGATCTGGGTGATTCTTCAGAAGGGCCAATCTTTACCGGTGAATCCGCACACTGTTATTCCTCCTGCTCCGGCAGCGGCGGCTACAGCCTCCGGCAGCTGGTGGCGCTACCTGGAAAATCTGAAACATCCGCTGGGGTTGTTGCTGTTGCAGATCATCCTGATCATGCTGGCAGCGCGGGTATTCGGGATCATCGCCAATAAACTGAAGCAGCCTGCGGTGGTGGGCGAGATCATTGCCGGTGTATTGCTGGGTCCTTCCCTGCTGGGTTGGGTGGCTCCGTCGTTTTCCGGTTTTTTATTTCCTGCAGATTCCCTGAAAAACCTCCAGTTCCTCAGCCAGATAGGGCTTGCCTTCTTTATGTTTATTGTAGGGATGGAGCTGGACATCAGTAAAATCAGGAATAAAGCGCACGATGCGGTGATGATCAGTCATGCCAGTATTATTATTCCTTTCTTCCTCGGCGTTTGGCTGGCATATTTCCTCTTTACGCAGTTTGCTCCTGCCAATGTCAGTTTTTTGTCTTTCGCGCTGTTTATGGGCATCGCCATGAGCATTACCGCTTTCCCGGTACTGGCCCGTATCGTACAGGAACGGAAATTAACCAATACACCGTTGGGTATTATGGCGATTACCTGTGCCGCAGCAGATGATGTTACAGCCTGGTGTATCCTGGCGGTAGTAGTGGCGATTGTGAACGCCGGTGGAATTGTGAGTGCGCTGGTGACCATTCTGCTGGCGATTGTATTTGTAGCAGTGATGTTGCTGGTGGTGCGGCCCTGGCTGAACAGAACCATGCAGACGCAGATGGCGAAAGGCCATCAGAAAGCAGCGGTATCCCTGATATTTTTCATGCTGCTGATATCTGCATGGATAGCGGAAGTGATCGGGATTCATGCCTTGTTTGGCGCGTTCCTGGCGGGTGTGATCATGCCTCATGGAACCAATATCAAACAATTGCTGACAGATAAACTGGAAGATGTGAGCGTACTATTATTGCTTCCTATCTTCTTTGTATATACCGGGTTAAGAACGCATATCGGTTTATTGAACCAGGGCGATCTGTGGGTCGTATTCGGAATGATCATGCTGGTGGCCGTGACGGGAAAATTTGGCGGCAGCACTGTTACCGCGCGCTTAATGGGGCAAAGCTGGCGGCAGTCGGTTTCCATTGGCGCATTAATGAATACCCGCGGATTGATGGAGCTGGTGGTATTGAATATCGGGTTTGACCTGGGGATCCTGTCGCCGGAGATATTTGCCATGATGGTGCTGATGGCGCTGGCCACCACCTTTATGACCGGGCCGTTGCTGGACCTGGTAGCTTTCAGTGAAAAACGTAAAGGTCTGCTTACAACCTGATACCAGAGCCATTATAAATAAAAAGAGACCGCTGATGATCAGCGGTCTCTTTTTTTATTTCGTATACCCTTACGGGTGATTATTTCTTTGTGGTAGTTTTCTTTTTAGCAGTTGTCTTCTTTTTAGCGGTATAATGATGCTTTTTGGAAGAATAATGTTTTTTGCTGCTGGTAGTGGTGGTTGCTTTTTTAGCAGACGTATTCTTTTCTGCCATTCTCACCGGCGGCGGGAATTTGGATTTATCCACTCCTACTGCTTTATCGTCCAGTGTCATCTGAACAGATTCTTTCAGCATTTCATTTTTTTCTGCCATGAACAGCTTCATCTTTTCTTTCGGGATGCGCAGGTCATAGTTATTTTCGGCGCTGGCCATTGCTTTGGAGAAGCCTGGGTTGAAGCGGTCTAATTCGGCCAGGTTCATATCCAGTTTCTTTGCAATTGCTTCCAGGCGGTATTTGCCGGTTACATTGATTTCAACAGTGCTGAAAATTTCATCTTCTGTTAAAGGGCCTCTTGCAACGGGAGCAGACAGGTTATCTGCTACAGGTACATTCACGGTGATGGTGTTATCTTCACTTACACCAAAGAAGTTATTGAACTTATCGAGGATATAACCGGTAGCGATGAATTTATAAACATGGTTACGGGATTCTGCTGGCAGAAAATATTGCATGCCCCAGAAATCGGTACGGCCACTGGCTTTGATAGCGCGTTGAACGCCACCTGCGCCACAGTTATAAGCAGCAACTACCAGTAACCAGTCGTCGAACTGTGCATACAGCTGATTGAGGAACTGGGCGGCGGCCAGGGTAGATTTATAGAAATCTTTTCTTTCGTCTATTTTCTTACCTACACTTAAACCAAAAATGCGGGCAGTTCCGGCCATAAACTGCCAGGCGCCTACTGCACCCACTCTTGAGCGGGCATTGGTGTTAAAGCTGGATTCAATTACTGCGAGGTATTTCATTTCCTCGGGTATACCATTATCACGGAACACCTTTTCAATCATATTGAAATAGGGTTGTCCTTTATCGATCATGATTTGCAGATGCTGACTATACCGGGTGGCATAGTTACTCACGTAACCGGCAACCAGGTTATTGTTGATCTGTTCATACACTTTCGCGCTGCGGATGGTGTTAGGCAGGCTCTGAGCGGCTTTCTTCACTGCCACGGACGTTGGCGATGGCAATAAAGCGGTATCCTTTGGTAAACGTACCTTGTGATTCAGCTTTACTACAGAAGTATCAGGTGAAAATACCGGATACGCCATCTCTTTAGGATTGCTATTGCCCCCCATTGCACTCACACTCATTAAACTTGTTGCTGGCAACAGCAGTAGTAAAAAGATTTTTCTCATACAATTTATTTTATTTAAACAACAGTAACCTGTTCCTTAGCCATCAATTGATGCGCTATATGTAACAAGTTTGCTTCGCTAAACTTCTTTGTGATGATCTGTACACCGTATGGCATCCCGTTTGAATGCCGGTACAAAGGAACGGATATAGCCGGAACCCCTGCCAGATTTGCCAGTACCGTATAAATATCAGCCAGGTACATAGCTATAGGGTCATCAGTTTTCTCCCCTAATTTAAATGCTGTGGATGGCACAGTTGGCATTAAAATGGCGTCGTATTCTTCTAATATATCGTTGAGTTTTTCTGTTACAAGACGCCTAACCTGTTGTGCCTTAGTATAATATGCGTCATAATAGCCTGCACTCAGCACAAAAGTCCCCAGTAATATACGACGTTTTACCTCTTTCCCAAACCCTTCGGATCTACTTTTTTTGTAAAATTCTGTCAGGTCCAGGTTTTTTTCAGCGGTTCTGTGTCCATATTTTACCCCATCAAACCGGGATAAGTTGGAGGAAGCTTCTGCTGTAGTGAGTACATAATATGCCGGAACTACATGGTCGAGGTATTCAAAACTCTTTCCTGATACCGTATGACCTAAAGACTGCAAACTTTCAAAGAAATCAATATAGCCGTTCTTCATTTCTGCATCCAGTCCATCATGGTACTGTGCATCCCTTAAATACGCAAATTTGAATGTTTTATTGTTTTCCAGCTGTGCTTTATAATCCGGTACTTCTTTTTGAGAAGCAGTACTATCAAACTCATCCGGACCGGCAATCACCTGTAGAACAGCTGCCACATCGGCAATATCCTTGCCAAAAATGCCTATCTGGTCAAATGAGGAGGCGTAAGCGATGAGTCCGTAGCGGGAAATACGGCCATAAGTGGGTTTCAGGCCAATTATACCGCAAAAGTCCGCCGGCTGGCGAACAGAGCCACCGGTATCGCTACCGAGGCTCACCTGGCACAGATCTGCCTGTACTGCAACGGCAGAGCCCCCGGAGGAGCCACCTGGTACGCGGGTATTATCCAAAGCGTTCAGGGTGGGGCCATAAGCGGAGTTTTCATTGGTAGATCCCATTGCAAATTCGTCGCAGTTGAGGTTACCAATGATAATAGCATCTGCTGCCAGCAATCTTTCGATGGCGGTGGCAGAGAACAGGGAAGTAAACCCTTCCAGTATGTGGGAAGCGGCACTTACATTATGGCCTTTATAGCAGATCACATCTTTAATACCTACCACCACACCTGCGAGTGCGCCCAGCTTTTCCCCGTTTTTGAGGCGGGTATCGAGCTCGCGTGCTTTCTCCAGGGCTTCCTCTTCGTATACTTCCAGGAAGGCATTCAAGTGTTTTAACTGAGCTATACGGTCGAGGTAATAACGCACCCTCTCCGCACAGCTTGTGCTGCCGGCGTATAATGCTTTATGGAAAGTGATTATACTGCTGAATTCAGACAAGACTAAACCAGTTAAAATTAAATTAACAGAAAATACTCCTTTAGGGGGAGTTGGCTACAATTTATTATGCTTTTGGCAGAGGAGCATCTTCAGTGCTGGTATGTGGTGCATCTGTAGTGGCCGGTGCTGCAGCCTGAACGGGCTTTTCCCTCATTCCTTCCTCGATTTCCTGGCGCACATTGTTCTTTGCGTCATTAAACTCACGGATACCTTTACCCAGGCCACGCATTAATTCGGGAATTTTTTTACCTCCGAAGAGCAGCAATACTACCACAGCAATCAACAGCAGCTCGGACATACCAATATCCTGAAGGATCAAAAATGATGAATTTAAAAAAACAGCAGTCATCTTCTCAAATGTTTATAAGTTCAGTCAACAAAGATAGCAGATATAATCGGCTTTTTCACCGTTATGAGCTACCCTGCTCCAGTTTTAATACCATTTTAAGCACACGAAAAAAGCGGCACCGGTAATGGTCCCGCTTTTAACAAATTTCCCTGTATTTATACTAAACCCTTTTTTCTTTGATACGGGCTTTCTTACCAGCACGTTCGCGCAGATAGTAAAGCTTAGCTCTTCTTACTTTACCTACCTTGTTCAACACGATACCATCGATATGAGGAGAGTAAAGCGGAAACAGTCTTTCCACACCAATGCCATCAGAAATTTTTCTAACAGTGAAAGACATTGTTGATCCCGTACCCTGGATTTTCAACACATCACCTTTAAAGGACTGAATCCTTTCTTTATTACCTTCCACGATTTTATAGTTGACAGTGACGTTGTCGCCTGCTTTAAACTTCGGGTACTGTTTGTTAGCTGTCAGTTGTTCGTGAACAAACGAAATTGCGTTCATCTTTCAAATATTTATGGGAGTGCAAAAGTAAGTCAAGAAATAGCATTTACCAAATTAAAAATCAAGAAATTATCCCTTTCAAATGGCAAAGCGCTCTATATGACCTATGTATCATTAAGTTATAACAGGTCGGGCCTGCGTTGTTTTGTTCTTTCTACCGATTCCTGGTGTCTCCACTCATCGATTTTTTTGTGATCTCCGCTCAGGAGGATCTCCGGTACTTTCCAGCCACGGAACTCTTCCGGGCGGGTGTATACCGGCGGCGCCAGCAGATTGTCCTGGAAGGAGTCTGTAAGGGCGCTGGTTTCATTATTCAGCACACCAGGCAGGAGACGTCCGATGGCATCCACCAATACGGCGGCGCCCAGTTCTCCCCCGCTCAGCACGTAATCGCCGATGGAAATCTCTTTGGTGATAAAGTGATCCCGGATGCGCTGATCGATGCCTTTATAGTGCCCGCAAAGCATGAGCAGGTTGCCTTTGAGCGACAGCTGGTTAGCCATTTTCTGGTTCAGCGTTTCGCCATCAGGGGTGAGGTAAATCACCTCATCGTACTGCACTTTTGCCTGGAGCGACTCAATAGCGTTTACAATGGGCTCCAGCATCATCACCATTCCTGCGCCACCGCCAAACTGGTAGTCGTCTACCTGGCTGTGCTTCAGGTTGGAATACTGCCTGAGCGGATGTACATGTATTTCCAGCAACCCCTTGGCCTGTGCCCTCTTCATGATAGAGTGGGACAGCGGGCTTTCGAGCAATTCCGGTAATACGGTGATTATATCTATTCGCATGATTGTGTGCCCTTTATAACGATTGTATCCGGCAGATCAACCGGTGTATAATTCAATCAAACCATCCGGCAGGTTGAGGTGTACCGTCTGGTTCTTCTTGTCTACTTTCACCAGCGACTGCTCATTGACCGGCAGCAGGGCTTCCTTTCCCTTGATGAATACTTTTACGAGCACCTGCATAGGCATTTCAATGACTTCCTCAATGGTGCCCAGGGGGCCGTATTGCTGGTCTTCCACGGCAAATCCCAGCAAAGCGAGGGGTGCAGAGGAAGCGGTCTGTTGTTTGAAGTCTTCTTCCTGCAGATACACCTGTGCCGGCATCAGTTTGTGTGCGGCTTCTTTAGTATCTATTCCTTCCAGCTTGATGTATACGCTTTCGGTGTCCTTTACGGTTACCTGTTGTATAAAGTAGGGAATAAAGCTGTTTTTGCGCTCTTCCAGGAATATAACGGTTACCCCTTTCAGCGCGGATCTTTTGCCCAGGCTGTGCCTTAAAACCAGGTCGCCCTGCAAACCATGCGCTGAAGCAAGTTTACCTATACTGAAATAATTACTCATAATTTTTGCTGTCGGACTTTAGCGGATCAGGTAACTGATTGCTGGTGAGGCTATTAACAAAAATTAAAAAAGGAAACATTTGCGGTTGCAAATATTTCCTTTTTCAGGTATTGTTAAAACGTTGCCGTTTTATGCTTCGTTACCTTCTTCTGCTGCTGGTGTTTCAGTCGCAGGAGCGGCCGGAGTGTCTTCTACCTTTCTTACGATTGGAGCAGCAATCCTTGCTTTCTTGTGACCGTCACGGCGGGCAGAAACTTTTTGTTCGTGTTCAGCTTGCCATTGTGCGAACTTCTGGTAAGCAGTAGGCTCGTCGAACAGGTTCAAAGTAACACCCCTTAACAGGTGTTTCAAATACAATACACCTTTGAATGACAAGATTCTTCTAACAGTATCGGTAGGTTGTGCACCTTTCTGCAACCAACGCAATGCCTTTTCGGTATCGATGTTGATGGAAGCCGGAACTGTTAAAGGATTGTAAGTACCAATTTTCTGGATGAATTTACCATCTCTTGGTGCGCGGGCGTCGGCTACTACGATAAAATAGAAAGGCCTTTTTTTCGCGCCATGTCTCTGCAGTCTGATTTTTACTGGCATAAATAAGTCGAGTTATTTTTTGCGAGTTAGGAAATATTGTTTAATTAGGGATGCAAATGTAATCAGTAAGTTGGTATTTGCAAAAAATATTTATATCAATCTGATCCGTTTATCTCACCATTCCTTTCAAACCCTTACCACCACCGCCAAATTTATTCATCATTTTCATCATCTGGCGCATCTGTTCGAACTGTTTCATGAACTGGTTGACGTCCTGGATGTTTTTTCCGGCGCCTTTTGCGATGCGTTTGCGGCGGCTTCCGTCGATCATATCCGGGTCGGCACGTTCTGCCTTCGTCATGGAGTTGATCATGGCCTCAATGCCCTTGAAAGCGTCATCGCTGATATCCAGGTCCTTTACTGCCTTCCCAACGCCGGGGATCATGCCCATCAGATCTTTCAGGTTACCCATTTTTTTAATCTGCTGGAGTTGTTCCTTGAAGTCGTCGAAATCGAACTGGTTCTGGCGGATCTTTTTCTCAAGTTTCTTGGCCTGTTCTTCGTTAAACTGTTCCTGGGCGCGTTCCACGAGGGTGGTGATATCACCCATTCCGAGAATACGCTGTGCCATACGTTCGGGGTAGAAAACGTCGAGGGTATCGAGTTTTTCCCCCATGCTCACGAACTTGATGGGCTTTTCCACCGTGTATTTGATGGTAAGCGCCGCACCACCGCGGGTATCGCCATCCAGTTTGGTGAGCACCACGCCGGTAAAGTCGAGACGTTCGTTGAACGCTTTGGCGGTGTTCACCGCATCCTGGCCGGTCATGGAATCCACCACGAACAATATTTCCTGTGGTTTCACCGCAGCTTTTACGGCGGCTACTTCGTTCATCATCGCCTCGTCAACAGCCAAACGGCCGGCGGTATCAATGATAATAACGTTGAAATTATTGGCTTTTGCGTGTTTGATGGCGTTTTCAGCGATCTGAACGGCATTTTTATTTTCCGGTTCGCTGTAAACTTCCACGCCTATTTGTTCCCCCAGTACTTTCAGCTGGTCTATCGCCGCAGGGCGGTAGATATCGGCAGCTACCAGTAAGGGTTTCTTATTTTTCTTTGTTTTGAGGAAGTTACCCAGTTTACCGGAGAAGGTGGTTTTACCCGAACCCTGCAAACCTGCGATCAATACTACAGTAGGATTGGATTTGAGATCGAATTCGGCTTCGGTACCGCCCATGAGTTCGGCCAGTTCATCCTTTACGATCTTCACCATGAGCTGACCGGGGGAAATAGATGTTAACACCTTTTCTCCCAATGCTTTATCCTTTACTTTATCTGTAAATTCCTTGGCAATTTTATAGTTCACATCCGCATCCACCAATGCACGACGGATCTCTTTAACGGTAGAGGCGATATTTATTTCTGAAATCCGGCCTTCCCCTTTAAGCTGTTTAAACGCGGAATCGAGTCTCTCTGATAATGATTCAAACATTGTTGGTATTTTAAACGGACTGCAAAAGTATATTTTTTTGGGGATTTTGTCTTATTCAGGATTAAACTGATTATGCTGATTATGTTGATTTGATCTTTTTTGATTAAAAAAAGATTAGCGAAGACCATTGCGGATATTACCGCAGTAGTCTTCGCTAATCTTTAAAAATCTTTACAAATCAACTAAAAACATCAGGATAATCCTGAGTACGACAACATCCGCCTATCCCAGGTAATTGCGCAGCAACTTGCTCCTGGAAGTGGTTCTTAATTTGGTAATGGCTTTGTCTTTGATCTGGCGAACGCGTTCGCGGGTCAGGCCAAATTTTTCACCGATATCTTCGAGTGACATGGGGTGTTCAACGGCGATGCCGAAGTACAGCATGATCACATCTTTCTGACGATCTGTTAAAGTAGAGAGTGAGCGCTCGATTTCGCGGCGGAGGGAATCGTGATGATCCAGTTCCTCGTCTGCGCTAACGGCATTCGGGTTTTCGAGTACATCCAGCAGGGAGTTATCTTCCCCATCGATAAAAGGCGCGTCCATTGATACGTGACGGGCAGCAACACCGAGGGTTGCTTCCACTTCTTCCGTATTGATTTCCAGGATGGTAGCCAGTTCATCGGGAGATGGTTCTCTTTCATATTCCTGTTCCAGCTGGGAGTACGCCTTGCTGATCTTGTTGCTCAGGCCCACTTTGTTAAGCGGAAGGCGAACAATCCTGGATTGTTCTGCCAGTGCCTGCAGGATAGACTGACGGATCCACCAAACGGCGTAGGAAATGAATTTAAAACCGCGCGTTTCATCAAAACGTTGAGCAGCTTTAATTAACCCGAGGTTCCCCTCGTTGATCAGGTCACTGAGTGACAGGCCCTGGTTCTGGTACTGTTTCGCAACGGATACCACAAAGCGGAGGTTTGCTTTTGTAAGCTTCTCCAACGCTCTCTGATCGCCCTGCTTGATCCGGATAGCCAGGTTTACCTCTTCTTCCGGCGTAATTAAATCCACTTTCCCAATCTCCTGCAGATACTTCTCCAGGGATTGTGATTCCCTGTTGGTAATGGATTTAGTGATTTTAAGTTGGCGCATTGACATAGAGTCGGAACAGTTACAGGTTAATAAAAAGTTAAGATTTGATGAATGCCTGACAAAAATAACTTTTTTTAGATAGCCACCAAAAAAAATCTATTGTTTTTAAATCATTTCCAAATAAAATCGATTGATCATTAAGGGCTTGCAATTGTCGCGGAAATTCGCCACTATAGAGGCGAAGCAGTCAGCGCTATCACATGTCTGTATTTTATATTTATTATAAATGTAATATATATAGTTTTATTAAGGCGTGTAAAGTTTTTATGTATTCTATAAAAAAAAACCGTAAATTATTTTGACAGAGTAAAATATTTTCTATAATTGCAACTGGATGATATTGATTTACTAATTATTTGAGAGATGTCTAAGAAAGTGCTTTATGAGTTAGAATTTCCGGTAAGGTGCTCACCCGGTATCCTGTATGAATTCTTATCGACCCCTGCTGGTTTACAGGAGTGGTTTGCCGATAGGGTTGATTTCAGGGATAATGTTTTTTCCTTTTCATGGAACGGTACGGCTGAAGAAGCGGAAGTACTGGAACAGGAGGAAGATGAGTACATCCGGCTGCACTGGACGCATGCTCCCAAAGAAGAATATTTTGAGTTCCGCATACAAATTTCTGAAGTAACGAATGAAACTATCCTGGTAGTAAAAGATTTCGCAGAGAAGAAAGAAGTGAAGGACCAAAGTCAGCTATGGGAATACCAGGTGAAAGATCTCTTCCACCGCATCGGCAGTTAAGCCCCTTTATTTTCAAGTATATTGAGTAGCGCAGCATAGGCCTCCACTACATCAGTAATTATTTTGCCCCAATGACCGATCACGAAAGGTTTAGCCACTTTGATAAAATCGTTCCGGCTAATCAGCGTCTTCCACTCATCTAAACTTAAGGTGTTTATGAAACAATAATTTCCGTTTTCGAAATCATGCTCCCAGGGATCTTCCTGAACATACACCTGAAATCCGGCCTCCGCCAGTTTTGTGTAACTGCTTTCAAGAACAGCACTGTAATAGCGCTTTACGTTACCTGCCAGGTGCAGGGTAGCGCTAAAATAATGCCCCCACCAGAACATGGTCCGGAACGCAAATACTTCCGTTTTACTGAAATAACGCGGGTAGTCCAGCATTACCCAGGGTAACCCTTTGTACTGTTCCCCCTTTGAAATTTTACCTCCCTGCAGCAGCCACTCCGGCTTAAAGGGAAAATTACTGTTACGGTCGTACGCCGCCAGCGCTTCCTGCAGCTTTCCCATCAGCACCATTATCTTCTCTATTGCACTGTTTTTCAGGAGAATAAAATGAGTACTTTCTACAACAGCTGCTTCTTCCGGCGTTAGTTCAAAACTTTCCATATAAATTTTAACGGTATTTTCAGGTTCTCCCTAACACTCCTTTGTGAATTCGTGCTAACTTTACCGTTTAGGAGTATCCTGACCAGTAGAATACGAAGATCGGGATTCCATCTTTTTAATACCGCATTATCAGTGAAAAAACTCGACAAACTAATTATAAAAACCTTTCTGGGTCCCTTTGTAGCTACCTTCTTTGTTACCTTATTTGTACTGGTAATGCAGTTCCTCTGGAAGTATGTGGACGACCTGGTGGGTAAAGGTCTGGATACAGGTGTGATCATACAGCTCATTGCCTATACCAGCGCCACACTGGTAACCCTGGCCCTCCCCCTTGCGGTGTTGCTGTCTTCCATTATGACCTTTGGGAACCTGGGAGAAAGCTTTGAACTGGTGGCGTTAAAATCTTCAGGTATTTCCCTGTTGCGTTTTATCCGCCCGCTGCTGCTGGTGTGTTCCGTGATCGCGTTCCTCGCCTTTTTGTTTGCCAACTATGTGATCCCGGTGGCCAACCTCCAGGCCAAATCACTGCTCTATGATATTACCAACTCCAAACCGGCCTTTAATATCAAGGCAGGCGTATTCTATAAAGATATTCCCGGCTATACCATTAAAGTAGCCCAAAAGGATAAAGACAACCAGACCATTCACCAGGTAATGATCTTCGATCACCAGAGTGGTGGCGGCGACCGGATCATCCTGGCCGAAAAGGGACAGATGGTACTTACCGCCAACAAACGTTTCCTGTATTTTATCCTCGACAACGGGTGGCGTTATGAAGAGCGGAACAACCGTGGATACACTGTTCCCGGCGACATGATCAGGCTGGGTTTTAAAAAATACAGCAAGGCATTTGACCTGAGCTCATTTGCTTTTAACCGCCTGAACATGGATCTTTTTGCCTCCAACCAGCAAATGCTGAACGTAAGACAGCTGGATGTGGCAATAGATTCCCTGCAGAAAATAGAGAACCAGTACAGCAAAACAGTAAATTCGTATGTTACTGTACGTTATCCTTTCTTCAAATGGAAGGATTCTGCCTGGGCAGCCAGCGCCCCTCCGCTGAAAGCAAAGGAATTTGAAGATATTGTACCGGAGAAGAGCCTCCGTACTGTGCTGGAAAGGGCTGAGCAGAATGTTCGTGAAACACAGAGCGCCCTTGAACAGCCTACCCAGGAGTTTGAAGATAAGCATGGCGTAATCCTGATGCACAAAGTTGAATGGCAACGTAAATTCACGCTGGCTGCTGCCTGTATCGTGATGTTCCTGATAGGCGCCCCCCTGGGTTCTATTATCAGGAAGGGAGGGTTGGGTACACCGCTGGTGTTTGCCGTGATCTTTTTTGTGATTTTTAACGTATTTTTCATGATAGGCGAAAAGATGGCCAGGAATGGCGTGATGTTCACCTGGTCGGGCATGTGGTTATCAAATATGGTGTTACTGCCTATTGCAGGTTTCCTTATTGTTAAGGCTATGAATGATTCGCAGCTTTTTAACAAAGAGTATTATTTTCGCGTTATTCAACAAATAAAAAAGTTCTTACAGAGATTTAGAAAGAAAGAAGTTCTTAAAGAGATTTAAAACAACCTACAATTTAAAACCTACAGACTTGAAAACGCTGTTTACACTGTTCAGAAAGAACTCCTGGTTCTTCCTGCCCTTCTTGCTATGGCTAATAGTGGGAGGGGTAATGTTAGCCACTTACAGTCAACGGGACCTGTTTCTCAGTATTAACAGAGAACATTCCGACTGGGGCGATGTTATTGTTACCGGGCTTACCTACCTCGGTGATGGAATTATGTTTGGAATAGTGCTGTTCCTGATGCTGATAACACAGCGGTTCAGGTTATTCTTTATCGGGCTGGCAGTGCTGCTATTGGTCACCATTGTAGTACAGGTGGCTAAACACTATTATAATGCACCGCGCCCCATCTCCTATTTCGGAGATGAAACCGCCACACTGGTGCATACTGTAAGATGGGTAAATGTGCACAGCAGTTGCAGTTTCCCATCCGGTCATTCCGCGGCTGCCTTTGCCATGTTCAGCTTCCTGGCTGTGATTGTGCGCAATAAAAAGCTGGGATTGCTGTTATTAGTGATGGCGCTTTGCGCCGGTTATTCCCGCATTTACCTGGCACAACATTTCTTTGTGGATGTATATGTGGGTAGCATTGTGGGTACCTTAAGTACTGTTATCGTGTATGGACTTTTTAAATTCCGGGATACCACGTCGTCGCCGGAAGTATGTGCAGAGGCGCTTTTACAGGCCAATGCCACCACATAGGAATGCATAATTACGAACGGTCAGTCAGTGACCGTTCGTAATCCAATTTTTTAAATACTTTCAATGAAATACCTATTGATTGCCCTGGTGGCCGCTTTACTATTTATACCTTTTCTGGGGGCCGTACATTTATTTGACTGGGATGAAATCAACTTTGCAGAAGCAGCCCGGGAAATGATAGTAAGCCACAACTACAGCCAGGTGCAGATCGATTTCCGTCCTTTCTGGGAAAAACCACCCTTATTTATATGGATGCAGGCAGGCAGTATGCACCTTTTTGGCGTAAATGATTTTGCTGCCCGTTTCCCCAATGCCATCATCGGCATTGCTACACTGATCAGTTTATTTGCCATCGGTAAAAAAACAGTGGATGAAAGATTCGGTTTCTGGTGGGCATTGGTATATGCAGGCTCCTGGTTACCGCATTTCTATTTTAAATCAGGTATTATAGATCCTACGTTTAATTTCTTCATCTTCCTTTCTATCTACTTTGCCTATCGCATTGGCTATAACAGTAAGCCTTTCCGCATGGCCATTCTCAGCGGTTTATTCCTGGGGCTGGCAGTATTAACCAAAGGACCGGTAGCCATACTGGTGGCTTTGCTGTGCCTGTTGATATACTGGATCTGGAATAAAGGAAAGATCAGTATCCGTTTTTCCCATATCGGCTTAATTGCCCTGTTTGCCTGTGTTACCACGCTGCTGTGGTTTGGGTATGAAATTATTGCACATGGCTGGTGGTTTGTCAATGAATTTGTGGCTTACCAGATCCGCCTGCTTACTACGGAAGATGCCGGTCATGGTGGTCCTTTCTTTTACCACTGGATTGTGTTGCTGATAGGTTGTTTTCCGGCAAGCACCTTTCTTTTTACCTATTTGCAGAGCAGGAAAAAAACGATCTACTCCACTCCTGCCGCCATTGAGCTAAAGGATTTCAAGGTATGGATGTGGGTATTATTCTGGGTGGTGCTGATCCTCTTCTCTATTGTAAAAACAAAGATTGTACATTATTCTTCGCTGTGTTATTTCCCGCTGTCTTTTCTTGCAGCCTGGCAGGTGTACCTCCTCTCTGAAGGGAAGCAGCGGCTGCGGGGCTGGAATATTGCCCTCATACTTTTTATAGGTATTGTGCTGGGACTGGCGATTGCGGTATTACCGTTGGTAGGTGTTTATAAAGACATGCTGATTCCTTATATCGGTGATAAATTTGCCGTTGCCAACCTGCAGGCAGATGTGCCCTGGTCGATAGCGGAAGCCGGGTATGGTGCAGGCTATATAATCCTGGTAATTGTGAGCAGCGTGTTACTGATACGCCGCAAAATCAGCAAAGGGTTGTTGTGTTTGTTTATCAGCTCCATCCTGGTGATCCAGGTAACAGTGGTACACTTTGTACCCAAGATAGAAGCCTATTCACAGCGTGCTGCAATAGATTACTTTATTTCCCTGCAGGGTAAAGACGTATATGTGAAGGCGTTAGCCTACCACAGTTATGCACAGCATTACTATTCCAGGGAGTTGCCGCATTCCAATAAAAACTATTACAATGAAGACTGGCTGCTGAATGGCCAGATAGATAAACCCGCCTATTTCATTTGCCGTATTACGGACAGTGAGCCTTACCGGCATCATCCTAACCTGGAGGTGATTGGTGAGAAGAACGGGTTTGTGTTCCTGAAACGGAAGTAGCCGTAAATTATTTTTAATAAAGAAGAAAGCCCTTCCGGACCGGAAGGGCTTTCTTCTTTATAGAATAAATCCGTTAAGTTATACGGCTGCTTTATATCTTTTCTCTACTTCATCCCAGTTTACAGCGTTCCAGAAAGCATCGATATATTCCGGGCGTTTGTTCTGATGTTTCAGATAGTAGGCATGTTCCCATACGTCGAGTGCCAGGATGGGTGTGCCTTTATCTTTCACGATATTATGCATCAGCGGATTGTCCTGGTTAGGGGTATTGATGATGGCCAGTTTTTTCTCCGGGGTAACGATGAGCCATGCCCAACCGGAACCGAAAACAGTTTTTGCGGCATCATTGAATTTTGTCTGGAATGTTTCCCAGCTGCCGAAAGCACTGGTGATGGCTGATTTCAGCTTATCAGAAGGTGTTTTCTTTGTGGGAGATAATAACGTCCAGAAGAGGGAGTGATTATAATGTCCACCGCCATTATTGCGAACAGCTTTATCTTTATCTGTTACTTTGTTCAGGATTTCTTCCAGCGACAGTGTTGCAAAGGCAGTACCGGCGAGGTTATCGTTCAGATTTTTCACATAGGCAGCATGGTGCTTATCGTGATGAATTTCCATAGTGAGCTTGTCGATATGAGGCTCCAGGGCATCATATGCATAAGGCAACGCAGGTAGAACAAAGGGTGCTTTAGGATCGGCAAAGGCCGGCTGTCCGGATACAGAAGAAGTGGCCAGGCTGCTCAATGGCCCGCTCAGGATGGCGGCGCCGGCAAGACTGGTAAGCTTGAGAAATTCTCTCTTATCCATGTTTTATTATTTAAATATATTATTGAGTAATAAAGATCGAGTCAGGCGGGGAAAGCCGCAAATATTAAACCAAATCTCTTTGGTGGGGAGAGATGAAAAGTAATATTAAAAGTAAGGTAAAAGTATAAAAATGAGGATTTAATATCAAAATAAAGGGAAACTTTTACTTTGTTTTCATATTAAATTACTATTTTACCATACATTCATATCATGATTGCAATGATGAATTGTAGTTAATTGTATGATTGCCAGATATATTTATCCCGGGCCTGGCAGGCAAACAAAGAAACCTGTTCATTAACCCGCCAATACGCCAACGTAATAACCGATCACATATATAATTAATATTTTAAGCGAATACTAAAGAGCAACAGGAATTGCTTTACACACGATGATATAGCGTAATCCAGTGCAAGCAATCCTGGCCCAACCTCGATAAAGCAGGAAACATGATACAAGAGTACCTAAGGAAACAACAGGTTGAAAACAATGACTATAAGCCTGTTTTTTATGATTTGAAGAAGGCACAAGACCTTCAGTCCTTCGAAACCCTTCTGAAAACCCGTCCGCACCTACGAATTAACGACCATATCGACTCTCAGTTAAAGGAGCTGATGAAAATCAGGAATCCTACTAAACGCTTGACTGCCGCGGAGTACGAGGAAAAAGTACAGGCACATCTTGCTGGAGTTTCCCCGGAAAAATATGGGGTATGGGTATATTATCCCTGGAGTGATCACGTAGTACACCTGGTAAATGAAGCGGAGTTTATTGAGTTACGTACCAGCAGGAACCAGCATAAAATTACGGCAGAAGAAATTGCGGTATTATCCAAAAAGAAGATCGGCATTGTGGGCCTGTCGGTTGGTCAATCCATCGCACTAACCCTGGTGATGGAGCGTATCTGCGGCGAATTACGGCTGGCGGACTTCGACCGGCTGGAGCTGACCAACATGAACCGGATCCGTTGCGGGGTACATAATATCCAGTTGCCGAAAGTGGTAATAGCCGCCCGGGAAATTGCGGAGCTGGACCCCTTCATCAAAGTAAGCATTTACCAGGATGGCATGACTGAAGCCAACATGGACGACTTCTTTACCAATGGCGGTGTGCTGGACATTTTCGTGGAAGAGTGTGATGGTGTGGATATTAAGATATTAAGCAGAATAAAGGCAAAGGCACTGAAGATACCAGTTGTTATGGAAATGAACGACAGAGGTATGATAGATATTGAGCGGTTTGATCTTGAACCGGACAGGCCGCTTATGCACGGTCTGATACCGGAGGTGGATATTGACACCTTAAAGGGTTTGACGGATGCGGAGAAACTTCCTATTTTCAGCCCCATGCTGGCGCTGGACAAGGCATCCTCCAGGATGAAATTTTCCCTGGGTGAGATTGGTAAAACCATTACCACCTGGCCCCAGCTGGCCTCTTCAGTTGTACTGGGAGGAGCACTGGTGGCCGACACATGCCGTCGCATTGCCCTGGATCAGTTAAAGAGTTCAGGCAGGTATTACATAGATTTCGAGCAGTTGATTGTTTAACATACTTATGCCTTGTATAAGCGCTATTCCGCAATGTCATGATTAATGTAAGGGTATTTAGGGCTCCGGATGATCCTGAGGCTTGCATGAGATTTTATACCGGTCACCTCAAGTTGCTGGAAATCTATTTCGGTATTGCCCAGGTAACATCCGGCAGTGCTGACTGGATGCAACATGAAAATACAATAGTGATCATAGTGGAGGACGATACTCGTACCAAAACATATGGTGGGGCACGCGTGCAGATTGCTGACGGCGTGTTGCCACTGCCCATTGAAACGGCGATAGGCAAATACGATCCAAAAATATATTCATACGTAAAAAAAGGTAGTGCTGAGATCTGCGGAATGTGGAATTCCAAAGAAGTGGCCGGAATGGGAATCGGCAGCCAGGTACTGGCAAGAGTGGGTGTTGTATTGGGCGCACAGCTACCAATAGACACCTATCATGTATTGTGCGCTCCTATCACCACCCGGGTAGGAAAACGCGTAGGTTTTGTAATAGATGAATCACTGGGAAACAATGGTACGTTCTTTTACCCGAAAGACGACTTCCTGGCTACCGCTATGGTGATCAACGATTGCTACGACCTGCCACATGCCGATCCAAAAGAAAAATTACTGATTTCAGACCTGCGTGAAAATCCAATGCAGTCTAAAATAGAAGTGGGTCCAAAGGGTTCCTACGAGGTAAACTATAGCCTCCGGATCCCTACACACGCACATTTTACCCCATAAACAATTAATCGGGGCCGGTATTTCTGAAAAAACATATAAATTCAAGCCTGATACTTAATCTATTTCGTGATGCTGTCCAAGATTGTTGGTTTATGGTCAATCTTTACCCTGTTAGTCCTGTTTCATGTAACGGCACAACCTGTTGTGTTCAAAAACAGTAGATCGCTGCTGCAGATAGGTGGATATCTTGAGCTGTATACCGACAATGCAGACACCCTCACAATCGCCTCCGCTCCCATGCAGGCATTTAAAGTTTCCGGACAGGAGGTACCTAACCTGCAGATCACACCCTATACGCAATGGGCCAGGTTTTCCATCAACAACCAGTCGAAAGCCGAGAAGTTATTGCTGGAAGTAGAATACCCTATTATTGATGATATCACGCTATACGAACTGTTGCCGGACGGCACTATCAGGCAAACACGCCTGGGGGAGTTTACCGCTTACAAAAACCGGGGATATGATCATCAGAACTATCATTTCCCAATACGGCTGCTGCCCAATGAAACGCGGCAGTTCTATCTGAAAGTAAAGGCAGGAGAACAGTTACAGCTACCTATTTACCTGGGCACCCCGGAAAGCATCTTTGAAAAGAACAACAAACGGGAGCTGATTTTTGGTATATACGTGGGCGTTATCCTGGCGATGGCCTTTTATAATCTCTTCATTTACATATCTACCCGCGACAACAGCTACCTCATTTACGTGAGTTATATTATTTGCGTGGGCCTTACCCAGGTAACGCTGCAGGGGTATTCCTTCCGTTTCCTGTATCCTAACAGTCCGTGGCTGGCCATGCATGCCACGGTACTGGTGCCGGTATTCAATGGTCTTACGGCGCTGGTGTTTATTCAGCAGTTCCTGTCTACCAAAGTGAATTACCCGCTGGGGCATAAGCTGATGAATGCAGTGATTGTACTGTACCTGCTTTGCTTTATACCTACTTTCCTGGACATGTATAATTACGCGCAGATACTGGTGCAGCTGGATGCTTTCCTGGCGGCGGTAATGGCGTTTGTTGTTGCCTACCGTATCAGCCTGAAGGGGGTAAATGCAGCGCGTTTCTTCCTGATAGCCTGGTCAATATTCCTCATCAGTATTTTCGTTTTCGTACTGCGCAATTTCAATGTCCTGCCATATAACAACTTCACCTATTATGCGCTGCAGATCGGTTCCGGTGTGGAAGTACTGTTGCTGTCGTTTGCACTGGCGCATAAGATCAATGTGTTTAAGGCGGAGAAAGAAGCATCGCAGCAAATGGCACTGGCTATTTCTCAGGAAAATGAAAGACTGGTAAGGGAACAAAACATCATACTGGAAAGTAAAGTAAAAGACAGAACTGAAGACCTGCAGGCTACCAACCTGGAACTGAACAATGCGTTAACAAACCTGAAAGATGCCCAAACCCGGCTGGTGGAAAAGGAGAAGATGGCATCGCTTGGTCAGCTTACGGCTGGTATTGCCCATGAAATCAATAACCCGATCAACTTTGTTACTTCCAATATCAAACCGCTGAAACTGGATATTGCTGATCTGAGAGAGCTGTTAAACCGCTATGATGAATTACCTGTGAGTACCGATATCTCAAAATCGCTGGCTGATATTGCCCTGTTCAAGAAAGAAATTGATATTGATTATATCCACGAAGAAATTTCTTCGCTTATCAAAGGCATAGAAGATGGTGCAGCGCGCACCGCAGAAATTGTGAAGGGGTTACGCACTTTCAGCAGGCTGGATGAAAGCGAGGTAAAATCCATCGACATCCATGAAGGACTGGATTCTACGCTGGTATTGCTTCGCAATGCCATACCGCCTTATGTGAACATTATAAAGGATTATGCGGGCTTGCCGAAGATAGAATGTTACGCCGGTAAAATAAACCAGGTGTTCATGAACATTTTCAGCAATGCGCTGAACGCTATCAAAAGCAAGAAGGAACATCATAATGAATTTATCTCCATCACTACCAGGCAGGAGAACAGTTTCATTGTTATTACCATCAAAGATACCGGTATTGGTATGTCGGAAGCCGTGCGGGAAAAGATCTTTGATCCTTTTTTCACCACCAAAGATGTAGGGGAAGGTACCGGGCTGGGATTATCTATCGTATTCAGTATCATTGAGAAGCATAAAGGGAAGATAGTTGTGAATTCGGCGCCCGGTGAAGGAGCGGAATTTATTATATATTTACCACTCAGTATCGCAAATCATTTATCGTAATTAACCATAAGGGTCTTTTAATGAAAGAAAACCGCATAAGAATATTATACATAGATGATGAGATTCATAATCTGAATGCGTTTAAAGCAAGCTTTCGCAGAAGTTATGAAATTTACACGGCTACTTCGGCACAGGAAGGAAAATTGCTGCTGAAGGAGATCATGGTGCATATTATCATCGCAGATCAGAAAATGCCAGTATCTACGGGTGTGGAATTCTTCAATGAAATTAAAGATACCCTGCCTGACCCGATGCGTATTTTGCTGACCGGTTATACCGATGTGGAAGATATTATCGATGCCATTAACAAAGGGCACATCTACTCTTATATTAAGAAGCCCTGGGATGAGCATGAGCTGCATAAAACCATTAATAACGCTTACGAAATATACCGTACACGGAAGCAGCTCCGGGAAAAGATAGAAGAGCTGGAGAAAACGAACGATGAACTGAACCGGTTTATTTATTCCACCTCACATGACCTCCGTTCCCCGCTAATGTCTGTGCTGGGTATTATCAATCTGTCCAGGCTGGATAATTCTGTGGTGGATCCTAATGGTTATATAAACATGGTAGAAACCTGTGTGTTAAAGCTGGATGATTTTATCCAGAAGATCATTGAGTATTACCGCAATTCCCGGCTGGAGATAGAATATGAAAGAATTGATTTCAACACGCTGCTGAACGACTGCATCACTGCGTTTAAACCGCAGAATACCCAGATCCGTTTTCAAACCAACGTGGAGCAGGCGGTTGATTTCAGGGGAGATACCTTCCGGATCAGTGTTATTTTAAACAATCTTATTTCAAATGCTGTTAAATACCAGAAGCCGGAGGAAACAAATCCAATGGTCAACCTGGCGGTTAAAGTGGAACCTCACAAAGCAACCATCTGTATACGTGATAACGGGATCGGAATTTTAAGTGAACATCTGAACAATATTTTCAAGATGTTCTTCCGGTCCAAAAATAATAATAAACCGGGCAGTGGTATTGGCTTGTATATTGTTAAGGAAGCGCTGAGTAAGATAGGCGGTACCATCAATGTAGAGTCCAAGTATGGAGAGGGCACCCAATTTGAAATTACCATCCCTAACAGAAATGAATTCGATACCTGACCTGCGAGTCATATTGATTGATGACAATGAGATTGATTTGTTGCTGCATGAGAAGTTGATCGGATTTCAACAAATCAGCAGAACGGTGATTTCGTTTGTAAATGCCAATAAGGCACTGGAATTCCTATCTTCCAATATTGCCCTTCCCAAAATTCCGCCTACTGTAATCCTGCTGGATATCCAGATGCCGGAGATGGATGGCTTTGAATTTCTGCAGGCATTTGATTCCTACCCCAGTAAGATTAAGTCCCAATGTCATATCGTAATGGTGTCGTCCTCCCTGGATTATGGAGATATTACCCGTACCAACGCGAATCCTATGGTAATTAAATTGCTCCGGAAACCCTTATTGTTAAAGGATTTAAAGGAAACTGTGGAAGGAATTTTCAAAGATTTTCTATAAAATGTTGGTGTTTACAGGAAAAAATATATTTTTGCATCCCGAAGAAAGCAATAAACGGGGGATTAGCTCATCTGGTAGAGCGCAAGCATGGCATGTTTGAGGTGAACGGTTCGAGCCCGTTATCCTCCACCCGTAAAGCCTGACACAATGTGTCGGGCTTTTTTTATGTGTGTACCCGGCGATCAGGCAAATGCATCGCTCAAACTGGTGGCCACGGGCCTGGTTTGTTTCAGAGGTAATACGATGATGAAGGTAGCGCCCTCTCCTTCCCTGCTCCTGGCGGTGATAAGTCCGCCGTGTTTATCAATTACTTTTTTAGCGATAGCCAGCCCGATGCCGGTCCCTTCATAAAGATCGGAAGTGTGGAGACGCTGGAAGATGGTAAATATTTTAGAGAGATATTTTTCATTGAACCCGATTCCGTTGTCGCGGATAACGATGCGGCAGTATTGACCTCCTTCAAAGGCCGCACTATCGGGGTTTAGATCCGTTACGATATCTGCGGTGATATCTATCTGAGGGGGTATATCTTTCCGCGAAAACTTTAATGCGTTGCTGATGATGTTTTGAAACACCTGGCGTATTTGCCCCGGAACCGCTTCAATCTGAGGCATTTTTTCCACAGTGATAACCGCATCCCGTTCAACAATCATCAGTTCCAGGTCCACCAGGATCTCCTGAATAATTTTATTGAAGTCGGTAACTTCGTTTATGCTTACCCCGGATAAACGGGAATAGTTCAGCAGGTCGTTGATGAGCCTTGCCATGCGTTCTGACGACCCTACAATCCTTTCCATATAGGAAAGGGCGTTAGGGTCTGTATGCAGAAACTTGTCTCTTAAAATAGCGCCGAAAAGCTGAATTTTCCGCAAGGGTTCTTTCAGATCATGAGAAGCAACGGACGCAAACTGTTGCAGGTCGTGGTTACTGGCTTCCAGCGATTTATTAATCTCTCTCAGTTCTTCTGTTCTTTCCCTTACTTTCTGCTCCAGCATTTCATTTACCTGCTGCTGGTGTGCAATCAGTGCTTCCTGCGCGAGCTTTCTTACTTCTACTTCTTCTTTGAGCGACTGATGCATTAACTTCAGTTCCTGTGATTGCTGATAAAGACGGGAGAATGTTTTTACTTTCATCAGGAGGATGTCAGGATCTACCGGCTTGGTGATATAGTCGATCCCCCCGGAGTCATATCCTTTTACAATAAAGCGTTTGTCTTTATTTACGGCCGACAGGAATATAATCGGAATGTCTTTCGCCTTACTGTGTCCGGAGAGTGCTTCCGCTACTTCAAAGCCATCCATGCTGGGCATCTGCACATCCAGGATGATAAGGGTATAATTATGTTTAAGTATTTTTTTCAGCGCTTCCTCACCAGACAGCGCAGTGTCCACTTCGAACTGGTATAGTTCAAGGGTTTTCCTGATAGACAGTATATTTTCCGGCTTATCATCTACAATTAAGATCATATAACATACTCGTTATAACAAGAGGGCGACGGGTGGAAAACGGCCCAATGTATTCTTTTAAACATTGACAGCTCAATAATCATACCTCTGCCATTCGGTTTATGAAGGCAGCCATTTCGGATGGCTGCAGGATAATATCAACGGGAGCGTGCAGGATGGCTTGTCTTGGCATATAATCCGAATCCGCAGTGGCCGGGTCCTGCACGGCGGTGGTGCCGCCGGCATCGTGTACATCTATTAATCCTTCGGTACCATCGGTGTTGGCGCCCGAAAGCAGTAAGGCGGTCATCCTGCTGCCATAGGCCAGCGCTGCGGATGTAAAGGTAACATCAATACTCGGCCGGCTGAAATTCACCTTCTCCGAATCATCCAGGGAAAAGGTATGATCTGTTTCTATCAGTAAATGGTAGTCGGCCGGCGCAATGTAAATAGTAGCCGGTAACAATGGTTCTTTTTCTGAAGCCTCTTTAACCGGCAAAGTGGATTTAGCCGACAGCAGGTCTGTTAGTACAGATTCATAATGGCTTTGGCGGTGCAAAACAATTAAAATGGCTGCAGGAAGCGATGCAACAAGTCCTGGCAATAAAGTCAGGATAGGATGCAATCCTCCGGCGGAACCGCCTATTACAATTAAGTATGGTGCTGTGGTCATATAGCCTCTTGTTTTGTTATTACAGCTGCACCTTTCGCCAGATCTTCTCCCGGTTTTCCAGTTGTTTGAATTTGCCGGTTACGCTGGTGAAGTTAAGTGTTTCCTTACTTCCCAGCGCCAGGAAGCCCAGCTGTTCCAAACTGTCACTGAATAGTGTTAATACCCTGTCCTGTAATTTTTTACTAAAGTAGATCAATACATTGCGGCAGATGATTAACTGGAATTCATTAAATGAGCCATCTGTTACCAGGTTATGCGGAGAAAAAATGATCTTCTCCCCGAGGTCTTCCCGGAACTTGGCATATTCATAATTGGCCGTATAATAGGATGAGAAATCTTCGCGGCCACCGGACTCCATATAGTTGCGGGAGTATTGCTGCATTTGCGAAAGCCGGAACATTCCTTTGCGGCCCTTTTCCAGTACGCCCGCATTGATATCGGTAGCATAGATCACTGCTTTGTGCAGCAGTTTTGCTTCTTTGAGCAGGATGGCAAATGAATATACTTCCTCACCGGTGGAACAGCCGGCATGCCATACCCGGATAAACGGATAGGTGGCCAGCACCGGCAATACCTGGGTACGCAATGCCTGGTAGAAAGAAGGGTCTCTGAACATCTCTGTTACATTTACCGTTATTTCTTCCACAAAACGTAATGCGTATGCCGGATCCGAAATAATACGGTACCGGTATTCGGCAAAACTGGGAAAGCGGTCTACCTGGTACAGATGATTTACCCGCCGGTTAATAGAAGCGGGGGCATACTCTGTAAAATCATACCCATATCTTTCCAGTATATCATTCAGCAACAGGGATACTTCCTGTTCGCTTATCAGGTTCCTGCTCACGTTTACTCAGATAAATATTGTTGTAGCTGCAACAGTAACTCATCTACATCAATCGGTTTGGAAATATAGTTATCGGCGCCTGCTTCCAGGCATTTTTCACGATCACCTACCATTGCTTTTGCTGTTACTGCAATCAGCGGCAGCCGGCTATTCCAGGGCATGGCACGGACAGCAGAAATAGTTTCATAGCCATCCATATCGGGCATCATGATATCCATCAATACAGCTCCTATTGCATGCTCTGCTGATAACACCTGCAGTGCTTCCGCACCGGTGCTCACAGATACGCATGGAATATTCCTGGATCGCAATACTGCCTTTAACGCAAAGATGTTGCGTGCGTCATCATCTACAATTAATACCTGTTTCTGTTCCATACAAACTATTTCATGGCTTTATCGTATAACCATACCCGTAGTAATGATAACAACTGATCTACATCCACTGGTTTGGAAATGTAGTCCGAAGCGCCCGCCTGCAGACATTTCTCCCGGTCGCCCATCATGGCTTTTGCAGTAACTGCAATCACCGGCAATCCTTTCAGCCCCGGTTGTTTCCGGATAGCAGCAATAGCATCGTAACCGTCCATTTCGGGCATCATCATATCCATCAGCACAATGTCTACCGGATGTTCCTTCAGCTGCTGCAGCGCCTCTTTACCATCAATGGCAGACAGTACCTTCATCTGGTGTTTCTCCAGTGCTTTTGTTAAAGAGAAGATATTGCGCACATCATCATCTGCCACCAACACGGTTTTATCTTTCAACACTTCATTCAATACGCCCATCTTCCCATTTCCGCCCTGTGCTGCCGGCGCATTTTCAGATACCAGGTGCAGGAACAGGGATACTTCATCCAGCATACGCTGATAGGAATGCGCCGTTTTTATCACGATAGAATCAGCATACTGGCGGATTCGTTGTTCTTCTGCCTTTGATAAACTTTTACCAGTGAAAATGATAATCGGGAGATTTTCCAGTCCCTTTATTTCCTTCACCATTTCCAGCGCTTCATAAGCCTGCTGATCAGGAATTCCCATATCGAGGATCACACAGTCCACGTCATGCTGCTGCAGCAGGGATACACCTTCTTCCACGTTATTGCTGATTTCGGAACTCACCTGGTAGTTACTGAGGAAATAAGCCAACGCTTTGGCGTGTTTCGCATTTTCTTCCAGGATCAATACTTTTTTGGTGGAACGCTGCAATACAAATTCCATTTTTTCAAAGATCAGCTGCATGCTCTCCGGATCTACCGGCTTGCTGATAAAGTCGACTGCGCCTTTCAGGAGACTTTCTTTTTTTGCTTCCATGGAAGACATGATATGCACGGGTATCGGTCTGGTGGCCGGATCACTTTTCAGTTCTTCCATTACCTGCCAGCCATCTTTTATAGGCAGCTGGATATCCAGCAGGATACCGACCGGCTTGTAGATACGCGCCAGCTCTGCAGCTTCATCGCCTCGCACGGATACAATTCCTTTGTATCCTCTTGCATGTGTGAAGTCGAGCAACGCCTTTGCAAAATGCGTATCATCTTCCACGATGAGTATTACAGAATCGCCGGTTTCAATAAGGCCGCGGTCATCATAAACATCTTCCGGAACGGTAAGTGAAAGGAATCTTTTCTTTTGCCCGCCGTTGGTTTCTTCCACTACCGGTGACGGCAGTACGAAAGGTTTATTTACGGATGTTTCTGTTTTGCGGACCACCGGGATGGCAATGATGAATTCACTGCCCTCATTGTTGTTGCTGTTCACGGTAATTTGTCCGCCGAGCAGTTTCGCCAGTTCCCGGCTGATAGACAGTCCCAGGCCGGTACCACCGTATTTCCGCCGGGTAGATCCATCTGCCTGCTGAAACGCTTCAAAGATCACCTGTTGTTTTTCCGCCGGGATACCGATGCCGGTATCTTTTACTGCAAAGCGGATTGTTTGCGGCGCTTCTCCTTCCAGTACTTCCATCCGGACAAATCCCCTCGCAGTAAATTTCAGTGCGTTGGATAACAGGTTTTTGAGGATCTGTTCCAGTCGCAGCTGGTCTGTTTCAATGCTGGCGGGCACAGCAGCGTCCTGATGGATTTGCAGCTGCAGCCCTTTTTCTTTGGCAATCGGTTCAAACAATGCCTGCATATTGGAACAGATATCAGCAATGGACACCTGGTTAAATTCCAGTTCCATTTTGCCGGATTCTATTTTTGAGAGGTCAAGTATTTCGTCTATCAACGTCAGCAGCCCTTTACCCGAGCTATTGATCACCTGTGCATATTCGACCTGGTCGCCATTGAGATTGGCATCGTGATTTTCAGAAAGGAGTCTTGATAACAATAAAATCGAATTCAGCGGCGTACGCAGTTCATGCGACATATTGGCCAGGAACTCTGATTTGTAGCGGGTGCTGAGGGCCAGCTCTTCTGCTTTTTTATGTATATCCAGGTTCCGCTCCACGATGATCTGATTTTTCTCTTCAAGGAGACGGCTTCTTTCTTCCAGTTCTACATTCGACTGCATCAGTTCTTCCTGTTGCACTTTCAGTTCTTCTTCTGATACCTGGAGTTTTTGTGTCTGGGCTTCCAGTTCTACGTTCAGGCTTTCCAGTTCACTGTGTTGTGTTTGCAGCTCTTCTGCCTGGGCCTGGGTTTCTTCCAGCAGTTCCTGCAGGCGGGCACGGCTCCGGGTGCTTTGCAGGGCGATGGCGATATTAACGGCAGCCTGTTTCGCAAAATCGATCACATTATCTTTAAAAGGGAACAGGGAGCCTATTTCTATCACGCCTTCCGTGATGCCTGCATGAATGAGCGGAATGATGAGTACATGGCCGGGTTGTGCGGAAGCCGCAACACCGGCGATATGCAGGAAATCGTCTGGTGCTTCCCGGATATATAGCGGCTCCTTTTGTAGTACGCTTTGGCCGAGCAGGGTTTTGCCTACTTCAATTACGGGTGGCGCCGGATGGGCCGGCGACAGTGCAAATTCAGCGGATAAGCGCAGTTCACCGGAATACCGGATATACAATACGCCTGTTTGTGCGCCGGTGTATTGTACCATATCTGTTAATGCGTCTTTACTGAGCGAATCCATATCCTTTTCACCGAGCAGCGTTTCGCTGATGCGGTTAAGCCCTGTCTGGATCCATATTTTCTGGTCGGCATGATAACGGAATGTTTTCAGATCTGCGGCCATCTGCACTATTGCGTGGCCAAGTACATCGCCTTCGCTGCGGGGCTTCACATCAATATTAAAATTGCCCTTACCGATACTATCGGCTGCAGTGGCCAGTTCCTGGCTGGTTTCGTCGATAACGGCGAAAGAACGTGCCAGGCTGCCAATAGCATCTTTTGCGTGTACCTCCGGCGCTGATCCGGGTACCCCTTTTGCAATATTCACTGCCGCAGCCCGCAACAGTTCCAGGCTATCGGTAATGCCCTTAATAGTATAAGAAATAAATACTACCACCAATACGATGATACCTACCAATATCAGCAGGTAGCGGGTTTTCAGATCATTTTCTTTTTTGGAGATAATTTTTGCATCCCGGCCTACTTTATCCATCACGGAGCGCTGCAGTTGTTTCAGCTGATCTACTGCTAAAGAAGAGTTATCCCACCAGGAGTCTGCGTTGAACAGGGTATCAATTTTACGGGAGGTGATAGTGCTTTTAATGAAATCATCTGTGATGGTCATTTCATTGGAGGATTCCATTTTAAGATAATCCTTTGAAACGGCGGGAGAGGCTTTGTCTACCAGCTCTGCGCGCAGGGCGGCATACATGTCGGCATTGTTTTCTATGCGGGCAAAATCTTCCGGCCACACTTCTTTTTTCAGCATGAAATAATAAATATCCATGCGGATCATTCCCTGGTAGGCTGCCATCTGTGCCAGCAGGTATTGTGCATTCATATCCTGCTGAACAGCTTTTAATACCGGGATATCCGGGGTGTTGGTATTGGCCAGGTCGTTCAGACGGAAAATAAGGTTGGAATAATAATCGAGCACTTCCCGTTGCGGCATGCTTTTGTTATCGATGTCCTTTCTTTTTTTGGGAAGTGTATTTAGCAGTGAGTATTGGAAGAAACGGCTGTCATTGGCCAGCAGTCTGCCTTTTACAGCATCGATGGCGAGATCGGTTTTAGCGCGTTGCATAAGCAGGTCGTTCAGGCTTCCGGTCAGCATCACATAGTTTACGCTGTTCCTGCGCTCCATATGGATTTCATCGGCTACTCTCATGATAGTGGTGGCAGTGGTAATTTTCTGCACCAGGTTATCGATGGTATTGATATCTTCACTCTGTTTATTGAATACAGCTATACCAAAATATACAAGGCATGCCAATGGTATTACAGCAACTAACATCAGCTTCCTGGGAAGAGGGAGCTGCATAAAGTATTTCTTCATTTGCCTGAGCTTGTTTAATTTTTATGGGGATACTGTCCTGCAATCTATGCTTACAAAGAGTTTGAGCAAATTTTACTTCAAACAGTATCCCTAAAACGAATTATGTGATAATAAAATAACAACAAAATCTTAGATTTGTCTCTATTCCAAAACGATATGCCCGATAGTTGTAAATATACCTCAGTACTTTTAATTGACGATGATATAGATGACAGAATGATATTTGGTGAAGTATTAAAAGAGCTGGCACCGGATATTATTTACCATGAAGCTATAAACGGAGAAGATGCACTATTTAAGCTAAACAACAACCTGGTGCCCGACCTCATCTTCCTTGACCTGAATATGCCGAGAATAGACGGGAAACAGTTTCTTGCAGAAATACAGCAGCAGGATCATTTAAAACATATACCTATAGTCATCTATACCACTTCTTCACATGAATCTGATAAGAAAGAAACCCGGGAGCTGGGAGCCTCTTATTTCCTGACAAAGCCCAACAGTCTTCACGAGCTTACACATATACTGGTAGATCTTTTACAACAAAAGTTGTTTTAATAAAGAAGCCTCACAAAGAATTGTGAGGCAGTTTTTCTACCATTGTTACTATTTTTAAACCCTATATATGCGTGAGCATATGCTTTGTATCTCAAAGATGGGTTTTAAATGATGTTCAAGTGTTAACCGGATCTTAACGACTCCCGCATTAAAATTGTCTCACTACTTCTTCCAGCCAGCCGGCCGAATGGAAATTTACTTTCACTGCAGGCTGAATGCCCTTGTTATCAATGCCTTGTCCTGCTGCAACCCTGCGGGAGCGGGTAACGGGATAGTCTATTGAGAAATCAGGCGCTGAAAACTTTACCCTGGCTACATTGGAGTAATCCAGCGCTCCTGCTGTGGGCGTGCCCATGAGTTTTACTTTCTGGCTTTGTGCGGCTTCCAGTAAAAACTGTTCTGTAGTATTGCTGCATTTACCGTTGATGAGTATCGCTACTTTGGCCGGAGCCGGCAGCGGCGAAGGCAGGATCATGTTTTCATCCGGTCCCATACTCACCAACCGGCCCTGTAAGCCACTACCCTGTTCGATCGCAGCCCGGATCTGTTCTACGTATTCTTCCGGTAGTTTTCCGGTTTGTTCGTCCAGGACATGTCTCCATGCGGCAATATTATCGGGTGTGGCATAAAAGTCGGCCCCGGTGATCCTCACGGGTTGGGTATACAGTAAAGGCCGCAGGCGTTCAATCAGTTTATCGGCGCCCAGGCCGCTGTTACGTACATCAATTACCAGGTTGGGGTTTCTGCGCAGGTATTCATCGTTTGCATTCAGTACGGAATCTGCCAGTGGATAGAATGCCGCATCAAAGCTGCTTATGCGCAGGTAGCCGGTACTGTCGTTTACCTGCCGGAAAAAGAAGGGCGCGGGCATATCGGCGAAGGCGGGTATTTCTGCCGGTGTGTTGCCGGCTTTCTGCAACGATGCCGCAGCGGGCTTCTGCCACCCCAATGCGGAAAGGCCATCACGCTGCTTTCCGATGGTGAGGGTATCAAAATTCACCTCCTGCGTTACATAGCTGATCATATCAAATTTATCCGGTCCGGTAGCGGCCAGTTCAAACAACACGTCGCCGGGTTTCCAATCCGGCGAAGCCGATTCCATAATCACGGCAGCATAGGTACGCAGCCCCCGCAGGTTCTTTACCAGGGCTACTTTGTAAAGGGAGTCGGCCTGGTAGATTCCGGCTACGCCACTTACCGGTTGTTTTTGCAGCAGGTCCAGCTGCTGGGGAGTGAGGGCAATTTTTTCTTTTAAGGGCGTGTAGCCAATGTGCAGGGCGAGGTGCTGGTCTTTGAAGAAGCGCAGGTAGCGGTTTACCAGCAGGAGGCAATGAGTGGCGCCTTTGATAGTGGCGGCCTGTAGCCGGATTTTTGTGAGCATGGCAGTATAAGCCTGCTGCGTAACCGGGGTTACTTTGTCGATAAACCCTACATAATTCTTTCTCAGATACACCTGTACGCTGTCAAATTTCTTCCTGCAATCGCACTCCTGCGCGTTTACAACTGTATTACACAGGAGTAATAACAATACTGCTATTGCTTTCATGGCAAAGGATTTGAATGTTTCTGGCTGATAATAAATGGTCTTTAAATATATATATTCGGGAGGAAACTACCAGAAAATATTTATCATCGTCCACCAATATTAATAAATTACATGTCCTAATAAAGCGCATATGCATTTTGACGAACTGGAAAGGCTGTATAATGAACAGGCATATACTGAAGCAATTACCCAACTGGAAATATACCTGCAGGATAACCCCGGCGAAGCCCGGGGCTGGCAACTACTGGGCTTATCCCAGCTGGAAAATGCCAAAGCCACTGACAACAGGGACCTGGCCACCGCCATGTACAACGAGGCCTACGAGGCATTCAGCCAGGTACTGATCATTGATCCCACGCATGTGCAGGCCCGCGTACACCGCGCGTATATGGGCGCCAATATCATGGCCGACAAAGGAGATGAAACAATCGGCGATTGTGATATCCTCATTGCCGGTGGCGATGAAGAACTGACTACCAAAGCACTACTGTACCGCTTCCAGGTATGGGTGCTAAAAAATGAAACGGAGAAAGCACTGGCAGATATGCAACGCAACCTCGAGGTGTATGGATCACTCTACGCCGATGATCTGCCCCAGCTGAATGTTGCGCGGTTCCAGTGCTTTACCCGTATAGGCGATGTATACTATCATACGGAAAACAGACCCGCTGCACTGGAATACTATAAACAAGCCTTTGAATGTACGGTGTTTAACAACCGCCTGCTGTCTACCACCTGGTTTGCACTGGATATGGCGGATTATGACTTTGCCGCCAGCATGCTGCAGATCATGATCACCGCAGGAGAAAATACAAAAGATGATATGCTGCGTTTGCTCCGGCACATCCAGCAGCTGCTGGCAGATGGTGTGCGGAACGCTGCGCTGGCGAGGGAGTTCTGCAAAGGCACTACCGAATTCTGGCAACAGTTTTTTGGAGATGATGATGACGAAGGCACCCTGGAACAGATCTCCACCGGCAAACGTTTTATTGCGGAATATCCCGGTGAAGCTTATTTCTATCATTATACCGCCACGGCATTCTTCAACATCGGCAGTTACCAGGAGGCATTGCCGTGGTACGAAAAGTCGCTGGCCATTAAGCCTTATCCATTCAGCGTAGTGAGGTGGTATTTCACGAGTTACAAAGTAAACGGGCAATTCCCCGAAAGCTGGCCGGATGTGGAGCATAACATTCCGTACGACTGGTACGCAGCGGGTGTTATCTTCAGTGAAATTATTCAACTGGAAAAAGACAACGGCGTAAAACAGGCGTCCACGGCCCTGAAGCGCTTCCTGTATAAAAAAGCTTTTGATATTTACCATGCCTACTGGTATGAGAATTCGGGCAACTCTTATGCAGGCCATCCGCATCATTTTGCCATGTGCTGCAACAACTACGGTATTGCTTTGTATGAAGGCGGTATCTTTGTGGAAGCAGCGCATGTACACACCATCGGTTACAATATGTCGCCTTTCTGGGAGCAACTGGAATCCAGGGCAGATGCATATCACAGCATGGGTAAGCTGGCCGAGGCTATCGCCGACCGGCATACCATCCTGGAAAATTTCACGGAAGTATTGCCGCTGATGTACTATGTGTCTATCCATGAACGCATGATCGACGACCTGTGTACATTAGAGAAACATGCCGAAGCATTGGATCTCTATGAAAAAATACTGGGAGAATATAATACCTGGATTGCAAAGGATATGCAGGAACTGGAGGACTACGACCGGGAAACCATTACGTATAACATTGACCGTATTAAAACCGGCCGGGCCTTTATCCGCACCAATAGCGCCGATGATTTGTCTGAACGTATACTGGCGCTGGAAACACACCTGGTGGAAAAGCCCGACGACAGTGATGCCTACTTCAACCTGATGTACCTGTATTTCGATAATGCACAGTACGAACATTGCATAGGCGCTATCAACAACCGTATTTCCATTGGCGGCATCACCAAACTGCCGGTGATTTCACAAATGAAAATCTATTACTTCCGGGGAAAGGCGGCGCTAAAGCTGGGCCGTTATAAAGCTGCCATTACAGATCTGCTGCATACGCTGCAGATTATGTCCAACGGCGATGCGGCAGACAATGCACCCAACTACCGGTTTGGCGTATACGCTTTTCTTGCAGAGGCGTATCTCGGTGAAAAAGAATACGATGAATGCCTCGCATATGCCACACAGTGTTTAAACATTTACGCCAGCAATAACTGGGCGTGGGATACAGAGGCTTCTGCGGTGAGATATACGATGGCACTGGCTTACGAAGCAAAGGAAGATCCTGCCACCTGCAAAAAAATCATTGACCTGATTGTGGCGAATGATCCGGAATTCCGTCCTGCGGCAGAGAAGAAAAACGAATTGAGAGGAGGAGGATTATTTTCTTTTTTCAGGAAGAAGAAATAAATAATTCAGCTGTTTATTTTCTGCATGATATGGAGAAAGTAAACAGCTGAAAAAAGATGATTGTCTTTTACATGGGCTTGTTAAAGCTCACCATCCAGGGGAAACCATATTTATCGGTTAACATACCAAAACGGTGTGCCCAGAAGGTTTCAGCCAGTGGCATGGTTACTTTTCCTCCGGCAGATAACGCATTGAATAATTTTTCTGATTCTTCATTTGATTCCGTGCCCAGTGTGAGCGTAACGGTATCCCCATTTTTAGGTGTTTGCCCCATCATGCTATCGGAGGCCATTAGCTCAAAAGAAGATGTTTTCAAAAAAGCATGCATCACAAGGTCTTTCGATGCAGCAGGTACGTTTTCGCTTTCAGGCGCTTCGCCCATTGTCATGATGAACAGTTCTCCTCCGAAGACGCCTTTGTAGAAGTTCATGGCTTCGCGGCAGTTAGTTCCAAACGTGAGATAAGGTGTTAATGTGGTGGACATAACAATCTTTTTTTAGGGTAAGAAGATGGAATTCAGGTGAATAATAAAGTTAGGCAAAAACTAACTTATCAGCACCTTATTTCTTACCAGCAGACAGGCTCCGATAATACCGGCGCTTTCACCGAGCCGTGACATTTTCAGTTTGGAATCATTACTTACCAGGCTGAGGGAATACTTTTTCATAGCGCTTTTTATGGGCAGGCGGATGTGATCCTGTGTAGCGGCCAGTGCGCCGCCGAGTATCACCAGTTCGGGATTGAAGATGTTCATGAGCAGGGCAACGCCGCGGCCCAGGTTCTCTCCTACTTTGGCAATCAGTTCAATGGCCAGCATATCGTCGTTGTTAGCAGCGTCTATAATATCATGCAGGTGGATATCTTCAGGTGATTGATGGGTGCGGCTGAGCATAGAGGAAGAACCTGCAGCCAGCTTTTGCCGGAACATGTTTACCAGCGCCCATCCGGAGGCTTCCGTTTCCAGGCATCCTTTTTTTCCGCAATGGCAGATGATTTCGTTGTCGAACATCGGGATGTGCCCCACTTCCCCGCTGTAGCCGGATTTACCGTAGTACAGTTCCCCGTTGATGAGTACGCCCATACCTATGCCATAGTCGAGGTTGAGGAACAGCACGTTGCGTTCACCGTTCACCAGGTCGGAGCAAAATTCTCCGTAAGCCATTGCCCGTGAATCATTCTCCAGGAAAACGCGGATACCCACCTTGGCAGCGATGACTTTGCTGAGTGGTTCGTCGTCGAAATAGAAGAGGCTGTAGTTGTAGCCGGTGGCGTAGTTGATGCGTCCCTGGATATTGATACCGATGCCGAGGATCTTTTCTTTGGGAACGGTGAGGCCATCGATAAAGTTATTGATCAGGAGGCACAGTTGTTCCAGCGAGGCTTTGGTATTATCCAGTTCGTAGGGCAGTCCTTCCACGGTGGTGACCAGGTTTTTGTGAAGATCCGACAGACCCAGGTTGAGGTGGTCGTGTTTTACGTCCACCCCGATGAAGAAGGCCGAATCCGGTACCAATCCGTACAGGTTGGGCTTACGGCCGCCTGTGGATTCTATTTTGCCATAGTCCATCACAAGGCCATCGGCAATGAGGTCGTTCACCAGGTTGGTTACTTTGGGTGTGCTGAGGTTCAGCTCTTTGCACAGATCAGCGATAGTGGCATTGCCCGAATTGGCAAAGTAGGCCAGTGCGGCCTTTTTCAGGTTGATATTCTTATAGGCTACACCGGTAGCATTTGCGCTGTTTAATTCTTCAAAAAAGGTTTTAGCCATAGCCATCAGATAGACTTTTACAGTAATTGCTCACCAATTTAACAGCTTAATTCTGATTTTTTTAAAATTAGGGGCAGAAACACGCGGAATGTTCTCTATATAAATGATTTTGTTAATTCACAAAAAATAATACCTTTGCAATCCTTTTTGAGCTAAAAAGGGGCTCTTGTCATGTATAGCCGGATGGGGTTTCCGGGGCCGGGACGATACAGGGAGAGTAAGTTCTTTTTATTTATTGCGGATGTGATGAAATTGGTAGACATGCCAGACTTAGGATCTGGTGCCGCGAGGCATGGGGGTTCGAGTCCCTTCATCCGCACATATAATATTATGTGGCAATGCGTCAATATGGCAACGTGATAATGCTATGCTCTCCCTCACTTTCATTGTCACTCCTGTCTTATTCAGACACAGTTTCACCTGATTTTATTCAAAAATAGTTTCCTGCCATTCCTACTTGCCGTTGTGACTTCATGGCAGAAAAATAAACAAGGAATCATTATTGCTTCTTAAAGAACACTTTATACAATTCAATTATGGCAACCGTTACGAGAGAAAACATTGGTTTATTGAACGATAAGATCACTGTGAAAGTGAGCCAGGAAGACTACCTTCCTAATTTTGACAAAGCAGTAAAGCAATTCAGCAAAAATGCGAACATACCAGGCTTCCGTAAAGGAATGGTACCTGCAGGTATGGTTAAGAAGATGCACGGTCAGGCTATCTTTGGCGACGAAATTCTGAAAACTGTTGAGAGAGAATTAATGGGTTATGTGCAGACAGAGAAACTGGAAATCTTCGGCCAGCCACTGTCCCTGGAAAAACAGGCAAAAGACCTGGATTTCAACAAACCTGCTGATTATGCCTTCGAATTTGAAGTGGGTCTGAAACCCAGCTTCAGCGTTACTCCCCTGGAAGATAACAAAACCACCCTTACTAAATATAAAGTAACCGTTACCGATGAAATGGTGAACGATGAAGTACAGCGTTTACAGCTGAAAGGTGGAAAAACAACAGAACCTGAAACAATTACTTCAGAAGATAACGTGATTAACGTTAAATTCGAAGAGTCTGACAAGAAAGGTAATGTAGTAGAAGGCGGTATCGTAAAAGAAAACTCCTTACTGGTAAAATACTTTTCACCGGCCATCCAGGCTGAGCTGCAGGGTAAAAAGAATGAAGACAGCATTGTATTCCAACTGGCTACTTCCTTTGATGAGCAGCGTTTGGGCTGGATCCTGAAAGATCTGGGCTTTGAAGCTGGCGACAAAGAAGCGGCAAAGAAATATTTCAAACTGACTATCACCAAAGTTGGTTTGATTGAGAAGAGAGAACTGAATGAAGATTTCTTCAAAGAAGTTTATCCGGGAGAAGAAATCACTACTGAAGAAGCTTTCCGCGCTAAACTGAAAGAAGAGATCGGCAAATACTGGGATTCTGAAAGCCGTAACCACCTTCACAACGACCTGTTTGAAGTACTGGTACACGAAACGCCGATTGAATTGCCAAAGGATTTCCTCAAACGCTGGCTGCAGGTAGGCGGTGAAAAGCCAAAAACTGCGGAAGAAGCGGAAAAAGAATTCCCTGGTTTTGACCATCAATTACGTTGGACACTCATCAGCGATAAACTGGTTAAAGAAAATAAACTGGAAGTTTCTTTCGAAGATCTGAAGGAAAATGCCAAACAAAAAGTATTAGGCTACTATGGCGGCGCCGCTGCTGATGGAGCAGAATGGTTAGACAGCTACCTGGATCGCCTGTTACAGGATGAGAAATTTGTAGACCAGACTTACCGTGAAATGATCACTGCCAAGTTATTTGACTGGGCTGAGGCTAAGGTGAACGTGAAAGAAGAGGAAATCAAAGCAGAAGATTTTGTTAATTTACCTCATAAACATCACCATCATGAACATTAATAATGAATTCAGAAAATATGCCATCCAGCATCGGGGAATCAGCAGCCTGGTAGTAGACAGTTACACCAAAAGCCACCAGATCAACAGTCTGACTCCTTATATCCTTGAAGAACGCCAGATGAATATGACCCAGATGGACGTTTTCTCCAGGTTGATGGCTGATCGTATTATTTTCCTGGGAGATCCCGTGAACGACTACGTGGCAAACGTAATTACCGCGCAGCTGTTGTTCCTCGAGTCTTCCGACCGTAACCGTGATATACAGATGTACATCAATAGCCCCGGAGGAAGCGTTTACGCCGGCCTGGGTATTTATGATACTATGCAGATCATTTCTCCCGATGTAGCTACTATCTGTACCGGTATGGCCGCCTCTTTCGGCGCTGTATTGCTGGTAGCAGGTACAAAAGGAAAACGTACCGCGCTGAAACATGCACGTGTAATGATTCACCAGCCTCATGGCGGTGCAGAAGGCCAGACTTCAGACATCGAAATCACTGCGCGTGAGTTCGTGAAATTGAAAAAGGAACTCAACGAAATCATTGCCGGCCACTGCGGACAACCGGTTAAAAAAGTGGAAAAAGATTCTGACCGTGACTACTGGATGACTGCGGATGAAGCAAAAGAATACGGCATCATTGATGACGTACTCCAGAAAAATCCAAAGAAAAACCTGGAAACGCCTCAGTAAAAGCTTAAAGCTCAAGGCATAAATAAGCTATTGTAGCGAAGATTACAGCGATACATATAAAAAAACGCTACTATCTTCACTACAATAGCTTTTATTTTGTGAGATGATAAGCTTTACCGTATTAAGACTTACGCTTTCGGCTATTTAGTGTAAATTTGTAACCCTGCAATATCAATGCAGGCAATGATAGTTTCGTAGAAAAATAATCTATTCCGAAATGAAAGAATCTAAAATCCGATGCTCCTTTTGCAGCCGCTCCAAAGAAGAAGTGCAGATACTGATCGCAGGCGCTGAAGGACACATCTGTGAAAACTGTGTAGCCAACGCGCAGGAGATAATTGACCAGGAGTTATTCACCCCCGGCAAGAAAGCAGCTGCAGCCGTAGCTCCCAACTTCGCACCCAAAGTGTCCAAACCAATTGACATGAAGAAATTCCTGGACGAATACGTAATCGGTCAGGATGATGCGAAAAAAATACTGGCAGTAGCTGTATACAACCACTATAAAAGACTCAACCAGCAAATTGGCGATGACGAGGTAGAGATTGAAAAATCCAACATCATCATGGTGGGTGAAACCGGTACGGGTAAAACCCTGCTGGCCAAATCCATTGCCAAACAATTAAACGTTCCCTTCGCTATTGTGGATGCTACCGTATTTACAGAAGCAGGCTATGTGGGTGAAGACGTGGAAAGTATCCTCAGCCGCCTGTTACAGGTTTGTAACTACGATGTGGAAGCTGCCGAACGCGGCATTGTTTATATCGACGAAATCGATAAAATCGCCCGTAAAAATGATAACCCTTCCATCACCCGTGATGTAAGCGGCGAAGGCGTTCAACAGGGTCTCCTGAAATTACTGGAAGGCACCGAAGTACTGGTACCTCCACAGGGCGGCCGTAAACACCCTGAACAGAAACTGATCAAGCTGAACACACAAAATATCCTCTTCATCTGCGGGGGCGCATTTGATGGCGTGGAAAGAATCATCAGCAGAAGAGTACAAACCCACTCTATCGGTTTTACCGTTAACAAGGAAAAAGAAGAAGAAAACAGGAAGCAGATCCTGCGTTATATCAACTCACAGGACCTGAAATCCTTTGGTCTGATTCCTGAATTACTGGGCCGTTTACCGGTGGTTACCTATCTCAACTCGCTCGACAGAGATACCCTGAAACTGATTCTTACCGAGCCTAAAAACGCGCTGGTAAAGCAATACAAGAAACTTTTCAAGGTAGAAAATATCGATTTACAGATAGAAGAAGAAGCAATAGACTATATCGTAGACAAAGCAATGGAATACAAACTGGGTGCGCGTGGATTACGCTCCATCTGTGAGGTAGTGCTGAGTGACGCGATGTACGAACTGCCGTCTGCCAACGAAACACACTTTCATCTTACCAGGGAATATGCACAGGCAAAACTGGAGCAGTCTACCCTCATTAAACTGAAAGTGGCATAACTGTTCCGGTGATCCGTTAACAGCAACACTATCTCTAACCATAAAACGCTATTTATGCAGGAACTCATTCAGCAATTACAGGAAAAAGCCGGACTTACAGCCGAACAGGCCGCACAGTCCATCGATGTGATCAAAGAATATGTGAAGGGCAAATTACCTCCTTTTATTGCCGGTACCGTTGATAACTGGTTTGCAGGCATGTCAGACAAAGCCGAAGGAAAAAAGGCAGGTCTGATGGATCAGGCAGGTGATTTCCTGGATAACGTGAAAGATAAAGCGGAAGATTGGGCAGAAGAAGCAAAGGATAAAGTGTCCGACTTCTTCAACAAGGATAAAAAGTAGTTTTAAATACAGTGAAGAAGGGCTTTCCGGAGATATACTTTCCGGAAAGCCCTTCTTCTTTTTTAGAGGCTTCTGAGATAAAGATACAACGCGGTTAACTCTTCATCCGTGTACTGTGCAGTCATGTTCCACGGCATATCTTTTACCTGCAACTGCTTTCCTTCCGGTGTTTTACCGGTACGCAGCGTAGTAATAAAATCGTGCTGGCTCCATTTTCCCACATGCCCGGTAGAGGTGATATTGGCTACCGGTACAGCGCCCGGCACCGGGTTATCCCCGCCGGTCAATGCAGGCTTGTGGCAACCGGTACAGGATACCGCCAGGTATTGGCCGTATTCTTTGGTAGCCGCCTTTGCCACCTGGTTGGGCTGTTCCTTGTGATGATCAATTTTCTCTGCCGGAAACAGCGGTATTTTGCCCATTACAGACAGGATTTTTCCCATTGGTCCCATCTCTATGGGAACGGAAGGCGCATCTATTTTTGGCTGTGCCCTGCAAAACGCAATTATAGCCGCAATATCGTGATCATCCATCCGGGTGAACTCCTCTGAAGGCATGAGCAATAACGGCTTATTTGCGGTATTTAAACCGTGCCGTAATGCCTTTAGCCAGTCGGTGTTGTCATAGCTTTCCGGCAACCCTCCTGTTCCATACGTAATATTGTTGCCGGCAATGCGGCCAATGGCCGGATCATCCACCACCACTTTCCCACGCAGGTCTGCACCGTGGCATTCGCCGCAACCCTTTATTTCATAAAGGTGCCGGCCCTCTGCAATAGTGGCTGAATCGTTGGGGATGGGAATGTTTCTTACGGTAACTGTATATTTTTTGCTGGCATGCTGACGGAAGATAAAATTAAAAACGCCGTACACCGTCAATACGATCACTACCAGGCCCAGCACAATACGTGCGGCCCATTTTAGAACTTTGGAGAACATAACAATAAGGAATAATTTCAGCTGTAAAAGTAATAGGGATAAATATTACAGGTATCAGTAGAACTACTGAATTAAAGAAGAATCATAACGTGGATTACAGGCTTCACATTTTTACTAAGCATCTTTATACGGGATAAACCAGTTCAGACCCGGTATAGAAAAGCACCCGTATTACAGGGTGCTTTTCATTGCGTAAATGTGTTTCAAATCTTTCTTGATTTTGTGTGTTAAGGTTGATAAACGGTAAAGAGTGATGAATTAACCCAAATTTAACGTTCCTTTTGCAATATTCAATAACACTAAAGGGGTAATATTAAATTATTTTGAAAAAATGATGAGCGGCTTATAAATGCTCTTTTCATAAATTATAAAAATCCTGCTATCTCAATAGAATCAGTATCAATTGCAAAATCGTTATTCTATCTTAGTGCTTCCCGGGCAATTACGATCTTTTGAATCTCGGAAGTTCCTTCCCCGATGGTGCATAATTTTGCATCACGATAAAATTTTTCGACCGGAAAGTCCTTTGTATAGCCATAACCCCCAAAAATCTGTACGGCGTCGTTGGCTACCCTTACCGCTACTTCCGACGCATAATATTTAGCCATAGCGGCCTGTTGGGTCATTTTCACCTTACGGTTTTTCATGTCTGCCGCCTGCATGGTAAGTAATTCCGCAGCGGCTATTTCTGTGGCCATATCTGCCAGCTTAAAGGACACGCCCTGGAAGTTGGAGATGGGCTGATCAAACTGGTGCCGTTCCTTTGAGTACTTCAATGCGGCGTCCATAGCGCCTTTGGCGATACCGAGCGATAACGCGGCAATGGAGATCCGGCCGCCGTCCAATACCTTCATGGATTGGATAAAGCCGTCGCCTTCCGCGCCAAGCATATTTTCCGCAGGAATGCGGCAATTATCGAATATCATTTCTGCGGTTTCAGAGGCCCGCATACCCAGTTTATTTTCTTTCTTGCCGCCGCTGAAGCCCGGAGTGCCCTTTTCCACGAGGAAGGCGCTCATACCATGACTGTCGCGCACATCCCCCGTACGGGCTATTACCACCGCCACATCGCAGCTTTTGCCGTGGGTGATCCAGCATTTGGTGCCGTTCAGTACCCAGTCGTTGCCATCCTTTTTAGCCACGCACTTCATATTCATGGCGTCAGAACCGGTGTTGGGTTCTGTTAATCCCCAGGCGCCAATCCATTCGCCGGTGGCCAGTTTGGGCAGGTAACGCTGCTTTTGCGCTTCATTGGCGAACTGCATCGTATGACCGGTACACAATGAGTTATGGGCAGCCACGCTTAATCCGATTGCCCCGCAAATGCGTGAAATTTCACTCACCACGGTTACATACTCCAGGTATCCCAACCCGCTCCCACCGTATTCCTGGGGCACAAGTACGCCCATCAATCCCAGCTCTCCGAGCTGTTTGAATATATGTACCGGAAACTCCTGCTGCTCGTCCCATTCCATCACGTGAGGCTGAATATGTGTTTTCCCGAAATCCCGGATCATTTGTGCAATCTGTTGTTGCATTTCCGTAGGCGCAAAGTTCATAAACGTGTGGCTTTAATATTTGATCTCAATGTAATGTTCAATTTTACGATAAATAATCTCATCCACCAACGGCAGGCTGCGGAGGTCGGATACCGACCTGAAACCCGCGTGGCTACTGCGATACTGCACAATGAGACGGGCCAGTTTATAGCGTATGTATGGGTGAGCTGCCAAAGATTTTTCATCTGTGAGGTTGAGGTCTAGTTTTTTTAGAGAACTGCTACCGATCTGTAAGAACGGTTGAATTTTTTGAAATGTGGAGTCAGGTAAGCCATAACATTCTGCCACCTGTTCCACTGCATAAAAACCTCCTAGCCGGTCGCGGAAGGCAATAATCCGTCGCGCGAAGCCTGCTCCGATGCCTGGGAGCGACTGCCAGGCGACGCTGTCTGCCGTGTTAATATCGATCGGTGCAGCCGGTGGTTTCTTACGATAACGCGTAAACGAAGCATCGTCGCGGGCGCTGTCCCGGTAATAGAAGCGTCCTTTGTTTTTACTTCCCTCATACAGCACATTACTATCTCCATGATAGTACGAGCCCCTCCCCCAACCACCGCTATAGTCTTTATTTCCAGGTCCGTAGCGCGGTCCATATCTCCCGGAAAACCTGTTCCCGCCTTTATCCGCAATGCGCACATAAGGTATTAGCTGTGCGCATAACGCGGGAGGCAAACTATATATCTTCTCCAGATCAGCCGGCACCCGGAAATGCCCGCCCCGGGCCAGGTATTTACCAATGGTAGTGGCGGTGCGTTCGCTTACCCCCAACTGCGGCCAGCCGCTTGCGGGCAAAGTGTTGGGATCAAAATAAAACAAGACGGCCTTCTCCGGATCTGCGCCGGTATGTACATAGCGTCCCCTCGTCAAAGCCGGTTCTTTTTCAGCGGCTGCCAGTCCGGCTTCAAAGGCGGTTACCGCCGCTTTCAGGTCATCACTACCGGTAACGGGCCTACGCTGAAAATAAAAGAGCAGGTCGGGCAAATAGCTGGTTAGTATCATGAGTAACGCCAGCATTAATATACCATGCCGTTCTTTCCGGGAAAACCGCAGATATTCGCGGGCAAATGATTTCCACATGGGTCAACAACAATTTTTGCCCCAAGCTAAGTTTATCTGTACGGTGTTTTGTTAACAGAAATAAAACGCTCCTTAAATTTCGAGAGAGAGGCCGTCGTAGGCCAGGTGGGTACCAGGCGGCAGTTCCGCGGATACCGCCTCATGCAATCCGAGCTGGTGGCTGATATGTGTGAGGTATACTTCCGGTACATCCAGTTCCTTTCCCAGCGCAATGGCTTCTTCCAGGGTAAAATGAGAGATATGCTTTTCGCGGCGTAGTGCATTCAGTACTAGGATCCTTGAACCACGGATCTTCTCTTTTTCCTCCGGCGCAATATAGTTGGCGTCGGTGATATAGGTAAAGTCGTGGATGCGGAAGCCCAGCACGGGCATCTGATGATGCATAACATGTACCGGCGTAATGGTTAGTCCGTTTACATCGAAAGGATCATCAGCAATAGTTTTCAGATTTATTTCCGGGATGCCGGGGTATTTGAAATCAGAAAAGGCGTAGGCAAACTCGCGTTTGATCACGCTTTGCGAAAACTCGGTGGCATATATATTAATAGCGCTTTTCTGGAAATAGTTAAAGGCGCGGATATCGTCCATGCCAGCAATATGATCTTTATGGGAGTGGGTGATGAGTACGGCTTCCAGGTGCCCAACCTTTTCGCGCAACATCTGGTAACGGAAATCCGGCGTGGTATCCACTACGATATTGCCGGCGGGCGCCGAGATCATAATACTGCTGCGTAAGCGTTTATCTTTTTTATCGGCCGAGGAGCAAACTTCGCAACCACAAGCTATAACCGGAACTCCCTGCGACGTGCCTGTACCTAAGAATGTAACTTTCATCCCAACATCATTTGTCTGTTTTTGCCTATTCTGCCGCGTGTTCTTCCGGGGCCCCGCCTTCTTCTTCCCCCGCTTCCGGGATCGGTTTGCTGGCCTGTATCTGTTTATAGAGTTTGTGCGACTCTGCCGTCAGCGCTTCTTCGTCCAGCGGCAGGGTCGTTAAAATATCGATCAGCGTATTGATACGCCCTTCGAGGTTCAGGAATTTATTGATCACTACCACCTTCTTATGTTCCAGGATGCAGTAACCGGACAGGAAACTACCTTTTTCGAAGCGCAGCACATATTTGGCCTCATCAAAGATTTTTTCCAGCTTAGTCAGGTTATTAGGTGTGATTTTGATATTCATGTCGCAAAAATAGCAAAAAGCTGTTGTTACTTTGTTACCATCCTGGCAAAAGGTACAATCATTTCTTCCAGGGAAATACCGCCGTGCTGGAAGGTATTCCGGTAATAGTTTACAAAATAGTTATAGTTGTTGGGATAACACAGATACCCGTCTCCTTTTGCAAAGATGTAGGAAGAGTTAACGTTTGGCTTTGGCAGCCCGGCATCACGGGGATCGCGGAAGGCCAGTACCTCTTTCGGATCATAGTTCAGATTGCGGCCGTGTTTATAGCGCAGATTGGTGGTGGTTTGTTTGTCGCCGATCACTTTCACCGGTGTTTTCACCCTTACACTGCCATGATCCGTGGCGATGATCAGGTTTATTTTTTTATCGCTGATGCGTTTCAATGCCTGATGCAGCGGGCTGTGTTCAAACCAGCTGGCGGTGATAGAGCGATAAGAGGCTTCATCGCCGGCCAGTTCCTTCAGTACTTCCATTTCCGTGCGGGCATGACTGAGCATATCCACGAAGTTATATACAATCACGCTCAGCGGATAGTCCAGCATATTATGGATGTTATTGAGCATGGTTTGGGCATCGGCATGATTGGTCACTTTGGTGTATGAAAACCGGGGATCCATCTTCATCTGCTTCAGCTGGGCAGCAAAAAAATGTTCTTCATACAGGTTTTTCCCGCCTTCTTCATCATCATTCTTCCATTCCTGGGGAAACCGGTGTTCGATATCTATGGGCAGCATGCCGGCAAAAATGGCATTGCGGCTATATTGTGTGCTGGTAGGCAATATGCTGTAAAACGATTCTTCCTCCACAAGCCGGAACGATTCCTGGAAAATAGGCTGGATCGCCTTCCACTGATCGTACCGCAGGTTGTCGATAAGCAGGAATACGTTGGGTACGTTGGGGTCCAGGTTAGGCACAACCTTATCGCGGAACAGGGTATGCGACATAACCGGGGCTTCCTTTGTTTTTGGATGGAGCCAGTCGCTGTAATTACGGCTGATGAACTTGGAAAACTCGTTGTTGGCCTCGGTTTTCTGGGCATTGAATACTTCCAGCATTTCCGGGCTGTTGGTTTTGGTCATTTCCATTTCCCAATACACCAGTTTCTTGTAGATGTCCATCCACTCGTTAAAGTCGGGGTTGGAGCTCAGGGCCATAAACAGGCTGCGGAATTCCTGCTGGTAGGCGGTGGTGGTTTTTTCGGCCACCAGTCTTTTGTTATCAATTATTTTTTTGAGAGATAATAATACCTGGTTTGGATTTACCGGTTTGATGAGATAGTCGGTGATCTGGGACCCGATAGCGTCGTCCATGACGTTTTCCGCTTCGTTTTTGGTGATCATGACCACGGGGATCTGCTGATCAATTTCCTTGATCTTACCGAGGGTTTCCAGGCCGGTGATGCCGGGCATGGATTCGTCCAGTAACACTACATCTACCACCTGTTCTTTCAAAAATTCGAGTGCGTCGTATCCGTTGGTAAGAGCCGAAACTTTGTAGCCTTTGCTTTCCAGGAAGATAATCTGCGATTTCAGGGACTCTATTTCATCATCTACCCATAGTATATTTATCTGACTCATAATATGATTTAAGGTGCCGGTAAAAAAAGGAAATTACCCCTAATTTTTTGCAAATATCATTCCCCGTCTATCATTTGCCGGTAATTATATGTTAAAAAGGGCTGAACACGGTAAAATGATAGCAGGAAAAAGTGAACAGGCTGATAAAGTTATTTACCTTCGCATCCATAAGATTAATTACCTGTAACCTACCAATTGTTTTGAACTGTCATAGGGGTATCGTGGATGCAGCGCGTCATTATAAGTAAAAAAATTACATATAATTAATTTCGGGTGTAGTTTTGCATACAGGCACCAGGGATTCAGACGCGGACGCCCCCGTCTGAAATCGTATAATTAAATGCAATGACCGAACGCAAGCGAAAAATTGTTAATGATCCGGTGTATGGCTTTATTACCATAGATCACCCGTTGATTCTTAACCTCATTTCACATCCATATTACCAGCGGCTTCGCCGCATACACCAGATGGCGCTGGCGCACCTGGTGTATCCTGGTGCTATGCATACGCGGTTTCATCATAGCATGGGCGCTTATCACCTTATCAGTATGGCCCTGCAGGAGCTTCGCAGCAAGGGGGCAGACATTACCCCGGAAGAGGAAGTGGCTGCAAAAATGGCCATTTTACTGCATGACATAGGGCATGGGCCTTATTCCCATGCATTAGAGAACGGCATTATTGAGGGGGTATCTCACGAAGAGATTTCCCAGTGGCTGATGGAAGCATTGAACAGGGAAATGAACGGCGCCCTGTCGCTTACGCTGGATATTTTTAACGGACGTTATCATAAGAAATTCCTGCATCAGCTGGTGTCGAGCCAGCTGGATGTGGACAGAATGGATTACCTGAACCGCGACAGCTTCTTCACGGGAGTGGCGGAAGGCACTATCGGGTACGACCGCATCATCAAGATGCTGATTGTACATAAGGGGGAGCTGATGGTGGAAGAAAAGGGAATTTATTCTATTGAGAAGTTTATCATAGCCCGGCGGCTGATGTACTGGCAGGTATACCTGCATAAAACGGTGCTCAGCGCCGAAAACATGCTGGTAAAGATCCTGACCAGGGCGAAATCGCTGGCACAGGAGGGAAAGGAGCTGTTCTGCTCCCCTGCCCTGGCATATTTCCTGTATAATACCGTTACGAAGAACAATTTTGAATGCGGTCCCGAATGCCTGGAGTTATTTTGCCAACTGGATGACTATGATATAATGGGGGCTATTAAAGTTTGGACAACGCACGAGGACAAAGTTTTGTCGCTTTTATGCAAATGGCTGATAGACAGGAACTTATTTAAAGTTGTATTAAGCAATCAGGCGTTCGACGGAAGTGCAGCACTATTATTGAAGGAGCAGGTGAAGCAAAAATGGGGGATTGAAGGCGCTGACCTGGATTACTTTGTTTTTTCCGGTGCAGCCTCGCTGAGGGCGTATAACGTTAACGACGAGAAGATTAATATCCTATTCAAGGATGGAACTGTAAAAGACATTTCCTCCATCGACAATGCACTGATTAGCCATACACTGGCGATACCGGTAAAAAAATTCTACATTTGTCATCCAAAAATTCAGGCTAACAACGTTTTATAAGGAATAAAATGTTAAATAAATAAGTTCATACTATCCGGTGTAGCCTGGAAAACATTACAATTTTAAACTATGCAGTTTAGCGCATTACAATTAGCTACCATGTTAGATGGTAAGCTGGAGGGAAATCCGGACGTAAAGGTGAGCAACATCGCCAAGATTGAGGAAGCTGGCGAGGGCATGCTCAGTTTCATAGCCAATCCTAAATATGAAGAATTCATATATACCACCAATGCCTCCATTCTGATTGTGAATGAGAGCCTGGTGATTGAGCGTCCGATCAAATCGACCCTGATCCGGGTAAAGGATGCCTATAGCAGCTTTGCGTTGTTATTGGAGCAATACAGGTACCTGACCGGCAATAAGTCTGGTATTCAGCAACCTTCTTACATTCCTGCATCTGTAAAGATGGGGGAAAACGTGTTTGTGGGTGCTTTTGCGTACCTGGGTGAGAACGTGGTGCTGGGCAACAACGTAAAAATATATCCCGGCGTATACCTGGGTGATAATGTGATCGTTAATAACGATTCCATCCTGTACCCGGGCGTAAAAGTATACGATAACTGTATTGTAGGCAGCCGCGTAATGCTGCATGCCGGTTGTGTGATCGGTGGCGATGGCTTTGGCTTTGCCCCTCAGCCGGACGGCTCCTATAAAAAGGTACCCCAGATTGGCAACGTAGTAATCCATGACGACGTGGAAATTGGCGCCAATACTACTATCGACCGGGCTACTATGGGTAGTACGGTGATCCGTAAAGGTGTGAAACTAGATAACCTGATCCAGGTGGCACATAACGTAGACATCGGCATTAACACGGTGATTGCGGCACAAACCGGCGTTTCCGGCAGTACCAAAATCGGCCAGAACTGCGTGATTGGCGGCCAGGTTGGGATGGTAGGTCATATCCACATCGCCGACAACACCAAAATCAATGCACAGAGCGGCTTATCCAAGTCTATTACAGTGCCCAATACCTCTCTCACAGGCTCTCCGGCGTACGATTATAAAAGTTCGCTGAAAAGTCAGGCAATTTTTAGAAATTTGCCGGACCTTGAAAAGCGCGTAAAAGAGCTGGAAGAGATGGTTAAACAACTGCTGCAAGAACGAGCGGGTGTATAAATGATTACTGGTTAAATAGTTACATATTAGTTAGCTTATTATGGAAAATCAACAGTTGCAATACCAGCATACCCTTAAAGGTGAGATCACCTTGTCGGGTATTGGTTTGCATACAGGCGCCTATGTTAATATGACCCTTAAACCGGCAACGCCGGGTCATGGGATTAAATTTCAACGTGTAGACCTGCCGGGACAACCCATCGTGAAAGCAGATGTGGATTATGTAGTAGAAACAACCCGCAGCACTACACTCGAGCACAACGGCGCCAGAGTGAGTACCGTAGAACACATTATGGCTGCTTTGGCAGGAACCGGTGTGGACAACGTGCTGGTGGAACTGGATGGTGGAGAAATTCCTATCATGGACGGAAGCGCCTACGCTTTTATTGAAGCAATTGAAAAAACCGGCCTGCAGAACCAGGATGCCAAAAAAGTATACTATACTATTGATACCAACATCAGTTATTATGATGAGAAGAAAAAGGTAGAAATGGTGGCGATGCCGGCACTGGATTACCGCATTACCTGTCTTATCGACTTCAACTCACCGGTATTGGGTACCCAGCACGCCAAAATGAAGGGTATCGAAGAGTTCAAAACAGAAATTGCGCCCTGCCGTACCTTCTGCTTCCTGCATGAACTGGAATACCAGCTGTCGCTTAACCTGATCAAAGGTGGCGATATCAACAACGCTATTGTGGTGGTAGACAAGCCGGTAACGGAAGATGAGCTGACCCGTTTAGCCAAGGTATTTAACCGGGAAACCATTTCTGTACAGAAAGAAGGTATCCTGAACAATATAGAATTACGTTTCCCGAACGAACCGGCACGTCACAAACTGCTGGATGTGGTAGGTGATCTGGCCCTGATCGGTTACCCGATCAATGCGCATATCATTGCCAACCGTCCCGGACACGCATCGAACGTGGAGTTTGCCCGCGCGATCAAAGCATATATCAAGAAGAACAAACATAATAAAGACGTACCTGTTTACGATCCCAATCAGCCACCTGTATTTGATACGCCGCGTATTGAAAGAACATTGCCGCATCGTTACCCGATGCTGCTGGTAGATAAGATCATTGAACTGGGAGAAGAGAAAGTAGTAGGTATCAAGAACGTTACCTTCAACGAACATTTCTTCCAGGGCCATTTCCCTTCAAACCCTGTAATGCCGGGCGTTCTGCAACTGGAAGCGCTGGCACAGGTAGGCGGTATCCTTGCATTGAACCGTGTACCTGATCCTGAAAACTATGATACCTATTTCCTGAAGATAGATAATTGTAAATTCAAACAGAAAGTAGTTCCGGGCGACACCATGATCCTGAAAATGGAGTTGCTGAGTCCTATCAGAAGAGGGCTTGTGGAAATGCGGGGGACAGTATTCATCGGCAACAAAGTAGCTACTGAAGCCGACATGATAGCACAAATTATAAAAACAAGAGAAGGCAAATAATAGCAATGATCCACCCGCTTACATACATACATCCGGACGCCAAAGTTGCGCCTAATGTAAAAATTGATCCATTCACCGTTATACATAAAAACGTAGAAATCGGTGATGGTACCTGGATAGGTTCCAACGTAACTATTATGGAAGGAGCCCGCATCGGCAAAAACTGCCGTATTTTTCCGGGCGCTGTTATTTCTGCCATCCCCCAGGATTTGAAATTTGCGGGCGAAGAAACTACCGTTGAAATCGGCGACAACACTACTATCCGTGAATATGTGACGATCAACCGCGGTACCAAAGACAAATGGAAAACCAAAATCGGGAATAACTGCCTGATCATGGCATACAGCCACATTGCACACGATTGCGAAGTAGGCAACTACTGCGTATTTTCAAATAATACTACCCTTGCCGGTCATATTACCGTGGGCGACCACGTAGTACTGGCTGGAATGGTAGCCATTCAACAGTTCTGTAAAGTAGGCGATCACGCATTTGTAACCGGTGGTTCCATGGTGCGTAAAGATGTGCCTCCTTTCGTAAAAGCAGCACGCGAACCACTTTCCTATGTGGGCGTAAATTCCGTAGGACTGAAGAGAAGAGGCTTTTCCCTGGAAAAGATCAACTCTATCCTGGACATTTACCGTGTCATCTTTGTAAAAGGTTATAAATTATCAAAAGCCGTGAACATCATCGAAGCAGAATTTCCTGCTACCGATGAAAGAGATGAAATCCTGTCGTTCATCCGTGAATCAGGACGTGGTATCATGAGAGGCTATACTTCCAGAACCAATGACGATATCTCTTAACCAGACAGGTAAGCGTTTTAACTACGACTGGATCTTCCGTCGGGTAACCCTCACCTTTAGTGAAGGCCAACGTTATGCCATACTGGGTCCCAATGGTTCAGGGAAATCCACTTTATTACAGGTAATCAGCGGCGCCATTCAACACAATGAAGGCGCCGTTACCTATAGCACGCCGGAAAAGCCCATCGCTCCCGATGCGTTTTTCCAGTATTGTGCCATCGCTGCTCCTTATCTTGAACTCATCGAAGAGTTTACCCTCACAGAAATCATCCAGTTCCATCAACAGTTCAAAAGCTTCCTGCCGGGGATTACACCCGCCATTGCCATGCAACTGGTAGGACTGGAAAAAGCCGCCAACAAACAACTCCGCAACTTTTCTTCCGGGATGAAACAGCGTATCAAGCTGGCCCTCGCCATACTCTCTGATGTTCCTGTTCTCCTGCTGGACGAACCCTGCACCAACCTCGATGCAGCTGGTATCGCCGTGTACCAGCAACTCATCAATGACTATGGCGGCAACCGCCTTATTATTGTAAGCTCCAACGATGAACAGGAATACTTCATGTGCCGCGAGCATATCCATATCATGGATTATAAATAGATAAAATCAACGGGAATATTATCTTCGTGAAAAGCTAAAAGCTATATGAAGACTGCCAGTAAGAAAGTGATTAATGGCTGGGCAATGTACGATTGGGCCAATTCCGTGTACAACCTCGTTATCACCACTACTTTTTTCCCTATCTATTTTTTAGCGGTTACAGGTGAACACGTTTCCTTTCTCGGGATGAACTTTGTAAACTCCGCATTGTACAATTATTCCATGGCAGCTGCTTACCTGCTGGTAGCCTTTGCCTCTCCTATCCTGTCGTCTATTGCGGATACCAGGGGTAATAAAAAGAATTTCCTGCGCTTCTTTACCATAGTGGGTTCGCTCTCCTGCTGCGCGCTTTACTTCTTCGACGGGGACCATCTCCTGCTGGGCGTAGCCTGCTTTATCCTTTCAACTATCGGGTATTGCGGCGGACTGGTATTTTACAACTCCTACCTGCCTGAAATTGCAGCGCCGGAAGACAGGGACCGGATCAGTGCCCGGGGTTACAGCCTGGGTTATGTAGGCAGCGTGATTTTACAACTGCTGGGCTTTGGCCTGGTGGTGCTGGGACCCAAAATGGGCATGGGTAAAAGTCAGCCGGTACAGCTTACCTTCCTGCTGGTAGGTATCTGGTGGTTTGGCTTTGCACAGATCACGTTTGCCCGCCTGCCAAAAAGCATCGCTACCGCAACCAAACATACCGGCAGCGCATTCACAGAAGGATTTACAGAATTGCGGAAAGTATATGCCCAGGTAAAACAACTGCCTGTACTGAAAAGATTCCTGCGTGGATTTTTCTTTTACAGCATGGGTGTACAAACCGTGATGATGGCGGCTACTATTTTTGGTGGTAAAGTATTAAAGCTCCCTGATGAAATGCTGATCGTTACCGTAGTAATTATCCAGATTGTGGCTATTGCCGGTGCCTGGAGCATGGCCCGGCTTTCTACCCGGTTTGGTAATCTACGTGTATTGATTGCCGTTGTAATATTCTGGATAGGCATCTGTATTGCCGGATACAAAATGCAGACAGCTATGCATTTTTATTTACTGGCCACTGCGGTGGGACTGGTAATGGGTGGTATCCAATCCCTCAGCCGTTCTACCTATGCCAAGCTGATGCCCGAAACAGAAGATACCACCTCCTTCTTCAGTTATTATGATGTTACCGAAAAACTGTCCATAGTAATTGGTATGTTTTCGTTTGCCTATATAGATGACCTTACCGAAGACATGCGGAATTCCGTGCTGGCGCTGGTGGTGTTTTTTGTGATCGGGCTGATATGGATCATTTCTGCCCTGCGCAAACAAAAGCAGCTGGCTGTAGAGAATTAGGTATCTTTCAAAGCAGAACTACCCGATAAAATTCAAGGATAATGAAATTATACACCATTGAAACAGGATTCTTTAAACTGGACGGCGGCGCTATGTTTGGCGTAGTGCCCAAAACCATCTGGAATAAACTGAATCCTGCAGATGAAAACAATTTATGCAGCTGGGCCATGCGTTGCCTGCTGATTGAAGACGGCAACCGCCTTATCCTGGTAGACAATGGCATTGGCGATAAACAGGATGCGAAATTCTTTAGTCATTATTACCTGCATGGAGATGCCACCCTGGATAAATCACTGGCGGCACATGGCTTCCACCGGAACGATATCACCGATATGTTCCTCACCCACCTGCACTTTGATCACTGTGGCGGCAGCATTATCCGCCAGGGCGACCAGCTGGCGCCGGCCTTCAAAAATGCTACCTACTGGAGCAATGAAGATCACTGGAAATGGGCTACACAACCCAACGACCGGGAGAAGGCATCTTTCCTGAAAGAAAATATCCTGCCTATCCAGGAAAGCGGTCAGCTGAAATTTATTAATCACCTGGAAGGCGTAAACCTTACGGATAATATTTCCATCCGGTTTGCCAACGGGCACACCGATGCCATGATGCTGCCACAGATCAGCTATAAGGGTAAAACCATTATTTACATGGCCGACCTGTTGCCATCCACCGGTCATATTCCCCTGCCCTATGTAATGGCGTATGATATGTTTCCGCTGAAAACATTGCAGGAAAAGAAAAGCTTTTTACAGGAAGCAGTAGATAAAGAATATATTCTTTATTTCGAGCACGACCCGGTAAATGAATGTTGTGTACTGCAACAAACTGAAAAAGGCATCCGGGCGGGTGAAACTTTTTCACTCAGCAGTATTTAAATTACTGTCAGTCTGTCACTATTATTGCTGCTGCATTATATTTGATAGATACAGTGCATGGCTATACACATAACAACAGATAATAAATTGAAAAAACTGATCGTTGTGGGCGACCGCGTGCTGATAAAGCCAGCTACTCCCCACGAGCGCACCAGCAGTGGATTATACCTGCCTCCCGGGGTTCAGGAAAAGGAAAAGGTTCAACGTGGCTATGTTATTAAAACAGGTCCGGGGTATGCTATCCCTGTACCGGTCGACAGTGACGATGCCTGGAAGCCGGAAGAAGAGAAAGTAAAATATATTCCGTTACAGGTGAAAGAAGGCGACCTGGCTATTTTCCTGCTCAGTGGTTCTACTGAAGTAGTGTACGAAGAAGAAACGTATTATATCGTACCACAGGCCGCTATCCTGATGCTGGAAAGAGAAGAAGATCTGTAGATCATCTTCTGTTATCTTATAAATAAAAAAATCTGCTAACGAATAGCAGATTTTTTTTTGTCTATCATGTATGAAAAAGCAATCTATTCCTTGTATTCCAGTATATCGCCCGGCTGGCATTCCAGTACCCTGCAGATCTCTTCCAGTGTGGAAAACCGGATGGCTTTTGCTTTGCCACTTTTTAGTATACTGAGATTTGCCATCGTAATACCCACCTGCACACTCAGCTCCGTCAGCGACATCTTCCTTTTTGCCAGCATCACGTCCAGATTGACGATTATCCCCATTGCATATTGTTATTTAGATCATTAAATGGTCAACGCCTGTTCTTCCTTCAGGCTTACCGCCCTTTCAAAAACGATGGCCAGCGCCAGGATCACCATAAAGGCCATCAGCAGTTCCCAGGTGGCGCCCAGTACGCTCAGCAGCCGGAAATAAAGCCGGTTGTTATACACCTTTATGCTATCGCCCGCTATCCAGGCAAAAACAATTTTAGTGAGCAGCAATCCCGATAAAACAAACAGGATTCCTTTTACTGCACTGAGATTTTTCCGGGAGATAATATCTTCACTCCCCGCGCCAATCAATAGCCGGAAAAGATACCAGGTCATTACCAGGTACAGTAAACCCAGTATGGTATTTTGAAGAACAGCCGCTTTTAAACCCGGCGTATCAGGGCTGAAACGCGATTGAAAAAAAGCAACACCATTAAAGATCGTGATGTAAACACTGATCAATACAGAAATGAGCAGCACGATTTTCAACGGAAGAAGATACTTACTGATTTTCATGTTACGCCCTGTTTAATACACCAAAGGTATTTTGATTTTATCGAAAAGCAAAATAAATTTATCGTTTATCAATAATTAATGATCGATAAACGGTACGTAAGCGCCGGTAATAATTTGAAGCTCAACCGCTTGTTGCTTTTTATTATCTTCATAAAAAAAATTACGTCATGGCCAATCAGGATGCATTTCTGGAATATATCAAAAGCGGCTATACTTTTAAAGGCGAGCATTTCAAGCTGGGTTGTGCCATGCTGAACGGTGAAGTAGTAACCGGGGCGGATGTTCTTCTACCGCTTAAAACGCTTAACCGGCATGGTTTGATCGCCGGCGCCACGGGTACCGGTAAAACCAAAACCCTGCAGGTGATCGCCGAAGGACTCAGCGATGCCAGCGTACCGGTATTATTAATGGACATTAAAGGGGATCTCAGCGGCATTGCTGCTGCGGGCAGCGACAATCCAAAGATTGCGGAACGTTATCAGAAAATAGGTGGCAGCTGGAGCCCCGCAGCCTATCCATCGGAACTGTTATCCCTCAGCCAGGAAAAGGGCGTACGCCTGCGGGCTACCGTCAGCGAATTTGGCCCCATCCTCCTGTCGAAGATCCTGGAGCTGAACGATACACAGGCCGGCCTCGTAGCTATGCTCTTCAAGTATTGCGACGATAACAAACTGCCGTTACTGGATCTGAAAGACTTTAAAAAAGTATTGCAATTTGCCGGTGATGAAGGCAAAGCAGAGCTGGAAAAAGATTATGGAAAGATCTCCACCACCTCTACCGGCACAATACTGCGTAAAGTAATTGAACTGGAACAACAGGGCGCTGAACTGTTTTTTGGAGAGAAATCTTTTGAAGTAGATGACCTGATGCGGATCAGCGACGATGGCCGTGGTATCATATCCATACTGCGTGTAAACGATATACAGGATCGGCCGAAACTGTTTTCCACCTTCATGCTCAGCCTGCTGGCAGAATTATACGCCACACTTCCGGAAGAAGGCGACCTGGATAAACCAAAGCTGGTGATGTTCATTGATGAGGCGCATCTTATTTTTAATGAGGCCAGCGACGCTTTACTGAAACAGATAGACACCATCATAAAACTGATCCGTTCAAAAGGTGTAGGCATTTTCTTCTGTACTCAAAACCCGATGGATGTACCTCCTTCTGTGCTGGGACAGCTGGGTCTTAAAGTACAGCATGCCCTGCGTGCCTTTACCGCCAACGACCGTAAAACAATCAAGCAAACTGCGGAGAATTACCCGTTATCAGATTTCTATAAAACAGATGAGTTGCTTACCCAAATAGGTATTGGCGAAGCGCTCGTTACCTGCTTAAATGAAAAAGGTGTTCCTACCCCGCTTGCCGCTACCATGCTGGTATCGCCACGGTCGCGTATGGATGTATTAACACCGGCGGAAATTGACGGACTCGTAAATAATTCCAAGCTGGTAAAGAAATACGGGGAGGAAATTGACAGCGAAAGCGCCTATGAAATCCTCACCGCCAAGCTGCAGGAAGCAGCTGATAAAACCGCAGCTACGGAAGCAGCGCCTAAATCTTCCGGAAAACAAAAACAGGAAAAGGGCGTTCTTGAGCAGGTGATGGATAGCTCTGTAGCCCGCCAGGTAGGCCGTACCGCCGCCAACATCATCACCCGCAGCTTACTGGGCGCGCTGGGCCTGGGTGGAAAAAGCAGTAAAAGTAAAAGCTGGTTTTAATTATGCAACGATAGCCATACGCTATCAGTTTACATCAATATATCAAAAGTATGAGTAGAATTATTAAAACGGGCGTATGCTCGTACGGCATGTCTGGACAGATATTTCATGCCCCGTTCCTGCACGTAAACCCGGGATTTGAATTTACAGCGGTAGTGGAAAGAAGTAAAAACCTGGCGCAGCAACGCTACCCTAACGTTAAAGTATACACGAGCGTGGAGGATATGCTGGCAGACAAAGGCCTGGAACTGATCGTAGTAAACACCCCCAACTACACACACTTCGATTTTGTAAAAGCCGCACTGGAAGCAGGAAAGAATGTTATTGTGGAAAAGCCTTTCACTGTACATGCAAAAGAAGGTGAAACACTTGCAGCCTTAGCGGCTGAGAAAGGTTTACTGCTCAGCGTTTACCACAACCGCCGTTACGACAGCGACTATAAAGTAGTAAAAGAAGTGCTTCAATCCGGCCAGCTGGGTGATGTACTGGAAGCAGAAATACATTACGACCGTTTCAAGGAAGAGCTGAGTTATAAAAAACATAAAGAACTGGGAGGCCCCGGTACCGGCGCCTTATACGACCTGGGTTCCCACCTGATTGACCAGGCCATTACCCTGTTTGGCATGCCAAAACGTGTATGGGCCGACATCCGTGTAATCCGCCGCGATTCTGTTGTAGATGATTATTTTGAACTGGTGCTGTACTATGATAACCTGCGGGCGCGTGTAAAATGCAACTACCTGGTGCGTGAAGCCCTGCCTGCTTACCAGCTGCATGGCCGCATTGGCTCCTTCATCAAAACCAAATCCGATATACAGGAAGCTCAACTGCAAAGAGGGCTTTTCCCCAACAGCCCCGACTGGGGCGCAGAACAGCCACATGAATGGGGTTTACTGCACACGGAGATTGATGGTAAAGTAGTAAAGAAATATGTTCCGGGTACTAACGGTAATTACATGGACTACTACCAGGGCATTTATGAAGCATTGGTGAATAAAGCCGCTAACCCGGTACCGGCGCAGGATGCCATTAAAGTGATCAAAGTGATTGAAGCTGCTTTTGAAAGCAGTAAAGAAGGCAAAGTGATTGATCTTTAACATAGATGTTGTCTTTCTCAGGGTAATCCTGGGAAAGACAACCTTCGCTCTACCGCGTGCAGGAAAGCCGCCCGGCCTCATCTCGCACTACAATGCCCTCTTCATTCAGGAACTGCAGCACTTCCATCAGGTCACTTCTTTTTACATCGGGCAGTTTGTTTTGCAGCATATTGAACAGCAGCGGTTCTTCTTTCAGCATGGTAATAACGTGATCGGATATACGCTTAAACCCCGCCGCATCCATTGGCTGTGATTTCTTTTTTAAACAGATATCGCACACGCCGCATGGTGTGGAATCCTTCTCCCCGAAATAGGCCACCAGTTGCTGTGTACGGCACATATCACGGTTACGCACATACGCAAACATGGCGGCGAGCCTGTCGGCATAAACCTTTTTACGCACTTCCACCCTGGCCATATTGATGCGCAGGTTTTGCGCGGACACCCGCTCCTGCAGGAAGCATAGCTGGGGTTCGTCGCGGCGTGGCTGATAGTGCAGGATGCCGTATTGATGCAGCTGGTGCAGCTGTGCAGCAATGTCGTCATCTTCCATCAGCATGATGCGGCCTATCTGCCGTTCATAAATTGGTACCGCATTATCGAAGATGCCTTCGTAGGTACGCAATAATGTTTTGATAATTTCTTCCAATGCCGGGTACGCGTTTTCAAACTCGTACAGGGATTCTTTATTGGTAACAAATTCTGCCCGGGAAGGGAGGAATACGCTTTCGCTGAGCTGCAGCACGCCTTCCTGTTCCAGCAGGCGCACAGCGCTATAAGCAATGGTGAGGTTCAGGTGAAAGGTGCGGGCAAAATCGTTGATATCAAAATCGAAATACATGCCTTCTGCGCTGCCCACCGGCACCTGGAGATAGTTAACGATGCCCTGGTATACTTCACGGATCTGCTCCAGTGTGGGAAACTGCAACGCAATTCGTTCGTGCATATCCGTTAGTTCCTCTTCATTATAGAGCAACACGGCATATGCTTTTTGTTCGTCCCTGCCGGCGCGGCCCGCCTCCTGGTAGTAAGCTTCCAGGCCGTCGGGCATATCGTAGTGCACCACTATGCGTACATCCGGTTTATCGATCCCCATGCCAAAGGCATTGGTACAAACCATGATGCGTGTTTCATTATTGATCCAGGCTTCCTGCCGGGCGGCCCTTTCTGCCTGTGGCAAACCGGCATGGTAATAACTGGCAGGGATACCCTGTAATTCCAGCAGGGAAGCAATTTCTTTGGTGCGTTTACGGTTACGGCAATAAACGATGCCGCAGCCGGGTACGCGGTCCAGTATATGTTTTACCTTATCAATTTTAGTGGATTCTTCCAGCACACTGTAAGAGAGGTTGGAGCGGGCAAAGCTTTTGGTAAAAACTCTGGCGTCCTTCATCAGCAGCTTTTCACAGATATCTGTTTGCACCCGTGGCGTGGCCGAAGCCGTGAGCGCCAGTACCGGCGCTTCCGGGAAGAAGCTGCGGATATCTGCGATCTGCAGGTATGCCGGGCGGAAATCGTATCCCCACTGGGAAATACAATGCGCTTCATCAATAGCCAGCAGGTTTACCGGGAGGCCATCACAATAGGTTTGAAAAAGTTTGCTTTGTAATCTTTCGGGAGATACATATAAAAACTTGCATCCACCGCGGCGGGCGGCTTCCAGGACTCTTTCCACTTCCTGGTAAGGCATACCGGAATAGATAGCATAAGCGGTGATCCCTCTTTTTTTGAGATTGGCCACCTGGTCTTTCATCAATGCAATGAGCGGGGTAATCACCAGGCATAGCCCTGGCTTCATCATGGCCGGCACCTGGAAACAAATGGACTTACCACCACCTGTGGGCAGCAGGGCCAGTGTATCCTGTCCTTCCAGTACAGCATTCACGATATCTTCCTGTAACGGGCGAAACTGTTCGTATCCCCAGTATTGCTGTAATATGGCTACGGGCGTACTCAAATAAAAATTTAATGGTTAATGCGAAGATACGCGATTAGAGCGGATGTTGTCTTACTCAGGATTACGCTGATTTAACTGATTATATTTTCTTAAATGATTTTGGGAGATATAAGCGGGTATATTCGCCTATATCTCCCAAAATCATTTAAAATCCCAAAAGTCAAATCCCTAAATCAATAAAATCAGCGTAACCCTGAGTAAGACAAAATACGCTTAGATCACATTTTTATACCGCAACCGGATGGAGTTCACAGCCAGCACCACATCGGAGAGGCCCATCACACCGGCGCCCACAATAGGGTTCAGGAACCCGAGGGCGGCTACCGGTATCGCCACTACGTTATAAATAAATGCCCAGAAAAGATTTTGTTTGATGGTGAGATAGGTGTGTTTTCCCAGTCCCAGCGCCAGTGGCAGCGAGCCGAGGTTGTTATTGAGCAATACAACGTTGGCGCTTTGCATGGCCACCTGGGTGGCGTCGCTGAGGGAGATACCAATGGTAGCTTTAGCCAGTGCAGGCGCATCATTGATACCATCGCCCACCATAGCGGTAGGTGCGGTTTTCATGAGGGCGTCTATCTTCTGTAGTTTTTGTTCGGGCGATTGTTCTGCATATACTTCAGTAATACCCAGTTTGGCGGCCAGTTCCCGGCACTTGCGGGTGGTGTCGCCACTCAGTAAAATGGATTTGATACCGGATTGCTGCAGTTGTATAATCACCTGGGCGGCTTCGGGCCGTATTTCATCTGTAAAATCGATCCAGCCTGCCAGCAGCCCGTTCTTCAGGAGATACAGGTTATGGCTGTCATCTTCCGTTATACCATCTGCCATACGGAAAGAGCCTAATTGCCACTGGTTGCCTGCTTTATCGCTGGCACGCATACCAAGACCTTTATGTTCGCGTACCTGCTGCAGCGGCACTTCTCCGGCAGATTTCCAGAGCGAGGCAATAGAGCGGGCAATAGGATGGGAAGAATATTTTTCAAGACTGTAAACTACCTGTTTAAAATCTTCTTCCGGCATATCAAAAAAGCGGTATTCGCCCAGTTGTAACTTCCCGGTAGTGAGGGTGCCTGTCTTATCAAAAACTACCTGCCGGATATTCTTAAACATTTCCAGGGTATGGCCTCCTTTGATAAGGATCCCGTTGCGCGCGGCGCGGCCAAGTCCTACCATCACGGCAGCTGGTGTGGCCAGTCCCATTGCACAGGGGCAGGAAATAACCAATACGGCTACACTGCGCATCATGGCGGTGGCCAATGTAGTATGGCCGATGAAATACCATCCGAGGAAGGTAACCAGGGCTATGCCGAGTACCAGCGGCACAAATATGGCGCTGATACGGTCGGCCAGTTTCTGCATGGGTGGCTTATCGGACTGCGCCTGTTTTACCAGTTCTATGATGTAAGACAGCACGGTGTCTTTACCCGTAGCCGTAATATATACTTTGATGCTGCCATCTTCCAGTATGGTACCACCGATTACTTTGTCCTTTTCTTTTTTGCTGACAGGGGCGCTTTCGCCGGTGATCATAGATTCGTTGGCATGGCCGCTGCCCCAGTAGATGGTACCGTCCATTGGTATTTTATCGCCGGTATTTACCAGTACACAGTCGCCCGTGCGCAGGGTGCGGTTATCCACTTCGTGAATATGTTCGTGACCGTGGTCGGTGTTAATGAGCCTGGCAGTGGTGATTTGTAAATGGGCTAGTTCTGCGATAGCGGAAGTAGTTTGTTTCACGGACCTTTCCTCCAGCATATTTCCCAGGAATACCAGGGTGATAATGGCTGCCGTGGTTTCGTAGAACATATAATCCGGGTTGCCGTATACTACGGTTCCTACAAAGCTGTATACAAAGGCTGCGGTGGCGCCCAGCGATACCAGCACGTCCATATTGGCCATGCGGTTGATGATGGAGCGTACCGCGCTGCGGCCGAAATGCCACATTCCCACAAGGTATACCGGCAAGGTAAGCCAGAACTGCACCCAGGGATGATGTAACCAGGCCCAGCTAACCCACATATGCAACAGCAGGGGCAGCGTAAATATGAGACAAAAAATAAATTTGAATGTAAGGGTGGTATATATTTTCTTCTCTGCGGGTTTATCTTCCGGCATTACCACGCGATATCCCATCTGGGTAATACCGTTGAGTATTTCCGTTGAGTTGGCGCCTTCCGGTGCGGTGAAACTCACTTCTTCTGTGGCAAAGCTGACGTTAACGTCCTGCATTCCTTTTTTCTCCAGGTATTTGGAAACACCGAGCGCACAACTGGTGCAATGCATTCCTTCCACCTTGCAATTAATAGCTGTCATCTGACATCTTTCCTCCTTATACAAAGTTAGCAGCGGATGAAATAGACAGGTAAAATATTAATGCAACGAAGCGGCAGAAGTGTCATAAAGGTACCCCGAAACAGGCCGGACAAGGGCTTTACCCGATTTTTGACGCATTGCTGCAACTTTTGCAAAATCTGGCAGCAATCGCTTTTGCTTTCCGCTTTCTCCTTATTTTTGGGGATGCAATGGACATTTACGCTGGATCAACTGCCGGAAACTGCCCGGCAGTTCTGGGATCATTTCGCCGGTAAACAGGTTTTTACCCTTGAAGGCCCGATGGGGGCAGGAAAAACCACCCTGGTAAAGGCTTTATGCGCCGCCAGAGGAGTGCAGGACGCTACTGCCAGTCCCACGTTTTCGATCATTAACGAATATGCCTACACCGACGCGCAGGGGGCGCCCCGCCGCATTTTCCACCTGGACCTGTACCGGCTCCGGGATGAAGACGACGCCATCAGCGCCGGCGTGGAAGACACCCTTTACCAGGACGCCATTTGTTTTGTGGAGTGGCCGGAAATAGTAGCGCATATGCTGCCGCCGGGTACCATTCACCTCCAGCTGGAGGTACAGCCGGATCAAAAAAGGGTCCTGCGCGAAACTGCTTCATCTCTCAAATGATGTATCTTTGAATACTTCGATTTAAAAAAACTGAACACGCATATGGAGCAGAGGCAAAAACCTGTAGTAAGTGCTGGGTTTACCTATTCACCGCTGGAAGAAACGTTGGATATTCCGCAGAAAAATTCCCGTTTGTTTATAGGTATCCCGAAAGAAACATCTTTCCAGGAAAACCGGATTGCCCTTACGCCCGATGCAGTCAGCATTCTAGCGGCACACGGACATCACATAGTAGTAGAACATAAAGCCGGCGACGGGTCGCATTATTATGACACCGACTATTCAGAGGCCGGGGCGGAAATTGTGTACGACAAAAAGGAGGTCTTTAAAGCAGAGATCATTGTAAAGTCCGCACCGCTGAACGATGAGGAAATAGAGCTGCTGCACCCGCACCAGATCGTTATTTCTCCCATCCACCTGGCTGCCCTGAAGGCGCCACAGGTAGAAAAAATGATGGATAAGCGTATCACGCTGTTGTCTTTTGAAAACCTGAAAGATGATGCGGGCACCTACCCTATTGTAAGAGCCATGAGCGAAATTGCGGGAGGCGCCTGTATGCTGATTGCCGGACAATACCTGAGCAACGATAACAAAGGGAAAGGAATCCTCCTGGGAGGAATTACCGGCATTCCGCCAACGAAAGTAGTGATCATAGGCGCTGGTATCGTGGGTGAGTTTGCAGCCCGTACTGCACTTGCATTGGGATCTTCCGTAAAAGTATTTGATAATAACATTTACAAGCTGAAAAGACTGCAAAACAATATCGGGGTACGTGTATTCACCTCCGTTATCCAGCCCAAAGTGCTGGCAGAGCAGCTCCGCAATGCCGATGTAGCCGTAGGCGCATTATCGTCGCAAAGCGGGCGGACACCGATTGTTGTCAGCGAATCAATGGTGAGCAACATGAAAGCCGGCTCCGTTATTGTAGATGTGAGCATCGACCGGGGTGGCTGTTTTGAAACCTCGGAGATCACTACACACGAAAACCCGGTGTTTAAAAAGTACGATGTAGTACATTATTGCGTACCCAATATTCCATCCGGATTTGCCCGTACCGCCTCTGAAGCCATCAGTAATGTGCTGATGCCTTTACTCGTGGAAGCAGCCGACGATGGCGGATTTGAAAACCTGGTTTGGATTAAACGGGGCGTACGTAATGGTATCTATCTTTATAAAGGTGCATTAACCAACTACCACCTGAGCGAGAAATTCAAGCTGAAATATACCGACCTGGAATTATTACTGGCGGTGAAAGGATAACTCCTGGTAAAACATAAAAAAAGAAAGCGCCCTTCCGGTCCGGAAGGGCGCTTTCTTTTTTTATGCTGAAGCTACACCTCGAGCTGGTAGCCCATTAATATAGCTGCTATGATGATAATACCTACCACAATACGATAGTATCCCCACATTTTAAATCCATACTTCTTCACTGCGCCGATAAAGAATTTAATAGCGCCCAAAGCTACCACGAAGGCCACGATATTACCAATCAGCAGCAGTTTCAGGTTTTCGGGATGCGCGGTCAGCAGCTCCTTCCCTTTCAGCAGTTTGTAGCCGGTGGCAGCTGCCATTGTTGGTACTGCCAGGAAAAAGGAGAATTCGGCCGACACACTACGGGACAGCTTTTGCTGCATACCACCAATAATGGAAGCAGCACTGCGGCTGGTACCCGGAATAAGCGCGAGGCACTGGTAAAAGCCTATACGTAAAGCAGTAAAAATGTCTATTTTTTCTTCTGTGAGAATGGTGGGTTCTTTAAACCAGTTGTCTACAAACAAAAGGACGATACCACCTACCAGCAGCGTGATACCTACGGTTAGCGGACTTTCCAGCATAGCGTCGATCTTTTTGCTGAAAAGGAAACCGAGGATCAGCGCCGGAACCACGGCTACAGCCAGTTTCAGGTAAAAGTTAAGCCGGTTTTTATCAAATACCAGGAATTTTCTCCAATAAAATACCACTACGGCCAGGATCGCTCCCAGCTGGATCACTACTTCGAATAACTTGGTAAATTCATCTTTACCAATACCCAACAGCGCGCTCACAATGATCATATGCCCGGTGGAGGAAACGGGCAGGAATTCCGTTAGTCCTTCTACGATGGCAATAATGATAGCCTGAAAAACATTCATCGAATTTAATATGGTTAAAAGTTAAAAAAAAAGCGATGAGGGATCATCGCTGTTAAAATACTTTTATAGAAGCAATTATGCTTTCGGTTTCGGACGGTGCATAATAGCGTACACTTCTATCACGAGGCCCAGTACAATAACGATGGGCGCCAGGGTGATTCTGCGGAAGCTATATACCTGTTCGGGTTTGAAGCTGTTGGGATCACTGGAATCTCCTCCCATCATAAAGAGGAAGCCCAGGATAATCACCACAATACCAGCCAGCATAAATTTGTAGTTTTCTTTTGGAAAAATAGGGCGGCTGTCGGCCAATGTGTTTTCTGCCTCCTTATTTAAAGCTGTTTTAGCCATAGTGTTTGGTATTATATCTTCGTTAAAGATTTAAAGTTAATACAGATCGTCCAGTTTCAGGCGCAGGTATTTCATTACGGAGCGGTGTGTGCTCACCAGGGAAATACTGATCCCGATAAGGATCATGCCTATAAAGAGGAATGCGATCATCAGGTTATCACGTAATCCTGCCAGTTCCGGCAATAATTTATCGGATACCGACATGATACCGATCAGCCCTGCGATAGCGATTACTGCGGCGATGGCGCCATTGGCAATACTGCGCAGGTCAAAGGGTTTGGCAATAAACCAGCGGGTAGCTCCCACCATTTGCATGGTTTTGATGAGGAACCGGTTGCTGAACATGGCTAAACGAATGGTATTGTCGATCAGGAATATCACCACCAGGCATAATAACCCGCTGATGATCAGGATAATTAATCCGATCCTGTTTACGTTTTCGTTCAGTTTGCTCACCAGCATACGCTGATAGGATATTTCCCTTACGATGCTTTGCTGCGACAGGTTATTTTCAATGACCTTCAAACTATCATTGTTTACATAATTGGCGTTTGCCTTTATGTTGATGCTGCTGTACAGCGGGTTGTATTGCAACAGGGAGATAAAGTCCTCCCCGAAATCCTTTTTGAACCGCTGTGCCGCCATGTCTTTCGACACATATTCAATTGACTTAATATATGGCCTGTGGGCCATAGAATCGCGCAGGGCCGTGGCCTGTGCTTCTTTCACGTTATCCCGGAGGATGACCTGTATCTCTATGCTTTCCTTAAAATACACACTCAGCTTGTTAGCATGTATTACCACCAGACCCAATGTGCCCAGTAAAAACAATACCAGTGCCACACCAATGATGGAGTACAGGTAGGATGGTTTCGACTTCTTTGCTGATGATTTCCCGGATTGCGCCATTAATCTGCAGTTTATCGGCGAAAATAATAAAAATTAATAGTTATGTGTTTAATTTTGCCAACCCGGTCAGGTAATACACCCTTTCCGGACAATAGAACGGCAATATATAGAGATGTTGGGGAATGACATTGGAGTATTAATGAATTTAACATTATTTTGCTGAACAGGCATTAGAACAACTTTTTAAATTATAACTGATAACGCCTTAATGACCGGACGTATTGTTTATATCCGGACAATTAAGGTTCATCTACAACAGATATGGAATACAATTTCAGGGCAATCGAAAAAAAATGGCAGCAACAATGGGAGCAATCGCATGCTTACCGTGTGAGCAATAACAGTCCCAAGCCCAAATGTTATGTACTGGACATGTTCCCCTATCCTTCCGGAGCCGGCTTACACGTAGGCCACCCGCTGGGATACATTGCAACAGACATCTATTCGCGCTATAAAAGACTAAAAGGCTTTAACGTGCTCCATGCAATGGGATATGATGCGTTTGGTTTGCCAACAGAACAATATGCCCTTGAAACAGGTCAGCATCCCGCAGTAACCACCGAACAAAATATCAAAGCCTTCCGTGAACAACTGGATAATATTGGCTTTTGCTACGACTGGGACCGCCAGGTAACCACCAGCGACCCTTCCTATTATAAATGGACCCAATGGATCTTCCTCCAGATCTTTGAAAGCTGGTATAACCGCAGCACAAAGAAAGCAGCACCCATCGCTTCCCTGGTAGCTATTTTTGAGAAAGATGGTAATGCCGGTCATATCTGCCCCGGCGACCGGAGCATACAATTTACTGCCGCCAACTGGAAAAGCTATAGTGAGCAGGAACAGCGCAACATACTCATGCAGTATCGCCTGGCCTACCTGGCGCATGCCGAAGTTAACTGGTGCGCAGCACTGGGCACCGTACTCGCCAACGATGAAGTAGTGAACGGCGTGAGTGAACGTGGCGGCTATCCGGTAGTGAAGAAAAAGATGAGCCAGTGGTTTCTGCGTATCACCGAATACGCCAACCGCCTCCTGGAAGGACTGGAAACAGTATCCTTCAGCGATGCCATGAAAGAAATGCAGCGCAACTGGATCGGTAAAAGCCAGGGAGCCGAAATTAAGTTCGCCCTGAAAAACTCCACTGAACACGTGGAAGTATACACTACCCGCCCGGATACCATTTTCGGCGTGGACTTCATGGTAGTGGCGCCTGAACACGAACTGGTATCCCGGATCACCACCCCGGAACAACAATCCGAAATTGATAAATACCTCGAATACGTGCAAAGCCGCTCCGAACGGGAACGCATGGCCGATGTAAAACAAATCACCGGCTGCTTTACCGGCGCATACGCCATCAATCCGTTTGATGGCCGCGAAATCCCCGTGTGGATTGCGGAATACGTGCTGGCCGGCTACGGTACCGGCGCTATTATGGCGGTGCCCTGCGGCGATCAGCGCGACTTTGGCTTTGCCAAACATTTCAATATCCCCATCACCAACATCATCGGCGATGCCTTCAACGGACAGGAAGCCAATCCTACCAAAGAAGCCAAACTGCAAAACAGCGGCTTCCTCGATGGCATGGACATGAAACCCGCTATGGATGTGGTGATCACCAAACTGGAAGAACTGGGAATCGGCAAACGCCAGATCAACTATAAAATGCGCGACGCCGGCTTTAGCCGTCAACGTTACTGGGGCGAACCTTTCCCCATCATCTATAAAAACGGTATTCCTTACGCAATGGATGAAAAAGACCTGCCGCTGGAATTACCGCATGTGGAAAACTATAAACCCGGCGAAGAAGGCGAAGGCCCCCTGGCCAACATTACCGATTGGGTAAACGTGGCCCCCGGCGTGAAACGCGAAACCAACACCATGCCCGGATACGCCGGCAGCAGCTGGTATTTCCTGCGCTACATGGACCCGCATAATGATAAAACCTTTGCCGACCGCAAAGCTACCGACTACTGGAACCAGGTAGATGTATATGTAGGCGGTACCGAACACGCCGTAGGGCACCTGCTCTACTCCCGTATGTGGACCAAAGTGCTGTACGACCTGGGACATATCGGTTTTGATGAGCCGTTTAAGTCGCTGATCAACCAGGGGATGATTGGCGGTAGCTCCAGACTTGTATACCGTGTTCGCGGTACGCATCAATATGTTTCACATGGTTTGAAAGATCAGTATGAAACTGATGAACTGCACGTAGATGTAAATATCGTAGACGGCGTAGAACTGGACACTGAAGCGTTTAAAAAATGGAAGCCCGACTTTGCAGATGCAACATTCATACTGGAAGACGGTAAATACATTTGCGGCGTACAGCTGGAAAAAATGAGCAAGCGTTTATTCAACACCGTTAATCCAAACGACCTGGTGGAAAAATACGGCGCTGATACTTTCCGCATGTACGAAATGTTCCTGGGCCCGGTGGAACAATCCAAACCCTGGGATACCAAGGGTATTGAAGGTGTACACCGCTTCCTGAAAAAACTATGGCGCCTGTTTGCCGATGAGCAGAAAGGCATCCTGGTAAATGAACAACCAGCCACACCGGAGGAACTGAAAATACTGCATAAAACTATCCAGAAAATAGATCACGATACTTCCAGCTTCTCCTACAATACAGCGGTGAGCCAGTTTATGATCTGTGTAAATGAACTCGCTACCCTGCGTTGTCACAAACGCAGCATCCTGGAGCCATTGCTGATCCTGCTCACACCCTATGCGCCCCACCTGTGTGAAGAACTGTGGCAATACATCGGCAATAATGAAAGCATACTGAATGCACTTTACCCGGTGTATGAAGAACAATACACAAAGGAAAGCGCCTTCAATTACCCGATAGCTATTAACGGTAAAACCCGCTCTGAAATGGGCTTCTCACTGGATGCGGCTATTCCTGATATTGAAAAAGAAGTACTGGCCAGTGAAGTAGTACAGAAATGGCTGGAAGGGAAAGCGCCTAAAAAGGTGATTATCGTAAAAGGAAAGATGATTAATGTGGTGATATAGCGGAGATTGTCTCTCCCAGGATTCCCCTGATTTTACTGATTAACTTTTTGTGATTTTGGGAAATTAGGGGGATAACAGGGATTGCTTAAAGATTGACTGGGGAATGCTTCATCTATACTTAGCATATGCTTAGGACATGCTTAATACATGGAGATTCCCCGGAGGTGACGTGGAGGGGACGTGGACTTGATCATGTAACCCTTTACCACAGGGCTTTACAGACGAAAAAGTACAGGGCGCTTATGCAGGCGCTGCCATATAAGTGAAATGGCATATATATCAAATATACTGGTGTAAGTAATTGAGCGGCATTTAATAAATCATTGCAGTTAAATGCCGCTCACCTTATTAAATTATTTAAGGAATGACGTAGGTGAAGCCTCTGAATTTCACTGAATTTTCCAAAAATTCCATAAAACGCAAAAAATAAACCAATTTTCCGTAGAAAACACTGGATATTTAATAAAATCCGGCCAGCGCATAACGGACCTCTTTATGCTATGCCGGTGTAGGAAATTAATGCTACTATAAAGGATGCAATGGTTCCAATAATCAATACTCCTCCGGCAATCAATAACGACTTACCCAACTGCCGATCTCCTGTAAACAGCAATACTAATCCCACAATGATATATCCGCCTATCAGGTATTTAAAAATGCCCAGGTGCTCCATAGTGGCCTGCGGCTCTACAGCAAACAATAATGCAGTACATACCACAGGAATTAATATTAAAAGCAGTACTTGTTTTAAGGTTTTATTCATCGTTTAATTTATTAGGAAGCAGCTACACCAATGCAACATGTTTTAAAATTCTTCTCATAAACATAGCCTACCGTACACTCAAACCGCTTAAAATAAGCCCGCAGGTAGACAACCCCACCAGCAAAATAATCCCGGACGACAATAACAACACTTTCCCCATATGATTCTTATTAACAATGACCAGGATGAGGCCAATCACAAAATAGGCCGCTACCAGGAACATCGCTATCAGTCCGGCAGCAATGATACCTTCATCGCCGGCTATGCACATCACCAGGAAAATGCCCAGTGGTATCAGGGTAAATAAGAGTACATCTTTGAAAAATTTATTCATATACAATCATTTAAACGATAGGAATAAAGGTCCGTTCTTCCTGGAGTTGTTTTAAATAGGCTTCTTTGTCATCGCGGTAAAACAGGTTCATGGTTTCAAACGGGATGATGCGGCCATCTTTATGTACAATATGCACGCACGATTTTTTAATGGCACGCACATCAAAATCGTAGGCATCCAGGAAACGCATGATCACAATGCGGAACAGGTTCGTATAGTCGAGACCGGGAGCCTGTACCTGTGGCAGGCAGCAAAGCAGCGACTGCATATCATTTACGGCAGCATCGGTAGAGATGCCGGTACTGAATATTTTCAGGATGTGCTGATGCAGCCTTTCGTCCTGTTCATACACGATGGTATTTTTTGAATTATTCAGTAGTACAGCGGGATCTACGTAGCGGGTGAGCGGATATACCTGTCCGTCTATTTTGAGTGCATAAGCCATTGCCAACGCATCGGGGTTGCAGGGAACGGGAATAATGTCGTGATCGTTCCAGATGGGTGATTGCTCCAGGATACGCTGCCGTACTTCTGTAAGCGTAATACGATCCGTAGCGGGGTCGAAGCCATCGGTGCGGCCTGCCACCTGTACCGGTTGAAACGTAACGCCACGAACGCAGGGTTGCTTCAGGGCATAGTCGATAATGGCGCCCATTTCATCTTCATTCACGCCGCGTTGCAGGGTAACCACTAATGTGGTGCTGAGATTTACTTCATTGAGATTTTCCAGCGCCTGTTTTCTTACATCCGTCAGATCCTTTCCACGCATACGTTCCAGCGCTTCCGGCTTAAAGCTGTCGAACTGAAGATACACTTCAAAATCCGGCATATAGGTGGCTAGTCGTGCGGTGAATTCTTTATCTTTTGCGATACGCACACCGTTGGTGTTGATCATAAGATGGCGGATCGGTTTTGTTTTGGCGATATCCAGTATTTCAAAGAACTGTGGATGGATAGTAGGTTCTCCCCCGCTGAGTTGCACCACATCCGGTTGTCCTTCGTTTTCCACGATGATATCCAGCATCTGTTCTATTTCTTCCAGGGTGCGGTGCCGGCCGTAGTGTGGCGAGGACATCGCGTAGCAGGTAGGACAGGTAAGATTACAGCGGTCTGTTACCTCAATCACGCTCAGGCAGGAATGCTGCTCATGATCTTTACAGAGGCCACAATCATAAGGGCAACCGTAATGTGTGCTGGTATTGGTTTTCAGCGGCGCTTCGGAAGGTTTGTTATAGTTGCGTGTATTTTTGTAGTAATCGATATCGGTAGCGATTAACACCTTTTCTTTTCCATGATGCGGACAATGCTTGATCATGAAAACCTTTTCGTCTTCAAATATCACCTTCGCGTCTACACGGCGTAAACAGGTACTGCAGATGCTGAGTGTAAAATCATAGTAGGTGTAATTTTTTTCAGGCATATTGTTTTTGTGTTAGTCGTGAAGGAAAAATAATCACCGGCGAATAATAGAGTAATCCGGCCAAACAGGCCAGCTGTATGGATCCCAGCCCGAAAGCGAAGCGATATCCCGGCTTGATAAAATCCAGGCCGAAACGGAACAGCAGGTAGGCAATCATGAAAAGTTTAAACCGTGCGCCGTTTACCAGGGAATAGCGGTGGCTGATGCCGGTTAACATCTGCCATAATAATATTAAAAAAATAATTTCATAGAGAGATACCGGGTGCCGGGGGATGCCATCGCCCAGATCCATGCCCCAGGGCAATGAGGTGGGCAGTCCGTAGGTTTCTTCATAAATACCCATCGTAAAACAACCTATACGGCCTATGATCATGGCCAGTATCAGGGGATACACAAACAGGTCGCCGGTGGAATGCTTTTCGCCGATTATTTTCTTGATCAGCTCCACCCCGATCAGCCCACCCAGCAATCCTCCCACGATGGTTTTATTCTGATAGATATAAAAAAACAGGTTATTGGCCTGATACAGGCCCGGCGGGTTTTCCAGCGCACCTAACAACCGGCTTCCGAATAAAGCGCCGAAAATGGCGCCTATAATGGCCCAGAGGCGGTTACTGCTTTCTATCCGGTCGCCCTGCTGCCGGCGCAGGTATAAAAAATACCGGAAGCCGATAAACATACCCAGGGTTTCCGTTACAGCGTGCAGCGGAAAATGTAAGGAAAACAAATTGATATAGATGGGGAACTGCAAAGGACCAGCATTATTTAATACACAAATTAATATTTATATTTAGACGAAAGTCAAGCATCACAAAATATGTTACAGGAGGTATTAAAGAAATATCAGTCCACCTTTAAGCCGGTTATTCCGCTTTTGGGAGATCATGAATCCCTGCTGGTAATGGATTTCACCGCCAATAACACTACCCTCACCAAAAACATACTGCAGGATATTAACCGGTTTAGCCGGTATATCGACAATACGCTGGAGCAAAGCGGCTGCCGGCTGGGTATCGGCGGCTATGCGGAGCATCGTACTATTTATGCGGTAAGCCCTCATTTTGATGCCGGGGAAGAACCACGGCGCTTACACCTCGGTATTGATGTATGGGGAGAAACCGGCACCCGGCTTTATGCCCCTATGAATGCGCATGTACATAGTTTCCGTTTTAATGATCATTTCGGGGATTATGGCGCTACTATCATTCTTCAGCACCAGCTGGACGGATACACCTTCTATACCCTGTATGGTCACCTCAGCATTTCCAACCTCCAGGGGTTGTATGAAAATATGCCCATCACTGCGGGACAGGCGCTGGCTCATTTCGGTACACCGGCTGAAAATGGCGGATGGCCGCCACACCTGCATTTCCAGGTAATTGAAGATATGCAGGGTTTCCGCGGCGATTATCCCGGTGTATGCCGCTACAGCGAAAAAGAAAAATACCTGCAAAACTGCCCCGACCCCGACTTAATCCTTCAACTTAATCAGTATACCCACTAAGAATATCTTACTGATAAATTATTCCTGCTTCACTGGGATTTATGCTTCCCCGTGTTATTTTTACAGGCTAAAATTGAATTAGTATGAGAAGACTATGGCTGACAGTTTTTTGCTGCCTGCTCGTGAGCGCTCTTGCCGCACAGGTTCCATTGAAGGTGATGACTTTCAACATACGGTATAATAACCCGGACGACAGCGCTAATGCATGGCCACACCGCAAAGATAAAGTAGCATCCGAAATCCTGTTCCTGGGGGCCCATACGCTGGGTGTGCAGGAAGCACTGTACGACCAGATGCAGGATCTTCAGCAAAGGTTGCCCCAATATAAAATGATTGGTGTAGGCCGCGACGACGGAAAAACAAAAGGAGAATTTTCCGCGATATTCTATGATACTGCCCGTTTGCAATTGTTAAACAGCGAAACGTTCTGGCTGTCGGAAACGCCGGCAGTAGCCGGTCATATCGGATGGGACGGGGCCTGCGCCCGTATTGTTACCTGGGGAAAGTTCAGGGATAAAAAAACAAACAAGCTGTTTTATCACTTCAACACCCACTTTGATCACATGGGGAAAATTGCACGCAGGGAAAGCGCGAAGCTATTGCTGCAACGGGTACATCTCATTGCGGGAAAAGAGGCAGCCATTATTACCGGCGACTTCAACGCGGTACCATCTGATGAACCCATTCAGATTATTATGAATCCCAATGATCCGCTGCATTTAGCCGATAGTAAGGCAATCAGTAAAACGCCGCACTTTGGTCCTGCCGGCACTTTCAACGGATGGAATATCGCAGAACGGGACAACCAGCCCATTGATTATATCTTTCTCAAAGGAAAATACGATGTTTTAAAACATGCCAGCATTTCTGAAGCTTGGGAAGGAAGATATGCGTCTGATCATTTCGCGGTGTATGCGGAGATTATTATAAGATAGTAAAAAAATAACGGATCTGCAGAGAAGTGTATCTCTCCACAGATCCGTTATTTTAAAAGTTTTCGCTACTTAGTCGTGCGTATGTTCCACTGACATACTGTTTTCCAGTGCATCCACCACCTTGTTATGGAGGTTGCCGTTAACATCTATGCTGATCTGTAACTTACCATTGGCAAAGGAGCCGGTAAAGTCGCCGATCTGCAGTTTGGTGAGGATGAGGTCCATAGAAATTTTGAGGGAACCTTTCCAATCAATTTTGGTGTCGGTTACCACTACATCCTTTCCATGAGCCTGCAATTCAATCTTGCCGGAAAGCAGGATTTCAACTGGAATTTTCTTGCTGTCCCAGGTGATAAAACCTTTCAGTCTTACTGCAGGATCTTGCTTATCCCCTTCTACTCTTGCATACACTTTTACCTGCTGGTAAGTTCCTTTAGGAATTTTAATAGCACCTATTATAGCAGGTACTTGTTTCAGGTCAATCTGCCTGTCTGTTTTTAATTTGAATTCCACTTCATCTTTACCACGTCTGGCATCGAAGCGGATTTCTCTTAAACGTGCAGTGGCAGTGTCCCAGGTGATGTCGAAACCTCCAGAGGCTGCTTTAGCCATAGCTGCATCTCCGGTGAGAGCAGATAAGCGTCCTGAAGCATCAGGTGATAACGTGGCAGTTGGGTTGATCGCTGAAATTTCATAGTTCACGCTGGCAGCATCCGCGTTGTCGATTGGTTGATTGGTATCTGGTTTAGCCATGTCCGTATTGGCACACGACGATAGTAAGATACTTGCAATGCCTATAGCACCGCAGAAATGTAGGATTCCGGTTTTCATTATCGATATGGTTTTAAATGACTAATTGGGAAAAGTCGTGCAGTAAATTTAACAAAGAATTTGGAGAAAAAAATAAGTTCACTGTTAATTAAAAAAGAATGATCCGGTTGAGCTTCGTTCAACCGGATCAATATATGAGTTATTTTCTCAGCAATGCCTTCTCAATTCGTGTAGGCGTATCCGTACCATTCACAATAGTACCGGCGCTGATGGCAATTGCTTTAATAATATCAGTAATGTTTTTAATATCAAGTGTAGCCAATTCGTCTTTCACGGTGTGATAGAAGTGGTCTTTATCTATCTGCGTAGTGGAAATTGTATGTGCCGGAACGCCTTGCCTGGCAAGGGTGGCATTGTCTGACCGGTAAAACAGGTCCTGCTCCGGGTAAGGATCGGGATGGAAGGTAAAGTTCGATCCTTTCAGGTTGCGTTGAAGGATAGGGCCAAAGCTGGATCTTTCAAACCCGGTGATAAAGGCGCTGTTCTTCCCGAATTTGGACTCCTTACCAATCATCTCAATATTAAACATGGCCACTACTTTCTCCGGATCCTGGTGTTCTGAAAAATAACGTGATCCATGTCCGCCGGATTCTTCTGCTGTAAAGGCTACAAAAATCACGGAGCGTTTGGGAGGGTGTTTCTTAAAATACTTCGACAGCATGATTACCGCTGTGGTACCCGATGCATCATCATCTGCGCCATTGGCGATACTGTCGCCTGCCTCGGAAGGTAATATACCCAGGTGATCGTAGTGACCGGAGAAGATCACGAACTCATCTGGTTTTGTGCTTCCTTTAATCATACCGGCTACGTTGGCAAAGTGCTGCCCGGTAATTTCGCGGCGGAGATGAAGGCTCCAGGAAGCGGTATCTGCCACTGTCTCTTTTGCGAATACGAGTATAACCTGCTTTTCAGCAGGTGGTACTGCTTCCAGCTCACTCTGTGTATCATAACTACGCTCTGAAAAGGAAGCGGTGATATTGCTGATGTAACCGGCCATTGCTGCGCCTACCCAAACGAGGGTATTCTTTTGCAGCGCTGCCGGGTTACGCAGTATTTTCATCAGCTCAGCCGGTTCGTTGGCATAAACGGTGTTGTAACTGCTGTCTTTTTCCCAGTCGAAGCTGCGGCCGGTGCCTACAGCAGCCACGGGCCAGTCTTTAGTTTCCCCGCTAACGGTAAGGGATACACTGGAAGTTTTTAAGCTGAACTTGCCGAATTCCTGCAGGAAGTTTTTTTCGCCGGGCAATGGTTGAATACCTGCTTTGGCAAACTCGCTGCTGATAAACTGCGCAGCCTTTTCTATACCGGGTGTGCCGGGGTAACGTCCTTCCATGTCGTCGGCAGCCAGTGTGCTGATCACGCGGGCTACTTCCTTTTCTTTGATATCCTGTGCATAACCGGTAGTGGAAAGGCTGCCGGCAGCCAGTAATAATAACAGTGATTTCTTCATATAAGCGGTTAATCCTTTTTCTTGTTGTCTATTTTGATGGTGGATGGTTGTTCTTTTTCCTGTGTGAAATAGGCATTGCTATATGCCTGCAGGATGGAAGCATAGTCTGCTCCGAATTGCAAGTCTAACATTTTCCCATCAGGCGAAACTAACACTTTGGTAGGATAACCTTTTATTTTGTAAGATTTTTCGATCTTATCGTCGGCGTGGGCGGCCGGGAAAATGTATTTATTGGCGGTAATGAAACTGCGTGTTGTTTCTATTGGCTCGCGGCAGGAAACGGCCAGGATGGCGTTCCCGGGATACTTCCCGGCATTTATTTCTTCCGCCAGTTGATTGAGGTGTGGTAAGTCTTTCCGGCAGGGTGCACACCAGGTACCCCAGAAGTCGAGCAGCAGCCATTTGCCCCGGTAATCTGCCAGGCGGATATTTTCATTGTTCATCCCTTTCAGCGTGAAATCAGGTGCATCTTCCCACTCCTTCAGTAATACATCCCGGAAGTAAGCGTTGAAAGATTTACCAGGAAAGTGTGCATTAAAAAAGGCGCGGGTACTGTCCAGCATATCCGGCTGGGCGGTAAGCTGCTTCGATAACACTCTCATGGCTTCTTCCGGTTTGCCGAGTGCTTCCAGTTCTTTAGCGAAATGAGCGCTGTAATTTTCTTCCGAGTGGAGAAAATGGCGATCGTAAAAACTTTCATGAGCTTTTTCCGCGTTGCTTTTCGGGGCAATGCCGGCCGCCAGCGCGAGGTAGTTCAACGCTGTTTTTTTATCGGTCGCCTTTGTATGTTCGTATTTAAGATAATAAGCGTGTGAAAGGATATTTTTATTCGCTGCTTTTTTACTTTTCAATTCCGGATGCGCTGTCCAGAAAGCGGTATCGGCCTGGTTATTTTTAAGATCGGTTAATGCCTTGTCCAGCAAAGCATCTGCGGCCGCCGGCATATTGGCTTTGCGCAGGATATCCTGCACCAGCAATTCATAACGGGCCGCTTTACCCAGCGTCATTTCCGCCGGACTTATTTGCCCGAAATCTGCCGCAATACTTTTTAATATAGCCGTATCCGTTGTATACATGGCTTTATTCCATAACGACATGGGGCGTAAAGATACCTGCAAAATACTGTCCTTTTCGGCCATCATCCTGGTCATCAGCAATTGAGCGCCTGCAGGCGCTTTCCTGCTTTCTTCAAATATTTCTGCGATGCGCGCTTCGCTGACACCTCTGCTGCGAAACTCCTGCCTTGCTTCCGTGGTATCAAAATCATGTTGTGGTAAATATTGCGCAAAGGATTGATCGAGCCAGGAGTTGAGCATGCTTCCGTCGGCAGACAAAAGTTTCAACAGTACCATTGCACTATCCGGATTTTGATAGTAAGTATTCTGCAATTTATTAAACAGGTGAGAAGATGATCCTGCCAGTGCTGCTGAAGGAAGATCTTTCAGTGCGTGCTGGTATTGCTCATACATGTATTCAGAACCGCTGCCATAAATATCCAGCTTTGCCAGTTTAAAAGCCAGCCGGTTGCCGTACTTAGGCGTAGTCACCGCGAGGAACTGTGCAATTTTTGCGGAATCAGATTCCCCGTTTACCTTCAGCGAGTTACTCAATCCGCTCATACGTACCAGTGTGTTAGCCCAGGCTGTATCAGCCGGCAGTGCTTTAGGAGGAGACGGTAATATATTTACATCTCTTGCCGTTAACACCTTGCCGTTTCTCGTCGCCTGCCGGCTTATGGATCTGAACTTCTGCACATTCCCCTTGTTACGGGAAAGGGTATACGAAATGGCGCCTGTTACCACCACGCTGTCGCTGTTGTTCTCTTCAGGGGTACCTGCTACTTCCACCAGATCCTTTTCTGCGTTCACAACCCTGAATTTCCAGGGACTTTCTTTCCATTCATCATTTACAGCCAGCTGTTTGGGCGATGTGGGGAACAGGAATTTCAGTTCCACCTGCAAAAACTTCCAGTTGCCGGCAAGAGCATCCTCCATTTCGCTGGTCAGCCCCAGGGAGGCTGCTGCTGCTTTAGCAACAGCAGCTGTATTACCGGGTTCACTGATACTGTCGTTGGGAAATATTTTAAATTCCAGCGGCTGATGCAACAGCTGCATAAACTCCATGATTCTCCATTCTCCGGCATAAGTATCCGGATCTGCTGAATTAAAATTAGCGCCCGATCCGTGGACGGCTACACTCTCCAGCACATATACTGCATTGGTGCTGCCATCCGGGTTGTTGCCGGTAATAGTAACCCGTACTATTTTCTCCACTTCCTGTACAATGTGTGGTGGAAAACTATCTTTTACGATTAACTGGTACCGCCAGGAATCATTCTTCTTAAATTTTAACTGGGCAATGGTCGCAACGGGGCTGCAGGCAAGGGCTAAGTAAACAAGGAGCAACAGGTACTTTGGCATATCAGGGGGTGGTTTTAATCTCTTAAAATAAGCATATAAAAACGAACATACAATAGCTGCCCGCTACCTTTGAATATTTGTGTATTTTTGGCATATACAATTATGTCCAATCAGCCTTTAAGACCAGAAGAGAATAAGCTCAGCGCCGCTGAGAAAGAGTTCGAGAATAGTATACGTCCGCGGGAGATCCTCGATTTTTCCGGGCAGGACCAAATTATCGAGAACCTGAAAATATTCATTAAAGCGGCGAAAATGCGTGGGGAAGCGCTTGACCATGTGTTGTTCCACGGCCCTCCGGGTCTTGGTAAAACCACGCTGTCGCGTATTGTAGCGAATGAACTGGGCGTAAATATCCGCGAAACTTCCGGGCCGGTGATTGAAAAGCCCGGCGACCTGGCCGGCCTGCTGACCAACCTGGAAGACAAAGACGTGTTGTTTATTGATGAAATTCACCGGTTAAGCACCGTGGTGGAGGAATACCTGTATTCCGCCATGGAGGACTACCGTATTGATATCATGATTGATACGGGCCCCAGTGCGCGTGCCATACAGATTAACCTGCAGCCGTTTACGCTGATCGGGGCCACTACCCGGTCCGGGTTGCTTACTGCCCCGCTGCTGTCGCGGTTCGGGATCAAATCGAGGCTGGAATATTATAATGCCGCCACGCTGCATAAGATCCTGTGGCGGGCTGCCGGTTTGCTGAATACAAAGATCACTTCCGATGCGGCCAGTGAAATAGCCCGCCGGTCACGTGGTACGCCGCGTATTGCCAATGGGTTGCTGCGCCGCGTGCGCGATTTCGCCCAGGTAATAGGCAATGGGGTTATTGATATGGAAATAGCGCTCCTGAGCCTGAAAGCGCTGAATGTGGATGAATATGGCTTAGACGAAATGGATAACCGTATTCTCAATACAATCATTGAAAACTTCAAGGGAGGACCGGTAGGTATCACCACTATTGCCACTGCGGTAGGGGAAGAAGCGGGTACCCTGGAAGAAGTATACGAGCCATTCCTGATACAGGAAGGGTTTATTAAACGTACCCCGCGGGGCAGGGAAGTAACAGAGAAAGCTTATATCCACCTGGGGAAGACGTCTTTCCGGGGAGGAACAAATATGTTGTTTTAACGGTTCATGTCAATAAAAAAAGCAGCAGGGATAGGTATCCCTGCTGCTTTTTTTATTGAATACTGTTGAAGTAATTATTCTTTCACTACCAGTCTGAAGCCGTTACCATGAATATTCACGATTTCAATATTGGTATCGTCTTTCAGGTATTTGCGCAGTTTGGCAATGTATACGTCCATGCTGCGGCCGTTGAAGTAGGTATCGCTACCCCATATTTTCTTCAGTGCCAGTTCGCGTGGTAAGAGATCATTTTTATGTTCACACAACATGTGCAGCAATTCGTTTTCTTTAGGGGATAACGTATGTGTTTCACCGTTATGGGCCAGGGTGCGCAGGCGGGAATTGAAGGCATAGGATCCGATCACGAATTCGTGAATTTCTTCTTCCTTGCTATTCAGTTCCTGATTGCGTTTCAGGATGGCTTTGATTTTCAGCAGCAGTAATTCGCTGTCGAATGGCTTGGAGATATAATCATCTGCGCCTAATTTGTAACCCTGGATAATATCTTCCTTCATGGTTTTAGCGGAGAGGAAGAAGAGGGGAATATCGGGGTCTACGTCCCTGATTTCTTCCGCCAGTTTAAATCCGTCCATATTGGGCATCATAATGTCCAGCAAACAGATGTCAAATTTTTCGCGGCGGAAGGCTGCCAGGGCCAGGATACCATCGCGGCATAATTCCACATCATAGTCGTTCAGCTCCAGGTAATTTTTCAGCACCATACCCAGATTGGTATCATCCTCAGCCAATAATATTTTCGGTTTACGTTCTTCCATAATCATAAAGGGTTGATTACAACAAATATAAAGTTTTTCTGCGGCACGAAAGGTCGGTAAAATTTGGGCGCCAGCCCTCAAATGAATTGTTAAACTTATGATGATGGGTGGGGCTTAAGCCTTATTATTTCTTGTTTAGCAGCGAAGTGAAGGGGTAACGGAGGTTGGTATAATTGATCATATCTACTATGATATTCCCTACAGATATGGGGCTTTCAATGCGTAAAGGCACTTTGTTGGCGTCGTCGCTTACCCACACAGTCATTTTCTCACCGCCTTCGAAGATGGTGCCTTTGATAAGGAGGGGCTTGAACTTGATGGCCCGGAACTTGCCGAACTTGGTATTTACTTCTTCCTTACCCATGTATCTTATGTAGATATTGTATACCTGGTCGTCGAGGAACATGGCGAAGGGGATCTTATCGCCTGTGTTGTATTTGTTAAAGTCGATGTTACGGGCGTAATAGATGGCGCTGATCACGTCCTGTACGCAGGGAGGCACTGTAAAGGTGCCATTTGTGCTGATGGCCTGGTGGCCGGCCTGGTTAAACACTACGTTATTAAAGATCTTGTAGCCGCCTTCATTTACGTTCCGGATAAATTTGAGGGGTTGGAGGGTAGCGGTATCTATGTAGCTTTCGTACCTGTCGCGCACTTTAAAGATCCAGTCGTATGCCCGGTAGGTTTTGCCATCGCCTACCACATGATAAACATCGCGGTTGGCAAAGCGTTCCAGGGCCACGTTGAAAGTAGCTTCTCCTGCGCCAACGTACATTTTACCAAGATTATAGAATACTTTCAGGGTAATACTTTCACCAGCATTAAAGCTGCTGTTACGGATGGAGCAGAAATCGGTTTGTGCTTCAACGGGTTGAATACAGGATAGTCCTAAAATTATGAGTAGCAAATACTTCATTGATGGAAGCTATTTTTCCTTAAAAATTTTTACCCCTAACAACAGCACACTTCCCAAAACGGCCGGTATTACCAGGTTTATCAGCCATATACCTACGGTGGCGGCTACGATGGCCACGGTATTGGAGCTAAGCAACCCAAGAAAAAAGATACTCACCTTTCCCCGAACTCCTAATTCAGCGATAGCGATGGTAGGAACTCCTGCCATTACCAGGTAGATGACACTGTTCAGTAAGAAGGCCTGCCACCATAGAAATTCCACGCCAAGTGCGTCCAACAAAATCAAATACTGTGCCGAGAAGACTATGTACCGGAGGGCTGAAAGCAGCAACAGGTAACGTAAATCGCCGGATGAGTACTTAACAATGATCTGCACAAACACCTTCGCTTTACGAAGGAAAGGTATCTTTTCAAATACAGACAGAATTATTTGTAACCGAAAATATAACAATATCGTCAGGCCACAAATTACTGTACCGGTAATCAGGACTAATTTCTGCCACAAAGAAGGCGTAAGGAAGGCGCTTTCTTTTGCCAGTGCGTAGTTGTTGATATAATAGAGCAAACCAATTAACCCAAAAATAATAGTGACGATCAGCTGGCTGAAACTTCCTACTATAGTTGCCGCGATGGCTTTCAGCTTATTATGGTTTTTCAGGTAAAGTATGCGGCCACCGTATTCGCCTACACGATTTGGGGTGTTTATAGAGAGAGATACGCCGGAAAGGATGGCACTGAATGAGCGCAGGAAAGATACTTCTTCCAGGGGTTTCACCAGCTTCTGCCACTTTCGGGCTTCGAGTCCCCAGTTGAACAGCATCAGTACCGTTACGAGGAAGATGCCCACCCAGCCTTTCTCCTGCAATACACCCCACATGTGCTGCACTGATTGTTGCAGGTTATCACGATGGATGAGTTGCGAGTAGATAGAGTATGCCAGCCAAGTAAAAAGCCCTGCCCCTAATAAGTAATTGAGAATTATTTTGGTACTTTTGTTCAGACAGTCAAATTTTGGCAAAAATAAACTCCTGTTGGCAAACAAGTCAAAAATAATTCTCGGCATTGACCCTGGCACCCTTGTAATGGGCTATGGGCTTATACTTATCGAAGGAAAAAAGGCCAGCCTCCTGGAGATGAACGTACTGAAACTCTCTAAATTCAAAGATCACTACGAAAGACTACAGCTGATTCATTGCAGGGTACAGGAACTTATTCAAGAGCATAAACCAGCCAGTTTTGCCATTGAAGCGCCCTTTTTTGGCAAGAATGTGCAAAGTATGCTGAAACTGGGCCGTGCCCAGGGTGTGGCTATTGCAGCGGCTATCCAGGCTGGTCTGGAGGTCACCGAATATTCCCCGAAAAAAGTAAAACAATCTGTTACAGGTAACGGTAATGCTGATAAAGAACAGGTTTGGCTGATGCTGCAACGCATCCTCAATATCTCAGAACGCCCTGATTACCTTGATGCTACAGACGCTCTCGCAGTGGCCGTGTGCCACTTTTACCAGGAAAGTAATCCGCTCGCAGGAATAGGCAAAGCAAAAGGCTGGGAGAAGTTCCTGCAGCAGCACCCCGAAAGGATTTCCAGATAAAAAATACCGGGGTAAAAGGTTATTTCATAAATCCGTAAATTGTAGTTACTTTGGTTGAAATTCAACAACCCATTTAAAGCTAACGGCCATGTGTCCGGATAACAGCTTAACTATGAAAAGTGACCATCATTTGTTATATGGAAATTGTATAACAAGCTTTTTTATATTAATCAGCATCAGGCAGATATGAAAGCAAGAATCCTATTGGTGGAAGATGATCAAAATATTGGTGCGGTTACGAAGAAACGATTGGAAGAAGCGGGCTATGATGTAGTGCACAGTATAGACGGCCAGGCAGCATGGGAGCAGTTCCAGTTACGCTCATTCGATATCTGCTTGCTGGACGTGGTAATGCCCAAAAAAGACGGCCTACAACTGGCACAACAGATCCGCGAACTCAATGACCACGTTCCTATATTATTTCTCACTTCTAAGAATGAAAAAGAAGACCGAATAGCCGGACTCCAGACCGGTGCGGATGATTATATCAGCAAACCTTTCAGCATGCAGGAACTGATCCTGCGCATAGAAGTTTTCCTGAAAAGGACCATGAGCCGCGGGAAAGACAAGTTAAACCTCTATACGATAGGACAACTTACCTTTGATTATGAAGATCTCCGGCTCTATACTTCCAATGGAGATATATCCATTTCTGTTACGCAAAAAGAAGCGGACCTGCTGAAATACTTCTGTAATAATCCCAATAAAACACTGAAAAGAGAAGACATACTTTCCAATGTGTGGGGGAAAGACGACTATTTCCTCGGACGCAGTATGGACGTATTTATCACCAAGCTGCGGAAACATTTCAAATCAGATCCGCAAATAAAACTGGAAACCGTGCATGGCGTGGGATTCCGTTTCAATATCCCCTCGAAATAACCGTTACATGGCGGCGACAATCTGCGCCTGTATTGCCTTAAATTCTTCTACAGACAGCTTCAGCTTACTGCGGGAAAAATTCATATCGTCTGCCGAATTAATCGGGATCAGGTGCATATGCGCATGCGGCACTTCCAGTCCTACCACACTAACGCCTATACGATTACAGGGAATTACTTTTTCTATGGCCTGTGCAATTGGCTTGGCAAACAATAACCACTCCTGCAACAGGTTATCTGCCACATCAAAGAACTTGTCCGTTTCTGTTTTAGGTATCACCAGGGTATGCCCTTTTACCAGCGGGAAAACATCCAGGAAAGCATAAAAATGTTCGTTCTCTGCTATTTTATAGCTCGGAATCTCGCCTTTGATAATTTTCGTGAAGATGGTCATAGTATGTAGTTCTTAGTAACATGATAAAAAAACAGGGGCTGCAAATGAATGCAACCCCTGCAAATATCATGAAAAAGTAGGCTTATGCGGTTATATTATCAATCTTAAATTTAATCTGCCCGTTTGGCGCCTGTACTTCAGCTACCTCGCCTACCTGCTTGCCCAGCAGGCCCTTGCCTATCGGGGAGGTCACCGAAATTTTGCCAGCCTTCAGATCCGCTTCGGTTTCAGAAACAATCTGGTAAGTAACAGTCTTCTTATTAGCTACATTAGTAATAGTTACCTTACAAAGGATAGACACTTTTGAAGTATCAATTGCATCTGCACTCACTATCCTGGAAACTGCAATCGCATTTTCCAGTGTGGCAATCTTCGCTTCATGCAAACCCTGCGCTTCTTTGGCGGCATCATATTCGGCATTTTCCTTTAAGTCACCCTTCTCCCTGGCTTCTGAAATAGCACGTGCAATCTCTGCCCTTCCTTTGGTTTTAAGCAAGGTCAGTTCGTTCATCATTTGATCAAGGGTTTCTTTCGTAACGTAATTTATGCCAGACATAACCTGTTGTGTTTTTTTGGTTATAAGAAAAAAAAATCAACGCCTCCATTTGCACAGAAGCGTTGTTTACTGGTATTATTGCAAATATAATGAAATTTGTATAAAGAAAAAAGCTCCTTCTTTCGGATGCATATAAATTGATAATCAATCATTTATATCCGAAAAACACACCCATTGGGCTGGGTTAAAGTATATTCAGTTTCTCTAATACAATACGGGCCATTTTGATGCTTGCCTGATGCGAGTACCCTGCAATATGCGGGGTTACTACTACATTGTCAGCCTTCAGCAACCAGGCCAGTTGTTCTTTTTCTTCTTCGTTATAAGTAGCTAGTTTTTCATTCTCCAACACATCCAGACAGGCACCCGCCAGCACCCCATTATCGAGTGCGGCGATCAGGTCGCGGTTATTTACCAGCTTGCCCCTGGCCACATTCATAAACCATACCGGCCGGGCAAAAGAGGTAAAAAAGGCCGAATTCCCGAGGTGTTTTGTTTCGGCGGTCAGTGGCAGGTGTAAGCTTACCACATCCGCTTCCCGGAATATTTCTTCCATGGTGGACTCCTTCACAGCCGCTGTACCAAAACCTGTTTTATATTTATCGTACGCCAGGATATTAACGTCGAACCCCTGCAACTTATGCGCAAAGGTGCTGCCCGTGTTACCATAGCCAATGATAGCCACGGTTTTACCGTTCAGTTCATATCCGCGGTTACCATCGCGCTCCCAGATGCCCTGCCGCAACTCCAGGCTGCTTTTCAGCACATTGTTCAACAGGCACAACAGCATGCCCACGGCCTGCTCGCCCACCGCATCCCGGTTGCCTTCGGGGCTGCTCACACAACGGATGCCTTTACTTTCTGCATAAGGCACGTCGATCAGCTCCATGCCCGAACCCAGGCGGCCGATCCACTGCAGGTGTTTAGCCTGGTCGATCATCTGCTTGTCTACGTGGATACGGGTGGTAACAATCAGTCCTGTACACTCACCGATCTCACGATATACTTCATCATATGTAACAGCCGGCAGGTAAGTAACTTCATACCCTTTGCTTTCCAGCTGTTCAATCAAATACGGATGTGTTTTTGCCGTAACTAATACTTTCCTGCTCATATCATCTTATGGGATAATGCTGCAAAATCAGCCACACTCAGTTCCTCTGCCCTTTTTGTAAAGATGGGGTCCTGTGCTAACAGTTCCTTGTCAAACATCGTTTTCAGCGGATTGCGCAACTGTTTGCGCCGTTGACCGAAAGCCGTTTTCACCAGTACAAAAAATTTGCGCTCAGAGGCAATATCTACCGGTTGTTCCAGCCGGGTAAGGCGGATTACGGCAGATTTTACTTTTGGCGGCGGATTGAAGCAGTTTTCATGTACTTCAAACAAATATTCAATCTTATAATAAGCCTGTAACAATACGCTCAGGATACCATATTCCTTGTTCCCGTGCGGAGCAGCAATACGTTGTGCCACTTCTTTCTGGAACATTCCCACTACCACATCCACCTGCTGACGCCAATCGAGCAGTTTAAACATGATCTGGGTAGAAATATTATAAGGGAAATTGCCAATGAGGCGGAACGGGCCTTCAAAAGGCAGGGCGGCATCCAGGATGCTTTCGTTGATCAGCTTGCCCCTGATATCGGGGTACGTTTTTTCCAGGAACTCCACCTTTTCCCTGTCCAGCTCAATTGCCTTGAAATGAATGCCTGGCAGCTGCAACAGGTATTTTGTGATGGCGCCCCCGCCGGGACCCACTTCCAGCACTTGCTGGCCGTCAATTACAGGTAGCGACTCCACAATTTTCCTCGAGATGTTTTCATCTGTGAGGAAGTGCTGGCCGAGTGATTTTTTTAGTGTATACATTGTGAAGCGCAAAGATAAAGCATTTATTAGCTTTTAGCCGCTGCCTTTTAGCTTTTGAAAATGCCGCCGGCTAAAAGCGAAAAGCTAACCGCTAAATACTTTATATTTGCCATTCATTGAGGCAATTCAGCATGAGTACTACCCAGATCAACAAACCGGTAATCGGCATCACCATCGGTGATATCAACAGCATAGGCGCCGAAATTATCATCAAAACGTTTATGGACGCGCGTATGATGGAATTTTGTACGCCGGTGATTTTTGCATCCAACAAAACCATCAACTTTTACCGGAAGCTGATGAATGAAAATAATTTCAACTACCAGAGCATCAAAGACTTTACCCGCCTTAATCATAAGCAGGTGAACGTATATAACTGCTGGGAAGAAGAAGTACAGATCACCCCCGGAGTACTGAATGAAACCGGTGGCAAATACGCCGCACGGGCGCTCGAAGCCGCCATCAACTGTTTGAAAGACGGATATATCACCGGCCTGGTGACAGCCCCCATCCATAAAAACAATATTCAAAGCGAAACTTTTAACTATACCGGCCACACGCCTTACCTGAGGGATTCCTTCAATGCTAAGGACGTGCTCATGTTCATGACTGCCGACAATATGCGCGTGGGCCTGCTCACAGAACACGTACCCCTGGCAGATGTAGCAAAATATGTGACCAAAGAAAATATCCTGGGCAAGCTGCATCTGATGAGAGACAGCCTTGTAAAGGATTTCGGGGTAGATCAGCCACGTATTGCTGTATTGGGGCTCAACCCTCATGCCGGCGACGACGGACTGATAGGCCGCGAAGAAATTGAACACATTGCCCCTGCCATCAGGCACGCGAAAGGCAATGGTATCCTGTGTTTTGGACCATACAGCGCAGATGCCTTCTTTGCAAGGGAAATGTTTAAACAATTCGATGGCGTACTGGCCATGTACCACGACCAGGGCCTCATACCATTTAAATCACTGGCCAGCGGCAACGGTATTAACTATACCGCCGGACTGGGCATTGTACGCACCTCACCGGATCATGGCACCGCATTCGATATTGCGGGCAAAAACCTGGCTGACCCGGATTCTTTCAGACAGGCCATCTTTGCCTGCCTGGAAATACTGGAGCAGCGGGAACGCTATGCCGAGAACACCCGGAACCCACTGAAGAAAACAGAACTGGCGTCGGAGTAACTCAGTGCTTACCCGCTTTCAGGTAGGATTGTATGGAAGTAACGTAGTTTCCAAAGGCTTTTTTGCCGGTGGGAGTTATTTTGCAGATGGTTTGCGGGTAGTTGTCCTTAAACTGTTTCACCACGGAAATATATTCCGCATCGCGTAGTTTATTAATCTGCACACTCAGATTACCTGCGGTGGCATTTGTTTTTTCTTTCAGCAGCGTAAATTCTGCTTCTTCTTCACTGATCAACACGGACATAATAGCCAGCCTCAACTGTGAATGTAATACCGGGTCCAGATCTTTAAAGTCCATGAGCTTAATTTTCTTATACAGCTATTTTGATATTTAGCTATTTTGTTTCAGTGGTTTATCTGTCACGGAAACAAAATAACTAAATATCTGAATAATATATTCCCTGATTATTTCTGGCTTTGTTCCAGCAGCTTGCGGGTATATGGTTCCCCCCAATGCGGAGCTATGCTGCTTTCCGGCTTAAAGGCGGCAAACTTTTGCAATGCCAGCTCCAGTGTTGTTTTCGCTTTTGATTTACTGCCACCCCATTGTTCAGGTGTAAATAATAATGATTGTCCGCGTAACATGTAAATGCGCGGGTTCTCCGGATTGAATTCTGCCGCCTGTTCCAGCAGTGCTGCTGCTTCGGGGCCATACTTCATACCGCGTGTCATAGGATCCACTGTTAACCGGGCCGTAGCTATCAATGAACGGATACAGGCAATTTCAGAATTCTTTGGGCTCAGCGCTTCTGCCTTGTCCAGGTTGCCTTCTGCCCTGTCGGCCAGCGGATCTATCTGGCTTTTATCCTGCAGTATAAGTGCCTGCATCACCTGTGCATAGGCAGCATAATAATAAGGCAGCCACTGGCTTTTTTCGGCATCCGCAATACGTTCAAAAGTGTTGGCCTTTTGTTGCAGGCCATCGGCAGTGAAAGTGCCGCTGCTATCCAGTTCAGACGTTTGCTTCGTCATGGCGTCGGTATATTGCGCGCTTTGTGCCATTGCAGTAGCCAGGCTACCGGTAAATAAAAAAGCAAGAAAGAATCGTTTCATATTTATTGTGATTAGAGGTTATTAATAACATCCTGTCTTCTGTCGATACCAAAATTCATGAACATACCCAGGTAAATAAATCTCGGTACGTTAGGCACTACTTCATCCCTGCGCATCCCATCAGTAGAATAATGATAGCCGAATACCTGTTTATTGCCCAGCACATTGCTCACCGACAATACAAAAATGGTGAATGCTTTCCGGATACTGGTAAGGTAACTGGCGCTTACGCCCACGGAGTTATAAGTCATTGTTCTATCAGACATGAACTTGTCCGTAGGCTGATTGGGATTGTAATAAGGACGGCCTGTAGCAAAAGAATACGTTAATCCAAGATTGGTACTGAGCTTTGGCAGAAAATGTTTGTATACAATGCTGGCAGTATGATTGGCGGCAAAGTCAGGCTGTACCCGGAACGGATAGTTCAGGTAATCGCGTTTGGTATCCAGGTAAGAATAGGATACCCAATAGTCCACATTCTTAAACGTTTTCCGGTCGCGCCAGAACAGCTCTATTCCCTGCGCATAGCCACTGCCGTTGTTGTTATACGCAGGGGTTGTTTTTACCAGGTCGGTATACTTCTTATAAAATATCTCTGTACGGAAAGTATAATCCATTGCCACACGTTGATAGCTGAGGATGTAATGGGTAGCTTTCATATAGCCCAGGTTGCGGCTGAAGCGGATATACTGTGGTTCTGGCTTCTGGTAATAATCGCCGTAGGCCACGGAAAACTGGCTGAAGTTATTCATTTTATATGCCAGCGACACGCGGGGTGCAAAATTCATTTCTCCCAATACCGAACTATATTCCGCACGGCCACCTACGCGTCCTACGAAACTGGGGGTAAAGTAAATATCTCCTTCTGCAAAAGCGGCGGTGTAGTTGTCGGTGAAATTGGCTTTATTTTCATTAAAGGCAGATCTTTCTTCCGCATACTGATACTCTCCTCCCAGCCGCAATACAGAAAAGCGTCCGAGGTTCTTATAAAACATAACCCGTGTCTGGCCCAGGTCTGAGCGCACTTTGATCAGCGAGGGCGCCGGATTTTTCAACAGCGTGTCTGCATCGATATTGTCCGTGTTGCTACTGAAAGAAGCACCGATATACAGGTGCCAGTCGTGGCCAATATTTTCCCGGTAGGTCAGATTCGTATATACGTTATTGTTATGCAGTTTAAACGACTCCGTATAACCCGGATATTCCAGGCTGTTGGAGTTAAACCCCATTTTGGTCCAGTTGCCATATCCGTAAAATTTGAGCATGCCCGTACGGGAAGTTTTACGACGGAAATTGACGGAGGTACCAATGATTTCCGGTCCCAGGTTTGGCGAGTTTTTGGGCTTAACAATGTTGAAGTAGGGCGACAGGTTTGTATAATCTGCCTCTATCCCGTAGGATGTTTTTTTATCTTTTGAAAGATTATCCAGCCCGGCGCTTACACCTATTACAGATACCCCGACCGAAGAAGAGGAACGCTCCGGTAAATCGATAGATTCCAGGATCAGCGCGGACGACAGCCCCTGGCCATATTGCGCAGAATAGCCGCCGCTGCTGAAGGTGGTTCCTTTAAACAGGAACGGAGAAAAGCGGCCACGTCCCGGAATGTCCGGCAGACTGCTGTAAAAAGGATTCCTTACCAGCATGCCATCTATCAGGGTTTGCGTTTCATAGCCGGTACCGCCACGTACAAACAGGCCCTCGCGGTCGTTGGTTTGCTGGGCGCCCGGCAATGTTTTAATGGCATTGGCAATATCGGCGCCCGCACCGGCTGTGGTTACAATATCCAGCGGCTTCAGCACGGTGCCTTTCTTATCATCGCTGGCTTCAAAGCTGCCGGCAGAAATGGTTACCACCCGTAAAGCATTCACTGCATTTTTCAGCACGATGTTCAGTTGTTCGCCTGCAGCGGTATTTATTTTCAGTTCCAGTGTCTGGTAATTGGTGAGCGTGGCTGATAATAACTGGTCGCCGGTGGCGGTGGTGGTAAAGGAAAAAGAACCGTCTGCTGCGGTGGTGGCGCCATCATAGGAACCTTTCACAGCGATGTTCACACCGGGTAAAGGACGCTTTTTTGTATCGGTCACCTTGCCGCTGATCTTATTCTGTGCCAGTGAGAATAAGGGTGTAAAAATGAAGAGACATAGATAGCGGTTGATGTTGGACATATTCAGGGATTAATTATACATCAAACATAAACTAGTTTACATTATAAACCAAATATTATAAAAGAAAACCGGGCAAAACGCCCGGTTTCTTCCGGAATTATTAATTTTTACCTATCGCAGGAGTTCAATCCAGCCTTTATAGCTTCTTTCTCCTGTGGGGGTATTGAGTTTGAGTATGTAATAATAGGTGCCTTCATTCAGGGAATCGCCGGTCCATTCGTTCTGGTAATTCTTTGACTGATACACCATATTTCCCCAACGGTTATAAATAAACAGGGAAGAATTAGGGTATCGCAGGATGCCGGTGATAATGAACTTATCATTCTTTCCGTCGCCGTTAGGCGTAATCACGTTCGGGATCATGATATCATCGCCGGTAACGGTAACTACCTTGCTCACCGCAATATTATTGGAGCGATCCGGATCCGGCAACAGGGAAGTAGCCGTTGCACTGTTTATTACATCTCCGGTATTGGTGATGCGGGTAGTATATTTCAGTGTAGCCGTTTGCGTGAGGGAGAGGCTGTCCAGGCTCCAGATCAGTATCCGTGTGGCCGGATCATAAGTTACCTCCCCGATGCTTGCATCAAATCCGTTGATAATATCCAGGTTCTCTTTCAGGGTATCTCTCACCACCACCTGCGTAGTATTAAACGGACCAGCATTAGTCAGCGTTAACGCAAAGTCGGCTTTGCTGCCCACCTGCATTGGCGCCGTATTAAGCAGCTCTTTCTGTAACCGCAGATCCGACGTTGGAATAGGCGATACTGTAGTGATAACAGTGGCACTGGTATTATTACCTGTAGTTGTATCTACAGTGCCCGCCGGGGCTGTAATAATAGCCTGGTTACGCAATTCTATGGTGCTGTTTACCTTACCCGTAATGGCCAGGGTAATCACCCCTCCTGCCGGGAACGTGCCGATAGTAGTTTTTACCACATTTCCGGTGTTGGTAGTTTGTACACCCGCAACACCACCGGTAGCAGATAATATCTGCACATAAGATCCTTCAATATTTGCCGGCAGGATATCTGTAATCACCGCACCATCTCCCGCAGCCGGACCACCATTTTTAGCTACAATGATGTAGGTAATTGAATCATTGTTGGTGAGTTGAGCCGGACCGGATTTGGTGACAGAAAGATCCAGTTTCTTAATACCCGGTACCACTTCCGTTACCACCGGATCAGATGAAACAGGCGTACCAGTACCCTGCTTCAGTGTAGCCGTATTGGTAACACCGGTAATAACTGCATCTGCCGGAATAACGCCTTTAATATTCACCTGTATGGTATTGCCGCTACCTGCATCCAGGTTGCCGGTTACAGATACATTATTGCCACTGCCTGTTGCGCCGCCGGTTACCTGTGAAGTACCATTAGCGGTGGTAGTCCACGTTACCTGTGTAATAGCCGCAGGCACCGCATCGGTAATATTGATACCTGCTGCCGCAGACGGTCCTGCGTTGGAGGCAATGATCACATACCGGATAGTGTCTCCGGCATTGACACTGGCAGGGCCGGTTTTGATAATACTCAATTGTGAACGGCTGCTTACCTGGGTGGTAGCACTTGCTGTAGTGGTATTATTATTTGCATCCTTCGCACTGGCGGTATTGGTAATGCTGCCCGTAAAGGCAGTATTGATTTTACTGCTGATCTTTATGTTAATGGCGTTACCTGCGCCTGCGCTGATGTTACCATTCAACAATACATCACCGCTTCCGCTGCTGCTGCCGGTGATCTGTGCAGCACCCGTAGTGGTAGCTGTCCAGCTCACACCACTCAAGGTATCGGATACAATATCGCTGATCTGTATACCAGCGGCATCAGATGGACCATCGTTGGTAACCGTGATGTTGTAGTGTAAGCTGTCGCCTGCAATAGCTGTTGCCGCTGCCTGTTTCACGACGCGCAACGACGGTTTCTTTGTTACCGTGGTAATCGCCGGTGTGCTCGGAATAGAATCTCCTGTCGGCGGTTTCAGCGTTGCCGTGTTGGACAGTGAAGTGACTGTAGCATTTGCAGGCACCACACCGGTAATATTTATCACGATGCTGTTGCCCGGACCCGCAGCGATATTGGCATTTACTGATATGTTATTACCACTGCCTGTAGCTGCGCTGATGACCTGTGAAGTACCGCCCGCAGTGGCAGTCCAGGTCACCTGGCTGATAGCTGCCGGTACTATATCGGTGATGTTCACGCCGGTAGCGTTGGAAGGTCCTGCATTGGAAGCCGTAATCACATAGCGAATAGTATCGCCTGCATTTACCTGGCCACTGCCTGTTTTGGTAATACTCAATACTGATTTACTGATTACCTGTGTAGTTACTTTAGATGTAACTGTTTTGCCGGCAGCATCTGTTGCACTGGCAGTGTTCACAATACTATCTGTGAAGCCCGGCGCAATTTTTCCGATGATGCGGATCTGAACAGTATTACCATTTCCGGCGGCGATATTTGCTGTCAGGTTCACAGGGCTGCCCGTACCTGCAGCTGCGCCAATGACCTGCGCGTTTCCGGCTGTGGTGGCCGTCCAGCTCACATTGGTAACTCCCGCAGGAACTATATCACTGATCTTTACATTGGTGGCATCTGACGGCCCTGTATTGCCTACCGTGATCACATATTGCAAACTGTCGCCGGCATTCACCGTTGGCGGCGCCACCTTCGAAATACTAATGCCCGGCGCATGCTGAATGGTTGTTGTTACGGTTGGAGAAGTGATAGTAGTTCCGTCTCCTTTAGTTCCGGTAGCGGTGTTGGTAATTGCAGTTGTTGTTACGTTTGCCGCGATGGTGCCATTCACTGTGATCTGTATCACATTACCCGCGCCGGCGGCGATGTCGCCCTGAAGCTGTATGTTATTACCCGTTCCGGCGGCCGGTCCGGTTATCTGTGTATTACCGTTGGCCACGGCTGCCCAGCTTACATTGGTTACTGCTGCAGGCACTACATCGGTGATCACAAATCCTTTTACATCAGACGGTCCCTGGTTGGAGGCGGTAATCACATAGCTGATACTGCTGCCGGCCTTAACGGTGGCCGGTCCTATTTTATCCAGTTTAACAGCTGCTTCTTTGGTAACTGTCATACTGGTAACGGAAGTATATTCATTACCGGTGCTATCGGTAGCCTTAGCAGTATTGGTGATATTGCCTTCGTAATCGGGATTTACCCTTCCGGTGATGGTCACCTGTATGCCGTTGCCCGTACCTGCCGGTACGCCGGCATTAAAGGAGATCCGATTACCCACGCCTGAAACCGGGGTGCCGGGAGCCAGGGTGGCACTGCCTTTCAGGGCAATAGTCCAGTTTACATCCGTTATTTGCGGCGGCACTACATCTGTTACAGCAGCATTGATCAGATCAGATGGGCCATCGTTTGCGAGCGTTATTACATAACTGATGTTGTTACCGGCGATGGCTTTCTGCGGACCGGATTTTGTGAATTGTACGCCCGGTTTGTTGAGGATATGCGTATTAACAGAATCTCCGGAAACTATATTTCCCCGTATACTTACCTGCGCCTTGTTTTGTACGATACCTGATAATCCCGGTGCGATAGTGCCGGTAATCGTTACCAGGATATTATTGCCTGCTCCTGCCGGAATGCTTCCGCGTACATTGATATTGTTACCGGTACCGGATGACGCACCTATCAGCGTACCACCTGTAGCCACTGCATTCCACGTTACCTGTTGCACTGCAGCAGGCACTATATCTGTAATAGTAACGCTATCGGCATCGGATGGACCATCGTTGGCTACCAGCAGCGTATAATTAATTATACCTCCTGCGGTCATAGAATCCGGCGCTGATTTATTGATTCTTATTGTTGCCCGTTTCTCTACTACTGTAATCACCGGTGGTGTATTTGTGGTCACCGTATTCAGAGTATAAGCAGCGGTATTAGTAATATTTCCGGAGAAGGAAGCGGCGATACTACCACTCACGTTAACCACTATACGATTACCTGCACCTGCTGGTACGTTAGCTATCAAACTAACATTGCCGGTTCTGTTTGTAATATTGCCACCATTAATAGCGGCGGCGCCCTGCGCCACGGCAGACCATACCGGGTTTTGCAATTCAGCCGGAAGCAGGTCGGTTACTGTTACATTCGACGCATCAGATGGACCGTCGTTGCTCAAAACAAGGCTATAACTGATAGTACTGCCAGCAGCGGCTTTTGGCGGACCAGACTTGATCAGCTGTAATCCCGGCTTACCGGTTACCTGTGTTACTACTTCGTTAGACGGATAATCCACTCCGCCGGTATGTGCATTGGCCTGGTTGCTTAATGCCCCTGTTTGAGAAGAAGGAATAGTAGCGGTAATCACTACATGTATCACATTCGCAGCGCCTGCCGGAATGTTGGCGGTGAAGCTTACATTACCTGGTTGTTGTTGCAGGTTGCCACCGCTGATAGCAGCCGTACCCGCCGCAGTAGCCGACCACCGCACATTTTGCAGACCTGCCGGCAACGTATCTGTTACCAGGATATTGGTTGCATCGGACGGACCATCGTTATACACATCTACCGTATAAGAAATGGTGTTGCCTGCTGCTGCAGTATCCGGTGCTGCTTTCACCAGCCTGACACCACTAACGGTGGTGATCACCGTGGTTACTGTATCTGTGAGTGCAGCGCCTGTAAGAGGTGTTACCGTGGCTACGTTTACAAGCGTACCGGAAGCAGCAGGATCGGCTGTTCCATTTACCATTACCAGGATAGTATTGGCGGCTCCCGGCGGTATAGTTGCCTGGAAGTTCACATTGCCGGATTGATTGCTGATGTTACCTCCGTTGATAACGGCGCTGCCACTGGCGGTAGCAGACCACAACGCATTCTTCAATGCAGGTGGCAGCACATCACTCACGGTAATTCCCTGCGCAGTAGAAATACCGGTGTTGGTTACAGCGATAGTGTATGCTACCTGCGCGCCGGCAGCCACGGTGGCCGGGCCGGATTTACTGATACCAATACCTGGTTGATTAATAATCTGTGTATTTACTTCATTACTTAAAACTGATTGTCCGTTACCTTCAGCTACTGCCCTGTTCATAATATTACCGGTAAATGCAGGATCGGAATTACCCGTAATAGTTACTCTTATGAGTCCCCCTACCGGGATGTTGCCCGTCATATTCAGGGAATTACCGGCGCCGGTTCCTCCGCTGATAATAGTGGCATTGACAGCGATGGCAGTCCATTTCACGTTTTGCAATTCAACAGGAACAGTATCCCTGATGCTTACACCGGTGGCACTGGAAGGTCCGTTATTCCGGATGTCGAGTGTATACCTTACGGTGTCGCCACCGGCTATTTGTGCGGGTCCTGATTTAAGGATTGATAATCCTGGTACCGCAGTTACCTGCGTATTTACAGTCACCGTACCCGGTGTTGGATCTGTTACGCCTGTTGGTGGTGTAGCAGTAGCTGTATTGCTGAGTACCCCGCTGAATGCAGGATCTATAATACCTTTTACCGTAATGGTTATAACACCACTGTTTGCCGGGATATCTCCTGTTAATGAAATGGCATTGCTGTTACCGCTGCCAGTGGCTACAGTAGCGCCACCGGCGCCTATGGCTGTCCACTGCACATTGGTAATACCCACCGGAATATTGTCTGTAATCACGGCCCCTGTTACGTTTGCAGGGCCTGCGTTATTTACTGTAATCACATAAGTGATTTCTTTACCCGCGGCTATTGTTGCAGGAGCGGTTTTATTAATTCTCAGGTCAGCAGAATTGTTAATGGAAGTAACCACCGTACTTACTTTAGTGGTGCCTGCAGAAGCGGTAACGGTGTTAGTGATGGTACCAGCTGCAGCCGGACTCACATTACCGGTGATGGTAATGATAATAGTACCGCTGTTGCTGCCGCCCAGCGATGCCCTCTCATTGTTGATAGAGCCACTGCCGCTGAGGTTGACCATAGAAGCATTTCCACTTACCACTGCAGTCCACGTTGCTCCCGTAATTGCAGCAGGAATGTTATCTGTAACAAATACTTCATTTGCATCAGACAGCCCGTTGTTGCTCAGTACAATAGTATAAGTGATCTGGTCATTTACATTTACACTTGCCGGTCCTGATTTAGATACCTGCAAACCCAGATCGGTAGTGATGTTGGTGTGAATACTGCTGGTGTTATTGGCAGGATTGGTTTCCGTTACGGTAGCCGGAACTCCTACTACAACAGTATTGGATATTGTACCGGTAGCCGCAGGGTCTACAGTACCTGTGATGGTAACCATCACATTGTTACCCGGACCTGCATCTACGCTGGCATTCAGGCTGACCGTGTTACCGGTTATCACAGGGCTGCCCGCAATTGCATTTCCACTTGCCAGTGCGTTTACACTGGTGATATGGATTACGCCCGGCACTACATCGGTGATAGTGGCAACATTTACATTGGAAATACCATTGTTGGTGATTAACAGCTTATAGGTAATTTCCTGTCCTGCTGCTATATTGGCCGGGCCGGATTTCACAATCACCATGTCCGCTTCCTTGGTTACATTGGTGATAACACTGGCGGTAGCAGGGTTGGTATTCGTCATACCCGGCGGCGGTGTTACTGTAACGGTATTAGTAACGCTGTTACCACTTACGGTAGCAGGGTCCAGCGTACCATTTATCACGATGTCAATACTACCCGTGCCGGCAGGTATATTAGCCTGCAGGGTCACATCTCCGGTACCACTACCTGCTGATGCAAAACTTCCTGCACCATTGGCAACAGCAGTCCATGTTGGTTGAAGAATACTGGTTGGAATAACATCCGAAATAGTAGCGCCGCTTATATTGGATGGTCCTTCATTGGTAACCGTAATGGTGTAACTTATTTTTTCACCGGCTACTGCGGTAGCGGGTCCACTCTTCACCACACGCAAACTGGCCTTGCGGCTGGTAGCTGTGGTTACATTGGAAACAAACGGCGTATCACCCGGAACAACGGCGGTAACGGTATTAATGATTTCATCACCGGTGAATTCCGGATCCAGTTTACCCGTTACCGTTATATCAACTGCATGTCCGGAAGATGCCGGAATATCAGCAATGAGCTGCACATCCCCTGCGCCGTTATTACTGCTCACGGTAGTGCCGGCGCCGCTGGCTACTGCAGTCCATACCGGTTGAAGTATGGCCGGGTTAATAACATCAGTGATGTTGATGCTCTTCGCATCGGATGGGCCGGCGTTGGACAGGCGGATGGTGTAAGTAATAGTATCGCCGCTGAATGCACTTCCCGGGCCGTTCTTAGTCAGCACAAGACGCGCAAGCGATACTACTTTGGTAATCAGTGTATCCGTTACCGTTACTGGCAGATCAGGAGAAGTAACGTACGCCGTATTCCGCAACGGTACTCCCGTGTAGGCAGGATCAGTCGTTCCTTCAATCGTTACCACTACTCCGTTGGTAGCGCCGGCTGCAATATCTGCAGAGATGTTCACCAGGTTACCGGTGTCCAAAGCATTACCATGTATCACCGCATTTCCTGTTGCAACTGCCCTCCAGGTTACATTACCGATAGCAACCGGCACGGTATCTCTCAGTTGTAAGCCGGTAGCATCCGATGGACCGTTGTTATGCAGTGTGATCTGGTAAACAATCTTTCCGCCGGCAGGTACTTCTGCAGGTCCCGTCTTGCTTAAAATCAAAGCAGATTGTTTACCTATATGCGTAGTAGTTTCATTAGAAGTAACCGGTGTATTTCCGGCCGGTGTAACCGTAGCGGTATTCTTAATATCGCCGGTAGCTGCCGGGTTCACTGTTCCATGAATGGTCAGTGTAATACTGTTGCCCGCGCCCGCAGCGACAGCTCCATTCAGGGAGATACTATTTCCGCTGCCCGCGCCTGTTTGTACAGATGCGTTACCAGCTGTTACAGCCGACCAGGTTACATTTTGCACCGCTGCCGGTACAATGTCTGCAATGGTAACGGCCGGCGCATCTGATGGACCAATATTGGTTACGGTGACCGTAAAGGTGATGTTACTGCCTGCAGGAATAGTGTCCGGAGCGCTCTTCACCACCTGGATGCCAGGTGCATTGATCACGGTGGTAATAATGCTGTCGCTCCTCGCCGTGTCTTTACCCGGCACCACTACAGATGCCGAATTAGTAAGGATTCCTGTATAACTGGCCGCCAGTTTACCGGTTATATTTACAAAGATGTGATTAGCGGTACCCGCAGTCAAATCTGCATCCAATGTTACATTATTGCCAGTACCGGTAGCGCCGCTGATAATATTTCCACTGCCGGTAACACTGCTTGTCCATTTCACATTGGTGATGGCAGCCGGCACAATATCCTGTATAATGATGCCGCGCGCATCAGACACACCAAAGTTGGTGATCACCAACTGGTAGCTCACTTCTTCGCCCGCCTTCATTTGCGCAGGACCTGTTTTGCTGATATCTATCGCAGGATCATTGGTGATTAAAGTAGTTACTGTTGCGTGTACCGTTGGGGCGCCGGTAACCGATGCGGTGGCGGTATTTTGCAGCGTTCCCGCAGCAGCAGGACTAACAGTACCATCAATAGTAACCGTTACCATACCACCGGCAGGAATGTTCGCTGTTACGGCCACTATATTACCATTACCGGTAGCGCCGGTGGTAATAGCCGCACCACCGCCGGTAGCGGATGTCCAGCTGACATTCTGTACAATAGCATTTACGCTGTCTGATATACTCACCCCTGTTGCATCGGACACACCAGTGTTTTCTACCTGTAAAGTATACCGGATCCTACCACCGGCGGAAACATCCGTTGCACCTGTTTTGGTGATCTGCAACACCGGCTTGCTGGTAATATGAGTTTGTACCGTATCTGATGTAACCGTGTTGCCGTTAACAACTGCTGTAAAATGATTAGACAGATTTCCCGTAGCGGATGATGCCAGCGTACCCTGCACTGTAATTACGATCGTTTCACCCGCACCCGCAGGAATATTACCGGTAACATTCACCGTATTACCGGTGCCGGTTGCACCGCTGACAATAGTGGCGCCTCCCGTGGTAGTAGCAGTCCACTGCGTATTTATTAAAGACGCCGGCACCACATCAGTGATGGCTACATTAGTAGCATCAGACAAACCATTGTTGGTGGCTACCAGTGTATAGGTAACCATTTGCCCTGCCACTGCGGTATCCGGAGCGCTCTTCAATAATACTATGCCAGGATTACTGCTTACGGTAGTAACAACAGGATCTGATGTTACGGGTGTACCACCCACGGTACCAACAACAGCCCGGTTAGTAATTTGTCCGGTGAAAGATGGATTGATTTTACCTGTTACATACACCAGGATGTAGTTGCTGTCGCCCGCAGGAATATCGCCAATCAATTGTAATACGCCGTTATTAATATCCGCAGTAAAGTAAGATGCACTGCCATTCGTTACTACTTTTAACACCGGGTTCTGGATGGCTGCAGGCAGCGTATCATTCAGTGCTGCCTTAAACGCATCGGAAGGACCGCTGTTATTGATTTGCAGGAGATAGCTGATAGTGCTGCCTGCATCTGCGGTTGCAGGGCCGCTCTTCGTGAGTATCAGGCCCGGCGTGTTATTGATCTTCGTAATAATTTCGTTGGAATTAACAGGTTGCTGACCGGTTACACCTACCTCCGCAATATTGTTGATATTGCCGGTTGCGCCGGAACGCACCGTACCATGTACTACAATAGTAACGGTGTTATTATTTCCGGCCGGAATGTTAGCGTTCACTGTTAACGTATTGCCGTTACCGTTAGCTCCACTATTGATCACGGCACTGCCGGAGGTAGTGGCGGTCCAGGTCACATTAGTCAGGAGTGTGGCTCCTACCTCATCTGTAATAACCGCCTGCAGGGCATCTGAAGGACCGGTGTTAGTAACGGTAATCGTGTACGTGATGTCTGTTCCTGCATCCACTGTTGCGGGACCCGCCTTTACTATCTGTAGTCCGGGTTGGTTATCCACCACCGTTTTATTAACGGCAGTAACTGTAGTATCACCCGGCAATGCTGCGGTAGCAGTATTCGTTAGTGTATCCTGCGCACCGGATTCCACGGTACCATTGATTTGTACGATGATAGCATTGCCTGCACCGGCAGGAATGTTCACCACTGTACTCACATTATTGCCCGTACCTCCTGATGCCCCTCCTGTGGCAATAGCTGCCGTACCGGTGGCCGCAACCGACCAGGTAGTACCAGTGATCGCAGCGGGTACTACATCCGTTAGTATTACACCTGTTGCATCTGAAGGACCAGCATTCACCAACCGCAGCACATAGTTGATAGCCTCACCAGCCGCTACACGACCTGTTGCCGGGCCTTGTTTAACCAGGGTAAGACCAGTACTATTTATCAGCGTGGTATTTACTGTATTGGAAGAAACCGGGGTGCCTGCCGGAGGCGTGGCGGTAGCTGTATTAGAAAGATTTCCGGTAGCAGCGGAATTTATAGTACCGCTGATATTTACAATGATGGTATTGCCCGCACCTGCAGGTAAACCAGCAGTGAAATTAACGGCGCCATTACCACCGGTTACGCTGGCGGTGGTGCTGCCATTGGTGGTAACTGTCCATACCGGGTTTTGTATCTGCACAGGTACCTGATCTGCAATCACTACGCCTGCTACATCGGAAGGACCGTTATTGACAATCGTTAACTGGTAACTGATACCGGTGCCGGCTGTTCCGCTGGCAGGGCCGTTTTTTGTCACTTCGATATCCGTTTGCGGAGCCGGTGTATCGGTATCTGTTGCACTGTTGCCGGCCGGATTAATATTGTTGTAGCCAGACGGAATAACAATGGTGGCCGTATTTGTGAGCGGGCCGGTGTAACCGGATGGTATATCTATCGTTAACGTATATACGATTTCACTGCCTGCCGGGAGGTTCACCGGTTCATTAATGGGTCCGGAACCGGATTCTTTGGCCTGGGCTCCTCCGGAACTATTGGCGCTCCAGGAGGCAACAGTAATACCTGTTGGGAGCGGATCCTGGAAGGTAGCACCGGTTAAATCCGATGGTCCGCTGTTCAGGATACTGATCTGGTAGGTGGTAGTAGTTCCCGCAGTATAAGTAGTAGTATTATCTGTTTTGGTAACCTTTACTTCCACCGATTTCGTCACTGGGGTAACTACCGTAGTAGTAGCCGGAGTAGGATCTGTAGTAGTGGCAGGCGGTGTTGCCTTTACACTATTGGTTAAGCTGGCACCTGTATATTGCGCCTGTACCTCGCCGGCGATGGTGAGCGTTACTGATTTTCCGGGCGTCAGCAGCGCTCCTGTCCAGTTGCCGCTATTGCTTGAATATGTGCCCTCAGACGGGGTATAGCTGTTGGCAATGAAACCATCCGGTAAAGAATCTGTTACCGTAAATGTTTCCGCTGCCAATACGGTAGAAGGCCCGTTATTGGTAACCGTAATCGTATAAGTAAGCGGCGATCCTGCAGTTGCGTTAGCCGGGGAAGCAGTTTTAGCAATGCTCAGATCTATTATTCCCATCTGCACAGTAATATTTACCGTACCTGTTGCACACGCGCCCTGGTTATCACATACCTGGTACCGGTAAAAATCAACACCAACGAAGCCTGCCTGTGGAGTATAGGTAAAGGTGCCATCCGTATTCTGCACAACAGCTCCATGAGCCGGCTGTTCAATCAAGGTAGTTGATACGGTAATAGGTTGATTTTCGGGATCGCTGTCGTTAGTCAGCACATTGCCACTTACCGGTACATCCCTGGTGGTGGTATAATTATCTGTTACTGCCACCGGTGGGTTATTAGGCACTATACCACTAACTGTTGAAGTGTTATTGGCAGCAACAGGATCGGGCATATCTGCCGGGCTCACAACAGAAGCCGTATTCGCGATGGTATCACCACCAATAGCTGTAGCTGCTACATTACCGGTTACAGTAATAACAATTTTATTACCTGCCGCAAATGGCAGATCACCGGTTGGATTCACAGATGTACCTGTGCCGGTAGAAGGCCGTAAGCTAACACCCGCACCACTTACAGCAGAAGTCCAGGAAGCGTTCTCCATTTTTGCCGGTAGCAGATCCTGTACCTGGAAGCCCGAAACATTGGAGGGGCCCAGGTTTTCGATGGTGATGGTATAAGTAAGCGGGCTGCCGGTTTTATAAGTGTTGCCTGCGGCAGATTTGGTAATGGTCAGATCCGCCTGGCGGGTATACGTTAATATTACCGTATCGCTTGCAGCAGCGCAGTTTCCGTTGGAGATAGTCCAAACGAGTGTAGCACTGGTATTGGGCTGCAGCGTAACATTGGTATTGGGATTACTATTATCCGCAATCGCGGCAGTGCCGCTGATCTGTGTCCAAACACCCGTACCATTTACCGGTGCGTTCGCACTCATCACAAAGCTGCCGCTGTTATTTTTTGTTTGATCGGGACCAGCATTGGCTGCATCCGGCTGCGCATATATGTATATCTGTACTGTATCTACAGATGGTGCGCAGGAGCCATTGCTGATGGTCCAGGTAAGTACATAATTACCTGGCGTAAGGTTTTGTATACCCGTATTCGGTAGCGCCGCATCTGCAAATGTAACGGCGGCGGGCCCTGCTACCTGCAACCATGAGCCGGTACCAGTAGTGGCTGCATTAGCCGCCAGCGTAGTGGCGTTCACGTTACACAACTGCTGATCCGGCCCTGCATTTGCCACAGTAGGCAAGGCATCAATCTTAACGGCTACAGTGTCTGTAATTACATCGGCGCAACCTGATCCTGCACTACTCACTACCCTGCGGAACCAGGTACTTTGGCTCAGCACCGGCGCATCGTATAACTGTTGAGTGGCGCCGGCAATATCTGTAAAGTTGATACTGTCTGTTGATGATTGCCAGCGGTAAGCATACGTTCCTGTTCCACCGTCAGGCGCAACAGGCTGACTGAATGCCACTGGATTACCACTTCCGCAAAACACCTGGCTGCCGCTGATTACGCCTGGTGTAAGCGTTGGGTTTACTTTAATCATTACCGCCAGGCTTGTATCACTGCAACTTCCTGCTGTAACTACTCTCCTGAACCAGGTAGTTTGCTGCAAAGCTGTTGGCGTGTAGTCTTTACCGTTAGATACACCCGGTACAGCTGTAAAACCGGCGGTAGCACTGGCAGTGCTGCTTTGCCATAAATATACCGGCGTTCCGGAAACGGCGGTGCCAATTAAAGGTGCGGGCGTATTGCCAAAACAAATGGACTGTTCAGCAGTCACTGTATTACTTCCGATAGTAGGAGAAACGGGAATAGAATTCGTTAAGATGTTATTACAACCGGCACCCGATGGCGCACCGCTACATTCCACGTCTGGATCTGTAGGCGAAGTGCTGGTGGCATTGGTGGCATCGGGATCTGTTACATCGGCGGGACGGAGTATGCTGGATTTAGTTGCCAGGTTTCCTCCTGGTGGAACTGCCGACACTGTACCTGAAATAACATAAGAGATCACTGCACCGTTGTTCATATTCACCGTTGCGCTGTATGCATTACCAATAACGCCACCGGATACAATCGTAGCGGTGCCGGTAATAGTGGGTGTTACCGTAACACCCGTTAATGCCGCAGGGAAAGAGAAGTTAAACTTCGCTCCCAGCGCGGTATCCGGCCCGTTATTTCTTATGCTGGTGGTAAACGAAATCCTGCTGCCAACACAAATAGCGCCCACACTGGGATCGTTGTTTACTACCTGCAGATCTGCCTGAAGTTGCCGTACCGTTACCGTTGCCGAGATAGGTGCACTGAAAATATAAGCCCAGGTATCCAGCAAACTGTTATCGCCATAACTATTCGTATATTTATGACCGTTAGTGCTACTGTTAACTCCCGGACTGGCAGATGCGTTAATCGGTACCGGTGCGCCGGCGCCGGCTCCCAGCAGTTCATCATTCCAGTAAACGGTAGGATCGGGCGCATTGGAGCCATTGGTGCGTGTGATAACAATACCATTCGGATTGTTTTCCACATCCATGTACGGGAAATGAACTTCACCTGAAAACAATACTACCGATATATTAACGGTGGCGCCATTGGCTACATCTCCTCCCTGTCCGTTTTTACCGTCCCATAAAATGCTGTTAGCGCCTGAAACAGATGATCCTGTGATGATGCGGTCTATCGGATCATTCGTACTTCCGTTATTATTTACATCTATTGAAATTCTGAAATTACCATTCTGATTAGCGGTAAAACGGATATAACCACCGGCCAGGGGTGGTGTGCCGGATTGACCGGGTGTGCCTTCTTTTCCGGTAAAAGAAACATCGGTAACAGTAGGTACAACAGGGGTGCTGATCAGCCAGGTAGATGCTGCGGCGGTGCCCACCCAAACCGGAGCCGTGGTTGGCAGCGTATTATCCGGCGGGTTATAAAACATCTTCTGGGTAATATTGGTGGCGTCGTCCGGTAAAGTGGGATTGTGAAAGGAGTAGGCGCCACCGGCGGATGTAACCTGGACAAGGTCTACACTTTTATATACAGGTACTCCTGTTGCTTTATCGCGGGTGCCCTTGTTATTTACAAAAAAAGCAAAGAGGAAAGGTTGTATGCCGTTACCGGTGGCGGTATAGGTAAAGCCATCTTTTGTGAGTATATTAAATTTACCATAAAAAGCAGAGCTGGCGGTACCGGCGTTTGCGGTAAAAATATTCAGGTATACACGTCCTGGTTTTTGTACCCCGGCGCTTGCTACGGTGATGTCCCAGGCCACGATGAGCGCCAGTGTACTCACTGCGGTTTGATTGGCGGTTGTCCAGTTGGCATTTGCAGCGGGAGGAGTATACCCCGTGCCTAACGCGGAAGAAGGATTGGGTGGGGTGAATTCAACGGTCCATATACCTTCTTCAGCGGCCAATACGGTTCTGTTGTAAGCGCTGTAACCACCGGCGGTGAGGGCAGCAGGCCCGGCGAGTTCTTCTGCCCGGCTGTTGATCCGTCCTGTGGTAACGGAAGTTCCCGTAGTATATACAGCACCGTTAGGGGCTATCAGCCTGGTGGTGCCCGATCCGATGCCCTGTGCACTGGACCCGATATAGATCACCTCTCCCGCTTTCGCATATACGAACATTCTTCCGGGATTGATGATATTCCCGATAAGCGCGCTGGTATTGGTAGAAGAACTGGTCATATAGGCCCTGTTTCCCTGGGCGCCTGAAGGATACATGTCCTTACTGCCTTCTGCCAGGCAACATACAGTAGGAAATAAGGCGAATAATACGATGGAACAAAGGGTCAAAAGTTTTCTCATAGAAACATTTTGCATCTCAGGCAACTGCTGAACAGACACATTTTCTAATCGCATTAACCCGGGGTTCAGGCAACTGTATTCGATTTCCAAAAAAAATAATACTGAAGAAAAAAAGACGAACTACTTGCTTACAGACGGCGCACGGATTCAATTTTGGTGTTTACTTGCTCCTAAGTGGCGAGGTAATGAACAGTACTCTTAGCGGGGATTATGAACTTGTCAGGAACCCTGACGAATTAGATTTTGGATACGGACTATAGTAGCAAATGTATAGCGACCTCTCCATATAAAATGCAGCCCAATTATATTTTCTTTTTTAAAAGATTTATAAAAAATAATATAATGACATTCTTATATAAAAAGACACAAGGGTATCAACACAAAAAAAGCACCCTTCGCCTGACGGCAAAGGGTGCTTATATTTTTAGCGATGAACGCTGTTATTTATGCGAATCTTGGCTTCAGTTCATTAGCCAGGGTAACCATTTTCTTGATGCCATCTTCAGGCAGGTTACCTTTCTTGAATTCAGCGAGTACTTCCGGTAAGCGCACCTGCATTTCATTCAGGAAGGCTTCTTCAAAAGCACGTACCTGTTTAACAGGAACATCACGCAGCAAACCGTTTGTACCCAGGTAAATCATAGCTACCTGTTTTTCTACGGCGTACGGGCTGAACTGAGCCTGTTTCAGGATTTCCACGTTACGGGCACCTTTATCGATAACTGCTTTGGTAGCAGCATCCAGGTCACCACCGAATTTGGAGAAGGCCTCCATTTCGCGGTATTGAGCCTGATCGAGTTTCAGGGTACCAGATACTTTCTTCATGGATTTGATCTGTGCGTTACCACCCACGCGGCTTACAGAGATACCTACGTTGATCGCAGGACGGATACCGGCGTTGAACAGGTTACCTTCCAGGAAGATCTGACCATCGGTGATGGAGATTACGTTGGTAGGGATGTAAGCAGATACGTCACTCGCCTGTGTTTCGATGATTGGCAATGCTGTCAGGGAACCACCACCTTTTACCAGGTGTCTGATAGATTCAGGTAAGTCGTTCATCTGTTTTGCGATGGCATCATTGCTGATGATTTTCGCAGCACGCTCGAGTAAACGGCTATGCAGGTAGAATACGTCACCAGGATATGCTTCACGGCCAGGAGGACGTTTCAGCAGCAGGGATACCTCACGGTAAGCAACCGCCTGTTTGGACAGATCATCATAAACGATCAGTGCAGGACGACCTGAGTCACGGAAGAATTCACCGATTGCAGCGCCGGCAAACGGAGCGTAGAACTGCAGCGGTGCAGGATCAGCAGCATTAGCCGCTACGATGGTAGTGTAAGCCATAGCGCCTGCTTCCTGTAATGTTTTCATTACACCGGCAACAGTAGATGCTTTCTGGCCAATTGCCACGTATATGCAATAAACAGGTTTACCTGCATCATAAAATTCTTTCTGGTTGATGATCGTATCAATACAGATCGCTGTTTTACCTGTCTGACGGTCACCAATTACCAGCTCACGCTGACCACGACCAACAGGGATCATCGCATCAATTGCTTTTACACCTGTTTGCAGTGGTTCTTTTACTGGTTCACGGTACAGAACACCCGGTGCTTTACGCTCCAGCGGCATTTCATACAGTTCACCTTTGATAGGGCCTTTACCATCGATAGGCTCACCCAGTGTATTGATTACGCGGCCAACAACACCTTCACCCACGTTAATGGAAGCGATCTTCTTGGTACGACGTACTTTATCACCTTCTTTAATACCTGCTGACTGACCCATCAATACCACACCCACGTTGTCTTCTTCCAGGTTCAGTGCAATTGCTTTTACGCCATTGCTGAATTCAACCAGTTCACCATAACCTACATTGCCTAATCCGTATATGCGGGCAATACCATCACCCACCTGTAATACAGTACCTACCTCTTCCAGGTCGGCAGAAGCATTGAAGTTGCTTAACTGCTGGCGTAAAATCGCCGAAATTTCATCAGGTTTAATATCAACCATAATTATGATTTTAAAAAAAGTCGTTAGAGAAAATTAGTATAACGACAACAGCTTTGCGTGTACGCAGCGGCTGCTGTATAGATTAACGTAAGTCAGATACGTAAATGTTCTTGTTAAACTGTTGTTTAATATCTTTCAGATCACGCAGAATAGAAGCATCGAACAACTGGTCGTTGGCTTCCAGTACGAAACCGCCAATCAGGTCAGCATTCACCGCTGCTTCCAGCTGGATCTGCTGCGTTGTTTCGCTGGCAATTTTCTGTTTGATCACATCCAGGGTGGCATTATCCAAAGCAACAGCGGTAGTGATTTTCACCGGGCTGATGTTTTTCAGTACCATGTACTGGCGGGTAAACTCAGTGGTCATTTCAGCCAGTGCGCTTTCACGGCCTTTGGTCACCAGCAGGTTGATAAAGGAAATGGTGGCAGCACTGATGCGGCCTTCAAATATGGCGGCCAGTATCTTCTGCTTTTTATCGGCCTTTATGATAGGGCTTTTAAGCAAACTCACCACATCGGGGTTGCTTTTCATCACCTGTTGTAAGAACAGCATGTCTGTATGCACCACTTCCAGCTGGTTCAGTTCCTGAGCCAGTCCTATCAATGATTTTGCATACCGGGATGCTAAACGGGGATTCTGCATATTAAAAAAGCTTTTAGCTTTTAGCGGTTAGCCTGTAGAGCTAATGGCTAATATCTTAGTTCAATTTGATTTCTCCTGCCAGTTGTTTCACGTAACCTTCCTGTGCTGTTTTATCAGCCAGTTCTCTTCTCAGCACTTTCTCTGCTACTTCAATCACGAGGTTACCTACCTGGTTTTTCACATCCGTTAACGCAGCCATTTTCTGGTTTTCGATAGCGGTGTAAGCTTCACTGATGATCTTCTTTGCTTCTGCCTGCGCTTGTGTTTTGGCTTCGCTGATGATCATATCTTTCGCGTCTTTAGCTTCTTTCAGGATCTTGCTTCTTTCAGCTTTAGCTTCCGCCAGCACATGTTCATGTTCAGCTTTCATCTGGGCCATTTCTTCCTTTACTCTTTCTGCAGTAGCGATAGATTCAGTGATGGAACCTTCCCTTTCCTTCAGGGTAGCGAGGATGGGAGTCCATGCGAATTTTTTCAGAATCAGGAAAACGACGATGAAAATGAATAATGAAATAAGAAACAAGCCTAACGCGGGTTGCAACAGATCCATATAATTAGAATTTTATTATTTTTTTGATGTTGATATTTTCTGATTTCAGGTAGTTTGATGATTTGTCTGTAACAAAAGATTACTGCATCCATTGCCCTGTGCGCCGGATGCAGTAAAAAGTTTGGCTTACAGAACTACCGCCAACAGACCAGCGATTACACCGAAGAGAGCAACACCCTCAACCAGCGCAGCAGCCAGGATCATGTTCGCACGGATGTCGTTAGCAGCTTCTGGTTGACGAGCGATAGACTCCAGAGCGCTCTTACCGATGTTACCAACACCAATACCAGCAGCGATAGCCGCGATACCAGCACCAACAGCACCACCAGCTTTAGCCAGACCAGATGCAGCAGCAGCCTGCAATAAAATAGACAAAAGTGCCATAATGAATATGTATTTGAATTATAAAAAATTTCGATTTAATAAAGCGGTTGGTATTTAACTTTTTGGCAAAGGCTAAAAGCTAATTCCTGTATGCTTAGTGGTGTGCCTCATCGTGTGCACCTTCCATTGCCTGGCCAATAAATACAGCTGTCAGGTTAGCAAAGATGAACGCCTGGATAAATGCTACCAGCAATTCCAGCATCATCATTACAATGTTGAACAGAACAGTGATAGGCAGGAAGCCATAACCGGCTGCCTTATTTAAAGATCCGAAGATGAACACCAGGGATATAATACTCAGGATGATAATGTGACCTGCCAGGATATTGGCAAATAACCTGATCATCAGTGAAACCGGCTTGGTAAATACACCGATCAGCTCTACCGGCGCCAGGATAAACTTAACGCCAAACGGAACCGGAGGATTGAAAATGTGACCCCAGAAATGTTTGTTGGTGCTGAACATAGTGGCAATAAAGCTGATGATAGCCAGTGCCGCCGTTACCGCCAGGTTACCTGTTACGTTGGCAGAACCAGGCAACAGACCCAACAGGTTGTTTATCAAAATGAAAAAGAATATCGTCAGGATAAAAGGCGTATACCTTTCTGCATGCTTACCGGGAATATTAGGCTTTACCACTTCATCGCGCATGAAAATGATCACCGGCTCCATCAGGCTCTGGAAACCTTTAGGGGCTTTCTTGGAACCACGTACCCTGTAAGCCTTCGCTACATTCAGCATCAGGATTACCAGCAATACCGCGGCAATGATCATGGAAGTGATATTCTTGGTCATGGAGAAATCATAGATCGGCTCGTCGGTTGGATTGCCATTGGCATCCACTGCGATCACCTTGCCATCCATGTATTTGGCCGGATCCAGCCCTTTCTCATGCAGGTAGTGCGCGTTTACCAGCTGGTAACCATCATACGCCGCATGACCATGCTCAAATTTAGAAGACGAAAATACGGACGTGCCGCGTGCAGGATTGTAAATGATCACCGGTAACGGAACAGTTACGTGTTTTTCACCAATGCTGAACAGGTGCCAGTCGTGGGCATCCTTTACGTGTCCCAGAATTACTTCCTTAGCATCAAATTTTTTAGGCTCACCTTCTTCTCCCCCCTTACCTTCTTCTCCTTCATGAGGGGCAGTTGCTGCCGTTTCATGGTGGGAAACTTCCTGTGCAAAGGAAAAATTACTAAAACTGTGCAGGCCTAAAACCAACACAAGTGCTACCATTCTATGTTTGAACCAATTGAAAGAAATCACCGTTTTCTGAAATTTTGCGCAAAGATACTCGTTTTTATCTTCAAAATTAAGCGACTACGGAAAAAAAGTAAGATATATCGTAATTATACTGATAACCAGCTTCTTGTAACTAAAAAATGACTGTTTTTTTTCCATAAAAAAAGGCTGTTGAAATCAACAGCCCGTTAAAGTATTTCATATTAATATTTTCTTAATTCATTTTCCTATACCTTACTCACGTTAAACTGCATACTATGCAGCTTGAAGTAAAACCCTTCCTGCTTCAGCAACTCCTCGTGGGTACCCATCTCCTTAATTTCCCCCTTATCCAGCACGATAATTTTATCTGCCTTACTGATGGTGGAAAGACGGTGCGCAATAATAATAGCGGTACGGTCGGCAATCAGCTTGTCAATCGCCTGCTGGATCATCATTTCCGACTCGGTATCCACAGATGACGTAGCCTCATCCAGCACCAGGATGGCCGGATCGTACAGCAACGCCCGCACAAAGGAGATCAGCTGACGCTGCCCCAGGGAAAGGGTGCTGCCCCGCTCCATCACCTGGTAGTCGTACCCGCCAGGCAGCTGCATGATAAAATCATGGATCCCTATCAGCCGGGAAGCCTCTTCCACCTTCGCCCTGCTGATATTGCTGTTGTGCAACGTAATGTTATCATAAATAGACCCGGCAAACAGGAACACGTCCTGCAACACCACCCCTATTTTGCTGCGTAACGATTCCAGCGAGTAAGCCGGCAGCTCAATATCATCGATCTTAATACTCCCTTTCTGAATTTCATATAACCTGTTCAGGATACTGATGATGGTAGTTTTACCGGAACCGGTATGCCCCACAATCGCCACCGTATCACCCGGATTTGCATGAAAGCTGATGTTTTTCAGCACATAACGATCATCTATATACGCAAAACTTACATTATCAAAGGTGATAGCGCCTTTCATCTTCTCAGCGCTCTGATGCCCCCTGTCCGGGATATAGTCCTGGTTGTCCAGTACTTTAAATACCCGTTCGCTGGCCACCATACCCATCTGCAGCGTATTGAACTTATCCGCCAGCATCCGCAGCGGGCGGAACAGCATATTGAGGTACATGATAAACGCGATCATCACCCCCTGGGTTACTTCGTAATTCAGCACCTTGTTGGCGCCCCACCATACCATTAATCCCAGGGAAATAGCCAGGATAATTTCCACTACCGGGAAGAAAACGGAATAAGCAAAAATGGCGTCAATATTCGCTTTGCGATGCTCCCTGTTAATATGTTTGAAACGGGCAAACTCCCTTTTCTCCGCCGTAAACGCCTGCACCACTACCATCCCCGTGAGATGCTCCTGCACAAAGGCGTTGAGCGCCGACACCGCATTACGGACCCTGTAAAAGGATTTATTCACACTTTCTTTAAAGATATAGGTAGCAAAGATCAGTATCGGGAAGGGCGACAGGCTAATGAGCGTCAGGCGCCAGTCTTCCATAAACATCACTCCCAATATGGCAATGATCATCAGCAGATCTGCCACAATAGAAATAATCCCTTCGGAAAACACATCATTGATCGCCTCAATATCATTGATCGTTCTTGTAGTGAGCGTGCCAATAGGGGTTTTATCAAAAAATGCCAGGTTCAGGTGTACAATCTTTTTATACACCGTTACGCGCAGGTCTTTCACCACAGATTGTCCCAGCCAGTTGGTGAGGTAGGAAAAATAGAACCGGACCACTGTCTCCAGCAATAACAACCCTATCTGTACAACAGTAACCAGGATCAGCATCTGCATCAGCTGACCGGCTATATATTTATCAACCGTTACCTGGATCAGGTAAGGGCGTAACGGGGAAATAGCGGCCAGTACAACCGTTAATATCATGGAGATGTAGAAGGATCGTTTGTAAGGGGCCGCGAATGAGAATATGCGCCGTAATAAACTGAAATCAAATACTTTCTTTACCGCAAGATTTTCCAATGTGCCAGGTTTAAACTACTCAACAAACGTACGATAAAAAATAATTACGCCGGAGGGTTTACAGGCCACCCGGGATATACAAAAAAGAAAGGCGCAGGAATCCTGCGCCTTTCTGTAATATGCTGATAAAATACGTTACTTCTTTTCGTCTTTCATAATTTGCTTGTAAGCTTTAATGAATATGGCGCCGAGGTTTTTATGAGGCGGTACATAATCACTGAAAAGGTCCTTGTTACGGGCATCTCCTGCAAATTTCTTCGTGAGCTGCGCCCACATGATCACCCAGTCTACATTTTTACCGGAACGTACCTGGTCTTCCAGGCTGTGAATGATCGGTTCATTTACAAAACGGGTACCTACCTGTTTGGAAGAAATGATATGCGCTTCCGGTGATTTCTCCAATACGGTAGCCAGGTTATGATAACCGCCACAGGAGCCCAGCACTACGATCTTAGCGGAGCTCTGGAGATTTTCCAGTGTGGTATTGATATGATAACTGTGGCCACGGTGAATGAAAATGGTAGGATGGATATCGTTTTCATCCAGGTATTCAGACAGTTTGGAAATCGCCTCTTTATCCGCAGGTTCTTCTGTGGGCAGGTTTGCATAAATGGTAGTGGCTTTTCCTTTCAGCGAAGTGATGGTAGCCCAGTATTTATTTTTGCTCACTCTCCAGTCGGACGAAGGGAAATTGGTCATGAAGCTGGCGAAAGATTCCTGTCCGTCTTTATCTCCATAAAAAAATACCTGCTGGTATACCCGGCCACTGTCGCTTTCCAGCGTATTATAGGTGACATAATTGATTGGCGGCAGCTGGAGCTTGGCAGCCATATCGGTGGCTTTGGAAGAATCGTTTTCTGATTTTGATTCGGTTTCAAACAGGCTGCTGAGCAGTTGATAGATAACCGTACCGCGTTTATCACTATGTTTTTTTACGTAGTTCAGGTTCTTCTTCACTTCCACACGGAGGAATTCCAGCAGTTTCTCGTCGCGGATACTGCCAAAGGAATTGGCTACGTCCACCGCATCTTCCAGGTCTTCGGTTTTTTCCAGGTTCTGCACATATTTCTGCATGAGATAGTTGGAATTTTCCGGGGCCATAGATTTCAGGAAGTGATCCAGGGTATTGAAGCCGGCAGCCATTGCGATGAACTTTTTGAAGCGGTCGAAATTCACCACCATCAGTAAGCTGTCGCCACGCGGAGGTTTCATGCGAAGAATCATCTGGTCGTATAAACCGGCGTTGCTGTGATTGGTATAGCTGGAGGTATACAGTTCTTCCTGGCCGTTGATGATCAGGTAGTAGAGTTCTTCCGGCGTAAAGTTTTTAACGATGGCGAACCTCACCGGGGCTGGTTCTTCATGCAGGTCGTTTACCGAGCGGATATACAGCAGCGATTTTGCCTGCATGTTTTCCATCATGGCTTTCAGGCCGAATGGATTTTGCCCGTCGGCTTTCAGTTTCTGCAACGCGATGGTGGACTTCACCATTTGTTTGAAGTACTGGTAGTCGTTGTCTACAATGGCTTCCAGTTTATCAACAGTGGTGGTGCCGGCCAGGAGTTCATCTATAAAAGGTAATATCTTGGTGCTTTGGGGCGACTGTCCGATGCGTACAATCTGTTGTACAATAGGATCCTGGTTACGCTTGATGGCATTGGCCATTGGCGTGTAGGAGGTAGCGTAGGTAAGTACCTGGTTGGGGTATTTACGGGCTACAGCGGCCACAATGGAATCGGTGCCCGGATAGTTGAGATAATCTCCCAGTTTGGGCATTACGGTTTCAAGGTTGCTGAAAGCATATTTTGTGAATACCTGTCCCCTGGCTTCTTTGTAGCCGGGGTTATCCCGGAAGGATTCGATGATCCTTTCGGAGGCGTCGTAAGAAAGGTTATTGATATAGGGCAGAATGCTTTGTCCTTTGATATCCGCATGCATCATATTGCGGAAGGCGGCTATCATAGCGGGCGCTTCTTCCGGGTCGATGTTACGGCGCGAACGTTTCTGATTATAATCTTTCAGCGTTACATAGATGGCAGAAAGGTACTTTACTTTCAGCCGGTGATCCAGTGAATCGTTGTCTTCTATCTCCTGCTGCATGTCGTCTACCTCCTTGATCAGGGCGTTGGTTACCTGCAGGTTGATAGTCTGGTCATCAGATACTTTTACGAGGTCATCTGCTTTGCCATCAAATTTGGCGGCAGCGGCCTGTTCTTTATCGATGTTGTCATGAAATCCCTGTCTGCTGATTGGAATCGGATGGTGGCTGCTTTGTGCCTGCATTTGGCTGACCGCCAGGACCGTCAGCGTCATTATTAATAAAAATCTTCTCATACTAAAGTGATCTTTTCGCAAGGACCAGATAGCAAATTTACAACCAAATACAGAGTTTGCCAGCACTTCGTTGCTATCTTTTGTTTTTTAGCGGGAAATATATTTTAATTATTCTATCTATAACTAGAACTGTCGTTTGCAGCCTGTGACCGGTTCAAAATAACCGTGAAAAAGAAGGTGGTTATTCAGTATGATCATAATCACCGCCCTATGAATGTTGAATAATTGGCATATTGATACAGCATTGTTATTTGGCGTACCTTGCCTTGGAACGCGGAAAACCAGTCTGATATTGAATTAACAATTTCATAATGTTAATTTTCCATTAATCACGGAGATGGCTTTATAATTTTGTCCCGTCTTTTTAAAAGCAAAATTTATGATAGACCAAGCGGTTGCAGGAAAAATTCTGGTAGTAGATGACGAATTGGATATTCTGGAAATTATCAGTTACAATCTCAAAACAGCGGGTTACGATACCGTAACAGCGAAAGACGGCAGCGAGGCTATCCAGAAAGCAAAAATATTCAGACCGGATCTGATTATGCTGGATATCATGATGCCGAACAAGAACGGGATCGATACCTGCCGCGAAATCAGGAAGATCCCTGAGTTCAAAGACACGATGGTATTGTTTTTAACTGCGCTCAATGATGAAAAATCTGAAGTAGACGGGCTGAACATGGGAGCGGATGACTACATCGCCAAACCCATTAAACCCAAATTGCTGGTAAGCCGCATCAACGCGCTCTTCCGCCGTTTGCACAAACCAGAGGAAACCCGTGTAACACTGGGCGACCTGATCATCGACCGGGAGAAATTCACGGTGACGTACAAAGGACAGGAAATCATCCTGGCGAAAAAAGAATTTGAACTGCTGCAGTTACTGGCTTCCAAACCCGGCCGTGTATTCCTACGCAACGAAATCCTTAACCAGGTATGGGGTACTGAAGTGATTGTGGGCGACCGCACCATCGATGTACATATCCGTAAAATACGCCAGAAAATAGGGATCGACCTGATCACTACTGTAAAAGGCGTTGGCTATAAATTTGAAATGTAGCCACCAGCCCCGTTAGCCTTTGGCTGTTGGCAGTACAGTGCCGGCAGCCTGTTCAAATCCCACCAAAACATCGTTCTCCGGCAGGTAAATGCCGGCGGTCAAAAGCTATTACTGTTGTCAAGTAAAAAATTTAAAGTAATTTCCCATTATTACCTTAATTACTCACTTTGGAGTATGTTTAAAGCAAAAAACCTGTCCCCTCAGAAGTTAGCGGGATTTACAGCCCTGGTGATATCAGCCGTTATTGCACTGGGCAGCCTGGTGATAGATGGCAACTGGAAAGTAGTAGTGGGGGCCTTTGTGCTGACTTTCCTGGTATCATATTACCTGTACCTTTATACCCTGCAGAATTTTATTTACAGGAAGATAAAGCTGATCTATAAGTTCATTTACCAAACGAAAGCGTCCAAGAGAGAAGAGTTTTTCCAAAAGAATATTCTTCCCCTGAAAACTATTGAAGAAGTAAGTGAAGATGTGGAAAAATGGGCCAGCCAGAAAAAGGAAGAACTGGACAACCTGCGCCGGAACGAAGAGTTCCGTAAAGAGTTCCTGCTGAACCTTTCCCACGAGCTGAAAACGCCCATTTTTGCCGTTCAGGGCTATATTCACACCCTCCTGGATGGCGCGCTGGAAGATCCCAACGTAAATAAGCTGTTCCTGAAAAACGCCACCAAAAACATCGACCGCCTTTGCCGGCTGATCGATGACCTGGATGAAATATCCAAACTGGAAAGCGGCGAAATGACGGTTAATGCCGAAGTATTCGTAATCCAGGACCTGATCAAAGATGTGTTTGATACCCTGTCGCTGAAAGCCAATACCAAAGGCATTAAGTTCAGCATCAAGAAAGGTTGCGAAGCACCGCAGCCGGTATACGCCGATAAAGAAAAGATCCGCCAGGTACTCATTAACCTGGTAGATAACTCCATCAAATACGGCAAACCGGACGGGCATACCATTGCCAGCGTTTACAGCATGGATGGAAAAAGAGTGCTGATCGAAATTTCCGACGATGGTATCGGCATGGCAGAAGAACACCTGCCGCGTGTATTTGAGCGGTTTTACCGTACCGACAGGGCGCGCAGCCGCGATATTGGCGGTACCGGCCTCGGACTCGCTATCGTAAAACACATTGTGGAAGCCCACGACCAGTCCATTACCGTGCGCAGCAAGCCCGAAATAGGCAGTACGTTTGGGTTTACGATGGAATCCGGAAGAGAATAAAGTAATCAGAAACGATACTGCATCCTGCAGGTAAGCACATTATCTTTCAGGTCGTCCTTGTAACCATCCAGTTCAGTGCTTTCGTTGGTTACCCAGTCGTAATACACCATGAACTTCAGGTGTTCGTTTGCATAATACAGGTAGCCAATACCCACGGTGTTATAGCGTATATCCGCGGGGGTGAGTCCTGCGCCCGGTGCGCCGATGTCTTTCCCTTTCACTTTTGTATTGGGGTCGTACCAGTCGTATTTCAGTACAGCCTGGTGTTTTATGCTACCCAGGTTTTGAATATAATAGAGATAAGCCCCGTCGAAATTGCGGATGTAGAGGGGTTGCAGCCTTCCGTCGGCCTCCACCGGTATAACGCCCGGCGTTTCGGTAGTTAAGGCAGTAGCTGTTTGCCGGCCGCGGAGATACTCTGCCCTAAACTGGGTAAACCCCTTCCCTTCTCCGTTGGAGATCTTCCATTGCACATCTGCGCCGTAATAATGCCGGGGCGCAATTTTCCCAACATTGGATACCGAGGAATCTATCATAAAAGCAGGCTTGCCGCCGGTGGTCCCCATCGTGCGAATCTGCTTTGTAAACTGCTGCATACCGCCGTACAACACGGAAACCCCACCGGATAACTGGCTTTTTGTACCCTTTATTTTCCGTGGCTTTATGGCGATGCGGCCTATAAAATCTTTATGGCTGTCGAAGTCGGTAGTGGCCGTGAGTCCCTGCCCGTTGAAAGCCCCCACATCTATTTTGAGGAAACGCAGGGGATGATCCTTACGGCGGGGTTCAAAAGATACCATTGCCCCGAGGTCACGCTCTGTCCGCATCAGGATCTGTGACATCCGCCCGCGCTCGGGGGTTTCACGGTCTGCCGACGACAGGTTTACCTCATAACCAAAAGGACGGGCAAACATCCCTCCCACCAGTGAGAACAAATTGAATTTCGTCTCAAAAAAACGACCATAGAAATCGCGGATATTTACACCTCTTTCTGTTCCGTCGAACTGAAAAGCAAACTGCACTACCGGCATATCCTGTTTGTTGTAGCGCTCATAATCCACCCGAATACGTCCCCGTCGCAGGGTAAAGCGATTATCCGAGGCTGCCGGAAAATTTCCCCCCGCGTAGCTCTGGGCACCTCTCGACTGCGCCATCTGGAATTGGGGCTGGATATAGCCGCTAAAACGCAGCGCATCGTACTTCATATACATGGATATCATCCCCTTTCCCATTTCAGTGGTAGTGTCTATCATATCCATGAGGAATTGCGCACGGGCAGTTCCCGTGAAACATAACATCAAAATAACGATCGGAAAAATTCTGGCAGTGCGCATCAGGTTCTGAAATTATTGCGCAAAAGTATAGAATTAGCCTTTATTTAACCCAGTTGTTTAACACCGGAGGGATTAAATCGTTAATCGCTCGTTAATCCGGTCCTGTTCCGGCCCGCTCCTCTGTTGCCGGCAGACTTTCCCTTAAATTCGGCATACTCCAAAATATGCCTCCATGAAAACATCAACATTTAACCATTGGGAGAAGAAAATCCAACAGGCCATTGCGCTATCTCATGACGATCCGCAGGGCGATCGCGGACTGAAGGAAGTAGCGGCGCTGATCAGCGAATCTGTTGACAACTTCTCGCACAAGTTTGCGGAAATGTATGGGATGTCGTACATCCATTTCACCAAAATAAGGCGGCTGGAAGCAGGCGCAGGATACCTGCGGCACAGCGATTACAGTGTGGGAACAATCAGTGAATTGTGCGGGTATACGCAATCCAGTTTCAACAAGGCATTCCGGGAATTCTTTCACGAAGCCCCCATCAGCTTCCGCAACAGGCTTTACCTGGTAAACGAAAAGAATACACTGGCACGCACCAAAATTGCTTCTAATCCACATGACGACCCGCAACACGTTATTTTCACCCCGGACCGGACCGAAGATATAAAGCTGCAGGATTACATGTTGTATTATAACATCCTTCCACGGAACAGTGATCCTGTGAGAACAATGGTAGACTACCTGGGCAATTACCAGAAGCAGCTGTATGCTATTAAAACGTCGCTCGAACTGCCTGGCGCCATGATTATCACCGGCACATTGGACATTGTACCTGTTACCGACTATTCAAGGATGCTGATGTATGTGGGGATTATGATTCCTATGCATAACGAGTACGACAAAGCGCACAACCAGGTGCGGAGCTCTTTCCAGGAACCATTCAGTCTTTTTACCAAACGTGTTCCGGCAGGCAACTACAAAAAGCTGCCTGTGCCCATGAACTTTGCAGCAGCAGGATTGCCCATGTATGAATTCATTAACAACAGCTGCCGGTCAGGATATTTCAAAATGAGCGGCAACCATTTCTTCATCTCGCTCACAGGCGAAAATGAATCTGAAATCTATATCCCGTGGCAAAAACGGTAAATCAGGTTAGAACTGGAAGTAAATCGGGATCATAGGTTGCGTGCTTTTTACCTGCACCAGCAACCAAATGAAAGCTACCATGATGGCTACGCTACCTGCTACCGGGATACGTCCCAGTATTTTCTCTACAGAAAATTCCACTTTTGAAGGCAGGAAATGTAATATGAAGCCAAGTATCATCACCCAGAATACAGCGGTGTAGCCGTTGTACAGCTCCAGCGCAATTTCTGGCTGGAAGTCATATACCACCTGGTGGATCAGCGACCACGCATCGTGGAAAGTAGATGCCTTGAAGAATACCCAGCAGAAACACACAAAGTGGAACGTGATAAGCACACCGAGGACCTTCAGGAAACTGGCTTTCCACCCGGTGATCACTGTTTTGCTTTTCTTCAGGTAGTCGATACGCACTTTGTCGAGCGCCAGTGCACCGCCGTGCATCGCTCCCCAGAAAATAAAGTTCCAGCTGGCGCCATGCCAGAAGCCACCAATCAGCATCGTCAGCGCCAGGTTAACATACTGGCGCACCTTGCCTTTGCGGTTACCGCCCAGCGGTATATACAGGTAATCCCTCAGCCAGCTGGACAGGGAAATATGCCAGCGGCGCCAGAACTCTGTAATGGAAGAACTCTGGTAAGGAGAATCGAAGTTAGGCGGAATTTTAAACCCGGTCCAACGGGCAATACCCAATGCCATATCAGAATAACCGGAGAAATCGCAATAAATCACCAACGCATAGCCATACACGCCCATCAAACATTCCAGGCCGGTATGCTTGCTGGGGTCATCAAAAATATATTGTACGAAGTTCTGATAAATGAAATCCGAGATCACAATCTTTTTGAACAATCCTCCCATGATCAGGTACATCCCCTTGCCAATATCCTCGGAGCTGAGACGGTAAGGCATCGAGATCTGCGGGATAAAATCTGCCGCACGCACAATAGGCCCCATCATCAGTTTCGGGAAGAAAGACAGGAAAAAAAGATAATCCATGAAATTATCTACCGGCTTAATTTCATCCCGGTAAACATCTATGGTATAGCTAAGATTTTCGAAAGTATAGAAGGAGATACCAATAGGCAGGATCAGCTTCAGCGTGGAAATATGCCCCGCTGTGATGTCGTTGATCATCCCTATAAAGAAGTTGGTGTATTTGAAATAAAACAGGAGCCCTATATTCAAAAAGATACTTAGTACCAGCAGGGATTTCTTCACTTTTTTGTCGGGGCTTTCATGGATCCATCTCGACAAATTAAAATCCACAATCGCGGAAAGTATCACCAGTCCTACGTAATAGCCGCAGGCTTTATAAAAGAAATAGAGGGAGAATACCGTATACACCCATACCCTGGCGGTTTTATTCCTGCTTACCAGCAGGTAACACATCAGGAATATCGCAAAATAATAAAAGAAGAACCCACTGTTAAAAAGGACCGGGTCTGACTCATGGTACGACAGTTCGTATAGCAGTTTATTAATGTCGATCATTGGAGGTTACTGGATTTTTCTTTGTTTGCTGTAGATAATGTGTATAAGAACGTTGCAGGGCTTCATATAATAATTGTCCCTGTAACTGATATCCTCTTGCATTAAAGTGAATATGGTCGGGCGCCCATGCTCCTGCAAATCTACCTTTCTGCGCTTTATTCACCGCATTAAAATTCCAGCAGGCAATGCCATGCTGCCGGGCATATCCCATGATTTGCTGCGTTACCATAGAGATATACGGATTGGGATAATACGCAGTATGGTATATCGTTTTGTATTTCTTTTTACCTACTTTTTTCCGGGTGGCTTTCCGCACCGCACGCATACAATCCGGTGGCGTGGTAAGCAGGATATTTACGGAAGGATCCTGTTCCCGGATGAGCGTTACCGTTTTATCTATTTCATCCCTGAAGGCCAGCGGGTCCATTCTGCCGCCATAGGCTTCATTGGTGCCCAGGGAAATGATGACCAGTTTGGGTTTCAGCACGGCCATTTGTGCCAGCAGGATGTTGCTGATTTCATTGTAGTGTTGAAACATGGCGCCGTTGATGCCTACGCTGTGGTACAGCACCCCGTTGCGGCTGTTTTCCATAATGGCGCCGTAGAACCTGAAAGGACCGCTGCCGGTGCCTTCCCATCTTGCCTGGAAAGACTGCGACGTTTGTAAAAAATCGAGGGTTGCTTTGCTCAGGGTGGAAGAACCGGGAAAAGGTGCAGGCGTTACCGTTACAGTAGCATCCGGCACTACTAATGTGTTGTTGGTATTTCCGGCGTCATACAGCAGTGTTACTTTACGGAAGCTATTATCCATAGCACCATCTGTTTTACCGGCGAAAGACAAAGTAGGTGCATCATTCTGGGAAATGATGGCAATCGCGCCGGGCCCCAGTACATCAGACTTATTACGATCTACTACTCTTTCCGATGCCCATCTTACGGTGCTGTTCCACTTAAAATCTTCCGGGCCGTTGGTACCGGCCAGGTTGTAGGGGAAAACAAATCCCCTGCCTGCATAACCAAACTGGTTCTGCAACATAGAAGCAACCGTTAGTGGGAAATAGCCTGCCTGCACATGGGAGTCGCCCAGGTGCAGGATGGATATTACATTACTATCTGCTTCATAGAGCGAGGAAAAAACACGATACAAGGCAGTGTCCTGCTGGATAGCGCCGGCATCTGCCGATTGTTGTGCATAAGTTGTAAATCCGCTGAGTATCAGTAAAAGCACTGCCACCCATTTCGCGCTAAGGTTGTTGTGCCTGACTGTATTCATTCATAATAGCTTTGTAAAGCAGCGATCCCACTTTGGCTGCTCCCGTTCTGTTAAAGTGTGTATAGTCCTTGTTGGCCATCACAGTGTCTCCCTCTACCCACTTTACCATAGCGCCTTCTCCGCCCATAGCGGCGAAAAGGTTCCAGTAAGCTGTACCGTGGCTGGCGGCCAGGTTGTGCTGAACTTTCAGCAATGCTTCCACACCGGGTGCAGTTATATATTTGTCGGCTTTTCTGTAAGATTTATCGGCAGTACCAATGATCAGGAATGAAGTCGCCGGCAGATCCTGGCGAAGTGAGTCCATTACCTTCTTCATCGGGCGTTCATACCAGCTGTAGTCGGTGAGTTCCGGACGGAACAGCACATTGGCGCCGTAATGCATTACCACCAGGTCGTAAGGCCGTTCCTGCTGCATGCGACGGATCATATTGGCAGACAAGCGGCCCAGTTCCACGCCGCTGATACCTCTGAACGAATAGTTATCTACATACACACCATCCCCGTTTTCAAAGCAAACACCATAAAAAGGCATGGCGCTGCCGGCATTGCGGAGCGTTACAGACGTAGCGCCGGTATCCTGCTGCAGATCCAGCCTGTTCACCGGTTCAGTGCCTGAAAGCGTATAGGCTTTATCGTTAATAGTAATGGTGCCGGCTTCAGCAGGACCGTACAATACAGACACTTCGCTGAATTTATCAAGCAATGGCTTTTTCACAGGAGAATACTTCACCCAGCTGTTTCCGCCGGGATAAAAAGTATGTCCGGATAAACCCAGGGTGACATTAGATGGTGGTGAATTCTTATAGTGATAATCTTTCCAGTCGGTGGAAAAAGTATGCGTGATAGTAGTTCTGAAAGAGGCTACCACAGAGGTTACAGGAACAAATCCCACGCCTCCGCCACCGAAGTAATGCTGTAGGCTGTCGCGCAGATCGCCGGTGATCAGGTCGCCTTCAATCATGGAGTCGCCGAAATATGCAATTCTTACTTTGCGGCGCTTACCGGCTTTCAGTTCTTTGAGGGCGGTGAGGAATTGTTTCATCCCAACAATGGAATCGCCGGGCACCGGGGAAGCATATTCCATAATGCCGGTATACGACATGAAGTCGTGGGTATGATCCGGGTTAGGCACATTTGGATTAGCATGGGTGCTATCTAAACCAGAAAGCTTACTGCTGTCGTTGCCGGCTGCAGTAAGCTTTTGATCGTCCGGGGAAGTGGAATTTGTTCTCAGGTCTGATAACATATCCAGCCTCCGGAATTGAAAGTCTTTGTATGAAAAAGTGTAATTGAGCTGTGAAAGCCCTACTACACAAACTAAAGTTCCTAAAATAATATAAAACGGATAGGCAGACTTATTTTTGCCGGACATAGTTTATGATCTGTTGCACATCACTGATCGCCTGCTGCCGGCATGCCTACGGTTAACCATTTTTCTGATTCCGTTGCCACGCTATCCATACTTGCGTCCAGCTTATACAATTTATAGCGGTTAATAATATTTGTCACTCGTTTGATCCATTCATGGCCGGCAGATGAATAACCGCTATGGTTCATTTTTTTGAGCCACAGCGTAAATTCGGGGTTTCCCTTCATTTCGCCGAACCATTTCTTACGCGCCAGTACTTCCACAAAATGCTCATAGGAAGCCATGTCTGACACATATTGCTTGTACACTGACCGGGCTCCTGGCTTTGCCTTGGAAATGTTATTTTTCCCTACAATCCCGAAGTGGTTGTGCAGCACCTTTGCATTTCTACTTGTTCCGGTGCCTGATTCCAGCATAGCTATCCCCAGGATAACACTTGCCGGAATACCAGTTTCCTGCATCAATTCTACAGAAACCGGTTTAAATTTCTTTAAATAACTGTTTGTGGATTGTTGTGCAAACCCAACATTGCTGAGCATTAGCAATAATAACACCGCACATAACCATACTGTCCTCTTAAAGAATGTTGAAATTCTCATGGTAGTATTTTTTGATACAGGTGATAGTTCCTTCTTTGTTTTCAGCATCATTTCTTACCTCACATATCAACGATGATCACACCGCAATATTACTTTAAAAATTTAAACAATACGTTCTCCTCTTTTTCTTATCTAACCCGTTAATCTCTTGTTAAAAAAAATTGTACCTCTTATTTGTGCTAATCCCCTTTGATGCGGCACCTTGCCATATCAAAGGGGATTTTAGCGACAAAAGCATTCTCTTTTGCAAAGACCATGCCGGCAATAGCAGCTTCTGCCATTCAACTGGTGGCAGCCGTACTGAACTATTGCTTTACCAGACTGATCTTCAATTCGTTAAGCTGTACCTGGTCTATTGCAGCGGGTGCATCCAGCATTACATCGCGTCCGGAATTATTTTTCGGGAAAGCGATAAAGTCGCGGATACTTTCACTGCCACCCAACAGCGAGCACAGGCGGTCAAATCCAAAGGCAATGCCTCCGTGTGGCGGTGCACCATATTCAAATGCGCCTAACAGGAAGCCAAATTTATGTTCTGCCTCTTCCTTGCTCATTCCCAGGGCTGCAAACATTTTCTGCTGCAGGTCGCGCTGGAAAATACGGATAGAACCACCCCCTACTTCTGTGCCGTTTAAAACTATATCGTAGGCGTTAGCCTTAATTTTAGCGTATTGTGAAGGATCATCCATCAGAGCAATCTGCTCTGGCTTTGGTGACGTAAACGGATGGTGACGGGCCACCCAGCGGTTTTCCTCTTCGGCGTATTCAAATAACGGAAAGTCTATAACCCACAACGGTTTAAAGTCGTTTTTGTTGCGTAAACCGAGGCGTTCACCCATTTCCAGGCGGAGTTCGCTGGCAGCTTTACGGGTACGCTCTTCCTTGCCAGCCAGCACCAGGATGAGATCTCCGGGTTGCGCCTGACATTTTTGCGCCCATAACTTCAACTGTTCTTCGTCAAAAAACTTATCCACAGAACTCTTCAGTGTACCATCTGCGTTATACCTGACATAGATGAGCCCGCTCATGCCTATCTGCGGACGTTTTACCCAGTCGGTCAGTTCATCCAGCTGCTTGCGGGTGTATTCAGCACAACCTTTGGCTGCAATAGCCACTACCAGTTCTGCATCATCAAATACTTTAAAGCCTTTATTCTTTGCGGTATCGTTCAGGTTTACCAGCTTCATTTCAAAGCGGATATCCGGTTTGTCGTTACCATAATACTCCATCGCATCGTCGAAGGTCATCCGTGGGAAAGCGTCCGGGAATTCGATTCCTTTTATTTCCCTGAAGATATGCTTCAACATATGCTCAAAGGTGCTCAGAATGTCTTCCTGGTCCACAAAGCTCATTTCACAGTCGATCTGTGTAAACTCCGGCTGGCGATCTGCACGCAGATCCTCATCCCTGAAGCATTTTACGATCTGGTAGTAACGGTCGTATCCACTCACCATCAGCAATTGCTTAAAGGTTTGTGGCGACTGTGGCAGTGCATAGAACTCGTTGGGGTTCATGCGGCTGGGCACTACGAAATCGCGGGCGCCTTCCGGGGTAGATTTGATCAGGAAAGGCGTTTCAATATCCATAAAACCAGCGGTGTGCAGGTAGTTACGTGCAGCACGTCCTACCTGGTAGCGCAGTTCCAGGTTTTGTCTTACAATATTACGGCGCAGATCAAGGAAGCGGTATTTCATCCGCAGCTCATCTCCTCCGTCGGTATCATCCTGCAAGGTAAACGGCGGTGTTTTAGCCGCATTGAGGATGGTAAAATCGCTCACTGTGATTTCGATATCACCAGTAGGGATGTTTTTATTTTTATTGGAACGCTCGGTTACAGTACCTTTTACCTGGATTACAAATTCACGGCCCAGCGGCTGTGCGTCCAGTTTTGCATTCAGGCTTTCGCCGAACAGCAATTGAGTAATACCATAACGGTCTCGCAGGTCAAAAAAATTGATGCTGCCAAACTTTCTTACTGTCTGTATCCATCCGGCCAAAGTTACTTCCTGGCCCACCTGTTCCATTCGTAATTCCCCGCAAGTGTGCGTCCTATACATGCGTAAATAGTTGATTTAGTTAGTTTTATGGTTGAATTACGGGACAAGTAATCATCAATTGGCGACCACTATCCAGTTGTTCACTTATACCCATAAGGGGGGCAAAGATACGGTTTGGATCGGGCATTTTGTGCCCGATGTATGTTAAAAATATCGCCTGAGGTCTATTTCCGGCATCAGTGGCGCATCAGCAACCAGCACATCCCTGAAGTGGGCCGCCATAAAAGGCGCCAGCGAGCAGCCTTTTGTTCCAAGCCCGTTAAATAGTCCTACAGACGGCAACGCCGGGTGAAAACCGGCTATCGGGCGACGGTCGTTTCCCGATGGCCGCACCGCCGACAACTGGTCCACTATTTCATAAGGCGCCTTTAACAGCTGTACGAGGCTCTTCTCCAACACTTCCCGCTGCTTTGCCGTTGGATGGTCATCTTCATAATCCCACACGAAAGAAGACCCTGCCCAGAACAATCCATTGTCCTGTGGCACCAGCGTAATCCCTTTCTTTATAATGTCCCCGGTTTCCAGCCCTGGTATCTTCACCAGCAATACTTCTCCTTTATTGGGCAAAAATTTTATCTCCTTAAAAAAAGGAAGCCCGGTAGTACCTACCCCATCGCAGAAAATAATTTTACTGGCGGTAATATCTTTATAGGTAACTCCTTCTTCCGAAATTTCCAGGCCGGCCACATCCAGGTGAATTTCCAGCAGCGCTTCCTGCGCCTGTAAATGCTGCCGGTAAGCCGGCAATAAGGTGCGGAGATTCACCGTAGCGCCATGTACAACGGCCGCGCCGTAAGGCTGATCCAGGAAGGCTTCATATTTCAATGCCGCCGGTAACTCCGTATATTCATTACCGGTAGTTTTATTCAGAAAGGCTTCCCGCATCTGCAGCGAAGGAAAAACTGTCCATAGCTCACGCTCCGTAAAAACCGGTACGTGCAGCAAATCCGACAACTCCCTGTAAGTAGTTTTTGCAAAAGGGTAAATAGTGTCATACATCCAGGCTGGCTCAAACCTCCGGCCAGATACGGGGTTAATGATCCCCGCAGCCACCCTGGAAGCGCTGTTGGGCTTGGCATCATCGATAACAATTACTTTTTTTCCTGCCTGTAACAGGAACCAGCTTAACATGGTTCCTGCAATTCCCTGCCCTATGATAAGGTAATCTGCTTTCCTCATATCCTCAAAAATAGCAATAAAAAAAGGGCTGATGGAGATGTCCATCAACCCTTCTGAAACTATATGGCAATAATTTACTCGGTTACTTTTACATTAAGACCGCTGCTATGTGCCGAAAACTCCGGCGCATACATACACTGGGCGGTGCTGATACCGTTGGAAAATTTACCCTGGTGGGTAACAAACAACGAGTATTCAAACACATAAGTTCCCTTGGGCAGATAACTGAAGAAGAAATCTGTGGAGGCATCCCGGGTGCTTTCATAGTAGCTTAATCCATCCTGCCATTTGCTGGCGCTGATTACATTGACAGGCTCAAAACAGGCCGCCCGCATGTCTTTCAGGTGGATGTACTCCATTTGCCTGTCGGCGCGTAACACGATCCGCACCTTCACCTTATCTCCTACTTTCAGCTCATTGCCATCGGTGATTTTGGTAAGCACCGGTCCTTTGTCGCTGTTCACTTCTTTGAACAGTTCTTTTTCCAGCACCAGTGGTGTGGCGGCGGCGGTAATTTTATCGAGGTCTTCAAAGTACTGCCAGTACACGGCGCCCCAGGAAGGTTGTCCTTTGCTGCCGCTTACCGTTACACTGATGTTGCCCATATCCGGCTTTACTGCTTTGGCGTCTATCCTTTCTTTAAAATAGCCGGTACCTGCTTCTGTGGCGGCGGGTTTCACGGTAGTATTTCCAAGTTGTATAGTTACTTCCGGAGAAGCGGCCAACCAGTTACTGCCGTGCAGCAGCATAGCATAGCAGGCATCTGCAGTAGATTTGGTGGTATGCCAGTTATTGGTTTGTTTGTTTTTCAGCAACCAGGTTTTCATATCCGCCACTGCATCGGCGTCTTTCCCTGCCACCTGGAAGGCTTCAATCAGCAATGCCTGTGTTTCAATAGGCGCCTGGTACCAGTTGTAACCACCGGTTACATCTTTCCAGTACATACCCATTTCTTTACTGTTCATAGCATTTTCCTTCAGCGATTTTAATATAGCCGCCGGCGTTACCTGGTCGTTCTTTTTAAACTGCGATAACGCAATCATGCCTTGTGCATAGCGGCTTTGCTTTGTCCAGTATTTCTGCTGTTGTGCGTAGTAGAAGTCAAACGACTTCTTCATAGCAGCTGGTATGGGTTTGTCGAAGAAGCTGCGGGCATACAGGTAGTGGATCTGTATCTGGTCGATCTGTTCTTCTTTCAGGTTAGCCTTTGCTTTGATTAACTTATAATAATCTGCATCAAGCTCTTTATCGAGATAGTCGATGGCCTTCAACGCCATGTCGGTAGCCAGCGGATCTTTTTCTGTTGTAAGCTGCTGCAAATGACCTAGGCCTGCAACAATGTATTGTGTGAGGAAGCGGTCTTTCCACATACCGGTAAACCAGGGGAAAGCGCCATCCGGCAATTGTTTCGCCGCCAGTTGATTTAAGGAAGATTTTTTTTCCTTTTGCATGCGTTGCAGATCAAAGAGCAGGGCGATATTCTTTTTCTGCTGTGTTTCATTTTTTGCTTCCAGCACCCACGGTGTTTGTTGCAGCAACACTGATTTCAGTTCTTCATTCTTTGCCAGGTTGCTTTGTAACGCAGCGGTATCAGTAATCTTCCATTTATCAAAAATGGCTTTTAAACCGGGTGTGGCGTTGGTAATATGTGTAGCCAATGCGTTGGCATAATAGCGGTTAAATACCTGCTCGGCGCATTCATATGGGAACTCCATCAGGTAAGGCAATGCCTGCACGGCATACCAGGCAGGGTTGCTGGTATACTCCACAGTAACGCCATGCTGTACAATTGTTTGGGAAGAATCGCTGTGCCGTAATTTACCGAAGGTAAAGTCATGTTTGCCATCTCCGCGAACCGGTAATGGGAGCGATTCTGTCACCAGCATCCGGTTGGTTAACACCGGCAATGCGTTTTCTTCTCCATCGCTGAAGTTTCCTGCCTGCGCGGTAACCCGGTATATGAGCGCACTCTGGAATCCGTGCGGGATCTGGATCGGGAAGGTTACCACGGTGCTTTGTCCTGCTTTGGCGGTAAAGTGTTGCAGCGGGAAAATGTTCTGGAACCACCCGTCCACCGGTTGCATGGTAGTGGCATCCAGCAGTTCCAGGTGTGCCTGGCCTATCAGCTGGGAGTCGGACAGGTTGCTCACTTTAGCCGTGAATTCCATTTTATCTCCTTCGCGTACAAACCGGGGTGTATTGGGCTGGATCATTAGCACTTTCTGCGTAACAATACTGGTGCTGGTATAACCGAAAGCGAGTTCTTTTGTATGTGCCAGGCCCTGGAAGTTCCATTTGGTAAGGGCTTCCGGAACAGTAAACTCAAAGGTGATATTGCCATCTTTATCCGTGCGGAGATCCGGGAAGAAGAAAGCAGTTTCCTGGAAGTTTTTACGGATAGAAGGAGCTGTAGGTTCCTCTCCGTGTGCCGGCTCTTTTTCTCCGGCAGTTTTGTTAGCGGGGGCTGTATCAGTAATTCTGTCGTCAGCCAGTGCTGCTGCCGGAGCGGGGGCCATTTCCTGCACTGCTATGCCACCTACCGCTGCAGAGGCCTTCATTCTTTTTGTGCCTGCAGCCCCCCTTATCAGGATCCGTTGTCTGCCGGCGCCATCCATCATGTTCCAGTCGAACAGGTTCAGCATTTCATAAGTCTTTTCCTCAGTAGGATGCGCTTTCCCCTCGTGGTCATACAGTCCTGTGGATACATCCATTTTGAAATTCTCCCTGCCGTTGAACCTCAGTATATTATTTACATAAGGATAGATAGCCGGCTGATACCATTTGTGTGGTATGAATTCATCCAGGGATGCATCATACATAGAGGCCAGCATCTCAGCGGCTGCTTTTTCATTCTTATAACCTGATATCTGTGCGGTCCACTTTTCCTTTTCTCCCGGTAATAATTTATCACGATGGGTGCCCAGCTTTATTTGCAGGTCTTTGTTGTCCCAGATGACCGTTACCGTTGGTTCAACAGTAAATACCCGGTTATCTTTTACAAACACATACGCCAGCGATATATTTCCGCGATCGTTTTCTGTTACAGGAAACTCCAGCTGCTTTACGCCGGAGAGTTCCAATGTGGAAAGTACTTCGGGCGCAACTACCGTTTTCTTTGTTTGAATCACGTGCACATTACCGGCAGAAGACCCCAGCAGGATAGTGGCCGTTTTACCCGGCGACACCACAGCAGAAGAAGGATACGACCATAAATATGCAGGCGCCGGTAATGTTTTCGGATGAACGTCTATCAACTCGAAAGTTGTTTTCTGCACCACCAATTCGTTGTTCTTGTCTTTCGCACTTACCTCCAGTTCATAAAATCCCGGGGCCAGCTTTTTGGTGTCCAGCACTACTTTTCCTTCCGGGTTACCGGCAATGGTTTGCCGGATCACTGCCGCCTGGCGGGGCCAGTTTTTACGGTCGTCTTCTGCCTTGTAAATATCTACCGGGAACGCCTGTACGTAACTGGCTTCGTCCATTACAAACTGATCCGGCGCTTCCCAATAACGGGGACGCAGCAGGCGCTTGTTGGGTGTGAGCGGTTTTATTTGTACGGTAAGGTTCGCAGGTTCAAAGGCGCCGTTCAGGTTGCGGGAATAGATCTTCAGCTCCTTAAAATCGTCTTGTTGCAGGCGGTCCGGCGCATTCACCACAATTTCCATCGACTGGTAGCCCACGCTGATGGATTGGTCACCGCTGCGGGTTTCGCCGTTAAGATCTGTTACATCTGCATGTACTACGTAGGTAAATACCGGTTTGGTGGCCGGGTCTACAGATTTGTCGCTGAGTGCGGGAAACTGTACACGGAAGGCGCCGTTGGCGTCGGTAGTTGTTTCTCCATGAACAATTTCACGGGAGGAACCATACGGCGCGGCTATCTTATAAAATAACCATGGGTAAGGATAACGTACCCGTCGCTCTACGCGGTAGGTTACTTTGGCGCCGTCGATATTGTTACCGGCAAAAGCCAGGGCTTTGGCATTGGCAGTAACGGTGTCTCCTATACGATAAGTGCTTTTTATGGTATCAAACTGCACATAGAATTTAGGGCGCTTGTATTCTTCTACCTGGAAAGCGAGGTATCCGTTGCCATCCTCATCTCTCAGGCTGTAACCTCCGTTCATGCGGCCTTCCGGCAATATAAATTTCCCGGAGTAGGCGCCGAATTCGTTGGTGGTTACTTTAATTGAATCTGCTTTATCACCATTGGCGTCGTACAACGACAAGGTGGTTTTGTAATTAGTGAGTATATCGCTACCGGTTTCATTGATGCGTTTCTTTAAAACAATCCCTTTAAAATAAATGGTTTGTCCGGGGCGGTAAATGCTCCTGTCGGCAAACAGGAAGGTTTGTGCCTTTGGTTCTCCCTCTCGTTCATAGTTGGTATAATAGTAACTGTGTGAGTCGATATACAACTCATCCTGTCCATTTTTCCAATGCAGCCGCAGGTTATTATTTTGCTTGAGTGGAGCAGACTTTACGCGGCCATCGTTACCGGTGGTAAGGTTTTCCACCAGTACCCATTCTTCTGTATTATTGTTATTCTTATTTCTCAGCAATTGCAGGTTGATGCCTGCCAAAGGCTTACCGGTGGTACGATGCAGGGCATAATACGTGTTGCCGTTTTCTATATAGCTTATATTGGATACCCAGGTCATTTGCATGGCCATAGGATTGTTTTTCAGGGCAAACTGCGGATCCGCGCTGGATAACAACATATAGTGGCCGGCAGGCAGGCCGTCTATTTTAATTTCTGCTTTATGGGTGATATAATCCTGCGGATCGGGCAGGGCCTGTTCCCATGATTTTATGGTGGAGCGCGACAACATCAGCTGCCAGTAGGTATTGGCCTGGTCGCGGTAGTTACTCTGTGCCTTGCGCAACAGCTTCAGGAAGGCTTCATCCACTTTAAAAACGCGCAGGTAGATCTTATTAAGATTCTTATATCTTACCAGGGTTCTGAATGGCAGCTCCGGAACATTCACGGTTTCTGTTGCCAGCTCCAGGAATTGCTCGCTGATCTGGTCCAGCATGTAAGCACAGGACACACCTCCGGTAGATTTAGGAGCCAGTGCTACTGCTTTTTCGCAAATGGCTTTCGCTTTCCTGATATTATCTCCTTTGTCGTCCTCAGCAGCCTCTCCTTTCTGCATGTAATAAGAAGCCTGCATTGCCATGACGGAAGTCACTTCTTTTTCACCGGCGTAGGCCAACACCATCTGGTCGAGCGCCTGGAGGTAAAGCACATCTTTATTTTCCGTTACTGCCACCTGGTTCATCCAGGCAACTCTTTCCACATCCACATCCAGCAACGCGGCTTTATTGCCGGCATGCAGGCGGATCAGTTCCTGCAGGATCAGCAGGGCCTGATATTGCAGGGAGGCACTGTCAGTGCTGGTGAAGTGATGCGCGGCAAAAGTAGCGGCAGGCGCAAAGGCGGCAGGGTCGTTAAGTTCAAACTGGTTGGTGGGATTGGTAATGGTAGCTTCTCCCGATTTAAAATAATCCAGGGCGCGGTGGGCCAGCAAATCGTACAGGGTTGGCCGTAGTTGCCGGGTATTCCCTTTAACGATAACGGGTTCAAAGGCCGTGAGGTTTGTTTTTTCCAGCATGTCCCGGTTGGACAGCGACGCCTGGTAGGCGGCAGTAATTTCCTGGTGCAGCCGGTCGGCCCCCCAGGTGCTTACATCCGTTCCTTCATCGCCGGCAATGGCGGTGCGGTTATAAAACCGGTACCGGTTATTCTGAAAATACCGGTACAGCATTTCGGCTTTGATGCTTTGGAGGATGGCCTTCTGTGCGCCGGTAGCAGCAGTGATTTCCCCGCCTATTTTCTGCATATTAAGCAGGGTGCTGCTATCGTTGATCTCCGCGTTGTACTTCATCTGGTAGATGAGCGCTTTGATCTGTTGTGCCGTAGCCTTGTCCTTTACAGCGTGGGCATAAATGTCATTGACTACTTCCAGGGCAGATTTAGGTAATCCTTTTTCTTCCAGCGTGGTAATTTTCTTCCAGGAGTTATCGTAGTTGAACTGGGCCATCATCTTGTTGCTGCTAAAGATTAAAACAATGAATATTCCAATGAATAAACGCATATAGGATCGTTATTTACAGTAAGTTACTTTTTTTACTGAGGATGCCGGTGCGGGCATGGTTTCCATAAAGGGGAACAAAAAAGGTGAAAAGTGTTGGAATAGATCTCCTTCACTTTTCACCTTATATAATTTTACCGGCAGATAATTATGCCAGGACTGCTGCTTTGCTTAATACTTCTGCCATTGTTTTACCAATGTTGGCAGGGCTTTCCACTACGTGAACACCACATTCCGCCATGATCTTCATTTTTGCAGCGGCGGTATCTTCAGCACCACCAATGATAGCACCTGCGTGACCCATACGGCGTCCCGGAGGCGCGGTTTGGCCGGCGATGAAACCAACAACCGGTTTAGTACCGTTTGCCTTGATCCACTGGGCTGCTTCTGCTTCCATGCTACCACCAATTTCACCGATCATGATGATACCTTCTGTTTCAGGATCGTTCATCAGCAGTTCCACAGCGTCTTTGGTAGGGGTACCGATGATTGGATCTCCACCAATACCGATGGCGGTAGAAACGCCTAAGCCGGCTTTTACCACCTGATCAGCTGCTTCATAGGTTAAAGTACCGGATTTGGATACGATACCGATCTTACCTTTTTTGAAGATAAAGCCAGGCATGATACCTACTTTAGCTTCATCTGCGGTGATAACGCCAGGGCAGTTTGGTCCGATGAGGCGGGTAGTTGTACCCTGCAGGAAATTCTTCGCCTTGATCATATCCTGTACAGGAATACCTTCTGTGATACATACCACCAGAGCAATACCAGCTTCGGTAGCTTCCATGATTGCGTCAGCTGCAAATGCAGGAGGTACAAAAATGATAGAAACATTTGCCCCGGTTGCCTTTACTGCGTCGGCTACCGTGTTGAACACCGGGCGTTCCAGGTGTGTGCTGCCACCTTTACCGGGGGTAACACCACCCACTACCTGGGTACCATACTCGATCATCTGTGTAGCGTGGAAAGTACCTTCAGTACCGGTAAATCCCTGAACAATCACTTTGCTATCCTTATTAACTAAAACACTCATCGCGCTTGTTTTATTGGTTTAATATTATATGTCTGATTCTTCTGGACGGCAAAAATAAGCCGATTTCCATAATTCTGCAATTTAGTGCCTTTAAGATAAAGCTACCAATTGGTTTGGAAAATAATTGGCAATAAATAAGGAGTGTTCGCAAGCCAGCAGTACCAATAATAACAGATCTAAATACTATATATTATCTTTTTTACTGATAATCATATACTTTACTGTTCTCCCTGTTCCTTTTTCAGCTGCTCCCGCCACTTTCCGTCTTTAAATAATTCCAGCTGCCGCATTTCTTTTGCTTCCCGCAGGAACTCGGAGGCGAAAATGAAGTCGTTTAATTTCTGGTCCTTGCTGAATACGATATCTTTATTACTACCCTCCCACTGTTTCTGGCCCTGGTACATATATACAATATGGTCGCCGCTTTCCATTACGGTGTTCATATCGTGGGTATTAATAACAGTTGTGATATTGTATTCCTGGGTGAGTTCTGTAATGAGCTTATCAATAAGCAGGGAGGTTTGCGGGTCCAGACCGGAGTTGGGCTCATCGCAGAAAAGATATTTCGGGTTGAGCACAATGGCGCGGGCAATGCCCACCCTTTTCTTCATCCCGCCGCTGATTTCAGCGGGGAACTTTTTAGCGGCTTCTTTCAGCTGTACCCTTTCGAGGCACTCCGCAACCCTGGCTTTTTTCTCTTTCAGCGTGCCTTTGCCAAACATTTCCAGGGGAAACATCACATTCTGTTCAACGGTCATACTGTCGAACAGGGCGGAACCCTGGAACAGCATGCCTATTTCCTGGCGTATTACCTTCTTCTCTTTTTCATCCATCGCGGTAAAGTCCTGTTTATCGTACAGTACTTTACCTTCGTCCACCCCCATCAGTCCTACAATGCACTTCATCATCACGGTTTTACCGCTACCGCTGGCGCCAATGATGAGATTTACTTTACCGGGTTCCATTATTGTTGATACGCCCTTCAGTATTTCCTTATCCCCAAAACCCTTTCTTATGTCTTGCAGTTCAATCATGATTACAGTAATATGGCCGTTAATGCGTAGTCCATGAATAATATCAGCACGCAGCTTACCACTACGGCAGTAGTGCTGGCTTTACCTATTTCCAGTGCGCCACCGGTTACGTTATAGCCGTAATAAGCAGATACGCTGGCAATAATAAACCCGAAAGTATAGGATTTGGCCATCGCAAAAAATACGTTGTATGCCTTGAACTCCTGCCGGAGCCCCTGCATAAACTGCTCGGAAGAAATAATGCCCGAAAGCTCACCTGCTTCCTTGCCACCCCAGATACCCAGGAAACCCGCAATGGCTACCAGTACCGGTATCATCAGCACTGCGGCCATAATTTTAGGCGCTATCAGGTATCCTTTGGTATTGATCCCCATAATTTCCAGGGCGTCAATCTGTTCAGATATCCGCATATTACCCAGTTCTGAGGCTATTTTTGATCCGATTACGCCCGCCAGTACAATACAGGTAAGCGTTGGCGCAAATTCCAGGATAATAGTATCTCTTACCACCTGTGCGATGGTACTTTTTGGAATGATAGGACTTACCAGCTGATACGCCGTTTGTAAGGTAGTTACCCCTCCCATAAACAGGGAAATAATAAATACTATCCCAAACGACCCTACGCCGATATCCACACATTGCTGCATAAATTGCTTCCAGTACATCTTCATGTTTTCCGGGCGGGAAAACATGCCTTTGAGCATGAGCAGGAAGTTTCCGAAATGATAGAAGAATTTGAACTCCATAACTGATCAAAGATAGGAAGGATTTTTTCAATCATATCCTAATTTAAGATTTAATGCAGGGCTTAACGTAAACTACTCACCAGCAAACGCTTCAGGCTACGCTCAATAATCTCCCCCATCGTTTTACAACGGGAAAATACGGCATCATGATAATATTCCGCCAGCTCATCCCCCAGCTGCTGGATCTTTTCGGGGAAAGAAACGCGGTCGGTCATGATCACATCCCGCAGGTCTTTAATGCGGTGCCGCTGCACTTTAATACGACGGGCAATTACCGCACGTTCTTCCTGCTGATACTGTTTTACTACTTCTGCATTGAGATGTTTAATGGCGAGGTCCACAAATACCCGGTTCTCTTTAAAGTACTGCGGCATATATAAAGTACGCCTGCCTTCGTAAAACTGCTGGTCAAAATCAATGGCGCGGATACGGAACTGTACATCATCAAAATCCGGGGTAATATCAAAAATGAAATTATAGGAGCGCATGTCGCCCAGCAGCCGTACAAAGCACCGTTCATTGAACTTTACAAATTCCTTGGCGATACGTTTCGGGTTAAATTCCGGCCTGTTCAGGTAATGCAGAATAAACTGATCACCCGGCACCCCGGCAATATGTTCTTCCACGAGGGTATTACCATCGATCAGGAAGTTCATCCAGTAGGGAGATAGAATATGCTCCAGTTCCAGGCCGTAAATACGGGAGGCATCGGCAATCTTGATATAAAAATAGTCGTATACTTCGTTGTAATTATTGACAATCTTAATCCGGAAAGGATGCGAATTCCCAAATGTACAGTAGTCGATCCGCTCAATATGCAGGTGTTCTTCCGCTGTTTGGTCGCCACCGGCCTTCAGAATGGAGTACACCCGTTTTAACCCTGCGTGGATAGATCCTACCATACTCTGGGGATAAAAAACGGTTTCCCACAAAGTATCTTTCCCTTCCTTGTCGTACACCGATATTGCCTGATCATAATACCGCAACTCCTCGTAAGATATAGGCAGCTTCACTTCCCGCTCATACATTTTAAGGTAATTGCGGAAAGCGGAGTTGATCGGAAAAAATATCTTCTTTCGGGAAATAGTTTGCATAGGATAAATATAGCGGATTTTGTCTTTCTCAGGATTAAACTGATTATACTGATTTAGGGATTTGATCACTTTTGATTTTAAAAGATTCGGGGAGATATAAGCGGGTATATTCGCTTATATCTCCCCAAATCTTTTAAAAATCTGAAAAACAAAATCAGTAAAATCAGTTTAATCCTGAGAAAGACAAAATCCGCATCGCCGAAGGCGATTTACTTCTTTTTCTTCTTCTTGCCCTTCTCTTCTTTCTGCTCTCTGCAGCATTTCTCCTGGGCGTCTACCACGGCGATGTTCACCATGTTAACAATTTGTCTTACCGTACTGCCCAGCTGGAGGATATGCACCGGCTTCTTCATTCCCAACAGGATAGGACCGATGGCGTCAAATCCGGCCACTTCCTGCAACAGGTTATAAGCGATATTACCAGCGGCCAGGTTAGGGAAGATGAGGGTGTTTACTTCTTCTTCCAGTAACTCCGTGAACGGATAATTATCTTTCAGAATTTCCTTATTAAAAGCCATTGCTGCCTGGATTTCTCCATCTACAATGAGGGAAGGATCACGTTGTTTTACTATTTCACGGGCTTTGCTCATGGTTTGCGCTTCCGGCGTCTGGCTGCTGCCAAAGTTGGAATACGACAGCATGGCAATGCGCGGCGTCATATTAAAATGCTTTACTTCCTTCGCTACCATCATGGTGATATCCGCCAGTTCTTCTGCCGTAGGGTTGAAGTTCACGGTGGTATCCGCGAGGAACAAAGGTCCGCGTTTGGTTTGGATGATATACATACCGGCTACGCGTTTCGCACCTTCTTCCATACCAATTACCTGCAGGGCCGGGCGGATGGTATCGGGGTACTTACGGGTCAGTCCGGAAATGAGCGCATCCGCCTCCCCGGTTTCCACCATCATACAGCCAAAGTAGTTACGTTCGCGCATAATTTTACGCGCTTCGTAGAGGTTCAGCCCTTTGCGCTGGCGTTTCTGGAAAAACAGATCTCCAAAGCGGTGACGCATTTCCTTCATCTCTTCACTCTTCGGATCTATGATCACCACATCATCAATTTCGATGGCGTTTTCCAGCATCAGTTCGCGGATACGGGCTTCATTACCCAATAAGATCGGGTAGGCGATGCCTTCGTCATTCACTACCTGTGCGGCTTTCAGCACTTTCAGGTTATCTGCTTCCGCAAACACAACCTTCCTCGGATCGCGGCGGGCTTTAGTACCGATTACCCGGAAGAGCTGATTATCCAGTCCGAGGCGGTGATTCAGTTCATTCCGGTATGCTTCCCAGTCGGTGATGGGGTGATGCGCCACGCCGCTGTCCATTGCTGCTTTAGCTACGGCAGGTGCTACGGTGCTGAGCAGGCGTGGATCCAATGGTTTAGGAATGATATATTTCGGTCCGAAGAAAATATTTCTTTCGTTATAGGCCAGGTTCACGATATCAGGTACCGGCGACTTTGCCATATCGGCCAAAGCCCTTACTGCTGCCAGTTTCATGGCCTCGTTAATCTGTGTGGCTCTCACGTCGAGGGCTCCACGGAAAATGTAAGGGAAACCCAGTACATTGTTCACCTGGTTAGGATAATCGGAACGGCCCGTAGCCATGATAATATCCGGGCGTGCCGCGATGGCTGTTTCATAAGCAATTTCCGGATCGGGGTTTGCCATTGCAAATACGATCGGGCTTTTAGCCATGCTCTTGATCATTTCGGCTGTCACCACATTACCTACAGATAAGCCCAGGAACACATCTGCGCCCTTCATGGCTTCTGCCAGTGATTTAACTTTCGTGCTGGTAGTGAATTGTTTATGTCTGTCGGAAAGATCCTGGCGGTCTTTATTCAATACGCCGTCTTTATCAAACATGATAAAGTTTTCCGGTTTGGCGCCCAGTGCCACATACAGCTTTACACAAGCCATAGCAGCGGCTCCTGCGCCATTTACCACTATTTTTACTTTCTCTATTTTCTTTTTTACCAGTTCCAGTGCATTCAGCAATGCGGCAGAAGAAATGATGGCCGTACCATGCTGGTCATCGTGCATGATCGGAATCTTCAGTTCTTTCCTGAGCCTGTCCTCAATTTCAAAGCACTCCGGACTTTTGATATCTTCCAGGTTGATACCCCCGAAAGTAGGCTCCAGCGCCTTTACAGCGGCCACAAAGGTATCCGGATCTTTTGCATCCAGTTCTATATCAAATACGTCAATATCAGCGAATATTTTAAACAATACTGCTTTCCCTTCCATCACCGGTTTACCGGCTTCAGGGCCAATATCTCCTAAGCCCAATACAGCGGTACCATTGCTGATAACGCCCACCAGGTTGCCTTTCGCGGTATATTTGTAAACGTTTTCTACATCATTGAAAATTTCTTTGCATGGCTCTGCCACTCCGGGAGAGTATGCGAGTGAGAGATCCCATTGTGATTTTGTGTCTTTCGTAGGTATGACTTCTATTTTGCCCGGCCTGCCCTTTGCATGATAATCCAACGCATCCTGCTTATTCAGTTTCTTTGCCATATAAATATAAGATTGTTATTGGGCGTGCAATATACGAAGTATTGAATTAAGGGCAGCCACCCAAATAGTGGGATATCCTCTCATAATTACGCCTGCTAACCATTAAAATTACTTACTTTTACAGCGTTAAACATTCGTAAATATCATGATACAACGCATCCAGAGTCTCTATCTGCTATTGGCTGCCGCCGCAGGCGCTGCTGCTCTGTCTTTCGATTTGTGGAGAGCTACCCTTTCCAATGGCGTAAAACAATCTGTAAACGCTTCCAGCAACTATCTCCTGTTTGTACTGTACATCATTATTATCCTGCTGGCCCTCGTCACTATTTTCCTTTTTAAGAAACGTAAACTGCAGTTCCGGCTGACAATATTTAACATTCTTTTTGGGTTCGGAGCGCTGGCATATCAATATTATGTGGTACAGCAAACGGCTAATAAACTGAACACCGGCGGCATTACCATTACCTCGGCGTCTTATTTGCCTGCATCTTTCTTACCTATCGTTGTCATCATACTTTTATTCCTCGCAGCCAGGGGAATTTATAAAGATGAGAAACTGATCAAATCACTGGACAGACTAAGATAAACAGGATGTAAAGTCCTTCGCATAAAAAAGCCATTGTCTTTACGTGTGTAAAGACAATGGCTTTTTTAATCTATATCTTTATTTCAGGAACTTCCCGGTATAACTTTCTTTTACTTTTTTCAATCCTTCCGGTACGCCGGCATACAGTAAATTACCGCCACCAGCGCCGCCTTCAGGCCCAAGATCAATTACCCAGTCGGCACTCCTGATCACATCCAGGTTGTGTTCAATGACCAGTACGGTATGTCCCTGTTCAATAAGGGCATTGAAGGAGTCCAGCAATTTTTTAATATCATGAAAATGCAGGCCGGTAGTAGGTTCATCGAAAATAAACAGGATGTGTCCCTGGGCTTTTCCCTTACCCAGGAAAGACGCCAGCTTCACACGCTGTGCCTCGCCACCACTCAGTGTATCACTGCTTTGTCCGAGTTTTACATATCCCAGTCCCACACTGCTCAACGGGCGTATTTTGTTGCACACATCTTTTTCCTCTTTGAAAAATTCCAGCGCTTCGTCTACTCCCATTTCCAGTACTTCATAAATATTTTTCCCTTTATAGGTTACTTCGAGTACTTCGTCTTTAAAGCGTTTACCACCGCAGCTTTCGCAGGTAAGATGTACATCTGCGAGGAATTGCATTTCCACAATCACTTCCCCTTCGCCTTTACATGCGTCGCAACGGCCGCCATCAACGTTAAAGGAGAAATGTTTTGGCTGGAAGCCGCGCATCTTGCTCAGTGGCTGTTTGGAATACAGATCCCGGATCTCATCATACGCTTTGATATAAGTTACCGGGTTGGAACGTGACGATTTACCGATTGGGTTCTGGTCAATCATTTCCACCTGTGTAACGTCGTCCAGCGCACCTTTGAGCGCTTTGTGATTTCCTACCCTTTCTGCAAATTCACCTTTCAGCTTCATCAGGGCCGGGTACAGGATTTGTTTAACCAGCGTGGTTTTACCCGATCCGCTCACACCACTGATCACGGTTAATACCTGTAAAGGAAAATCAACGGTAATGTCTTTCAGGTTATGCTGACGGGCGCCTTCAACGGTAATCGCTTTTTTCCATTTACGTACTTTCGCCGGCGGATCAATCGTAAACTGGCCGCTGAGATACTTACCGGTAAGGCTTTTACCATCTTTTAAGATCTGCGGATAGGTGCCTTCAAAAATAACTTCACCGCCCAGGTGACTCGCCAGTGGCCCCATATCGATGATATAGTCGGCTTCCTCCATCATCTGCTCATCATGTTCCACTACCACCACGGTATTCCCGAGGTCGCGCAATTCTTTCAGTACCGCAATCAGGCGGTGGGTATCCCGCGCATGCAGTCCTATGCTGGGTTCATCAAGAATATACATGGAATTGGTGAGGTTACTTCCCAGGGTGCGGGTAAGCTGAATACGCTGGCTTTCGCCACCACTGAGGGTATTGGCCACACGGTTCAGGGTAAGGTATCCTAAACCTACATCCAGTAAGGTTTTAATCCGGTGATTAATTTCAAGCAGGATACGCTTCCCGATCTGTTGTTCAAACTCATTGAGTTGCAGGTTGTCGAACCATTCCTTCAGATTGGACACCGGCATATCTACCAGTTCGGCGATACTGCGGTCGCCTACTTTTATATAAAGCGCTTCTTTGCGTAAACGTCCGCCGCCACAATCCGGGCAAACGGTGCGTCCGCGATAGCGGGCCTGTAACACGCGGTATTGCACCTTGTACAGGTTTTGTTCCACCATTTTAAAGAACTCGTTCAACCCGTAAAAGTGTTCGTTACCCGTCCAGAGTAATTTCACCTGTTCATCGGTAAGTTCTGCGATGGGCTTATGCACCGGGAAACCAAATTTGCGCGCGGTTTTTATGAGCGCTTCTTTGTATTCGCCCATTTTTTCTCCGCGCCACGGGGCCACGGCGCCTTCAAATACGCTTAACCGTTTGTCGGGGATCACCAGGTCGGCATCGATGCCCAGCACCTGTCCGAAACCTTCACAGGTAGGACATGCGCCATATGGATTATTGAAAGAGAACAGGTTGGGTACCGGTTCTTCAAACTGGATACCATCCAGTTCAAAGCGGTTGGCAAAATGCTGCATCTCCTTACCATCAATTTCCACGTAGCAATCGCCTTCACTTTCATAAAAGGCGGTTTGTACGCTGTCGGCTATACGATGTTTATCATCTTCCTCAAAATCCTTTGCTACCAAACGATCTATGAGCACCCATGCATTATCCGGAACCGTTATTTTCTTCTGTTCCAGCAGTTCTTCTATGCGTACCAGTCCGGTACCTTCACTACCGGGCATGTATAAACGGGAAAAGCCTTTCTGCACCAGGATGTTCAGTTCTTCTTTTACCTCTCTTTTGGCATGCCTGCGGAAGGGAGCAAGGAGTAACACTTTTGTGCCATTTTTCAGTTTTGTGATATAATCCACCACATCACTTACTTCATGTTTTTTTACCAGTTTTCCGGAGATGGGGGAATAGGTTTTACCCACCCTTCCATACAGCAACCGCAGATAGTCATAAATTTCCGTCATCGATCCCACGGTAGAACGGGGCGTACGGGTAATCACTTTCTGCTCAATCGCAATCGCGGGACAAATTCCCTTGATGTAGTCTACATCCGGTTTGTTCATCCGCATCAGGAACTGACGGGCATAAGAACTTAAGCTTTCCGCATACCTGCGCTGGCCTTCCGCGTACAGCGTATCCATAGTGAGGGAGGATTTCCCGGAACCGGACACACCAGTAACAACTACCAGCTTACTGCGGGGAATGGAGACGCTTACATTCTTAAGATTATGTACCCTGGCTCCTTTTATGAAAATATGGTCCTGTGGGCTAACTTCCTGAGGATCAATTATGCTTGTTTGTTTCTTTACTTTTGTTGCCATGACGGAACAAATTTAAGGGAAAAGATGTTAGTTCGGCGGCTTGCTTTTTACAGATGTCCGCAATACGCTAAAAGCTAATACCTATGCGCTGAAAGCGATTTTTTATTATTTGTTTTATTGAACTAATCTTTTATATTTGCATAGGACCAGATCTATCTCGCTGGACAATCCAAAAATCATCATTAACTAAAACTGTTCAATATCGCTTAAACTCTACTTAATTAAAACAACCAAACTGGCTGTAAAGTCTGTAATTATTTACTAACCCGCCTAGTTGTAGAAGTTTATGCAAGTAATGTACAAATTGTGCGATGAGCAGTTGATTACCCTCTTTAAAAAGGGGCATTCTTCCGCATTAGAAGAGTTGGTTCACCGTCATAAAGATAAGGTGTTCACTTCTATCCTGTTACTGGTGAAAGATTCATTCCTTGCGGAAGATATTTTCCAGGACACCTTCATTAAGATTATTGACACCATCAGGGCCGAACGTTATACTGAAAAGGGAAAGTTTTTACCCTGGGCGATGCGCATTGCGCATAACCTGTGTGTGGATCATTTCCGGAAGATCAAGCGTACACCAATGATCAGGACCGGAGATGACAAAGACATCTTTGATGTGCTGGGCTTCAGCGACAGCTGTGCAGAAGAAAAGCTCATTACCCGTCAGAGTCATGACCGCGTTCGCAGAATGCTGGACATGCTGCCGGAAGAACAGCGGGAAGTAATTATCCTGCGACACTATGCCGAATTAAGCTTTAAAGAAATTGCCGATCTCACGCAAGTGAGTATCAATACCGCACTAGGTCGGATGCGTTATGGTCTGATCAATCTCCGGAAAATGATGACGGAGAAACAAATCTGTCTATGAGGAACCCTTTTTTTTGCTTGCCAGCAACGAGCGGCCGGATGTAATGTCCGACCGCTCGCTATTTTAGGGAAGGTCTGTTTTTATAAACGTTCAAATATCATAGCAGCGCCCTGCCCCACTCCTACGCACATGGTAGCCAAACCATATTTAGCTCCGTCCCTTCGTTTCATTTCATGCAGCAGCGTAGCCGTAATCCGCGCACCACTACACCCCAGCGGGTGACCAATAGCAATAGCGCCCCCATTTACATTCACGATATCCGGATTTAATGCCAGATCGCGCATACAGGCGAGCGACTGTGCCGCAAACGCTTCATTCAGTTCAGCCAGGTGCAGCTGGTCCGCCGTGATGCCCGCGCGCAGCAAAGCCTTCTTTGATGCCGGCACCGGGCCTATCCCCATAATTGAAGGATCTACTCCCGCTACTGCCATGCTTTTTATTTGCGCCAGCGGCCGAAGATTAAACTGCTTCAATGCCTTTTCAGATACAATTAACACCGCAGCTGCGCCATCGTTGATACCGGAAGAATTACCGGCTGTAACAGAGCCGCCTTTTGCAAATGCAGGACGTAAGCCGGCGAGCTTCTCCAGTGTGGTATCGCGCGGATGTTCATCTTTAGAAAAAATCACCTGCTCTTCTTTATTGGGAGTGATGGGCACCGGGATAATTTCATCCTGCCATTTACCGGCATCCAGGGCTTGCCTGTAAAGCGTTTGACTTTTTAACGCAAAAAGGTCCTGCTCCTCCCGGCCAATATTCCACTGGTTCGCCACATTTTCTGCGGTTTCTCCCATAGAAAAAGGATAATACATATCGGCCAGTTTTTTATTAGTGAAACGCCAGCCAATAGTGGAATCATACATCTCAGTTTTACGGCTGAAAGCACCGTCGGATTTACTCATCACAAAAGGCGCACGGGTCATGCTTTCCACGCCGCCGGCCAGGTACACGTCTCCTTCACCACACATCACTGCACGGGCGGCATCCATGATCGCCTGCATACCGGAAGCACATAAACGATTTACAGTATTACCGGCAACAGTTACCGGCAAACCAGCCAGCAATGCGGCCATACGCGCCACATTCCGGTTATCTTCACCGGCCTGGTTGGCAGCGCCGGCAATTACATCTTCTATTACAGCAGGATCGAGAGAAGGATTTCTTTCCATCAACGCCTTCAGCAGATGAGCCAGCAGATCATCCGGGCGGACGGTACTTAATGCGCCCCCGTAACGGCCTATCGGCGTACGCACCGCATCTACAATATATGCAACTTGCATGTGGTTGTTTTGGTTTATATGCAAATAAAACACATCCCGCCAACTCAACCAATAAAACATAACGCCCCTTTTGCACAGAAATTCGCAAAAACCGCCAGATATAACCGGATTCCCGCCTTTCAGTAATTGTTGCTTGACTCCTCCCCTTGCCGGGCCTAGTTTTGCCGCTGTCATTAATTCTATCAAAAAATAACCCCAAAATGAAACACCTAAGTAGCGTGGTGTGGCTGGCAATCTGTTTGCTCAGCACTACACCTGTAATTGTGAAAGCCCAACAACCCGCGGGTGAAAATGAGGCGAACCTCTCCGAACTTTTGTACAGACCCATTAAACCCACTGCCAAAATCATGGAAGGCCCGGAACCGTCCCGGCAGGTAGCAACGCCCCGTGGCGCCGTAAACGTAAGAAATCTCCGCGCCGCCCCCAGATGGAACCTGGCTGCGGACAACACCACCGCACGGCAAATCAATATCGATAACCTCCAGTTGCTGCCGGACAAAGTGATCACCGTTAAAAAAGTGAACGCACCGCTCTATTGCACGCCTCCGACCGTAACTATCGGCTGCTGCAGCTATTCCATCAAAGATGAAGTAGCCAATAAAAGCCTGATGTACGCCTCTCCTGCAGCGGTGTTCAGCAACGAAAACGATGCACGCACCTTTGCCAGCAGCCTGTCGCCCAAAGTTCCCTTCTTCCTCCCGTATACCAACAGCAAAGTGTATCCGGCAGGCGCCTGGAAGTATGATAACGGCAATGGCCATGGCTCAGTGGATTACCTCAAAACCAGCGACGCCTATGGCCCTGGCATCGATCCAACCTTTGGCGTATACGCTTCCGCCGCCGGAAAAGTAGTGACCGCCATGTGGGACCCCTTCTTCGGAAATGTGGTGATCATAGAACATAAAGCAGCAGACGGAACATCCTATCGCACCGGCTACTTCCACCTCCGTGGCGGTTTTGATCATGATGTGGCGAACGCAAAAGTCATTAAAGTGAATGACCCCAACGACAAAGACGCCCGCGATACCAAGTATAAAAAATTTGCCAACCTCCCCAACCCGTCACAATTACTGTGGGGTACCAACGCCCAAAAGCTGAAAGTAAAAGCGGGAGATTATGTATACGCCGGCCAGCAAATTGCCTGGGCTGGTAACACGGGCTTTGGTGGCGCCGGCTGGGGACTTAACCAGGACGGCACCCCTACCAATCCCAATACCGGCAACAACCACCTGCATTTTATGCTCTGGGTGAAAAGTCCCGGTACTGGCGCCGACTGGATGGAAGTAGATCCCTATGGTGTGTATGCTACTTCAGAAAGCAGCAACAGCTCCTGCTATGAAATAGGCGCCAACGGCGGATTTAACCGCTTCTTTGCACCTTTCTATCCTTCTTTCCACAATGTACCGGTGCAGTATATCACCCAATACTGGGGCTACTATACCGGCATGGGGATGGCACTGCAAACTTTGAGCGTACATAAATCCGGTAACCAGTACCTCGCATCCGGCTCTTTCCAGCAGGGACTTCCCGGCGCCTGGTATTGCCGCATTAACATGAACAGCACCCAGTACCAGCAGTACTTCGACGAATATTATGGCAAAGGATATATTCCCCGGCAGATCTCCGTTACCAACGATAACGCCGGTAATCCATTGTTTACCGCTATCTGGCAGAAAAGAGGCAATGAAAACTTTGCCGCCGTACACAATGCAACAGATGAAGTATATGCCGCCAAATGGAAAACCTACGTGGAACAGCAGAAAATGCGCGTAACCGAGCACGTAGTATACTATGCCGGCGGTAAACGCTACCATGCCGGGGTATTTGGCAGCAGCAATCCCGGAGGGTTTTACATGTATTATGGCATGAATACCAACGACTTTACAAAGAAGTTCGAGGAATTAAATAAAGCAGGTCTGATGACAGTGAATGTAAACATCGAGGAAAACGGGAGCCAGAATAACGTAGGTGGGCTCTGGTGGCCTAAGAACAAGGCGTACTATTCGTATATGAATATGACTCCGTCCGACTACCAGGCTAAGTTCACCGACCTGACGGCCCAGGGATACCGGCTGTTCAGGATCCAGGGATACGACAATTCCTCCCATTTTGCCGCTATCTGGATGAAATAAGCCGAATACGCCTTTATAAGCGGATGCCACAGCTGGAAACGGCTGTGGCATTCAGTTTTAAAGGACATTCTGTCAGTACGCCAATATTACGTATCTTTGCCGTTACTTTCCGACTGCCGTAAGGCAGCCAACTGCTCAATTAATGATAATGAAGTCTGACAATAAAAACATCCGGCATTTAAGTTTACCGGCTTTACAGGAATATTTCGGGTCAATAGGCGAAAAGCCTTTCCGTGCAAAACAGGTATACGAGTGGCTTTGGCTGCGGCATGCCGATAGTTTTGAGGCAATGACCAACCTCTCTAAAGAATTACGACAAAAATTAACGGAGCATTTTTCCCTTCCTGCTGTAAAGGTGGATACCGTACAGCAAAGCAATGATGGTACCATCAAAAGCCGTTTCCGCTTACACGATAATCACCTGGTGGAAGGTGTGCTGATTCCGACCGACAGCCGGCAAACCGCCTGTGTATCCTCACAGGTAGGCTGCAGCCTAAGCTGCAAGTTTTGTGCGACCGGCTACATGGAACGCAAGCGCAACCTCGATTACGATGAAATTTATGATGAAGTGGCGCTGCTGAATAAGCAAGCCCTGGAATCATCCGGCAAAAAGCTGAGCAACATCGTGTTCATGGGCATGGGCGAACCCCTGCTTAACTACAAGAATGTATTACAGGCCATTGAGCGTATCACTTCCCCCGACGGACTGGGCATGTCGCCAAAACGTATTACCGTTTCTACCGCCGGCGTGGCCAAAATGATCCGCCAGCTGGGCGACGATAAAGTACGCTTTAACCTGGCGCTGTCTTTACACGCCGCCAATGACAAGAAACGCAGTGAAATTATGCCTATCAACGATTCCAACAACCTGAAGGAATTGATAGATGCGCTGAACTACTTCTACAAGGCTACTGAAAACGAAATTTCTTTCGAATATATCCTCTTCAAAGATTTTAACGACTCAAAAGAAGATGCTGATGAGCTGATTAAAATATACAGGCAGGTTCCCGCTGATCTGGTAAACATCATCGAATACAACCCGATTGATATGGCCCGGTTCCAGAAACCGGACGCCAAAAAAGCAGAAGAGTTCATGGAATATCTTGCCAAAAACCGGGTGAATGCAAGATTGCGTCGCAGCCGTGGTAAAGATATCGATGCGGCATGCGGACAACTCGCCAATAAAGGCTGATACTATAACAATATTCCTATTGGTCATGCACGCATGATCATCAATCAATAATAATTTATGAAGAAAAAACAACCTGCTAAAAAAGGGTTTGGTCCATCAAGGGATAACAAATTTGGTAAAAGCGACAAACCAGCAGGCAACCGCAACCGCTCCTCCGCTGATGGCGAAAGGCCAGGAAGAGCATCTGCAAAAGATAACCGCAGCGCTGACGACAGCTCCTCATCCCGCAGGCCCCGTTTTGGTGGCGAAAGCGCCGGTGATGAAAAACCTGCTTTCCGCAAACGCACTTTCGACAGCAACGGCAGACCGGCCCGCAAAAAAGGACCCGCTACCGATAGCTTTGGAAATGATAAACCTCAACGCGGCAAACGCAGCACCGGCAGCAGCGAAGAGAAACCTCCGTTCAAACGCAGCTTTGGCGAAAAAGGCGAAGAAAAACGTTCTTTCGGCAGAAGTGATGATAAACGCTCTTTTGGTAAAAGCGACGATAAACGCTCTTTCGGCAGAAGCGATGACAAACGCTCCTTCGGCCGCGATGAAAAACCAGGCGCCCGTAAACGTTTCGACAAAGACGAAAAGCCTTTCCACAAACGCAGCAACGACAACGACTTTAAAGACAAGAAAGATAAACCCGATGGCGAACGCGCATTCAGCGCATTCAGAAAAGATGGTGAACGTCCGGAACGTGTACGCAGCTTCGATAAAGAAGAAAGCCGTGAAAGAGCCCCGCGCAAACGTACCTACGGTGCAGGCGCCGCTAAGAAAACGGACGACAACAGCGCTTTTCACTTCCACGGAGAAAAGAAAAAAGGCGGAAAAGAAACACCAAGTGGCTTCAACCGTAAAAAGTTCTTTGATAAAACCAACGAACGCTTCGCCGATAAACAGGATAAAAAAAAAGGCACAAAAGTAAGAGGCGCTAACGATCACGAACATACGAACGAAGGCAAAGAAAGCATATTTGGCCCCGGTGAAATGCCGCTGAATAAATTTGTGGCCCATTGTGGTCTTTGCTCCCGCAGAAAAGCAGTAGACCTGATCAAGGAAGGCAAGGTAACCGTGAATGGCAAAGTGGTAACAGAACCCGCTACCAAAGTAACCAGCAGCGATGTGGTAACTATGCAGGATAAAAAAATTACCCCGACTAAAAACCTGGTATACATTCTCCTGAATAAACCCAAAGGCTACATTACTACCACCGATGATCCGGAAGGCCGCAAAACAGTAATGGACCTGATCCAGGATGCCGCAGAAAACGAAAGGGTATACCCTGTAGGACGCCTTGATCGTAATACCTCCGGCCTGTTGCTGCTCACCAATGATGGTGAACTGGCACAACGCCTGGCTCATCCCAAACACAACATCAAAAAGATTTACCAGGTAGAACTGGATAAACCACTGACTAAAACCGACTTCGAGCAAATCATTGCAGGCGTAACCCTGGAAGATGGCGTGGCCCTGGTAGACGCGCTGGGTTATGTGGATCCGAAAGATAAAAAACAGGTGGGCATTGAAATTCACAGTGGTAAAAACCGCATTGTCCGCCGCATCTTTGAACACCTGGAATATACAGTGGAAAAACTGGACCGTGTAATGTATGCGGGTCTTACCAAAAAAACACTGAACCGTGGGCAGTGGCGCTTCCTCAATGAGAAAGAAGTAATCCTGCTGAAACACTTTAAAAAATAACTGCCGATTTACGGAATGCGATTATCAGAACATATTATACTCGAAACGCCTGATTTTGTTGTAGTCAACAAGCCTTCAGGAATGCTTACGTTGCCCGACCGTCATGATAATGAGCTTACCTCCCTGATAGCCATCATGAAAAAAGCTTACGGGGAAATATTCACGGTACACCGGCTCGACCGCGAAACCAGTGGCATTATCCTGTTTGCACGCAACGAAGCAGCGCATAAATATTTCTCGCAGCTTTTTGAAAGCAGGGATGTAAAGAAGTTTTACCTCGGACTGGTAAGTGGTCAACCAGTACCTAAGCAGGGCAATGTGAGTGAAGGGATCATGGAACATCCTGTGCAAAAGGGTAAGATGGTGACTAACCGCAAGGGGAAGCCATCCTCTACAGATTATGAAGTACTGGAAGAATTTGGCCTTTACAGCCTGGTAAGGATGCAGATCCATACCGGCCGTACCCACCAGATCAGGGTGCATATGAAGTACCTGGGACACCCCATTGCGGTAGATGAATTTTACGGCAGCGCGCAACCGGTGCTGTTATCTTCTATCAAGAAAAAATTCAAGTTAGGCAAACATACAGAAGAAGAGCGGCCATTACTCAGCAGGCTGGCCCTGCATGCGTCTATGCTGATCTTCAAAGATCCTTCCGGCAAGGAATATACGATTGAAGCACCGCTGCCAAAAGATATGAGTGCCCTGTTAACGCAACTGCGGAAACACCGTGGTAAGCAGCCCGCAGGCGAAGAATAAAATTAAAAGAGCCGTGTATTGTACACGGCTCTTTTAATTTTATTTTACCAGCTCTGTTATCTTCCCCTGATTGGCTGTTATGGTATGACCGTTTTCAAGATAGATCTTACCATCCCTGTAAACAGCCGGGTAAGTTTTTCCATCTCTGAAATAATTCCCGGGAACCGGGATATCTCCTTCTTTCCCAAGCTTTACCGGTTCTTTAAACCTGTCAATGATCCATTCACCGGTGGAAGGCCGAAACACTGCCATTTCTGCTCTGCCATCGCCATCGTAATCACCCGGAACAGGAATGTCGCCGGGGATATGCTTTACCTGCAACGGAATATTACCCAAACTTGTTTGCCACAACGAATTATCCGTACGAAATACGCCTACGTCCAGCATGCTATCTCCGTCATAATCCGCCGGAACGGGAATACCATTTTTATGCCCGAACCGGATACTGTCCAGGCCATCAAAATACCAGGTAAGCGTAGCTGGGCGGTACACTGCCACCTCTGCAAAACCATCGCCGTCGTAATCTCCGCACACCGGGATATCACCTGCTTGTCCAAGTGTAACTACTTCCCCACCCTGGAGATAAAACTTACCTTCGGAAGGCCGGAATACAGCTAACTCCGTTTTACCGTCACCGTTATAATCCGCTGGTGCAGGAATGTCTCCTTCTTTTCCAAACGCTATATCGGGCTGCCCTGCTATCTTCCATACACCATGGGAAAAGAAGGCAATGTCGGTATGCTGGTCATTGTCGTAATCATGATAACGGGCTACGTTGGTATGATGAAACCACGGCAGTGTAAACTCGCTATCTGCATCCTTTTCTTCTTCACCTGTGTAAGGCGAAAAAGTACGTACACTGATCAGGTCTTTCGATTTCGAAAACTTCATCAAACGCATTAACCCATGACCACCATTTGGCCGGCTCTGGTAGTCGGATAAAAATGACCGGATAATATTCCCGGCGTAGCCATCCTGACGATACCCTTCGCCGTTATCGCCCACATGTCCTGATAAGGTTAACATCACGTTAGGGTAACTTTTCAGCCGGTCGAACACACGTTGCGCCTGTTTTGAAAATTTCGGAAACCCCTTCTTGTTAGTACCTGTTGTTTTATTAAAATGAATGATAGAATGACTCACAAGGATCGCCTTCCTGTCGCTGTATTTCTCCAATACCTGGCTGGCCCATTTGTTCATCCCTTCAATATCTTCCCCATAAGAATCATACTCTAAAAAGATGCTGATAAATTTAATACCACCGGCTTCAAAAAGATCGTAGTGACTATCATTATTATCGCCATAGTGCCCCCCGTACCATTTTTTACCCTTAAAATGTTCGATGCCGAAATACTTGTTGTACTGATCTGTTTTACCACTCAGCGGGTATTGACTTTTAGTCTGGTCGTGATTTCCTACGGCCATGCCATACGGAATACCCTGCAGATACCCGGGTTGCGGTTTTTCCAGCAGATACATGGATGCCGCTGCATTGACCCATTGTTGCGGAAATTTTTCACCGTCCTCAGAGATGTCTCCCAGATGGATCACATATCTGATGTTCTCCTTTGCCGCATTTTTTACAATCCACTCCGTTTGTGCAGTAAACATTTCTTTCTTTCCACCGTTCTTCTCTGCAGTGTAATATTGGGTATCCGGAATTACGGCAATAGAAAACTCATCTTCTTCTTTTTGTTGTGCATTGCTAAAGCCACCCATCGTTAACAGTAGCAGTATACAAAAGCCTCTTTTCATCATCATGATATGCTGGTTTGAAAACTATTAAAAGTAGCCGGGGTTCTGGATGATCTTTGGATTGAGTCCCACCTCATTCTGAGGTATGGGAAATAACAGGTGATGCTGATCAATCACGTACGCATCTGAAGAAAGATATGGCAGTTGTTCCCTGATCTTAACGCCAAAGGCATTGATCACAGATAGCGCCTTACCGCTCCTGAGCAGATCTGTCCAGCGATGGTTTTCAAATGCCAGTTCCACCCTGCGTTCATGAAAAATAGCGGCGCGCAGCTGGGCGGGATCTGTATTAGTGAAATCGGCCAACCCTGCTCTTCTCCTTACCCGGTTCAACGGCGTTAGTGCATCGGAAGATTTACCCTGTTCATTTAAGGCTTCTGCCAATAAGAGCAATGCATCAGAAAAACGGTAGATAGGAAAATCATCACCGGAGCCGGTAGGTGATTCCAGCGGAGCATGCAGATACTTTTTTATGTACGGCACACCAATTTTTCCCGTGGCAGGAACGTAATTGATAATGCTTTTTGCGGCTGAATATTTAAAGTAGTTGCTGGCATCATAGGTGCCTTCTGCAATGCCGACAGAGGCTTCCAGGCGACTGTCGCCGGCTTCAAAATCACTGATCAGATCATTACTGGGCGTATTCCATCCACCTGTGCTGGTATTGTCAATAGAAATACCCGTTAGCAGTTTAGTGTCTTTACTTCTTGGTAAAAAATGAAAAGACAACACATTGGGCGTAGCACCTGTTAATGTACCTCCGAGAAACTGGATTTCAAAAACCGATTCCTTACTATTCTTATTCGCTGGCATAAAGGCATCTGCATAGTTTGCATTAAGATCATAGCCCATAGTCAGCATACTGTTTAGCAGCTTCTCTGCATCTGCCCATTTTTTCTGCGTGGCATACACTTCGGCGAGTAGTATAGTCGCAGATCCTTTGGTAGCCTCTCCTGTTTGCGGGAACTTTGCTGGTGGCGCCAGTTCAGCGATAGCGTCCTGTGCATCCGCAATGATCTGGGCATATACTTCTGCTTCGGTGGCACGAGCCTTAAATGCCTCATCTGCCGTAGTCACTTCTTTTATAAACAGTGGAACGCCACCGTATAAGCGCACGAGTTTAAAGTAGTTGAGCGCCCTTAAGAATTTTGCCTGTCCATCGAGGTTTGCTTTTACTTCATCTTTAAGATCAGCGCCTTTCAATCTTTCGATAATGATATTACAACGGGAGATGCCGGTATAACTATGCTGCCAGGTGGCTGCTACATAAGCATTGGTAGAGGTATTGGTAAAGTCGGAAATGTTTTCACGTTCCACAATAGAAGTACCCCTGTTACCTGGTATAGCCTGATAAATGGTGTTATCAGAGTGCATTTCTGAAGTAAAATAATCATTCACCAGCACATCCCGGAGTGGTGCATAGGCGGCCACTACAGCCGATCTGAATTGTTGCTCCGTTTTATAAAATACGTCGTCGGTATATGCATCTTCAGGCGACCGTTCGATAAAATCCTTGCTGCAGGATATTGTCACTGCACACAAAAGGATCATCACTGTATATAGCTTTTTCATATTTTGTCAGTGTTAAATGATTATTTAAATGTGGTGGTGAATCCAAGAGAAAAGGTTCTTGGTATAGGATAGGCATTTTCATCTACACCAACACCCGACGTAGGATCAGAGCCGCCCACATTTATTTCCGGATTCATTCCTGAATAGCCCGTTAATACAAACGCCTGTTGTATAGATGCAAAAACCCTCAGGTTTTTTATCATCGCGTTTCTTAAAGGCACAGTATATCCAAGTGTTATATTTTTGGCAGTGAGATAAGATCCATCTTCTATCCATTGACTGTTTACCTGTCTTCCCATTGCGGTGGTACCTGATTTGGTACGCGGATAAATGCCCGATCCCGGGTTTTCTTCTGAGCGCCAGCGATCGGCAGCAGCGGCCAGCGGAAGACGGGAACCATCCATGTTTGTTTGATAGGCCCATTTAGCCGCGTTCAGGATTTTTCCGCCAACAGAAAAGGTCATGTCAATGTTCAGGTCAAAATTTTTATACCTGAAGTTGTTCACGATACCGCCGGTAAATGTTGGCGTAGGATCGCCAATAAAGGTGCGGTCGTTCACATCATCAATAACGCCATCACCGTTGATGTCCTTCACCTTGATTGTTCCGATATCAGAGTTACCGTTTGGCTTGGCAGTAGTACTTAAATACTTGGGAGAGTTGGCAAGGTCGGCAGCATCTTTATATAATCCTTCAAAAACAAATCCGTAAAACTCACCCAAATGATGTCCTACCTGCTGGCGGTAATAATCTGAACTCACCGTTACATTTCTCCTGATATAACCGGGATCTACGAGGTTGGTAATCAGGTTCCTGTCGAACGATAACGCCAGGCTGGTATTCCATTTCAGGCTACCGGTGAGGTTTTTAGAACTCACAGAAAATTCATGTCCCCACATTTTAAGTTCACCCACATTGAAAATGATTTGGTTAAACCCGGACGATGTAGGTATGGAGCGTTGTTGAATCAGTCCATCCGTTAATTTGCGGTAATAATCGTAGGTAAAAGTGAGGCGGTTATCCAATACGCCCAGCTCCAGACCGATATCGAACTGCTTGTTGCGCTCCCATCTCAAATCCTTATTAGGCAGCCGGTTGATGGTTTGTCCCTGGGTGATTACGTTATTAAAGTTGTAGTAATAAGTGCCGATAGTGGCCTGTGGATCATAGTTACCGGCGAAGAAGTTATTACCTGTGATCCCGTAACTGGCCCGTAGTTTAAGGAAGTTAACGCCTTTTACATTCTTCATAAATGATTCATCGCTAACGATCCAACCCGCAGCTACTGACGGGAAACTGCCCCACTGTGTATTCTCTCCGAATTTTGAGGAACCATCGCGTCTGAGTGCTGCAGACAAAAGATACTTCCCTTTATAATTATAATTCACCCGGCCTATGGTCGACAATAATGAATAGGATCCCGCACCACTGCTACCGGTAACACTGGTGGCGGCACCGAGGTATTCAATATCATCACTGGTGAAACCGAGGCCTGTCAGTGTGTTATTATAGGTGCTGAATTCCTGCGCCGAGTAGCCTACCAATGCCTCTATATTATGATCTTTAAAGAAGGTTCTGTTATACACCAGGTTTCCTTCTGCGGTCCATGAGCCGTTATCAACTGCCGAGCTGGCTCCGATGGTTTGTCCCTGTGTGCCAGTAACCAAACCCGACTGGAAATACTTGCGTGTTTCAGCGCCTTTATCTGCCGCCAGATTGCCCTTGATACTTAATCCCGGCAGGAATTCATAGTTCAGGTAAATGTTACCGAGTATGCGGGTTGTTTTATAATCGTCGTTGGTTAATTCATAAGTAGCGAGTGGATTGATATAGGCCACCATACCTGGAGAAGAAACGTTGCGCGTGTAGGAACCATCTGCATTATAAGGACTTGCCAATGGACTGGCCTCGAAGAACCTTTCAAAGTATCCGCCCACACCGTCACTATTCAACCTGTTGTTATGATCCGTCCGGTAACTCGGCGCCAGGTTGAAACCTATTTTGAGCTTATTGTTTTCGGTGGTAAAATCCTGGTTAAAACGCATTGAATATAACTTGGTGCCGGTATTGATCAATACACCTTGTTGCTCCTGGTAGCCTGCTATTACGGTAGATGAAGAGTGTTCACGCGCCGTTCGCACGGTGAGGTCATAGCTTTGAATAGGCGCCGTTCTGGTTAGCAATTTAAACCAGTTGGTACCTTCTCCATACTGCTCCGGGTTGTCGTAAGCGGCATGATAATCGGCAGAAACGGAATAGCCAGGTTCATACTTTAATCCATCTTCTGCACGCTCTTTCATGAAGGTAGCAAACTCTCTTGCAGTCATCATCTTCGGCAGTTTACCGGTAGGGATCTTCTGCAAACCGTAGTAGCTGGAGAATTCAATTTTTGCGTCGCCTGGCTTTGCATGTTTGGTGGTAATGAGTACTACACCGTTTGCGGCTCTTGATCCATACAATGCAGTGGCGGATGCGTCTTTAAGAAAACTATAGCTTTCTATTTCTGCAGGGTTGATGTTATTGATACTTCCTGTAATGGGGTTACCATCAATCACAAAAAGCGGTTGATTGCTTGAGTAAAAAGATGCCGCGCCCCGGATAATAAACCCCATACCGCGCCCGGGCTGGCCGCTGGTTTGGGATACCTGGACACCGGCTACTTTTCCCTGCAACTGCTGGGCAAACTGGGTTACCGGCATGTCCTGCAAAGACGACGCATCAACGGTTGCAATTGAGCCTGTAATTTCGCGGCTTTTCTGCTTACCATAACTCACCACTACTTCTGTCAGTTTATTATCGGCCAGCTGCATGGAAAAATCAAGCGAGGTGGTTTTTCCTTCTTTTATAACAACATTATTCGATTTCTGCGACCTGAAAGAAACGTAAGTTACTTCAAGTGTATAGTTGCCTGGTTTAAGGTTGAATGTGTAATCGCCGTTAGCGTCACTTTGAACAACCTGGCCGGTTTCCAGCGCCCTGATTGTTGCGCCGGGCAAAGGCGCGCCTTTTTCGTCCACCACTCTTCCTGATAATTTACCGGGCGCTTGTGGAACAGGTTTGGTATCAATCACCACATAGCCTTCTACCAGCTTATAGTCGAGATTGGTTGACTCCAACACCTTTTCAATCAGGTATTTTACGGTTGAGTGGTCTGAATCAATAGTGATTTTTTGTTTGAGTCCTGCCAGCAACTTTTCCGGCAGTACAAACCTGATTCCGCTCTTTGCCTGAATAGTTAACAGGCTTTCTTTCACGCCAGCGTGATCCAACTTAACAGCAATCACTTTGTCCAGTTGCTGCCCACGGGCGTTTCCGGCCAGTAGTACGCCAATAAAAGTAAGTTGCGCGATTAAAAGTATACATGAACATCTCATCATAAACTTAGTTGTGGGATGTAATCCTTTTTGCATTAATTTTTGTATTAAGGTTGGCCGGCGTCAGCCGGAATCGTTGTTAATTTCCTTTCGCTTTATCCTGTTGCCTCTTATGGGCGTGCAGTTTCACGACATCACATGCGACGTCCCTATCCAATGATGGACAGCTTTTTTTAATACATATCGTTTGTTTATTTTAAGTTTAGCGAATAACGATTTCCCCGTTTTTCATTTCGTAGCTGAAATGGCCTGCTGCGGCCAGCACGTTCAATATCTTATCTATTGGCACCCTGGCGTCCAGTGTCAGCGTCATTTTTTCCGCTGATTTTGTGTGTTGTTTAAAAGTGATCTTCACATTGTACCACCGCTGCAATACCTCTGCAATATCATTGAGCGAAGCATTGTTGAATGTTAACCGGGCTTCCTTCAGGTCCTGTACTTCTTCCGGATCAACTGTTTCTCTTTTAATTTCACCGTGATCAAACAGCACTTTTTGCCCTGGCGTTAAAACGGCCAGTGATCTGGAAAAATCGGTGCCTACCTGGTCCACCTTTACTTTCCCGGTAGCTACTTCCACCAGTAAGGGTTTATTTTTAAATGCTTCTATTTTAAAAGAAGTCCCTAATACTTTGGTTTGCACATCGCCGGTATGAACGGTGAACGGCTTATGTTTCTCTTTCGTTACTTCAAAAAAAGCTTCTCCATACAGATAGATATCCCTGGTATCTCCGGAAAAATTCTCAGGATATTTCAAACGGCTGCCTGCGCCCAGGTATACCACGCTGCTATCAGAAAGAATTATTTTTGACCGCTGCCCGTTCGGGTTGTTGCTTTCCACAAAAGCCACCTGCGTTCCCCTTTTATTACTTAAATAACTGATGGTATAAATACCCATAGCTGTCAGGATCAGGCCAATCCAGATGGCAGCATGCCGCAGGTGTAATAAGCTCCTCCTACGCGCAATATTCACATGCCCTATCCTTTCCTGCATGGATTTTTTCAACTCCTGCTGCCGGGGATGAACAGATTTGTCGTTCTCAAATACTATCCAGTCTTTACCAGCATTTGCAGACAGGATGTCCTCCAACAATTTTTCTGATGCAGGATCTTTCAGAAACAGGTTTACCAGTCGCTCCTCCTCGGCTGAACATTTACCTGCTAAAAATCTCTCAATTAATTCCCGGTTTATTTGTCTTGACATGCTGGTTTAACAGAGCATAAAAGGTCCCTGTTAATCATATAGGGACAAAAAAGAAGACGAAGGGCTATCCGATGTTGAAGAAAAAACAGAAACATAATTTACCGGGGGGACCGGGTATTATTATATGTAAAATAATTACTCTGTATGGGGTATAAAAAAAGGGGTAAGTGTATTGGGAGTGTATGGGAAGTGTATTGTGAGTGTATTGTGAGTGTATGGTGAGTGTATGGGAACAGTATGGGGAGTGTATGGGAACAGTATAGGGACTGTATAGGAACTGTATGGGGAATACGACACATACACGACTCCTAAGTATCCGAGAAGTATCAGAGAAGTATGGGAGAAGTATGCAGGAAGTAATGACAACCGCCTGCTTAAATATTATTTTTAATATATTATAAATGCAGAAAAAGCAATAAAAACCCGGTAAGCGCCGGCAACACTGTATCGCTATGGTTATTGAGCTGCTTTCTGAAATGATTCAGGGAGAATTTAATATGGTTCTTAACGGTATTAATAGAAATATTGAGGTCGTTGGCAATTTCGGCGTGGGAGAGGTCGCCTTCCCTGCTCATTTGAAATACAATTTTACGCTGGGGGCTTAATGAATCAAGATGGAAATGATATTTTGCTTCCAGTTCCCTGGTGTCCAGTTGGTGGTCGGCCGGGGTAGCCACAAAGGAAAGGTTATTCTCAATAAATTCTATCGGGGCTATGGAAACGGCTTTTTTACGGATCGCCTTGATGGTAGCGTTTTTGGCTGCTCTGAAGATATATGGTTTAAACTCGCCTTCTATCTGTATGGTATGTCTTTTATCCCATATCCACATCATCAGGTCCATGATGGCTTCTTCTGCAAAGTATTCATCCTTCACATAGCCAAGTGCGTAGTTATACAATCTTCCAAAATAACGATCAAATAAAGTATTAAATGCTTTGAGATTGTTTTTGGTACATTCTTCCAGTAGCTGCTTATCTGATAGTAAACGATATTCCATAAAAATGGATTGAATGTATTTTTCAGCAAAACTAGAGACCAGAGTTTGTTTTTCTGCTACGTGGGATGTTAACTGTGCATTAATAAACTGTTACCTCAATAATAATATCTGGCAGGGGTAGGGGCATAAAAAAAACGGGGAGAAATCCCCGTTTCGTAAAAATCAAAAACCAACCATTAAAAAATCTTTATAAGAAAGCCTTACGGCTCTTTAAGTATTATTTGTTGGGCTGTGGTGTTGTTCTCAGGTAAGGCTTGATAATTTTGTGGCCTTTCGGAAAACGTGCAGGAATATCTGCTGTTGGCACCGCTGCCGTAACGATTACGTCTTCACCATCTTTCCAGTCGGCTGGTGTAGCTACGCTGTATTTAGCGGTCAGCTGCAGGGAATCCAGTACACGGAGCACTTCTACGAAGTTTCTGCCGGTAGAGGCCGGGTAGGTGATGATGAGTTTTACTTTTTTGTCCGGTCCTATGATAAACAAGGATCTTACTGTAAATGTTTCAGAGGCATTTGGATGAATCATATCATACAGGTTTGCCACTGTTTTGTTTTCATCTGCAATAATAGGAAAAGTTACGTCACACTGTTGTGTTTCGTTAATATCATTTATCCAGCTCAGGTGTTTATCTAATGGATCTACGCTGACAGCCAGTACTTTAGTATTACGTTTTGCAAACTCTTCCTTTAATAAAGCCGTTTTTCCCAATTCGGTAGTACATACCGGGGTAAAATCTGCCGGGTGGGAAAACAAGATACCCCAACCTTCGCCGAGGTAATCGTAAAAATCTATTTCCCCTAAAGTGGTATTGGCTTTGAAATTAGGAGCAACATCTCCCAGTCTTAAACTCATAGTTCTACGATTTAATTGACCAAAAATAGCATTTTCCTACAAAATTTATAGACTTTAAGGGATTTTTTTCAGAATTTTGCGCTTTTTTTTTCCGGGGCAAAGGTTTTGGGGGCTAACAAACAATGGAAATTGGGGGTTCATTCAAACGGATACCAGGGGCTAACACCAATGGGTATCAGGGGTTAACATAAATGGATGCAAGGCTTGGCGGTTAACGTAAATGGATACCGGGGTTACATAAACAGATGTCCGGGAATTAACATACATGGACACCGGGGCTAACATAAATGGATTCTTTTTCATCTTTGTGTCTTTCAGGGTTAACATAAATGGATCATCAGGGTTCATCAACGGATAGAAATATGGTTATAAGTATTTATGTATTTGAGGTGTACAGCTGCCAGGCATAATATGCCATACTGAACTTGTTATCGTCTTCCAGGGCGGCCATTACCCGGGCAGCGTCTTCCCCCAATTCTAATTCGATAAAACCGAGATACAGGTTATAGGCGTCATGAAGCATTTGAATGCAATACTCCATTTTCTCATTGGCGTCGTTTGAGTTGTGCCGGGCGGCAGGCGGTAATGTAGGCACGGTGGGTACCGGCATCTGGATCACACGCTCTATATAATAACATTCTTCATCAGCATATGCCTCCCAGTTATCGTCCTGCTGCAAACAGGGCCTCCTCATGTGAAATACGAGGTGATCAAACACTACGGCGCCACCCAGTTCTGCCTCCAGGTCAATAATGTCCGGTGTGCGGCGCATATCTTCCAGCTTTTTCACAATCGTCATCTGCACTGCATCGTGCTTGTCCTGGCTGAAACGCAGCATCGTGTTCATTACTTCGTAAGTAGTTACAAAATCGCAGGGATACCACACCTCATCCAGTAGCGCCTGGCCCCAGAGCGTCAGGTAATTGGAATCATCCATAATGATCTGCCCAATTGAAATGGCCTGTACCTGCGTAATTGCTGTAGTTGTATTTACCTTATTCATAACCATCAGGTTTTAATAACACTACAAATTTATCGGCGCCGCACGCAAGGGATTTGCGTAGTGATCTTTTGATGATAATTTTTTTAATCCTCGTCGCAAAAGCGGGAATTGTTTATTTTTATTATCTAAATTTTATCTTTTGCCAAAGAATAAAGACGCGGTGTCGCGCTACCGCTGGATCGACGAGCGGTTGCGCAATAAGCAGAAACCCAAACCTACCCTGGATAACCTGATTGAATATGTATCGGACAAGATGGGAACTGCAATTTCTACCCGCACTATCCAGAAAGATATCCAGGATATGCGCCAGGACCCTGAACTGAACTATATGGCGCCTATCGTATATGAGCGCAGCAGCGGCACCTACCGCTACTCAGACGATAGCTTCTCCATCAGTAATTCCCCTATAGAAGAAGCAGATCTGCAGGGGCTGGAAATTGCCATTGGCATACTGGAACAATTCCGGAGCCTCCCGGTAGTACAGCAGTTTGAAGATGCCATCCTGAAAATTGCTGCCAGTCTCAAAATGAACAGGGAAGCCCTCCAGCATAAAGGACTCATCAAATTTACCCGGGCATCCCACTACAAGGGCGCAGAACATATCCCCGAAATAGTAGACGCCATCAAAAACCTGGAAGTGATCCGCATCGCCTACCAGAGCTTCGACCGCGATGAGCCTAAGGAACACTGGGTGGAACCCTATCACCTCCGCGAATACCAGCACCGCTTTTACCTCATCGGGAAAAGCCAGAAAACCCGCGGTGGCGCTGTAGTTACCTTTGCCCTCGACCGCGTGGTGAAACTATGGCCTACCAATAAACATTTTGATGAAAAGAATTTCGACGAAGCCAGCTACTTCCAGCACGCAGTAGGCATCACCGTACACGACGGAGATCCCGAAAATGTATTGCTGAGCTTTACACCAAGACAGGGGAAATATATTAAGTCGCAGCCCATCCACACTTCCCAGGAAATAGTGGAAGACAACAGCGAGGAATGCCGTATATCCCTTAACGTTGTTATTAACCCGGAACTGACCATGACACTGCTGAGTTATGGCGCCCAGGTAAAAGTGCTGAAACCCGCACACCTGGCTAAGAAAATGGCTGAGGAAGCCAAAGCGATGGCGGCGTTGTATAAATAATACCGTATTCCGCTATTGCGCCACAGGAAATATATCCTCCGGCACAATAGCGGAAATGTTTCTTAAGGATTTGGTTTGGTAAACAAACTATCTGCTACCGGCTGATTCATTTCTATCTTCAGGATATTAACTTTAACCCCACCCGGGTCCTGCTCTGTAACACCCGGATAAGTAAGTCCCTCCGGCGTTTTCTTATAATCAGACAACAACGTTACCAGCTCCATATCCTGTCCTTGTACGTTCATATGATTGGTAGCCTTCACCAGCAGGTAAGTGTTGGCATCCAGGTAAGCAATACCCGATGTGCCATCCGCAGCAGTGATCTTCAGCTTATATGCCGGCGACCCGCTCACGGTATCCTTTCCTAATAATTCTATCTTTTTCCCCTTGCTCTTGTAATCATACAACTCTCCTCTCACATCCAGCTGGGTTTTCATCAGCTTCAGCATTTCCGGGTTCATTTCCTGCGGCGTTGTTTGCTGCATCACCGGCATCAGGCTCCAGCCTGCATTACGGGTTACTACCTGCACATTGCTGGTACCATTCACGGTAAACTCCAGCCGCATCGCTTCATCCTGCTTCACCCACCGCTTAATGGGAACAGTTTGCCCCTGCACTTCCATATTTCCCTCTACATACTGCGATTTAATTCCTTTTAACTTCGCCTCACCTCCCATCGCTACAATATTCTTTGCTATCAATTCATCGGCAGATTGTGCACTGGTGCAATAACCAGCAATCAGAAAAGCTGTTAACAGCGTATAAAACCTGGTTCCTGTCATCATAAAAAATAATTTTCCGTTGATAAATAAGATATCCTAAAACAACTCCGGCATCTCTTTTCAAAAAATACGCCAGCATTGAAAATACGACCTATTCCTTAGCTTTGCAACATGAATACATTCCAGCTCTCAGGCAACCTGGTAGATATACTGCAACAGGAAATATATCCGGCCACTATACATATCACAGATGGCTATATCAGCCGCATTGAACGCAACAACAATCAATACACCACGTACCTGCTTCCGGGCTTTACGGATGCGCATGTACACGTGGAAAGCTCCATGCTCATCCCTTCAGAATTCGCCAGGCTGGCCGTTGTGCACGGTACTATCGCCACCGTGAGCGATCCGCACGAAATAGCGAATGTGATGGGCGTAAAAGGAGTGGAATATATGCTCGAAAATGGCAAAAAAGTTCCCTTCCGGTTTAACTTCGGCGCCCCATCCTGCGTACCGGCCACCGTTTTTGAAACCGCCGGGGCAGTAGTAACCGTGGCCGATATTGAAGCTTTACTTCAGAGAGATGATATCAGGTACCTCACAGAAATGATGAACTTCCCCGGCGTGCTGCACAAAGATCCGGAAGTACTCGCTAAAATAGCCGCCGCCCAAAAAGCCGGCAAACCCGTGGATGGCCACGCTCCCGGCCTCCGGGGCGAAACCGCCGCCGCATATATTGCTGCCGGTATCAGCACCGATCACGAATGCTTTACCATCGAAGAAGCACTCGATAAACTGCAATACGGCATGCATATCCTCATCCGCGAAGGAAGCGCTGCCAAAAACTTTGAAGCATTGTACCCGCTGCTGCACGACCATGCTTCACATATCATGTTTTGCAGCGACGATAAACACCCCGATAACCTCGTGGAAGGACATATCAACCTGCTGGTGAAGCGCGCCCTGGCCTATGGTGTTGATCTGTTCAAAGTGTTAAGAGCCGCCTGTATTAACCCGGTACTGCATTATAAACTCGATAATGGATTATTGCGGGTAAATGATCCGGCAGATTTTATTGTGATAGATGACCTGCAAAACTTTAACATTCTCGCAACATATATCAACGGCGTGAAAGTTGCGGAAAACGGACATACGCTGATACCTTCCATCCCTTCATCTCCCGTAAATAATTTTATAGCAGATCCTGTAACGGCTGACGATTTTCGTATACCCGTTAGCGATAGCAATGCAAAAGAAATAACGGTGAAGGTAATCGGCGCGATGGATGGACAACTGATCACCAACGCCCTCACCGCGGTACTACCCGTTGTCAATGGCGCTATAGAAAGTAATACACAACAGGATATACTCAAACTAGTGGTAGTAAACCGCTACAAAAAAGCGCCGCCGGCAGTGGCATTCATTCATGGCTTCGGCCTGCAACACGGCGCTATTGCTTCTTCTGTGGCACACGACAGTCACAACATCATTGCGGTGGGCACTGACGATGAAAGCCTCGCAGCTGCCATCAACAGCGTGATTGCCGCACAGGGCGGCATCAGCGCAGTGGGGAATAACAATGTGCAGGAACTGCCATTACCCGTAGCCGGACTAATGAGTAACCTCGACGGATATACGATAGCAGCCCGGTACAGCGCGCTGGATAAAGCTGCAAAAGAGCTGGGATCCACGCTGGCATCGCCTTTCATGACATTATCATTTATGGCGCTGCTGGTAATACCGCATTTAAAACTGAGTGACCTCGGGTTGTTCGACGGAGATAGTTTTCAATTCACGACAACTCACTAATACATAAAAAAAGCAGCGGTTACATCCGCTGCTTTTTTTATGATTGTAGTAATCTATTAATGGGTTGTCCACAACGCACCGTTAATAGAGTCGCGGGAAGCCCCGGTAACCCCGCTCAGCACATTATCTTCCTGTCTCCAGCGCAATGTTCCGATAAGCGCCATGATCAACGCCTCTTTGAAACTAACGGTTTGCTCATCCGGCACCTCCACCGTAATGTCCAGTGGCTCCAGCTGTTGCCGGATCGTATTCACCAGGAAAGTATTAAACGCGCCGCCACCGGTTACCAGCATCTTGCCAGGCCCTTCCGGCAGCTGTGCTTTCAGCGCTTTTACAGCTTGCGTGATTTGTATCGCAATATGCTCTACATAGGTGCGGAGCTTGCCCTGTACAGAAATACGCAAAGGCGCTATCAGTGGTAATATGATATCGGTACCAAAATCGTTGGCCAGTGATTTCGGCCAGGGTTTGGTGTAATAATCCAGTTGATTCAGTTGTTCCAGCAGGTTGCTGTCGGCCACTCCGCCCGCCGCCAGGGCGCCGCCATCGTCATAAGGTTTATTCAGTGCGGCTGCCAGGGCATTCAATACCCTGTTGGCCGGGCAAATATCAAACGCCACAAACTGTTCGGGCAGCTGCGCCGAAATATTGGCGATACCGCCCAGGTTAAGCCAGTACTGGTATCCGGGCAACAGGTACTTTTCTCCGATAGGAACAATGGGGGCTCCCTGCCCGCCCAGCGCCACATCTACCGCACGGAGGTCGCTGATAACGGGTAGCCCTGTTACGGCAGCAATGGCTGCACCATCTCCCAGCTGGGCGGTCATTTTCTGCGCGGGTATATGAAAAGTAGTATGACCATGTGAGGCGATAAAATGAATTTTATGATCCAGCTGGTTCTTTTCAATGAAATTCAGGATACGCCGGCCGGTGTAATGCCCGTATGCGGTATGTAACAACAGGTAGTCCTTTGCCGGCAGGGAAGTGGCCTGCGACAGCTGCTCCACCCACTCCGGCTCGTAAGGCAGGCTTTCCGACGCCCTGATAACATAGGTCCATTGTCCGCGTATCTCGGTCAGTTCTGCAAAAACTATATCTAATCCGTCTAATGAGCTACCAGACATGGTGCCAATCACGTTATATACCATCGACAAAAAATTTCAGCAAAGGTAGTTTTAAAATATTTTTTTTACGATTTATGGAAACGGGACCGCCCGGCACATCCTGCAGGTAGAAAAACTACTTCGCCATGAAAAAATATCTCTCTTTACTATTGCTCAGCTGCCTGGTGGCATTTACTGCCTCCGCCCAACAGGTACGGGTTATTACAGGTATTGTAACAGACAGTTTGCTTAAAAGCCCCCTCGCCAACGTGGTAGTACGGGTAAAAGGTACAGATGTATTAACGGCCACCGATAAAAAAGGGCAGTTCAGCCTGAAAACCGCCACAGGTGCGCTAATCCTGGAAGTAAACGCTGCCGGCTACCCGGCGGTTGACGTAGCAGTGAAAGACGGGCAGAATAAAATAACAGTACAGCTTACCAAACTGCAGCCACTCGATAAAAAAAGGAACCAGTATGTGATGCACGGCAATACCAACGATGCGCTGCAAGGCAAGGTGGCCGGGGTTAGTAGCTCCGCGCTGTCTGAAGTAGTGGTGGTGGGCTATGGCGCACAGCATCGGAAGTCTGTAACCGGTTCTGTTACCACTATCAGGGGTACCAGCAAGAACTACGCCCCCTCCCCGGTTTACAACACAGAAGACTACAGCCCCATTAACGAAAACATTTTCCACACAGCTACAGACCAGCCCCTCAGTACTTTCAGCATTGATGTGGACAGGGCCTCCTACAGCAACGTACGCCGTTTCCTGAACCAGGGCATGATGCCGGAGGCGGACGCAGTGAGAGTAGAAGAGATGATCAATTATTTTGATTACCAATACAAAGCACCCGAAGGAAAAGACCCGGTGGCTATTTATACCGACATGGCGGTTTGCCCCTGGAATACTGCCCATCAGCTGGTACGCGTGGCCCTGAAAAGCAAACAGGTGGATACCCGGGAACTCCCTCCTTCCAACCTGGTTTTCCTGATAGATGTGTCAGGCTCCATGTATGGTGAAAACCGGTTGCCGCTTGTTAAGCGTGCGTTTGCGGTTTTAACGGAGCAGCTCCGCGCAGAAGATAAGGTAGCCATTGTAGTATATGCCGGTGCAGCAGGCGTAGTACTGCCAGCCACCAGCGGCAGCGATAAGAAAAAGATCCTGGCCGCACTGGATCAGTTAGAGGCCGGCGGTTCCACTGCCGGTGGTGCAGGCATACAACTGGCCTACACCATTGCCGGTGAACTGTATTCCCAAAACAGCAATACCCGCGTAATACTCGCTACCGACGGCGATTTCAACGTAGGTGTTTCCAGCGACGGAGAACTTACCGGCATGATCGAAAAAGAAAGGGAACGAGGCATATCTCTTTCTGTACTGGGTTTTGGTATGGGTAATTATAAAGACAATAAATTGGAACTGCTGGCAGATAAAGGCAATGGTAACTATGCCTATATTGATAACTTTGAAGAAGCCCGCAGAACCTTTGTAACCGAATTTGGCGGAACCCTTTTTACCGTAGCAAAAGATGTAAAACTGCAGATAGAGTTCAACCCGCAGTTCGTGCAGTCGTACCGGTTAGTGGGCTATGAAAACCGGGTGCTCGCCAATGAAGATTTCAACAATGATAAGAAAGACGCCGGGGATATGGGCGTAGGCCATACCGTTACTGCCCTGTATGAAATTATCCCTGCCGGCACAAAGGGAACCGCCGTTAACTGGGTTGATCCGCTGAAATACCAGGAAGGCAAAGTGATTGGCAATAAATCCGAAGTGCTCACCGTAAAATTGCGATACAAACAACCGGATGCCAACAAGAGTTTATTGATGGAGAAAGTGTTGCCTTACAGCAACCAGGAGATCACCGCCGCGCCGGAAGATTTCCGGATGGCCGCTGCTGTAGCCGCTTTCGGGCAGTTGTTGCGTAACTCGGCCTTCAAAGGCACCGCCACCTACGACCAGGTATTATCCTGGGCCGGCAATTCCAGAGGAACGGATACAGAAGGCTATCGTGCTGAATTCATCCAGCTGGTCAAAAAAGCGATGCTGCTGGACAAAGAGTAGTTCCACTATTTTTCGGTAATTTGCGGCCTCAAAGGGATAGCTCATGATTATCAATTTAAGTGAAACCAATTCATTGGTGGGAGAATGGTTAAGCGAGATCAGGAATATAGATGTTCAGCAGGACCGTATGCGCTTCCGGCGTAATATGGAACGGCTGGGAGAAGTAGCGGCATATGAAATCAGTAAAACACTGAGTTACGAAGAAAAGGAAGTAACTACCCCTATGGGTATTGCTACCTGCCGGGTGCTGAAATCACAACCGGTGCTGGCTACTATCTTACGCGCAGGACTGGCACTGCATCAGGGATTGCTGCACTACTTCGATAAGGCAGATCATGCCTTTGTTTCTGCCTACCGCAAACATAATCACGACGGTTCTTTTGATATCAGCCTGGAATATGTAAGCACTCCTTCTATCGACGGGCAGGTGCTGATCCTTTCCGACCCGATGCTGGCTACCGGCTCTTCATTGGTGAAAACCATAGAGCACCTGGAAGAAATAGGCAAACCCAGTCATATACACCTGGTAGTGGCCATTGCCTGTACCGTAGGAATCGAATATGTATTACGCAATACCAAAGCGAGTCTGACCATCTGGGCCGGTGATATTGATGATGAATTAACCGCTAAAGGCTATATAGTACCGGGGCTTGGAGATGCCGGCGACCTGGCTTTCGGAAATAAATTACAACAATAACCTGGAATAATCGTTTTACGGATAGCAGTTTTGTATCTTTAAAGAGAACAAAGCTGCTATTTGTTTTTTGCTAAGCCGGATCGTTTATACATGAATTTAATTTGAGATATGATTTAATTGATGTACCTTCACCCGTATTGCATAAACCCTATGCTATAAGCTTAATGATATGAAAAGAGCTTTACTATTCCTGGCCATATTACTTTATTTTAATCCTTTGCGGGCGCAGGACCCGCACTTCTCGCAGTTTTTTGCGTCGCCGCTAACCCTTAACCCAGCGTTTACAGGTTTATTTTCAGGAGATTATCGTTTATCCGGTAACTACCGGTCGCAATGGAGGAGTATTTCTACCCCCTTCGTAACAGGTACCGCTGCCATTGATTTTGGCATTTTGAAAAACGTAATTTCCTATACCGATATCTGGGGCGTGGGTCTTATGGCGATGTACGACAGAAGCGGCGGCGGTGCGCTCACCTCCAGCTACCTTTCCTTTAGTACCGCGTACCACAAAGGACTGGACCCTGAAGGTAACCACACCCTGGCCATCGGCTTACAGGGTACGCTGGTGCAGAAAAGAATAGACAATACCAAACTGCAGTTTGAAAACCAGATCGATAACAACGGGTATAACCCAATGATTCCCAGCAATGAAACACTGGTAAATCCTAAAATATCCTACTTCGATCCCAACATCGGTATCTTATACAACGGCTTAATCGGCGAAGCGTCCAATATTTACATGGGCGCCTCCTATTATCATATTACCCAACCTACCGAATCATTCATGAACCTTACCCAGAACAGGCTCAGCTATCGCTGGACCGTACACGGAGGAGGTTCAGTTCCGGTAAACGGGCAAGACAGGTTTCATGGCAGCATCCTCTACATGAAACAAAGCACTGCTTCTGAATTCACCTTTGGTGGCGCCTATGGCTTCATGCTCAACGACATGGACGATAATCCCACCACTTTTTACCTGGGTAGCTGGTATCGCCTCAAAGATGCCATTATCCCTTATGTGGGCCTTGAAATAAAAGGCTTCCAGATTGGCCTTACCTACGACACCAACGTATCCAGCCTGAAACCAGCCTCCAACTACCGCGGCGGCCTGGAAATTTCACTCATCTATATCCACACCCGGAACGAAAACAATAAATATAAAACGCTCTGTCCACGTTTCTAGGACAATGGCTTTTGTGATATAATAATTATCCTGATTTAGGAGTTCATAACATCTTATGATCTCCTAAATCAGGATAATCATTTAAAATCATGATAATCATTGTTAATTTTGCGTTAGTTTCGTTACTCTTTCATAAAACCAGGAAAAACACACATTCAGTTACAATAAAATATTCAGGCGTTGTTTTCATTCAGAGAAGTACTGTCGGCGATCCAGTCTTACGGAAAAGCCCACCAATTCATACTACAGCATAAATTATGGAAATGGATACTGATTCCTGGAGTGATCTATTGCCTGTTATTTTTTGCAGGATTTTACTTTGTATGGGGCTACTCCGGCGACTTTGTGGAATACCTCACCCGGCTGATGCATATCACAGAATGGGTACAGGAACTGGAAAGCAGCTGGCTAAGTTTCCTCTTTATCCTCGTCGCATTTTCCATCCGGATTGTATTTGTATTCTGGTACTTTTCCTATTTTAAATACCTGTTCCTGATAGTAGCTTCCCCCGTGTTTTCTTATTTATCTGAGAAGACAGAAGCCATCCTGGATCATAAAGACTTCCCGTTCAGCTGGTCGCAGCTGGGCCAGGATATCCTGCGCGGGATCAAAATGTCGTGCCGGAATATTGTTTATCAAACCGCCGCCCTCCTCATCCTCTTACTGATCTCTTTTATACCGGTGATCGGCTGGCTTACCCCGATGCTCGGGTTCTTTATTGAATCCTATTTTTATGGCTTCTCCATGATGGACTATAGCTGTGAAAGACATCGTTTAAACATGTCGCAGAGCATCGACTTTATCCGCCAGCACCGCGGCATGGCTATCGGTAACGGCATGGTGTTTTACCTGTTCATGCTGATCCCCATACTGGGCTGGATGCTGGCCCCTTCTTACGCAGTCATTGCAGCTACCATTGACTTACAAACAAAAAGACTGAAATAATGAATACCACCGGCAAAGTGTACCTGGTTCCAACTGTTTTGAGCGCCGACGCCCTATTCAGCATTCCCGCTTATGTAACCGCTATCGTGCAGCAATTGTCTGTTTTTTATGTAGAAAATGAAAGAACAGCCCGCAGGTATCTGAAGTCGCTGGACAGAAACATCGTGATAGATAACCTGCAGCTCCTGCTGATGAATGAAAACCAGGCGCCCGACCTGGTTCTTGCAAAAAAATTATTACTCGAAGGAAAAGATATCGGTATTCTCAGCGAAGCCGGATGCCCCGCTATCGCCGATCCCGGCCACCTCATCGTAAAGCTGGCACAGAGCATTGATGCCAGGGTGATCCCGATGATTGGCCCCAACTCCATGCTGCTGGCCCTCATGGCCTCCGGTATGAACGGGCAGAATTTCCAGTTTGTGGGGTACCTCCCCATTAAACCACCCGAAAGAACAAAGATGATCCGGGAACTGGAACAGGAATCGGAAAAGAAAAAGCAAACCCAATTGTTTATTGAAACGCCTTACCGCAACAACCAGCTGCTGAAGGATATACTGGATAACTGTAAGGACTATACGCAGATTTGTATTGCAGCAGATATCACTGCTCCCACGGAGTATATTAAAACAAAAACGGTAAAGGAGTGGAAGAAACAATTACCTGATCTTCATAAACGACCGGCTATCTTCCTGCTGTACGCAGGCAACGAATAAAAAAGGGGAATTACGGCTTTCGTAATTCCCCTTTATATTTTAAGGCAGCTCCGACTTCACCGGATCCTTGATGGAAATAATACTATCTACAATAAATGCGCTGTATCCCCTCCATGGAATGGCCCCCAGGTACTCTTTGTAGTGCAGTTCCACCATCTTTCCGCTGGCCGTCATCAGCTGCTGCGCAATCCGTTCGCTGCTCACGGAAAATTCAAATTCGTTCGACTGGATAGTACCGGCTACCTTGCCCCGGTAACCCGACTGGATCACTTTGCCTTCATAGGTTTTAAAAATGTATCCCTTCTGCACAAAATAATTCAGCTCCCCGGCTTTAACGCCCTGTCCGAAAACAAAATAGTATTTATAGAAGAAAATACCTCCCAGTACCAGTATAATAACAGATACAATGATAAAGACAAACCGACCCATAGTTAGTTTTTAGTGATGGATGATCAGAAATTCTGATCTACAAGATAAATGAAACCTGCCATACCAAACGCACCCAATTCCAGTTCTCTTTTATTCACCGCTTCAAACACATCGTTCGCGGCATGATGAATATCAAAATAACGCTGCGAATCAGGAGAAAGTTCAGCCATCGGCGTACCTATTGCCTCATTTAACTGCCCTACATCCACCCCGCCGCCTGGTTCGTCAAAGTCGTAAATGCCATAAGGCGCAAAAAGTGGTTTCCAGCTGTTCATTTTTGCTTTGTGGACTGCGTCCATTGTGGTAGTGAAGCCGCGTGGCGTAAAGCCGCCGGCATCGCTTTCCAGGGCAAAAACGTGCTTCTCCTGGCGGGTTTTAGCTACTTCGGCGTATTTCTTGCCGCCGCGGGTACCGTTTTCTTCATTGGCAAACAACACCACGCGAAGGGTATGCTCCGGCTTCATGCCCAGTGCCTTAAAGGCACGCAGCACTTCTATGGACTGTACACAACCGGTACCATCATCATGCGCACCTTCCGCCACATCCCATGAATCAAGATGCCCGCCAACAGTGATGTACTGATCCGGGTATTTGCTGCCTCTCAGTTCAGCGATCACGTTATGCCCGATGGTGTCTTTCTTCATTTCGCAATTGGTGCGCAGAAATACGCTGGCGCTGTTATCATCTTTTAAGCGTTGGCTCAAACGGTCAGCATCTTCCAGCCCGATGGCCACCGCCGGAATTTTGGGGTAGGCGCTGTCGTACTGCATAGCCCCGGTATGCGGGAAGTTATTGGCGCCATGCGTCATGGACCTTACAATAACTGCCACCGCACCGTATTTGGCGGCCCGGCTGGCCCCCTGGCCACGATACTTTACAGCATCGCCATAGGAATAAAATGTTTTTATGAACGTAGGATTGAAATGATAGTTATAGAAAACGATCTTTCCTTTCACCTGGTCCTTTTTGGCTTCGAGATCGTCGAAAGAGGCCACTTCCAGCACCGGTGCGTTTACGCCATCCGGTCCGCTGCCCACCGAGTTGCCCAGGGCCAGTACTTCCAGCGGCGGTATAAAGTCGCGGCGTTTGGAGATAATACGGGCTTCTTCTTTGGCGCCCCTTATCCAATGCGGCACCATACACTCCTGGAGATAAACGGTATCCGCACCGGCGGCTTTAAGCGCCTTTACGCCCCATTGCTCGGCTTTCACCATTTGCGGGGACCCGGCCAAACGGCCGCCTATCTGCTTCGTGAGGATCCGCAGGTTTTCGTAGGCAGTGCTGTGGGTTAATACCTCATCAGCGAGTTTTCTCAATGTTACTGAATCCTTCTCCTGTGCCACCGCCAGGGCCGGCAGGGTACAGGCTAACAAAATTGGCATTATATAGTTTCTCATGCAGCAGGTTAATTTATGGTTAAAACTACTAAAAAAGCTGAAGGAGAAAAGCATAAAGGTATCAAGTGGCCAACTCTTTTGCCCGGCAGCCCTCCCGGCTACCGCTTATCCCTCTCCTCAGGCATTATGCGATATCGTTCTGCTTTTTAGTACCTTTGCAGAATGCAAAAAATTAACTCATGCGCATAGGAATAGTATGTTACCCCACTTACGGTGGTAGTGGGGTGCTGGCCACAGAGCTGGGGAAAGCCCTGGCCGACAAAGGCCATATGGTCCACTTTATTACATATCAACAGCCGGTAAGGCTTAATGCATTTCACGCTAATATATATTATCACGAGGTTCAGGTTCCTACATACCCGCTTTTTGATTTTCCACCTTATGAATCTGCCCTCAGCAGTACTATGGTAGACGTTATCATTAATCAGAAACTGGACCTGCTGCACGTTCACTATGCCATTCCACACGCATCTACCGCCTATATGGCCAAACAGATCGTAAAAAAGCATGGCAGAACAGTGCCTTTTATCACTACACTTCACGGTACAGATATCACCCTGGTGGGTAAGGATAAAACCTACGAACCGGTGGTTACCTTCTCCATCAACGAATCAGATGCTATTACCGCCGTTTCCGAGAACCTGCGGGATGAAACCTATAAATCGTTCCCGATAGAAAAGGATATCACGGTGATCTACAATTTTGTGGATACCCAGCGCTTCAGCCGCCGGGAACTGCCTCATTTCAGACAGGCTATTGCTCCCAACGGTGAAAAGATCCTCCTGCATGTATCCAACTTCCGTAAGGTAAAGCGGGTACCGGATGTGGTAAAGATTTTTGCCCAGGTACGCAAAGAAGTGCCAGCCAAACTGCTGTTGGTAGGCGATGGCCCGGACAGGCCGGCTATTGAATGTCTTTGCCGGGAATTAGGTATTTGTGATGATGTAAGATTTGTAGGTAAACAGGAGCAACTGGAAGATGTAATGTCTATCAGTGATCTGTTCCTGCTGCCATCGGAATATGAAAGTTTTGGGCTTGCAGCGCTGGAAGCAATGGCGGCACGTGTGCCTGTGATCTCCTCCAATGCAGGTGGTTTACCGGAAATCAATATCCCCGGACAAACCGGTTATATGAGCAACGTAGGCGATGTGGACGGAATGGCTGCCCATGCGATCAAACTGCTGAAAGACGAAAAGTTACTGGAGCAGGTACGGCAGGGAGCATGGGAACAGGCACAACGCTTCCATATCGATAATATCATTCCACAATACGAAGCTTTATACGAAGAAGTGCTGCAAAAACAAGTGCAGTTGCTTTAACGGGCACGTATCCATTTTTCCGGATTCTGTTTCACCATATTGCGGTATATCTGTAATTCTATCTCCCCGGTATTGCTACCTGCACCCGGTGCGGCCACACCAAGTGTTTGTCCACGTTTTACAGAAGCTCCTTTGCTGACACGAACATCCAGTAATCTCACATAATTGGTAAAATATTTTCCGTGGCGCAGGGTTACCATATACCCTGCGCCCGGTACCATAAATACCATAATTACTTCCCCGTCGAAAATGGCCTTCACTGCGGCGCCCCTTGCGGTAGCGATGATAGTGCCGTTGTGATCCACTTCAATTTTACCAACCCTGCCAGCGCCGAAATGACCCGTAACACGGCCTGCATCTACCGGCCAGGGCAAGCGGCCACGGTTGGCTTCAAAATCGCGCGACAGGGAGAGCGCCTCCGGAGTGGCTACCAGCGCATCTTCACTGGAAGTTTTAGCTTCCGGCGCATCGTCTTCTTCCGCTTCTTCTTTCTCCACTTTTGCAGGCGGTTTCTTACCTGCTTTTTTTGCAGCAGCAATAGCAGCTTTTCTGCGGGCAGCTGCCTGTTCGCGCCGACGGGCATCCGCAGCCTTTTTACGGGCCAGCGCCTGTGCGGCCGCCTTCTTCTGCGCCGCAGCTATTTCCCGCCGGATGGCATCCTGGATAGCCTGGTCTACCTGCCGCGCTTCCGCTTTACTTTTATTGATACGCTGCTGTAATTCCTGCTCCTGGTCTTTCAGCTGGGCAATGGTTTTATCTGTCTCTTTCTTATCCTCCAGCAGATCTGTCCGCTGCCGTTGTTCTGTTTTCAATACACCCGTTTTCTGCGCCCGTTGTTGCTCCAACACTGCCAGCTTCTCTCCCAGCAATGCTTTGGTAGATAGCAGGCTTTCTGCTTCCTTGCGCCTGTTTTCACGGTATTGCTGCAGGTATTGATACCGGCGGATGGCGTCATTAAAGCTGGTGGCAGAAAAAAAGAAGTTCAACACCTCGTACGAATCCCGGGTTTTATAAGCGTATACTACCAGCTGTGCATACCTTGCCCTGAGAGAATCCACTTCTTTCTCCAGCGTTTGTACGTTGCTGTTAGTATGGCTGATATCTCCTTCTATTAAACTGATTTCGTTGTTAATGCTAACGATCTGCGCGTTGCGGGTAGAAATTTTCTGGAGTAGTTCCCGCTGCAGGGCAACATTTTGCCGGGTGGATTTCCTGGTTTGCAGCAGGGATTTGTTCGCTTCTTCTATTTCTTTCAATAGCTCCTGTTTACGGTTTTCAAGTGCCGCGCGCGATTGCTTACTACCCCGCTGAGCATACAACAGCGCAGGCAGTAGCCACAGAGCCATCAAAAGAGGGATCAACTTTCTCAAAAAAAAATGCATTTGGTTAGTAAGCGCAAAGCTGAAAGCACCCTTAAAATGCTTTCAGCTTTATCTCGTATAGTTTCAGCTATGTTTATCTTCTCCGGATCCACTGTTCAGGATTCTGTTTGGTAATGCCTTTCCATATCTGCAGCTCCACTTCACCGGTATTTTCAATATCGTTGGTGCTGGCAGTACCAATTACCTGCCCTGTTTTCACATTATCGCCTTTCTTCACACGGGTAGTTTGCAAACGTACATAAGTAGTAAAGTATTGTCCGTGACGGATAATAATTACATATCCTGATCCCGGCATTACCACTACCGATTTCACTTCCCCGTCGAAAATAGATTTTACGGCGCCGCCCTTATTGGTGGCAATCACAATACCATCTGATGGTACCTGTATATGTTCCATTACCGCATGCTGGTGTATACCAAAATGCTCAATGATATTACCTGCATCCACCGGCCAGGGCAATTTACCCCTGTTGGCTTCAAAGCTCTCCGACAATGCCAGCGCTTCTGGTGTTGCTTCCAGCACGTTTTCAGTACGGGTTACTGTTTTTTCAGGTTCCGGTGCGGGCTCCGGTGCTTTCACAGGAGGTGGTGGCGGTGCCGGCGTATTGTTGGCAACGTTGTTATTGTTATTATTGGCGGCAGCAGCTTTTGCTCTTTCTGCAGCAGCCAGTGCAGCGGCTTTACGGGCTTCTTCTTCACGGCGGCGTTTTTCTTCCGCTGCTTTACGGCGGGCCGTTTCTTCTTCTATTGCTTTACGACGCGCTTCTTCTATTTCCCTGCGGATTACCGCTCTGATTGCCAGCTGTACTTTCTGGGCATCTTTCTTACGCTGGTTAATATCCGCTACCAGCTCTTTCTCACGCCCCTTCAGCTTATTCAGCACTTCATCTTTCTCTTTCTTATCCACTTCCAGCGTATTGCGTTGCTCCTGCTCTGTTTTAAGCGCATCAGAACGCCTTACCCGCTGCGACTCCAGGTTCTGGATCTTCTGATTCAGCTGCTCCTGTGTAGACACAATGTTATCTGCCTGCCGGCGACGATACTCACGGTACTGCTTTAAATACTGAAAACGTTTTACTGCATCGTTAAAATTCTCTGCAGAAAATACGAAGTTCAGCATATCATAAGAAGAACGGTTTTTATAAGCGTAAATCACCAGCTGTGCATACTGGGCCTTCAGGGTATCGAGGTCTTTCTGCAGGGTTTTAACATCCCTCGCAGCGGTATTGATATCCCCGTTTATAAAGTTGATCTCCTCGTTGATGTTGTTGATCAAACGGCTGCGCAGCGTAATCTTATCGCGCAATGCACGGAGTTGACCAAGACTTTCTTTGGTAGATTTCTTGGTTTCCTTCAGTTGTTCGTTTGCCTCATCTATTTCCCTTTGCAGCTCCTTCTTTCTTCGCTCCAGTTCTTCCCGCGACTGTTGCTGCTGCCCAGTATTCTGAGCAACCAACATGGCTGGCATTAACCATAGCACCAACATAAACGGGATAATCTTCTTCAAATACAACATGACTAAATTTAGTAACTGCAAATTAAATAAATATACAACGTTTATTAGTTTAATGAATACGACATTTACTCAATTAACATTTTACATACGTTTATAGCTGGCGGGCATGCTGAATGGAAAGGTGAGCGGCACATCAAAATCATAGCGTGTAAAGTCCAGTGCAACTTTCGTCACATTCTTTTCTTCTATGTAAATACGACGTGTAGTAGGGAATTTGCGGCCGGCTACTTTTGTGTAGTCGCCGTAGGTCAGCTCACAGGAACGTTTCGCAGCACCGGTACTGTCTTTATCCATCACTTTGCTTTGCTGCAATCCGTAGTCATCCGCAAACACATTAAAGAGACTGATAAACTTTGCATGATCGCAGCTGAAAGAAATAATGGCCGGCGTTTTCACTACCTGGTACACGGAATCCGTAAGATATACCGGGTTACCGATCAGCATGTCCTGAAGGGTATTAAAATCAAAGGGGATATTCAGCAACTCTTCAGCGTCCGACATCCTCCGGAGAAATAACTGTTTATCCAGGCGGTTATACATTTTAAGACTATCCGGTGTGATCACAGCCCTTATCACTTCGTCTACAATCGGCGCCGACACGGATATCCATATGATGCTGTCTTTCTTAATACGGAAAGTAGCATTCAGGTTATTATGGCTCTTCTTGTCTGTTTCAAATGCCAGCTTCATTTTGCCTGAAAAAGTATTAAACTCAATATGATTGGCATGAATACCTTTCAGCATTTCGCTGGTAAAACGGGTCAGTTCCTCGTTTGTGGAACTATCTTTTCCCAGGGTTACTTTGTTGGTATCGGCGGCCGGGAAAGACGTACGGGCCAACTTTTTAGGATGGCGGCAAGCCATCATTCCCAAACCGACAGTTATAATTAAAAGTGTGACTTCTATTTTTCTCTTCATTGAGCGATGACTTATAGCAAATGCTTATTGAATATATCTTTTTTCAGCGATCTTTCGGGCCAGGTCTACAGAGGATGCTCCCTTGTCTTTAGCCATCTGCCAGTATTCCACCGCTTTTGTAACTTCTTTCAGATTAAACAGGATATCACCGTAATGCTCCAGTACGTTCGGATTTTTCTGTGCTTCCGGGTATTGCAGCGCTTTCTCAATCCACTCTTTTGCTTCTGCAAATTTTTCCTGCCGGAAAAGGATCCAGGCGTAGGTGTCCATGTAGGTTGGACTTTCCGGTTCCAGTTCCAGCGATTGTTTCGACATTTCTGCTGCCCTCTCGAGGTTCTCTCCTCTTAACGAAAGATAGTAGCTATAATTGTTCATGATCAGTGCATCTTTCGGACGGAGCAGTAAAGCGCGTTCGTAGCTGCTGTCCGACTGCCGGTGCTGCCCGGTAGCATGATAGGAATCTCCCAGCAGGGAATAAATATCTCCCAGGAATTTCTTCTCTCCATTACCTATTTCCAATGCAGTATTCAACGAACTGATCGCCGCAGGATATTGTTGCAAAAGAAAACTGGCTACCCCTTTAAAGTAGTAGCCCATAAATTCTTTCGGGAACTTGCCGGTTACATTGTTGCTGAGTGCCAGTAACGCAGTGGGATCATCTTTGCGGGAATAAATCCACATCAGCTGATACCATACCGAGAAACGGCTGTCATCGAGGCTCAGGGCTTTTTTATAGCTTACTTCTGCACTGTCCAGCATATCGGCCTGTGAAAACATATCACCGCGGAGGGCATATGCTTTTGCATCCGACGGGTGTGCTTTAATGATGAGGGAAGTAAGCTGCAATCCTTCTTCCAGCTTGGTAGTATCCATGTTCATCATCTGCAGGTACGGATATACATACGCTACTTTTTCATCGATGCTGTAACCTGGATTGGCAAATGCTTTGGTAAGATTTGCCCAATAAGTAACGGTGTCGTTATTTTTCTTTGCGTAAGAAGCCAGTGCAATCAGGGCTCTTGGATTATCAGGATCTTTGGTAAGAATGGTATGATACACCTGCGCTGCTTCCTGCACACGGTCGTTGGCATCATATATTTCTGCCAGCAAATAATAATACCTGATTTCCTCCGGCTCCTGGTTGATGAGTTTTTTTATTTCTGTTGCCGCTTCATCCACCATGCTCATTTTCAGCAGCAGTTTCTGTTTCTGGTAAATGAGTTCTTCCACTACGCCTACCTTTTTTTCCAGCTGGTCAAATGCAGCAAGTGCGGAGGCAGGTTTATTGGCTTTTGCCAGTAAAATTCCTTTGTTATAAAGATAATCTTCGTTATCGGGGTATCTGCTGGTAAGGCCCTCAAAAACATAGGCAGCGCTGTCAAATTTTTCATTCACTGCATAGGCATCTGCAAGGGTTACCTGGAACCAGTGATTCTGCGGGTCCAGCGCCGCAGCGCGACGGGCAAAGATGAGCGCATTACCGGCATTTTGTACTTCTATAAAAAGACGGGCTAATTCGTAATTAACGGTAGGATTATTTTTATTCAGCCGCAGATAGTCTGCATACTGGGTGATAGCCGTACGGTAGTCACCCAGCATTTTGGAACGCTGGGCGGCAAAAAAGAGGCTATCTGCCCGCTGTGACAGCACAGCGGCGTTATTAATGGTTGTGTCTTTACGTGATGCTGATGATTTGGCACCACTACAGGCTCCCATTAATAAAATACCAGCCAGCCCTATAACGGTGAAGTATATCCGCATTTATCAGGATTTACCGGTATGTCCAAATCCTCCTACACCTCTAACGGTTTCTGTCAGCACGGTTACCGGTTCTATGACCGCCTGAACAAAAGGAGCGATGATCATCTGAGCAATACGGTCGCCAGGTTGTATGGTTTGCGGTTCGTTGGATAAGTTGATCATGATAATCTTAATCTCTCCACGATAATCTGCATCTATCGTGCCAGGCGTGTTCAGGAGCGTAAGTCCCTGTTTGATAGCCAATCCGCTACGGGGGCGGATTTGCGCCTCATAGCCAGCCGGCAGTTCCATGAATAAACCGGTAGGGATCAGCATCCTTTCCAGTGATTGCAGGGTAACTGCTGTTTCCAAATGTGCGCGGAGGTCCATTCCTGCCGCATCTGCCGTTGCATAAGCAGGTAATTCATTACCCGACTTATTGATTATTTTCACAATGATATCCGCCATTGAACAAAGATATTTTAAAATAATTATGAATGGTGAATTACTGGGTGATATGCTCCAGCAATACCACTGCGTGCGCTGTAACTCCTTCCTCGCGGCCTACAAAGCCCAGTTTTTCTGTAGTAGTTGCCTTTACAGACACGTCTTCTGTACTCACATGCAGGATTTTGGCAATCACGGCCTGCATTTCGGGCACATATGCTTTTATTTTAGGCGCCTCCAGGCACAGGGTGCTGTCTACATTTACCACCTGGTATCCCTTCTCGCCGATCAGCTGCGCACACCGGGCTAATAATATTTTACTGTCGATATTCTTGTAAGTGTTATCGGTATCCGGAAAATGTACCCCGATATCTCCCAGGGAAAGCGCTCCCAGCATCGCATCACAAATGGCATGTAACAATACATCGGCATCGCTGTGCCCCAGCGCTCCTTTATGATGTGGTACCAGTACGCCTCCAAGCCAGAATTCACGTCCTTCTGTCAGCTGATGGAAATCTACTCCCAATCCTATACGTATCCTACTCATATTTGTAATAATTTAATCATTTTGCCAATCCGCAAGGTAAGCCAATAAATATAAAAATCCCCCCGTTTTGCGGAGGGATTAAACCAGATAATTATTTAATGCTTCAATCATTTATATAATTAAACGACTAAATATGTGTTACCATCCTGTACGGCTTTCCTCATCTCTTGGCCCGAGGTCGAAAGTAAGGGTGAAGCGCAGCGTATTGGAAAGCGGGTTACGCTGTATCCCTGATCCCGAAGGAACCAGGTAAGAGAAATTAAGACCGAAGATATCGTACTTAACACCGATACCTGCAGTAAAATATTTGCGGTTTCCTTTGTTCTTGTTTTCGTTGAAATAGCCGGCTCTCACTGCAAATTGCTGGTTGTACCAGTATTCCATACCCACGGAGTACATCAGTTCCTGTATTTCTTCCTTGAGAGGAGCGTCGCCAAAGGAACTGAACATTCCTTCCAGTGTGCTTTTCTCTTTATACAATCCGGCAGAATCCGGGGTAGGTACCAATAATTTATTGATATCCAGTGCAAAGGTCAGCTGATTGGCCTCATCCAATGATACCGTATAGGCGGTACCGATACCCAGGTTGGTGGGAAGGAAGTCTTTATTGGCGGCAGAACTGGTGTAAGAAATCTTGGTACCGATATTCGTAATAGCCATACCAATATTCAGCCTGTTTACCAGGCCATCATCTTTCTCAAAATCCTTGGTATAAAATCCTGATAAATCGGCAGCAAAGGCTTTGCCCGGCTTAATGCTTACGCTGCCATTGCTTTGTCCGCCTGCCAGGTTGGAGTAAATATAACGGGCGGTTAAGCCAATACCAAAATGATCCGACAATTTACGGGCATAACCCGCATCCAGTGCAAATTCGCGCGGACGGAAATCGCCGGTAGGCGTACCGGTTATATCTGTGAAATTGATTGTTCCGAGAGAGAAATATCTCAGGGAACCGGAAATAGCCTGTTGCTCATCCAGCTTGGTATACCCAGACACAGTAGCCAGGAAAACGTCGTTTACCAGTTCTTTTAACCAGGGAGTATAAGTAACTGCCAAACCGCCATTTTTTTCCGCAAAGGGAAGTTTGGAGAGGTTGTTATAAATGGAAGATGCGTCCGGGGATATGGCTACTCCCACGTCGCCCATAGCTCCACTGCGTGCATCCGGTGTAATTCTCAGAAAAGGAACCGCGGTATTTATTGCATTTGTACGCCCGTCTCTTTCACCGGAATTCATTTGAGCTGAGGTTTGTAAACTTATGAAAGTACCGTAAATGAACACAAGGCCCATTGTTACCTTTCGGATCATGCAGATTTTGTATTTGATAAGGATGTAAAAATAATCTTATTTATTAATATAACACAGAAAGGGGTTTATTTGGGATAATGGTAAAAATTATTTTCCTGCATAGGCTATAATAACACCAGCTTACCGCCCTTTATCTTCGTACCTGTGGAAGTCCTGATTATTAACCTGTACACGTACAGTCCTGAGGACAGTTTTGCTCCCGAATCATTACGACCATCCCAGGGCATGCCCTCAAAACGGCCGGCTGTGGAAATTATTGTGCTACGCATAGTTTTTACCAGTCTTCCTCCCAACGTAAACACCTGTAATGTAAGTTCCAGTTCTTCTCCCTGCCGGTTATGCAAAAAGGAAAACCGTGTTACATCATGAAAAGGATTCGGAAAGTTCCTTACTTCATCTACAGTCAGTATTCCCTGCTCCGCTACTTTAAAATAAATGGTTGTAGTAGCCCCATTGTTCCGGGAATCCCATGCTTTGATTGTAATCCGGTGTTCTCCTGTTGACAATCCCTTTAACGGGAAAAGTACGTTACCTTTTTTATAGCTATCCAAAGATGCCCCAAAATAATCATTTAACACAATATATTCTGTACTATCCAGAATTGCCGTGAGCTGGTAAAGCCCGTTATTCCCCGAAATATTAATACCGCTGCTATCTGCCAGATCTACTATCAGCAAGGGATCAGGGCCTGTAATATCTCCACTCCGGAAACTGCGGCTATCGAGCCAGGCATTTACCGACGGCCCGCTCACATCAGCTACCGGCGGGGATGCCTGCCCTCCGGTGGTGAAATTATCAAAATAACCGTTACCATCCAGCTGCTCATTACTGGTATAATAACTGATTTTCCCTCTACCATCACCTTCCCTGATATCCACGGGGGCCACAAATGTAAAAGAAAATCTGCCACTATTCACAGTTTGTGTACCCTGGAACAATACATTGCGCTGCAACTTATAGCCCGCCACCTGGCTGCCGGCATCGTTACCACGGGTTTTTAACAGGGCCGGCTGATCATATACGGTTGTATATAAAACACCATTATAGGCTGTTACCCGGTTGCCCTGTGCATCTTCTATATGGCCTTTCACGGTGTACATACCCAGTCCTTTCACGGTATCGGGTTGCCCTGTGGCAGCCCTGCCGTTAATAGAATCCGTGATCACCCGGTAAGTTGGGAACGCCAGGGTGAGCGCCGGATCTCCCAGCAGCTGGAACTTCCGGTTATTCACCGCATCGCCGGAACTACTATAGGTAAGGTTCTTGGCCAGCATCGCAGCTGTTCCGAGTGCAGGCATGCGCCCATCCGCTAATGGTGTGAACGCCACCTTCATATAATTGGCGTTCATCAATTGGTTCGAGGCCGAAAAAACCGCGCGGGTAGTGGTCATCAGTGCAATAGCGCCGCTGGTGTGCTGCAGTAATACTTTATGCCCCAGTGAGGTGATACCCGGATCATCATATGGTGCAAAATCGCAGGTGGCAGTAATAAACAGCGGGAGTTTATTTTCATTATGCCAGTCGCTGATACTGCCCGCATCCATAATATTTTCCGCGGCCAGGCGCGAGTTGCTGCCATGACCGGTATAATTCAATACCAGCGTTCCTTTATTAATTTTCCGGGCAATTGCTTTGTTTACTTCCGGGTAGATGGCGCCGGAGCTGCCCGTTTCCTGCGGATAGGCATCTGCATAGATCTTATCTGTATTCAGCAGCTTCGCGTCAGCAGAAAGAATGGCGCCCATTTTTTCTGCATCTTCAAAATGCAGGTTATCATCTTCATCATCTGCCAGTAGCGTTACCTGGTTACGCCAGGCGCCGAATGCAGCAGGTTGCCGGTACCGCAGGATCTTATCCACTGCCAGCCGGGCTTCCGCTTCATTACGCGCAGGAATGCGGCCAATACCAATATCCAGCAGATCGGGTTTAGCCGTTCCCGTGATATCCCCCTCATCTTTCAGTATGCCAAAGTAATCGTCGGATACATACGACCGGATAGCGTCAAGGGAAGCCTCGCTTTGCCAGGAGGGGATGTCGTTGGTATTATTTTTTACCCGTTGCCGGTAATCATAGGAGGCGGCTCCAAACAACAACAGGTAGCGGGGCGCGGGGCCCCGGTCATAAAACATTTTTACATAATCCCGCAGGGCAGTGGGATCAGGCGTTCCGGATGCAAACTCCTGGTACACCTGGTCGATGGTGGTTACCTGCACCGACAGCTGATCAGCCGCCCTGTGCATGGCCGCCAGCCGCTCCGCCTGTGGCAGGAGCGTGCGGGTGGTAACAATAAGCATATCTGCCGGACCGCTGCTATGCAGGTCCTGGTTAGGTACTGTTCCGGCGAAGTCCGGCCGGCCTGCGGCAGCGGCGCGGAAAGCGATGTATTCATGCAGCCGGTCGTTTTTGCCGGTAAAGAGCAGGGAATCGCCCTGCAGGGTTGTTTTCATCACCACCGGGTTCAGCGGATCCGTAACGTCCCAGATATACGTTTGCGCGCTGGCGTTATGCACCGCAAAACGGCCGGGTTGCCCGCTGCCGGCGTAACGGGTACTGCGGAAATCCAGCACCCCGGCCGCCGGCAGTACCGGCGTGCAACGCGTCTGCACTTCCAGGTAGTCCAGCCAGCCCTTGTCGTTGATATTTCCCGGCAGGAATTCTACCCCTATTTCCAGGTCCGGCTCACCCGCATCCGCCCCGCCGGTGGCGGCGGCAGCGGTAGCCACTCCCTCAAAAATATTACCGGTAACCGGCAGCAGGTACATATTGGTTATTGCCGGCACTTTATTTACAGTGGCATTGAAGTTACTCCCGGTGCTGCTCCGTGCGGCCGCCCGCATAGTTACCCACACTTTTCCTGCTGCGGCGGAAGGTAGGTTAAACCGGTAGCCGCGTGTTAAGCCCACTACTTTACTAAACTCCTGCCCCCACCATTGTTTACCGCTATTCAGGAAATTAAGACTGTCTCTTTCATAAAAGGCATGATAATCAAAAGTATATTCCGGCACTGCTCCCGCCGGCTCATCGCCTGCGGTGGTTACCCGGAGCCCTGTTCCGGTAGTGGTGATGTAATACCAGGCGGTATCTGCATACAGGTGCCGCTGATGGGTAAAGGTTTTGATGCTGCTGTTATACAGCCAGCGATGCGGACCGGGGGCATAAAAAAGGGCATAATCGCTGCCATCCAGCACCCCGTCGCCGCCGTCTTCCACCTGCAGGGCCACTTCCGGCAAATCGTCGTACCGCGGAGCTGCATTAGGCTCCCCCAGCATCTGGCCTCCGCTTCCAAAAAGCCGCAACCCGGCAGATGGCAACCCCGTGATCCCCATACTTTGGAGGAAGGCGGCATCTATTTTATAGATCCCGGGAGCGCTGATACCTATCTTATACCAGCTGCCTGCTGCCAGCACAGAATTTTTTTTATACTGCCGAAGGCTGCTTTGGGCATATATTTCCCCTCTTCCTAAAAAAGAAAGCAGGAATACACCTATAAAAATATAACTGAGTTTCATTACCTTAATCGCAGTTTTTCGGCCGGTTGATATAGAAAGACCCTTATCAGCGGGAACGATTGGCAGCAAATTACAAATTAATTTTTTTCGCCATAAAATAAAAAAGAGTACATTTGCGTTTACTGTAAATATACTAGACTAAAGCTGTATCGCATGCGTAGATTAACCTCTTTATCATTGCTCGTAGGTACCAGCGTAATGCTATCCATGAGTGCCTGTCATAAGGACGGCGGGGGACTTTTCGGCAAGAAGAAGGAAGCTTCTTCCGCTACGGGCTGGAACTATAACGACCAGAAAATGGGCGGTTTCAGCGTAGCTAAAAACGTGAACCAGCAAACTGGTCCGGGCCTTGTTTTTGTACAGGGTGGTACATTCGCTATGGGAGCGACAGAACAGGATGTAATGGGCGACTGGAATAATATTCCGCGCCGTATTACGGTTTCCTCCTTCTATATCGATGAATCTGAAGTAGCCAACGTACATTACCGCGAATATCTCTACTGGCTGAACCGCGTATACGGGGAATCATTCCCGGATGTATACCGCAACGCAATGCCGGATACCCTGGTATGGCGTAGCGAACTCGCCTACAACGAGCCACTGGTAGAATACTATTTCCGTCACCCGGCTTACAACGACTATCCCGTAGTAGGTGTTACCTGGAAACAGGCAACCGACTACTGTAAATGGCGTTCTAACCGTGTGAACGAAAAACTGCTGATGGATAAGGGTCTCCTCTCCAAAGCAGATGTGGGCAACCAGTCAGACGACAACACCTTTGACACCAAGTCTTACACAGCCGGCTTATACGAAGGTACGCCCGGTAAAATGTCGAAGAGTGCAAAAGACCAGTTCAAAAATTCCGACGGTACTCCCCGTAATGCTGCCTTTGAAGATGGTATCATGTTACCAAACTACCGTCTCCCGACAGAAGCAGAATGGGAATATGCCGCACTGGGTTATATAGGTCAGAACCCTGGCCCTTCCAAAAAAGAAGGCAAACACGGGGAAGAGCTGATCATGAACAAACAGGTGTACTCCTGGGGCACCAACACCAGCGGCTTACGTGATATCCGCCGCGGTACCATGCAGGGTCAGTTCCTGGCCAACTTCAAGCGCGGTTCCGGTGATAACATGGGTGTGGCCGGTGGTTTGAACGACCGTGCTTCTATCCCTGGTCCTATCCGCTCCTTCTACCCTAACACATTCGGCATCTATAACATGTCCGGTAACGTGGCAGAATGGGTACTGGACGTTTACAGACCACTGAACCCGATCGATGGTGAAGATTTCAACTACTTCCGTGGTAATAAATTCCAGACTGTTTACCAGAACGAAAATAAAGAGTTCGAAAAAGATAGTCTTGGTCACCTGAAAATGCGTGATGTAACAGACGAAGAAAGTGCTAACCGTCTTAACTACCAGAAAGGGGATGTGATCAACTACCTCGATGGTGACTCCCTTTCACAGGTGGAATATGGTTATGGTATCACTACCCTGATCAATGATAAATCACACGTGATTAAAGGTGGTAGCTGGAACGACCGTGCTTACTGGCTTTCACCAGGTACACGCCGTTACATGCAGGAAGATATGGCTACTAACACCGTTGGCTTCCGCTGCGCAATGGACCGCGTGGGTAGCCCTGAAGGTAATAAGTTCAAAACAGGTAACCTGTTTAAGAAACAACGCCAGAAGAGATAACACTCAACAGATATAAAAAGAGAAGGGAGATAGTTTCGCAACTATCTCCCTTCTCTTTTTTAATATCCTCTTACTTCCACAATTCCAGGATCTCTTCTGTATGATTTTTGGTGTCGGGCTTTTTGATGATGTGTGCAATCACACCGCTTTCATCAATGAGGAAAGTAGTACGGTGAATACCATCATACGTTTTACCCATCATCTGCTTTTCGCCATACACACCGTACTGGTGTACAATCTTTTTATCTTCATCTGCCAGTAAGGTAAAAGGCAGTTCGTATTTCTCTATAAATTTCTGGTGACTCTGCTCGCTGTCGGTGCTTACACCTACTACTGCATATCCCTTTTTCAGCAGGGTATCATAGTTGTCCCGCAGGTTACATGCCTGGGCCGTACATCCCGGGGTCATATCTTTCGGATAAAAATACAGCACTACCCGTTTACCTTTAAAATCAGTCAGGGATACGGTTTTGCCATGCTGATCTTTTCCTTTGAAAACGGGGGCTTTATCGCCTTCTTTTAAGTTTCCCATATTTACGGTTTTAGCTGTTTGAAATGATATCTTAACGTTTGAATGATAATCTGTAGATGCCTTCATTTCCTGCCACATCGGTTACTTTCAACACCAGCATATGCGCTCCCGGCGGACAATGTTCATCAAACGTATAGGTAAGTACGTTACCTCTCCGGGAAAACAGCAGCCATTTACCATCCAGTTCTGCACGGTAGCTTTTGATTCCGCTGGCATCATTCATGGCAAAAGACAGTTTAGCGGCTTTTGAAAGAACAGCGCCCGGCTTCACGCCCAGTGGCGTTACCTTTGGCGCCACGGTATCCACTTCCAGGTGGAAGTTGCCGAAGTCGCGGAAAGTGCCTTTGTACCAGCCGTTTTCCAGCGTGGTGGCGGAAGTGCTGTTGCTGCCCTGTGCCTCTCTCACCATCACTATTTTCGATTGCAGGTTTTCCGGAACAGCCCGGGTAGCGCGAAGACGTACATCAAAGAAATCGTGTACGGGCACCAGTGCGTTGTGCAGGTGGTACACGTTGGAATATGCTTTGGTGCTTACAGACGCTGTTTCCAGGTAATTGAAACACACCTGGTCGTACAGCGCGGTTTCATCCAGGTAAAATTCCACCTGGTTGTTTTCAAAGATATTGCGTGAATCGGGGTACATGGTGTTGGCGCATGCTTTCTGCGCGTCGTCCACGTCTGACTGTTGCAGGGCCAGTTTCACGGTGGAAGTATTGCCGTATGCATCCTTTACCAGCAGCTTTACATTATGCACGGCGCCGTCGGACAAGTGGATGGTACCATCGCCTTTCAGATCGTGGTAAATATCCAGTTTATTGCCGGGCAGGGAAAACACCAGCTGGTAGTACGGACCACCATCTTTTTTTGTTTTATAATCGATGTGTGCATTCAGGTAACGGGTTTCTTCGTAGCCGATGTTATCCAGCTGGAAGTCGATATCCGGTTCATTATTCTGGAACAGGGTCACTTCATAAATGCCGTAGATATTACCGGTGTTCATCCGGTCGATAGCGCTTACGCCGATGCCTGCCTGCGCAGCGTTAATTTTAACCACCGGCTGGGTGGTAACATATTCGCCGCCCACTTTTTTTAATGCTACTACGAGCGGCTTTTGTTCATAAATACTTTTTTCACGGTCGTATATCGCCAGGCGGTATACATCCGGGGCTTTGGTATCTGCAATATCAAAACCAAAGAGCAGTGGGTTCAGTGGTTTTTCTGTTGTGGTATTCCTGATTTCAAAGTGCAGGTGTGGTCCTGCAGATCCGCCTGTGTTACCACTCCAGGCTACAAAGTCACCTTTTCTTACAGGGAACATGCCGGCGGGGATGGTGAGATCGCTGGCCCAGCTTTCGGCCTGGTATTGCTGCTTTTTCACGTACTGCTGCAGGGCAGGAAAAAAGGCGTTAAGGTGGGCGTAAACCGTCGTATAGCCATTAGGGTGAGTAATGTAAAGTACATTCCCGAAACCGGTATGCGATACGCCGATGCGGCTTACATAACCATCTGCCGCAGCGTGTACCGGCAGATTTTCTTTTTGTTGCGTTTTAATATCCATTCCTGAATGGAAGTGGTTGGGTCGCAGCTCCCCAAAGTTACCGGCCAGTATGATCGGAACATTCAATGGGTTCCTGAAATAGCCTTGCGGATAGTCCTTTACCGGGATGGATTGCGCCTGTAATAGTTGCGGAAGCAAACAAAGTAGACCGATGACTCTCTTCATAATATGCAAATGTAGGGAAAAGCGGATTTATGCGGATTTTGTCTTATTCAGGATTACACTGATTATGCTGATTACTTTGATTTTATTTTTATTTTTCGGGAGATAGGAAAACAAGGTTCATGCCAGTGGCCGGCAATTTATTTTCATATACACGTATACGTATTAAGCATGCCTGTTGAAAAGCCCGGAAATGAGTGTCAGCATATCCGTTATCCATCTCCCTGAAAATAAAAACAAAATCAAAGTAATCAGCATAATCAGTGTAATCCTGAATAAGACAAAATCCGCATAAATCCGCTTTTTTAAGTACATTAGTTCCCGCAAAACGTGCAAGCATACATGTCTATCCAGGTATCAGAACTCAGTAAAGTATACGGCGAACAACGGGCAGTGGATGCTATTTCCTTTGAGTTAAAAAAGGGAGAGATCACTGGTTTCCTGGGGCCCAACGGCGCAGGGAAATCCACTACCATGAAGATGATCACCGGATTCCTGCCGCCAACCAGCGGAAAGGCCAGTGTGTGTGGTTTTGATATTGTATCGCAATCGCTGGAAGTACGGAAAAGGGTAGGATATCTGCCGGAATCCAATCCCCTGTATTATGATATGTATATCCGGGAGTTCCTGGAGTTTGTGGCGGGCATCCATCAGCTGGGAAAGGCAGGAGCACAGCGGATTACCTCGGTAATTGAGCTAACAGGACTGCAACCGGAGCGGCACAAAAAGATCGGCGCATTATCCAACGGCTATAAACAGCGGGTGGGGCTGGCACAGGCCTTACTGCATGATCCTGAAGTATTGATCCTGGACGAGCCCACTACCGGGCTGGATCCCAATCAGCTGGCCGATATCAGGCGGCTGATCAAAGAGCTGGGCGCCAACAAAACGGTGATCCTCTCCACGCATATTATGCAGGAAGTTGAGGCGCTGTGCGACCGGGTAATCATCATTAACAAAGGAAAAATCATTGCAGACGATAAATTATCGTTAATCCAGCAAAACAACAGTGGGAATGGTTATTTACAGGTTACCTTTGCGGAGCCGGTAAGCGAAGCCGAATTGATGGCAATTCCCGGCATAAGCCGTGTGGTGGCCAGGGAAGACCACAGCTGGCAGTTATTTACCAGCCAGGTAGATGAGGTGCGAAAAAACCTGTTACAATTTGCTTTGATTAATAACAGGAACATACTTTCTTTGCAGAGCAATTCACAAAGCCTGGAAGCAATATTCCGGGAACTGACATTGACAAAAGCTTCCGGCAACTAACTGTGGCCTTTGGCAACCCGAGAGTGGTGAGGGACTAACAGCTACAGCAAACGCCAGATGCTAAATAAATAGCTAACAATAATAACTTTTCGAATTATGAGTATTATTTCAGAAATCCATGCCAGGCAGATCCTCGACAGCCGTGGTAATCCTACAATTGAGGTTGATGTAACCACAGAAGACGGACATTTTGGCCGCGCAGCAGTTCCATCCGGTGCTTCTACCGGTAAACACGAAGCAGTAGAACTGCGCGATAATGATAAGGCTGTTTACATGGGCAAAGGCGTACTGCAGGCTGTAAGCAATGTAAATGATATCATCGCTGAAGAACTGATTGGCTGGGAAGTAACGGATCAGGCTGGTATCGATAAAATGCTGATTCAACTTGATGGTACTCCTAATAAAGCTAAACTGGGCGCTAACGCTACCCTGGCAGTGAGCATGGCGGTAGCCAAAGCTGCTGCTGAAGAAAGCAACCAGCCACTGTACCGCTACCTCGGCGGTGTAAACGCTTTCACCCTCCCTATTCCTTTAATGAACATCATCAATGGTGGTGCGCATGCGGATAATAAAATCGACTTCCAGGAATTCATGATCGTACCGGTAGGCGCTCCTTCTTTCTCTGAAGGCCTCCGCTGGGGCGTGGAAATTTTCCACCACCTGAAATCCGTACTGAAAAAGAAAGGATACAGCACCAACGTAGGTGACGAAGGCGGCTTTGCTCCTGAAATCCAGAGCAACGAAGAAGCTATCGAAACCGTACTGGAAGCCATCAAAGCAGCCGGTTACGAACCAGGTACCCAGGTAGCTATCGCCCTGGATGCCGCCAGCAGCGAAATGTACGATGACGCTACCAAGAGCTATAAATTCTACAAAAGCTCCCAGAAAGTAATCAGCAGCGACGAAATGGTGGCTTATTGGACTGAATGGGTGAATAAATATCCAATCGTTTCCATCGAAGATGGTATGGCTGAAGACGACTGGGATGGCTGGAAAAAACTGACTGAATCAGTAGGCAACCGCGTACAGCTGGTAGGCGACGATTTGTTCGTAACCAACGTACTCCGCCTGAAAGAAGGTATCGATAAAGGTATCGCTAACAGCATCCTCGTAAAAGTAAACCAGATCGGTACCGTAACAGAAACCATCGATGCGGTGAACATGGCGCACAAAGCCGGTTACACTTCCATCATGAGCCACCGTTCCGGCGAAACTGAAGATACTACCATCGCTGACCTCGCCGTAGCCCTGAACTGCGGTCAGATCAAAACCGGTTCCGCTTCCCGTACCGACCGTATGGCGAAATACAACCAGTTACTCCGTATCGAAGAAGCACTGGGTGAAGTAGCGATCTATCCTACCAACTCTATCAGTGTTAAAAAATAATCCTTCGGGAAAAACTTTTGGATCTCGGATATCCGGCAACATCACCGCCGGATATCTGAAATCCAAAAATGATTTGTAAATTGCTGTATGTCCGGATTAAAATCTATAAAAGTGCCAAAGGTCCTGAAGAATAAGTTCTTCATAGCTTTTGCTGCCTTTATAATCTGGATCGCCTTCCTGGACAAAACCAACCTCATGTACCAGTACCAGTTCCAGTCGGAGGTGAATAAACTCGAAAATCAGAAAGAATTCTTTATCCAGGAAATCAAACAAACCCGCGAAGAGCAGCAGGAACTGCTTTCCAGCCCGGAAAAACTGGAGAAATTTGCCCGCGAAAAATATTATATGAAGAAAGATAATGAAGACCTGTTCATTATCACCCCTGCCCCCGCTCAATAGCTCTTCCTTTCCCCCTTGTGCATCTTAAAAATTTATCTTAAATTAACAATAGATTCCGGGCAAAATCCGTTATAAAAGAGAACCTATTATTAGTATTAAAATAATAATGCATGAGTAATTTTACACTTTCTGTACTTTCAACCCTGTGTCTTGTTACCAAAAGCGATATCAAACATCACCAGGAGGATCTTTCTTTAACCCGGGAAGAACAAGCCAGCTTTGACGACACCAAAGCAGCCCTGAACACTGTACGTTATGCGCCAAGAGTGGCCACCCTCCAGCTGATTTTCGACTACGCCGCCAATAAACAAAAAGCGGAAGAGCAGTAACAACGACCATACTTTTTTCATTTTTCCTATCTTTATGGCATGACTCAAAAAGAGCGTTATGCATTTGTTCTCAAATACTTTGAGACACATGCTCCCAATGCCGAAACGGAACTCATCTACGACAATCCTTACCAACTGCTGGTAGCCGTTATCCTGTCTGCGCAATGCACCGATAAAAGGGTGAACATGACCACCCCTGCTATCTTTGCGCAGTACCCGGACGTATACGCCCTCAGCACCGCCACCTTCGACGACCTGTTCCCGCTCATCCGGAGCATCAGCTATCCCAACAATAAAACCAAACACCTCATCGGGATGGCGCAAATGGTGGTGGAAGACTTTAACGGCGAAATACCCGCTACCGTACCGGAACTGATAAAACTGCCCGGTGTAGGCCGTAAAACAGCCAATGTCATCACTTCCGTAGTACATCAGCAACCCAACATGGCAGTAGATACGCATGTATTCAGGGTATCCGCCAGGATAGGACTCACCGTCAATGCCAAAACACCCCTGCAAACCGAACTGCAGCTGCTGAAAAATATTCCGGAAGAAAAGGTACACATCGCCCACCACTGGCTCATTTTGCATGGCCGCTACATTTGCGTGGCCCGTAGCCCGAAATGCGGCGAATGCGGACTAAGACCCGCCTGTAAGTATTATGCAAAACTGGTAAAGGCAAGCTGATATGCGCCCATTCCTCACCGCCGCCTGGAGAAACCTGCTGATGATCAACTTTGAAGCAGATCCCGCTGTACTCAACGCTTATGTACCGGCTCATACCGAGCTGGACACCTGGAACAATACCACTTACATAAGCCTCGTGGGCTTTCTCTTCCAGGACACGCGGGTGAAAGGATTGGCCTTTCCCGGCCACCGTACTTTTGAGGAAGTGAACCTCCGCTTTTATGTGCGGTACAAACAGGCCGGTGAATGGAAACGCGGGGTAGTGTTTGTAAAAGAACTGGTGCCCAAAGCACTCATCACCTTTGTAGCCAATACACTGTACGGGGAAAAGTATGCCACGCACATCATGACGCACTCCTGGGAAAACCCGGATGAAGCCACGCTGAAAGTGGCCTACCGCTGGAAAGTGAAAAACGAATGGAATCATTTATCAGCCACTGCTCTGCAGGCAAGTCAGCCTATTGTTGCAGGCAGTGAGGAACAATTTATCACGGACCACTACTGGGGCTATACCCGGCTTGATCACCAAACCACCGGCGAATACCAGGTAACTCATCCGCAATGGGAAATTCATCCGGTCACCGGATTTGATTATCATTGCAGTACCCGGATACTATACGGCGCCGCGTTTGAAAACATGCTGCAACAAGCGCCTAAAAGTGCTTTACTGGCCGCCGGTTCCGGTATTTCGGTAATGCCCGGTAAAAAGATCAGAAACAATACTCTATGAACCGCAGGAGTTTCTGTTATCCATCAATAATTTCATGCTGCAATTATGGAATTTTATTATCTTAAGCGGTTCATCAAGATTCAATCAATAAAGCATTAGTCGTTATGAGATCAGCTGTTAGGGTACAACTATCATTTATGATGTTCCTGGAATTTTTTATCTGGGGCGCATGGTTTGTGACATTAGGAACATTCGTATTAAAAAATCTGCAGGGCGCCACCGATACCCAGGTGGGTTATGCCTTTCTTACACAATCTATCGGTGCAGTGATAGCGCCTTTTATTGTAGGCATTATTGCCGACCGGTTCATTTCCGCACAGGTCATCCTCGGAGTGATACACCTCGCTGGCGCAGCGCTGCTATGGACCTGCTCGGGCATGACCAGCTACGACAGCTTCTATCCCGTGTTGCTGGTTTATATGATCCTTTACATGCCCACGCTGGCACTGGTGAACTCTATCTCCTTCCGGCAGATGAGCGACCCAAGTAAAGAGTTTTCTTTTATCCGTGTATTCGGCACCGTAGGATGGATCATCGCGGGTTTACTCATCGGGTGGCTGCAGTGGGAAAAAACCAACTCGCTGGACCTTACCTTTAAAATGGCTGCAGGCGCTTCCCTCCTGCTGGGATTGTTCAGCTTTACCCTGCCTAAAACACCGCCGGCAAAAAAAGGCACCCAGATCTCTGTAAAAGAAATCCTCGGCCTGGATGCCATCCGGATGCTGAAAAACCGCTCTTACCTGCTGTTCTTCCTGGCGTCTATTGCCATCTGTATTCCACTGGCATTTTACTATAATTTCACCAATCCATTCCTGAATGAAATAGGCATGAACGCCGCTGCCGGCAAGCAATCTATGGGACAGATGTCTGAGTTCCTGTTCATGCTGGTAATGCCGTTGTTCTTCGCCAGGTTAGGTGTGAAAAAGATGCTGGCATTAGGTATGCTCGCCTGGGTAGTACGCTACGCCCTCTTCTCTTTCGGCGACATCGACGCCAACTACTGGATGCTGATTGTAGGGATCATCTTACACGGTATCTGTTATGATTTCTTCTTTGTAACCGGGCAGATCTACACCGATAAAATTGCCGGTGAAGAATTCAAAAGCTCTGCACAGGGTTTTGTAACACTGGCTACTTATGGCGTGGGAATGTTAATTGGTTTTATCATCTCCGGGCCTATTGTAGACGCCTATAAAACAGGCGCCAACAGCCACAACTGGCATACCATCTGGCTGATTCCTGCAGGTATTGCTGCAGTAGTATTAGTACTGTTTATGTTGTTTTTCAGAGATAGCAATAAGAATACGGTTGTTAAACATTAATCATCGGCAAAACGATTATTATGGCAAAAATAGCAATGCTTGGTTCAGGTTTTATTGCGCGGTTCTATGCCGATTCCCTGCAGGGGCAGCGTAGCCGCGATAAAATTGTAAGTGTATATTCCCGCCGGGAAGAAAGCGCGCAAAAATTCGCCACAGATTACGATGTTGCTTTTCAAACCACGGAAATGGAAGCTGCCATTGCCCGTCCGGAAGTAGACGTAGTTTGTGTATCTCTTCCCAATAACCTGCATGAAGCAGCGGTTAATCTTTGTTGCAAACACAAAAAAGCAGTGATCTGCACCAAGCCGCTGGGACGTAATGCACAGGAAGCAAAGCGGATGCTGGAAGCAGTAGAAAAAGCGGGCATCTTCCACGGTTATCTCGAAGACCTGGTGTACACTCCCAAGTTCCTGAAAGCGCTGCAAAGCGTGAAAGACGGCGCCCTGGGAAGGATTCTCTGGGCCAAGTCCAGGGAAACGCATCCCGGCCCCCACAGCGAATGGTTCTGGGATAAAGAACAGGCCGGCGGCGGCTGCATCCTGGATCTGGGCTGCCACTGCGTGGAAATTGGCCGCAACTTTATCGGGAAGGATATTAAACCGGTAGAAGTGATGTGCTGGGCAGATACACAGGTAAAACCTATTGATGCAGAAGATCATGCTATTGGCCTGGTGAAATATGAAAACGGCGCCATCGGCCAGTTTGAAGTAAGCTGGACTTTCCGCGGCGGTCTCGATCTGCGCGATGAAGTAATGGGTACCGAAGGAACCATCTGGCTCAACAGCTTCCTGCGTACCGGCTTTGATATGTTTACTACCGGCAAAGGCGCTGATTATGTGGCAGAGAAAGCTGAAAGCAATTCCGGCTGGCTGTTTCCCGTAGGCGATGAACTGAATGAACTGGGTTATAATCACATGTTCACCAATATGTTTGATGCAATGGAAGCCGGTAAGGAAGCCAATGAAACGTTTTACGACGGCTATGTGGTGAACGCCATTCTGGATGCTGCTTATAAGAGTGCAGCCACCAAGCAGTGGGAACCGGTGCAACTGGAAATATGGCGCGGACAGGAAGGGCTTACCAAAGCAAAAACCTTAACGGAGTACAACGACCAATATTATCTGGTAAAAGAAGAGATGACGCATTTCGGGGCGAAGAAGCTGATCCTGAAAGATAAAGTGAGCGGTCAGATCATTGAACAGGTATTGTAATTTTTATGATAGATGTGATTGTCCTGGTAAGCTATCAGGATAATCACATCCTTCGCAGTTAGCTTATTTTTACAAAAAAGGCTTTGCCCAGTGTATGATTTACCTCTACCTGTTTTAAGATGCCGTTTTCATATTTGAATACATTCTTTTTTCCCTCCGGCAATATAAGCTCATACACGCCCCCTCCCAGCGATTTCACAGGCAGGAAACGGCCCAGCGTTTCAGAAAACACACGGCTCAGTTGCCGGGGTTCCATAAAATAAAGATCCGCCACACACTCTTCTATTTCCGTATCTATTACTGATTTTGCGCCGTTAACTATTATCGTGTATTCCTTACCGTTACGATGGATAGTAGTCTGTTTATCTTCGCCCGATTTACCGGATACCCGTGAAACCTTTGCAGTGGTGAGTACATTATTGCTGTATTCATTCGCAATGTCGCTGTTGATCTTCGACAACATGATCTGGATCCGTGTTTTGATAATGATGCTTTTGGCGTTTCCGGCGAGCTTGCGGTTAGCTTCAATGGTCCCTACTGCGTGATTGGCAATACGCACTTCGAAAGTATTGGTTTGGGCTTTTGCCTGTAAAAACAATACAGCTACTGTGAAGGTGATAAACAATACCCTAAAAAGACTATTCATAATAGTTGACTTAAACTAACAATATTTTCCCGGGGAAGTAGTAGCTGCAAGTGTTCCTCCCATCAAGGAAAATACAAAAAATCCTGCCACTACGGACAGGATTTTTTATTGTGTACTTTAAAATAATATACGGCAGTAGCTTATGCCAGCATTTCCCTGATCTTTGTGATCAGTTCACCTTTGGTAATAGGTACGCCCATAATTTTATGATAGCCCTGTGCATCAATCAGGAACTGATCACGGATAATTTTGATCAGCTGGCCGTTATTGATTTCAGGAATCAGCACTTTATCATAGCTGTGCAGTATTTCCCCCAGGTTTTTGGGGAAAGGACGGATGTAGCGGATATGTGCATGCGCTACTTCATGTCCTTCTGCCAGCAGGTCCAGCACAGCGCTTTTGATGGCGCCATAGGTGGAGCCCCAGCCCAGTACCAGGATCTTTCCTTTTTCCGGACCGAGTTCTATTTTCTGCAACGGAATATGATCCGCGATCTTATCTACCTTTTCCTGGCGGATCTTCACCATCAGCTGGTGGTTTTCCGGATCGTAGCTCACGTTACCGGTGATGTTCTGTTTCTCCAGGCCACCAATACGGTGTTCCAGGCCAGGTGTACCGGGTACTGCCCAGGGGCGCACCAGGTTTTCATCACGGTGATAGGGCAGGAATTGTTCCTCTCCTTCTTCCAGTCCCTTCTTGAATTTCACTTCAATTGCGGGCAGGTCGGCAGCTTTAGGGAAGCGCCACGGTTCAGAACCGTTGGCGATATAGCCATCACTGAGGAAAATAACCGGGGTCATGTGCTTTACAGAGATCCGGAAGGCTTCAAATACCGCCTCGAAGCAGTCTGCTGGTGTGGATGCGGAAACAATTGGCATCGGGCACTCTCCGTTACGGCCATAATATGCCTGTAACAGGTCGGACTGTTCCGTTTTGGTAGGCAACCCGGTAGAAGGGCCGCCACGTTGAATATCAACGATCATTAAAGGTATTTCCAGCATTACTGCCAGTCCCATTGCTTCACCTTTCAGTGCCATACCGGGGCCGGAGGTAGTGGTAACGCCCATATGACCGCCGTAGGAGGCGCCAATGGCGGAGGTGATCCCCGCAATTTCGTCTTCCGCCTGGAAGGTACGGATACCAAAATTCTTAAAGCGGCTCAGTTCATGCAGGATATCGGAAGCCGGCGTAATCGGGTAAGTACCGAGGAACAGGGGCAGGTTTGCTTTCTGCGATGCTGCCACCAGGCCATAAGCCAGGGCGGTGTTACCGGTAATACTGCGGTAGGTACCAGGTTCCATCCGTGCCTTTTCCACGCGATAGCGGGTGGTAAAGGCTTCTACAGTATCAGCAAAGTTGTAGCCGGCATGCAGTACTTTCAGGTTACTGTCCAGGATATCCGGTTTTTTGCCGAATTTCTCTTTCAGGAACACTTCTGTATTTTCCATGTTACGGTCGTACAGCCAGTAGAGGAATCCCAGCACAAACATGTTTTTTGCACGGTCTTTCTCTTTCATACCCAGGGTAGTATCCTTCAGCGCTTCGCGCGTCATTTTGGTTACATCCATTGTATGCAGCTGGTACGGCGCCAGGGAACCATCTTCCAGCGGATTTACGCCTTCCGGGTAATTGGCGAGGCGAAGGTTTTTAGCGTCAAACCCATCGGTATTGGCGAGGATAATGCCGCCTTTTTTAAGTCCTTTCAGGTTAGCCTTCAATGCTGCAGCGTTCATCACTACCAGCACATCGCAGGCGTCGCCCGGGGTGAATATTCTGTTAGAAGAAAAGTGTAGCTGGAAACCGCTCACGCCGGGTAATGTACCTATCGGGGCACGGATCTCCGCCGGAAAATCCGGGAATGTGCTCAGGTCATTACCGAATAATGCGGTATTGTTTGAAAACTGGGTACCTGTTAACTGCATCCCGTCTCCACTGTCGCCTGCAAATTTTATCACTACATCCTCCAGCTGTTGAATCGAAGTATTAGGCATCTATTTATTCTTTTTAAGATATTCTTTTTAAAGATGTAAATTTAGGTAATCGGGAGGTAGGAACCCACAGCCCTGCAATATTATTCCCGATCCGATTACAAAAGTACACAACTTTAGTAGACTATTCTTACCGGAATAAAGCATTCCCATTACTTATAGTTATGGCTGATAACGGGAAGTTATGGTTATAGAAATGCTAATTTTGCCCTTTTTCAGTGGTATAACTGCCCCTGATATCAAATCAAATCGTATTTTTAACCCATAAATTTAAACTATACTTTATGGCACTCTTTCAATCGAACAACCCTGTACTGAAGCAAAGTGTATTTGATAAAGCGCCTCACATCGCAGGGGAGACCATGACCATCCGTGGAACCGTTAACAAAATGTCTTTTATGCTCCTGCTGTTAATGGCGGCTGCAGTTTTTTCCTGGGGAGAATTTTACAGAAATAGCGGCAGCGTAATGCCATTGGCATTTGGTGGCGCCATCGGTGGATTTATACTGGCATTGGTGATTATTTTCAAAAAAGAATGGTCGGCTTACCTGGCCCCCGCATACGCGATAGCAGAAGGTTTATTCCTGGGTGCTATTTCCGCCATGTTTGAAACCAAATGGCCTGGCATCGTAATGCAATCCGTAGGTTTAACCTTTGGTACTTTCATTGCCATGCTGATCCTCTATCGCACAGGGGTGATCCGGGCAACGGAGCGTTTTAAATCAATTGTGATGACTGCCACCCTGGGTATCGGTATCTTTTACCTGATCGCCATTGTATTGCGCATGTTTAATATTGAGATGCCGCTGATTCACAGCAGTGGTACCTTTGGAATCATATTTTCCCTGGTGGTGGTAGCTATTGCGGCCCTGAACCTGATCATGGATTTCGATATGATAGAACAGGGAGCTTTACAGGGCGCCCCTAAATATTTTGAGTGGTATGCCTCCTTTGGTCTGATGGTGACACTGGTATGGTTATACCTGGAAATACTGCGCCTCATGAGCAAGTTAAACAGAAGATAAGTATTACAGATACAAACGTCATAGAAAGGCCGCCACAGCGTATGTGGCGGCCTTTCTTTTTAAATATATGTTCCATTGTTTTTGTTAATGTCTTCCAAAAAATATGTTAAATGGCAAGGCTCCAAAACAGTATGGCATCGTAATTGCAAAATCGGGCTATAACAACAAGTTCTTTTACATCTTAAAACAGTAATAAAAAAAATGCTAACACCTTTACTTACCATGTAACCTTTATTGTTAAACCGTTTAAAATTGTAAGCTATGAAGAAGATAAAAGTAAGCATGTTAGCACTTGCAGCTGTGGCGATTGGAGCCTTCGCATTTAAGGGCGTTGATGGTGGATCCATAGCAGGTAAAGTAACACCGGCAGATGGGGCTACTGAAGCCTGGGCCATTCAGGGAACAGATACATTAAAATCGCCTGTTACTGATGGCGCGTTTAGTTTTCAGGCAGCGAAGGCCGGTGCGTATACCGTTATAGTAGGAGCGAAAGCGCCGTATAAGCCTGCAACTGTTACAGATGTTAAAGTGGAGGATGGAAAATCCACTGATTTAGGAGAAATTAAATTAGCACATTAAACAAGAGCAATAGTTTGTTTTCATAGGGGTTAATCAAAAAGCCGGTTCCGTACGTCTGTACGGCCGGCTTCTTTCATTTATAGCCTTCCTGTCTTCTCCCAAAAACTATCTTTTTTCACCCCATAGGGGTAAGTGTTTCTCTAAACGTCATTTCTTTAAGCACCTCTTTTTTAAAATGATGTTTATGAAAAAGCAGTTTATTATAACGTATACAAGTTTGAGTATTGGATGGCTGCTGCTGATGATTGCCATCTTTAGCATTATTTTATCCGGCTGTACCAAAGAAAACATTTCGGGCTCCGGTAATGTGGTGACGGAAACCCGCACCACAGACCCTTTTACGGATGTGGACATATCAGGACCATTTGAGGTACACCTGTTGCAGGAAAACAACGCGAAGGTGGAAATAAAAGCGGAAGACAATATTATAGGCGTGATAGAAACAGGCATGCGCAGCAACACTTTATTCGTCCGGGTAAAAAACGGGGTCAATATCCGGCATCATCAGCCCATGAAAGTATATGTTCACAATCCTCTTTTTCAACGGGTAAAATTTGATGGTTCGGGATCCTTAGATAATCAGGATACCATACATACTTCCTTATTTAAGTATGAACTAAACGGCAGTGCCGATGCGGCGCTTATACTGGATGCTGCCACTCTTAACACTACTATCAACGGTTCGGGCAACATTAACATGCGTGGATTTGCCGGCTCGCTGAGCAGTGATATCAATGGCAGCGGCAACATTGCCGCAATGAACCTGGAAGTGCAAAATGCCAGTATTACTATCCGTGGTTCCGGCGGGCATGGCGTGTATGTAAGGAAAAACCTGGACGCCAGGATCTATGGCAGCGGAAATATTGTTTATACCGGTGAAGCGAAAGTGGTAGCGGAGGTAAAGGGTTCCGGTAAGGTAGTAAAGCAGTAATGATGTAAACTTCGTATATCCTACACTGTTATACTGTCTGTGTTTAAAATGAAAAGGCCCCTGCAAGTGCAGGGGCCTTTTATTATTTTAAAGATGGGCATTTATCAGGCGCCACCTAATTTGCATTTCTGCAGCACTTCCCATGATTTACCGTTGTGACGGAGGAAGTAGAGGTTGTTTACTTTAAAAGTAGCCTCGTATTCCTTGTTCTCATATTCAGGCCATGCTTTGTTGAACTGATCATCTTCCAGGTCTTTAAATGCCACGGTAACGTGTGGGGTAAATCCTGTACGTGCCAGCATGGTGCTGAAGCCAAATTCCTTACGCAGGAAGTTGATCAGCTGACGGTGCATAGCAGACATGGTTTCACTTTTTTCCACGTTGATGAACAGTACACGGTTCTGTTTATTCGGGAAAGTACCGAAGCCTTTCAGGGAAACTTCGAAAGGCGCCTGTGTTTTGGCAAATTCCGTCAGTTCATCACAGAAAGCTTTTTCCAATGCCGGATCAGCAGTGAAAGGTACCTGCAGGGTAATATGTGGCAGCACTTTCAGTGCGTACATAGGACCGTATTGTTCTGCAAATTCCTGTTTGATCTTTATAATTTCTTTACCTACTTCTGCAGTTGGCAGCAGTGCGATAAAGTATATTTTGTTATCTGGTTTTGGCTCAAAGCGCTGAGGTCTTCCACCTTGTCTTGGAGCGCCGCCGCCACGGTATCCACCGCCGCCGCCACCGCCGCGATTGTATCCACCGCCACCGCCGCCGCGATCGTAACCACCGCCGCCACCGCCGCGATTGTAACCACCGCCGCCACCGCCACGATCGTAACCACCGCCGCCACCGCCGCGATTGTAACCACCACCGCCGCCGCCACGGTCGTATCCACCACCGCCGCTTCCGCCGCGATCGTATCCACCGCCGCCACCGCCGCGATTATAACCACCGCCGCCACCGCCACGGTCGTATCCACCACCGCCGCTTCCGCCGCGATCGTATCCACCACCGCCACTGCCGCCGCCGTAGCCACCACCACCACGGTTGTAGCCTCCGCCACCGCCGCCGCGATCGTATCCACCGCCGCCACTGCCGCCGCCGTAACCACCACCACCGCGGTTGTAGCCACCACCGCCGCTTCCGCCGCGATCGTATCCACCACCACCGTTGTAGCCGCCACCTGCGCCATCTCGGTTGTAATTACTGCCACCACCATCTCGGTTGTAGCCACCACCACTGCCGCCATCACGGTTGTAACCACCACTTCCGCCTTCACGGTTGTAGCCGCCACCTGTGCCGCCATCACGATTGTAGTCTGTGCGCGGACGATATCCGCCTTCTCGATTGTAACCAGTGCGCCCTTCTGAGCCACCACTGTTGTAGTCGGGTTTGCCGCCTTCCCGCTCGTTATTTAAATTGGGTTTGTCATCGCCTTTCTCCTTATTGGGATCATTCTCTTTGTTGGTATCAGAAGAATAAGGCCTGCGGGGGCGTTCGTTTCTCTCAAAAGTCATCTTACTTAATTAAGCGTTTGAAGCAATATTAGCTATGATTTCATAAAAATGAAATACGTCCTGATAGGAGTTATATAAGGGTGCCGGTGATACCCTGATAACTCCGGGCTCTCTCCAGTCAACGATTATACCGGCATCGGTCATCCGTTGATGTATCTCTTTACCTTTGTCTAGGAACAACAAAGATAACTGAGCGCCGCGTTCATTACAATTTTTCGGTGTTATAATCTGGAAATTTATGCCTTTTAACTGTTGCAAAAGAAATTCAAGATAATTGGTCATTCCTTCACTTTTGATACGTAAAGCGCCGATACCGGCTGCTTCAAATAATTCCAGGGATGCTTTCAGGCTAACCATGTTAAACACCTGAGCGGTGCTCTGTTGCCATCCTTCAGCTTCTTTTTTAGGCACAAACCCTTTTCCCATTTTAAAACGTGCACTCTCTTCATTGCCCCACCAGCCACCCAGTCTAAGAAAATTACGGTTGCTGGCGTGTTTCTCATGCACAAATGCGCCTCCTACTGCGCCGGGACCACCATTCAGGTACTTATATGAGCACCAAACGGCAAAATCTACTTCCCAATTGTGCAATTCTACCGGTATATTTCCTGCTACGTGTGCCAGGTCGAAACCTGCGTAAGCGCCGGCCTTATGCGCAGCTGCTGTTATAGCGGGTATATCAAAAAACTGTCCGGTATAATAGTTTATACCTCCAAACAAAACCAATGCTAAGCTATCACTTTCTGTGTTAATAATCTCTAAAATATCTTCCAATCTTATCAAATGTTCTCCGGGTCGCGGGGAAACTTCTATGATGGCACTTTCCGGATCGTAGCCGTGGAACTTTACCTGGGTTTCAACTGCGTACTGATCGCTCGGAAAAGCTCCTGCTTCCATTAACACTTTAAACCGCTGTTTGTTTGGCCGGTAAAAACTAAGCATCATCAAATGCAGATTCACCGTCAGCGTATTCATCACCGTCAGCTCCTGCTGACTCGCACCCAAAATCGCCGTTAAAGGCTTACTGCAATACTGCTGATAATATAACCATGGATTCTTAGCCTCCCAATACCCCTCTACCGCACATTGTTGCCAATCCGCCAACTCCTGTTCTATCGCCGATTTCACATTTTTCGACTGCAATCCGAGCGAGTTGCCACATAAATAAATAGCATCCTTTCCGTTACGTTGTGGAAAATAAAACTGGTCTCTGAATTTGTTTAAGGGATCCTGTTGGTCCTTCTCCTTAGCAAACGCTAATGATGCTACATACTCCATGGTCTTCCAATCTTTCGCCTTAGTATTCTTTTAATGGCGGTGCTGCTATTGTCAAGAAAGCTGTGCTGATTATCTTATTTCTCTACTTACTGATTATTACAGGCTAAATGCCCTAACTGTTCAAAACAGGCGTCTCTTATTATAAATTATCTCTTATTTTATCATATGGCATATAAGGCTAAGGCTGTATATGGCTAGTAACGTGTCAACAACTGTCTGAAGGGTCAAAAGTAATAAAGGCTTTCCAAATGCCACTCATTCCAAATGTTAAAATTTGTTAATGAAAGAAAAAAAGTCTTTCCGGCCGTAATATACGAAAAAAATCCGTCCCGAAGAATCGGGACGGAGACTGTTAACCTACAACTGTTACACTGTATTGAAAAAAAACTTAATTAACGGAGATACCATCCACTTTCTTCTTCCCCAATACCGGCTCCTCTTCAGCAACCTCCGGCTCCGGGAAGAAATCATATGGTTTTGGCGACAGGTACTTCGGATCGTGCATTTTCCTCACCTCATCCCGTTTCATGAACACCGCCTTGATGATCAGCACCAGGAAAGGCACGTACTTCAGCCACCGTGGCATATTAAACCTATCCAGCACGTCAATGGAACGCTTGTTCATCGCGTACATCACCGGCACCAGTACCAGGGTCAGGAAGGTCGCAAAAATCAACCCGTACACCATTGTCCAGGCCAGCGGGCCCCAGAACGCCACGTTATCCCCACCAAAGAAGATATGCGGCTTAAACTCACTGAACAACGCGGCAAAGTCGATGTTAAAGCCCACTGCCAGCGGGATAAGACCCAAAATAGCAGCAATAGCCGTTAATATTACCGGCGTCATACGGGTACGACCCGCTTCCACCACCGCTTCATATACCGGCATCTTCTGCTGGATTAATAAATCCGTGAACTCTACCAGTACGATACCATTACGTACCACAATACCCGCCAGGGCCATAATACCCACGCCCGTCATTACAATGGAAATATCCATTTTAAAGATGGAGAAGCCCAGGAACACACCTATAATACTGAACAGGATCTCCATAAAGATGATCATCGGGCGGCCGATGGAGTTAAACTGGGTCACCATAATCATCAGGATCAGCCCAAATGCACCCAGCATCGCCATCATCAGGAAGTTCATGGTTTCCTGCTGGTCTTCCTGTTCACCGGTCATCTTAATAGTCACAGAATTCGGATGGGTAAAGTCCTTCAGGGATGTTTCAATATGCTGCACCACTTCATTCGCATTTGCACCGGTTAAGATGTTGGAATACAGGGTAATTACGCGTTTCTGGTCGATACGCTTAATACCCGCATAAGTATTGGAATAATGAATATCCGCTACCGCCGACAATGGCACCTGGCGTATTGCCCCGCCCATATTCATGTCGCGGTATACCAGGTTGAGGTTCATCAGGTTATTGATATTATTCCGCTGATCCTCATTTAATCTTACCATAATCTTATACTCATCCTTCGCATCACGGATCTTGGAAGCCTCAAATCCAAACAGCGCTGTACGGAGGGCGCCACCAATCTGACGGGTGGAAATACCTTCTGCATTCGCCCGCTCACGGTCAATATTCACTACGATCTCCGGTTTATTATCTTCAAAATCGCTCTTCAGTTCCTCCACACCCGCAATCTGCAGGGAATCGAGATAACGTTTAAGTCTGAACGAAGAACTGGTCAGCTCATCAAAATTATCGCCGCTGATTTCAATATTGATAGGCTTACCGGTTGGCGGACCACCCTGCTCCTGCTCTACCGTGATATTGGTTCCCGGGATACCTTTTACCGCGTTACGGATTTTATCAAGATATTGTACGGTCGACTGCCCATCTCTCGCACCAAATTCCACGAAGGCTACCGTTACTTTACCTTTCTGCGGCTGCACGCTGAGATCCATCTGTGAAGGATCGCCGGCGCCTTTGGCCACATTGGAAATAATAGATTCCACTATCGGGTTCTTTTCACCCACTACCTTAGTGATACGCTTTTCTACCAGGTTGGTGATAGAATCGGTATACTTCTGATCAGTACCATTGGGTAACTCTATATAAGTATAGATGAAGTTGGGATCTGCCTGCGGGAAGAACACCACTTTCGGATTTCGTATAGCCGTCAGCATAATACTGAAGATCAGTAATCCAAACGTGGCCACCACAATCCATACCGGGCGCCATCCCAGCAAACACCACTGCAATATGCGTTTGTAACGATCCTGCACTTTGGGCCAGAATCCGTGCTGGAAACGGCGTGCCACGCCACCTAACCAGAAACGTTCCAGTACAATCACCAGGTAAAGGAATACTACAAAGTTGCCCACACCCATGCTGCCATTGGCATAACCCACCAGGGCCAGGAAGGCAAACACGGCGGAGAGGATCGTGAATTTCTTATCAAACTTAGGCTTGGGATGATTCTCCCCTTCATGCCTGTCCATGAAATCCACTGCAAACACCGGGTTAATGATATAGGCCACCACCAGGGACGCACCCAATGTAGTGATCAGCGTAACCGGCAGGTAGAACATGAACTTACCGATCACACCAGGCCAGAACAGCAGTGGCACAAACGGCGCCAGCACTGTAAGGGTACCGGAAAATACCGGCAGGAACACTTCTCCCGCAGCTATCTTAGCGGCCTTCACAATGCCCAGGTCCTTTCGCTGGTTATAAATACGGTGTACGTTTTCTATCACCACAATGGCATCATCCACCACAATACCCAATGCCAGCAGGAAGGAGAACAGCACCATCATGTTTAACGTAAACCCGTACATCGGCATCAGTAAAAATGCAATGAACATGGAAATTGGTACGGATAACGCCACGAAGATCGCGTTCACCGCTCCCATGAAAAACATGAGGATCACTGTTACCAGCAGGAAGCCGATAATGATGGTATTGATCAGGTCATGCAGGGTTACACGGGTAGATTTAGATTGATCTGCCGTGATGGTTACTTCCAGGTTTTTAGGGAAGTAATTTTCCTTCATGTCTTTTGTAATCGCCTGGATCTTATCGGATGCGTCGATCAGGTTTTTACCACTCTGTTTAATAACGTTGAGGGTGATTACATTTTTACCGCCGAGGCGTGCATAGCTTTCCTGTTCCAGGAAACCATCTACCACGTTGGCAATATCTTTCAGGTATACCGTTGCGCCGGACTGGCCGCGTACAATGATGTTACCTATTCTTGCAGGGTCTTTATATTCTCCCTTTACACTCAGGGTACGTTTCTGACCATCCATCGCAACAAGACCACCGGAGATGGTGATGTTTTCTCCCTGGATGGCGCCGATGATATCTTCGAAGCTGATCTGCGCCGCGTCCATTTTGTATTTGTCCACGTTGATCTGGATTTCGCGTTCCAGTTCCCCTACGAGGTCTACACGGGTAATTTCATTCAGCGCTTCAATCCGGTCTTTCATGTCATCTGCATACTTTTTCAGTGTTTGCAGATCGAAGTCGCCGGAAAGGTTTACGTTCATGATAGGAATCTGCGACACATCTATCTTCACAATCTGCGGTTCCTGGGTCAGGTCCTTCGGCAGATCTTTCTTCGCATCATCTACTTTTTCACGCACCTGCTGACGGGCAGCTTCAATATCTTCATTGGCATTGAACTCGATGGTGATCGCAGAGAAATCCTGCATGGAAGTACTCTTGATCTTCTTTACACCGGAGATGCCGTTTAATTGTTTTTCTATCGGTTTGGTTACCGTTGTTTCCATATCTTCCGGGGAAGTACCGGCGTTAATGGTATTGATATAGAACTGCGGGAACACTACCTCCGGGAACTGTTCCTTCGGCAGGTTAATATAGGAAAGTATACCTGCCAATGCAATGATAATGGTGGCTACGTATACGCTCACTTTATTATCAATGGACCAGCTGGTAGGCTTAAATTCTTTATGGAGATTGTCTTGCATACACTTGGTTTTAGCTGTTTGAATCAGCTTTATAATTTAATCAGGTCGTTATCGTTCAACCCCTGAAAACCGGTGGTGATAATTTTATCACCTGTTGTCAAACCACTCTTTATTTCAGCCTTATCGTTGTATGTGCGGCCCATATCTATTGTTTTGCGTTGTGCCACCATTTTACCATTGGCATTCTGCGCTACCATTACATAGGGTTTTCCGGAGGTGTACTGGATCACGCTTACCGGGATCACTACCGCGTTTTTAGCGGTATAATCTACGATCCTGATGCGGGCAATCATGTTAGGACGCAGGCCTGCATCCGGTTTCAGCGGCACTTCAATTTTGATGGTGCGGCTCAGCGGATCAATGGTCCTGGAAGCAAAACCAATAGTACTGCGTATTTCACGGTTAATATCCGGGAAAGACAAGATCACTGCGTCGCCTGATTTCAGCAAACCGGCGTAAGCTTCTGCTACGTTGGCAGTTACTTTCAGGTTGTTGGCGTTTACCACGCGGAAGGCAGGTGCGCCAGGTGCTGCATTGTCGCCTACTTTAGCAATTACCGCATCTACGGTACCGCTGATAGGTGCAATGATGCGGGTTTGCGATTGTTGATCCTGCAGGGTAGCCATCTTCCTTTCCAGGCTTTCTTTCTGGTTTTTGGCATTGAGATACTGTACCTCAGAACCTATTTTCTGTGACCACAGATTTTTCTGTTTTTCAAACAGGGTGTTAGCCAGATCCATCTGGGTGCGGAGTTCGGCCATGTTGGCTCTCAGCACCTGGTCGTCTACCTGGGCCAGTGTTTGTCCCTGTTTTACTGCCTGTCCTTCTCTTACAAAAATGTTGGTAATTACTCCCGGTACACGGGCGGAAACGTTTACGTTTTCACGGGCGTCCACACTTCCCTGCACATCTATATAATGTTCAAATATGGTATCCGTGATAGCGGTTACGGTTACATCTTTCATTTTCTGCGCCGTGGTATCTTTCACACCCACTTCTTTTTCCAGCGCGGCTATTTTTTTGTCGATGTTTTCGTTATATTTTACTTTCTCCTGTTTCAGCTTCTCCAGCTGTTCAGCTTTATTTCCGCCACCACCGCAGGCTGCGAGCACCAGGGTAATAAAAGGGATCAGGAAAGAATATTTTTTGATCATATAGTTAGTAGTGAATGGTGATTGAAATAATGAAGCTTATAGTTTGCCGTACGATTTCAGCAGATCTACTTTGGCTACAATAGCGTTAAACAATGCAGTGAAATAATTATTCTGTGCAGTAAGCAGATCGTTTTCAGCGGTGGTCATTTCCAGGCTGGAACCTACGCCCTCCCTGTATTTGATCTGGGTGGTGTTATACACGTCCTGCGCCAGCTCCATGTTTTTCTCCTGTGCTTCCAGCGTGAGTACGTTGTTGCGGAAAGTGGAGTACGATTGTTCTCTTTCCAGGTCGATGCCCAGCTTTGCATTTTCAATAGCCACTTCACTTTTCTTTACAGCCAGCCATGCCTGGTCTACCTGGCGTTTACGCTGCATCCCACTGAAAATAGGAACAGAGAGGTTCAGTCCTGTGTTTACATAACCGTACCACATCTGGTTCTGGAGGTAATCAAATTTATCGCTTCCCCTGATGGCGCCGGTAGAACCGAACAATTGCAGGGAGGGTAAACCTTTCAGCTTATATCTTTTCAGATCATATTCATTTGCTTTCTTTTGCGTTTGCAGCAACTGGTATTCGATCCGCTGTGAGTAGTCGAATTTATCCATGTCCAGCACATCTGCAGCAATCCTTTCTGTAGAAAGTGTATCCGTTAACGTTATGGCTTGTTTCAGTGGCATGCCCATCTGGTATTTCAGCGAAGCGGTACCAATTTCAATCAGGTTACGGAGTTTGGTTTGTTCTGTTTGCAGGTTGGTGTATTGTACCACCAGGCGGTCTACATCCAGTTTTTCCGCGAGGCCGTTTTTATAGATCTCTTTGGTTTCATTGAGGATCTTTTCCAGGGAACTGATGTTTTCGGAAAGGATGGTCAAAGCCTTGTTGGCCGACAGTACATTGTAATAGGCCTTGTACACGGTGGATTTCACGTCTATTTCCGCTTTTTCCACGCCCTGCGATACGAGATCTTCCAGTGTTTTACGGGCCTGTAAAGCTACGAGTACACTGGGGTCGAAGAGTGTTTGTGTAAGTTTCACTTCACCGAGCAGGTTATGCGGCAGCTGGAAGGAAACTGCGGTAAAGGAATCTTTGGGCAGGCCAAAGTTCCTCATGTTAAACATTTGTTTCTGGGTGATCGGGTTGTACTGGTAAGAGCCGGTACCAGCGATGTTGGGCAGTGCCAAACCGCTAACCTCCTTGTTCTTGGCCAGCTGGATGAGTTCGTCCAGTTTAGCGGTTTTAACGGTGCTCTGATTAGCCAGTGCGTAGTCTACCGCTTCTTTGGCAGACAAACGGATGGGTTCAGGCGAAACCTGCTGCTGGGCGCCGGCGATGGTGGCCAGCGACAACAGCCACACCCCAAAAGCCATACTGGTGAGCCTTTTGATTGATAGCATAGTGTTATTTATTTTGCGATAGTTGTTTATATTCTTCAATAAGCTGGTATCCTTTTACGGAAGCCACCCCATATAAAAAATTCTCCAGCAACACTTTCTGCACTTTGTTCATATCATTGGCGCCAGGGAACACTTCCGGTTGAAAACAGATCATACAAGCGTATATCCTGTATTGGGTCAGTATTTTAATGTCGATGTCGGGCCGGTATACTTTTTCACTGATGCCTCTTTCCATATTTTCACGGATCATGGTGGCCAGGGTGTTGTTCCGGTAGTCGAGGAACAGCTGGTAGGCTTTGGAGTGAAATTTCTGCAGGTCCAGGAGAATGACAGGGTTCATATTGCGCAGGCGGCGATCCAGCATGTCCATCACCAGGAATAACTCATCAATGGCGTCTTTCGATTTTTTCCGGTCTTCAATACAGTCTTCGGTAACGATATTTATGAACCGGCCGATGGTTTGGCAAACCATATCGTCCTTGTCGGTGAAGTGGGCGTAAAGCGTTTTCTTCGAGATCCCCATTCTTTCAGCGATGTCATCCATCGTAATAGAGCGGGTACCAAACTGACGAAAAAGGCCAAAAGCCGTGTCCATAATACGTTCCTGTACTTCCATAAATTTACAGCATTAACCCTGTTGTTATGCAGGACAAAACTATGGAAACTTTCCAAACTTCCAAAGTTTCCAGTATTATTTTTTTAAATGTGGCAACATTCAATTAACCGCCCTTACTTCCTCCTTTAAGCTTTATTGTCTAATTTGCAGCCCTAATCACAAACCATGTCGCCAAAGCTTAGATTAAAAGTATTTGCATCAAGATTGCTGCGTTACTTCTTTCAGGGATTGCTCATTCTGGCGCCCATTGGTATTACTGCGCTTACCTTGTACTGGGCCTTTATTACTATTGATAATATTATTCCGAAAGAGCTGATTCCGGAAGGCGCCTCTTTCAGTTTTCTGAAGTACAAAGGAGTAGGATTTGCACTGGTACTGCTGCTGATCATCGTGGTAGGTTATCTCAGCTCCTCCTTTATTATCGGGCGGATCTTTGATTTGTTCGACCACCTGCTGGAGCGTACGCCTTTTATCAAATACATCTATACTTCTATCAAAGATGTTTTTGATGCGTTTGTAGGGGAGAAGAAAAAATTTGACCATCCGGTGCTGGTGCAGATATACGGAGTGGATGTTTGGGAGATGGGGTTCATTACGCAGACAGATGTCAGCAACCTGGGCCTCGAGGGATATATGGCAGTATATGTACCGCACGCCTATGCCATTACCGGTAAGGTGTTTATGGTGCCGAAAGAGCGGGTTAAACCACTCACCAACGTTTCTGCCGGCGAAGCCATGAAGTTTGCCGTAAGCGGTGGCGTTACGCATATCTGATCCGGGGATGCGTCGTAGATGAAGCGTAGATACCCCGTAGTTGAAGCGTGCTTAAATTATTTGTCTGTATAACAATGCTGATATTTTATTATCCCTGGAGATAAAATATCAGCATACTTTTTTTCGCTATATTCGTCTTCCCAAAAATATAGTGACATGTTAACCCACACCTGGCTACGGATTCCCGTATTATTTACTGTAATCATATTTTCCTGTACAGATGTTTGTGCATGGGGATTTTTTGCGCATCAGCGGATTAACCGGCTGGCTGTATTTTGCCTGCCGCCGGAAATGATGATCCTCTACAAGCCGCAACTGGAATACATCACGGCGCATGCCACTGATCCGGATAAGCGCCGCTACGCGGTAGCCGCGGAAGGCGCGCGGCACTACATTGATATCGACCTGTTCGACAAGCCGCCCTACGCGCAGATTCCCCGCAACTGGGCCGATGCGGTGACTAAGTATTCCGCCGACTCCCTGAACCGCAACGGTATCCTGCCCTGGCATCTTGAAAAGATGATGGCCATGCTCACCGCCGCATTCCGGGAAAAGGACCAGCAGCGCATTCTCCGGCTCTCCGCTGAACTGGGACACTACATTGCAGATGCACACGTGCCCCTTCATGTTTGCTCCAATCATAACGGCCAGTTTACCGGCCAGCAGGGCATTCATGGCCTGTGGGAATCCCGCATCCCGGAATTACTGGCAGATAAAACGTTCGATTACTGGGCAGGAAAAGCCGTGTATATATCCGAACCCCGTAAATATATCTGGGACATTATCAGGGTAAGCGGAATGGCCGCAGATACAGTACTGGCTTACGAAAAGCGGCTTAGTGAAAAGTTTCCGCCGGGCAGGCGTTACGGATATGAAAACCGGAATGGGGTATTAATCCGTACTTACGCAGAAGACTATACGAAAGCATACGCGCTTTCGATGGGCGACATGGTTGAACGAAGGATGAAAAATGCAATAGCCGCCGTGGCTGCAGCCTGGTACACCGCCTGGGTAAATGCGGGACAGCCCTCTTTGCAGGAGCTGAACCACACCGTCCTTACCCCGGAGGAGGTACAGGAGATGGAGCTGCTGCAGCGTCAATGGCTGGAGGGTAAGCTGCCGGTGAGGGAGGAATGAGCCGGTTAAAATATTTATGCTAATACTTAATAATTAGAAAAGAAATTTTATCTTTGCCCGTACCATCTTTTAGCCTGTCCTACACCACGCGCCTTACTGGTTTTAAAACACCCGTGCCGTTTTTTTTCCGTTTCCTTAGAAAAACCAAAACAAAGTGGAAAGATCAAAAAATGAATTTAATCTGAATCGCAACATGAAGGTGCATAATTTTAACGCAGGTCCTTCTGTATTACCCAACGAGGTATTGTACAAGGCCAGTAAAGCTCTGATTGACTTTGAAGGGTCAGGGATGTCTATACTGGAAATTGGCCACAGAACGCAACCGTTTATAGCGGTGATGGACGAGGCGCGCAACCTGGTGAGGGAACTGATGCAGCTTGATGACGACTTTGAAGTACTCTTTTTACATGGCGGAGCCACCACGCAGTTTATGCAGGTGCCAATGAACCTGCTGGAAAGCAGCGAATCTGCCGCATATGTGGATACCGGAGTATGGTCCAACAAGGCCATCAAAGAAGCAAAATTGTTTGGCTTCGCCGACGTTGTGGCGAGCTCCAAAGAAAGCAACTACAATCACATTCCCAAACAGTTCACCATCCCCCCAAAGGCAAGTTATCTGCACATTACCACTAACAATACCATCTATGGTACACAGTGGCAAATGACACCTGTTACCGACGTACCCCTGGTAGCAGATATGAGCAGTGACATCATGAGCCGCAGCATGGACTTTAACAAGTACTCGCTGATCTATGCCGGTGTACAGAAAAACATGGGCGCCGCAGGCGCTACAATGGTAGCTGTACGCAAAAGCATACTGGGCAAGGTAACGCGCAAAATACCAGCCATACTGGATTACAGGAACCACATAGAAAATGGTTCTATGCTGAACACCCCTCCCGTATTCGCTGTGTACATTTCCATGCTCACACTCCGCTGGCTCAAAGAGCAGGGAGGTATCCCGGCCATTGAAAAAATCAATGATAAAAAAGCAGCACTCCTCTACGATGAAATCGATCACAACCCGCTGTTCCGCGGCACTGTAGTGAAAGAAGACCGTAGTAAAATGAATGCCTGCTTCATCATGGATAAACCGGAAATGGAAGAAGAATTCCTGAAATTCTGCAAGAAAGAAGATATCGTTGGTATCAAAGGACACCGTCTCTCCGGCGGATTCCGCGTATCTATGTATAACGCATTGCCATATGAAAGCGTTGAAGTAATGGTGGAAGCCATGAAATACTTCTCCCTGAAAAAGGCATAAGAAAATATCCTTATTGTATTACGGAGTTGCAGACAGATCCCCTGACTGCAACTCCGTAATTCGTTAGCGGTAATCCGTAATTTTTTTATTATTACATTTACCACTCACACATATCTACATCATGGCTATTATCAGACCCTTTAACGGATTAAGGCCTACAGAAGATCTGGCAGCAAAAGTAGCTGCAAGGCCGTACGACGTACTCAGCTCGGAAGAAGCCAAAGCAGCGGCATCCGGTAACCCCTACTCATATTATCATGTTTCAAAATCTGAAATAGATCTGCCCGAAGGAACAGATACCCACAGTCAGCCCGTATATGATAAAGCAGCGGAAAACCTGCACCGCATGGTTCAGGAAGGTACCCTTTTCCTGGAACCACAAGCGGCCTATTATATCTATAAACTGGTAATGAATGACCGCGCACAAACCGGACTGGTATGCGTTTCCGCCATATCAGACTATAACAACGGCATCATCAAAAAACACGAGTTTACCCGGCCCGATAAAGAACTGGACCGCATTAATCATATTAAAACCACCAAAGCGCAAACCGGCAACGTATTCCTCGCTTACAACGATGTACCGGAAGTAAACGCCCTGGTTGACCACTGGCAGGAACACAACAAACCAGTGTATGATTTCACCGCCGAAGATGGCATCCAGCACACCATATGGGTGATCAATACTCCCGCTGCCATCCAGGACATCACTACCCTGTTCGCCGAAAAGGTGCCCTGCACCTATATCGCCGACGGCCATCACCGCGCCGCTTCCGCCAGCCTCGTACAGGCTGCATTTGAAAAAGAAGGGAAGATCACCTCGGTGGATAACCCCGTTAACTATTTCCTCACCACCATTTTCCCGGCCAGCCAGCTGGCCATCCTGGATTATAACCGCGTGGTGAAAGATCTTAACGGCCTGAGTAAGGAAGCACTCCTCTCCCGCCTGGACTACGATTTTACCGTGGAAGAAATCGGGCACCTGCCGCAACAGCCCTCCATGCTGCATGAATTCAGCATGTACCTCGATGGCAGGTGGTACCGCCTGGTTGCAAAAGAAGGTACCTACACGACCGATCCCATCGGCATCCTGGATGTAACCATCCTTTCCAATAACATACTGGACAAACTGCTGGGCATCAAAGACCAGCGCACCGATAAACGCATCGACTTCGTAGGCGGTATCCGCGGATTGAACGAACTGGTGAAACGCGTGGACAGCGGCGAAATGAAAGTAGCATTCGCCCTTTTCCCGGTAACCATTCAGCAATTGTTTGATATTGCCGACAGCGGAAATGTAATGCCACCGAAAAGCACCTGGTTTGAGCCTAAGTTACGCGATGGACTGATTACGCATATTATTTAAATATACTATACGCTTCCCCGGTGATTTATCCGCCGGGGAAGCTTTTTATTTCATCATCCCCTTTTTACCCAACCCATGAAAACAACTGACAACACCCACTCTATCTTTGATGATGATCCCTTACTCGCAGAAAAGAAAAAGTTTTATCCCACACTGGGGCACGCATGGCTGATACCCGTTTATAGCCTCGTAGTGTTCATCACTTTTTATATTGCCGCCACGCTTGCCTACCCGGGCATTATAAACGACAAGTTGCTGAGCAGCCTGATCACAATACCCATCTATTGCAGCCTGCTACTGGTGATGCTGATTTACAGCTACAACAGGAAAAAGAAAGTGGAACCGGATTATATACTCCCCTTCAGAACGCCTTCTGTTGCCGTATTGCTGACAGGTCCTTTCCTTATGTTTTCCCTCTATTTATTTGTATTTGGCGTCCAGGAATGGATTCATCTGAGCGCATTGCAGGAATGGGATTCCGTTTTTTTACTGATCCGGGAAAAACCGGTATTCTATTGCTTTATTTATTTCCTCATTGATCCGTTTATCCAGGAAAGCCTGATGAGAGGAGTGATCCTGGATAGTTTCCTTAAAAACTATTCTCCGGTAAAAGCCCTCTTAAATGTGGCTGCTATCAGCTTTGCCTTCAGCCTGTCTCCTTACACATTGCTATATACCACCTCCTTTTCCCTGATGCTGTCGTGGATATATCTGAAAACAGGCAACCTCGGTAATACTTTTTATATGCAGGTATTATGCGGTCTTATACCCGCCTTGCTGGTATTTATCCTGCAGGATCAATTTAATACATATGTACAACAGGCATTACGTTCGCCTGTTTGGGTGGGCGCGGCCGGTATTATTGCCATCCTCTGCATTATTGTTCTGCAAACAAATCTCCCGTCAACAAATAAAGCAATAAAGTAATATAATAAACATATCCCTTCTATCTCCCTTCTCATAGATTGATCTGTGGGACATTACCCCATTTTCCTTACTTTTACAGCAAACGACAGACAGGGATGAACATACGGTCTTCTTTATTGAAAGCACTTTTTGTTGCGGGAGTTTTATTTTCACAGGTTGCAGTTGCACAGGATGCCAAAGAGCTGTATAATACAGCCACAGGCTTTATTCGTGGAGGAGATTATTCCAATGCCATACTGGTACTGAACCAGGCGTTACAACTGGAACCGGATAATTTTGAATTAAAGAAACAACTTGGTTTTACTTATTACCTGAAAGGAGACCTTGTAAAAGCAAAAAGCATCATTGAGCCACTACTTGGCAGCAAAGAAGCAGACGTACAGGTATTCCAGATTGCAGGAAATATTTATGTGGGAAGGGAAGAGTGGAAAACGGCACAACGCATGTTTGAGCGCGCCATCAAAAAATTCCCGAATAGCGGTGAATTGTACAACGATAACGGCACACTGCTGATGAACTTCAAAATGTATGACGGCGCCCTCCGGAGCTGGATCAAAGGCATTGAGCAGGATCCCGGGTTTCCCGGCAACTATTACAATGCCACCAAAACATACGACTTCAGCAATAATCCGCTGTGGTGCATACTCTACGGCGAAACCTTCATGAATATGGAAAGTTTCACCACCCGCACGGCAGAAATCAGGAATATTGTATTGGAATCTTATAAAAAATTATTCAACGACCCTTCGCTGTTTGAAAGCGCCATACCAGAGGATAAGAAGGGCAAAAAAGGCAGCAACGCATTTGTAGAAGCATATAAAGCCTGTATGGGCAAACAAATCAGTGTAGTAACAGGCGGTATAGATCCTGATGTGTTAATTATGGTACGTACCCGCTTTTTACTGGACTGGTACAACTTTTACGGTATGAAATATCCGTACGCCCTTTTCGACTATCAGCGCAGCCTGCTACGGGAAGGAATGTTTGAATCGTATAACCAATGGCTGTTTGGCCCGTCAGCCAACCAGGCCAGCTACAAAGCGTGGGTAGGATTACATAAAACCGACTATGATGCTTTCCTGAAATTTCAGCGCAGCAATCCATTAAAGCCGAAGCCTGATGAATATTACAACGATGGAAGGTTTACGCTGATCAATTCCGGGTATTAGTATTTAGATATTTTTTGATTTACCGGTTTAGTCAATTAGTTGCTGTAGCAACTGAATGACTAAATCCGTAAATTGTAAATCTCAAAATCTGAATATGCTCGTTAACAAACACCAAAACATTATCGACAATGCTGTAAAGGCGAACCACGAACGAACCTTCTATTCGCAATACCCGGAGCATCCCAAAGCTTACGGTGAAGAAGCCCATGCCAAAGGCGTACAGAGCTATCAGCAATTACTGGGGAAACCTTTCAAACAATTACTGCAAACCGGCGAAACCGGCTGGAGCGGAGAAGAAGTATCCCCTTACACCCGCGAAGTGCTGGGCGTTACCTACCCCGTTTTTGCTATAGGCGACCTGCTGAAGAAAGCCACTGAAGCCGGCAAAAGCTGGTCAAAAGTACCGGTAGCCGAAAGAGCCGGTATTCTCACCGAAACGCTGGAAAGGATAAAGGACTACTTTTTTGATATTGCCAACGCCACCATGCACACTACCGGCCAGAGCTTTATGATGAGCTTCCAGGCCTCCGGTCCGCATGCAAACGACCGCGCACTCGAAGCAGTAGCCACCGGCTATCACGAACTGCAGCGATACCCGCCCACATTGACCTGGGAAAAACCAATGGGTAAAACCAGTATCAAACTCTACAAAACTTTTAAACCAATACCCAAGGGGCCGGGTGTAGTAATTGGCTGCTCTACATTCCCGGTGTGGAACACACTTCCCGGCGTTTATGCCGACCTGATCACCGGCAATCCCGTGATTGTGAAACCGCACCCGAAAGCGGTGCTGCCTATAGCCATTGCCGTGAGCGCCATCCAGCAATCATTACAGGATAACGGCTATGATCCGAACCTTTGCCAGCTCGCGGCAGACAGCTCCGATCACCTCATTGCAAAAGAGCTGTGCGGACACCCCGACGTGAAACTGATTGATTATACCGGCGGCAGCGCCTTCGGCAATTATGTGGAATCACTCCCGGGCAAAACAGTATTTACAGAAAAAGCCGGCGTTAACTCGGTGATCCTCGACAGCGTAACCGACCTCGATGCCGTAATTCAGAACCTTGCCTTTTCTGTTAGCTTATATTCCGGGCAGATGTGTACTGCGCCGCAAAACTTTTTCATCCCCGAACAAGGTATCAAAACCGCCAATGGCCAGGTGCCTTTCAATGACGTGGTGCAAAAGTTCAAAGAAGCAGTAGTGGGCCTGGTAAACCATCCGAAGATGGGCGCAGGCACATTGGGTGCCATACAAAACGACAGCACCCTTACCCGCGCACAGGAAGCACGCCACCTCGGAGGAAAAGTGATCCTGGAAGGCACCCCGGTAGTGAATGAAGAATTCTCCAATGCAAGGGTATGCGCTCCTACTATTTTAGAAGTAACCAGCGCCGATACTGCTATCTATGAGAAAGAACTTTTCGGACCGGTGATCCTGATCATCAAAACCAGGGACACCGCACATAGTATACAACTGGCTAAACAGATGGCATCGAAATACGGCGCCATTACCTGCGGGGCTTATACCACAGATCCATCTGCCAAAGAAAAAATAGCAGAAGAAATGAACAGTGTTTTCACACCGGTATCTTTTAATCTTACCGGGTTTATCTGGGTAAACCAGCACGCTGCATTTTCTGATTTCCATGTTACGGGCGGTAATCCGGCAGGTAATGCCAGCTTTACCAACCAGGAATTTATTGTGAAAAGGTTCGTGTGGGTAGGCAACCGGGAGCTGGCGGAATAGAGCAATTTCCTGACAAGCGCCCTTTTAAACGGGCGCTTGTTTTAAAGCATACAAGTATTTATGAAGAGCATCTTATGTATAATACTCGTTGTTACCTGTGGCATCATGGCATGCGAGCAGGCGCCTAAAGCAGATAAGGCCCGGATCACCGATGCACAAACCGTGCAGGCCGGTACCGGCAATGCTTATCTTCCTGATACCGCCGTAAGCGTGGTACGATGGGTGGGTACAAAGCCTACCGGTAAACACTACGGCAGCCTGAAACTGGCCGGTGGCGCATTGTATCTAAAAGACAGCCTCATTACCGGAGGCCAGTTCATCATCAATATGAGTTCCCTCCAGGATATAGACCTGGCAGGCGATTCCGCTATGAAACGCAAGCTGGAAACTGAACTGAAGGGAGAGATGTTTTTTGATGTAAAAAAATATCCCACCGCTACATTTGAAATAACTGAAGTAACTGCCTTTCATCCCACCGATGGCGATGAACTTACCCTCAGGAATGCTACCCATATTATCAAAGGGAACCTGACCCTTAAATCCGTTACCAAAAACATTTCCTTCCCTGCCAGGGTAATATTCAAAGACAACAGCATAAGCGCAATAGCTAATTTTAACATCGATCGCACCGAATGGGGCATCAGCTACCGCGCAGATAAATCATTACAGGACAAACTCATCAATTCACAGGTAAATATCTCTTTCGATATAAAGGCCAGCCGTTAGGCCCTCTTTTTTCGTTTTTTCTGCGTGAAGCCAATAAAATATTTTAAATTTAGTACAACCACTAGTACCTAAAACTGACTTCCATGGAAACAAATCAAGAAAGAGATAACCGACTTTGGCGCATCGCAAAAGCCAGGGCAGGATTTAAGTCCCACCTGATCATCTATCTCGTGATTAACCTGGGACTATGGGCAGTATGGTTTCTGACAGACAGTGATAAAACAAGCGGCACTCCCTGGCCCGTATGGCCTGCACTGGGATGGGGCATCGCACTGGCTTTCCAGTATTTCAACGCATACCACAAAGATCCTTTCGGTGACGCGTTAGGGGAATATGAAAAGCTAAAAGAACAGGAACACACGCGTATCTGATATTTGAGCCAAAACAAAATTACAGCAGCATGGACCAACCGCAACGACTATTTGATGTGATTTCTTACCAATTAGCCAACTTTCCTAAAGAGGATATGCTGGCCGGAAAAGAAAACGGGCAATGGAAAAAGTATAGTACAAAAGAAGTAGCGGACCTTACCCTCAGATTCAGCTCCGGCCTGCTCAAACTGGGTATCAGACCGGGAATTAAAAAAAATGAGGAGAAAGATAAAATAGCCATCATTTCACCCAACAGACCGGAATGGATCATCACCGACCTGGCATGTCAGCAGCTGGGCGCCGTGCTCACACCCATTTACCCCACCATCAGCGAAACAGAACTCGCCTATGTACTGAATGACGCGGAAGCGCGCATTCTTTTTGTGAGCGACAAAGACCTGCTGGAAAAGGTAAATGCCATGAGGGATAAATTCCCCTCCATCCGTGAAATATTCACCTTCAATAAAGTAGAAGGCGCCCGCCACTGGACAGAAATCCCCGCGCTCGCCGACACTACCGATTTTGACCAGATCAATGAAATAAAGAAGAACATTTCCCCGGAAGAACTGGTAACCATCATCTATACTTCCGGTACCACCGGTACCCCAAAAGGCGTAATGCTCAGTCATCACAATGTGATAAGCAATGTACTGGCCTGCCAGCCCTACCTCCCTGTTAATAAAGAAGCAAAGGCCCTTAGCTTTCTGCCGCTGAATCATATATTTGAAAGAATGGTGACCTACCTGTATCTCCGCGCCGGCGTACCGGTTTATTACGCGGAGAGCATGGAAACCATTGGCGATAACCTGAAAGAGGTGAAGCCCACCATCTTTACTACCGTTCCCCGCCTGCTGGAAAAAGTGTACGAAAAGATCATGACTACCGGTCTTGAACTCAAAGGCATAAAAAGAGCCCTGTTCTTTTGGGCTGTAGACATCGGCAAACGGTATGAAATCAATAAAGACCAGGGCGCCTGGTATAACCTTCAGCTCAAACTGGCCAATAAGCTGGTATTCAGCAAATGGCGTGCAGCCCTGGGTGGCAACATCCAGTGTATTGTAAATGGCGCCGCCGCCTGCCAGGTACGTTTACTGAAGATATTCACCGCCGGCGGCATTCCCATCCTGGAAGGATATGGCCTTACGGAAACGTCTCCGGTGATCAGTGTAAACCGCTTCAATGAGGAAGACCGCATGTTTGGCACCGTAGGACCTGTTATCAACGGAGTAGAAGTAAAACTCGCGGAAGATGGTGAAATCCTTTGTAAAGGCCCCAATGTAACTATTGGCTACTACAAACGCCCCGATCTCACTGCCGATGCCATCAAAGATGGTTGGTTCCATACCGGGGATATCGGCGTAATGATCGATAACAAATTCCTGAAAATAACCGACCGGAAAAAAGAACTCTTTAAAACCTCCGGCGGCAAATTCGTGGCGCCGCAACCCATCGAAAACAAGTTTAAGGAGTCGCCTTACATTGAACAGATCATGATTGTGGGAGAAGACCGCAAATTCACGGCTGCGCTGATTGTTCCCTCCTTCAGTAACCTCCGCAACTGGGCACAGAAACGCGGCATTACCGCCACCTCCAACGAAGAATTGGTGAAAAACCCGGATGTACAGGACCTGTACAAACAGGCAGTAGACAAATACAACCAGTTTTTCAGCCATATTGAGCAGGTGAAAAAATACATTCTCCTCCCACATGAATGGACGGTAGACAATGGAGAACTCACCCCTACCCTCAAGGCAAAACGGAAGGTAATCCTGGAGAAATTCAAGAAGGAAATCGACAGTATTTACGCCCCCGCCGGTGGAAAAGTAGATATAGAAAGTCTTTAAATATTAAATTAAAACCCTTACTTTTGCCACCCGATCCCAGAATTGGGGTTAAAAAGTGCTGGCCTCATAGTTCAATGGATAGAATAGAAGTTTCCTAAACTTTAGATACAGGTTCGATCCCTGTTGAGGCTACAAAAAAGGAAAAGTGATTAATCACTTTTCCTTTTTTATTTTGAGGCAATCCGTTACCAAGTAAGCTTATTTCACTGAGAAGGCATTAGCCATACCACCATCCGCTAAGATATCGGCGCCCACAATGAATGTTGAATCGTCGGAGGCTAAGAATACAGCCGTTTTCCCAATCTCAGCCGGCGTCCCTTGCCTGCCAAGCGGCGTAAGATTTATCCAGACTTGCTTCACCTGGTCCACGAACTCCTGTGGTACCATCTTTCCAAAAACCGGCGTATCAATTGAGCCAGGTGAAATGGAATTCACCCTTATTCTCCTCGACAATAAATCGAGCGATAAGCCTCTGGCCAATGAAATAACAGCTGCTTTTGCAGCGGCATAGATTGTTGCTCCGGGTGCAGCCCGGTGTGCGGCGTTCGACGCGATCAGTATAATGGATGCGCCGTCATTTAAATAAGGAAGCGATTTTTTCACGGTGAAATAGGCGCTTTTTAAATTCAGCTCCATGTAGCGGTCGTAACCTTCTTCCGTTACATCGGTTATGGTCATCAGGGGAATCCCGTCCACAACGCCACCTGCATTCACTACCAATGCGTCTATCTTCCCAAACTTATCAGCTGTAGTCCTATACAGGTTCTCCAGGTCATCAAGATTGGTTACATCTCCTTTTACACCTATAAAATTACCCCCCAGGGTTTCAACAGCATTGTTTAACGTAGTTTCATTCCTTCCGGCGATTGCACCAACTGCGCCTTCGTTTTTAAATGCTTCCGCAATACCAAACCCTATACCGCTATTGCCGCCTGTAATCACGGCAACCTTGTTTTTCAGTCTACTCATTATTTCCATTTTTAAATGATTGAGCGACAAAGCTAGACTATCAAAGTTATTTTTAGTAACTTTGTACCGAAAAGTAACAGTAACACAGGTGTAACAAAGTAACATTATGGGGTGTAAAATAGAAGAGTTCCAACAGGAACAAAAGAAAAGGATAAAAGCCGTTCAGGATTCAATGGACGTGCTTAATGGGAAGTGGAAGATTGCTATTATCTCATCTATTTGCTGTTACGGCCAAAGGCGGTTTTCAGACATTTTGAATGATATTACCGGAATTTCCAACAGAATGTTGAGTAAAGAATTAAAGGAATTAGAAATAAACCAGTTGGTAAAACGAACCATTTTGGATACACAACCCATAACGGTTCAATATGAACTTACAGAACATGGCAATACGCTACAAACGATAATCAGTAATCTTACAGATTGGGGAATTGTACACCGAAAGAAAATTGTTGGGAAATAGTAACAGTCCACTCGCCGCCACCACTATCTTATTTAAGTTCCCACACATATGCTATCTTCCAAAATGCAGCACCAGGAATTTGAACCTCCTGAAGAATTACGGGATACCATTAAGTGCTTTTGGCACAACAAAATAGACTTCGGAGAACTACCACCGGATTTTGAGGTAGTACCTGATGGCTATGCTGAAATTATTTTTTATTTCGGGAACCTGTTTAGCAGTTCTTACAAGGAAGGCCAGGAGTCACTGCCCTCACCGTTTATGATGGGGCTGCTCAATCAGCCTGTTCATTTTTTTTCGAAAAACCGTTTAGAGATTATTGCTGTCAGGTGTTTTCCCTGGACGGTGTTTGACTTGCTCGGGCTGCCATCCGGGAAAGGCGGCATGCGCACATTTGATCATCCTATTGCCCAACTTCAATCCACGTTGAATAAGTATATTGAAGCCGGTAAAATAGAGGAAGCGCTGGCACGGTTAAAACAGTACTTCCTGCAGGCACGGTCGCAGGTTGCTACTGACAGCATGCTATTCAAAGCGGGAGCTGCTATGACGGCTGCAAACGGCACTATGCCGGTAAGCCAGGTAGCGGCAGCGGCGCATGCAACGGTTCGTACGCTGGAAAGGAATTTCAAGCAATCCTCCGGCTATACTGTTAAAGACGTATCTGGCCTGATGCGCTTTGAGCAGGTACGCAACCGGTTATGGCATTATCCGGATTCCAATATCGCCGGCCTGGCTCATGAGCTGGGCTATACAGATCAATCCCACCTAAGCAGGGAATTCAAACGTTACAGCGGCACTACACCAGCGGCATTCGCGCGGAAAGCAAAGAAAGGGAAGCAGGCTGTAAGCAACGATTTTGTCGCGTTTGTACAAGCCTAGTGCAAAAGCATTTCAGAATTTTGTGCTTCAATCATACTAAATGAAAGCAACATCTGAAAGCAATACATCTGCACAAAATCATACTATTTACGATGTAATCATTTCCGGGGCCGGCCCGGTAGGACTTTTCCTCGCCTGTGAACTGGCCTTAGCCAAATGTTCAGTTTTGATACTGGAAAAAGAAGAAGATCCACACTCTCCATTGAAGCAACTTCCATTCGGGATACGGGGACTTTCAGCGCCTACTATTGAAGCGCTTTACCGCCGTGGTTTGCTCGATGAACTGGAGATACATAAGCGTCTTAAAAATCCCCACTCAAACGCTGTACAGGGGCCACGCCGGCAGGGAGGGCACTTCGCCGGCATTCCGTTTCTTGATGGCAATATTGATATCTCACAATGGAAATATCGCCTGCCAGGTTCCACTGATACCAATCTGATTTCTGAAATAGCCGAGCTTGAAACGGTGTTGGCCCGCCGCGCAGCATCCCTGGGAGTAAGCATCAAACGCGGACTTGCCATTACGGGCTTTCATCAAACCGCCGAAGGAGTAACAGTGCTGGCCGGCGACCAATCTTTTCAAAGTAAATGGCTCGTAGGCTGCGATGGCAGTCGTAGTGCTGTTCGCAAGGCCGGCGGTTTTGAATTCGCCGGTACGGAGCCGGAATTTACCGGCTACTCCACGCAGGTGGACATTGCCGACCCGGAAAAGCTCAACCCGGGCCGGAATGTAACACCAAGAGGCATGTACATGCAATCGCAGCCGGGTTACTTATTAATGCAGGATTTTGATGGCGGGGCATTTCATCATTCAAAGAAGCCAATCACGCTGGAACATGTGCAGAAGGTGCTACGCCGCATCTCAAACACCAACGTGACCATCAGCGCCCTTCATATTGCAACCACCTGGACTGACCGGGCACGGCAGGCCACCACGTACCGCAACGGACGGGTACTTTTAGCCGGCGACGCCGCGCACATTCACTCGCCATTAGGTGGCCAGGGACTCAACCTGGGGCTGGGCGATGCCATGAACCTGGGCTGGAAGCTGGCCGCAACCATTCAACACAAAGCGCCGGAAGGCTTATTAGACAGTTATTATACCGAACGGCACCCAATTGGTGTCCAGGTGCTGGATTGGTCACGCGCACAGGTGGCCATCATGAAACCAGACCCCGGCGCGCATGCGCTGCATGCAATTATCCGCGACCTCATCAATACGCGCGATGGCGCTACCTATATCGCAGGAAGAGTGTGGGGCATTGCCACGCATTACAACCTGGATGGCCACCACCCTCTTGCAGGCCACAGCATTCCCAACTTTGAACTGGAAGACGGTACAAAGATTGGTGAACTCATGCGCGATGGTAAAGGGATGCTGCTTGACTTTGCTGTGAATCCCTCACTTAAAGCTCTGGCAAGTGAATACGGCGACCAAATCAGGTATGTTGCTGGCGGGGCGCAGGAACAATTGGGCCTGAGCGCTGTACTGGTACGCCCGGATGGGGTTATCGCATGGGCTTCTGATAACGGGCCGGATTACAACGAACTTCAAAAGGCCGCCGGTCGCTGGTTTTGTTCGTAATTCAGGAGACAGGTATTAGAAAAAGCTGAATAATATGGCTATTACTTCCCGGATACATCTCCGATACTTAGGACCTGCGTATGGCATGGATCATCTATGCACTATCCATACAGTCACCATACTGTTCCCATACTGTCCGCATGGACTCCTCATGCACTCCTCATGCACTATTGATGCACTATCCATGCACTATCCATGCACTACCAATACTGCTGTGCCTGCTATCTTCTTCACCAAACCAACCCCGCACCTGCTTTGTTATTAAGTTATGCCACGCCGCCATAATCCTGACCAGTTGACCTTATTTCCGCTGGATACCATTCCTACCACAATGGTATCCTATGCTGTTGTTATTTCACCACCCCGTAACATAGTGGATCATGTCAAAATCATGGAGAACAAGGTGTATGATTTCATCCCGGAGGCAAAACACGAACAATATCTGAAAGCCCATATCTCCCTCCTAAAATTCACATCAGAAGAGGATGATACCCGGATCATTCACCTGGTTAGAAGAGCAGTAGCTGCTTTGCCGTCTTTTGAAGTGCAGTTGAATGGTTACGACATTTTCCAGCACGGATATACTTCCGATTCACTGGTATTACAGATCAGTAACCCCCAACCAATAATTGAGCTTCATAAATCACTGTTTAAAGCGCTTAAACGGAAAACGCCCAGGATAACACCACACATGACCATTGTGAAAGAAGTACCACACCATAAGCTTCGCAAAATTGATCTCTCCTCATTCAATTATTATGATTCCTTCCTATGCACGCAAATTACTATTCTAAAGAAAATACCTGGCGCTAAACGGTATGATAAGCTCTTTGAAGTATTATTATCCGTTTAATAACTCGCCTGCCCGATATCCAACCGGTTAATCTTACCGTTTTTATCGATATGAAACTTAAAATAGGTTTTAAAATCGCCCCATTGATCGCTGTGAAACCGGCCATATACGTCCAGTCCATTGTTCTCTACTTTATCAATACTGGTAAAACGTTCGTGACCAACGGCCTTCTGCCAGAAAGATTTGAAATCCATTTTATTTCCATCATCAAACATTTCTGCCTTATCGGTAAATAAAGCAAACCATGCTTTGCTGTCGTTTGTTTGCAGGGCATTGATGGCCTGCTTCACGGTTGCGTGAGTGAGTTTATCTGTGTTCATGGTACGATTGTTTTGCTGTGCAAAGAGTATCACCGGCAGGAAGCCGATAATTGCCAATAACAATACTTTCATTTTGCGAGCGGATGTTGCAGATAAATGATAACAAGATTCAGGAGAAAGAAAGGCACTTCAATAGCAGCACCTTTCAGATCACGCCCATACAAAGAAAAACAGATGATCATCAGGATAGATGCTGCCATCAGGAAGTTACCCAACAAAAACGTTCTGGGAAACAGGATCATTAAAGCACTCAACACTGTTACCACTCCATTGATGATGATAGCTGTTTTACTAAAGTGCCACCGGCTGAACATGGTGATCATTTCCGGCTTCTGGCCAATCATAGCAAGTCCTTGTTTCAGGCCCATGAATACAGTAAAAATTATCAGAACGGCATTGAGTACTTTAATTATCATAGTGGTAGATTTTTTAGTTGGTGGCGCCTCCGTTCACCAGCAGGTGCTGACCGGAAACGAAAGAAGATAAATCGCTGGCGAAAAACTCTGCCAGGTTAGCTACATCTTCCACTTCTGCGAGTCTTCCCATCGGGCAGCTATCCAGTAATTGTTTTCTCAGTTCAGGATAAGCTGCCGGGTCCACAAAAATACCGGAGTGATCTACTGCAAAAGGGATAATCGAATTTACGGTAATTCCTTTATGTCCTATTTCTTTTGATAAAATATCTACCAGGTATCTTGGAGTGGTTTTGCTGCCACCATAAACAGCCATACCGGGAACCGGGAAAGAAGTGGTACTGGAAGCGATATAAATAATGCGGCCGTTGTTCTCTACATGTTTTGCGGCCTGCTGCATGGTAAAGTAAGTTCCTTTTGTGTTGATAGAAAATACGCGGTCAAACTGTTCTTCTGTAAAATCTGTTACCGGTACTTCCACCATTTCAATACCTGCGTTGGCCACTACTATATCTATCTTGCCAAATGCCTCTTTTGCCGCTGCAAATAATTTCTCCAGGTCGGCTACTTTACTTACATCTGCCTGTACGGCTGTTACACGGGCGCCCATAGCAGTAATGTTACTCACTACTTCATCGGCAGACGACTTATCTTTTGAATAGTTAACCACTATATCCGCGCCCAGGGCAGCATAGCGTTCTGCAATGGCTTTACCTAATCCCCTGGCTGATCCTGTGATCAGCGCTACTTTATTTTTTAAGCTGTTCATAATACTTGTATTTAATAATTTTTTGAGAGATATATTGAAAGAAGGATACCTGATCATCAGGCCATGCCACCATTTACACCGATGTTCTGTGCGCTGATCCATTTAGCGTCGTCACCTGCGAGGAATACCACTACCTGTGCAATGTCATTGGGCTCACCAATGCGGTTGAAGGCAGAAAGGGAAGCCAGGCGGGCAATCAATTCTTCTGATTTACCATTGGTAAATAGTTCTGTGTTAGTGGGGCCGGGAGAAACGGAGTTTACATTGATACCCCGGGCGCCTACTTCTTTGGAGAATACGCGGGTGAGTTGTTCCACTGCTGCTTTAGTGGCTACATAAGTTCCATAGCCAGGCAGCATAATACGGTTTACAGAAGTGGAGAAGTTAATGATACTGCCTTTGTCGGCCAGGCGGGTAGCGGCTTCTCTCATGGTATTGAAAGTTCCTTTTACATTGATATCAAACTGACGGGTGAACTCTTCATCGGTAGTATCCTTAATCAGTTTGGTGATCATGATGCCGGCGTTGTTCACCAGTACATCAATACGGCCATAATGCGCGATAGCGGCGTCGAATAAGGCTTTCACTTCTTCGCTTTTGCTTACATCCGCCTGCAGGGCGATGGCGTCGCCGCCTTGTTGTTTAATGTCTTCCACCACCTGTTGCGCGGCATCTTTACCACCGGCGTAATTAACAATTACTTTCGCGCCAGCAGCCGCCAGCTGACGGGCAATAGTAGCGCCAATACCTCTTGAAGAACCGGTAACCAGGATGATCTTATCTTTTAAAGTGCTCATGTTTTTGTGTTTTTATTTTGATAACACAAAGATGAACCAACGGCCGCCCTAAAAAGTATAAGAATTACACTAATAGTTACAAATATCTAAGATGTATGTTGCTTTCTGTATAATACGGGGGAAATACCGGTTTGCTTCTTAAAATAATTACTGAAATGCGTAGCCTCTGTAAAGCCCAGCTGACCAGCTATTTGTTTGATAGACGCCGGGGAATGCTGTAACAACGTACGGGCCTCGGTAATGGTTTTCTCCGAAATCCAGGTACCTATGGGTTTTCCTGTTTTACTTTTAATCACATTGCTGAGGTAATTGGGATGCAGGTGTTGTGCAGCTGCATAATCCTGTACCCTGAATACCTTATCCGCCTTTCCGTTTACCAGGTCGCGGTAATGCTGCTCCAGGGTTCTTTTAAACTGTTTTACAATCTGCGAGCTGCGGTTACCTTCATAGATAGGATTATAATCTTCCCAGAAGTATTCTTTGATCTTCAGCAGCAGCACCACAAACAGGTTACCTATCATCCGCGTTCTGTAGGTAGAAGAGGAAAAATATTCCTTTTCTATCTGCAGATATAATTGTTCAAACTCCGCAAACACTTCCGGCTGCAACGTTCTGGGCGGAACGGTTTCTGCGAGGAGAAAAGGGAATTCCTCAAAGATCTTCGGATGTACATTTTCTTTGAGAAAAGACTCGCTGAGTGTAACCAGGTGTACATCGCGGATCTCCTTCCATTCGAAAGACTTAAAATGCCCCGGGTTAGTGAAATAAATAGTTCCGGGAGAAGTGTTAAAAGTTTGCTCATCGGTGGTGTATTTGCCTATTGCATCTTTCACAAAAACAAAAGAAAAGAAATTAGTACGGTATACAATGGAGGTATAAGGCAGCTCGAGATGAATGTCCTTCAGGTTATGAATGGTAAAGGCGGTTTTCGCGTCGATGCTGTCTACCGGCAAACCCTGGTAGAGATACTGTTCCCGCAGGTTGTTAAATATGATCCGTTCTTCCTGGCGTGCTTTCTTTTCTGACATCCGGTGTTGCTTTATGTGAAATTAAATAAAAAAGACAGGCGGGTAATGCCTGTCCTTTCTATTTAATTTCACACCCCACTACTCCCTGATCGTATTCTTATCCGCCAGTGCCATCTTTGCAATATCATCTTTCCTTTTAAACGCCACGCCGGCATGCTTTTTCATGTAGGCAAACAACTCGCTGGTGGCCTTTACCAGTTGTGGGGTACCGCCTATTCTATCGTGGAAACTAATAGACATCATGCGTTTGCGGCGGGCAGATTCTTCGTACAACTGGTCAAATTCCATTTTTATCTGTTGCAGGAACTGATCGGTAGAAAACCACTGGCCTGCTACCAGCTGGATATCATTACAGCGTAAAGTGTAGGGCACTACTACAAAGTCGCCTCCATTCACTTTGGTGATAAAAGGCTCATCACGGCTCAGGTCATCGATATGATACAGGAAGCCCAGTTCCTGCAGGATGTTGAGCGTATTATCGCCGCGGCGCAGCCAGTTGGCGTTGTAGCCTACCGGTGTTACGCCGGTGGCCTTTCTTACTGCTTCCACGCCATCCCTGATAAATTGTTTTTCTTCTTCGTAGGGCAGCATGTATTGCGACGACCAGTCGCGGCCATGTGCGGCGGCTTCATGTCCGCGTTGTACAATCTCTTTCGCCAGGGCCGGGTGTTTTTCCACCGCGCTGCCTACCATATGGGAGGTTACTTTAATACCGTGTTTGTCCCAGTTATCCAGCATGCGGGGGATGCCTTCCTTGAAGCCGTACTCGTACCAGGTGGTGGCGGGAAGGTCTTTATAGCCGTTGAGCATATTCTGCGGGAAGGGACTTTCGGGCCTGTCGGGCTGACCACCGGCTTCAAACTGCATGGACACCGATACCACCAGGCGGGAGCCATCGGCCCATCCGGGGCCGGACTTAACTGCCGGCGTGGCATTTGTTTGCGACAGTACAGTTCCCGGCAGTACCATGCCTGCCAGTCCAGCGAGACCGGCTGTTTTCAGGAATTCTTTTCTAGTAGCCATTATTTTTTTATAAGATGATCAACAGCGATGGTGTTGTATTGGATAAAGGCCAGCAGTACCGCGAAGAAGGCCGCATGGATCAGCTGGGAGGGCAATGCTTCCCAGTTTTCTATCATGGCGGTGCCAAATATCAGGATGATCATTACTGCGCCGCCGCCAATAAGGGAAGCACGGGTAAATAAGCCCAGCAGGAGCAGCAGCCCGATTACAAATTCAGTAATGGGTAAAGCATAGCTGAAAGGTACCACCAGCAGGTCGGGCAGCATGGACTTTTCAAAGCTTTTTACCATCCAGGCGCTGAAGCCATTCAGCTTAGGGAGTCTTACCAGGCCGTGGCCAAACATACTGGCAGCTACCGCCAGCCGGAGCAATAGAAATACGATAGGGTTGTTTTCCATTTGTTTGATTTTTTGTGACACAAAGATCAGGCAGATCCCGGGAAATAATTTGTACTTTTTTAGGATCATTCTGTAATTTTGCAGGTATGTTACAAGAGAACTTATATCAGCCTTTTGAGATAGAATACCGCGAATGTACAGAATGCCCGATAGATCCGCATAAACATAACTTTTTTGAACTGGTGTATATTGTGGAAGGCAGTGGGATGCAGTGTGTGAATAAGAACCAGCTGCCATACAGCCCGGGAAAACTGTTCCTGGTAATGCCGCAGGACTGCCACTCGTTTGATGTACAGGAATCCACCAAATTCTTCTTCATCCGCTTCAATAACATCTACCTGCAAAATCAGCATAAAGACTGGATACAGCAGCTGGAATTTATTTTCCAGAATCATAACCACATGCCGGGGTGTATCTTAAAAAATAAAAACGATAAGCCGCTGGTAAAATCACTGGTAGAAGCGCTGATCCGCGAACTGGTGAACCAGCAGCCCTATCACCGGGAAATGGCCCAGCAGATTGTAAATACCATGATCATGGTGATTGCACGGAATATCCTGCTGCAAATGCCCGAACAACCCAAACATCCCGCCAGGCAGGATGCTTCCATGAATATACTGCATTACATCCACGAAAATATTTACACCCCTGAAAAGCTGCGGGCAGAGCAGATTGCATCCCACTTTAATATTTCGCCAACTTATCTGAGCGAATACTTCAAACGTAACAATGGTGACAGCTTACAGCAGTATATCACCCAATATAAACTGAAGCTGGTGGAAACAAGGCTGCAGTACAGCAGTATGCGGGTGGGAGAAATTGCAGATGAACTGGGCTTTACAGATGAAAGTCACCTGAACAGGATGTTTAAAAAATATAAAGGCGTAAATCCTTCTGCTTACCGGAAAGAGCTGCAGGCGCAGGATAACTGACGGGCATAAAAAAGCGCCCGCAATATGCGGACGCTTTTTTTCAATACCTTTTCTTTGTTACTATTCTTCGTCTTCTTCTTCCTCACCGTCATCTTCCAGCCACTCCATGTAAGAGTAGTACCAGTCTTCCAGCTGTTCCAGCAGTTCCTGTTTCTTTTCCGGAGCGCTTCTGTAGAATTCCTCTACATTATCGATTTCGTGAATGATATCGATGTAGGCAGTTTCTTCATCTTCTTCTACCCGTTTGGCAAAGAAGCGGGGTTTCTCGGTATGAAAAATATATTCATTTTCCGGATCTGTTACAGGATCGTCTGCAATCAGAAATTTAGGTAACTGTGCCATAAAGGAGTTATTTACTTTTAATGATGTTGTACTCTTTTCAAGAGCTACAAAATTATTGATAATTAGCTTATAAAAAACATGCAGTGGGAATGAATAAATTTATTGATTAAATTTCACATCTTTATAGTCGTTAAAACCCATACCATATGCAGCAATATTGGCTCAGATGGGAGAACTGGATGCAGCAGCACGCCCCCAGGTTGCTTAACATCCTCCATCCCGGCGTTACTTTTGAGGCGGTGGAATCTCTTGAAAAACTAATAGGAACGGCCATGCCGGCTTCCTTTAAAGCATTTTATGCTATTCACAACGGACAACAGAAAGCCAGGGCCGGGCTGGTAGACGCTGATCAACTCCTGAGCGTGGAAGACATCACCACCCAGTGGCATCACTGGAAAGACCTGCTGGATGCCGGAACTTTCAACTATCATGACGAACCTGTACTCTCCACACCGGATACCGGCATAAAAAACGACTGGTGGAATCCTTTATGGATCCCTTTTACCGGCGATGGCTTTGGTAATCACCTTTGTATTGACCTGGACCCTGCACCAGAAGGTAAACGCGGACAAGTGATTACGTTCTGGCACGACGACAGTCACCGGGCCATTGTAGCCGGTTCATTTGAAGAATGGCTGCAGGATTATCTCACTGCCCTGGAGAAAGGAGAATATATTTTTGTGAAGAAATGGGGAATCGTGCACAAAGACACCTTCCTGAACTACAACGATTGATTATACTGTACCGGCGAACTGCCTGTCCACCGCTTAAAAGCCCTTGTAAAAGCACTTAACTCATTATAACCAAGCATCCAGGAAATATCTTTCAAGGGGTAATTACCGGAAGAAATATAATACACCGCCAGTGAATGCCGCACCGCATCTGCAATATCCTGATATTTTACGCCTTCCTCTTTCAGTTTACGTTGTAAACTCCGGGGACTCAAATTGAAGTTAGCCGCCATGTCGTTCAGCGACGACACACCGAGGTATGAATTGGCCAGCAGGTAGTTGTAGATCCTGTTTTGTAAGGTTTTCTGCTGACCCGCCGTTTGAGGTAAACTGCTTACCTTTTGCAGCAGCAGGTTCTGAAGCTCATAATTGGCCGTTAACAGCGGTTCGTCCCAATACCTGCTGTCAAATACCAATACATAGTCTCCCACCCGTTTTGAAGGCTTACAACGAAAAACGCGCTCATATTCAGCCGGGTCAGGAACGGTATAAGCCAGCCGGGCTGCCTGCGGCACTATTTTCTCCAGCAGCAGGCCATCCAGTTCGTGAATCACCATCATCAGTAAAAGATCAATCAGTTGGCGGAAAGCATACGGTGGCGCGGCGCCATAGTCAACCGCCGGCAGCAGCCGCACCGTGAAACTTTTAGCGGAGCGGGTTACTTCCATCCGGCACTGGTCCGTTACCAGGTGTGTTAGCGCCGCGGCATGCGTTAATGCCTCCCCCACGGTAGCGCTGCTCCGGATAATTTCTCCCACCACCCCCAACGCAGCAGGTTGCAGGGATTCACCGAAGTGCAACCCAAACAGGGGATCGTTGGTTAGCCGGGCTGCATTCAGCCACAGGTCCTGCAACTGCTGCGCAGTAACAGGCGCAGTATGGCTTTTTTTCAGTGCCGCCAGATCAATACCGGCCAGCTTACAGAGCTGTGCTGCATCTACATCCCGCTGCACAGCATATGCGATAATACTTAATACCAGCTGTTTCATATAGCAAAGGTATTTCGTACGGTGTTTACAAAAATCATCATGTCGGCAAATGGTAAGTAATTGTCGTGTAAAGGTAAACGATAAAGAGGTGCCGGGTAATAGCTTTGCATTATCAATTCATCAACAACTAAAAAGTATAAAAATGGAACAACAAACATTACAGGTAGTAACCGATTTTGTAAACGCCGTACAACAGGTAAACCTTGAAAAATTAGGCGCACTGCTACACCCCGAAGTAAGCTGGGAACAACCGGGCAGCAACCGCTTCTCCGGTATCAAAAAGTCCAGCGGGGAAGTATTCCAGATGGTAGGCGGTATGTTTGAAGTATCACAAAATACGATGTCCCTGTCGGCCATCAAAACCATTGCGGTGAACGGCAACCAGGCGTCTGTAGTACTTACCTGGAAAGCATCCCGGCCGGGAGCAGAACTGCATACCGATAACGTAGACGTATATACGGTAGAAGATGGTAAAATTGTGGCAGCGAAAATATATGCGGAAGATATCAGTCAGGAAGATACTTTCTGGGGCAATTAATTGTAAGCATTCAACACGGGCAACACCTTCCGGACTACGGGCAGTCCGGAAGGTGTTTTTTTATGCATAAATAATCCCCCTGCTGTTACGGATAACAGTCATTTTTTTTAGCATCAGTTAATAAGGAGAAATCAACTACCGGTTATGTTACAGCTACGCGTTACTTTAATTCTCCCTGTGAGGTGTAGGAACAGATAGATACAGACCTTTCGATTACTTCACAGGCAGAGGGCTTACCGTAAATGAATATACGAAATTTTAATGACCCCGTCCCGGGAAAATCCCCGGTATGTACCAGCAATACGGTAAAAAGTACATCTGTAAAAAACTGTATTTCAATAAACAAATCAAGTGGCATTATTGTTGAATAATAACCAGCGTCAGGCAATCATTTTTTTTAAAACTAAAATTAAAAACAATAAACATGAAAACTCCAAAACTGCTGATAGCTGCGGCCATAGGCGTAGCGGTAACACTGGCCGGCCAGCACACATTTGCACAAGGAATTGATAGTACCGCCAAAAAAATAGGGAACAAAACAGCCTCTATAGCTGTTAAAGGAGCCTCCACCATTACAGATAAAACCTTTAAAGGCAAGGAAGGCCCCAACGGAGAAACCGTTTACATCGATAAAAAAGACAGGAAATACATTGTAGACGGAAAAGGCAAAAAGGTGTATCTGAAGAAATCGCAGATACATGACAAGAAAAAAGACTAGATCTACACTGCCATAAAATAAGCCGGCCAGGGAAACCTGCCGGCTTTTTTGTTGCCGGTAAAAACAGATATTGTTACGTATATTCATATTGCCAATAAATACCCGCTTATGCAACTGAAACCAGGCACCTGTTACAAGGTAAATACCAGGACCATTGCAGCGCTGCAGCAATTTGGGGAATACGAATTTGTGGTAGCGGTTATCCACGCCAACGACACCTCCGACAGCGTGGTGTTTGAACTCAAAAAACTGCTTGGACACTACAGCACCGAACAGGAACTAGCCACCCGGCAGGCCATCGAAACCCATGCCGATGGTTTTTCACTGGAAGATATCACCGGGCACCAGCTTAACCTGCTGCAATTTGAAAGAGAAAGCGCTTTTATAAAATGGATCGCAGAGGGCATTGCCGTTCCGTACGACTGTAACGCGTAAATAATTACTCGTAACGCAAGGCTTCAATAGGATCCAGCCGGGACGCCGCCTGCGCCGGATAGTAGCCAAAAAACACCCCCGTAAAAGCACATACCACAAAAGAAAGGATAATAGAAGACTCCGATACCAACGTAGGCCAGCCAAGCGTGAGCGTAATTACTTTGGCAGATGTAATCCCCAGCACCACCCCTATTAAACCACCCGTTACGCTAATAATAATGGCTTCCACCAGGAACTGCAGTAAAATATCAATGCCCCTGGCGCCGATAGACATACGCAACCCTATTTCCCGGGTGCGTTCTGTAACAGATACATACATAATGTTCATGATACCAATACCACCAATCACCAGCGAAATACCGGCAATAGCGGTTAACAGGATAGTGAGCAAACTGGTGGTGGAACTCAGCGTTTTTATCAGCTCTTCCATTGTTCGTACCTGGAAATTATTTTCGTCGGCAGGCCGTAACCGGTGCGTGGTTCTGAGGATGTCTATAATTTCATTGGTAGCCTGATCAGAAGCGCCTTCACTCACCGCGGAAGCATAAATACTCTGGAAATAAATGGTAGCCAGGATACGCTTTTGCACGGTAGTGTATGGTGTCAGGATGATATCATCCTGGTCCTGCCCGAAAGAGCTTTGCCCTTTTGGCGCCAGCGTACCTATTACCTGTAACGGGATGGAACCCAGGCGGATCACCTTTCCTACGGGACTTTCCCCACTGGGAAACAGGTTCTTGATCACGGTTTGGCCCAATACGCACACCTTTGCGGCGGTAGCCACGTCGGCATCAGAAAAACTGATGCCATCGCTCACCGTAAGCTTCCTGATATCAAAATAAGAAGGGGCCACTCCCTGCAGGGAAGTAGGCCAGTTCAGCGCCCCGTAAATGGCCTGTCCTTTGGTAGACGCCACCGGCGACACTGCGCTTACATATTCCGCATTCTTTTGTATGGCTAAAACGTCTGCAATGGTAAGCGACTGAAAGCTCTCTCCTCCTATTCTTACCCCACCGGCTACGTTACTGCTGGGCAAAATGGTGATCATATTAGACCCCATACTGCTCAGTTGCGTCTGGATACTTTCCTTTGAACCCTGCCCGATAGCCACCATCGCAATAACGGCGGCTACACCGATGATGATCCCCAGCATGGTCAGGAATGCCCGCAGCTTATTACGCTGCAACGCCTTTAACGCTATCATTATGAGATTGATTGCACTCATGCTTTCGGTTAGTTAATAGTCTTCGGCCGGAGGCAATGCTGCCAGTGCTTCCTTTGCCGAGCGTACGTTTTCGTTCTTGCTGTCTTTCACCACTTTTCCGTCGCGCAGCATCACCGTTCTGCTGCTGAATGCCGCTATATCCGGTTCGTGTGTAACGAATACAATCGTTTTGCCTTCCTGGTTCAGGTCCTGCATCAGGGCCATGATTTCGTAAGAAGTACGGGTATCCAGGTTACCGGTGGCTTCATCGGCCAGGATCATCACCGGCTGATTGACCAACGCCCTCGCAATGGCTACCCTTTGCTGCTGCCCGCCGGAAAGCTGGCTGGGGGTATGATCTTCCCGGTCTGCCAGCTTCACCGCCTGGAGCGCACCCAGCGCCCGGTCGCGCCGCTCCTGCACAGACAGCTCCGGGTTGTAAAACAGCGGCAACTCCACATTTTCCAATGCAGAGGTACGTGGTAACAGGTTGTATGCCTGGAACACAAATCCTATTTTATGATTCCGCAACCGCGCCAGTTCGTTGCGCGACAGGCCACTCACATTCACGCCATCCAGCAGGTAACTGCCCGAAGTAGGTTTATCGAGGCAGCCGAGAATATTGAGCAGCGTGGTTTTTCCGGAACCACTGCTTCCCATGATGGTGACAAACTCCCCGGCAAATACATCAAAAGACACGCCCTTTAATGCGCGTACCGTTTCGGTTCCCATCACAAATTCACGCTTGATCTGCTGTAGTTCCAATATCTTGTTGCTGTTCATCGTCTTCGCCCTCCCATTTTTGGTAAAAACGGACTGGTACCACCCGCTGCCGCTACGGCTCCCCCGGCTGTGATACCTGTCACTACAATATCATTTTCGTTTAGCCCTGAGAGTACTTCAATATGTGTATTGTCGTTCAGTCCTGTTCTCACATGTTTTTGCACCAGCGTATCCCCGCGCAAAATCCACACATAATTGGAGGAACCTATGCGGGTGGTGCTTTTGAACTTACCGCCCGTGGTATCCTTTGTTTGCGCAGTATTGCGGGTTCTTCTCACTGCACTTTGTATCACATAATCCTTTAACTGTACGGAGTCGGGAATAAATTTAAGCGCCTTTACAGGCAGCAGCAGGGCAGAGTCTTTCTCTGCCGTATAAATAGTAACGTTGGCGGTCATGCCTGGTTTCAGCTTCCTGTTATCATTCGGCGCATTGATAATGGTATTGTAGGTAACCACATTGGAAGAAACCGAGGGCTGCAGCCTGATTTCCTGCACACGCCCGGCAAAAACATCTTCCAGGTAGGCATCTACGGTAAAGGTTACACGAAGTGAATCTTTTACATTGCCGATATCTGCTTCATCCACACTCGCTTCTACCTGCATTTTGGTGATATCCTTTGCAATTACAAACAAAGTAGGCGTGTTGAAACTGGCGGCTACTGTTTGTCCTACGCTTACATTCCGGTTAAGTACCACGCCGTCGATCGGTGAATGAATTTCTGTAAAGGAGAAGTTCTTTAATGATGAATTCAACTGGGCATTTACACTGGCAAGATTTGCTTTGGCCTGTCCTATCTGGTTGGCGGCAATGTCATAGTCGGCTTTGCTGATGGCGCCTGTTTTATATAGCAGTTCCTGCCGCTGAAAATTATTCTTCTGGTATTCCAGGTTGGTTTGCGCTACCTGCACGTTGGCCCGCAGCTGATCTACCTGTGCCTGGAAAAGATCTTTATCCAGTTCCGCCAGCAGTTGTCCTTTTTTTACCTGGGTGTTAAAGTCCACGTACAGGTATTTGAGCGTACCGGACACCTGGGTACCCACCGCTACCGTATCAACCGGCTGAATGGTGCCGGTGGCGGTTACCGTAGTGGCAATGTGCCCGTATTCCGGTTTGGCGGTATCAAACCTAACCGGTTCTTCTTTCTTCCTGATAAAGAAAAACCAGATCGCCACCAGCAGCAGTATGATCACCACCGTTATGATAACACCTTTATATTTTCTCATACCTCAATTACATTTATAGTTTTACCGGTATGCCCCTGTAAAAATCATATATCCTGATATTCAGAGCAGCATTGTATTTCGCCTGTATATAAGATTGTAATGCCTGTATATATAAATTCTTCTGCTGAAGAAAAACCACGATATTGGCAGCGCCCACCTTCAGTTGTTCGCTGGCAATCCGGTAACCTTCCTGTGAATATTTCAACTGCTCCACAGCAGCATCGTACTGCGATTGCGCATTGAGCACATCGATATAGGATTGTTCAATAGTTTGTGTAAGATTTGTTTTGGTATCCTGTACAACCAGCTTCGACTGATCCACTTCTATTTTTGCTTTCTCCACATTGGTTTTCACGACCCGCCGGGTGAAGATGGGAACAGACAATGTGAGCCCTATCTGCTGATAAAAATTATTATCCATTTGCTTGAAATAGGCGCTGTTGGCTCCTCCGCTAACATAAGAAGATCCCAATGCCCCTCCTGCTGTAAGCGTGGGCAAATACCCCGCCCGCGCCTTTGCCAGGTCCAGGTTGGACACCTGGATACCCAGCTCGCTGCTTTTTACTTCCGGCCTGTTCGCCAGTGCGGAATCCTGTACTTCCTGCAACGCATACAACCGGGTGTTGGTGATCAGCGTATCCGGTTCCTGGATTTCAAAATTGTAGCTGCTGGGTAACTGCAACAGTTGTTTCAGCACCAGCTTGTTTTGCCGGTGCTGGTTTTCGGCGGTCACCAGCAGGTAACGGTCGTTCGATAACTGTGCCTTTAACTGCACCAGCCCTATCAGCGCGATGCTGCCCACATCATATTGTTGTTGTCCTTGTTTTACCTGGGCTTCGGAGGTGGCTACCACGTCCTGCACATATACAATGTTTTCTTTTGCCAGCAGGATATTCAGATAGGCTTGTGTAATCAACACCGTGATATCATTCACCTGCTGCGCAATATTCAGTCCTGCCACCTGTGTGAGCAGGTTCTTCTGCTTAATATCATTATTCAGGTATCCTCCCTGGAAAAGCGTAACACTTGAATTAACACCGTAATTGCCGGTGGTATTTACCCGGTAAGAAGAATTGCCGGCGGCAGTGACAGATTTACCACCATTAAGATCCTGGGAAACTGAGCCGGTAAGGTTAGGCAGCTTTGCGGCGCGTGACAGCAACAGATCCTGGTCACTGCTCATTTTGCTCAGGCGCAGGCTGTTTAACTGGATATTGTTTTTCAGCGCATAATCGAAACACTGCTGTAAAGTCCATTGTGCCGGGAGTTGCAGCATGGTGCTATCCTGCGCGTTCAGCCGGGGCTTCACTGACAATAGAAAAATAAAAATGAGTAGAAACTTTCCGGGCTGTCTGAAAAACATCATCGTATAATCATTGATGTTAGTAAAGGCTACAACTGGAATAAGGGGCCAAATGACAATACAAGATAACAAATTATTTATCTTCATACATCAGGGGCGTTGCCTTATTAACGAAAAACGGACCTATAGAAAGATAATAACGGATAAGTGCTCCGTTTGTTCTCTCCATAGATCCGTAAATTACCATCTCCGTCCTATCGACTTCTTGCCTGTCCTGTTGGCCTATTATATTGCGTTCTTAAATGTAGCGTTTGATCTGCCGGTGCCCTGCGGAGGGCCCTGGTGCCAGTTTTCGTCGTAGTATACAAAAAATGCCATCCAGATGGTGCGGGACCATCGCATCAGCAGGGGTTGCAGTATTATCAGCAGCAGGGCGTTTACGCCAAGCCACCAGAAAATCCGGTTGTCGTAAATGGAGAAGCCAATGAACAGCCACCAGGCGATAAGACTGGCCACGCATACGGCGATGGACAGTGCATAGCTCACATAGCCGGTACCGTAATAAAACCCTACTTCCACTTCCACCGGCTGACCGCATACCGGGCAAACATCGGGCATCTTTAAACAGTTTTTCAGGTCATAGGGATTTTGGGTAGTATAGATAGCCCCCCTTCTGCAACGGGCGCACTTGTTCCCCAACAGGCTTTTCAGCAGGTTGGGTTTTACATTATTTTTATCTGCACACATATAATGAAAGATTTATCAGGAAATATTTTTCCGGAACTCTTCCGGTGTTGTTCCTGCGTATTTTTTAAAAAACTTGGTGAAGTAAGAATTGTCTGCAAAATTGAGCTGGTAGGCGATAGCGGCAATACTCATATCTGCATTGATTAATAATCGTTTTGCTTCCAGCAGTACCCGGTCGCGGATAATTTCCCCGGCCGATTTCCCTAACATATGCCGGCAAAAGGCATTGAGATAGTTAGGTGTTACATACAGCAGGGCAGCATATTCTTTCGGTAACCGCAACTGCATATAATGCTGTTCCACCAGTTTGCGGAAATTGCGCAGCAGCACATAATTATGCGGCAACTCCTGCCGCGATTCCCCCTGCCTGCTGGCGCGGCTTACTGCGATAAACATTCCCAGCACCTGCAACCGCAGCATATCCTGGCTGTAAGCCTGCTCACCTTTTATTTCTTTCAGCATGCCTTCAAACTGCGCAGTTACCACGGGAATGGCGGCTTTGGGAAGTTGTACCACTCCTTCTGCACTCACCCCGCTGAAAAAAGGAAACCGTTCCACGTAGTCCGCATCCTGCAGGAAGGCATTAAAGAACCCGGCAGATACATTCATTACGTAACCTTCTATCTCACCGGAAAAAAACCAGCTATGTACCTGGCCGGGTACCATAAAATATAATTGCCCCGGCTTTACCGGGAATTTTTCAAAGTCGATCGTATGGCTTCCACTCCCGGCAGTAAAAAATGCCAGATGATAAAACGAATGCCGGTGTGGGAAATGAATATCCCGGTGTGCTGCCAGGTAATCTGAAAACCTGGCCACCAGTATATCCTCAGATGCCGGCTTCCCCATAGCCAGAGAACAGATATCGTATGTTGGAATGAGCGCCTTTGACATGATGCAACAAAGGTACAAAGGAAGTGGGAACGGGGGTTGTGGTATTAGGGGCTTTAATGGTACTTTTTACTTATGATGATAATATCTGTGATGATCCGGGCAGATCATCACAGATATTACAGGAGCGATCTTTATTGCTTTACATATTTCATCAGCCATTCGTCCATTTCCCACAGCATATGCAGGATACTTTCCTGGGCAGCATAGCCATGGCTTTCCTGTGGCAGGAATACCAGGCGCGCCGTACCGCCGTTGCCTTTAATGGCGTTGTACAGTCGTTCGCTCTGGATAGGGAATGTGCCGGAGTTATTATCGGCTTCCCCGTGAATGAGGAGGATAGGCGTTTTCAACTTATCGGCATAAGAGAAAGGCGACATTTTATAATACACTTCCGGCGCCTGCCAGTAGGTGCGTTGTTCGTTCTGGAATCCGAATGGTGTTAAAGTACGGTTATAGGCGCCACTGCGGGAAATACCTGCTTTGAACAGGTTCGTATGTGCCAGCAGGTTAGAAGTCATAAAGGCGCCGTAAGAATGGCCACCCACTGCTATACGGTCCTTATCGCCCACGCCCATTTCCGTGACCTTGTTTACGGCAGCTTCCGCATTCATCACCAGCTGGTCGATGAAAGTATCATTGGGTTCTTTATCGCCCTCCCCTACAATAGGCATTTCGGTAGCATCCATTACCGCAAAGCCGCGGGTTACCCAAAAGATAGGCGAACCATAATTTACGCGGGTAAATCTATAGGCAGAACCACGTACCTGAGCAGCATCGCTGGCAGATTTATATTCGCGTGGATAAGCCCACATCAGCACCGGCAGGCGGCCGTCTTTGGCGGAGTCATAGCCTTCCGGCAGGTATAACATAGCGGTGAGATCCACACCATCTTTGCGTTTGTATTTCAGCAGTTGTTTCTGCACGCCTTTCAGTTGTGGTTGTGGATGAGGAAATGCCGTGAGCGCCACGGATGTTTTCTTTTTCAGATTTTGCAGGTAGTAGTTTACGGGAGATGAAACCGATTCACGTGCTGTCACTACCACGAGCCTGGCAGGATCAATCACATCGGCCACCTGCTCGTAGTAAGGCGCAGCGGAGCGCCACAGGATATTTTGTTTGCCGGTATTTAAATTAAAAGAAGACAGGAATGGGCGGTCTCCTTCAGGAGAAGCACCGGGCGCCGTCATCAGCAGTTCATGTGAAGGCGACACGTATAATACAGATCGGTTGTATTGGTTCTTTATAGTTACGGGGGTTCCCGGATCGTTGTAACGGTCGTTTTCAGAACGATCGATCAGCGTAACCGGCGCCTGCGAAGGGTTAGCAGGGTTTATACGGCTCACCTTTACTTTCTGCTGCGTGCTGTTGGCATCAGATACCAGTGCGAGCTCGTTGTTGGCCCAACTGATGCCGGCAAAGCGGTTCACTGTTTTCACCAGTTCCTGCGGCGTGGCGCTGAAGGGAGCTGGCAAGGTATTCACTACATCGCGGAAGGGCACTTCCTTTTTAGGATCGCCGCCATCGAGGGCCTGTACCCACCAGATAGTGGCTGGTGCATCGTTGCGCCAGGAGAAGTAACGGGGATAGTTGCTGGTGGCATCAAAGCCTTTGGGACGTACTTCATCCAGCGGGTTGCTGGCGAGTTTCTTTACGAGTTCGCCATTCATTTTCCATATCTCTACTTCAGTAGGAAAACGGTGGGCGCCTACCAGGTAGGAATATGGGCGGTGCAAACTTTCCATCAGCAGGTATTGATTATCCGGCGATGGAGAAGCTGTTACATAAATAGCGGGTTTACCGATTACCTGTTCGCCGGTAGCGCTGATAATTACTGGTTCGGACTGAAAGTAATAATCGAACAACTGCTCGTCGTATGGATTTTTCAGCATGTCCTGGTAAGTGGCTGCCGGAGCGGCTTTACCGGAGGTTTGCTGTACAGTGGGGCCAGCCGGAGCCACTGGTTTCTCCGGTGCTTTGCCAATAGCCGCAGGTACGGCCAGCGCCAGGATGCGGTTATCATCGATCCAGGTAAATGCCGGGCCTGCAATATCGTTGAGGGCGCGGGTGCTTTGTTGTGTGGCGGCGCCGGTAGCAACATCCGCTTTCCATAAAGTAATACGGCTGTTGTCCGTGAGGGTGAAAGCAATGCTTTTCTGTGATGGCGACCAGCTGATATTGCCGATGCGCGCATTGGCGGGCAAGCCGGTTACCGCGTATTCGTTATTGCCTTTAATATTTTTAATACGGATAGCGGTGATGTAACCTGCGCGGCTGGGACCAAAGTTAGCCGGGTTGATACGCGCTCCTGCCAATTTGTATTCCGGTTGCGATAATTCTTCAATAGTCGGGTAACTGGTGCGCTCCATGATCAGCATCAAATCTCCTTTGCTGCTAAAGTCCGTTGATGGCGAAGGTGCTGCCATCGCCAGATCCAGGATACTCTTTGGAGGAGTCTGGTACTTCAGCGCATCTTGCGCATAGGTGTGGAAAGTGATGAATAAGGATAATGACAGAATAAGTTTTCTCATATAGCAGTTGATGTTAATAAGCAATCCGGCCAAAATAAACTTATTGCCACAGTCTGCAAAGCAGAAAATGATGAGCGTTACCCATCTCCCTAAAAAAGATAAAAAGAATAAAAAGTTCTATTACCTTTGCAAACATCAGATGATATGATGACTACAAATAATTCTCCTTTAAAACGACTCAGCCTGGCTGAAGAGGTGGCAGACCGCCTGCAGGAACTGATTACGTCCGGCAAATATGCAGTAGGCCAGCAGTTGCCTACAGAACCGGAGCTGATGCTGCAGTTTTCCGTAGGGCGTTCCAGCATCCGGGAAGCGGTGAAAATACTGGCTCACCGGGGACTGGTGCGGGTACAACAGGGGCTCGGCACCTTTGTGTTATCGCAATCAGGCACCGGGGAAGCGCTGTCGCAGCGGTTGCAGCGGGCCGATTTCAAAGACCTGAATGAAGTGCGCTTCCTGCTGGAAGTAAAAATTGCGGAGAAAGCCGCCATGCACCGCAATAACAAGGATATTGAAAAGATGAAAAGCTTCCTGAAAAAGCGTTTTGAATATGCATCCGGTAACCAGCTGGAACTTTGTATCCAGGCGGATATCTGCTTTCATAATGCCATAGCAGAAGCAGGCAAAAATGAAATAATGCGCGACCTGTACAGAATAGTGGCAGAGCACCTGAAAAAGTCGTTCCTCCTGCGTTATGACAACACGGATTCATTTACTGACACGCAGCATTATCACGATGCACTGCTGCAAAGCATTATAGATAAAGACCCAAAGAAGGCGCTGATTTGGGCAACGAAAATCAGTAACCACGGCAAATAATTTTTTTACCCTAAAACATCAGATGATCTGATCTTAAAAGAAGAAAAAATGGAAACAACATTACCAGAACAGCCCAAAGCCGCCGCACAACAGGCAGCACAGCAAACGGTGCTGTCTATCCTATTGGCGTTGAGTTTTACCCACTTCCTGAACGACACCTTACAATCGCTTATTCCCGCGATGTACCCGGTACTTAAAAATTCACTGAAACTAAATTTCACACAGGTAGGGCTTATCACGCTCACCTTCCAGATGTCCGCATCCCTACTGCAGCCACTGGTGGGCCTGTATACCGATAAAAAGCCACAGCCCTATTCACTGGCTATTGGCATGAGCTTCTCCTTGCTTGGACTGGTATGCTTATCATTGTCGCAGAGCTTCCCGATGGTACTGATATCTGTAGGCCTGGTAGGCGTTGGTTCTGCGGTGTTTCACCCCGAAGCCTCCCGGCTCGCACACATGGCCTCCGGCGGAAAACATGGCATGGCGCAATCCCTGTTCCAGGTAGGCGGCAACGCCGGCAGCTCACTGGGTCCATTACTGGCCGCGATGGTGATTGTTCCCTTCGGACAGTTTCATGTGATCTGGTTTTCTATAGCTGCATTGCTGGCGATTGTGGTTATGCTGAACATCAGCAAATGGTACCTTTCCAACACACACCGCATCAAACCAAAAAAAGCGGCGCTGGAGCTGAACAGGCCGAAACTATCCAATTCCACCGTGATCTTTTCACTGGGCATCCTGCTGGTGCTGATCTTCTCCAAATACTTTTACATGGCCAGCATGACCAGCTACTATACTTTTTACCTGATGGACCGTTTCCATATTTCAACGCAGGCGTCGCAGGTATACCTGTTTATCTTCCTGTTTGCAGTAGCGGCGGGCACCTTTATCGGCGGGCCTGTTGGCGACCGTATCGGGCGTAAGTATGTGATCTGGATCTCCATCCTGGGCGTGGCGCCGTTTTCATTGCTGCTGCCACATGCCACCTTGTTCTGGACGGCTGTACTCAGTGTATTCATTGGCGTTATACTCTCTTCCGCTTTCTCTGCCATTCTTGTTTATGCGCAGGAACTGGTGCCGGGTAAAGTAGGTATGATTGCAGGATTATTTTTTGGTCTTGCTTTTGGTATGGCCGGCGTAGGTTCCGCCCTGCTGGGCCGTCTTGCGGATGCCACCAGTATCTCCTATGTATACCAGGTTTGCGCTTATCTTCCTTTAATAGGGCTCCTTACCGGTTTGTTACCGAACCTTGAAAAAAAGAAATAACCACATTTAGCGGAGGCGATGGCCTCCGCTAAATTCGCATACATTCGCAGCACTAAAACAATTCTTATGTGGAAAGGCATACTGCTTGTGCTTCTGGGCGCATGCAGCTTTGGGATATTATCAACGATCGTTAAATCGGGCTATCAGCAAGGATATACATTAGGCGAATTATGCAGTGTGCAGGCGGGTTTCGGGATGCTGGCGTTATGGATCATCCAGGCATTTTCCGGTAAAAAAACAGTGGGCTTAAACAATAAAGATGCCCGCACCTGCTTTATCCTGGGCAGCTCCACGGGCCTGGTAAGCATCACTTATTATCAGAGTGTACAATATATCCCGGCCAGTATTGCTATCATATTGCTGATGCAGTTTACCTGGATGAGTATGCTGGCGGAATGGATCATCTATAAAAAGCGGCCTTCCCCGGTACAATGGCTCGCGGTGTTTTTTATTCTTGGCGGCACCCTGCTGGCCGGAGGCGTATTTAATCACACTGTAACCGCGCTAAACTGGAAAGGCATTGGTTTTGGTTTGCTGGCAGCCCTCTGTTACACGGTATTTATAGTGGTGAGCGGCCGGGTGGCCGCATCACTGGGGCCGGTGCTGAAGAGCGCCTGGATTGTTACCGGCGCATTTGTGCTCATTACCCTGATCTTTCCCCCGCTGTACCTGTTTAATGGCCGTTTTACCGGCACCAGCCTGTGGATCTGGGGTATTCCCCTCTCCCTTTTCGGTACGGTGCTGCCTCCCTTCCTTTTTTCAAAGGGGATGCCCCAAACGGGGGTGTCGCTGGGCGCCATCCTCAGCGCCGCCGAGCTGCCTGTCGCTATGCTGGCGGCTACCATTTTCCTTCATGAATCCGTATCTTCCCTGCAAATCCTCGGCGTAGCCATCATATTAAGCGCTATTGCTATGGCGAATCTGAAACGCCGGAAATGAAAACCCATGAGGTGTTTTTTTTATTTATCTTTGCACCCTCTATTAGTGATTTACGAACTGTTTTTTCATGAAAGCATTTAATTTTTTTATTCTATATCGCCTCCCGATCGGTATTGTATTACTGGCAGGTGGTATTGCGCTGGGCCTTACTGTTGGCTGGTGGGAAGCCACCATTGTGCTGGTGCTGGCACTGGTTTGTTTGGTAACACACGTGATGTTTGGTCCCATGAGAATGGTACAGGAAGCCGTGGAAGCCGGTGACATTGAAAGGGCCACCGCCCTGATGAACCAGGTGAAGTTCCCGAAACTGCTGTACAAACCCATCCGCTCTGTATATTATTTTATGCAAAGCAACATGGCTATGTATTCCAATGATCTTGATAAAGCTGAATCCACCATCCGCCAGAGCATTAACTCCGGCAGCCCGATGAAGGAATATGAGGGGATGCAGTATTTTCAGCTGGGCACTATCGCCTACCAGAAAAACGACCTGAAAACAGCCGATCAGAACCTGAAAATTGCGATGCGCAAAGGCTTGCCTGACAAGGAAAACACGGCAGCAGCCCTGTTAACCCTGGCTTCTATTGCCATGAGCCGCCGCGACTTCAAATCCGCCAAAGAATATTTCCGCAGGGCCAAAGCTCAAAAGCCTACCACTGCGCAGATCGTAAGCCAGATCAAAGAAATGGATAAATATATTTCCCGGATGCCGGGATAAGTAAATTGCCCCTGGCAATTTGCCTTTGAAAATGCAGTGGAGATAAAGTAACCTAACCTTTGTCCCTGCTGCATTTTTTATTTTGATAAACCTTCAACTAATATTTCGCGGATGCAATTTAAACTTTACACGTCCTTATTTTTATCTGTTGTGCTGTACACCGCTGCTACCGCACAGGATACCAGCCGTATCAGCCAGCTTAATGAAATTACCGTTACCGCCGTTAAAGGCCCCCAGAAGGCCGGGGAAACCGGCAAGGTTGTCACCATCCTTTCACATGAATACCTGCAGCGGAACAGCGGCAGGAGCATCGCCGGCATCCTCAACCAGCAAACCGGCCTGATCATCAACGGCGCCGAAAACAACCCGGGCACTGTACCAAACGTATATATGCGCGGAGCATCCAACGGCAACACCCTGATCCTCGTAGACGGGCTGCCGGTAAGCGACGCTTCCCAGATCAATAATACTTTTGATCTCAACTTCATTTCACCCGACCAGGTAGAACGGATCGAAATACTCCGGGGCAGCCAGTCGACCCTCTATGGCTCCAATGCCGTAGCAGGCGTGATCAACATCATTACCCGTAAAACCGGCGATAAGAAGTTCGGTGTGGGCGCTACTGCCAGCTATGGCAGCTACCACGATTTCCTGGGCAATGTAAATGTGCACGGCAATGTTAACCGCTTCTCTTACCTGGTAAGTTATAAACATGAAAAAACCAGGGGCTTCTCCGATGCCTACGACTCCACCTACAAGGCCGGATTTGATAAAGACGGCTTCCGGCAAAACAGCGTTTTTGCCAAACTGGGGCTGGCAGCAGGAAAACGCTGGAATTTTGGCTACCTGCTGAACTACAGTAACTATCGCCACGACCTGGATGAAGGTGGCTATAAAGATGAAACGGATTACAACGGCAAATCAAAATACCTGCTCAATGGCCTCACCAGCGAATACCGGTTTAAAAACGGCTCCTGGCATGTATTATACAGTTACCAGCATACCAAACGGGATATCTTAAATGATTCCGGTTACGTTGGCGTGGGCGCCTACGCCCGGTACGACAGCTCCCTGTTTACCGCCAACACCCACCAGGTGGAAAGCTATGTGAACCTGGACCTGAGCAGCCGGATAAGGCTGATCGGAGGCGCTGCCTTTAACCGCTCCGCCACCGACCAGAAAGATTTCCTGCAAAGTACCTACAGCCCCGGAATTGATACCACCACCTTATCACCGGATAGCTCGCATACCAGCCAGATCAGCGTATATGCCTCGTTCCTGCTGCACAATATGGGGGGCTTTAATCTCGAAGTGGGGGGCCGGTTTAATCACCACAGCCGGTATGGTAATAACCAAACCTTCTCCATCAATCCGTCTTACCTGATCAATCCACATCATAAAGTATTTATCAATATTTCTTCTGCCTACAGCGTTCCTACCCTATACCAGCTGTATGCAAAAGGCTACGGCAACCAGGATCTGAAGCCGGAAACCACTACCAGCTATGAAGCCGGCTACCAGGCGGATGTGGTTAACGGCAAAATAGACTTCCGGGTAACCGGTTTTGCCCGCAATACCCACGACCTGGTGATCTTTTACTTTGATCCTGTCACCTTTTTCAGCCAGTACCGCAATGCCAATAAACAAAAGGCATATGGGGCTGAAGTGGAAGCCACCTGGAGAATTACCAGGGCGCTGCAGCTAACCGCCAATTACACCTATGTAGATGGCCGTGTTACGGTGAACCAGAACGGTAAGGACTCTTCCTACTACAACCTGTACAGGGTGCCCAAACACGCTGTGAATGCCACTTTAGGCTACCAGGCCACCCAGGCGCTATATGTGGCCGCCACCTGTAAATACATAGATAAACGGTTTGAGGGAACCCGGCCAATGGGGGATTATTATACCGTGGATTTATATGGTGAATATAAATTTGGTAACTTGCTTAAAATTTTCGCCGGTTTCAGAAATATTACAGATTATCAGTATTTTGATATTTCGGGTTATAATTCACGCCGGTTCAACTTTAATACCGGTATTGTATTTAATTTGTAAACATTAAAACCAACATAATGTCTTTAAAGAATCTTAATCCACGGTTTGGCGTACTGCTGCTGTTTATACTGGCAGCTGGTGTAATACGTATCGTGTTGGGATCAGATGCAACGATGCAACCAATCGCTATGTTTACGCCGGTAGGCGCGATGGCTTTATTTGGCGGCGCTTCTTTTTCACAGAAGTGGAAATCATACGCCTTTCCTTTATTGACGCTGTTCGTTAGCGACATTATCCTGATGCAGGTTTTTCATAAACAATATGCAGAAGGTTTACTGTACAGGGGTTGGGTGTGGAACTACGCCAGCTTTGTACTGATCGTATTACTGGGTCAGCTGTTAATCAAGAAAGCAAGTGTGGCCAATATCCTGATGGGTTCTGCGGGCGCAGCACTCCTGCACTTCCTGGTATCCAACTTCGGCGTGTGGGTAAGCGGTTCCACCAACATGCTCACCGGTTTACCGTATACCAAAGATGCAGCGGGATTAGCAAGTTGCTATATCCAGGCTATTCCTTACATGTGGTATGTGCTGGTAGGTAACATCGTTTACAGCAGCATTTTCTTTGGCAGCTTTGAACTGGTAAAACGCAGACTGCGTTTTGCCCAATAATATTTTTACATTTGTTTTTTAGAGATTTGGGGCTCAGACAGATGAACACATTTGTCTGACTCTAAATCTCTAAATTATTATAGGGGATTCACTATTTCTCTCTTCTGCATAGCATTTCTGTATTAGCACCCTGGCTACAGTTTAACTGTAATACCCATACGAAAACAAGACATACGAAAATAAATCACAACACATGCGCAGCATTTCACGCAAATTTCAGGTTTCCTTTATTGTAGCAGTATTCGCTATTGCAGGATTAGCCTCCTGTTCTAAAGATAATGAGGCAGAAGTAATTGTACCACAGATTGTAGCTCCGGGCTTAAAAGACGGCAAAGATACTATCTATATCGGCGACAGCCGGGTGTTAAGTCCGCAGCTGGCAGAGGTGAAAAATCCTACCTTTCTCTGGCTGGTAAATGGCGTGCAGGTAAGTACCGATTCTACCTATACTTTCACCGCAGCAGAAAGAGGAGATTATACCATCTCTTATAAAATAATTTCCGGTAACGCACTCGCTACCTACTATTACCGCATCAAAGTACTGGGCAAATTTGAAAATGGATTTTTCCTGGTGAATGAAGGTCAGTATGGCAAGGAAAACGGTGACGTGAATTTTTACCGCAATGGGGAAGATTCCGTTTACCAGTATGTATTTAAACGTAATAATCCTGGCAAACAACTCGGTCAAACTACCGACTATGGCGCCATTTACAAGAACAAATTATACCTAGTATCCAAACAGGGCGCCTTTGTAGTAGCAGATCCCGGCACCATGAAAGAAACCGGCCGTATTGATCAGCTGCCGGCTTTTGCCAACTCTTTTTGCGGCGTGAACAGCAGCACCGGTTTGATAGGCACCGCGGATGGAGTGTATCCCGTTAACCTGCAAACACTGGCTCTGGGCACTAAACTGGCCGGCGTAACCGGACAGGTTGGTGGTATGGTAGCAGCAGAAGGCTACATCATCGTAATGTCTGAAACCCAGGGCATGGTAGCGTTGAACAATACCGATTTAAGCGTGGCAAAAATACTGGGCCCTGCAGATGTAGGCTTTACACGCACACCCGACGGCACTGTTTGGGCCGCCCGCAATAACATGTTGTTTGCCATTAATGCCAACAACCTGAAAATGGATACCGTTACAGTTCCATTCCCGGTATATGGCGCATGGGGCGCATGGAATGCCGGTATGCTGAGTGCATCCACTATTGAAAATGCCGTATTCATTGGTAAAACCAACGCCTGGGGCGCTGGTGGCAGGGAAGTATACAAATATGCAGTAGGTAATCCCAATTCCCTGAATGCACCATTTGTAACCATTCCGGCCGGCCGTGAAATGTATGGTGCAGGAGTAAGATACAATCCGGGGAACAATACCATCGTAGTAACAGATGTGAAATCCGGTTATGGCGATAATTACAAAGATAATACGCTGTACATCTATGATGCCAGCAGCGGTAGCCTGAAGAAAAGCGTGAACTTCATGGGCTTCTTCTTTCCGGCAATGCCGTTATTTAACTAATAACTTCCGGTAGTTGGCGTTTACAAAACGCCAACTACCGGAAAAGGCTAAACGCTTTTCTATGCTTCATTTAATTACAGGCGGCGCCCGTTCGGGTAAAAGCAGGTACGCACAGGAGCTGGCCTTATCACAAAGCGCTCACCCGGTATACGTGGCTACCGCCAAAGTATGGGACGACGATTTTGCACAGCGCATACAACGGCACAAAGAAGAAAGAGGACCGGTGTGGGTGAATTATGAAGAAGAACTGTATGTAAGCCGCCTCCCACTGGACGGGCATACTGTAGTGATCGACTGCATTACCCTGTGGCTTACCAATTTCTTTACCGCACATGATTATCATACCGATAATACCCTCCAGGCCATCCAGGCAGAAATACACGCACTTCACCAGAAAGCAGGTACTTTTATTATTGTAACTAACGAAATTGGAATGGGCGTGCATGCCGAAACAGAGGCAGGTCGCAAGTTTACAGACTTACAAGGCTGGGTGAACCAGTACACTGCACGTATAGCCGGTACCGTTACGCTAATGGTGTCCGGCATTCCGGTTGTAATTAAAAATGACGCGTAAAAAAATCCCTCATGATGAATGATATCCGGATAACACCCGTATCACCCGGGCTGAGAACTGCCTTACAGGATAAGATAGATCAGAAGACCAAGCCTCCCGGATCGCTGGGAAAACTGGAAGGGCTTGCCTTGCAGGCCGGCCTGGTACAAAATACACTGACGCCTTCCGTGAAGAATCCCGCTATCATTGTATTTGCAGGTGATCACGGCATTGCGGCGGATGGGCAGGTAAATCCTTTTCCACAAGCCGTTACCGCGCAGATGGTATATAACTTCCTGAATGGCGGCGCTGCCATCAATGTGTTCTGCCGGCAGCATCAGCTGGATCTGACGGTGGTAGATGCCGGAGTAAACCATGAGTTTGCGCCGCATCCGCAGTTGAAAGACCGCAAAATGGGCATGGGCACACAAAACTTTCTGCATATGCCGGCCATGTCGCTGGACCAGTGTAAACTGGCCATGCAGGCGGGCGCCGCCGAAGTAAAGCTGCTCCACGAAAAAGATTGCAATGTGATTGGCTTTGGAGAAATGGGTATTGGCAATACCTCCGCGGCGTCGTTGCTGATGAGCCATTTTACGGGCATACCGGTGGCCGAATGCACCGGTGCGGGCACTGGCAGCAATGCGCAGCAACTGGCGCAAAAAAGAGCCATTCTGCAACAGGTAATGGCCAAACATGCATCGCCTGCATCGCCGGAGCAGGCCCTCGCTACATTTGGTGGCTTTGAAATTGCCATGATCTGTGGCGCCATCCAACAGGCCGCCGCTTTAAAGATGCTGGTAGTGATAGATGGCTTTATTGTAACTGCCGCTTTGCTGGCTGCCGTGAAAATGCAACCCGCGGTGAAAGACTATTGCATCTTCGCGCATTGCTCTGAAGAAAAAGGACATAAAGCCATGCTGCAATATCTTGAAGTAGCGCCTTTGCTACAAATGGATATGCGTTTGGGAGAAGGCACCGGCGCCGCACTGGCAATTCCGCTGATCCGGAGCGCAGTAGCCTTCCTGGAAGAAATGGCCAGTTTTAACAGTGCACAGGTATCAAACCGTACGATATGAAAAAACAGTGGCAGTTACTGCTAACCGCTATCATGTTCTATACGCGTATACACGTTCCCGTTAATACCCCCTATTCTCCGGAGATGCTCAGTAAAGCTACCCGCTATCTTCCGCTGATAGGATGGATAACCGGCGCTATTATGATAGGCGTATTATACGTACTGGGCGGCATTGCCCCACCGATGGTGAGCATACTGCTGGCCATTATTGTGGGTGTATGGGTAACCGGCGCTTTTCATGAAGACGGATTTGCAGACATGTGTGATGGTTTCGGTGGCGGATGGACCAAAGAGAAAATCATGGAGATCATGAAAGACAGCCGCATTGGCACTTACGGGATGCTGGGACTGTTGCTGATCATGACGCTCAAGTACCTGTCGCTGCGGGAACTGCCGCTGTATAAAGTTATGCTGGCTATTGCCAGTGCGCAGCCATTGAGCCGTTTTGTAGCGGTAACAGTGGTGTATACCCATAAATATGCCCGTGAAAACGAAGACAGCAAAGCGAAGCCTATCGCCCAGGGCATTTCTTTGCCTGACCTGGGAATAGCCGCCATCTGGGGCTTTATTCCTTTTATTGCAGCGATGATTTACCTGCAAAACTATACCCTGCTGCTCACCATCCCTACCCTGATACTGGCCCGCTGGTACATGGTACGACTCATGCAGAAGTGGATAGGCGGCTATACCGGCGACTGCCTGGGCGCCGTACAGCAGGTATCGGAAACTGTTATTTATTTATGCTTTTGTATTCTCACATGGAAATATATCTGATCCGGCATACCACGCCGGCAATAGAAAGTGGTATTTGTTACGGTGCTTCCGATGTGGATGTGGCAGGTAGTTTTGATACCGAAGCAGCCCGTATAAAGCCGCTCCTGCCCTCCGGCCCTCTGGAGGTATACACCAGCCCTTTACAGCGCTGTGAGAAGCTTGCTGCCGCCTTATTTGGCAATAATTATGTCAAAGACGACCGGTTAAAGGAAATGAATTTTGGCAACTGGGAAATGCTGCCCTGGGATAACATCAGCAAAAATGCTTTATGCAAATGGGCGGATAACGTGGTATTTGAGCATATTCCGGGTGGAGAAAGCTATGAAGAATTGTATAACCGGAGTATTGAGGTTTTGGAAGAAATAACCGCCTCGGGAAAGGATACAGTGCTGGTTACGCATGGCGGGGTGATCCGCTGTATTGTGGCGCATGTGACCGATACCCCGCTCGTGGATGCGTTCGACATTTCGGTGGATTATGGTCATATTTCGCATTTACAAGTGGAAAACGGGGAAGTAAAAGTGATATTTTCTAATCTGTAAATAATTGTCTTTAAATCAATTATATTAATATTTTTAAATATCTCCCTAAAAAACAAAAAAACTGGTAATTCGTGCTAACTTTATGTTTACATATACCATATATAAAAGCACATAATAAAATCTGTTATAATGACAACATCTTTTCTGAACATCCCGCTTTTGTTTTTGCAGGAAATAGGTATCAAAGAATTACTGCTGATAGCATTGGTAGTATTGTTATTGTTTGGTGGTAAGAAGATACCTGAGCTGATGCGTGGTTTGGGTAGCGGCATACGTGAATTTAAAGATGCCAAAGATGAACCATCAAAGAAAGGAACTAAAGCTGACGCGCCAGACGCCAAAGCGAACTAAATTCCTGTTATAAAAACAAAAGGCAAATTGCGCATTCAGCATGCACGATTTGCCTTTTTTTATGCTTTAGCGGTCGGTAGTCAGGCCGCAATCTGTACTTCTCCTTCGAGGTTTGAAGCACTTTTATTGTTCACTGATTCATATCTTTTTTTAAAATACCAGGCGGATGCTATCATCATCACGATGCCGGTAACAGATACACCCAGTACTGCATCCATAAAAAACTGGCTCCACGACAAAGCCATACCACTGAAGTTTTTAAACAACATCACCAACACACTTCCCAGGTAGCCAAAAGAATCTGCCACATAAATTACAAACCCCACATTGCTTACGTATTTAAACACCGCGATCAAACGTTCAAAGAAAATACAGTTAAACGGAATGTATCCCATATACAATCCCAATCCGGTTAAAGTCATCCACCATACCGGGTCCAGCCGGTGCTGCTTGTATAGCAATGTGCTGATCAATGCCACCAGGAACCCCGTAATCACAATAAAATGATTCAGCATAAAGGCATGGAAATTATTCTTCACAAATACCAGTAATCCCATAATCACAATGATCGCCAAAGACACAGGAATTTCTGTTTGGGTGAAGATGCCCGCCTGGGTACCATAACCGAGATCTTTCCAGATATCAGCCGCGAAATTATCACGCATATCCCTTAACACCGTGAGCAACACATAGCTGGCAATCAACAACACTAACCCTGGTAAGAAAGTATGGAGAAAAGCTTTTCTTTCCGGTTTATTCATAGGCGCACGGCGTGTTCTCAATTGCTCATCTGCCGCTGTGGGAGGCGGTATCTGTTCCAGCAACAATATGCATATCATGATAGGCACTATAAATACAAGCCCTGTGATAAAAGGCATCCAGTATTCTGTGACGTGCCAGTTCACCACTGTCATTTTTCCCACCGACTTCACAAATCCGGAGGAAAAAATAAAGCTGACCGACAACACCGCTCCCATGAATTCCGTACTGCGCCTGCCTTCCAGGTAACTGAACACCAGTCCCCAGATCATGCCCAGCGGAAACCCGTTAAGAAATAGGAACACGATGTTATACGGCGCCGGCACCACTGCAAAACCCAACAGGGCCAGCCATGCAATTCCTATCAGCACCATAATGCTCTGCGCCCGTTTATTCCCTTTCATTTCCGCGATGAAGCGGATGCCGTAAAATTTACTGCATGCATAACCAATTGTTTGCGTAATTACCAGCCAGATCTTATAATCAATCCCCAGGAAAGTAACACCCTCAAAAATACCCGCTGTAAAGGGTTTACGAAAAGCATACATGCAGGAATAAGTACCAAAGGCCACCAGGGCGGCATACAATGAAAATGTAACATGATGTGCATGCTGCAACCGCTTCTGTATCCAGGTAATATTCAACATCGTAAACAAATGGTTTGGGACAAAGGTGCGGGTCTTATGTAAACACAATGTTAACAAATGCTGAACTTAATGTTAAGTATGGTTAAACATATGTAAACAAACAACGGCCCTCTTCCGGAGGGCCGTTAACTATAAAAAAGGGATTTCAGTTTACTTCAGCAGCCACATATCCGCGTTGATATCATCTGTAGTACCGCCAAACTGGCTCTTCAATGAAGCCGTCCAGTTGATAGTATTGGAAGAGCGATCGGAATCCGGATATTTGAAACGTTTAGGAATAATACCACTGTTACCTGTACCTGAGCCTACACTGAAAGTAGGTACACCGGTTCTTCTCCAGTTGATATAAGCCTCCCAGCCGGAGTTTTCAAAAAAGGCCAGGTACTTCTGTGTGAGGATCTGTGCAAGCCCCTGTGCATTGTTGCCTTTATACTGCACGTTCGCCTGCTTATAATAAACGTTTTCAAAGTCGAAAGGCACATCATAACGTTGACCATTATACGTTTTAGTGATGACACCCGCAGCTTCAGCCGGGATACCATAAAAAACGAGAGATGCTTTGATTCCTTTTTTATACCAGGCTTCCGCATCTGCAGTAATCCAGCCGCGGTTAGCCGCTTCTGCCAGGTTAAAGCACAGCTCCGGGAACCCAAGCAATACACCAGGCTCGGCTGCATAACTGCTGTAGTAGCGGCTGCGGCTCCGAACAGAATATACAGCATTGTTTACATCAGACATTTTTGAAGACATATTATCCAGGCTTTCACCGGAAGCGGCACCCACATAAGCAGTGATATCTGCCGGTGACTTACCCATCTTATTCACCTGTTCAGTGGCCGGTTCCGCAGTTACGTATGCACGCGGATCATTAAACGCTACCAGGGTATTGAGGTAAGTGGCAGACATATTATACCGCGTAGCATCAAAGCCCAGATTATCCGGATTGGACGGATATTTATTGATGTTGTTGTAGATAAACTGCAGGTTCTGATCAGATGATTCCATCAGTGGATATTTAGCAGGATTGCTAACAATATCTTTAAACTGCTGTGCTACTTTCAGATCGGCATCGGCTGTTTTTTTACTTAACGTAATGAGCACACGTAAACGGAAAGTATTTACAGCGCGCTGCCATTTGCCGAGGTCATTTCCATAATAGAAGTCACCTTTTAACAGCTGCCCTTCTGCGGTATTACTTTTATCCGGATTGGCGATCTGCTGCCCCAGCTGTGTGTTGGCTTCATCCAGCCATTGCAGGATCTGAACAAAAATTTTCTTCTGTTCATCATATGCAGGCGTCAGATTGTCTTTCCCCTGTAATGCATCTTTCATTGGTAAATCTCCTACCAGGTTGGTCATACGATAAAAGAACCAGGCCCGGAAAAACTTGCCCAATGCTGAATACGGATTCACTGCCTGTCCGCCTAAACGGGTGGCTTCCGCTTCCATTTTCTGCACGTTGGTCATGCTGTAATAACTGTCAAGATCTCCACCACCCCAGTCGTAACGCTGATCACCATAGTAGTTATAGTTACAGCAGTCGAACTGGTTCCAGCGCATCACATTGCTCCAGGGTTTATCCTTATTCATATCCGCCAGCACACCGCCCAACACCAGGCTGGGAGGAGTTTGTGAAGGCTTGTTGGTGTTGATGGCATAGTCATCATACTTCTTATTACAGCTACTGAGTACAGCACCTGTTAAAGCAATGAAGGTTAATATTTTGAAAGATTTCATACAATACATTGTTTTAAAGTGACAGATCAGAAGCTGAGGTTGATGTTAAAGCCATATCTCTTCGTAGTAGGCGTTTGCAGGGTAGAAGAGCCCTGGTCTGCACCCGGATACTGATCGAGATCCACATCTTTATTTTTTGCAAAATAGAGCAGGTTCCTGCCCACAAAAGATATATTGGCTGATCTGATAAAAGAGCCTCTCAGTATGGTTTGCGGCAGCGCATAGCCGATAGTTACCTCACGCAGCTTTGCAAATGTTTTGCTGATCAGGTTTGCTTCGTTGGTTCTGTAATACACGCTGATATAATCCTGCAGGAATGTTTTAGTGGTATTGGCTTCGTACTGCAGTTTATCGTAGTTGGTAACATTACCATTGTTATCATACTGGATAGGCACGTTGTTATTAATCACCACGCCCTGGCCCAGGTAAGATTTCACACCTTTATAATCCTGGTAGCGGGCCTCTCCCATTGCGCCTTCTGTAGTAAGGATATTACGTCCGCCACGGAAAGTTTGCTGCTGGATGTAATCGATCATGTTGCCACCTACACGGCCGTCGAACTGGAAACTGAGGCTGACGCCTTTATAGCTGAAGCTATTGTTGATACCCCAAACCCAGTCGGCACTCGCGTTACCGAGAAACTGTTGTGTTGGATTCACTACCGGGCGGCCATCTGTACCGTTAATGATTTGTCCGTCGGCAGCTCTTACGAACTTGGTACCGTAAATCTTATCTACGCGGTCGCCCACGCCTACAAAGGCATTCAGCTTATCTTCCCCGTCATAGATCTTTGTATATTTTTCCTGGAAGGTAGACCAGTTAGCGGTGACGTTCCAGTTAAGACCATTTGGATTCCGGAGAGGACTGCCATTCAGGGTTACTTCGTAACCTGTTTTACGGGTGTTTACGCCGTTGATACGGTTCTTGGCATAACCGGTAGAGCTAGGAATAATTACGTCGTAGATCTGCGGACCATTCTGACTGGTAAAATAAGTACCGTCAATGCCTATACGATTTTTCAGGAAACGGATATCCACGCCTGTTTCCACCACCTTGCTGGCAAATGGCTTCAGATCAGGATTGGCAATAGTTTGTGAGATATAGGCGCCTGCCTGGTTCTGATAAACCGGGGCAACATTATAGAAAGAAGTGTTATAGATAGGACCATCATAAGACGATTGGTACTCAGAGCCATATCCCAGCGGGTAAGTGGCCAGCGGCGTAGCACCGATAGTAGCCTGTGTAAAACCTCCCTTTACGTTAGCATAGGAGCCGCGCAGCTTCAGGAAGGAAACCACTTCCGGCAGTTGGATGTAATCTGACAACACGGTACTAACGGCAACAGATGGGTAAGAATATACATTATTCTGTGTCGGCAGGTTAGATGCCTTATCGATACGGTCTGTTAAGGAGATGGTGGCATATTTACCCAGGTCAATATCTATATAACCATAAGCACTCAATACCAGCATAGGTGCGTAGTAGTTGGTGGCAAATAATGGATCACGGCTGTTGGCAAATCCGTACCATCCTGGTGCGTTCAGGTAACCGGTGGATACGTAGCTGGAGTTATACCGGTAAGAGCGTGCATTACCGCCTACAGAAGCGTGGATGCCGATCTTATTGGGGAAAGTATTGGTATAAGACAACAGTACATCCGTGTTATTTTCAAACATGCTGCGTTTGTCTTCCCGGTAGTCGCCTTTCCCTTCTTCACGGCCATAGGGATGTGCAGAGAAGGGCACTTTTTCGTTCCTCATCAGATCGTAGGTAGTGATCTGTGTGCGGGCCAGCAGTTCCAGTTTATCGCTGAACTTATAGTTCAGTTTTGCATAGCCGTTTACATCTGTTTTATAGTGTCCGCGTAACCATTCGTAGGTCATGAACCAGGGGTTATGATAGCGTTGGTATTCCGCGTAAATAGATTGGATACCTTCTTTGCCCGGCTGCCAGTAGTTGCGCATGTCATCCATGCTCCAGTCGGCGCCCGCCCATATCAGGGTGTTATAAATAATACTGTTGGGGCCGTAGGTTACATCCGGGAAATTGTTGGAGTACTGGCGGTTATAGTTCATGTAGGCATCCAGTCGTAGCCGGGAGTTGAAGTTATAACCTGCGGAGATATTGAAGTTGGTAATGTTCAACGATGTATTCGGTACAATTCCTTTCTGGTAGGAATGCGACAGGGAGAAGCGCAGATCGGCTTTTTCTGTGTGGGAAGATACCGCGATGTTATTGGTGCTGAGCATACCTGTTTGGAGGAAGCGTTGCAGGTTGTTTTTACCGCGGGCGATCCAGGGGGTACCGGTACGTTTACCTGTTGCCGGATCTACCGGGCTATCGTACTGAGGGATGAGCTGACCTTCGAATTTAGGGCCCCATACATCATAGTCGCCATCATTGGTTCCACCACCTTTACCATCTACAAAAGCATATTTACCATGATCGCCGGGACCGTATTCATCCTGTACTTTTGGGATGGCATTGAATCCTTTTTCGAACATGGTACTGGAGTTAAAATCAATAGAAAGGCCGCGCTTATCTTTTGTTCCTTTTTTGGTGGTGATCATGATGGCGCCATTGAGGCCACGGGAGCCATATAACGCGGAAGCAGTTACCCCTTTCAGTACGGTATAGCTTTCAATGTCATCGGGAGAAATATTCCAGGTATCAGAATTAATGGGCACGCCATCTACTACATACAAACCTATATTATTACCGCGGAGCAATACCAGCGGGGCCGACAGCAGTTCTGCAGAAGCGCCTACCGTGAGGCCGGCCACTTTACCTGCCAAACCATTCACCGGATTGGGTTCCCGGGCTTTGATCAGATCGGCTCCTTTTACTTCCTGTACAGAATAACCCACCCTTTTTACTTCTTTTCGTATACCCAATGCCGTTACTACTACTTCGTCGAGGGCTTTTTTATCCGGCTGGAGGATAATGGTTACGTCCGAAGCGCCTTTCAACGCATACTGTTCGGGCAGGAAGCCAATAAAACTAACCTGGAGGATGTCGGTACTGGCTGCAGAGATAGCAAAGCTACCGGTGGCATCGGTAACAGCGCCGCGATTGGCGCCTTTTACTTTAACGGTGGCTCCGATTACCGGCTGGCGGTCGTCGCCAGCGATAACCTTTCCCGTAATTGCCTGCTGGGCATGTACAGATAGGGTGATGAATAGCAGCAATAACATGGCGCATAGCTGCCTTTTGAGCGCCCGATGTAGATTTGATTGCATGTAAAAGTAGGTTTGGGTAAATTATTTACATGCAAAGTTTAGAATCCTATGTGACCGGAATGTTAACCTATACTAAATTTAATGTTAAGTATTTGTAATCCCTATTTATCGTTGTCGAGGAAGAAATATACGACCAGGATCTGTGCATTATCCGAGCCTATGTTGCGGGGTTTATGTCCGAGGCGGCCGTCGAAGAAGAGGGAGTCGCCTTCCTCCAGCACATATTTTTCGTTATCAATGAGGTACTCAACGGTGCCTTTAATAATGTACTTATACTCGTAGGCATCGGTTTTTACTGTCTGGGAGCGGTGGGCGCCCTTTTTCAGCTCCAGCAAAACGATATCCACCGGGAAATTCTTTACATTTTTAGTGAGCACCCGTTTATATATAAATCCTTTGGCAGGCTCTTTTTCAAACTCCTGGTAGGCGGCTTTTTGTTTGATGATGACCTTCGCGCTCTGGGTTTGCTGATCAATTTCATTAAAGAACTCGTTCATATCCAGCCGGAGGGCCTTGATAATATTGATGAGTACCAGCAGGGAGGGTACCGTTCTGTTATTCTCTATCTGGGATATCAGCCCTTTACTCACCTCAGCCCTGTCGGCCAGCTCCTGGATGGTAATTCCTTTCGCCTTTCTCTTTTCCTTGATCTTATTACTGATCTGTATGATGATATCCTCTGTCATATTAATTGTAGTTAAAACAAATATAAGCAGAAAGCGGGCAGGATAAAAACGTTCATCATTCTCCCTATATTTACACAAAATAGCATTCATGTTCAGCATCGACCAAATTCTGGCCATTACCTTTACATTATTTGCGGTTATTGATATTGTTGGCTCTATCCCGGTACTGGTATCCCTGAAAGAAAAGCTTGGCCACATAGATGCCGGCAAAGCCACGCTGGCTTCGGGTTTCCTGATGATTTTGTTCCTGCTGGTGGGAGAACCGTTCCTTAAACTGTTGAGCGTAGACGTACACTCCTTTGCGGTAGCGGGTTCTATCGTAATATTTGTAATCGGGCTGGAAATGATCCTGGGACTGGAGTTCTTTAAAACAGACCCTGATGCCAAAGCCGGCAGCGTGGTACCCATCGCCTTTCCGCTGATAGCCGGCTCCGGTACGCTGACCACCATCATGTCGCTGAAAGCTAACTTCGGGCAGTATAATATACTGGCCGGTATCTGCCTGAACCTGGTGATCATATACCTGGTACTCCGCAGCCTGAACTACATAGAACGCATGCTGGGCAAGGCCGGGCTGATGGTGCTCCGCAAATTTTTCGGGGTGATCCTGCTGGCTATTGCAGTAAAAATCTTTAAAAGTAATATCAATCTTTAATGCAATTTGGGATTGTACATTAGAAAATGTAGATTTGCGCGAGTTTTATGGCCTCGTAGTACAATGGATAGTATAAGAGTTTCCGAAGCTCCAGATTCAAGTTCGATTCTTGACGAGGCTACTACCCAATATCCGCAAATGATTTTTTTGCGGATATTTTTTTGACTCCTTACCAGCTGAAATCATTTTTGTACCCATAACCACCCTTTCATCTATGAAAAGAAAACTTCTTTCTTTGTTTGTCGCCTGTTGCAGTGTGGCAACAGCATTTGGCCAGGATCCCTATATTAATAATCAATTAACTGCAGCACAGCCTGCAAACGCCTGGATTACTGGGAAATTCACTTCCAGTTTTATACAAACATTTACCGGAACAAGCACAAATGGAAATCGCCATCACGACTTCTTTGGCGGTACTGCTACTCCTGCCGGCGCCAATCTCAGATGGGCCTTTGCATTACAGGGAACTGAAACCAGTGGAAATATTGGTTCAGATTTCAGGATCTGGAGTTATAATGATGACGGTACTTTTCTATCCAGTCCTTTTTCTATTGCCCGGGCATCTGGGATAGTAAGCATTCCCGGTTCTCTTGCCGCTACCATTATTAACACCAACAATACTTCAGGAGCATTAAGCATTTTTGGCGGCGCAGCCAGCGTTAACAGCATGCGCGGTGCAGAAATTGGTCTTCGTGGTGGTGGATACAGCACCACTCCGGGCGAAATGACGTTCCATACAGGGCTAGGCGGTGGTGGTACATCGCAGCCGGAGAGAATGCGTATTAATGCTGGTGGGTTGGTTACGATGGGGTATGGTTTATCGTTGAATAATACCGGTTCAAATCTGATTAATTTCAATTCAGCTGGAGTTGCTCCACCGTCGTTTACTACGAGAAGCATTGGCACCAAAGTAGTATTGTTTTCGGCTTTATCTGCAACAGGAAGTGATTATGCAACAGGTATTGAATCATCTCACATGTGGTTCAGCATACCTCTCAACACAAATGTTTTGGGCTATAAATTTTACGCTGGTACCACTCAAATCGGCAGAATTGATGGTATGGGAGCCACCGACTGGGAAGGGCAAGGCAGATTTAAAGGCTGGTATACAGCCAACGGAACCGGCCCTGCTGCAGAAATAGAGATATCTGCCGGACGTGCAGCATTTATTGGTTTTGACCGGACACCCGGAGCCACAAGATATCTTCCTGTAGTACTGATTGGTGGTACCACGGCGACTAATCAAAAAACTCTTATTGTCACTGATGCAGGCGTTGGTATCGGAACCTTAACTCCCCAGTCTGAACTTTCCGTGAAAGGCACCATTACCGCACAACGGGTAAAAGTAACCCAAACCGGCTGGGCAGACTATGTATTCCATAAAAACTATCAACTTCCTTCTTTAGCCGAGGTAGAAGCCTATGTGCGCTCCAACCAGCACCTGGAGGGTATTCCTTCTGCAGCAGAAGTAGAAAAAGAAGGTATTGATGTGGGAGAAATGAATAAAAAATTACTGGCGAAAGTGGAGGAATTAACGCTATACCTGATTGAACAGAATAAGAAGATAACTGCATTGGAAGAGTGGAAGAAACAACAGGAAAAACTCCCCATTAATCCCTAATCACCAGGACATACCATTAATCTGTAAAGTACCGGCACCCTCCAGGATTGCCGGTACTTTATTTTTACAATCCTTTCGATAACGGAAAATCTTAAATATCCCAACGCCCGATTCTCAAAAATCAGGTTCCCGGTAACCGCCACTCAGACAGTTACACATAATCAAAAAATATATTCAATAAAGTGCTTTTTATAATAGAGAAAGAGTTTATTTGTATGTTAATGTTTAGCTTTGCAAGCGATTTTCCGAACTTTTAAAAGTAAATACATATACTCCTTAAGCCGTGGAAATCCATAATAAAACAACTGCTTCCGTTAAAATCATTCATCTTGATAATTATTATCCATGAATAATTATAAAATACCTGTCTACAGACCTTCTTTAGGAGAACTGGAAAAGAAAAATGTATTGGAGTGTTTAGACTCTACATGGATTTCATCCAAAGGAAAGTTTATTACCGAATTTGAAAGAGGGTTTGCCGATTATTTAGGTATGGATCATGCAGCTGCTGTTTGCAACGGCACAGTTGCCCTGCACCTCGCGTTGGTGGCATTGGGTATTGGCAGCGGAGATGAGGTGATAGTACCTACTTTAACCTATATCGCATCTGTAAACGCTATCGCCTATACAGGCGCCACACCCGTTTTTGTTGATTCAGTGGCGGAAACGTGGCAGATCAGCCCTACAGACGTGAAGAAAAAGATCACCAGCAAAACCAAGGCAGTCATTGCGGTTCATTTATACGGACACCCCTGTGAAATGGATACACTGGCAGCCATCTGTAAAGAACATGACCTTTTCCTGATAGAAGACTGCGCAGAGGCCATTGGAAGCAAATACAAAAACAAATATGCCGGCACCTTTGGCGATATCTCCACCTTCAGCTTCTTTGGCAATAAAACGATCACTACAGGCGAAGGCGGCATGGTAGTAACAAACGACCAGACCCTCTATGACCGTATGGTGCATTTCAAAGGCCAGGGACTGGCGAAGCACCGGGAGTACTGGCATGATGTGATCGGCTATAATTACCGCATGACAAATATCTGTGCTGCTATCGGAGTGGCTCAGCTATCAAGGGTGGAAGAAATTATCGCCCAAAAAAGAGAGATTGCAAAAGCATACCAAAACGCCTTTAAAGGCTCCAGTGTTACTTTTCATGCAGAAACTGAAAATACTTTTCACTCCTATTGGATGTGTTCCATCCTGGTGAAGAACGCCGATGAACGCGATGAGGTAAGGGATGTTCTTAAAAAAGCAGGCGTTGAAACAAGACCACTCTTCTATCCCGCCCATACCATGCCTATGTATTCGGGTAAATATGAAAGACATATCGTAGCTGAAGACTTAGGCTGGAGAGGTATTAATCTTCCGAGCTTCCCTGAGCTGACTTTTGAAGAGATCACATACATCACCCATCTCATTCTTAATTATTATAAAAACAGGGAGACTGTCTGAGGTTATGCAGAAAAGAAAAATAGGCATACATGCCGCAGGCTTTATCGGATGGGGAGGCGGAATTGATTTTCTCAGGATGATCATCCGGGGCATTCTTTCCACAAAAAAATATGAGGTTATTGTACTATTACCTGACCGTCTGACTTTTAAGGATAAGATAAAAAGAAGCCTGTCACGTTTCAGCTTAACAGCAAATAAAAATACTCCCCGGCAATTCAGCGATCAACGGAATTTATTCAGGGAATTTAGCCCCGAAGCGGTAAGTATTTCCTATAAAAAAAGTCTGAAGAACGCAGTAAAACGACATCATATCGACCTGCTCATTCCCTGCATAGAAGTAGTAAATCCGGATATTGATATTCCCTGGGTGGGCTATATCTACGATTTCCAGCATGAATATCTTACACAGTTCTTCACTCCCGAAGAAATTAAACACCGGCAAATACAATTTGGCAACACAGTACACACTGCCAAAAATGTGATTGTAAACTCATACGCAGTAAAAAAAGATATTGAAAAATTTTACCCGGATAGTATTGCCAAAGTCACTAATCTTCCTTTTACACCTTTATTCAACAGGCAATTACTCAGCAGTAATTTTACGGAGATAAAGAATAGATATGCTTTACCTGATAAGTATTTTATAATCTCCAATCAGTTCTGGATACATAAGTCACATATTACGGCTTTCCGTGCCCTGCAAATTTTACATTCCATATCAAATGAACGGGTGGCTATTGTATGTACAGGTGACACCGGTGATTCCAGACGCGCTGATTATTTTGATTCGCTGAAAAAAGAGATCCGGGATTTAGGAATTGAGGACAAAATATTTTTCCTGGGGTATATCTCAAAGCCGGATCAGATCCAGCTGTTATTGCATTCAGTAGCACTGATACAGCCAACTCTTTTTGAGGGTGGACCTGGCGGCGGCGCTACTTATGACGCTATTGCCTTTTCAAAGCCAGCTATTATATCCGATATAGATATTAATAAAGAAATAAATGATCCGCTGGTAACTTTTTTCCAGGTAAATAATCATGCAGACCTGGCAGATAAGATGAAAGCGGTGCTGGAACAACATAAAAGCAGCCATTGGCAGCTGGATGCTGATAAACTGGAAGAAGAAACAGCACAAAGAATAAGGATACTGGGAGATGTTCTTTCGGCGCTTATTGATGCGATTTGATTATCCTCGTTATATCTATAGAGGAAGAAGTTAGTCCTCCTCTATAGATAAGATTACTATTTATTTATTCATTTATTTCACTCAGCTCCAGCCACCGCATGCCCTTCTCATCCAGTAATTGGATAATTTCACCAATCCGGTGTGTCAAAGGCTCCATCTTATCAAAAGCCAGTTCTCCACTGGATAAGGAGGCTTCAATTTTCTTCTTTTCTGTTTCCAGCTGTTCGATTTCTTTCTCCAGTAGTTCCAGTTCCCGTTTCTCTTTAAAAGACATCTTGCGACCTTTATTTTCTGCAACCGGCGTGACTGTTACTACAGGCGGCGTTACTTCTTTTTTTGGTACAACACTCTTCTTTTTATCTTCTTCCTTCTGCCATTCACGGTACTGTGTATAATTGCCAGGATAATCACGGATTTCTCCGTCTCCTTCAAAAACGAACAGGTGTTCTACCAGTTTATCCATAAAGTAACGGTCATGGCTCACAATGATCACGCAGCCCTGAAATTCCTGTAAGAAACTTTCCAGGATACTGAGGGTTGGTAAATCGAGATCATTGGTAGGCTCATCCAATACCAGAAAGTTAGGATTGCGAAATAAGATCGATAGCAGATGCAATCTTCTTTTCTCACCGCCGCTCAGCTTTGAGATATAGGTGTATTGCTTTTCCGCCGGAAATAGAAATAGCTCCAGGAATTGTGCAGCACTTACTTTGGTGCCGTCTGCCAATGGGAAGTTCTCGGCAATGTTCTTTACGAATTCTATCACCCGCATATCTTCCTTTACCACCAGTCCTGTTTGGGAGTAATTACCAAACACGATGGTTTCCCCGATATTGATCTTACCGGAATCGGGTTGCTCCGTGCCTAACAGCATATTGAGGAACGTAGATTTTCCTACTCCATTTTTACCAACAATACCTACCCGTTCTCCCTTTTTGAAGGTATAGTCCATTCCTTTCAGGATCTTCAGATCTCCGAAAGATTTATATACTTTTTTTAATTCCAGGATTTTTCCGCCCAGGCGGGTCATCTTCACATTCAATTCCAGTTGCTGATCTGCTACTTTGGTACTGGCTTTTTCCTTCACTTCATAGAAAGCATCCTGGCGGGATTTGGATTTGGTGGTACGGGCTTTAGGCTGCTTCCGCATCCATTCCAGTTCTTTCCGGTAAAGGTTACGGGCTTTATCCACACTTGATTTTTCACTTTCTTCCCTGGCAGCCTTCTTTTCAAGATAATTCTCATAATCTCCTTTGTAAATAAAAAGCTGTTCCTGGTCCAGTTCCATCACTTCGTTACAAACGCTGTCGAGAAAATACCGGTCGTGCGTAACCAGGAGCAGGGTTACTTTTTCCTGATCCAGGTAATTTTCCAGCCACTCAATCATAGAAACATCCAGGTGGTTGGTAGGCTCATCCATGATAAGCAATACATGTTTGTGCTCAAAGCCTATTTCTATCAGTACTTTGGCCAGTGCAACTCTCTTCTGCTGGCCACCCGAAAGGGAACCAACTGGTTGATCCAGGTTGTGTATATTAAGTTTTCCTAATATTTGTTTCACTTTGGTATCAAAGTGCCATGCATTTAATTCGTCCATTTTGGCGATGGAATCGGTCAACTTATCCAGATCTGGTTCATGCCCTTCCTCGGTAAGCAACTCATATTCTTTGATGGCATTGAGTACCGGGTTATTGTGGTTGAAGATGTTTTCAATCACGGTTTTGGAGAGATCAAAGTCAGATTGTTGCTCCAGCATTACAACGGTTACGTCTTTATGGATCCAGACTTTTCCACTGTCTGGCACATCCTTTCCGCATAAAATGCGGAGCAGGGTGGATTTTCCTGTTCCGTTAAGCGCCACCAGCGCTATTTTATCTCCTTCTTCAATATGAAAAGAAATATCCCTGAATAATGGTTTGGTTCCAAAAGATTTGGTAAGCCCTTCTACTGTAACGTAATGCATGGTGCGAAGTTATAAATTATCGGCAACACTGGAAGGGAACAGGGATTATGTATTTGATATTATGATTTTTTCCGTATATTCATTATAGGATAACCAGGGGTTTCCTGTACCTGACATTTTTTTCGACAAACAGTTATTTCGGCCCTTTGTCCATTATTATCCTCCCCTCTTTGCGATGAAAAATAAAAAGCCCTTGCGCTGAAAGCGGAAGGGCTTGTGTATATTTAACCGCTTTATTGATTAAAAGTCGTAATAAAACTGGCGGAAGGTGCTACGCAGGCCTATACTGAATATCAGGTCGGTGCTTCTACCGATATCATTGCTTACCCTTCTGGCCGCCAATGAGGTTTCCAACCGGAGATTGTACTTGGGGTTAAGCACATATGCAATAGTTCCCTGCGCATACAATAAATTGGTTTTAACTCCCTGTCCGATCCAGTTACCATAATCATTTGGCCGTGTAGTGTATGGCTTGGATATATCATGGCCATAGTTGGTTTTGGCATCGGGATCATCCCCATATTTTGAGTACATTACCTCTCCGCGGCCATACCAACGCTTAATACGATATGTAGCAATACCTAATACCTCCCAAAAATTAGCTCCTAATGGATGCGCCAATGACTGATTATAATGCTCATAATTAATCAATGTGCTTTTGTAAGAATAAGTATACGGGCGAACTACGTTGAATTCACCTTGCAGGTCGAGCTTATTCACCTTAAATAAATCAAATGATCTGAAGCCCAATTGTGCAGATTGTTTGTTGGCCCACCAGCCTTTGCCGCCAAACACCTCTTTCAACTTAAATTCGTCCAAAACCAGCTGGCCATATATGGTGGTTTTGGGAAATAACTTGAATTTAGCATTCATACCTACCAAAGCATTATCGGAAGAGCCTTCCGAGAATTCAGCCGAGCGCAGGAAGATGATCGGATTCATGTAGCTCCAGTCAAATCCACGCTTACGGCCGGAAGAATCTGCATCTGGCCATATCACTGCATCAAAAAGGCCGATGGTGAGACGTTTGCTTACATTCCAGTCCAGGAAGTGAAATACACCCCATTTCTTGTAATATCCCAGGTCATCATAAGCAGTAGCGAAGCTTTGGCTATGCTTATCCATAAACTGAGCCCACATGGCGGTATACTGAACATTACCCAGGGTTCCCGTAAGCTTCAGGTATGGATAGCTGAATTGTATGTCAGACAGGATCAGCGAGCGGTAGCCGTCGCCTATAAAATTCTGTCCGTAGCCGGCTGTAATATTCAGATATTTGTTAGGAGTATAAGATAATAATGCACTGGCATAGTTATAGTCGAAAGCTTTGCCGTCGCTATAGTCTTTGATTCCTCCCTGGCCTGGCACAATCTGATTTTTACGAATGTATTGGTCGAGGTAAAAAGGAAATTTCCCCTGATTTTCGAAGAAGTAGGATTCAAAATAAAACTTCGTACCAATATTCGCCTGGATACTGGCTCCTCTTGTATTCAACCAGGTAGTTCTGCTGCCATCCCGTGATTTACCTACTTGAAAATCCGGCAGGAAATCAATAAAAACATTGTAATCTTTGTTTCGGTATTCCAACAGGTGTTCATTAAACAACTTACGGTGGAACCAGCTACGTTTAGTCGTATCCGGGTTAGCATACATTGCACTGGTATCTTCATGCAATATGGGCTTAAACGCAGTGTGGTGGTTGCTCGTATCCAGGTAAAGTTCCCGGATATCCTGCGGGTTATAAGGCACAATGACAGGCAACTTTTCCTGTGCGTTAGCTGCACCAAATAGTAACAAACCTGCTACCATCCAAACGAGATGTTTCATTAATTCTTTTTTGAGAGCTTAAAAATGTACACTGAATCAGGAGTCACAAGCATCCAAAACAGGCTTATCATAACATTTAAATACAATATGACTGGCTTGCCAGGATGCAAAGATAATGTTTTCAGTAAATCGTGGTGACAGCTTGGGGATTGATAAATGATTAGAAAAGGTAAGAATAATCCTGTCATTTTAACGACAGGATTATCAAAAAATTATAAATAATATGACTGATTATTGCCCCTGAGTGCTTCAGTAATCCTTTTGATTTCCTGTTCTTCCTGTTTGGGATAGATAAGCAACACATCATTGTCATCCACTATTATATAGTCTTTCAGGCCTCTTATCACAGCAAGTTTTTCTGCGGGCAAATGAATGATACAATTTTCAGTATCCTCCAATTGCAGGCTCGCCGCGGAAAGCGCGTTATTTCCATGTTGTTTCTCAGCAACTTCATACAGTGACGCCCACGTGCCGAGATCACTCCAGCCAAAATCCGCCGGAATGGTGTATACATTATCTGCCTTCTCTAAAATCGCGTAATCAATAGAGATATTGGGCGATTGTGGGTAGTGAGCATCAATAAAAGCCTGCTCCGCAATGGTGTTGTACACGTCATTACCTTGCTTAAACAGCGTATATATCTCAGGGGCGTACTGTTCAAACGCCTTTAATGCTGTATTCACATTCCAGATAAATATACCACCATTCCAGATATAATCACCACTTGCCAGAAACTCCCGGGCCTTATCCAACGGAGGTTTCTCTGTAAAACGGTTTACCTTATGTATTCCGTTTTCTCCTTCCTTGTTAAAATTAATATATCCGTAACCGGTATCCGGTCTGGTAGGCGTAATTCCTAAAGTAAGCAACATAGGATTCATTATCACTTCATCCAGCCCCAGCTTTACTTTTTCAATAAATATATCTTCATTAAGTATAAAGTGATCAGAAGGCGCTATCAGCATATTGGCATCCGGACACTTAGCCGCCAGCTTAAAAGTAGCATAAGCAATGCAGGGAGCCGTGTTATTTCGGGAAGGCTCACATAAAATATTGCTTTCCGGAATATCCTTCAGTTGTTCTTGTACCAATGCTTTGTATTGCACGTTAGTAACGATATAGATATTTTCAGGCTGACACAGCTTCAGGAAACGGTGATAGGTGAGTTGTAACAGCGACTTCCCAATACCCAGGATATCAATAAACTGCTTGGGGTAATTATTTCTGCTCTTGGGCCAGAAGCGGCTTCCGACGCCTCCGGCCATAATAAAAACGTGGTTGTTATTTTTCATATTATGCGGACCAGTTGTTACTTTTCACTTCTTCATAAACTTTCCGGATACCATCTGCTAATTCTGTAAAAGCTTTCCAACCATAAGAATGGAGCTTGGACACATCCATTAATTTACGTGGCGTTCCATCCGGTTTTGAAGTATCAAATACTAATCTGCCCCCGAAACCAACAATTTGCTGAATTAATCTTGCCAGATCTCCGATACTAATATCTTCTCCCACACCAATATTCACCAAACCCTGCTCGTTGTAATGCTGCATCAGGTAAAAGCAGGCATCTGCCATATCATCGGCATACAGGAATTCCCGCTTTGGTGTACCCGTACCCCAGATCACTACTTCAGAGCTATTATTTACTTTAGCCTCATGCATTTTACGCAACATTGCAGGTAATACATGAGAGTTATTCAGATCGTAGTTATCATTAGGACCATACAGATTAGTAGGCATTACAGAAATAAAATTGCTGCCATACTGTGCGCGGTAAGCATCACACATTTCAATTCCTGCAATTTTCGCAATCGCATAGGGTTCGTTCGTAGGCTCTAACGGACCAGTCAACAGGTATTCTTCTTTTAACGGCTGTGGGGCCATTTTAGGATATATACAGGATGATCCGAGGAACATCAGCTTCTTCGCGCCGGTAACATGAGCCTGATGGATCACGTTACTCTGGATCATCAGGTTTTCATAAATAAACTGACCACGGTAGGTGTTGTTAGCCATAATTCCACCTACTTTAGCGGCAGCCAGAAAAACATAATCTGGTTTCTCCAACTCAAAAAAATCGGCCACAGCAGCTTGATCACGAAGATCAAGTTCTTTGGAAGTTCTTACTATAATATTGAGAAACCCCTCTTTTTGCAATCTTCTTATGATAGCAGAACCGACCATCCCACGATGGCCGGCTACATAAATTTTATCCTGTGGATTCATACTATTCAAATTGATTCAATACTTTGTAACCTGCATCTTTTAGTAATTTTTCGCGCTGGAAAAGCTCCACATCGGCTGCCACCATCTCCTTTACCAGGGCTGGTAGATCATATTTAGGTGTCCATCCCAATTTCGTTTTTGATTTGGAGGGATCACCAATGAGTAATTCCACTTCCGTCGGCCGGAAATATCTCGGATCAATGGCAACCACTTCCTGACCTGGCTGAAGCGGACAATCAGCATTTGTATTGCTTACTACCACACCTCTCTCGTCAACACCTTCACCTTTGAACTCCACTTTTACCCCTACTTCCGCAAATGCCATGGAAATAAAATCTCTAACCGTAGTAGTAATACCTGTGGCTATGACAAAGTCTTCCGGCGTTTCCTGCTGAAGAATAAGCCACATCGCTTCTACATAATCTTTAGCGTGTCCCCAATCCCTTTTGGCGTCCAGGTTCCCCATATACAGCTTATCCTGCATACCAAGCGATAACTTCGCTACAGCACGGGTAATCTTTCTGGTTACGAAAGTTTCTCCCCTTAGTGGACTTTCATGATTAAATAAAATGCCGTTGCAGGCAAACATATTATAGGCTTCCCGGTAATTTACCGTAATCCAGAAAGCATACATTTTTGCTACCGCATAAGGCGAGCGTGGATAAAATGGTGTTTTTTCCGATTGCGGTACTTCCTGCACCAGCCCGTACAGCTCTGAAGTAGATGCCTGATAGATCTTTGTCTTCTGCGTTAATCCAAGTAACCGGACTGCTTCCAGTATACGTAAAGTTCCTATTCCATCAGCGTCCGCTGTATATTCAGGTGCTTCAAAGCTAACCTGAACATGACTCATAGCGCCAAGATTATAAATTTCGTCAGGTTGAACTTCCTGTATAATACGGATCAGATTGGTGCTGTCTGTAAGATCACCATAATGTAATTTAAAGCGCACATTTTTTTCATGTGGATCCTGGTACAAATGGTCTATTCTGTCTGTATTAAAAAGAGAACTTCTTCTTTTAATGCCATGCACTTCATAGCCTTTTTTCAAAAGTAACTCTGAGAGATATGCCCCGTCCTGGCCTGTAATCCCGGTAATAAGTGCTTTTTTCATTATTTGAATTAGTATAATTTTTTAACAAATTGAAATTGCTGGAATTAACTGTTTTTATTTTCTTAAAAACTGCTCATAAAACAGTCCTAATATACTTTGAGGTACCAACCTTAAAATGGTTCTACCGATAATGCACTGATAATATTGTACCAAAGTGATAAACTTATCTTTTTTCATGATTTTGAAAAAAAATCGCTCGTTCTTTAAGTATTCAAGCCCTCTCCGCCTTCCCAGCATATTATTACCAACCCTTGCATATACGAGGGTTTCCTGCATATTATGGAGTTTGCAGCCTGACTTTATCATCTGATACCACAGATGATAGTCTTCCAGGCTTCTGCGTTCCCAATAAGCACCGGCATTTAACACTTTATCCTTTTTAAATACCACCGTCATATGATTAAACGGGCACCGGAATCTTGCCATTTTTACAATCTGTTCATGCTCCCCCGGTAGTTGTCGTAAACGTTTCATATCACCGGGAGTATCACGAAACTCCTCAATACAACTTCCTAAAAGATCAATATCAGGATGATCTACCAAAAATCTGATCTGTTGTTCAAAGCGATCGGGCAGTGCAATATCATCAGAATCCATTCTTGCTACCAGGTTATATTTGCAGGCTTTCAATCCGGCAGTCATGGTATAGCCCATTCCCATATTCTCCTTCTGTTTTATGATAATAAACAGGCCAGGAAATTCGTTTTGGTAATCTGCAATAACTTTCTCCAATTCCTCCGTGATCGGACCATCTTCAATAATAAGTATTTCTGACGGCATTAATGATTGTGTTACCACGCTCCGCAAAGCAGTATCAAAAAATGCTGGGACTTCCTTTATATATATTGGTATTAAAACAGAAAATTCGGCAACTGCAGGAACATTCATAGCCATCAAAATTTCGTTGATAATATTAATAAAAATCAAATTGTCCTGGTTTGCCGGGCTCTCATCCTGATAAGCGCTGCAGGACTTATAAAACCTACAACTGCTGCCATAAGAAACTTATAATCGAAATTATCAAGGAATGCCTTAAAATAATACACCCCAGACTTCCTATTAAGATTAAGTAAATAAGTAAATGCAAGCAATGATTCTCTTACCGCTTTCCGCTCTTTCTTTTGAGCCGCTGAAAGCTTTTCAATATCATTTACGTACTTGTCGTCTATTTGCTGAAGGGCAACATGGGCTTTAGATATATCTTTAGACAATCCACTTGAATTAGTAAATGCAAAATAATAAGAAAGTTGTTCATTCACCAACATTGTCTTCGCTCCTGCCTTTACTATCCGGATTAAAAACTCATAGTCTTCAATAGCTACCAAAGAAGCATCAAAGCCGTTCACCTTCTTAAAAAAAGTTTTCTTTACTGTAAAACAGGAGGTGCCTCCGATTACATTACCGATCAGGATATCATTATATGTAATGTTAGCCTTGGGTTTTGTAAGATAACCTACCTTTTGATTGACATACTCGCAGTACACCGGATGATATATAAGGTCCAGGTCCGGATTTTTACGGATGGCGTCTATCAAAACAGCAATTTTGTCATCCCGGTAAAGATCATCATCATCCAGAAAAGCGATCCACTCATAGTTACTCTTCCAGACTCCTGTATTTCTCGTTTCACCGGCACCCTTATTCGTTTCATTGTTGAAAACGGTTACCTGATAGTTATAACGTGATAAATCAAGATGCAAAGGATTCAGATGGTCGTCGTTAACAACCACCACTTCAAACTCTTTATTTATTTGAGTATTCAGGCTCTCCAGCGTTTTCTTCAGAGAATCAACTCTTTTATAAGTTGGTATAACTACACTGATCATTTCACTGATGTTGAGGACAAGGTTTTTTGTACGATTTCGCTTAGATAAATGGCCAACCCATATACAAAGAAAGCAAATAATGCAATTTGACGCGATGCTTTAACGGGTTTGATTTGTAATAAAATCCGGGTATATATAATAGGTTCGAGTATAAACCTTAATAATCCAGCTCTATTATATGAATAAATATTAAATATAAATAGCGTTTGTAGTAAAAAAACAACAGCTACAAACTGAAACAGCTTTTCAAAATATTTGTCTTCCAGTAATTCAAACTTCATAATGAAGAAGTAATATATAGGAAACTCTAAATATGTGGGATGTATTAGGTAGGCAAAACTACCGCCTTTAATATAAGGAGCAAGACCGGGAACGAAAGACAATACTCCCGTCATTAATACAAATGAAGTGAATAAACATCCCAACCAAATGATCGGGTAAAATTTAAAAGGAACAAATTGAATGGCATAAAAAAGCACAATAAGCATTCCTGTAAACTGATGGCAAAGAAAGGTGATAACAGCAAAAAGGAAGACCTTGCCATGATTACCGCGCTGAAAATGGTAAAAAGCCATTAAAAAGAAGGGAATAGCCAACCCCTGCCTTATTGCATTACCATATAAATTGATAAAAGAGCCTGAGAATATAACACCAATAAATGATAAATAGTGATAGTTACAATCCAGCTTTCTATAGGCCAGATAAGTAAGAAAGATTGAAAGGAATGCAGTAACAAACAGGAAAGCCTCATCAGACAAACCGCTTTTACTCAATAGCCAGGCATATCCCCAAAAGAAAGGCTCAATAGCCACTCCAAAATACTCCCTGATCAGCAGAAGCGATTGAAATAAATTTTTGTCCAGAAGATTATAAGCTGCAACATAGCCCTTTGTGTCGAAACCGGCATCCAAGGGCCGGGTACCAACGACAACCGCAGCTAATGTGATAGTAATTAAAGCGATAACTGCATTTAAATGCCGGGATTGCAAATGGATTTTAAATACGTTAATCAAATAATTAATTATATATATCAGGACCATGAATAATAGAATGTTAAGTCTTGTATCGCCTCTTAAGCTGTAACACTTTGGTGGGCACTAAATTAGACAATAAATCTTTTATCCATGCTTTCTTCTCATTTATCCTTGCCTTACCTTTAGTTATCAGCTTAAAATCAAGCAACATCCGATTCTCTTCCAGTTGATAAGCCAACCGGCTGCGATTACTAAACCCATCGCCTTCAATGATTGAAATAGCCTGATTTATATACCGGTATTTACATTTATCCAAATACAACCTGGTAATCAATTCCCGATCACCAATAATCCTGTAACTTAAATTAAAATGATATTTTTTCAGATGGCTTGTTATGATAAACACTGACTGATGGCAAAAAGGCATTGCATTATCAGAAACCGGCACCTGATCCGCTTTTTTTAATACGAGGTAAGGTCTGTGCCGGATATACGTATCACCATAAATGATATCAGGAAGCTCCTGTTGAATTTCAGGTTGATTGAAAATATCAGCCAGCACATGTTCGTTATAAAACGTATCTCCTGAATTCATGAATATAGTATATGCTCCCGTTGCAACAGCAATTCCCTTATTCATGGCATCATAAATTCCTTTATCTTTCTCAGATACCCAATAATCTATACTGCGTTCATATTTCTTGATAATATCAACAGTACCATCAACAGATGCACCATCAATAATAATAAACTCTATTTCTTTGTATGTCTGATTAACGATACTCTTAATTGTTTCTTCAATATGTGTGCAATCATTGTAAACTACAGTAATTACTGTAATAGTACTTCCCATATTCTTTTGATAATTTAGTTTTTATCAGCTTTCTTGCTATCGTTGATATAATCCTTCAGTGTTTTGTTATTCTCATTTACAGAGGTATTAGTATTGGAATACTTCTGTAGTTCCAGTATCGCCTTATTCAGTTTTTGCGGGTCACGCTGCTTTTTATTTGTTCGCTGAATTTCCACATTGGTATAGTCAAAATCCAATCTTATCTGCATCAGGTTGTCATAATAACGGCTGTTCTTCGGTACCTTTTTCAATGAATTATCCAGATTTCCATAGTAATTATCCATTTTGTCCGGAGAGAATAAGCTGGTACTCAACCGGTCGGGGGCATAATAATGATTGATATCTGTCTGCCTTCCATTGTTGATCAAATTACCGAGCAATTGCTGAACATCTGCTGAGGCTGGCCCGTAAGCATAATCTGCATACTGCTTGATTAACTTGTTTACATCTGCATCCGGGTTCCATAATAACTGTGAAGCAACATAACACCGCAGATCCGCGAACTCACCCCCTTTCTGGATATTCCCCTGCAGAAAAATTTCTTTAATTCCCAGGCTCTTATAATACTGTAGTGATTGTGCTATTGATTGAAAATTGGGATAAGGCATTAGCAAATGTGAGAAATTCACAATGTAATCCCAGATGATTATTTTCCTGGTTTGTCCCAACCAACCTGTCAGCCATTTACGCATATCGCCAAAACTCGCATCTGTAGCAATGTTTCTTCCTTTATTTCCCTGTGTTACACAAAACACAATAACCACATTGGACGCCAGCTTAAACTTATCCGGCGAAGGAGGAGGGGCAGAAAATCCATAGGCAAGTGTAGAAATAGACACATCCGGATTATCCTTAGCTAATCTGTTCACGAATTCAAAAAGGGGGCCGCCACGGGTACCCAAACGCTTTTCTGTTGCCTGGCACTTATCACATTGGCAAACATTATTATTATCCAGCTGGCTAAAGCTCCAGATCTTTTTATTAGGAGCATTCCGGATTTTGTCTCTTAAGTTTTTTAATACTATCTGGTATACGTCGTCATTGGAATAGCACAATTGAGTGGTACTTCTCTTTTGGTTAACCAGTGCAAAGTATTCAGGGTTACTCTTAAAATATTTGGGCACATCAATAAACTGGTACGCGGTGTGCACGAAATTGCCCCATTTGCTGTCTTTGGTGGCCCAGATATGATTAATCTCATTCCAATCCATGAAAGACTCGTCAAACCCGTTTTTATAATATAGGTCCCTGGACAAAAATGGTGGATTATATACAGTGGTAGTATTGGCAACAGTAAGGTTGGCAACGCGGTTAACTTTTACACCGGTGGTATCGAACACATTTGCATTGAGATACTTCTTCAGGAATTCAACTACCGGATACTCCAGGCGATCTGCAGATTTGCTGACCAGCGATATCCTGCTCTTCTTTATGTCCATTATAATCCCATCGCTATTAAGCGAGGCCTTATTTATAACAGGGTCTTCTTTAAAGTCAGTTTGTGTACCAATCGCCACACAATTGGTACAGGATACATTACCCTGTTTGATATTCATTTTAAAGCCTGTTGCCTTATTTACAACGTTCTGAAATAAAGTGGCTGCATTGGAGTAGCTTGCATCTGGTATTACTATTGCAAAATTACTCGTACTACCAGTAATTAATCTGCATTGGGCCGATGCCATGTTGTACAGAAAAAGTAGCATACATAAGCTCAAAAATACTTTTGCCTTTACCATTTTCTTAAATTTCAGGTTTCGTTATAAAATTCGCGGGAACCGGGTGTTAACCTGGCAATCATTCTCTATCTGATCCATGACATATACTGATATCCTGTAGTTCCTTGCATTGTATATGCAACAATTCGTCCAATATTGATCAGCAGGCTATTTTTTTGCTGCAAATAACTGACTTAATGTAGCGCCGTTCTCTGCCAATTCAAGCCCACAATGGTATCCTGCACGTACTCCCGCAAAATTAGCCACAAAATTATATCCTATATAATTCAAATATCCATCCATCATTTGTCCAACGGAAGAATGCTTTAACTCTGGTATTAAATGATAAAGAAAAAAAGGCTCAATTCCCTTAAAATACAAACTACGTAACGAATTTGAATAAAAAGAGGTGGAGTACTTAGGTAGTAATTGTTCTACCTGCCGCTCCACAGGAGTTTTAAAATCATCCACAAGGATCACACCGGTAAACCGGCGTGTTATTTTCTCAATTTCAGTTCTTGTCTCCAATGTTTCCCTGGGGTGAAACTTAAAATATACATTTTTAAAATTAGTAGAAAGGGTTTCCAGTATCTCCGACAAATACTTCAGATAATCCGGAAAGTTAATATTAGGCAGATTATAAATATCCTGGTTTATAAAGATAACGGTGTCATCTTTTAAACCTGATATAGGTGCTTCCTTTGCCTTTAACTGATAAACCGGGATATTCCTTTGAAACGGGGATTTAATACTCAAGCCTATTGCATCAATATATTCGTCTTTGATAACAGGTAACGGCAGTGAATTTTTCTCCGCAATTATATCCATAAAATCAAATTTATATATGGTTCGGAGTACCCATTTCTGGAAAGCATATTTTAACGAAAGCCCGGTAGAAGTCATATTGCCCACGGCAACTGTTGCCATTCCATCTTCCAGCATTACTACCTTACACCCTGCATCTTTAAACAACTTAACTATAAATTGGTTCAGTATTTCATAGTCAGTGAAAAAAATCAGCGTATCAGTGGCAACAGGCTGTATTAACTTCCTTACTTCTGCCAGGTTCTTTTTAATCCTGAAATAATAAAACAAGCTCTTAATTCCATTCACCGAAGATGTAAAAGTATATACCTTTTTAAAATTCTTAAGGTAAGCACCTTCCGGATTCAGCATGTGAGGCACTCTGATCAATACCATTTCCTGGCCATCATCAGGAGACCGGTATTTCTCAAAATCATCTATATGATAATTATTATTAACTAAAACATACATCATAACATCGTCTTAATACATCAATAAAACTGTCCTCGCTCTTTTAACCTGTTGAACAAATCAACATCTCTATATTTGATGATCCTGGCAGGATTGCCTCCAATAACAGCATAGTCCGGAACATCTTTTGTAACCACAGTATTAGCACCAATAACAACACCTTCCCCAACTGTTACGCCAGGAACTATGGATACGTTTGAGCCACACCAAACAAAGTCCTTAATGATGACAGGTTTCTTTACTACGGTTGTATCATAAGGAATATGTGTATCACTATTGTAATTATGATTGGAAGAAAAAATAGTTAACCCCTTTCCTGTATGAAAATACTTCCCGATAGTAACCCCCCCTGAACAATCTATAAATGTATCAGACTTAAGGTGACTGGTTCTGTCTATTGAAAAACCAGATAAGTCGCCATTATAACTACCAATTTGTATACCATTGAACCCCTGTGGAACAAAATTAATATGGCAGTTTGTTCTGCGGGAATACCGTTCTACTTCGGCAGATATGATGAGTCTGCGAAGCTTACCTATTATAATATCTATCTTAAAAAGTAAAATTAATTTTACTAACAGCTTATGCATTATAATATATTATTGGTGTTCAGTATTTTAATTCCATTAAAATAAGTAATAACGGACAGTACTATAAAAGCGAACAAGGTGCCAACTGCCGGCGCATATATATGCAGGTAAGGAATAAGAATAAAGGACGTACCCAGGGACACAACCGCACAAATCCAAATAACCACTGTCTTCAACTTATTGTACTTAAAATAGTCCACTACGATGCCGAGTGTCATATATATCCCAAAAAACGCCTGGGCAAAACAAAGCAGGTAAATGATAGGCAATGATGCTTCATATTTTGCTCCTAACACAAAATGCCAGGCAAAATGAATAAAAATACATCCTGCCGCCGCAATAGACATAATAATAAAAGCATACAACAGGTTCAGCTTTATAATAAAACCACGGCCCATTTTTTTATTCAGCTTCCTATATACCAGCGGAGACACCACCTTCAGCATCGTTTGGTTGAAGGTAGTAATAATTGAACTGATACCATATGCTGCAGCATAAATACCTACTTCTTTCAACGAATAGAAATGAAGTAATATAAATCTGTCTGATTGGTTTATAATCCATCCGGCAAGCACTGATATCATCAGTGGCCATCCAAATAATATAAAATATCTAAATTTTTCTTTGTTAACAACGTACTTAAATTCCCTACCTATTGAACTAAACACCCAGAAACGGAGAATCACCATTATCGCCTCGGTAAGAATTAAAGCAATGATTCTGGATTGCCAGTTCAATTTTAACAGGGATATAAAAATTACAGAAAATAAAAAAGCCAATAGTATTCCCACAAAATTGAAAATGCCAAACTGCGTTGACTTAGCATGTTGGATTAACTCTGTTGAATGTACAGATGATAATAATTGAAGTCCACCATACAATACAGAAGTAATAATAACAAAACTATAAACCGGCAGAAAAAGAAGAGTGCACAAGGCAATTCCTAAGAAAATAAGAATCAATGTAACAATGAAACTCACATATTCATTTCTAAACTTCTTATACTCACTCTCATTCAGATCTACAATATTAATCGCCTGCAGATTTGTAGCAGAAAAAGATAATAAAGCCGGCATGAAAAAAACAACCCCTAAAAAGATGCCAATCATGCCATAGTTCTCCGGCTCCAAATGAGTGGTTAAATAAGAGATAGAATAAAAGCCAATGAGCGAACCTATAATTGTAAACGCATAATAATTTACAAAATGTTTTACTTCACTTCTACCTAATAAAGATTTTATTTTCTGTACGTTCATATTTCTAAATACCTCACGCTTTTCACTTAACATTAAAATCTTATCCTAATCGTCAACATCCACCATTTTTGTAAGAATTCTCTGACTTCCATGTGGAGCAACATTATACACAATAGCTGTCTTTTTATTATTTTGAAAGAACGCAGGATAAGAATAATCTGAATTGGATAACCATTCCACATTGTAACCATCTTCCCAGGTACGTCCACGATCAGAACTAAATGCAACAGTCAAAGGAAATCTGTTGGAATATCTCACTGCAGGATCTATGAATTTATTATTGTTCCAGATAAGCGCCAGTTTATCGGAATTATCAAGCGTGCAAATGGTGCTCGGCGACTCGGGGCTTATTAAATTCGTCAGTACCGGTCTTGACCATGTCAGTCCAAGATCGTTACTTCTTGAAATCACAATCCGTCCGGCAGTAGACCTTATCACCATCAGTAATTCGGACGACTTTCCGATCTGTACAACTCCGGGTTCCATCAACGGGATGGTAGTGGCAAGCGTTTTTGATACACTCCAGGATTTCCCATGATCATCAGAATAATAACAGAATACGCCCATTCTATCGGCATATTGATTTACATCGGACGTATAACCAACAGGGATAATAATGCGCTGGTTTGCCATAATTACCCTGTTATTGTTCATCGTATTATATCCATCAATGGTATTGATTTTTGTTAAATTACCCCAGTTTTTCCCCCTGTCAGTTGAAACCTTGAAGTAAACATCACAGCTCCTTGAGCTATGCTTCACAGAAAAAAACAAACCAATTGAATCTCCTTTTATCTTTATCAGGCTGGGGGCAGCTGTTTGAATATTTCCCACATTACTTTGTATGATAATTTCCTCTCCCCAGGTTTTTCCATTATCCTGACTTTCTTTAGCTACAATATCCACTGTTCCCCAGTCAGTAACCTTGTGATACCGGCTTACAGCCATCAACAAATGATTCGAATCCAGTGCCATCACGGTAGGAAAGCCGTAGCCGTTAAATTCATCTGTATATCTGAATGGTGTTTGGTTGGTTAAAGTTCTGTTCCTGGGAGATCCAATTAACCTGATGGAGGTATCTGTTTCAAAACTTATGTAATCAAAGAGAGCATCCAATTTTTTTAAATCTCTGTCTTTTTTGCAACCTGTTAATAAAATGGGAAGGGCAATACAAAAGCAGCAGACAATGTAGACTAGTTTCATTTTATTTCTGATTTTTTAGATAAAGGGCGATCTACTTAATTTATTATGATGATGATTATTTATAAAATGTACAACCAACTTAAATGTTACAATCAACCAGCTTTATTTCTTAATTCATCAATTATTCCAGTCAGCTTCAGATAAACGTGACGGTGACCAATTTCATTAATATGATGATGGTCACTCATAATTCCTTCATCCGGCATGTCCGCCAAATCTATTACCCGGGAACCGAGAACTGATTTTAGGGCGGAATTGTAATTATTAATATTATCTGCTATTCCCGGTAACTGCTCCTCGTATACTGTTCTCGCAGGTATTATAGTAAACCATACAACTTTATCCTGTAGCAAATGGCCGAATTCTCCAACCATCTTTTCAAACTGCGCCATTGGGGTATAGGTTAGTTTCCGGACCTTCCGGATGAAGGTTGTATGCCTCTTAAATAAAACACTATAAATCTTACGGGACACGAAGTTACTGTTTATAACAGCAGCCTCCCATTTTTTCAGTGCCCGGGGTGCACAATCCACTATCCCTGCATGAACAATAACAAGATCAGGGTTTACTGGTTGAAAATAATTAAAATACTGCTCTTTAAGAGTGGCCAGTGTAGCCCCTCCAAGTGATAGGGATATGAATTTTATATCTTTATACCTATCTTTTAATTTCTCTATATAAGTATCCTCAAATTGAACACTTTCCGGAGTGCTCCGGGGCAACCCAAGTGAATCTGTTATGATTATCACCTTCATAGCGTTTACTGTTAGAATTTACCCCCGGTTAAAATCTGAGTATAATAAGTACAATTCTTAATATGTTCTGATAAAGTCACTAATTTATCGAACTCTCCAAATATAAATGCTTTTGTCTGATTGTATAATCCTGGCTTAAATTGGGTATCCAGACTATCTTCTATTGGAAAATCCTCCACCTGTACAGAACCCAACTTTTGTATTTGTAATTTTTCCAATGGCTTCAAATAAAGCCTGTGCCGGGCAGTCAGTATCTCCACTCCCCACCTTCCCGGTGCTTTCCAGTTTGCCTGATAAGCAAACAATCCGCCATTTTCAGTAATACCGGAACCAGCAAAAATTGCAACCGGATGCCACGGTAAACGATCAGCTGTGTAAGAAGACATGGCAGCGGGTGCGCCTCCAAGGTAAAACGCCAGATCAATTACATGCGTTGAATTAGCAAATAACCAATTTTCTTTAACCCCTTCCGCTTTCTGCAATGGCGTAATTACATGCGACCATTCTGTGAACTCAAAATTAAATGACGATACCCCACCATCTTCCGCTATAATTTCGCGTAAACGCTGCACTGAAGCATAAAATCTGCGGTTATAGGCAATAAATACCTGCGTTTTATGATGCTCCATTGCGGCATATAATGCCACCGCGTCTTCTATACTTTTGGCTCCTGGCTTTTCTACCAACACTTCCTTAATACCCCATTGCGCTAACTGAAGTGTGGTCTCCTTAAGCATCTCAGTGCCGGTGGCTATAATAGCGCCTGTATAAGCAGTTGCTGCATGTGTATCAATAAACGCGGAAAGACCTCCGATAACCGGCCGAACCCCGGTAGCTGCCTCGAATGCCGCAGCAGACTCCTGACCTCTCCCTACTACGTCAAACTGAACATTAAGCGCGCCCAACACTTTGGCATATGCCTGCGACATTGGACCACTACCCACCAATAAAATCTTCTTATTAACTATGTTATCGGACATAAATCTTTACTTTCTTTATTAATCAGATTAAATTTATCGATAAATGTTTGCAACAATGCGAGATGCAGGGATGCAGAAGTTGCATAAGAAGCAAGTTCGCAATATCCTTTCCTGATCAGATCATTGGCAACCTGTGTTCCTACCTGGCTTTGCATCGGAAAGCTCACTTTCTCTTTAACAAACACCCAATCATTTGCAGCCGAAGCATACTCATACTCCCTGGCTGTTTCATTGATGATCCAACAGGCCGTTGGTGTCGAAATTTTAATGATGATCGGGTGTGAACCTGTTTTGTAAGAGGTGACTTCCATGCGATGTCCTCCCACAGCTCCCAGATATAAACTACCAGAAAACTCCACGTAGCCCTGCCTCTTGGATTCAGTGTATTCGTCATCAATAGCTTCACTTAATACTGTTACTTCACTTTGGTTTACAATGAAACTGAATATATCCACAAAGTGAATACTGTTACATCCCAGTCCCCAGCCACTTCCTGTAACAGTAACATTCACCGGCCCCTGATCTTTCAATTCTGTTGCAATACTCTTATAAAGGTCGAAGGTCCTTCTGGGGCAATTAACCCATACTTTCATTTCAGGACGATCTGCCAAAACCGGGGCAACCTCTACATAATCACTCTTTCTTGGAAAAAGAAACTTTTCAAGAATAAGATGTTTTACTTCAGAACCTGCCAACAATTCTTCTATGACCTTTTTACGAATGATCGAATTCGTTGCAACTATTACAATATCAAGACTGGAAGGTAAAGCAGATATTTCATTGATATAATATACTTCATGGCTGCACGTCCCTTTTACTTCATCAAAACGGCTACGGGCTGTACTTAGAGATTCGTTATTAATGTCAGCCACGTATATGGTCAATGATGTATCTACATTTGCTAAAGCCTGCAAATGCCTGCTTCCTAATTGTCCGGCGCCAATAATCGCTACTGTTCTCATATCTGATTTAAAATATTATAAGCAATATATCCTGCTTCCTGATTAAAAATTGATGTCGCCTATTCTATTGTTATCCTCTTTTACCGGCAAGTACTTAATGATTTTTGCAGGTATTCCCCCCGCTACCACTCTCGCCGGCAAGGATTTAGTAACAACGGATCCTGCGCCCACTACTGAATTTTCTCCAATAGTCACGCCTGGTAATATTACTGCATTCGCACCTATCCAGCATCCGCTCTTTAATACTACCTGTTCGGTGGCTGTATGCCCCTGATCTATAATCTGTTTCAACGGATCATTAAACGCATGATTACCTACATAGATGTGAACCCCGCTGCCAATCAATACATCATCTTCAATAATAATACTTGTTTCCAGTTCCGGAGAAGTTCCATGTAAGTGACTGCAGGGACGTATTACCACCCGTTTGCCAATGGAAATTTTAGAGCACCCTACTGCATATGCCCCAGGCCTGAAAGCAGCTGTATCATCAAAATATTTAAATTTAGACTTACACAGTTTCAGCATGGAAGACGGAAAATGAAGTTTCCAATGTGTAAGCGGAATATCCGGGCCAATTCTGTCTGAACGCCTCCAGAATCTTATTCTTGAAAATAATTCTTTAAACCACATACGCAATCATTTGAGATATTACAGATATCGCATGCCGGATATTATATAGCTGTCCAGCCACCATCAACTAGCAAATTATGCCCGGTGATATAAGCAGCTCCCTCGCTTAATAAAAAAGCGACCGAAGGTGAAATATCCGCCGGTGTTCCCAATCTCTTCAAAGGCACCTTTTGCTCATATTGCTGAATAAATCTTTCCGGTTGATGATTGAAAATGCCACCAGGTGATACACAGTTTACCCTTACATTATACTCACCGTAAAATGCCGCTACATATTTTGTGAAATTTATAATTCCTCCTTTAATAGCTGCATATCCGGATGGATTGATAATAGGGGTACCTTCATAAATAGTAAAATCAGGCCCCGTTACGCCATAAATAGATGCAATATTTATCAAACTGCCGCTTCTCTGGATCTTCATCTGGTTCAATACTACCTGGCAACATTTTACATATCCCACCAGGTGCGATGATACATTCTTCTCAAATGACAGCATTGACTCCTCATTAAAAGGCACTTTGCCCCAATCATCCGTACGGGGATAAGCGTTATTAACCCAACCATCAATACGTCCGTGCCTGTCTAAAATCGCCTGAAGTACCTGTTTAATCGACTCCACGTCGGTTAGGTCGGCCTGCAGCGAATCCTTCTCTATATCATTCTCTGCTACTATATCAATAGAAACAACAGTGGCTCCCTCACCCCGTAAAAAGCTAACAAACTCGCTTCCTAGCTGACCATTGCCTCCCGTAACTGCTATTATTTTGTTCTCAAGACTATTCATTGCCTAAACAGATTTGTAATACATTAAAAGCTTCCTGAATATTATTCATTAAAGGCTTGTTATTATTCTTTAGTGATGAAATAAAATATTTCATCTGCTCAACGTATGTGTACTCAGGTGAGATATTTGAGGAGAAAAGCAACTCACCATTACTCCTTACTTCCTGCCGGACGAGATCCATTACAACAGTTTTATCGCAGAACACGATTTCACACACCCGTTTCGTATCCCGCCTGTAATAATTAAGTGTGATACTTACTACAAAACGATCATAGTCAAGTAAATAATTGGCGTAATCTACTGCATCTATTCCAAGAGACGAGTTGGATTTCAGTAACCGTTTCACTCCCAGCGGCTGCTTCCATAACCAGGTAACATAATCCAGTTCATGAATAAGATCAAGATGTACACCGCCACCCATATTACGATTGGCGCTATAAACCGTTTTGAAATCTACTCCGGGTCTCCAATCAGGTAAATAAGAACCCGCATAAACATTCACTTCATTTATTGCTGTTGGGTTATTTATTGCTAAGTCCTTCAGAAAAACAATGCAGGGATGAAACCTCAGATTACAAGCCACATAAGATGTAAGATTCCGCTGATTAATTTCATCAATCAACGCTTGCCCACCTTCAAGCGTATGAAAAAGTGGCTTCTCAATAAAAAGCGGAATATTGTGATAAAGGAGGCTTTTCAATGTGGCAAAATGCGCGAAAGTGGGGTTCGAAACAATCGCAAAATCGAAAGAAATCCCAGCCTCTTCGATAGATGTAATACTTACGATATCTGTAGCATCAGATGGGCGAATACCGGAAGACCTTAACGCATAGATCTGAATATCACCAGGATAAAGTGTCCTCAAAGCACTGATATGCTTCTGTGCAATGGACCCTAATCCTATTATCAGCACTTTCATAACAAAAAGTCCAGTTTATTATTGACCAGTAAATATTCCATGAAATCAAAATCTACCGGATGATCCAAGTCAAAGCAAATATGCGGAACAACATACACCAAAGATCTGCTGGTGATAGCAGTTGGATGATTACTTTCGAAAAATGCTCTTTTATAAATGTAAAACGATGCGTTCATGTCATACACTTTCGGAGCCGATTGTCTTGTTAAAAACTCGCCCTTCTTGCATAATTGGTAGTAGCCCTCATTATTGGATTCCACCATATTAAAATAAGGGTTTCGGTTAGCAGGGCTTACTGAAAAAATGTTGACTGCTGCTGTATCCTCTTCCACCATCTTTAAGGCAGTATTAAGATCTTCCTCTGTCCGGAAAGGAGCCGTAATATCAAGATCAATTAAATAATCAAACTTAATCTGTCTTTTCTCTTCTTCATAACGCATCAAATCTACAATCACAGGCATTTTTCCTATTGCATCTGTTGCCAGCTCATCAGGTCTTCTATAATCGGAACGCAGCCCGTATTCTGCAGCCACGGCAATAATTTCATCCGCATCCGTAGATAATGCAATCACACAGTTTTTCCCGGCGGCAAATTTTTTTGCCGTATCAATAGTGTAAGCAATAAGCGGTTTCCCGTTCAAAGGACGTATATTCTTACCAGGGATGCCCTTAGAGCCACCCCTCGCACAAATCGTAATTAAAATATTCATTTTAAAATTTAATATGCTTGATATCGTTCTGTGCTCTTTCAAAATCTTCATGCTTACCAATATCCAGCCAATAACCGAGGATTGGATAATGTAGTACCTTCTTCTTTTCGGATATTAACAACTCCATAAAATCAGTTGCATTGTAAAAAGATTTTTTAGGAAGCAGTTCTAACAATTTCTTCTTGAACAAATAAATACCACCATTTGAGTAGTAGCTATAGGTAGGCTTTTCATCAAAAGAAATTACCTGCCCGTTATCTATTTCTAATACAGCGTATGGCACTTTTACCTGGTAAGGTATGCTGGCAATCATCAGGTCTGCTTCTGACTCTATATAGGATTTGTAAAAATCCGCAAAATCAATATTCGTAAGCAGATCGGAATTCATCAGCAATATATTATCTGTATTAAATGAATCCACCAGACTTAATGCACCGAAAGTTCCCAATGGCTCATCTTCTTCTACATATTGAATACTTACTTCTCTTTCGGAGCCATTTCCAATATGTTCTTTGATTTGATGTCCCAGGTATCTGATAGAAATGATAATGCGATTAATACCGTAGTTAACAAGCCGGTCAATATTATGTTCTATTATTGGCTTTCCTCCAACTTTCAAAAGCGGCTTTGGACAAGTATCGGTGAGTGGCATTAAGCGTTCTCCTCTGCCTCCTGCCATTATAATAGTATCTAAAGGCAAGAGGGATATTTTCACACGCAGGTTCAATATATCTACAATCCGGTGATCTGCATCTATTATAGGAATTATCTTAAGATTCTTTTTGGAAAAGATATCCAGCTGATCAAGAGAATAATCATTTTTGAAAATGAAAATAGGGTCAGGCTGAATATATTCCATGATAGGCGTTTCAAAGGAATACCCTTTGATAAATCCCCGGCGGATGTCACCGTCTGTAAGCGATCCTATCAGCTTGTCATTTTCATCCACAACAAACAGGATGGCATCTATAGCCAACAGATTCAGCTTATTAAGTGCGTCCTTTACACTTTCGTTTTGCAGTATGAGGTGTTTACGGAATTCCATCAGTCTTTGTCAATAAATTTAATTAACTGGAAAGCTTCTGCATATTTAACGCCTACGCTTGCTCCTCTGAAGTGAGCTATGGCCCGGATGTTTTCAAGGCTTCTTGGAAAAGGATGTTCACCTAATTCTGATTCATAGATCTCCATAATTTCCAGTTTCTCATCTATGAACGGAGAAATATCTACATAGTAATTAGGCATAAAAACCCGCTCAGGCAGGGCTGGTGCGAATTCTGTTTCTGAAATACACTCATACATCAATACACGCTTAATACCCGGATAGCGGAATGATTTGGTACATGCCATTATTGCATCAAAAACAATTCTGTGGTCACTATGGGCATCAGAACGATTTAGTACATAAATATATTCAGGATTAACTTCCTTAAAAACAGCAGACACTTTAGGTACCATATCAATTATAGTAGCAGAATGCAACTGCATTGTAGGATAATCGAGTTTAAAAGTTTTTTCAACATGTAACCGGGCGGCCACTTTTTCAATCTCCTCATTCCTGCTGTCTATCCTTTCTCTTGAAAATCCATACTCTTCGTATAATCCTGTTATAATTAACCAGTAAATCTTATCTCCATTCCTGGCATGTTTCAGCATTGTTCCTCCTACGCCAATAACTTCATCATCCGGATGTGCTGAAATAACAATAATATTCGCCATAATTAATAATTCTTGATGAAAGACTGCGAAACCTGTAAGGTGTTTAAAGTTGATAAGTAATATTTTTATAAATCAGTTTGTCATCTATTTTAATAGTACGTAGCACCTCGCTGATTTTTCCTGCACTATTACCTGTTCCATACGGATTAACGATTGACTTAACACCTGCCCTGTAGGTTTCGTCAAAAATAGATTTCTGAATGGCGTTTAGAATTTCATCTTTATCATAATCTGTATAAATAACGTTACCCGCGCTGAAACGTTCCCGCTGCCGGCTGCCAATATTTACAACCGGCAGGCCAATAGAGGGGGCTTCCAATATACCTGAACTGGAATTACCAATTAAACAGGAGGCGTTCCTTAACAAATTAATATAATTAAGCCTGTCCAGATTTTTAAACAAACGGAAAATCTCAGGATATTGCTGAGAATATTGATTGATCATTTCTATAATAGCAAAATTGCCGGCATCAGAATTCGGATAATTAATAAAGCACTTTACACCGGAAGCAATCACAGCCTCCAGTGTCTGTATTATCTGGCTACCCGCATCCGCGGTTTCTGTTATAATCGGATGCTGGATCAAAACAATATATCGCTCATCTCCGTTGATAAAGTTCTCCAGTGGTTTAATCTCCTCCCTTTTTAACAACGGACAATTAATAAACTTATCCAATGAAGGATTACCAGTATTAAAAATACGGAATTCATCTTCACCTAATAGCCGGATTACTTTTGCATGCTGTTCTAAAAATGTAAAATGAATATGTGCAAACTTTGTAGTGGCATAACGTACAGCATTATCAATATTGCCATCGTTGGCAATATCCCCGCCGGCAAGATGCGCCACAGGAATACTAAGATAAGCAGCCGTCAGCGACACAGAAATAGCTTCCTCCCGGTCTCCCACCACCACTACTATATCCGGTTGTTCGCGAACGAAAGTATGCGCCAGTCCCGTGATTTGGCTACCAATTCCTGCCACTCTACCAATTTTATCTTCTGTACTGATCAGGTTGTATATTCTATCCGCAATCTCAAACCCGTCTTGTTCAATATTCTTTATTGTTTTACCAAATGTTTCCGATAAATGCGCTCCTGTTACTACCAGCTTCAAGCTCACATCTTCACATTCGTTCAGTATTTCCAATACCGGCTGCATGATATCGTATTCCGATCTTGCCCCGGTAACAAAAAGTATTTTCCGTTTATTATTCATTATTTCTTTATTAATAAACATCTGAATCTCCCATTTGAATCCACCAATTTTTATCCTGCTCCATATCCGGTAACTGGAAAGATCGGATTCCCATATAAGTAACCGGTAAATTGTTTATAAACCCAAGCTTTTCAAAATACAAATGACGCTCATCATGCAATGGCATCCAAATATTCAGCTGTTGATATCCATCTGTATAACTGCCGGCAAGATGCTGCAAAACACTCTTTGTTATCCGCTCATTTTTGGCAACGCACCACTCTATGATATCCAACTGCTTTTTTCCGGATACTCCAAATTCTTTCACCACTACATAGCCATCCACACCATCATTAATGTGCCAGATGGTATACTTATTTACGGGGTTATCCACATATCTCCAGTTCAGGTACCCGCTGTCTTTCCTGACCTTAACGCGATAGTCATCAAAAAAGGAAATCTGCGCCTGGTGATGTGTTTCGTTAAATGCTGTAATTGTTGTAACTGTATCCGATAATTTTGGGGAAAGCAGTGTGATATCACAGGTCATCATTGGCAATACTCCTACGTCTTTCCAGGATAGATTTTTTATGAATCCTCTGTGTGAATTATTATTGGGGAATCCCCATACTGCCACCATACCGTGCCGGGTTTGCATATCCTTATATAAGGATTCTGCCAGTTGCTGGAATACACCAAGTCCGGTATAGGAAGAATGGGTCATTGTAGTCATTGATAATCCGGTTAGCTGTTGGGTATGATCGATATCCAGCACCACCGGAGAAACAGCATAATGACCAACCAGCGTCTGATCATCCCACATAAGCTTTATTGCATACTTATGGGAAGGATTATTTTTGAATCGCCAGTTCCAATATTCAACAGACATAGGTTTGCCAAAAACAGACTCAAACAATTCAGTTATTTTAATTTCGTCACCTGGTGTATAATCGCGGATATCCATACGTCTATTTTTAAACGGTAATAAGCTCGTCTTCTTCAAAATCTTTGATGGCTACTTTCCCCACAATACTATCCCACTCCATTGGACTAATGCCCGTACCCGGACGCTTCGTGGTAAGATTGGCCTCAGATAAAATATCTCCTTGCTTTATCGGAGCAGCCGCAACAATACTTTTACGTGCTACCTGTTTGTTCTTCTCTTCTGTAGCCGTAGGCGCCTTAATACCTGTTCCTAATGCTTTTTCTATATTCCTGATTGCAGTTGCCATTTGCTTTAACTCCCCGGGATCAAGCGAAGCGCCATGATCAGGTCCTTCCATCCCTTTGTCAAGGGTAAAGTGCTTTTCAATAAGCCGGGCGCCAATTGCGACAGCTGCCACCGGTATTTCAATGCCTAAAGTATGATCAGAATAACCAACGGTGATGTCAAATTCGGCTTTCATCTGAAGCATTGCCTTTAGATTAACATCCTCAATTGGTGAAGGATATTCGCTTGTACAATGCAGGACAATAATATCGTCTTTATGCTTGCCTTCTTTATACAATACGGACAAGGCTGACGCTACTTCGTCCATCGTGGCCATTCCTGTCGAAAGCACTATTTTTTCAAAACTTTGCGCCATTTTCCTCAAGTAGGGTAAATTGGTTATCTCTCCGGAAGGCACTTTCCCTAGTTTGATCCCCAGCGATTTTAACAGGTCAATACTATCAAGATCAAAAGGAGTAGACAAAAACTCAATTCTTTTTTGCTTACAGTATGCTATTAACTGATGGTGGGCATCCAGGTCAAGTTCCAGTTTTTTCAGCATATTAAGCTGACTTTCGTCCTGATCATTCATACTTTGCAACTGGTAATCTGCTTTCCTTGCATGCTTACTTGCAATATTCTTGGCTTTGAAAGTCTGAAATTTAACATAATCGACCCCGGCCTCACTGGCAGCATCAATCAGCTCTTTGGCCAGTTGTATACTTCCGTTATGATTAACACCTGCTTCGGCAATTATTATGGTATGATTCATAATTATAAAATTTTTACGAAGGGAACTCCAATATATGTACCCTCTTCCTTAATATTTCTATGAATCAGGGAAGCCGCTCCTATCTTCACGTTGCTGGCAATATTTATCCCCTGATTGATAACTGCGCCACTACCTACAAAAACTTCATTGCCCGTACAACATCCCCCATTTAATACTGCTCCGGTGGAAATATGACAATGCTCACCAACTATCGTGTCATGTTCTACAATTGCATTGGTATTTATAATAGTATTACACCCTATTACAACATCAGCATTAATACGTGCCCCATGCATAATGACAGTACCTTCGTTTACAGTAGCATGCCCGGATACATAGGCAAAAGGAGATATCACCGTAGCTACCTGTGCATTCAGCGATTTCAATAAGTCCCATATGCGGACACGTATCCTGGCCGATTTGATCTGCCCAACGGCAATCAGAAAATAATGGTCATCCTTTACCAGCCCGGCTATATCATCCTCTATACCGATAACTTTATAGCCTAATGTTTCAGTTCCTACTTTTTCCGGCAGATCAATAATACCTTTAATGGTATATGACCCCTCTTGTTCAATAACATCTATACATGCTTTTGCATGCCCTCCTCCTCCTATTAAAATCAAATTTTTACTCATAAAAAATTCTCTTGAACAACGTTATATAGTAAAACTAATACTGTATAATGTTGGCTCCCCAGGAATAGCCCACACCAAATCCAGCAATCATTACCTTCATTCCCGGTTTTATCTTCTGTTGTGTTAAAGCACTTTTAAGGGCAATGGGTATAGTAGATGATACAGTGTTACCACAATCTGCGATATCAATAAAAAATTTGTCTTCCGAGATGCCTAATTTGAGTCGCAAATGTTCCAGCATATATTTATTTGCCTGATGGAATACAAATAAATCAATATCGTCCTGAACCAGATTATTTTTAGCCAGTACCTGATTTACCATGGCAGGCACTGATTTTAGGGTAAAGGCAAATATCTCTGATCCGTTCATGAATAGTTTATTGGGGGATAATCCATTCGGGGCTTCCGCAATGTCTGAATCCTCCAGATGCTGATAACGCATTCCTCCTCCCTTAACAATGAGATTATTGGCACCGGCACCATCAGTTCCGTAGGTAAACTTTAATATATTATTTCCTGTATCGGCTTTACTGATAAAAGAAGCTGAAGCTGCATCGCCGAATATCGTTCTTACACTTTTGTCTGCCTCATGTATATGTTTGCTATAGGTTTCAGATGTAATAAGAAGTACATTCTCAACTTCTCCTGAAGCAATTAAACCTTTCGCCAAACTCAAACCATATACATAACCGGAACATCCAAGATTAAAATCCAACGCCCCTGCAGTTACAGGAATACCTAATTCATGTTGCACGATACAGGCAGTGGTGGGTAAAAAATAGTCGGGACTTTGGGTACATAACAAGATAAACTGTATATCTGCAGGAGCTATTCCATATTCGTTAAATAAGTTATTGGCAGCTTTTACTGCCATTGTTGAGACAAACTCATCTTTATCAGCAATTCTTCTCTGCAGAATTCCTGTTTTCCTGGCGATCTTATCAACAGACCAATCAGGAAACAACCCGTTAAGATCATTATTGGTCAATGACATTTCCGGTAAATAATATGAAATAGCTTTAAGTGTTATCATACCTACTTTTAGACAATTGTTAATCCTCCGTCTACCACAAGCGAAGTACCTGTTACCCACTTACTGGCATCCGACAATAAATAAATAGCGGCATTAGCCACATCTTCAGGTTCTCCGTAGTCGCCCAGGGGATATTTCAACTTATCCGCTTTCACACTTTCTTCCGATACCGTTAACATCATTTCATGATACATCTCTGTTTTTATCATGCCTGGCACAATTGTATTAAAGCGGATTTTCTTTGACGCATATTCCAGGGCCATCACCTTACAAATACTGTTAAGCGCGGCCTTAGAACCTGCATACGCACCAAATCCTTTCACAGCTGTATATACACCATTCACAGAGGTTAAAAATACTACCGAACATCCTGGTAATATTTTCTTCTTATTCATTAACTGCCTTACGAGATTTACCGGTGCCAGGTAATTAACCATCGTAATCTCGCTCAATTGACCAATATCCAGTATTTTTATTGGAGCCAATTTTAAAATCCCGGCTGAATGCACAACACCATGCAACAGAGGCATATTTTCCATTACGGAAGAAAGCGCATTATCATCCGTGATGTCAACCGGAAGTACCATATGCCCACTACCTGCCAGAAGATCCAATGTAGCATTTAATTTATCGATGCCTCTGGCCAGCAGAACAACCCTAGCGCCCAATAAAGCAACAGAAATTGCTATCTGTTTGCCAATACCGGAAGATGCCCCTGTTATAAGAATTACTTTACCTTCTAAACTAAATGCAGCATTCACCATCACTGAATTATTAACCATAATAGAATAAAGTCAGACACCGTATAAAATAGTAACCTGACTTACTTATTCTTAATGATGTTAAATAAATCCTCTACAGTGGTCGATTCTATAATGTCATTCCCAGAAACCTGCTTATTAAATTCTCTGTCAACCATTGCGATAATAACAAGGCTGGTCATTGAATCCCATTCTTCCAGTTCCCGGAAATTTGTATCTGCGGTGATTGTTCCCGGCTCAACATCTTCCAGTTGCTGTTCAAACTTTTCTAAAAAATCTTTTAATTCCATTTTTTTATATTTTATACTATAACCTCACACTACTTGGGATGTTAACAACCCTTTCTTCTAGCCAACTGGCATTTGTCAGGTCTCCTGACTGACAAGATTGATACATCGTTAATTTATTCATTAAAGTCCATATAGGCCGCGTCATTACTTTACGACTATTGCTGTCTTTAAGAAAATCCTGTTGCGCTTCTTTGTCTTTAAAAAGAATGGTATTCAACCAATAATTTGCAGTAGTAGAAGCCCGTTCTTCCACAAATTCTATATCGCTTCCCCTGAAAAAGTCTTTATAAATATTACTTAATGATCGCTTATTATCAATAAACAGTTCCAGTTGTTCCAGCTGTGCACAGGCTAACGCAGCATTGAGGTTAGGCATCCGGTAATTATACGCAATTTCATCATGTACAAACTCCCAGGGATGAGGGATTTTTGCGGTAGTGGATATATGCTTTGCGCGTTGTGCAATCTCTTCATTATTTGTAATGAGAGCTCCCCCGCCACCACAGGTGACCGTTTTATTGCCGTTGAAACTAAAAATGCCGATATCTCCGAATGTCCCTGTGTGCCTGCCTCCGATGTAACTACCAAGTGACTCAGCTGCATCTTCCACCAGAATAATGTTGTATGCAGTACAGATATCGGCTATTTCCTTTATTCTCAACGGGAATCCAAAAGTATGCATGGGCAGGCAGGCAGCAATACGTTTGCCCGTATGCCTGTTTATACATTTACCATCGTCTGCCAATATACAATTGGCTTCCACAAAAGCCTTTAGTGACGCCGGCGACATTCCCAGTGTATCTATGTCTACATCAACAAAGACCGGAACACCACCAGCATGGCTGATAGCGTTGGCAGTAGCAACAAATGTAAGCGGTTGCGTTATTACTTCATCTCCATGCTTAACACCAGCCAGTACCAATGCGAGATGCAAAGCTGTTGTTCCGTTAACAGTAGCTATTGCAAACTTGCCTCCGGTTATCTGTGCCATCATTTCCTCAAACCTGTTAACATACGCTCCTACTGAGGATACGAAAGTTGATTCAATTGTGTCCAGCACATACTTTTTCTCATTACCTCCAAAATACGGCGCATGCAAAGGAATAAAAGCCTCCTTCTCATTAAATGTATCTCTGATAAAATCAATAATTAGCTTCGATTCCATTCCCGTTGTTACTAAATATTATAAATATTAGCTTTGTAGCCACGCAAATTCTCCTCTTTCTTAAACCATTCGATGGTTTCCTGCAGTCCCTGCTCTAAACTGTATTGTTGCTTCCATGAGGTATGCAAGGTTATTTTTTCCCGTGATCCAAACAAACGGAATACCTCGCTCTTTGCAGGTCTCAAACGATCATCATCCTGTACTATACGGGCAGCAGGATTGATCAGCTTTATCAAGTTGTTCGCCAGCTCTTCCACACTGATTTCTGATTGTGTGGCGATATTACAATCCTGTCCGATAAGCTCAGCAGACTTTGCAATCTCAACAAAGCCATTTACCGTATCCTTTACAAATACAAGATCGCGGGTAGGTGTGAGGTCTCCCAACTTAATTTCAGTTTTGCCATTGAGCAGTTGACTGATAATGGTAGGAATAACAGCTCTTGCCGACTGCCGTGGTCCAAATGTATTAAATGGTCGTACTATCGTAACCGGAAGATTAAAACTCCTATAAAAAGATTCAGCAATGCAATCCGCCCCTATTTTCGATGCTGAATAGGGTGATTGTGGTTGTCTTGGGTGCTTTTCATCAATAGGAACATACTGTGCAGTACCATATACTTCAGAGGTTGAAGTAACTAATATCCTTTCAGTCCCCAGATCTCTTGCAGCCTGCAAAATATTCAATGTACCTTTTATGTTCGTATCAATATAGGAATCAGGGGAGTGATAACTAAAAGGAATCGCGATTAACGCTGCCAGGTGAAATACAATTTCCATGTCTTTCATTGCTGTCCGTACACCGTTTGCATCACGGATATCGCCAGAAAAAATCTCGATACGTGATAATGTGCTTTGCGGCAAAGTATCCAGCCAGCCCCAGCTATTAAAAGAATTATAGTATACAAATGCTTTCACGATGCATCCTTCATCTAATAATCTCTCAACCAGATGACTGCCTATAAATCCATCTGCTCCAGTTATCAGAACTTTTTTCCCTTTTAATTCCATATTATTTTATACCTATTAAGCAAGTTAACTTTTATTGAGCCCGCAGAACGCCAAAAGTCGCTGCCTGGGTGGCTCTGTTATTGATCTCAGTACATTAAACTCAACTCATTATTTCAAGATAAACTTTCTTCAACATAAGGAACATCACATATAAAAAGCCTCCGGCTATACCTCCAATGACCAATCCCATCAGCTTTCCGAATCTCTTTTTCTCCAATGGAAGAATAGGCTTGTCTACAATCTGTATCACAGGTGTTTCCTGTGCCATTGAGATTTTACTAAGTTCCAGGTTCTTAATTACTTCACCATACATCGTTTGTGAAACCATTTTGTTTCGCAAAGCCAGCTCCACACCAACGCCCGCCACCTGTTTTGCCGGATTGGTATTAAGATCCTGCGCTGCGGCTGCACTATAAGTTCTTTTGTTTAATAATGCTTCCAGTGAATCTGCCTGTAACTGCAGTCTGTCTACATTGGTTTTATTGCGTTTTGTCTTTGTATCTATATAGAAATTCGTTGCTTCTGCCACTAGCCTCTCCACAAATAGTTTTGAAAACCTTTCATCTTCAATCTGACATTTGACACTTATGAAATCAAGTTTCTTATCTGTTTTTTCTACTTTCAGATTTTTCGCAATAATGATATTCCCTATAATTTTCAATACGCTATCCTGTAGCAGGGAAAATTTATCTCTGTCAGCATGCAATGGATAATGAATATTGGCTAATTCAGGCACTTTAGCCCAATCTTCCCTTAATCCTTTAAACTCAAGATATCTGTCTGCCAAACTAATGTCCTTCCCATTACTGCTAATGCTTCCGGTCAATAAGGCCTTTTCAACCAGTAATTTTGATTTTAATAACTCCAGGATATTATCTCCACTAAAAGCACCACTCCCACTACCTCCCGAAATGTCCAAGCCAAACTGACTGGCAAGACCAAGATAAGAGGAACCCATTGAATTACTTTTACTATCTTCCAGCACAAATGTAAGTTCTGCAAGATATAGTGGCTTTTTCAGGTAGGAATAAAGAACACCCAGTCCACCACCAATTAACCCGAACAAAATGACCAGTAACTTCTTTTTCCAAACATATGCCGCTATGTCTTCTACTTTATGTATAAGCTCCTTAAGTGATATCCCTTCGGGTTCTCGTTTTTCCACATGCTGATTGGATGAATCCATGTAAATCTTACTTTATATTAACTTCCGAAAATTGGCTCACAAATCATTATTTAATTCTATCCAGGAGCGTAACAATCACCAATGCCACAGTCGCCAGTCCGGATAAGATCGCTATTGACCCCTGCGCGCTCAATCCTTTTTTCTCCTTTTTAGTAGGTACAAAAATTTCAGCCCCCGGCTTTACTTTTGGATACTTATTAAAGAATAGCACTTTACGGGTATTCTTAACTTCTCCGTTGGCATACACAATATAGCTCCTTCTTTTCAGCGCCATTCCGGTATAGCCGCCTGCCCCCCGTATGTAAGTAATAAATGATTGGTTATTATCAAAACGTATCTTTTTGGGGAAATAAACTTCTCCAAAAAGCTGTACTGTCTGCAGTTTTTTAGGGATTTTAAGCACATCCCCTTCTTCCAGCATCAGATCATATTTTGACTTAGGATTCTTTAAGATTTGATCCAGACTAATTCCCAATAGCTGATACTTACGCTGCGCAGCATCCAACATATTTGTTATATCTGAACTATCCTGCAGCTTATTGTAAAACATCTGAAGTTTATATGCAATGAGCGCACTATCACTGGTATTAATATATGTTTTGCGCAACAGTACTGCCCCCTCGGGAAACGCATCATCTCTCAGCCCGCCAGCTCTTGTCACCAGATCAGAAATACGTTCCTTTCTGTTAATAATCACATAGATACCGGGATACGCAACTTCTCCATCAACTTTTACATTGGATTGCTCACTATAAGTAGGCGATATGCGAATCATCACTTCATCAAACGGTTGTAAAAAAGTATTACCATCTTCTATCTCCCTGAGATCACTACTTACATCAACTTTCTCAATAATTGTTTTAACGGTATCCTTGGGATTATATACCCCTCCTCTCACTCTGCGAGCTATTTCAACATTCTTCATGGATGCTGCATCTTTAAAGCCTCCGGCCAGCAAAATCAGGTCCTGCAGCTTCATGCTATCCGCATAGGGATATTCTCCAACCCTGTTTACTTCTCCCCGTATGGTTACAAAGTAAGTTTGATGTAAATCGAGTTTTGAAAAGACAATCACACTATCTTCTTTCTTTAAAGGTATTACCGCTTTCCCGCTAACAACATCCTCTAAATTAAAACTGATAACAGACGGCGAAAAATCATCCTTCAATCTTTTGATAATCCCCCTGTTAAGGGAAGCATCCTCCTTTATTCCATCTGCCTTCTTTATCAAATCATTGATCGTCATCCCTGCTTCCAGACCATAGCTACCCGGATGAAATACGGCTCCCCCGATAGTCACACGATTACTAAACCTGTCAAGAATAGAATCGATAAAAAACTGGTCTCCGGATTTGAGCTTAAATCCGGCTACTTTGTCTTCCGGAATATTAACCACTTCCCGCTGCTTATTATTTACCCTGTACGCCGTAATATTTTCCCGGAACGATCCATCCGTAAATCCTCCCGCAAAATCAAGGATGTGTTGTAATGTCTCGTCTTCCTTTGCTTCAAAGATGCCAGGCCGTTTAACCTGTCCCAGCAGCTCTACCCTTGTTTTGTAAGGATTAACCTTTACAATATCCTGGTCCTGCAAAACAATATTATTTGTCAGATCGCCTCGTGTAATAAAATCATACAGATCAAATGTTGCTTTTACCTGGCCGTTACGAATCACTTGTATACTTCTGAAGGATCCATTTTCACTCGGCCCGCCCGAAACATATAAAGCATTGGCAATAGTCGCTAAAGAAGGTAATGTGTAGGTGCCGGGAGACGCAATGTCTCCAATCAACAACACATGTATGCTCCGGATATTCCCCAGCGAAATCTGAACAAAGGTTTTACCGGAATTTATGGTGGAGTAAATTGTTGACAACTGTTTAGTAATCCTTGTCCTTGCTTCCTCGATGGAAAGACCGTTTACATATACAGGTCCCAGATTGGGAATCCGGATATATCCTTCCGCATTAACCGTAAGGTTATATTGTACCTCCGAATAACCGTATATATCAATCATCAATTGATCATCTGTCGATAATCTATAATTTTGGGGAGTGGGCAAACGTAAATTAGGCTCAAACGTAAAATTCTTATTATTAAATAGTTCCGAGCCAAAAATCTTTCGCCGTTTAGCAGCAGCAGGATCTCCCTGATTCTGTCTGAAAAGATCTACGTTAGCTGTATCAATACTATTAAATGCTCTGGCCTTGTATTGCGTATGAGATTGTGCATCCTCCCCATTAAATTTTGTATCTAGAATTTTGTCCAGTCCCAGCTGTTGAATACGATTTACTAACTTATCAGTCTGATCTGAAGATATTCCTCTCTTACTGGCATAGTCCCCGATATCTCCCATCGTCATATTGTTTTGCTTCATTTCAGCAACAATATTACGGATCTGATTATCTGATAAATTATCAATATTTACTTGTTTAATTTGATCCGTTGACGGAACCTGGGCCATTACACAATAACCAATAAACAGGAACAGTTGAACCAGCAATAATTTTTTGAACATGTATTAATAGGATATAAACTTCTCTAATAATTTTGGACAATTAACCGGGATCAATCGGGTAATAACTACTAATCAAGGTGCAAATCTATTAAAAATAACATATAAATGTTAGTTCCGGCAGAATTCCTAACACTTTTGCACTGAAATCATTATGAACTATCTGTTGTATGTTTAAACATCTGACCAGGAGTTATGCGTGGCGGAGTGCAAATATGCATCCAAATATCACTCAGGGCCTATTTTTAAGATAATTATAATATATATTATTTTTTAATACAAAATAATAATATTTCAAAATCCTTTTGTTATTCTTTTACGTTAATGTATATAGAGAGTCACCTGTATTTACCTGTTTTAGAAAATTTGGATCACAACTTAAACTACCACCTGTTTTACCGATCTAAGTACTGGCATAAGACGAATTGCTTGAGAATCAATTAAAATAACGGAAAAAAATCATGTATTAACTGCCCCCAAGGCATCCTTAGAAAACGTCTTTTACCCCCTTTTTTGTTTAAATTAGTTAAGGCAAAACTTAAACATTATGTCGTCTGTTGAATTTAACACCTTGCTTGTCGGAAACGCTGATTTCCTGAAACCCTTTGCTTTTACACTCACCAAAGATGCCGAACAGGCAAAAGATCTTTATCAGGAAACCCTTTTCAGAGCCCTGTCCAACCGGGAAAAATACCTGGAAGGCACAAATATCCGCGCCTGGCTATTCACCATTATGCGGAATATCTTTATAAATCATTACCGGAAAAAATTGAAACATCGCACCGTCGCAGAACCCAGCGCCAGCGAATTCTTTATAAACCACCACCAGAATATAGTCAGCAATAAAGCGGCCTCTAACTTACAAATGAAAGATATCCATGTGGCAGTCTACCATCTGCCGGGTATCTTCAAGAAGCCATTTATGCTTTACTACGAGGGTTACAAATACTTCGAAATTGCCAATATGCTGAAAGAACCACTGGGCACCATCAAAAGCAGAATACACTTCGCCCGGAAAATTCTCAAATCACAGGTCCCCAGGCAATAATCCCCTACCAGTACCGGAAATCCCAACACGCAGCTATCCAGCCCAAAACGCCGGAACAGTATTGCTATGAACGGGGATAACCATACACCAGCCGCAGATAATGCTCTTTGAGGTGCGACTGGAAATAAAAAGCCGTAATCATTATAATAGCAGCTGCACAGAGAAATGCAGGATGAGGCCAAACATAATAACCCGCCAGGCAAAATACCAGGTAACGGGCATACTCCAGGTAAAAGACCCATTTCTTCTGCTCCATAATTGCTCCACAGTTGATCAGTGTAAGCAGGATCAGCAGGGTTACGCATACCTGTATAAATACCGGCACATAATGCTCCAGCAGCAGGAAGGAAAACAATACAATCAACGTGGCCACAATCTGCCACAACACATAATTAAATAGTTTGGGCGCTTCCGTGATATGAGGATTACGCAGCAGGAACTTTTCTTCCAGGATCTTCCGTGCCCCGGGATCTACATTATCCGGTTTACCAAAAACGATCCGCAACTTGTTCCTCCAGCCTTTCGCCTGCCGGGCGGAATACAACATCTCCAGGATAAAGTGGAAATGCTGCCATAAAAAGCTATTACTTTCCAATGGCTTGGTTAAACCATACACCGGCTCCTCTTCTTCCTTTACAAAAGTGCCAAATAATTTATCCCATATTATAAATACATCCCCGTAATTCTTATCAAGGTATTGTGGATTGCTCGCATGATGCACCCGGTGATGCGAAGGCGTTACCAATATATATTCCAGTATCCCCAGCTTGCCAATAGTGCGCGTGTGAATAAAAAAAGGATACAATCCATGCACCAGCAGCATACTGGTAATCATGGCAGGAGGAAATCCGATCACCGGAAGTATGGCCCAGAAACCGGTACGTATGAAAGCCTGGAACACCGTAATCCGCGCAGATACCGTGTAATTGAATTCCTCACTCTGATGATGCACCACATGCGCACACCAGAACACGGTCACTTCATGCGCCAGCCGGTGATACCAGTACCAGATAAAATCCGTACAGATCAGCAACGCCACCCATAACAATACACTGGATTTAATATCAAAAATGGCAAAATGACGATACAGGTAGTCGTATACAAAATAAAAAAGACCTACTGTAAACATATCCAGTAAGCGCTCTGCAATACCCACACTCAGGTTGGTAATAGAATCATTAAACTTGAAATAAGTCTTTCCGTTTTTTCGCGCCACCAGGTATTCTAACCCAATAAAAGTCAGGAAAAAAGGAACTGCCAATGCCAGGTAGTTTAAATGCACTTGATATAATTTAAAATCCGGAAATCCAAATAGTAAGACATAGGCTAATACACGGTGCCAGCCCATGCATAGGTTTATTGGTAAAAACTGGTGGTGGTAAATTACCACAATGATAAGGAATAAAATTTAATTATCCTACTATTTTAATAGACTAATAAAAACGAAAGGCGGAAACAACTTTCGCCGTTATCCGCCTTCGCTTCATTGCATATATTTTTATCAGTCTTCCGGAGGTCCGCCATCAGCCATCCGCACCACTTTGGGCACAAACTGACCAATCACTTCCACCAGCGCTGTTTGTGCCGCCATTACCGTATCAATATTTTTATACGCACCTGGCGCTTCGTCTAATCCACCTCCAATCAGTGTTACACCATGTTCCTGTAACTGCTGTTTCAACACTTCGTTAGTGATAGATGACTTTGCCTTCGTACGCGACATTAATCTTCCGGCGCCATGCGAAGCCGATTGTAAACTACCCTCTTCACCCTTTCCACGCACAATGAATCCCGGCGCTGTCATGGATCCGGGGATTATCCCCAGTACTCCCTTTCCGGCCGGTGTTGCCCCTTTCCGGTGTACAATCACTTCTTTCCCCTGGTACATTTCTTTCCAGGCAAAATTATGATGATTCTCCACCCTTGCCAGCAAAGTAGCGCCCATCGCATTAATCAGCCGTTTGTGAATCAGGTGGTGACAGGCAGACGCATAGTCACCCGCCAGGTTCATCGCCAGCCAGTACTCCTGCCCTTCCTCCGTATCCAGATCCAGGTAAGCCAGGTGCTTTGCATGTTCCGGTAACGGGCAGATCTCTTTTGCAAGCTGCGTATAATGCCCTGCTATCTGCGCACCCATTCCACGCGAACCGGAATGGGATAATAACGCCACATACTCACCGGGCGCCAGCTGCCATTCATTCTGCGGATCAGTAATTGTTGCAATTCCCCATTCCACGAAATGGTTGCCGGAACCGGATGTTCCAAGCTGACCCGCCGCCTTATCAAACAGGTTCTTAACAAACTTTATCTCCTTAAATTCACTTCTCTCCAGCACCGGGTCCGCCTCCCGTTTCTTCCACTCCGCACCGGCGCCGAATTTGGTGAAGGTCATCAGCTGCTTTGTATACGACGTTTCGTTCATTAACAACGTTTGCACCGGCAAATCCAGTACGCTCAAACACATACGGCAACCAATATCCACGCCTACGCCGTATGGTATCACCGCGTTATCTGCGGCCAATACACCGCCTATCGGTAATCCATATCCCTGGTGGGCATCCGGCATTAAGGAACCAGCAACGGCAACGGGTAAACGAACAGCGTTATTCAACTGCTTCACCGCGCCTTCTTCTATATATGATTCTCCGTAAACGGAATAAGGCACAGGCGTTTCACGCAAGGCAATCACTGCCGGCGCAGCAGGAACCAGCAGTTCCTGTGCTATTTCGCCCAGTATGGCGTCATCTGCATATGCGGCAGGATCCGCCAGTACTTTGGTTAACAACGCAATTGCTTCTTCTTCCGTATAGTGTCCGTAATGTTTTTCTATAACATCCATAGCTATACGAAAAACAGGGCTTTGGGGGTAACCTATCTCCAGTAATTTTTTACCATTGATTTTTAAACTTGACATAAAGGGTTAATTTTATTCGTACCATTCTTCCTGCAGCAGCTGCTGCAGGGTATACTGCTTAAATTGATATTTTATCTTATACTCCGGCAACCATTTTCTCCAGCCGGACTGCCTGCTCCTGGTAAGGCTCCATATCTTAGGTTCCAGCTGATTCCGCTTCAGAAAATTATCCAGCTGATCTATCTCAGAACGCAGCTCCGGCGCCGTTACCCGCTGTTTGGTGATCATATTGGGACGAACCTGTAATACAAATCTCCAGGGTTCTTTTACAACAAAATACTTAATCTGATCAATACCGTTTTTACAATAACGTACCCGTTCTTCAAAACAATTCCTCTCTTTTGGGGTGAGTTTCATTTTCTTAAAATGATAATCCACGGGTTGCAACAATTGCTGTTCTCTCAGCACATGTATCTTCCTCCCTCTCCTTCGTTTTTTAACCTTAAAATCTTTACGGTGACTATAATCATACGTATTGATTTTTTTTAACAGCTCCTGGAAAAATTCACCATCCCGGCTTCTGGCCACGTCCTCCCGTAAAACAAAGCAACGCTTGTAACCTTTCATTACCGGTGGATCCAGCTCTGTATAGCCCCGCTGATTCCATGCCCGCCACAATTCCTTTTTCTTTCTGTCGTATTGCAGTAGTTGTTTGTCGTATTGTTTAAGCGCATCGCGCTTTCTGCGCCTGCACGTTCTTATCCGTGAGGCAGCCATATAATTTTCGATTTCCTGATTGTCCATAATCAGTAATTAAATTTTCAATATTGTTTACGCTGCTGATATATATGGACAATTGATTTCTTTTCATTTTTATTAATTTTTTAAGATGAATAAATAATATTACGCGATCTCTTCCAGCATTTCCCGCCTGAACCCGATCACATGTTGCCTGGTTTCAAAAGAAGGCTCATGCTGATTTGCAATTTCTGCAATGGTCATCGCCTTGTTGATCACCGTATCAAAACCCATGTGTTTTGATAACGCCTGTGCTTTAGCGGCAGACAAACGTTTGAACTCATACTTTGCGATCAGCCTGCCTTTGCGTAGCAAGGCACTGTCGATAGCAGATAAATCACTGTTGAAAGAACATACCAGTTGTATATTCAAACAATCTGCCAGTAATCCATCCGACAGGTTCAGCAGGTTGGAAACGGAGGAGTTTCCGGAAAACTTACGATCCATTATTACATTTTCGGCATCTTCAATGATCACCACGCAATTGGGATTATCGATCAGCAGCTCCATGAACTCAGGATTCATAATGTTGTTCGCCAGGTCCGGTGAAACAAAAAGCACGCGCTTTTTTATCCGGCCTATCAGGTAACGCAGGTAGGTAGTTTTACCTGTTCCAGGCAAGCCATGCAGCAACACGATCCCCTTGTCTTTATCCTTCTTCAGCCGCTGTTGTATCACCTTATCTATCTCCTTAAAATCATCTTCATAAAACTTACCTATATCCAGCTTGGTGCGTTTTATTTCCAGGCTCTTCAGCTCCAGTCCTTTACGTCCGCTGGTGATCAGGTTAATTTCATGCGGCTCCCTGCGTTGTTTCTCTTTATATCGTGTAGCCATTTCCGTTACTTCAGATACAAATGCAGGAATAGTGCCGTTGTGCAATATCTCACACCACGATTGCCAGAACGCCACCACGCTGTTATTATTCAGTACAAACAGCGTCTGGTTATGTTTATACTTTTTCTTTTTATTATCGTAATCAGTATAGCGGTGTGTATGCACAATCATACTTTCATATTTCTTCGCAAAAGCAGCGGCGGCTTTATCACCATCTACTTCATAAATGTTATTGATATCGGGAATAGCATTAAAATTAACAGTATATACTCCCTTCGGGGCAAAATGTTCGCCGTCTGTTATATCGATGTTATTATTAACTATATGCTCCATATTTCTTGATCTCTTTAATGTGATTGCCTCCTGATGATAAAGATTTCCCGGAACCAGGCCGGTCCCGGGTAAATCGTATTTATCATGGGGTAAATTACAGGTTATCCTTCTGATAACCTGATGATAAGGGGTTAAAAATGCAAACAGAGACGAAAAAAAATATCTTAAAAAGGAGATGAAAGCGGAGCAGGATTACTCCGCCTGCCTGTTTTTTATGTACCTCTTCAAATAATCTTTATACTGCCGCATAAAAAAACCCGGTCTGTTTAAAACGGACCGGGTCATATAACGTTAACGCATACACTACGTTAAGACATACCTCGTCCGTTTAGCATTAATTGAATTAATGCTATCTCTAAACCATTTGCTGCGGCGGATTTGAATCCGTTCTGTTATTTCCGGTAAACTCATCATTTCAATAAATCGATAACAAAAAAGCCCGGATCCAAAGACCCGGGCTTCTGTTATACTTACAAATATTTTTTATCTACCTGTAACCATAAAACGCCCGGAATCCGCGGCCATCTTGCCCGAGGCAGGATGTTGCGTTGTCCATATGTAGATTAATGCGTTTCATGTTTATCAATTTGTTTTATTATCAATTTTAACGATGCAAAGATAACAGGATATATTTTGAATTTGCAAATTTTTAACAAAATATTTTCAACTATTTTATTTATGCTTTCTTAAACAACACTTTCTGATTTTCAAAATCCGCGGCTGCATCTATGACCTGGAGCAGGTGTGCAAAATACAAGAGCACTAAAAAGCCGGAAGTCTTTTCACTTCCGGCTGTAGTTATGATCAGGATTAACAAAAACAGATGGTGGTGGTCGACCTAAGTTATATTAACACCGCGCTTTCTTCGAATTCCTTCTGAAGACGCTGCATCTGGCGGATATGCCGCTCAATATGCTTGGTGAGGAAATAGATGTACTGATAGATATCCAGCTTACCCAGCTGATTCACAGACATATTTGTAAATACCAGCACTCCTTCGCCGTTTTTCAGTAAAGACAGGTTGTACATGCACTGTGCATACTGTTGCTTCAGGAGGGCTTTTACTTCCTGCATATTTTTAAGTCCGGTAGGTTCCATATGTTCGGGTCTTACCCAACCAAAGGATTTACTGCCGATGACGTCTATCTGTTCTAATTTATTGGCATAATCTGCCGGGAGTATCACGGAGTGTCCGGTTTTCTTACGTTCCAGCGCACGGCGGGTACTCTTATTGATGATCAGCAGCAAAAAGTAATTGGTGAGCGTAATATGCTCCAATACTTCCCGTATGCTCCATTGATCACGGTCTGGTTTGAAATCCAGTAATGCCGGTTCTTTTTCAAACCACTGATCCAACTCCCTGAAATTGGTGAGTAAGGCCTCTCTTACAACTTGAATAACGTTTCTCATCATCTAACGTTTTTGGGATTATGCACTTTACTTTTTTGCTAATCAAACGGGTTAGCGCATAACATCTTTGAATAAATACTTTGTTTGCCATTTTTATGCCGGATTTGGCCACAAAAAAACCCGGCCGTATTTACGGACCGGGATAAATAATGTAGAGGGTTATCTCACATTACCGCATACCTTGTCCGTATGGCCTTTTTAAGGCAAGACCATTCCGTTTACACCATGAGGTGTATTTTTTTTGCATTACAGTTATCGCTTGAAATTCTTTCAATGTCGTCATTTCATTACTGCTTCAAAAGCAAAAAGTCCCACACTTTTCTCTAGTGCGGGACTCTTGTTTATATCGTTTGATAACTTTTTCTATCGTTAACAATCGGTGCAACATGCCCGCATTCCGGCCTTGACCTGCTTGTGTTGGCAGGCCATCGCTGAAATCTCGTATGTTGATATAAGTTGCACAGTTATTTTTGTTCTTGAAGCAAAGGTAATTTTTATTTTTTTTATTACACAAAAAAACACCCTACTTTTTTCCTAGACTTAACAATTAGTTTAAAGTGCAACCAAATCTCATTGATTATCAGAACAGACTTAATTGTGAATTGGGCCGGCGGAAGGCTGCTGTATTGAATTCGAAGCGTTCCTGATTCAACCCGTTCTTCTTTGTATGAATTTTAAACTGCTGCTTTATCAGGTCTGCGATGTTACCTTCTCCCCTCATTCTCCGCCCAAAATCGCTGTCATTCACCTTTCCACCGTGCATACTTTCTATATGATGCCATACTTTGTCCGCCCGGTCGGGGAAGTTTTTATAGAGCCAGTCGTTGAAAATGACCTTCACCGCGTCATTGAGCCTCACCACCGTATACCCTGCATACTTAGCCCCATTGGCCGCTGCAGCTTCCAGCAGGCGGGGAATTTCATGGTCATTGAGTCCGGGGATAAGCGGGGCTGTCATAACGCCAACGGGTATACCAAGATCACTCAGCTCCTTCACTACCTTCAGCCGTTGCGCCGCCGTGGCAGTGCGGGGTTCCATTTTTTGCCGCAGGTCTTCCTGGAGGGTGGTCACAGACAGGTACACGCACACCAGGTTCTCCTGCGCCAGCTGCTGTAACAGGTAACGATCCCGCAATACCAGTGAGTTTTTTGTGATGATGCCTACCGGCTGTTTGTATTCCAGCGCTACTTCCAGCAGCTGCCGGGTGAGCCACATCTTACGCTCTACCGGCTGATAGCAGTCCGTATTCCCCGAAAGGGAAATCGGCTTGGGATCCCATTTCTTATTATCCAGGAACCTGCGCAGCAGTTCCGGGGCGTTATGTTTTACAATAATCTTTCTCTCAAAATCCAAACCCGCACTCAAACCCCAATACTGGTGGGTGTTACGGGCATAACAGTAAATGCAACCATGCTCGCAGCCCTGGTAGGGATTCATGGAGTACCACATTCCCACATCGGGACTATCCACCTTATTGACGAGGTTTTTAGCATGTTCTTCAAACACCTGGGTAGGTACATCTGCCTGCCACCATTCATCAATACCTTCTGCATGCTCCTGCGCATATTCGTCTGCCAGGTATTTATTCTTTGGATTAATCTGTGCTCCGCGCCCTTTATAGTATGGATTTTCCGGTGCGCCCTCCTGGAATGGCAAAGTCATAGACTAAATATTTTAGTAAAAATACTAAAATATTTAGGATTTAAATAATTTCCATTTGCTTCATCAGGAAAGTGGCGTTTTTATTCCGGGCAATGCCCACCCGGATGCGGTAATCGAAGAAGAGGTGATTGTCCTGTATGGTACTTTCAAAGCAGTAGTTCCTGATCTGACCCGGATAGGCCGCTTCCAGTTGCCCCAGCTCCAGGTCGTGCGTGGCAATCATGCCCAGGCAGTTATATTGCAGGAAATGCTCTATCAGGCTACGGGAGCCCGACAATTTATCTTCAGAATTGGTGCCTTTGAGAATTTCATCTAACAAAATAAATACCCGCGCACCGGTTTTCAGGTGACGGATAATATGTTGTAACCGCAGCAACTCCGCCTGGAAATAAGAGGTGTGGCTGGCGATAGAATCCTTGATACGCATGGAAGTCATGATACGCATAGGGCTGAACACAAAACGGTCTGCACACACCGGTGCGCCGCACATGGCCAGCAACAGGTTGGAACCTACGCTCCGCAGGAAGGTACTTTTACCGGACATATTAGACCCGGTAATGATCAGGAAATGATCCTTGCTGCCGGCGGCGCCATCATTCTTCACGCATTCGCTGGCCGGGATCAGGGGATGCCCCAGCTCCGTAGCCTCCAGGATGCGGCCTTCTGCCTGCGGCGCAGGCCACGAAAATTCCGGATGATTAAAGGCATAAGTAGCCAGGCTATTCCACACTTCCAGCTGGGTAATCACATCAAACCACCGGGTGATGTGCTGCTTATGCTGCTTTTTCCATCGTTCCAAACGCAGGATGCAATGGAGATCATACAGCATCAGGGAATTGAGCCCCAGCCCCACCAAAAGGTTCAGCCGCTGATCAAATGCACTGCATACTTTAGATAACTGCCGCAGTGCCACATCGGCTTCTTTGGCCATATCCTGCTGCTGTTGCAGTAAAGCGGATTTTTTGAAACTGCCGTTTTTTATAAGATGTAATAAGATAGAGAACTTATCCAGTATCCGTTCTTTGTGGGAAATCAGGACATATTGCGCCATGATCTTTTTCTGACTGCCGCCCAGCAGCAACCAGTTCAACATAATCAGTATTAACAACGGGTAATACTTACCGGTGGTGGCATACACCACAATGGAGCCGGTTACCAGCAAAGGACTCAGCCAGATAACCACATTTATAAATTTGTTGTGCAGAAAATGGAAAGGCATTTCCAGCCAAGCGCTGATTTCCCTGCGATCGCTTTCTTCCTCTTTTGCCAGCGTGGCATTAGCGGTGAGCAACTGCCGGAACTCCAGTTCCGGTGTAAGCACCTGCAAAGCCTCCTGTGTGGCCAGTATAGCAGGAGCTTCTTCCAGCGGGTTTCTCAATGCGGCGGCCAGCTGCCGCTTGCCGGACAAAGTACCCGTGCGGTTAATATGCTGAAAAATAGAAGACGGCCCGAAAACATCCAGGTCGCTGCTGAAATCATGCTTGTCGTCCACAAACTCATTTCCATCGTTAAAGGCCGATTGCCAGGTAGTTACTACCTGCAATTCCTTCTCATTCAGCTCCAGCAGGGATTTAAAGAGCTGCAGCTTCTGCTGTGCCTTTGAATACAACACCAGTAATACTATAAACGCAATCATGCCGGCAGCTGTAACCAGCAACCACGGCGCCTCCCAGCCGCTCCGGATAAAAAACACGATGCCGGCTACTATCGCCAGGAAACAGATCAGCCGGGCCCACGACAGGCTGGCGGTTAACCGCTTCTCTTTTTTTATCGCTTCCCGGAACTGGTGGATCCTTTGTTGGTACGTATCTGCTGGTGTCATTTATCTGGTATTTATAACAAAAAAAATCAGGGATTTCATGGTGTATGTTCACAATATATTGAACATAAACCACAAAACCCCTGGTATGGACATTCCGGATTATCTATGCGTATTGTCTCTTCAACAGATCAGGATACTCCTGACTTACTTTCAGGATCAGCTCTCCAAAAAGTGTATTCACCCAGGCAAACCACGGACGGGTAAACTTCGACGGATCATCTTTATGATAAGATTCATGAATAAACCCGGTTTCACCATCGGTATTGCGTAAGGTTTTAATACAGGAAGCTATTTCCTCCTTATCATGACTGGTTAAAGCTCTCATGATAATGCTCATCGGCCAGATATAGTCGTTACCGGTATGTGGACTGCCTACCCCATCACCATATTTGCCCCTGTAAAACCAGGGCTGGAAATTGCTCCATACAAAGTGGCGGGAAGCCTGGTACAACGGATCATCAATGCCGGTATAGCCCAGGTAAGGAATAGACAGGAGACTGGGCACATTGGTATCGTCAAGGAATAAACGGTTACCGAAACCATCTACCTCGAAACCATACATCATGCCCAGCTTGGGATGTTCCACAATAGCATGGGCCTTAATAGCGCGGTCCACTTCATCTGCCAGCGCAATACATTCATGTGCAAAGGCTGCATCTTTATAAATAGTTTCGCTGATTTCCGCCAGCTGACGCAGAGATACTACGGCAAACATATTGGATGGAATCAGGAAAGGAAATACCGTAGCATCATCAGATGGACGGAAAATAGAAACGATCAGTCCTACCGGGGAAATGGGATTACCCCAGCCTCCATTGGCAACGGTATCTGACTGTACGGGTGAATTGCGCTGAAATTTATAAGGACCGTGGCCGTCTTTACGTTGCTGTTCCTTAAATGTTTTCACGATGAGCTGAGCGGCCTGTTTGTATTTATCATCAAAGGGCGTATTGTCACCGCTGATCTTCCAGTAGTTATAAGACAGGCGAACCGGGTAGCACAGGGAATCAATTTCCCATTTGCGTTCATGCAGTTCAGGCTTCATGGTGGTCAGATCCTTATCCCATTCGCTGCCGGTAGGCCCTTCATTGAAGGCATTGGCATACGGATCAATGAGGATACATTTTGTTTGACGGTTGATGACGCCTACCACCATTTCTTTCAGTTTTGCATCATCCTTTACCAGTGGCAGGTAAGGCCACACCTGGGCAGAGGAGTCGCGCAGCCACATGGCGTTGATATCGCCGGTGATCACGAAAGTATCGGGCCGGCCGTTTTCTTTCTTAAAATTAACCGTTGTGTCGAGCGTATTAGGGAAACAGTTTTCGAACAGCCATCCCAATTTGGTATCCGCAATCTGGGATTTCACCTTTATAATTGTCTTTTCCACCGCCTCACTGGTGAATTTCCGCTTTGCCAGGGGCGGACGTTGGGAGGTATACCCATTCCAGCCAAATACTGTTTTGGGCAATCCAAGCCCAACAACGCCTGCTACCAGGGCGCTGTTCTTAAGAAAATCTCTCCTTGCAACCATAACGTTTTTGAATTTAGGAAACCCTAAAATAGAAAAGTTTTGTGGATTTGCTTAATCGATTTATCAATCGTCCTCATCTTCAGCGGCCTGCAACTTCACAAAAGCGCTTCTTCTGGGCGCCGGCATCACTGCCTGCTCGCCACGAATGGCCTTCCACACTACCTCATTCAGCTCCAGGTCCGGCACCCTGTCTTCATGTGCCAGGTCGAAGCTGGCAGACCGGCGGGCACTTTCATTCCAGGCAGTATTTCTTTCGTTGATATCCACATTCGCAGGTAATACCGTGTACGGCCGGAGATCGGGCGTAGCTGAAAATAATTCCCACATCGGAGTAGCAGCAGCATCGTACTGGCTCATAGGCGGCAAACCCAGGATCAGCTCCATTGTACGCAGCATGCCGGACGTGGAGTACATTGTATGATTTACGGTATTTCTTTTTACATACGGGCTGATCACATAAGCAGGAGAACGATGTGCATCCACATGATCAGGTCCATTCTGTGCGTCATCTTCCAGTATAAAAATGGCGCTCTCCTTCCATATTTTACTATGGGAGATGTATTCCACCAGCCGGCCCACTGCCAGATCATTGTCGGCCACAGAGGCATAAGGCGAATAGGCGCCCTTCCGCATACCGCTGGTATGATCATTCCCTAAACGGATGCTGTTAAAATGCGGCACAGCATCTATCGCCAGCAACGAATCGAAATCACGCTGCCAGATCTGTTGCCGCGCAACATCCTGTATGGTAAGATCGAATGAAGGATAGTCAGTGCAGAAATACTTTTCCAGCGATTTCAGCGTCGCCTTTCCTTTCCCCGCAAACTCGCCGTAGGTGCGGTAGCTAACACCGGCGCGCTGACAGTAATCCCAAATGAATCCTTTCTCCGGGTAAGCCACCTTGCGGCTGCCTTCATAGTCATAAGTACCACCCCGGCCACCGTAGCTGGTGGGCCACGTTTTTTCCACATAATCGGTGGCATAGGCTGCCATGCTCCAGTTATGCCCGTCGGCGCTTACTTCTGCATCTACATAAAAATTATCCAGCAATACAAAATCATTGGACAAACGATGCTGGTTCGGCGTAATGCGATCCGGGAAAATACATAAGCTGCTGTCGCCGTTGCCATGCGGCATATCACCTAACACCTGGTCATAAGTACGGTTTTCCTTGATGATATAAAATACATACTTAATGGGAGATGATTGCCCTGCAGCTCGTGGAATAGGATTCCCCGCTTCTCCGGCAGCATGCTGTTCTTTCTCTTTTGTGTAAGGCGTATTCTCATACACCTGTTTGGACCAGCGGCCCAGCAGCACTTCCCCGGGTTCGTTGAACATCGACAGCGTGCCTTTGAATAAACCGGCGATATACTGCACCGGCCTATCCTTACGGGTATTAGCCAGGTGTGATCCGCTTTCATCCTTCCTGCTCACCGGGTTGGGGCCTTCCGGGTTGGCCATAGAAGTAAAGCCCTTGCCATTGGCCACAAATAATTTTTTGCCAATCCTTCTTACACAGGTAGGATACCAACCCACCGGGATAAATCCCTCCGATCTGCTCTTTCCCGGTGTTTCCACATCAAAAACCGCCAGGCAGTTATTATCTGCATTGGCAATATAAAGCGTGTTGTTATTGGCAGATAATGCCAGGCCGTTAGTAGTGGACCCAGCCGGCGCATCCGGATACAAGGCCGTTTGCAGCGATTCAATAACCCGTTGACCGGCAGTGCTGATCACCGATACCGAATTGTCATTGGCATTGGCTACGTATAAATATTTTCCGTTGGCAGACAAAATCATTTCGTTAGGATGACTGCCCGTTTTGATAGTATTGGTAATTTTATTGGAGGCGACATCAAATACCGCCACCGCATCGCCTCCCCAAAGAGAGATGTATAACAGGTTCCTGTTTTTAGATAAAGTAACGGTGTATGCTTCCGCTCCCAGCGCCACTTTGCTGATTACTTTATTTGTGAGCAGATCAATAATATATAAACTGTTGTCTTCTTTAGTTGCTACGTATAGCCGGTTACGTGAGTAGTCGATAGCCATCCCGGTAGGACAGATTTTTTCTTTTGGCCACGACAATCCCAACCGGATACTATCTGTTACCAGTAATTTATTATTGCTGATAGTATACTGCCATATTACGTTATCATTGGCGCCGGAAGCATACAGTTTCTTTTCGTCCCTGCTGAATGCAAGTCCCAGCCAGGCTTTGGGGACACTCACTTCATCGAGTACCATCTCCTTTCCGGCATCTATCAGCTGTATGGTTTGTTTGCTTTGACCATTGTTGGTAACCGCTATCAGTTTTTCTGACGGCGATACCACCATATTCAGGGGTAAATCCCCCAGTGGCAACGAATGCCCCACCGGCGTTAAAGCCCAGCCATTGGGCAGCAACACCCGCTTTGCCGCGGTATCTGCTGTTTGGGCATTTGCCTGCAAAGCGCCCAGTAAAGCCAAACCAACAAGTATTCTTTTCATAGTAATTCCGATAAGTGAAGCTGTAAAAATAGGACAGACAGACCCGGCTGATAACGGCCATCAAAAAGGTAATACTAATATAATACAAAAAGCCTGTATCAGCTATTGATACAGGCTTTTATAATAGTGTTAAGATTACATATTTCTCCGGTACTGCCCTCCTACTTCATACAGTGCATGCGTGATCTGCCCTAATGAGCAATGCTTCACCGTTTCCATCAGTTCCGCAAAGAGATTGCCATTGCTAACAGCCACCTGCTGTAATTGTTTAAGTGCAGCGGCGCTCTTATGCTGATGCCTTTGCTGGAAGGCTTCGAGGGTATGGATCTGGAATTCCTTTTCTTCTGTGGTAGAGCGGATCACTTCTGCCGGGATAATAGTAGGCGATCCGTTTTTATTCAGGAAAGTATTTACGCCTACGATCGGGAATTCGCCAGTATGTTTCAGCGATTCATAGTACAGGCTTTCTTCCTGTATTTTGTTACGCTGATACATTCTTTCCATAGCGCCTAATACGCCGCCACGTTCGGTGATGCGGTTGAATTCCGTTAACACGGCTTCTTCCACCAGGTCGGTAAGTTCTTCGATGAAGAACGCTCCCTGTACCGGGTTTTCGTTTTTAGCGGTACCCAGTTCACGGTTAATGATGAGCTGTATGGCCATTGCCCTTCTCACACTTTCTTCCGTAGGTGTGGTAATGGCTTCATCATATGCGTTGGTGTGCAGGGAATTACAGTTATCGTAAATCGCATACAGTGCCTGCAGCGTAGTGCGGATATCGTTAAAATCAATTTCCTGTGCGTGTAAACTGCGACCGGAAGTTTGAATGTGATACTTCAGTTTCTGGGAGCGGTCGTTTCCTTTGTATTTATACTTAATGGCCTTAGCCCAGATACGGCGGGCCACACGTCCGATCACCGCATACTCAGGGTCCATACCATTGCTGAAGAAGAACGACAGGTTTGGCGCAAAATCATCGATGTTCATGCCGCGGCTCAGGTAATACTCTACGTAGGTAAAACCGTTTGCCAGGGTAAACGCCAGTTGCGTGATAGGATTGGCGCCGGCTTCTGCAATATGGTAGCCGGAAATGCTGACAGAATAGAAGTTGCGGACTTTTTGCGTAATGAAATATTCCTGTACATCCCCCATCAGTTTTAATGCAAATTCTGTAGAAAAGATACAGGTGTTTTGCGCCTGGTCTTCCTTCAGGATATCTGCCTGCACGGTGCCACGAACTGTGCTGAGAGCATGCGCTTTGATCTTTTCATATACATCTTTGTCCAGTACTTCTTCTCCCGAAATCCCCAACAGCTGTAAACCCAGGCCATCGTTACCTGCCGGCAGATCGCCGCTGTAGTGTGGCAGCGGATGATCTTTAAATTTAGTTTTGATGAGGGCCTTTACTTTTTCGGTAAGTCCCTGTTCTTTGATATATTTTTCACATTGCTGATCAATGGCGGCATTCATGAAAAACGCCAGCAGTATGGGCGCAGGACCGTTGATGGTCATGGATACCGATGTTTTCGGATCGCAGAGATCGAAGCCGCTGTATAACTTTTTGGCGTCGTCTACAGTGGCGATGCTCACACCGGAGTTGCCTACTTTACCGTAGATATCAGGGCGCACTGCCGGATCTTCGCCGTAAAGGGTAACGCTGTCGAACGCAGTAGACAGCCGCTTTGCCGGCTGGTCGAGTGATACATAGTGAAAACGTTTGTTCGTCCTTTCCGGGCCGCCTTCCCCGGCAAACATGCGGGTAGGGTCTTCTCCTTCGCGTTTCAACGGGAATACACCTGCAGCGTAAGGGAATTCACCGGGCAGGTTTTCGGTGAGCTGCCAGCGGAGAATATCGCCCCAGTCTTTATACTTAGGCAGCGACACCTTTGGAATACGGCTGTGGCTGAGACTTTCGCTGTACAGCGGTAGTTTGATCACTTTGTCTCTTACCTGGAACTCGTAAAAGTCGGCGGTATATTTCTTTACCAGTACAGGCCAGTCTTCCACCAGTTTTTTACATTCCGGGTGTAATGATTTTTCCAGGTGGGCTTTGATGTCGGCCAGTGCGGCGGCGGATGCCGGATGCAGGGCCATTACGCCTTCCACCTGGTATAGCTGTGTAGCCAGTTTGCATTGCTCATCCACCCATTTGCTGTAATCGCCGATGGCTTCGGAGATCTCCGCCAGGTAACGTACCCTCGCCGGTGGGATGATCTGTGATTTGGTAGAAGTGGATTTGATGCTTTCATGCGCCATAGGTCCGAAGCTGGCGCCGGTTTTCTCTTCCACTTTTTCCATTACTTTTTCAAACAACAGGTTGATACCTGCGTCATTGAACTGGGAGGCAATAGAGCCTACCACCGGCAATTCTTCTTCTTTGGCGTTCCAGAGGTTGTGGTTACGCTTATATTGTTTACGCACATCGTGCAGGGCATCCAGTGCGCCGGCCTTGTCAAATTTGTTGATGGCAATTACGTCGGCATAGTCCAGCATGTTGATCTTCTCCAGCTGGGAAGCGGCGCCATATTCCGGTGTCATCACATACAGCGAAACATCGCAATAGTCTGTGATGGCGGTATCGCTCTGACCAATACCGGATGTTTCCAGGATAATAAAATCGTATGCTGCCAGTTTGCAGATATCGATGGCTTCCTGGATATGTTCACTGATGGCTTTGTCGCTTTCGCGGGTGGCCAGTGAACGCATGTAGGCGCGCGGGTGGTGGATGGAATTCATCCGGATCCGGTCGCCCAGTAAAGCGCCGCCGGTCTTCTTCTTGGAAGGGTCCACCGAAATCACGGCTACGGTTTTATCGGTCGTATGATTGAGGTAGCGGCGAACCAGTTCATCTGTTACGCTGCTTTTACCGGCGCCACCTGTTCCGGTGATACCGAGTACAGGAGATCTTTCCGGATCTGCGGCGGTGTGGGTAATGTGAGTGCCGGCCGCTTCATCTACTGTAACAGCAGTTCTTGCTTTTTGCCCGGTGAGCATAGCCACCGGCATATCGTTTTCTGCCAGGCTGATAGCCCTGGCAATGATCTTAGGATTTTTGTCTGCCTGCAGTTGCGGGATGTCTTCTACGCCGGCGCCGGCAGTTAATGGTTTGATAGCAATATCGCACTGGCTGATCAGGTCTTCAATCATGCCTTCCAGTCCCATTTGCCGGCCATCGTCCGGTGAGTAGAGGCGGGCAATACCGTAGGCATGCAGTTCTGCTATTTCTACCGGGAGAATGGTACCGCCACCGCCGCCAAAGATCTTGATGTGGCCGCAACCCTTTTCCTGGAGCAGGTCGTACATGTATTTAAAGAATTCCACGTGGCCTCCCTGGTAGGAGGTTACGGCTATACCCTGTGCATCTTCCTGGATGGCACAGTCTACGATTTCTGCTGCAGAGCGGTTATGTCCCAGGTGAATCACCTCGGCTCCTTTTGCCTGCATAATGCGCCGCATGATATTGATGGCCGCATCATGCCCGTCGAATAAAGCTGCCGCTGTTACAATGCGAACCTTATGTTGTGGTGTATAAGACATATCAATTACCGGATTTTTGACCAGGGATTTCATGCTTCCTGCATGAAATCCGCGAAGAATGCAAGTTACGGAAAAACCAGCTGAACTGCCGGTATAGCGTGGGTTTGCCCAGAATTAGAATTGATTGAACAGGCGCCGGATCTTATTGCAAAATATTTAACTGATCCCGGATCGGGTTAGTATTTCCCTAAAACAACTTTCCCCTGTACATTACCTGTACAAGGGAAAGCGTAAAGTAAGACACAAGGCATTAATGCTTAGCAGTCTTATGTTTCATAACGTGGAACTATAAAATCAAACTAGTGATAAATGATTTATAGTCTTCAAATCTGTTAAATGGAATTTTCTACATACGGCAATAAAACAAACGAAAAAAATGCTTTTGGCGAACAAGTTAAATTTTGGTTTTATAACTGACGGTTGTTTGCTTCTTAAGATGTGTATATCTTACACAATCTTACTTAAAATTTTGTTAAAAACAAACTTTTTTTTCTATTTAGATAGAAAATTAACACAGCTGTTTTTGGGCATGCGAGAGCAATGTCAAATCCTCCGTGGCAGAGGATTTTGGCCTCATTTAAATTAACCGAAATGGCAGAGATTGCAAAAGTGAGGGAGAAAAAAATATTACAACAGCAGTTTTAGAAGCCTATCCCGAGATAACGCTTCTTTCTTTGGTCATATTTATCAAAATTAAATTTATAGAGCTTTGCCGGACGATGAGGCACATCTTCTTCTTCTTCATTCAAATCCATCAGTAAATCCATCGATAAAAACTTCTTCCTGAAATTACGACGGTCCAGTTCCATGTCCAGGATAGCTTCGTAAAGGTTCTGTAACTCGCGGAGGGAAAATTTGCGGGGCAACAGGTTGAACCCGATAGGCTGTACCAGCACCTGCTGTTTAAGCCGCTCGTGACAGGTATCCAGGATCTGTTTGTGATCAAAGGCCATTTCATGCAGCTCTTTCACGCTGTGCCAGTGCAGTTCATTATTACTCATTTTCAGCTCCACATGCTCAATGTTCACCAGCGAATAATAGGCCACGGTAATCACCCGGCCTGCAGGATGCCGCTCCACCGCCCCAAAGGTTTGTACCTGCTCCATGTATACATTATCCAGCCCGGTGCGCGCTTTAAGCACCCGGTAAGCTGCTTCATCCAGCTCCTCTTCCGGCCGTACAATGTCGCCCAGCAACGACCACTTCCCCTTAAACTCTTTGAGATCCGATTCTATTAACAGTACTTTCAACTCATCGTTGTTGAATCCGAAAATAACGCAGTCAACCGAAATGGCTACCTTGAAATAATCCTTTATTTCAACGAGGTGCGTGTTGAGGTTCTTGGTGTACATAGACATCATAAAGACGTGGAATTACAGTAAACTCAGTTAATTCGATAACGCGTGGAACTATATTCAAATGAAAGAAAAAAATATCACATTTAAAACAAAAGTGCCCGGATTTTTTTCAACAGATATCCCTAACCTGAAAGATAAGTTTAAATTTACGGCTCAGTTATACCAATTATGTACACAAAGGAGATAGAAATAACCCTGACGCAGCTGGCCAAAAAGCTGCTCAGCCATTTACAGCAGGAAAAACTGCTGCAATCCATTGATGAAACCCTGGATGCCCTTCGTCGTGTAATCAGTTATAACGACTGGCGCTACTACGTGGAAAGTGAACCCGTGATCAGCGACTATGAATACGACCAGTTGTTTGCCTGGCTGAAAAAACTCGAACTGGAACATCCGGACCTTGTTACATCCGACTCTCCCACCCAGCGGGTAGCACAGGGACTCACCAAAGAATTTATCACCGTACCACACCTGGTACCCATGCTCAGCCTGGAAAACTCCTACAATGCAGATGACCTGCTGGATTGGGACCGCAAAGCACGCGAAAGCGCCGGCCTTAATGAAATTGAATACTGCATTGAACCCAAGTTCGATGGCGCCAGTATTTCACTGATCTATGAAGACGACCGGCTGACACGCGGCGCTACCCGCGGCGATGGCGTTGCAGGAGAAGACATCACCACCAATATCAAACAGATCCGCTCTATCCCCCTGTCGGCCTCCTTCTCAAAATATGGCATTCACCAGATAGAAATACGCGGGGAAGTGCTCATCAATAAAAACACCTTCAAAGCCTTTAACGATAAACGCATCGCCGACAACCAGCCCCCGCTGGCCAATCCACGCAATGCTGCCTCCGGCTCATTGCGGATGGTAGATCCCAATGAAGTAGCCAAACGCGGACTGGAAGCTTTCCTGTATCACATGAGTTACCATAACATGAACCCGGGAAAAGCAGAACCCGATGCACTCAAAACGCATAGCGGTACGCTGGAACTATTATCTACCCTCGGTTTCCGCAGCCCTGCCAAAGAAAAGAAAGTGATAAAAGGCATACAGGGCGTTATTGACTACGTGCTGAAATTTGAAACAGAACGTGATAACCTGCCGTATGAAATAGATGGCATGGTGATCAAAGTAAACGACTATAACCTGCAGGACCGGCTGGGTATGACCACCCATCACCCGCGCTGGGCTATTGCCTATAAATTCAAGGCCAGGCAGGCCACCAGTAAACTCCGCAGTGTGGAGTTCCAGGTGGGCCGCACCGGCTCTATCACGCCCGTGGCAAAGATCGACCCTGTGCCCATTGGCGGCGTAACCGTAGGTTCTATTTCCCTTTTTAATGAAGAAGTAATTAAAGAGAAAGACCTGAAACTGGGAGATACCGTGCTGGTGGAAAGAGCAGGAGACGTGATCCCTTATATCGTGAAATCCGTGGCCGGCCTCCGCGATGGCAGCGAGCAGGACATCATCTTTCCTACACACTGCCCCGTATGTCATGATAAGCTCGTAAAGCCGGAAGGGGAAAGCGTTTGGCGCTGCACCAACATCAGCTGTGAAGCACAGGTAGTAGAAAGAATGATTCACTTCGTGAGCAAGGATGCAATGGATATCAAAAGCTTTGGCGAAAGTAATGTGCGCAAATTCTTTTCATTAGGACTACTAAAAGATATACCCGGTATTTATGAACTGGATTTTGAGAAGATAGGCGCGCTGGAAGGCTTTGGTAAAAAATCACTGACCAATCTTCAATCGGCTATTGAGCAATCAAAAACGCAGCCGCTGCACCGCCTGATATTTGGCCTGGGTATCCGTTATGTAGGTGAAACCACCGCCAAAACACTCGCCAATGCAGTGAACCATATCATGGACCTGCAAAACTGGACGGAAGAACAGATCCTCGCGCTGGAAGATATAGGACCGAAAGTAGCGGGTTCTATCCGGCTGTTTTTTGCCAACAATGATAATATTGAAATGCTGAACAGGCTGGCAGCCTTAGGTATCAGCATGACGAATACAAAAAAGGAAACACATACCTCGGGTAACCTCAACGGCCAAACGTTTTTATTTACCGGCACCCTGCATAAGCTGAAACGCACCGAGGCAGAGGAAATGGTGGAACAGGAAGGCGGTAAAATAGTGAGCGGTGTGAGCAGCAAACTCAACTACCTGGTAGTAGGCGATGATGCCGGCAGTAAGCTGGAAAAGGCCAAGAAAATTAATACCATTAAGATCCTGTCGGAAGACGAGTTTCTGGCAATGATCAACAAATAATTTTTAGCCTTTGGTTGTTTTGCAATCAAAGGCTGAACACTAACAGTTATGACAGACGAACATTTTATGCGGCAGGCGATGCAGGAAGCACGCAAAGCCTTTGAAGACGGAGAAGTACCCATTGGTGCGGTAGTAGTGCTGAACAACCGCATTATTGGCCGTGGCTATAACCATGTGGAAAGATTGAACGACTGTACCGCACACGCAGAAATGATTGCGCTGACGGCCGCATTCAATACGCTCGGTAGTAAATACCTGATGGAAGCTACTTTGTATGTAACAGTGGAACCCTGCCTGATGTGTGCCGGGGCGCTATACTGGAGTAAAATAGGCAGGATTGTTTATGCCGCGGCAGATGACAAGAACAGCTACCGGAGAGCTACCGGCGACCGGTCCCCGTTTCATCCCAAAACAAAACTGGAGGCCGGTCCGTGCAGCGAAGAAAGTTTACAGCTGATGAAAACCTTCTTTGAACAAAGGAGATAATTACTTTTTGGTGGAATCCATCAGCTTATTCATGCCCATCATTTGCTTCATGGTATGATCCATCCCTTCGGAAGAACCATCCAGGAAGATGACGTTTCCTTTTGAGTTTTCGGCAAAGTGTTTAATGGCTTCAGTCCACATGGAGAAGAGGATTACCGAGGTATCCAGGTTGGCCTGCTGCATTTCTTTGGCGGCCATACTCATACCCTTGGCTACTTCTTCACGGAACAAAGCCACACCCATACCGCGCAACTGCGCGGCCTGGCGCTCTGCTTCTGCTGCAATCTTGATCGCATTACCATCTGCTTCTGCCGCTTTTGTTTTGGTGATCAGTAAAGCCTGACCTTCATTTTCAGCGGCTGCTTTCAGGTTATTGGAAGCCACTACCTGCGCCATCGACTTCATGATCACTTCATCAAAAGTAATGTCATTCATCTGCAGATCCAGCAGGTGGAAACCCCATTCTTCCAGGGTTTTGTCGATCTGTTCTTTTACGTGTTCCGTAATATCTTTACGGAGTCCTAACACCTCTGCCTGTCTTTTAGTAGCTACAAATCCACGGATAGAACCTTCAATGGTGCGAACCAGCGCCTGCATGAAGCTTCTTTCATCCATAAATTTGAATGCCACGTTCTTAATTGTTTCTTCTTCCTGGTTCCACACGGCATACAGCAGCATGGCTTTAAAATACACATTGGCCTGGTCAATGGTGATAGCCTGGAATTCCAGTTCCACGGATCTGTTCTGGATGGATACCCTTTTAAATACCTTTTCAATGATGGGTATTTTCCAGTTCAGTCCGGGGAAAAGCACCCGGTTGTATTTTCCGAAGATAGTAGTGACAGCAATATTTCCCTGCTGCACCGTTACAAACGATGATAGTATGACGACTAAAGCCAGTACTATCAAAACGATCAAGATAACATTCATAGAATGATTGTTTAGGTAGGGTTTAGGCTGGTAAATATAATGAATTAAAGCCAACGGGCAGATGAGGGCATAGTTTTCCCTGTGGATATATAAAGGAAGAATACCGGTGGTTCTGTTATATTCTTTGTTTCCTTCTGAAATATATAAATACGTCGTCCAGTTCTATTTGTTTCAACTGGTACGCCAGCCGTGTTCTCAGGTCTTCCGTTTCATCTTTTATTTTTCTGTATTGATCTTTAAGGATTTCGTAGCGTGCCACAATTTCGTCCGCAGTTGCAGATTCTTCCAGTTGTAAGATGTCAAATGCTCTTTCCTCGGTTATCATAGTCATAGGGGTGTTTCAGCTAATAATCATAGCGGATGTTTAAAAAACACATGTAATATTTAATTCACTAAATTAGTGGAGTTTGAAAAACGAGCAAATACCCAATGTTGGGTATTTTTGAAATATTTAGCAATTTTTAGCAAATATTCTGCAACCAGATATTTCTCCTTAAAAGTTGGCTATCAGGAAAATACAATTTTATTCAAATCCTATCTTACGGGCAATTGCTACCAGTTCTGAGGTGTTACGCACTTTCAGTTTCAGCCGGATGTTTTTCCGGTGGGTTTCCACGGTATAACGGCTAAGGTTCAACGATTGGGCTATTTCTTTGTTGTTCAGTCCTTTTACAGCCATTCCTAATACATCTTTCTCCCGCGGGGTGAGTTTGTTGAAAAGGGTTTCATTCTGGCGGCGCATGATGGCTGCCAAAGCTTCAGACAATTGAGCATTGGTATCAATGGCATTGGTGAGATCTAAAAAGGCACAGATGATTTCCACCACCCTTCCGTTCTTATCGTGCGTAAATGGCACTTCCAGCCCAAGCAGCCACCGGTAGTCAATTTCTCCTTTTTTGCGGATGCGGGCCAGGCCGCCAAACTGTGCTTTGTTATTAATAAAGGATTGCTGTGCTACAGCTGCCAGTTTGAAGTCTTCAGGATGCATGATGTGCCGGAAAAATTCTATTCCCATACCGGTCATCTCATCAGCAGAAAAACCAACCGTTTCTGCGAGACGGTCGTTGCACCATGTCACACTTTTATTATTGTTATCGTAACTGTAAATCATGGCGGGTACATGATGTAAAACGCTCTCCAACCAATGGATACGATTTTTTAAATGCTCATTTTCCTTCTGTAAGGCATTGAGGGAAAAATGTAGCCCCGAGTCCGAGCCTGTCTGCATACTATAAGTTTTAAACAAACAATAGGTAAACAACAACTGGGCATACCTGAAAAATATGCCTGATGTTACGTCCTGTTAAACCGAGTATCCGTAAATATAAAATAATTTTCCATATGATCAAGCCCAGGCATTGATTGATTTCACTAATTATCCGGTTACCCCATTCCCTTTTTACAGTCGCCTGCAAAACATGTGGTTAACTTAATAATAAATATCTAAATTTTAACGGATTGGCAGTAAATTTGGCGACTATCAAGAAATCATATTTTAAAACCCATAAAAATTAGAGTTATGGCATTTACACTTCCGAGCTTACCCTACGCTACCGATGCGTTAGAGCCGAATTTCGATAAACTGACAATGGAAATTCATCATGGTAAGCACCACCAGGCTTATGTAGACAATCTGAACAAAGCAGTAGCAGGCACAGAAAACGAGAACAAATCGCTGGAAGAACTGGTAGCTAACGCCGGTAAAATCAGCCCGGCTGTAAGAAACAATGGCGGTGGTCACTGGAATCACAGTTTCTTCTGGACCAGCCTGGCGCCAAACGCAGGCGGTGCACCAACCGGTAAACTGGCAGATGCTATCAACAGCACCTTTGGATCTTTCGAAGCATTCCAGGAAAAATTCAGCACTGCCGGCGCTACCCGCTTCGGCTCTGGCTGGGCATGGTTAACCGTAAAGGATGGCAAACTGGAAGTTTCTTCCACGCCAAACCAGGACAACCCGCTGATGGATGTAGCTGAAGTAAAAGGCACGCCTATCCTCGGTGTAGACGTATGGGAGCATGCTTACTACCTGAAATATCAGAACCGCCGTCCGGAATACCTGAAAGCATTCTGGAACGTTGTAGACTGGAACGCCATCAGCAAACGCTACGAAGCAGCTGTATAAGCTCTCCCCAGTTCATCAAACTGTATAAAAAAATCCCGCCAGGTAAACCTTGACGGGATTTTTTATATGCTTGACCAATTGTTTATAGTTCCCTGATCTTTAAATTTTTGAACCATATTTCGCTGCCATGATCCTGCAACGCAATGTGGCCTTTTTTTGACAACCCATAACCTTTGGCATCTTTCCATTTGCCTTCCTCCTTGTGTTTCTTCCATTCAGGCGTCCACAACTCGTAGTCGGCCGTTTTCTTCCCGTTCAGCCAATGTTCCACATGACCTTTGTTCACAATGATCTTTGTGGTGTTCCATTCACCAATGGGATTGGCAGCATCTGCCAAAGGAGGATTCATAGCGTAGTTGGCGCCTGTGCGCTGCCAGGGCTCCAGCTTCTCCGGGAAATAAACAACAGTTGCCAGCCTTCCGCCTTTTCCGCCTCACTTAACACAGCCCCCGTAGAATCCGCAAGCGCAATAGCGTTCTTGTTATCGTTACTTACTGTATTGCTTCCGCAAGATGCGGCCGCAATAGTTAATACCGACAACGCAGGAACCAAAAGGTGCTTCATATATACCGTGTTTAATTACTTGTTCACTACTTTCAGATTCTTCGGATCCCAGTGGATGATCTTATTATCGAAATAGCTTTCGTTACACAGCAGCGCCGGTGCGGCAGCACGGAAACCAAATGTAGGATCTTCCGCTACTTTGCCATTGGTACGCATTGCATTAAACAGGTTGTAGAAGTGATCAAAGTGCGCGCCTTTGTACCCTTTCTCTGCTTCATAGATCATCTTTTCAGGATCCAGCATGTTCGCACGGTGATAGGCATACGATTTTCCATTGTTGGAAGCAGCTGCATTGGCAGCAGCCAGCGGATCATTTTCATCTACCTGTACGTTATTGCGGAACAGGGTTACCTTATCCCATTCTACCGTCATGGAGCCTTCGCTGCCTACCATGCGCAGGTAGTTGGTACCACCGGTACCATCCACAAAGTTTACGCGGAGCGACAGATTAAATGCAGGATGTATTTCTGTTTCAGGATAATCAAACATTCCGAGCATAATATCCGGTACTTCCCTGCCGTCTTTCCAGTAACGTAATCCACCGGTAGCCATTACTTTGTTGGGCCCGAGGGAACCGGTTACCAGGTGAAGACTGGAAAACAGATGAACAAACAGATCGCCGGAAACGCCGGTACCATAGTCTTTATAATTACGCCAGCGGAAGAAACGTAACGGGTCAAAATCGCGCTTGGGCGCATTTTTGAGGTAAGCGGTCCAATCTACTGTTTTAGTGGAAGCATCTGCAGGAATAGGATATTGCCATGCGCCGGTGGGCGACATACGTGCCCAGAAGCCTTCTGCATAATTAAGTTTACCGATAGCGCCATCTTTCAGCAGCTGCCGGGCTTTTTCATTACCCAGGGAGCTCATACCCTGGCTGCCTACCTGGTATACTACCTTTCCGTTGCGTTGCTGCGCTTCCACTACTGCAGGGCCTTCGGTGATATCATGTACCATCGGCTTTTCGCAATACACGGATTTGCCTTTATTCATAGCTGCCACAGAAATATCTTTGTGCCAGAAGTCCGGCACTGCGATGATCACGGCATCAATGTCTTTTCTGTCCAGGATATCCTGGTAACTGCGGGTAGTGTAAATATCATTACCCCATTTCTTTTTTGCATCAGCCAAACGGCCATCATACAAATCACAGGCGGCTATCAGCTTTACACCGGGCACGGTGATCGCCGTATTGGCATCTGCTGTTCCCATACCACCGGCACCTATCAGTGCAATCTGTATCTGGTCATTCGGACTGTATTTTTCTTTCAGGCGGGAAAGTGATTGAATGTTTCTTTGCTTATCAGCTGCGGTCAGGATACTTGGCAGCAGTGACGCTCCTACTACTCCCTTGGCAAATTTACTGATGAAACTCCGGCGAGAGTCTTCATTGGAATTTACTGGCATGATAACCCATTTAGATTGAGAAATGATATGTGTTTATTATTCACTGGACTCTCAAAATATAATTATTCTACGGGAATTCATAATTTATATGAGAATTGGAAAAGGAGGAATAATGAAGCCTGCAAACAAACTCCGGTGACAACCGGGGCATGTTTGCAGGCTTCAATGTTATCAGCAACGGGGGCGATTACTTCGCTACCGCAAGCAGTTGCTTATATTTTGATGGATTATGCAATAAGTCGATAGCGGTATTTACTTCGTTATCCCATTCGAGCGACCTGATAATACGGCCTCTCTGCAAATAATAGCGGTTCACTATTTCTTCTTCCAGTAACCGTTTTATTTCTGTTTTATTCTTCAGCAGATCCTGCTTCTTATCGTGTTTCATTTTCGCTTCGAGTGTTTCCAGCTCTTTGGCGATGGCATCATAATACTTCTCTTTTTTTGCGGTGCTTTTGAAAGAATCCAGGGCTTCTTCGCTACGTGTTTTATAGCTGTAATCTTTGTTCTCAAGATAGCGCTCAAAATCTTCGAAGTCGCTTTCAGAGAGCGCAAAAGAGCCGGCAGCAGCTATTTTCGGATGACGATAGTAGTAGCTGGTGGCGTAATCAAAAATAAATTGTTTGCGGATGAGGGTAATGGCTACCTGGCTGATGTAGGTAGGATCTACTTTGGCATCCGGTTCAATGCCGCCGCCATCTTTTACGGCGCGGCCACCTGCGGTGGTAAATGACTTACGCAGGGAATCCGGCACATAGTCTACACTGCCATCATCGTTGCGGTGTGAGTAGTCGATAGCCTGGATACAGCGGCCACTTGGCGTATAATATTTAGCAGTAGTTACTTTTAGTTTGGTATTGTAGGGCAGCTGACGGGTGGTTTGCACCAGGCCTTTCCCGTAGGAGCGTTGTCCTATTACCAGTCCGCGGTCGAGATCCTGTACGCTGCCGGCCACTATTTCAGCGGCAGAAGCAGAGGAGTGATTGGTGAGCACAGTTAACGGGAGGTGCAGGTCTACCGGTTGTTCGGATGTTTCGTAGTTACGGTCCCAGTTCTTTACTTTTCCTTTGGTGCTTACAATGAGTTTATTTTTATCTACAAAGATGTTGGCTACCACAACGGCTTCATCCAGTAATCCGCCGGGGTTGCCGCGCAGGTCGAGGATCATGCCTTTTAAAGCGGGGTTGGTTTGTTTCAGTTGTTCCACCGCTTTGCGTACCATAGCGCCGCTGTTCTCTGTGAACTGGGTCATTTTGATATAGCCGATATCATTTTTCAGGATGCCTGCATAGCTGACAGCCTTCACATTAATTTCCTCGCGGATGATTTTTTTAGGGGTTTCCACACCGGTTACCGGGTTGCGGAACACCATGTCCAGCGGGGTACCGGCAGCGCCTTTAAGCTGCCTGCTGATTTCTTCCTGGGCTACATTTTTGCTGGACTTGCCATCCATACTCACGATAATATCGCCTGGTTTTACGCCGGCCCTGTCCATAGGGCTGCCTTCGTATACATCGGTGATGGAGGTCCATTCGCCGCTGGTGTTGATGGAGGCGCCTACACCGCCGTATTTACCGGTGGCCATAAATTTAAGATCGTCCAGGTTTTCTTCGGAAACAAAATCTGTAAATGGATCTGTTTCTTCCAGCATAGCTTCAATGCCTTTCCGCATCACTTTTTCAGGAGGGAGGTCATCTACGTAATACGTATTCAGTTCCCGGTAGAAAGCGGCGAATATGTCCAGGTTTTTGGCAATCTGGAAATACTTATCGTTTTCATTGAAAGCGAAGATCCCTGCTGTTGTAATGATCAGGAGCAGAGCCGCTGTCAGTTTCCTTCTTTTATTAAAAAACGCACGCATGCAACGAGTGTATAAGATGAATGATAGTAGTTGGCAACCGGTAATAATTATGGTACCGGATCATATCCATGTCCACCCCAGGGGTGGCATGACAAGATACGCTTTATGGTGAGATAGCCGCCTTTGAAAGGGCCATATTTTTTAAATGCTTCCAGCCCGTATTGTGAGCAGGTGGGGGTATAACGGCATTTACTGCCCAGAAGGGGCGAGATAAACCATTGATAAATTTTTATCAGGAAGATAAAAGGGAAACTAAGCCAGCGCACAACACGATTCATAAGCAGCTTTTAGCAGTTAGCTTTTCGCCAGTAAAAAATAAGCGGGCCATTTAACGGAATGTCAAATACCGGTTTTGCTGCAATCAGCTAAAAGCTAACTACTAAGTACTAAATGCTGGTTTGCAGCTTTTTTAAAATTACCGAAATTTTGTCTTTCAGGGTAGAAAAACCGGCGATTTTTTTGTCGGTGTAGATGAGGAAAACGGCGATCTGTTTTGATTCAGACCGGAGGTGGTCGTAGAGTTCCTGCTTTTGCAGGCGCCAGGCTTCACGGCCCAGGCGTTTGATGCGGTTCCGGTCTACCGCATGGGGAAACCGGCGGGTAGCGGCGCTAAAGCCTACCTGCACGGGGTATTTACCCGGTTCTTTCAACGGCATGTAAACAACCCGGTAGGGAAAAACAGAAAACGCTTTTCCTTCACGAAAAAGCGTTTCAATAAGTTTTCTGCTTTTTAACCTTTCTTCCTTAGTAAAAGAATAAGTTTTTATGGCAAATAGTATTTAGCTACTACAATTATTTCAGCTTACGCTCGTCAGAAACAGTCAGCTTCTTACGACCTTTTGCTCTACGGGAAGCCAATACCTTACGGCCATTAGCAGTTTCCATTCTCTTTCTGAAGCCGTGAACGCTCTTTCTGCGTCTGTTATGCGGTTGAAAAGTACGTTTCATTTCTTTTTTTTGTTTTTACCTGTACTATACTAAAACTCCCGTGTTAAAGGATTGTGGTTTTTAAAACGGAAGGCAAAGGTAGCAGAAAATATTTGAAAAGTAAAATTAAAATACGAATTCTTAAATGTAAAGGTGGAATGCAGCTTTCACCACATTCCACCTTTAAGTATTAAGAATTTTAATTATTTAACTCCCAGTTTGGTCTTTACAGCAGCCAGGATATCGTCTGCAGCAGGAGAAACCAGCAGCATACCGGCAGAGCTGTCGATTACGTAGTTGTAACCTTTTTCTTTTGCTACATCTTCAATTGCCTTACGGGCTTTATCGTAGATGGGTTTCAGCAGTTCCTGCTGTTTAGCCTGTACTTTCTGTTCAGCGCCTTCACGGTAGTCCTGGATACGTTTCTGGGCATCCTGGATTTCACGGCCTTTGATTTCTTTCATGTTGTCGGTCATAGTGGCCGCTTTATCATCGAATTCCTTCATTTTCTTCGTATACTCATCTACCAGTGCTTTTCCATCACCTTCCAGTCCCTGTGCAAAAGTTTGCAGATCAGTTTCTGCCTTTTTGGCTTCCGGCATGCTTGCTACCAGTGCCTGTGCATTGATATGCGCTACTTTGGATTGTGCCATTGCATTCACGCTGAACAAACCGGTAACCGCCACAAAAGCAATAATTACATACTTCTTCATGATGTTGTCTGTGTTTAAAAAAATTTAAATACTTATAGTTAAAAAATAGGTACGGGTTTATTTCTTGACTCCCAATGATTTCAGAATTTCTTCGCTTTTATCCAGCTTGGGATCAGAAAATATAACGGTGGCGCCTGCAGCCTTATCCAGTACAAAATCATACATCCTGCCCGCAGAAAGCTTCTGCACCGCATTGTAAATCTTATCCTGAATGGGCTTTACCAGTTCTTCCCTCTTTTTGAAAAGATCACCTTCGTAACCGAAACGCTTCTTCTGCAAATCCTTTGCCTCTTTTTCCCGGGCTACTATTTCATCCTCCCGTTTACGTTTCAATTCTTCTGTGAGCATTACCTGTTCTGCCTGGTAAGACTTGTACATCTTATCCACTTCCTGGAACTTAGCGTCAATTTCCTTCTGCCATTGCTCCGCAACTGCGTCCAGCTTTTTCTGTGACTCCTTGTATTCCGGAATGCTTTCCAGGATATATTTTGTATCTATCACGCAATAGCGCTGTGCACTTGCTGCACCGCCCATAGCCAGCACAATAGCGGCTGTAATAAATAATTTCTTCATGCTACAATAATTTTTCGCAAAACCAAATGACGGTTAAACTTGCAATATATAATTATTTTCCACATTATTCTGGTTCAAACCCGAGCATAAATGTAAACTTAGCAGCGTCTTTTAAACCACCACCCGGCTGGAGACGGTCAAACCCGATACCATAGTCAAATCCAAGCAATCCAAACATCGGCAGGTAGAAACGCATACCAATACCAGCCGAACGGCGTAATCTGAACGGGTTGTACTCATTCAGGTCTTTATAACCGTTGGCTGCTTCCAGGAAGGCCAAACCAAAGATGGTGGAGCTGGGATTTAAACTGAACGGATACCGCAGTTCCATCACATACTTATTAAATACGGTGAAGCCGGAATAGTTGGCAGGCTGACCGTTTTCAGGATTGATGCTCGGATCGGAGGTGTAATACACCGGGTAACCTCTCTGGGAGATGATATCACGGTCGTAGATAGCGAAGTTACTCAAACCATCACCACCCATTTCAAACCGGCCGAAAGGCGACAGGGTTGTACGGTTGTTGTAACGGCCGATGTAACCAAATTTCGCAGCTACTTTCAATACAAACGTTTTGTTATCGCTACCCATCGGACGGCTCAAAGGCACGTACCACTCTGCGTTAAAGCGGTATTTCTGGTACTCAATAAATTTAAACTGCTCAGAAGCCGGCTCCTTGGAGTAATCCTTGTCGGGATTAAACAGGGAGTATGGCGGCGTATACTGCGCAGATACCATGAAGTTGGAACCACTGCGCGGGAAGATCTGCTGATCCACAGAAGAACGGGACAGCGTCAGTTTGATGTTGACGTTGTTGGACGTACCGCTTTCAAACCCGGGAATACCAAAGTAGTTATAGTTCTTCAGCTTATACTGCTGATAGTTCACGGAATAGATCAGGGTGAAATAGTCATCCGGCCATTTCAGCTGTTTACCCAGTGATACAGAGGCGCCCAGCACTTTAAAGTGACCATTTGTAGAGGTGGTGGTATCGCCCGGCAGCTTATAATAATCGTTGTATGCGTAAGGGTTCTGGTAACTGCTGTAGAGACTTACAGAAAACTGGTTCCTTTTTTTACCTCCCAGCCACGGTTCTGTGAAGGAGAAGTTGTAGGAACGGTATGCTTTACCATTGGAAGATACACGTACAGAGAGTTTCTGTCCGTCGCCGCTTGGCAATGGATCCCAGGTTTCTTTTTTGAAGATATTACGCAGGGAGAAGTTGTTGAAGGTAACACCGAGGGTACCGGTTAAACCGATATAACCACCCCAACCGGCTGATAGTTCCAGCTGGTCATTGGCTTTTTCTTCCACGGTATAATCAATATCCACGGTACCATCCTGAACGTTTGGTACGGGGTTCATGCCGATCTTTTCCGGGTTGAAGAAGCCGAGGTTAGCAATTTCACGGTTGGAACGGATCAGATCCTGGCGGCTGAATTTTTCACCCGGAATGGTACGCAGTTCACGGCGGATAACGTGTTCGTTGGTCTTCTCGTTACCGGCTATACGTACTTCCTTGATGGTTGCCTGCGGTCCTTCACGTAAACGGATTTCGTAATCGATGGTATCGCCACGGATGCCGATTTCCACCGGATCAATCTGGAAGAAAAGGTAGCCATAGTCCATGTAGTAGCCGCTGATATCGCCGCCTTCCTGTGACATTTGTTTACCGATTCTTTTTTCCAGCAGTTCCAGGTTATAGATATCTCCTTTTTTGATGCCGAGGATACGGGTCAGTACGGAGTCGGAATAACGGGTATTTCCTTTCCAGGTAATATCACCGAAATAATATTTTTTACCTTCAGAAATCTGCATGTCTACATTCAGATTCTGTGAGTGGGTTTTATAGGTGGTATCTCTTACAATCACCGCATCACGATAACCTTTGGAGTTATAGAGCCCGATCACTTTACCTTTATCTTCGAAGTATTTGTTTTCGTTGAATTTGGCAGAGCTGAACAGTTTAAAGCGGAAATAAGGATCCAGTTTCTCAAATGCGCGGGTAGGCTGCAGGAAGCCATAGGTTTGCCAGAAATCATCCGGCTGGGCCAGGGAATCCACATATACGTGTTCCATATCCGGGTGAAGCGTGAAGCGGGAACGTTCTTTGGTTCCTTTCATCTTCTTCTTGATCTTGGAGTCGGCTATGCTTTCGTTACCTACTATGTTGATATCCTGGATACGTACTTTACTGCCTTTGGTAACGTTAAAGATCAGGTGTTTGGAGTTTACCTGGCCGGTATCCCCTCTTTCCTCGATTTTCACGGTAGCATTTCCGAATCCTTTATCTGCATAAAATTTATGAACTACCCCGATTACGTTTTGTTTCAGGGCCTGTGTGATCACATTTCCCTTACGTAAACCGGCTTTGGTGGTGATATCGTCTGCTTCTGTTTTTTTGATTCCCCTGAAAACGAAGGAGGACATGCGGGGCATTTCCGTTAATCCTATTTCCAGCCAGATCTTATTGTCTTCTATTTTGGTCACATAAATGGTTACATCGGCAAACAGTCTTTGTGACCAGAGGCTCTGAATTGCCTTTGTGAACTGGTCACCGCCCGGATAAGTAACCTTATCGCCGACAGTGAGGCCGGAGAGCGACAACAGCAGTGATTTATCCAGGTATTGAGTACCGGCAACGGTGATATCGGCAATTTCGTACTGTTGCGGAATACCTGTGTTGATAGGAGAAACGGCCGGCGGATTAGCAGGGGGCTGCGTAGGAGGCACGGTATCTTTTTGCTGAGCGGATACACGAATGCCTGCACTGCAACATAATGCTATAGCCAGAAGGCCCTTAGGAAATAATTTCTTCATTCTGCTGAATTTGTTCGCTTGTTTTGCCAAAGCGCCGTTCTCTGGTTTGGTAATTTAAGATGGCTTGGTAAAGATGTTCATTGCGGAAGTCCGGCCAGCGGGTATCTGTAAAATACAGTTCCGCATAGGCCAGTTGATATAGTAGGAAGTTACTGATCCTGCATTCTCCACTGGTACGAATCATTAATTCAGGGTCCGGCAGGCCGGCGGTACAGAGATATTTTTCCCATACCTCTGGCGTCACAGCTACCGGGTCCAGGGCTCCATTTTTCACATCCAGGGCTATTTTCCTGGCTGCATTCACGATTTCCCACCTTGCACTGTAGCTAAGAGCCATAATGAGATTGAGGCCGGTATTCTGGCTGGTAAGGGCAATGGCCTCCTCCATTTCCCGCTGGCATTGGGGAGGTAACATTTCCATGTCGCCTATTACGCTCAGCCGGATATTATTTTTTGATAACGTATTCACTTCCATGCGGATAGTGTTTACGAGTAGTTCCATGATGCCATTAACTTCATAAACCGGGCGGTCCCAGTTTTCAGTAGAAAACGCGTATAGGGTCAGATAACCTATTCCCAGTTCTGCACAGGTGGTCACTATATTACGCACACTTTCTACCCCTTCGTGGTGCCCGTACAGCCTGTCTTGTCCCCGCTCCTTTGCCCAACGGCCGTTCCCGTCCATAATAATGGCTATATGGCGCGGCAACCGTTGTAAGTCCAATTTTTCCTTCAAGCTCATTTGTGTCAGGCGTATTATAACAGATTATAACAGATTAACTAAAAGGGTGCAAAGATACAAAAATAGAGTAATGACTTTTTTGGCAAAGCCTAAGAAGTTGTTTTAACGTAGTTTTAACAGCGAATTCAATACCAGTGGGGATTTTAGCAAATTCGGAGACTTATCATGGCGGTTGGCAGGTACGGAAAGGCCACCCGCAGAAAGGATTTTTTATTGTAAATTAAAATTTACAGTTGTAAGAAGTGAAAAGAATGCTGATCGTTAATTCGATGGTCACGAACTGATCCTTATCCCGGCTGTTTCCTCTTTGCCGTCCTATCACCCCGATGGGACTGCCTTTTACAGACGACCTGTCCTGCAACTGAGCCGCCACCGTGGGCTGGCCGTTGGGAAGCGCAGGGAAAGCCGCAGGGCCGGCATAAGTAGTGCTTACGTCGTCGAGATAATCCGTTTGGGTGAAGCGGTATAAAGCTTCCAGGCCCACATTTACCTTTTTGGAAATATTATATTTAAACCCTCCCCCGATCAGCCAGGCATAGGAAACCAGGCTATAGGGCTTTCGGTCCGGATACAGGGCCGTGCCTTGCCCTTCCGTGCCCAGGGGCTGTAAAAAATATTTAACCCCGTTCAGATAGGCATACGGATTATAGTGAAAAATACTGGCGCCCCCCGTCAGATAGGGCGAAAAACGTTCATATAAGCTGCCCGGTTCAAACCGGAAAAAATTAAAATCCCCCTGGAGCGACAGCTCCCATAAATTAGTATTGAAACTGAGATTCCGGCGGTTCTGGAACTCATTTTTATTATAAACATCGGAATAGCCAAGTTGCATAAACCGGGCATGAGCGCGGAGGCCCACATAGTCGTTCATGTATTTGCGGTAGTAAATCCCAATGGCTGGCTTCAGGGTGTTTAAAGCCCCCCGGGTGTTCAGGTCCCCGAAATATTGCGCGCCTCCCACGGAAAAACCCAGCTCTCCCACATATTCCAGCTCATTTTGTGCAGCAGCACGTTCCGCAAACAAACAACCGGCCGACACCAGCCATATAAAAACGATGTATTTGGAATATAGAATAGGTTTCAGCATAAATCAGTTCTACTTAAACGCTAAAATGCCGGATTTATTTAATGTATGGCTGATGATTATGCTTACTTATTTGGCGTTTGCTTTCCTCACGGGGCATAATTTCTATTACAATCAGCATGAAATGTATTTGTAAATGTAACAATATATTTTACATTTCTATATTTTAATCGTGTTCCGGGCGTCAATGCCCCAGAGTAATTTATTGCGGAGGGTGTGCAGGAAATTGCTGTCGTCCAGCCGGAGCAGGCTCAGTTTGAACTCTTCTTTTTTCACGGCCAGCTGCACCCGGTTATCGATGGTTTCCATGCGGCTGTCGAGGGTACAGAGAAACTGATCACTACGCCCTTCCACTTCAAAGGAAATGATATTGTTGTTGGGAACAATGATGGGCCGTACGTTCAGGTTATGCGGCGCCACAGGCGTGATCACAAAGTTGCCGGCGTCGGGGAATACGATGGGGCCGCCGCAGCTCAGGGAATAGCCGGTGGAGCCGGTGGGGGTGGCTACAATTAATCCATCGGCCCAGTAGGTGTTCAGGAATTCGCCGTTCAGGTAAGTATGGATCTTTACCATGGCGGAAGTATCCTTTTTATGGATGGTAAACTCGTTGAGGGCGTAAGGTACATCGCCAAATAAGGGGATGTTGGCATCCAGGTGGAGCAGCGACCGCTGGTCTACCACATACGTGCGGTTCAGCAGTGCCTGTACCAGTGCATGGATCTCTTCTTTACCGATGCTGGCCAGGAAGCCGAGGCGGCCAAAGTTGATCCCTATTACGGGAATATTGGTATCGCGTACATAACAAACGGTATCCAGCAGGGTACCGTCTCCACCGAGGCTCACCAGGAAGTCTATTTTCCCCGGCAGGTCTTCCGCGGAAGAAAACAGCGTTGGTGCGTTATCGAAAGGAATGTGTTGCTCCAGCGTATGAAAAAAAGGCTCATAAATGATGGCCTCTATCTCTGCCCGCTTTAATTCCTCCAGCAATAAGCGGATGTTTGAAATATCTTCTGTAATAAATCCCCTGCTATAAAGTGCTACCTGCATAATTTTTTAAGCTTTTTACGATCGGCTCTGAAGTGCTACATATCCACGCTCGTGTGTAAAAATAGTCCTTTTTGCCCTAACTGGTTAAAGCTGTATTCGATCCGCAGGCAGGTATCATAGAAGGAAACAATGTCCAGCCCGATGCCGCCGGTATACAGGAAACGGTTATTGAGGAAGCTGTCGCCGGGGAATTTGTTATAGGCGTAACCGGCGTCGCCAAAGGCTTTGGCGAAGATGCGCACCGGAACGGTATTAAATTTCTTTGGAACAATGGGCAGCTTTACTTTAAAAGAAAGGAGTTCCTGCCGGAGCGTTGATTTGAGAATGGCAAAGCTGGTACCGTCTATCACGTAATATTCCAGTCCGCGCAGGTAATCATCGCGGTAGCCCAGCGCCTGCTGGTTAATATACGGCTGTTCATTGGAGAGTTTGGCCACACTGCGGATACCCAGTGCTGCAAAGGTTTTGGGCCGCAGCTGCCAGTACTTGGCCATATTGAGCCGGAAATGAACATCATCCACATCATTGAGGGAGCCTATGCCTTTTTTGCCTGCTTCTGCCAGTATCCGGAATCCTTTGAGGGGATACACCCAGCTATCTGCCTTAATATAAGTAAAACGGTAGGTGATATCTATGAAACGTACGTTGGTGCGGCCTTTCCCCAGGTAGTTGGGGTTGATGATGGCTACTGAATCCGCTACTTTTTCATAGTTATAATTTACAAATACCTGGTGCCGGGTGTTGATGGCCCGGCGGTAGCTATAGTTAAGCCCGATGGTGTATACCTGGCGCAGGAAATCATCTTTCCGGAAAAACTGCTGTTTATTATTGCTGGTGCTGTCGTTCACCTCACGGTTACGGTTATAGGACGCGATGATACCGAGGCCGTGACGGAAACGTTTATCGATATACGGTATATTATACTGGAGGGCGAAGCGCTGGGTGTAACCGAACTGCAGCGCGGCGTTCAGCGCATCGTTTCGGCCGGTCAGGTTTTCCTGGGTGCCGCTTACGCCAAGATTGATGCGGCTAAGGCTGTGATTTTTTTCCACCCACCACTGGTTGAAGTTACGGTCTGCCAGTTTGAAAATGGGATAGGCGAAGGTGTACCAGCGTTCCCATACTTCAAATACCAGGTCGGCTTCGTTACCGGTCCAGTTTTTTACGTTGGCGGTAACATTGAGGAAGAGGGAGGTATTAAGTAATTGTTTTCTTCTTTCTTCCAGGGTAGTGGAGAGGTCGCGGAGATAGATGGTATCTCCGGGCACGGTGTTTATTTCCCGGAGAATGATGGACGTCCGGGTTTTCCTATTACCGGAAACGAGAATGTTACGCACTACCAGGTAGCTGGTATCCATTACAGACACAGACTGTCCTTCAGCATTTTCCGGTATCACAATTCCCAACAGGCAGACCAGGGCCAGCAGGTAGTAACAGCATCTCAGCATGTAGGTCCTTAAAACATTTTAAAAGTTGACAATAGCCAAATATAACAAAAACCAATGGCGGAAATTGTCTTTCTGAGGATTTTACATACCGATATAATTCATCAGCAGGTCGTAGTTTTTCTTCAGCAATTCTTCTTCCGGCTCTTCTGCAAAAATGTATTTGATCACATAGTTGAAGCGTTCGAAAGTGGCTACCAGACCTTGCAGTTCCTGCCGGTTTGTTTTCAGTACCACTTCGAGTTTACCGGTAACGGGGTTGGTGATGGTGTTTACGCTCAGGAGGGTCACATCATTTGATTCAGCGATACGGGCAATTTCGCTGAGGGCGTAATCGCGCGGATCTACTTCAAACGCGATGATACCACCGGGTTCCTTCACCCCGTTATATCTTGCTAAAGCTGCCAGCAGGTTATCTTTGGTAATGATACCGAGGTATTCATTTTCCTTGGTTACTACCGGGAGGGCAGACAATTTAAAGTCGTAAAAAAGTTTGAGTGCTTCAAAGAGATGAGCGTATTCCATGACAGCCGGGCGGGTACTGCTGTACTCCATAGATTCCAGGGGTACATCCGGATCTTCGAGATCCATGATATCGTCTTCTTCCACCAGGGCCAGGTATTTGCTATCTACCACCATTGGGAGCTGCGTAAGATGATACTCGTTCATCAGGCGCAGTGCCTTTGTTCCTGAATCCGAGGGATGCAGAACAGGTACTGAAGATATGAGTTCTCTGGCGATCATGTTAGCGTATTCTGATACAATAATAGTAAAGAATATGCCAACAGAAAAAGAAATTACATGTACGCGAAATCACTGCACCTGTTGGTACAGTTACCGGGATGCCGGGAAAGTGCCGGTTTAACTGGCAGGTTGAAACTTCAGTTTCTCCAGGAAAGCGTGCAGAATTTTGTTGAATTCTTCCGGCACCTCCATCATGGGAGCGTGTCCGCATTTATCAATAAACTGCAGTTCAGAATTAGGTATCAGCTTTTTAAATTCTTCGCCTACCATAGGAGGAGTAACGGTATCGTTCTGGCCCCAGATCAGTAAGGTTGGTTGTTGGATATCTTTCAGTTCATCTCCCAGGTTGTGGCGGATGGCTGATTTTGCCAGGGTGATGATCTTGATCACTTTCAGGCGGTTGTTCACTATCTCAAACATTTCGTCTACCAGTTCTTTGGTAGCTATTTTCGGATCATAGAAAGTAAGTTCTGCTTTTTTGCGGATGTATTCATAGTCGCCGCGTTTAGGATAGGTTTCGCCCATTCCATTTTCGAACAAGCCGGAGCTGCCGGTAAGGATCAGGGATTTTACGGGTGCTTCAGGGTGTTTTAACAGGTATACGATGGCTACGTGACCTCCCAGTGAATTGCCCAGCAGGTGTACATTTTTGTATCCCCTGGCTTCAATAAACTTGTGCACATATTTGGCCAGTCCGCCTACCGATGTTTCCAGGATGTTTAAATCGTACAGGGGTAACATCGGAATCACAACCTTGTTATACTGCCGGAAATATTCGATCATGTGCGAGAAATTGCTCAAAGCACCAAAAAGTCCATGCAATAATACCAGTGGTTCTCCTTCTCCTTCTTCTATAAAATTAAACTTACCCTGTGTTTTGATTTCGTAATCCATTGCCAAATCTTGAAAGTCAATTTTACGCTAAAATAATTCTTTTTATTAATCTAAATAATCTTTGGAACGAGTTATCCAGGTTGAATATGCCGGGCTGCCTGCTCAAAAAAAGATTGTAACTCAGTGAACATATTCTTAAAAACCGGGATCACACTTCCTATATGATCCAATACCCACGGGCCAATATTCTCAATATAAGGATATACCACAGATTGCAGCTTTGTTTCAGGACTCAGCCAGTATACCTGGTTGGCCATCCACAGCACTACACTATAAATTATTATAAATATAACGCTATACAACAGTATTCCGCCCAGTTTATTCAGCCAGCCCAACATTACCAGCTCTACCAACTTCTGCAGCGCCCCGGCTCCCAACCTCACGAGTAATATTACTCCCAGGAAAAGGCACACAAAGCAGATCACAGGTACCCAGCGGGAATGCATTTCCCAGTGTTCCTGTACATATAAGGCGGTAATTGCTGTTAGTTTCAGGGCTGCCGCTAATCCCAATACGGCGGCTACCAAAGAAAATAAGGCTACTATCAAACCCCGGGTGTAGCCCCGGTAGATGGCAAAAACCATGATGATAGCAAAAATAATGTCTATAGGCATGATAGAAATATAGGGAATCTGGTATTTAACTACCTGATTTTTTAGTTTCCGGGAGATGTTTACCTGCCCGGCTACCGCTCTTCAACCAGTTAAATACCAGACCGCACTATTTAGTAAGCAGTTCTTTCACCAGGGCGGAAATGGCCTTTCCGTCGGCTTTACCGGCCAGTTGTTTGGTGGCAACGCCCATTACTTTACCCATATCAGCGGGTGAGCTGGCGCCGGTGGAAGCAATAATATCTGTAATGGCTGTACGTAGTTCTGCTTCGTCCATTTGTTTGGGAAGGAAGCGTTCAATCACTACCAGCTCCTCTTCTTCTTTCACGGCAAGGTCTTCACGGTTCTGGGCACGGAAAATTTCGAGAGAATCCTTTCTTTGCTTGGCGAGCTTCTGCAACAGCTTGGACTCGTCCGCTTCGGTAAGGTCTCCGTGGGCGCCTTCTGCTGTTTTGGCTACCAGGATAGCCGCCTTGATAGCACGCAGTGCACGCAGGTCAGCTTCCTTTTTACCCAGCATCGCAGCTTTGATTTCTGCGTTGATATTTAGTTCTAATGACATATGGTTAGGTTTAATGGATTATTTACCTGCTTCTTCGGCAGCCTGCCTGTCCTGGAATTTCTTAAAGAAATCCTTTGCAAAAGCACGCATATCGTCTGCCTGATCTTTATAAGGGGTGGCCCTTCCGTAGGTGTCAGCCATTGTCATCATGGTCTGAAAAAAGAAATCCGCCATTTCATCCACCATCATGTCTTTTGTCCACAGGTCAATACGCAGCGCAACCTTTTCAGCCGGATCCCAGAAAGATACGATCATGCCTTTGGCCTTGACCATTCTTTCTTCCTTGTTATCTGTAGCGCTCCACTCTATCGACTCGGGCACCTTCTGATCGTCCAGTCCAACCTGGATCTTTATGGTAGATACTTTACTCATGATTTTCAATTAAAGCGCAAAAATAGCCATCATTTACTGATTTTGGAAAAACCCGTGCCGGTGAGATGATTCCACAGCTGTTCCGCAGCATGCTCCCAGCTGCTGAAAGGCTTCGCCGCAGGGATCTTAGCCAGTAAACGGGATCTTAATTGTTCATCTTTATATAAAAGACTCATTTTTTCTGATAAATCATCCAAACTCGCCGGATCAGCGTATAATACCGCGTCTCCGCCTGCCTCTCGGGCAGCTGCCCCCTCCAGGGCAATCACCGGCACCTCACACCGCTGCGCGGCATATACCGGCAGGGCAAGCCCTTCCAACCTCGACGGATACACGACGGCATAAGCGCCACCGGTGAGCCGGGCAAGGGTACCTTCATCCGCATCTTCTATACACACCACATCCTGCCTGAACTTATAGCTCTGTAAAGCAGTGGCAATATCCGCTCCGGCCGGGGTTACACTCCCTGCCAGCAACAGTCTGATATTACTCCGCTGCCGTTTCTTCAGCGCTGAAAATGCTTTCAGCACCGGTATAATATTATTCCGGGGATGCATACTGCCCGTTACCAGGAAATACTCCGCCCCACCGGAAAAAGCCCGCTTCACGGTTTCGCGCTGCTCCCATTCCAGAGGCTTATACAGCTCACTGATACCGGTTTCCAGCCGGACCAGCTTATCTTTTACACCGGGTGCGTAACGCAGCACCTCATCCTGTGCTGCATCCGACAACACGGCTATACGCCGCGCCCGGTCGAGGTACTTCGTGATATTGTTTTTAAGCGACCGCTGTTGCACACCCGGCTGCAAACCGGCATCACGTAAAAACGAAAGATCTCTCAGCAACAGTCCCGCAGGAATTTTACTGCGCAAAGGCAGCGTGCCATCCAGCCCCAGGAACAGGTCCGGGCGGAATGGCTTCATAGCCCGTACCAGCTGCCACTCCTGCCACCAGTACAAATGCCAGGGCTTATTGCCTTTCAGGGGCAACACCACATTGGTCACATTAGCCGGTACCTTCAAACCGGCAGGTACTTTTCCGTCAAAAAAAAATGTGAACTGATGCGCTGGCTGCTGCCGGCACATCGCCAGTATTATTTCCGTTGCCACATTCCCGGTATCGGCAGGCATGTCCTGTCGTAAACAAGCGGCATTAACAGCAATTTGCATAAACGATTCCTTTGTCTGCGAGCTTGCAAACCTACACAATTTTAGATTCGGGACTGATGGATTTTAATCGCCCGGCTATTCCGCAGACTTATTGGTAAGGAAAAACACCTGTGGAGGAGTTACATTGCCGGTGTTACCCAAAGACGCCAGCCTGATAGTTACCTCGTAGGTTTTTAATGGCTTCAGATGACGGAGCGTAATAGTAAAGGGAGTAGTGCTGATATCCGCTATATCGTCCTGCGGCAGCGGGATAAGACCTGTTTCTGTGGCTACATTCAGCGTTACCTTCACCCCCTTCTCAGGCAGTTTGCTGGTAACATTTACTTTCAGGGCATAGGTGCTGTCCTGCGCCATGTTATACTTCCCTACCTGTACTTCGGGCAGTTCGAAAGCCAGTGTTTCTTCCTGCACATTGGGTGCAGGATTATCTTTTTTCTTCTTTTTACAGGAAGAAAAAGTAAGCATTGCAATAGCTAAGAAGACAGGGAGACAGGTTTTCAATAACATATTTCTAGTTATATAGGAGCATGAAATTAGCTTTTTTTAATATGCAAATCAAATTTTACTTCTTACATCCAGCGCATCCCGCAATCCATTACCTAACAGGTTGAAAGCCAATACCAGCAGCATAATCGCAACGCCCGGCGCCAATGCCAGCAGGGGATTATGGGTGATAATGAAATTGTAGTTCTCTTTGATCATCAGCCCCCACGATGGCTGTGGCGGCTGCACCCCCACCCCCAGGAAGCTGAGTCCCGCCTCCACCACAATAGCGGTGGCAAAATTACCGGCGGCTACTACCATCACCGGCCCCATGATATTTGGTAAGATATGTTTCACAATAATCCGTACATGTCCATAACCCAATGCCCTCGCGGCTTCCACGTATTCCAGCTCCCGGATGCCCAGCACCTGCCCGCGGATAATACGGGCAACGCCCACCCACATAGTGAGTCCCACGGCAATGAACACCTGCCAGAACCCCTTTCCCAGCGCCAGCGTGAGCGCAAACACCAGCAGCAGCGTTGGCATGGACCATACCACGTTCACCAGCCACATCACCACATCATCGGTACGGCCTTTGAAATAGCCGGCTATGGCGCCCAGCAGCACGCCAATGCTCAGGGAAATGACTACAGCAATACAGCCTACGCCTAAACTTACCCGCGTGCCAATCAGCAACCGGCTCAGGATATCCCGGCCAAACTTGTCGGTACCCAGCCAGTAGGTGCGGGAGAAAATCCGTTCAGCCAGTATCTTCTCCTGCAACGCTTTTGATGACAGGGGGTTGGCTGGCGCATTGCCATACCAGATCTTCGTGAGAGCATAGGTTTCTTCCCGGCTGGTAGATTCATCCACATACCGCTGCACGACCAATATGCTGTCCCTGAACTGCCACGACCGGATAGGTATCCAGTTGAGATCGGATTCCTGGCCGTACAGCAACCGCTGGTAAACGGATACCTTTTTCACAGGCTGCTCTTTCCACACCGCCAGCATATTGATCCGGAAACCAGGGTGTTGCCCCTCTATTTCCAGCACCATCCTGTTGGCATTGGGCGTATGATCCGGCGCAATAAAATAGGCAGTGATACTGATAAACACTGCCACCGCAATGACCAGTAAACCGGCCACCGCACCTTTATTCCGGTATAACTTTTTCCAATAAGGCTGCATGTCTGACAAAGGAACCAGGATTTAATTTACCTGCCGGCCTTTCCACTGATAACTGCCAAACTTCCCAAGCCACCCGGCAACAACAATATAAGGAATATGAAATATCTGTCCCGGAATAAACCATAACAGCAGTTCTGTTTTATTAAAAAACCTGGCTACGGGGAGCAGGAAATAAAGCTCCAGGGTTATTTTGAATAGTAAAATAATAAGGAACCACGGCCACCATACCGGCAGAAACACGGCCATTACCGCCAGCGCCAGCAAGCCGGCGTTGAACAGGTATACCAGCAGCAGTACCCAGGTGAGTCGTTTATCTTCATACTTATCTGCTTTAGACGACCAGCGGATCCGCTGGTTCATAAAGTCTCTCAGCGTATCCACCGCGAGTGTACGCACTACTGCGTCTTCACACTTCAGGTAGCTCACCTTATCGGGGTAGGCGCTGTAAATTTTATACATCAGCAGCATATCATCGCCGGAGGCGATATTATCGATGCCATTGAAGCCGCCTACTTCCAGGAAGGCTTTTTTCTCATAGGCCAGGTTAGCGCCATTACACATGGTACCGGAGGCCAGTTGTGCAGCTGCGCCGGTAATGCCCTGCATGGTCATGAAATCGAGCGACTGTAAGCGCTTAAAAAAGTTATGTTCTTTATAGAAGCTGACCGGTGCGGCTATAAATTTAGGTTGATGATGTTCGTAAAACTGTACCAGTGTTTCAATCCAGCGCGGCCCCATTACACAATCGGCATCGGTGGTTACAATAAGGTCGCCGGTGGCTTTTGAGATCGCAATTTCTATGGCTTTTTTCTTGAAAGAATTCAGCCGTTCTTCTTCATTGAGATACTGTTTTAATTCCAGCAGGTGAATATTTTCTGCCGGGAAATTGCGCACCACTGCCGCTGTTTCATCTGTAGAAAAATCATCTATTACTATCACTTCCAGCAAGGCCGGGTTATAGGTTTGCTTCTTCAATGCTTCCAGCAGGGCCGGCAGATTGGCGGCTTCATTCCTGGCAGGAATGATCACGGTAACGGCAGTACGGCAGGCCGATGGCGCTGCCGGTGAAAAACTTTTCAGGCGCTTCCAGCCCAGGCTATACCATAACATCAGTATACCATACCCTAAAGCCAACACCAATAATATAATTACAAAAAGATACATCCGGGTTAAAGATTTGTTTTGATGATAAGCCCCAGTTGAGCAGAAATCAGCTGATGGCCTTTTTCCATTACCAGTATTTTGCAGGGAAAAGAACCATCTGAAAAACGGGTACCCAGCACAGGTGGAATTACACGGTCGTATTTCCCGAATATCAGGAGAGTTAGAACGTTATATCTGGATAATAATTGTTTACACAATTTTTTATCCGGCATCATCCGCCGCAAATTGGTCCATACGTTGTACACCAATTCCCTTTTTTCCGTTTCATTCATACGGTGCAGCGCAAATTTGTACACGCTCTGGTTCAGCAACCCCAATCTTCTCCAGGTATGCAATAACGTAAAAAACAGCCTGGGATGGTAGGTATTATATTTAAACAGCCTGTTTCCGGCAGCGGTTTGGGTTACAAACATATGCCAGGGGTTATTTCTCAGGCCATCTCCGGCAGCGATGATCAGGTGATTGATTCTGTCAGCCATCCTTTCCACGAGGCAAAGCGACAGTCGCCCGCCCATGCTGTAGCCGAGCAGGGAAAAGCGCTCCTTCCCGTGCTGCTGCAGTAATAACTCCACCAGCGCCACCAGGTCGTCTTTCTCCAACACCCGGTTTTCCTCCCATTGGGTGCTGCCGTGCAGGGGCATGTCCAGCGCCACTAAAGTGAAGGTATCCCCCAATGTGGCGGTTAACGGGTGAAAATGGGCCGCACTTTCGCCAAAACCGTGTAAACAGATCAATAGCTCCTCCCCGGCACCTTCCACGGTGCCGTGAAACCGGCTTTTCAAATATGACAGATAAAAATCAGGCATAAAGGGCAACAATGATACAGAATAAATGCCTAATGACGATGGATATGATTATAGGGAAAGGCATTGATCCGGCTATAAGGCGGCACACCCCCGGGATAATTACTATGTGACTTCCCTGGTTGCATTCATATTATACCAGTAATAAAGACAGTGATAAGCCATAGATAACCAGCATCTTTAAAGATACGGGTTATCTACGGCTTAAATACGGCTCATATACGGCTTATCTACGGCTTATCCCTAAATGGCGGGTACCTGGCACCCGGCAGTCCATTTATTTTTTGTTAAAAATAGCGGCCTCTCAACAGGAGTGCCGCATTTAACTTACATTCAGTAAGTTAATACAGCAGGTATCAGGGAAATCAGCTTAGCCCTCCCGGTGACCGGTTTTGCTTAATGCTTTTTTCAGTAAATTACAGAACTACCAAAAATACAGTAACATGGACGCAACAGTTGAAAATAAGACTGCGTTAAAAGGCGCAGAGTTCCTGGTTAAGGAGAGTGCTCCTGAGGAAGTGTTTACTCCCGAAGATTTTTCGGAAGAACAGCTGATGATTAAAGACATGGCAGATCAGTTCATCAGTAAAGAGATAACACCGATAGTGGAGCGGATAGATAAGCTGGAAGAAGGATTGATGCCCTCGTTGTTGGAGAAAGCGGGCGAACAGGGATTGCTGGGCGCTTCTTTCCCGGAGGAATATGGTGGTTTAGGTAAAGATTTTGTGACCGCAACAATCATCAACGAAGGACTGGGTGCGGGTCACTCTTTCTCCGTTGCTATGGCGGCCCACACGGGCATCGGCTCTTTACCGATCCTTTACTTTGGTACTGCAGAACAAAAACAAAAATATATACCCAAGCTGGCTACCGGTGAAATGAAAGGCGCTTATGCCCTCACAGAGCCTGATTCCGGCTCCGATGCACTGGGTGCTAAAACCACCGCCAAATTAACGGACGATGGTAAATACTATATTTTAAACGGGCAAAAAAGCTGGATCACCAACTCCGGTTTCGCTGACGTGTTTACCGTGTTTGCAAAAATTGACGGGGATAAGTTCACCGCCTTTATTGTGGATAAAGGTACTCCCGGATTCACGCTGGGCGCAGAAGAACACAAAATGGGAATCAAAGGATCTTCTACCCGCCAGATCTATTTCCAGGACGCTAAAGTACCGGCAGAAAATGTGCTGGGCGTAATTGGCAAAGGCCACCTCATTGCTTTCAACATCCTGAACATAGGCCGTTTGAAACTTTGTGCAGCCGCTCTGGGCGCCTCCAAAAAATGTATCAATACCTCCGTACAATACGCCAATACCCGTACACAGTTTAAACAACCGATCGCCAACTTTGGCGCTATCAAACATAAACTGGCGGAAATGGCTATCCGTACCTGGACATCAGAATCAGCCCTGTTCCGCACGGCACAGCTGATCGATGAAAAGGAAAAAGAACTGCTGGCAGAAGGCAAACCCTTCAACGAAGCCTTGCTGGGCGCCGCGGAAGAATATGCAGTGGAATGCGCCATCCTGAAAGTAAACGGCTCTGAAGTGCTGGACTACGTAGTGGATGAAGGCGTACAGATTCACGGTGGTAACGGTTTCAGCGATGAATACATCATTTCAAAAGCCTACCGCGATTCCCGTATCAACCGCATCTTTGAAGGCACCAATGAAATCAACCGGTTACTGACCCTGGATATGACACTGAAACGTGCCCTGAAAGGTAAACTGGACCTGATGACGCCTGCCATGAATGTAATGAAAGAACTGATGAGCATTCCCGACTTCGGCAACGATGATGAAAGTGCTTTCAGCAAAGAAAGGAAGATGATCGTTAACTTCAAAAAAGCCATCCTGATGGCTGCCGGCGCCGCTGCGCAGAAACTGATGGTGAAGCTGGAAAACGAACAGGAAATCCTGATGGATATTGCCGATATGGCCATTGAAACCTTTGTGGCTGAAAGCGCCCTGCTGCGCTTAATCAAGCTTACCAACAGCAAGGGCGAAAGCGCCGCTTCACTCCAGGCAGATATTGTACGCACCTTTATTTATGATGCGGCCGACCGTATCAATAAATCCGGTAAAGATGCCATCAACGCCTTTGCAGAAGGCGATGAACAACGTATGATGCTGCTGGGCCTCAAACGCTTTACCAAAGCAGAACCATTTAATGCAAAAGATGCCCGCAGAAGAATTGCGGACAAACTGATTGCAGATAACAAATACAGCTGGTAACAACCAGCTTTAAGCGCCTGAAAAAATGCAGCGGAGTACCTTATTTCGCTGCATTTTTTCTAAATGCTTTTTTCCTATTCCCCTCACCTGCTTATCTTTACCATCTTTCAAAGATATTGATGACAGGGTATGACGCTATCAGCAAAGTTTTTTTCTACGTTTCTTATTACCATTGCGATCCCCTTTCTTGCAAGCAGTCAGGCAACACTGCGTATCAGTCAGCCTTCAAGGGATCAGAATAATGTAAGCACACCCAGACAATTTATTGCCGGCCGCACCTGTGTTGGCTGTACGGTAAGGATTAATAACGATACCGTACACGTTTATACCACCGGCACTTTTGCCGCAAAATATGAACTGACAACCGGCAGAAATTCCTTTTCCGTTACCGCTACTACTCCTAACGGAGAAACATATACGAAGAACATCACCTATTACTATAATCAGCCACCGGCGCCTGCTGCCACCAGTATTTTCCGGATAGATTTTATAGAGATATCGCCCTCCGGGAACCTTCAGCTTTCAGAAGGAGATACGTTGCGGATAAAGATGAAAGGCTATCCCGGCCAAAGCGCCAGCTGGTTCAACGACGTACCACTGAAGGAAATGCCCGTTTCGCAAACAGGCGGGGTACCGGGCTATTACAGCGGCAGTTACATCATACAACCGCGCGACTCCCTGCTGAATGGAAAAATTATGGTGCGCCTCCGCAAACAAAGCGGCGAAACTGCAATACTGGGCAGCACTTACCGCTACAGCGTAATGCACAATGAAATACCATTCACCGGCCGGACCATCGACAATATGACCTACCTCACTGCCAGTCCGAATGGCGACCGGCTGGGACCCGACAAAATCGGCTACCTGGATAAAGATGTGCTTTTACATATTGTAGGCAGACAGGGAGACTATTACAAAGTAAGGCTATCCTCCCGCACCACCGCCTTTATTCCGGAGCCATTAGTGGACACGGAGATCCCCCAGGAAGAGCTTCCCGTAAGCATTGCAGACGATGCCAAAATATGGGGAGATGAAAAGTATGATTATGTGTCGGTGGCCTTATCTGATAAACTGCCGTATACTTCCACGCAACTGGTTTCTTCCAAAAAGATCATCATCGATATACATGGCGCTTATGCAGAGAAAGGACTGAACGCTTTGTTGCAAAACACCAAAGAAATCACATCTGTAGCGTGGGGGCAGCCATCGCCCGATGTATGCCGCATGGTAATTTCCCTGCAACACGCCCCCTGGGGCTACCAGGTGTATTACGATAATAACCGTATAACGGTAAAGGTTAAACGTGTGCCGCAAAACCTATCGCTGAAAAACCTGGTGATAGGTCTGGACCCTGGCCATGGTGGCGGCAACCCGGGAGCTACCGGTCTTACCGGCGCCGTGGAAAAAAACATGACCCTGGTGCTTTCGCTACAACTGAAAGCCCTCCTGGAAAGAGAAGGAGCTACCGTGATCATGTCGCGCACTACAGAGAAATTTGTTGCCAACGAAGACCGGCTTTCTTTTTTCCGCAGGGCCAACCCTGACCTGCTGCTGAGTATTCACCTCAATGCGTCCGGCAACCCTGTTGATGTATATGGCACTGCCACCTACTATAAACAACCTTTCTGCGAACCACTCAACGCAGCCATCCATGAGCGTTTGCTGCAAACCGGTCTTTATGATTTCGGCAATAACTCCGGCTTCAATTTCATCCTTAACAACCCTACCGAGTTCCCGGATGCTTTAGTGGAAACGCTTTTCCTCAGCAACCCCGGCGACGAAGAAAAAGTGCTGGACCCTGCGTTTCAGCGGGAACTGGTTACAGGCATCGTGGAAGGCGTGAAGGATTACCTCCGCGAAGCGGTGAAATAATGCGGAGGACCGCCTTCGGCGGTGGTAAATTGTCTTGGAGCAGGATTATATTGATTATACTGATTACTAAGATTTGATCATATTTGATTTTAACAGATTAAGGGAGATATAAGCGAATAGATTCGCCTGTATCTCCCTTAATCATTATAGTAAAAATCCGGTTAATCACGGTTAATCAGTGTAATCCTGCTCCAAGACAATTTACTACCGCCTTCGGCGGTTAATGAATGTTCCCTAAGTAAGCAGACAGCCGGTTGATGGCCGCAGCTACTATTCCAATCTGTTCCTGTGCTTCCTTCCAGCGGCGTTGCTCAATAGCTTCTCTTACACCGGGAATAGTTTTAACGCCATAGCCGGTATAAAATCCGGGAGCATACAAGGTATGCTTATACCAGCTGCGTGCAGGCAGGCCGGTATCGTTAAGCAGTTGTTGCTCGCCCTGGTACAGCGCTTTGTTGGCGGCGGCGGAGAGTTGTTTCCTCGCAGCAAGCAATGTGGTAACGGTGTCTAAACCGGTGAGGGCATTCTGCAAAGGAGAAAAATCGAGATACGGTACTTCTGATTTGAGAAGTGGAGGCGACAAATGTTTGGCGGTATCCGTAGTGAGCTGGTATTTGCGGTCACGGATCAGTTGATTTTCGATAGTGGTAGACTCGCGCAGGCTGCTGGTGAGTTCCGTTAACTCATTCACATAACCGTTTACGGTTTCATAGAGCTTGCGGTAATCGAACGGCAGGGTAACGGTGTTGGCTACACGCAAAGCCGTATGACCTGCAGTTTGTGAAAGTGCCACGCCGTAATTAAAGCCGGGATCTTTAAACCGGGTATAGTCGTCGTAGGAATCGTAGATGGAGTGGTATTCGCCGCCTGCATCTTCTCCCCCAAAACCAAAATCAAGAGAAGGTACGCCCAGGTGCTGGAGAAAAGAAGAATAGTCGGAACCCGAGCCCATAGCGCCGATTGCGATGCCTTGCTTTGCCAGCTTTTCCTTTTTCAGTTTAGGCGTAGCGGCCTTTAACACCTCTGACGCCTGTTTGCGGGCAAGGATGCTGACCTGTGTTTGCGGATCGGTAATATCACGCGCCACTTCATTCACGAGGGTTTCCAGGGCATGAGAGCCACTGGCATTGAGGAAACCACGGCCATTGTTATCGGAGTTGATGTATACCACTGCTTTTTCCTTCAGTTCGGCGGCATGGTCTTCCACCCATTCGGTAGAACCCAGCAGGCCGGGTTCTTCTCCATCCCAGGCGCAGTAAACCAGTGTACGTTTTGGCTGGTAGCCTTGTTTATGCAGCGCGCCGATGGCTTTGGCTTCTTCCAGGAGAGCGGCCAGTCCGCTGATAGGATCGGCGGCGCCGTTTACCCAGGCATCGTGGTGATTACCGCGGATCACCCATTGGTCGGGTTGTTCGCTGCCTTTCAGTTTGGCGATTACATTATAGCAGGGGCGTATCTGCCAGTCGAACGACAGCTTCAGGTGTACCCTGGCTTTACCGCCGCCAATGTGATAGGTAAATGGGAGGGCGCCTTTCCATTCGTCCGGTGCCACGGGGCCTTCCAGTGCCTGCAGCAGTGGTGTAGCATCGTGGTAGCTGATGGGCAGTACCGGTATTTTCAGGAGATTGGGCGCCTGCAGGCGATCGAGCCGTTGCGCGTTGGCGGTAGCGCCGGTGTTGGGCGTGAGCGGATCGCCGGGATAGATTACGATATCCATTACGGAGCCACGTTGCACGCCGTATTCATTTTTGAACGCTCCTTTGGGGTATACGTCGCCACTGTAGTAGCCATCGTCTTTCGGATCAGAGTAGATGATGCAACCGGCGGCGCCGTGTTCCTGTGCTACTTTTGGCTTGCTGCCGCGCCAGGAGCGGCCGTATTTGGCGATTACTATTTTGCCTTTTACGTTGATGCCTGCTCGGTCGAGGTATTCATAATCTTCCGGGAGGCCGTAATTCACGTATACCAGTTCCCCTTCCACGTCGCCATCGGCGCTCCAGGCGTTATAAGTAGGCAATTGGCCTTCCTGGCCGGAGGTGGCATCTTCTTTCAGGGCGGGTTCTTTCAGCAGGGCTTTGTAGGTAGTAGATCCTTTAAGTTCTACCAGGCGCTCTTTCGGGGTGGGGAAAAGTACCTGGTAGGTTACTATTTCCGCGTCCCAGCCGTAGCTTTTGAAGCGTTGCAGGATATCTTCCGCTACGGCTTTGCCGCGGGCGGAGCCAATGTGATGTGGTTGGGAAGATAGTGCTTTGATGGTTTCGCCTATGTGGCTGCTGCTTAACTGTTTATCGAAGCGGTTTTCCAGTTCCAGCTGTTGGGTGGCGGCATTGCCGGTATACCCGGTGAGCTTTTTGTCCTGCGCCCGTGCTGCCCCGCCTGTGCACAGTAGCAGCGCCATGAGCAGGGAGAAGTTGGTTGTTGTCATAATTTCGATCCAGATCTTGTTGAAAAAGAGGGTTTATCCACTCAATATACAAATAGTCTATTATATCAATAGACTAATTTGACGAATGCTTTTGACGCAATAACTTTTAGTTATGATCCATAAATATAGGTTATAGGCCAAATAGTCTACTTAACCAGTAGATTAATCTATATTTGTAAATCCTTTCATAGCTTTATTGGGTGAAACGATAAACATAACACATAAACAGCAGTTATATGGCCAATGCGATTCAGGAGTTTAACGACTACCGGGCTAAGATGAACGAGGTAATACTTGGAAAGCAGAACAAAGTGATTAACAGGCTTTTCAACCTGGATACCAACACCTATGCAGAAGGAGCGCTGAGCACCAAAACAAAGGAGATGCTTGGATTGGTAGCTTCTATGGTACTCCGTTGTGATGATTGTATCAAATATCACCTGGAGAAGTCGTTTGAGCAGGGCGTTACCACCGAAGAAATGTATGAAATCTTTGCAGTAGCCAACATAGTGGGCGGCACCATAGTGATTCCGCATACCCGCCGGGCGGCAGAATTTTGGGAAGAATTACAGGCACAGTGAGCTGATAATTACAGCTATCTATCGTAACTTTACGGACTCTATAATATATTATTTTAACTCATACTAATGTCAACAGCAACTATAGCCCCGCAGGCGCCACTTACGTCGAAAGACTTTGCAACGGACCAGGAAGTACGCTGGTGCCCTGGCTGCGGCGACTACTCTATACTTAAGCAGGTACAAACTATTATGCCTACGCTGGGCGTACCCCGCGAAAACATTGTGATCGTTTCCGGTATCGGTTGTTCTTCGCGCTTTCCATACTATATGAATACCTATGGTATGCACTCTATCCACGGCCGTGCCACGGCGATTGCTTCCGGTTTGAAAGCAGCCCGCCCCGAACTGAGCGTGTGGATTGTAACAGGCGACGGTGATGGCTTATCCATTGGCGGTAACCATACTATTCACCTGCTGCGCCGTAACTTTGATGTGAACATCATGTTGTTCAACAACCAGATCTACGGTTTAACAAAAGGACAGTACTCTCCTACTTCAGAAGAAAATAAAGTAACCAAATCTACCCCGATGGGTAGTATTGACCATCCGTTTAACCCAATGGCCCTGGCCCTGGGAGCAGATGCTACTTTTATTGCCCGCAGTATGGACCGCGACCCCAAACACCTGCAGGAAATGCTGAAACGCAGCCATGCACATAAGGGCGCTTCCTTCCTGGAAATATACCAGAACTGTAACATCTTCAATGATGGCGCTTTTGAAACCTTTACAGAAAAAAGCAGCAAAGCCGATGAAACCATTTTTGTGGAACACGGCAAACCACTGGTATTTGGCGCTACCAAAAACAAAGGTATCCGCCTGGATGGTTTAAGGCCAGTGGCAGTGGAACTGGGTAGTGAGTATACAGAAAGCGATCTGTGGATCCATGACGAAAATGATTTCTACAAAGCACAACTGCTCACCCGTATGTTTGATGACGTGCGTATTGAGGGACATTTACCCCGTCCGTTCGGTATCTTCTACGAGGCTTTCCGTCCTACTTATGAAGATATCATGGGCTTCCAGTTAACAGAAGCGCTGGCTAAAAAAGGCCCCGGCGACCTGGATAAATTACTGGCAGGCAGCGAAACCTGGACTATCAAAGGATAATAAACACCTCCAATAAAAGAAAAAGCCTTCCGTGATACACGGAAGGCTTTTTTGTATGTCAGTATTATTAGTGTCCCATAGCGCCTACGTCGAACAGTACTTTATAAAGCAACACCACGCCAAAAATGATCATGCTCGCCCCGGCAATACGGTTCAGCCATTCTACATTGGCAAGCGTTAGTTTATGACGGATTTTATCAGATACAAATACCTTCAGGATATCTGCCGACAACACCAGGCTTAAGCAAACTGCGTACATAATGATCCGGTGCCCGGCTGTGGTAGCACTGTTGGCTACACAAACCCCTAACCAGAAGATGATAACACCGGGATTCAGGGTGTTCATTAAAAACCCGGCGAGCCATATCTTGAGGTAGTCGTGGGTGCGGAACATTTCCGGTTTTTCATCTCCCGTACTGATCTTTACCTTTTTAAACAACAGTCCGTATACACCCATGCCTATCAGCAAACAACCTCCCACAATACCTATCGACCTTTTATATTCTTCCAGGCCGCTGATAAAAGAAGTGGCCAGGTTACCTGTCAACACAAAAATGATATCGCTGAAAGACACGCCCAGTGCGAAGCTGATCCCTGCCTTAAAGCCGTTATTGATACTGTATTTTATAATTGCGAATATTACCGGGCCCACTGATAAAGAAAGAAATAATCCCAGTCCCAGTCCCGCTACAATTGATGCTATCATGCGTATAATTTCCGTGTCACAGGTGCAACTTAACTCTTAACGGTTTTTCCCGCAAGAAATTTCTCCCAGTCTTTCAGTTTCTCGCCTTTCATTACACGGGGAAATTTATTCATGGCGCCTTCCTTGCCTTTGCAACGGAGGTAATCTATAAATGCATCATTGGGTAATATCTCCACAAATACTTCCTTCAGCGCAGCAGAACGTTCCACAGCATAGTCATCGTTTACCTCTGCGAGGGTTTGGTCGATGATTTCGCGCACTTTTTCCGCATCCACACCTGGCGTATCCGTACCTACATACCAGCGGTGTGCAAACAGGTTCTGATAAGGGAACCCGGCTACCGTAAACTCACGGACGTTTATACCCAGTTTCTTCTGAACGTTATCTATCGCTTTGTTCATGTTGTCGATACTCATGTGCTCCCCGCAAAGGCTGAGGAACTGTTTGGTACGGCCAACAATCACTATTTCATGTTCTTTTACGGAAGTAAATTTCACCACGTCACCGATCAGGTAACGCCATGCTCCTGCACAGGTAGACAGCATCACTGCATACTCCACATCTTCCACTACCTCGTGGATCATGTAAGATTTAGGATTGGGTTTTACTTCTCCTTCGGCATCAAAGTTTTCTTCATTAAAAGGAATAAACTCATAGAAGATTCCTGCATTCAGGACCAGCTTAATACCTTTTGTACCCGGGCGCGCCTGGAAGCCAAAAGAACCTTCAGAAGCCATATAGGTTTCAATGAACGCAATGGGCTTTCCGAGCAGCTTCTGGAAGCTGTCGCGGTACGGTTCAAAAGATACGCCGCCATGAATATATACCGCCAGATTTGGCCATATTTCATGGATATTTTTAACCCCGTGATATTTGATGATTTCTTCCAGTACAATCTGTACCCAGGCAGGTACGCCGCAAACAGTACCTACGTCCCACTCCTTCGCTTTGCGCACGATTAATTTGATACGCTGCTCCCAGTTGGGTTTGCGGGATATTTTACCACCCGGCTTATAAAAACGGCGGAACCATTTCGGGATATTCTTGGCCTGGATGCCGCTCATATCACCTTCATAATAGTCGCCTTTCTCAAACAATGAAGTAGTCCCCCCCAGCATCAGGATGCCTTTTTCAAAAGAGCGGGGCGGGATATTAAAGTTAGCCATAGAATACAGCTGCTTCACACCCACCTTCTTCACTGTTTTCAGCATGGCTTTGGTAACAGGTATATGTTTACTGGCAGATTCAGAAGTACCTGAACTCAATGCAAAGTATTTGATCTTCTCGGGCCAGCTCACGTTTGCTTCACCTTCCAGGCAGCGGTACCACCACTCTGCGTGCATTTTGGTATAGTTATGCACGGGAACATTTTCGCGGTAGTGACTAATAAAATTAGCCCCATCCAATACTTCCTGAAATTGGTAGTGGCGGCCAAACTCTGTATCCTTGGCCTTCTCCAGCAACCGATGCAGCACCTGCATCTGGTATTGGCGCGGTGTTCCTAATTTAAATGTGAACTTCTTCCTGATGCGTAGTGACCTGGAAATAAGATTACCTATGATGGCCATTAACTTTCCCTCTCTTTAATTGAACTACAAAAATAAGTGGAATATTGAATATAAGTTGACTGATAATTCGGAATTACAGATTATGTGGTATCATTAAGTCATCTATACATATAAAATATCCAAAACATGTAGGTTATAATTCGCAATTCATAATTCGTAATTCGTAATTACCTTTGCGGCATGTTAAAAACAACTTTACTCAAAGCTACTGAAGCCAGCGGAAAAATACTGCAACAATATTTCAACGGTCCTTTCGAGGTGAGCAGTAAAAGTACGATTAACGACCTGGTAACAGAAGTGGATAAAAAATCTGAAACCGCTATCATCAACATTATCAGGGAAACTTATCCAGATCATTTTATCCTGAGTGAAGAAGTAGGCGAGATGAAGACGGATTCTTCCGTGAAATGGATCATTGACCCTATCGACGGTACGGTTAACTACGCCAATGGTATTCCCCTCTGTTGCGTATCCATAGGCGTGGAAAAAGACGGAGAAATGATACTGGGAGCCGTATACAACCCTTTTATGAACGAGTTGTTTGTGGCAGAAAAAGGACAGGGCGCTACGCTGAACGGCAAGCCGATCAATGTTTCTGTGAAAGCCGATGTGTCAACCTCCTGCCTGGTAACAGGTTTTGCCTATCAATGGCAGGATAGTGCCAACAATCCCTTACAGGTACTTGAGCGCGTTATCAAAGAGGGCATTCCCGTTCGCAGGCTGGGTTCTGCAGCCATAGATCTATGCTGGGTGGCCTGCGGCCGCTTTGATGGATTTTATGAACACCACCTCCAGGCATGGGATTCCGCCGCTGGCTACCTCATTGTAGAAGAAGCGGGTGGAAAGGTAACAGACTTTTCAGGCAACCGTTACTCCCCCTATCAGAAAGAAATACTGGCCACCAATGGCCGTATCCATAGTGCATTACAAGATCTTGTTAACGGTAAATAAGTATTGGGAAGATGGAACAGGAAAGAACTGAAATACAGGACCTGGGAGAATTCGGATTGATCGATTATCTCACCAGGAACATAGAAATACAAAATGCCAGCACCGTACTCGGTGTGGGCGATGATGCCGCTGTGATTGATCACTTCGGCAAACAAACGGTGATCAGCACCGATATGCTGGTGGAAGGCATTCACTTCGACCTGATGTACACGCCGCTGAAACACCTCGGGTATAAAGCGGTAGTGGTAAACCTGTCGGACATCTACGCGATGAATGCCACGCCAACACAGATCACGGTCAGCATTGCCTTCTCTAACCGTTTCTCCCTGGAAGCGCTCAACGAATTCTACGAAGGCGTGTACGCTGCCTGCGAAAAGTATGGCGTAGACCTGATCGGCGGCGATACCAGCAACTCACAGAAAGGTTTTATCATCAGTGTTACCGCCATCGGCGAAGTAACCCCCGACCAGTTTGTAAAACGGTCCACCGCTGAAAAGGGCGACCTGCTCTGCGTTACCGGCGACCTGGGCGCGGCCTACCTCGGCCTCACCCTCCTGGAAAGAGAGAAAAAGATTTACCTGGAAAGCCCGGAAGTAAAGCCCGACCTGGAAGACCAGACCTATATCATAGGCCGCCAGCTGAAACCTGAAGCCCGTAAGGATATCATCGAATTCCTGCAACAGGAAGATATTAAACCTACTTCCATGATGGATGTAAGCGATGGCCTCAGCTCCGAAATACTGCATATCGCCAAACAGAGTAACCTGGGTGTTGTGCTGTACGAAGAAAAGATCCCCATTGCCCAGGAAAGCAAGGAAATAGCCATGAAATTTGGCCTGGACCCTACTGCCTGTGCGCTGAGTGGCGGCGAAGACTATGAGCTGTTGTTTACCATGAAGCAGGCCGACTACGACAAAATTGTACTCAATGAGCAGATCAGCGTGATCGGCTACATGACCGATATTACCGAAGGAGCACATATCCTTACCAAAGGCGGCAACAAGTATAAACTGGTGGCGCAGGGCTGGAATGCGTTTCAGCAGTAAAGCACGGCATCATATAAAAGAGAAAGGCGCATCGGTGATGCGCCTTTCTCTTTTACTTCTCCACAATCACCGGTATCACCGGGCTGTTGTGCGTGGGTGGCAAATCGCCTGCAAACACCGAGAATTTCAGCTGGTAGTTACCCGGCTTCTCGGGCATTACCACTTCCAGGTTGATGAGACGCCTTAGCACAGCCCTTTCCAGCGTCATGGAGGATTTCACCGGTGGCAGCGCTTCATCTTTCGCCATAAATCCGTAGCCAAGCACCGGTTCATTGGACCTGTCCAGCCGGATAGGCTGGTGGTAACCGTTGGTAGGTTGCAGGATCACATTTACATGTTCGCCACGTTTTGCCCGGATGCTTTTCAGCGCGGGTTTCAGCTGTATCAGTGAGTAAGAGTAATAATCAGATTGAATGTAATAATCCCATGTGCCATGAACCGTTTTCAGGCTATCCGTGATAGGTATTCCTGAACCCGGATCAGATACCACCATTACGGGCTTACCCCAGAGCTGCGTTTCGGTATCCCAGAAATTATACTGGCTCCTGCGGGAATAGCGGCTGTTGAGGCTATAGGAAAGTTGCCCGGTATAAAACATGTATTTCGAGGGCCGCTGGTAGCTGTTCACAAAAACCACTGGCTTGCCCTGGGCACGGGCGGCTACCTGTGAAGTCCATTCTTTGTTATGATGAATTTCAGGTCTTATTTCCACTCCCGGCATAAAATCCCATACCATGTATACCCGCACCACCAATACCAGCAGCAAAGTAACCGGCAACGTATACAGCAACCATTTCTGCGACCACCCTTTCCGTACAATGGCCTGGTGCGCCAGTATTACCACCGGTGTAAAGAGCATCACCGTCCAGTTGGCCTCTACCCTGCCTTTGAAAGTACTGAGCAGGAAAAAGGACAACACCCCTATCACGCAAAATTTCAGGGCGCGTTCAAAAGAGTTGGTGATCGGGCTGCGGAAGGCATAATACAGTATGAGCCAGCCCAGCAAAGGACCGAATAATAACAGTTGCCCGCCGAGATAATCGAGCGAGTAATTAATGCTATACGAAGATGCGTTCCTGTCTACCAGGTGATATTGCAGCGAAGGAAAGCCGTGGGTATATTGCCAGTAAATATGCGGCAGGAACAGCACCGTAGTGAGTATGCAGGCCACATAAAACTTAAATACCTTTAACAGGTTCACGTTAGATAATACGGTGAAAAATACCAGCAGAATGCCGTGGTATTTGCTGTAAAACATCAATGCCATTGAAATGCCCAGCAGCAGGGTGTTTCTCCAGGTTTGCTCGTTTACAAAATTGCGGTAGACCCAGAAAAATACGGCTGCAAAAAAGATCAAGGGAACATCCGGTACTGCCAGTATGCCACCAATCTGCATGGCGCCCATAGATCCTATGAGCAGGTAAAAGAGTTTATTGTCTTTTGAAGCAATCAGTTTAGCGGTAATCCACAGGGTGAGTGTATTTACCGCCACGATGAGCAGCCTCACTCCCAGTTCATTATGAAAGATCCCGTATCCTATTTTGATCAGCAGCGCAATCATGGGCGGATGATCAAAGTAGCCCCAATCCATATGACGTGAATACACCCAATAATAGGCTTCATCATCCCATAGTTCAGAGAAGCATGCCTGTAGCAGGCCCAGTACCAGCCAGGAGAGCAGGAACAGATTTTTATACCGGTCTTTTTTCAGGAAGCGAGTTAGTGCACTCATGCGGATATACAGTATTATTAATCCTGCGAAGATAGGGCTATTAACAGTATACTGTAGTTTCCCAGTTAGAGTCGATGGCAACCAATGCCGCGTCGTAGCCTACCGCAATACGGCCCAATGCCTGCTCACGGCCAATTGCACGGGCCGGATACAGGGATGCCATGCGTAAAGCTTCCTCCAGCGGAATGCCTACCTGCTCCACACAGTTGCGGACGGCTTTAGTCATTGTGAGTCGTGAGCCGGACAAAACACCCGAGGCGCTTACATAGCGGTCCGTCTCTTTAATATATACATACCCGCCTTCTTTATTCTCCTCTACCGCATCCGTGATCAGGAACAAACGATCTTTCATGATCTTTTTGCTGATCCTGATGGAGGCAAAGTCCACATGTACACCATCCGCCACAATGCTGGCGGATACCCGCGGGTGATCATAAATGGCGCCTACCAGGCCGGGAGCGCGGCTTTCCAGCGGTGACATGGCATTAAAAAGATGCGTGGCATGGTGAATACCACTGTCGAACGACGTATAGGCCTGCGTGTAAGTGGCGTTACTATGACCTGCAAATATCACGATACCGGCTGCTTCCAGCTGTCTTACCAGTTCGGGATCACAGCATTCCGGCGCCAGGGTCATGATCTTCACCACATCGAGGCCGTTTTCCAGGATCCAGTTAATATCTTCCTGGGTAGGAGCATGAATATATTGCTCGAGGTGTGCGCCTTTTTTCTTAGGGTTGATAAAAGGTCCTTCCAGGTGCAGTCCCAGCACGCCTTGTCCGCCCTGCTCCCAATAAGCCTTTACTGCATTCATGGCTTCCAGCATAATTTCGGGGCTGATGGTAGCCACGGTGGGCATGATCCACGCCGCGCCGCCGCCTTTGCTGTAAGCCACGGTGGCTGCCAGCGAAGTAACTGAAGGATACATGGAAAACACGTGACTGTTGCCGCCATAGATCTGCAGATCTATAAAAGCAGGGGCCAGCAGGCCTCCTTTCAGGTCTGTTTCACTACCGGTTTTTTTCCATTCGGAGAAAGGAACAATACTGGTAATTTTCCCTCCTTGTGTAATCACTGCATGATCATCCAATATCTCTTCCCCGGTAAAAATCCGGGCATTGATGTAGGCAACAGACATAGCAATAAAATTTTACGGGTGTTAAATGACTTCGTATAACTCTAAAGGCAGCCCGTCGGGGTCTGCAAAAAAGGTAAATCGTTGTTGGGTATGGGGATCAATGCGCAGGGGTTCGGTACTCACCCCTTTTTGCTGTAGCTGCGCAACGGCGGCTTCGATATCAGCCACTGCAAAAGCCAGGTGGCGAAGCCCGCAGGCCTCCGGGTGACTTGGCCGTGGCGGCGGGTCCGGGAAAGAAAACAGCTCAATAATGTACTGGTTGCCCAGTGCCAGGTCCAGTTTCCAGGAGTTCCGTTCTTCCCGGTATACTTCACGTATTACCTGCAGGCCCAGCACATCGGTATAAAATGCTTTACTCCTGGAGTAATCTGCACAAATAACCGCGATGTGATGGACTGCCTGTAACAACATATCAGAATTTGCTTTAGTTAGTTATCCCTTTGGGAGAATTGTAAATGCATCGGCATCCTTCAGGAAAGGAATATTCTTTCTCACTTCCTCCAGTCGCTCACGTTGAAGGGTATACGTAAATACGTCTTCATCGTGCGATTTGCGGTAGATGATCTCTCCCATCGGATCAATAAGACTGGTTTCCCCGCTGTGATAAATATTGTTACCATCGTTGCCTACCCGGTTTACGCCGATGGCAAATGCCTGGTTTTCAATAGCACGGGCCTGTAGCAGCGTAGTCCAGGCGGTTTTACGTCTTTCCGGCCAGTTGGCTACATACACGAGCAGGTCGTACGCTGCTTCGTTGGTATCCGGCTGGATGGTATTGCGCGCCCATACCGGGAAACGCATATCATAACAGATGTTCAGATTGATTTTCCAGCCCTTTACCTGTGCAATGAGGCGTTTATTACCGGGTGTGTAGTGCTCATGTTCTCCTGCATAACCAAACAGGTGGCGCTTATCATAAGTGCCATAGGTGCCATTGGGCAACATCCAGATCAGGCGGTTCAGGTATTCGCCGTTTTCCTCAATGATCAGGCTGCCGGTGATGATGATATTCTTCTCCGCCGCCTTCTTCTTCATCCACTGCACTGCGGTTCCATCCATTGTTTCAGCCAGGAGCGCTGACTGCATACTGAAGCCGGTACTGAACATTTCGGGTAAAAATACCACTTCAGTCCTTTCCTTGATGCTGTTGATTTTCTCATCAAACATACGGAGGTTGGCTTCCTTATCTTCCCAGTGCAATTGGGTTTGTATGAGTGTTACTTTCAGATCTGACATTATCGGTTATTGTGGTCACAAAATTACGGCCTGACGGGTTAGAAACTTTTCAAATTATTGCCCGCTTAAGCCTCATTCTTTGCGATTTGTTCAAGTGCTTCGTTGATGAGTTCAGATTCAAAGCCTCTTTGCAGGAGGTATTGCATGGCCTTGTACTTCCGTTTCATGGCTGTTTCTCCTTTCAGCGACAGGTATTTTTTCTCTGCCAGCTTATGGAGTACCGCGATATAATCGTCTTCATCAATTTCTTCCATTCCTTTTTTGATGCAGTAGGCAGACACCTGTTTCTGCTTCAGCTCCATCATAATCTTTTTGCGGCCCCATTGCTTGATCCGGAATTTACCGCCGGCGTAGGCTTTGGCAAACCTTTCCTCGTTGAGGAAATTTTCAGCGATGAGCTCAGAAATGGCTTCGTCTACTTCCTCTCCCCTCAGGCCCAGCTCCAGGCATTTATATTTTGTTTCCTGGTGGCTCCGTTCCTGGTAGGCGCAAAACTGCCGGAGTTTTAACATCGCGGTTTTCATGTCACTTATCTTACTATTCTCAGCTTGGCGTAGTTCAGCATAATTTTCTTTTCACCGCCGCCTTTCGGGAAATTGATGGTGGCAATCCTGTTGTTAGGCGCTCCTTCCATTGCCGCGATGATACCGAATCCAAATTTCTGATGCTCTACCTGCATGCCGGGCTCCATGCCAGCCGGATCGTCCGGGGCAAAGTCAGCAGAAGGCACATGGGTAGTGGCAGGAGAAAAGGTTGGTTTGGCAGCAGGCTTCTGCGTTACCGGCTGTGAAGGCTGCGACGGCGCCTTTTTCCGGTCGAACATATTATTGCTGTTGCTCCATCCGGAGGTGCTGCCACCGCCAAAGGCGTTGCGCACACTGCCTCCGCCGGCATAGCTGCGGTCGATGAATTTCTCCGGCATTTCTTCCAGGAAACGGCTCGGTTCATTCTGTACCAGGTTACCAAAGCGGTAACGGCTATTGGCGTAGGTGAGCCATAAGCGCGCTTTTGCGCGGGTAATGGCTACATAAAACAGTCTTCTTTCTTCTTCCAGCTCTTCCCGGGTGTTGATAGACATACCGCTGGGGAACAATGTTTCTTCCAGTCCTACGGTGAATACCACCGGGAACTCCAGTCCTTTTGCGGCGTGGATAGTCATCAGTTTCACCACATCGCTGTTTTCATCATTGCCCTGATCGGCATCGGTGAGCAGGGTGATTTGCTGGAGATAGGAGCCCATGCTTTTATCGAGCAGTTCTCCTTCTTCATCGGGGGTTTCTGTAAACTCTTTGATGGAGTTTAAGAGTTCCTGCACGTTTTCATAACGGGCAAGCCCCTCCGTAGTTTTATCGTTAAACAGTTCTTTTACAATGTTGGTAGACTTGCCCACCGCAACCGCCACATCATAGGCGTTGTGCGAGGTGAGCATTGCCTGGAAGCTTTTGATCATGATCACAAACGCTTCGATGGCTTCCACGGTACCACCTTTGAAACCAAACTCCCTGGCCCTTTCCAGTACTTCCCACATGGTGATATTGTGTTCATTGCTGAGCACAATTGTTTTTTCGATGGTGGTTTTACCAATACCGCGAACGGGGTAGTTGATGATCCTTTTCAGGCTTTCCTCATCGCGGGTGTTCATGGTGATGCGCAGGTAAGCTACGTAGTCTTTGATTTCCTTGCGCTGGTAAAACGACAGCCCCCCGAAGATGCGGTAGGGAATGGCTTTACGGCGCAGGCTTTCTTCAAAGGAACGGCTTTGGGCGTTGGTACGGTACAGGATCACGAAGTCGCGGTTGTCGTAATGATTCCGCAGCTTCTGTTCCGAAATAGTGTCGGCTACGAATTTACCTTCTTCGTTGTCGGTCATAGTGCGCACCAGTTTAATGGTATCGCCTTCGGTGTTATCTGTCCAGAGGTTCTTTTCTATTTGTCCTTTGTTGTGTGCAATTACTTCATTGGCTACATTCAGGATGGACTTGGTACTGCGGTAATTTTGTTCCAGTTTTACCACTTTCACATCATCATAATCCTTTTCAAACTGGAGGATATTTTCGATGGTAGCGCCGCGGAAGGAATAGATACTCTGGGCATCATCTCCCACTACGCAAATATTTTCATTGACAGCACCGAGTAATTTGATGATTTCGTACTGGGCGGGGTTGGTATCCTGGTACTCATCGATCATAATGTATTTGAACTTGTGCTGGTATTTATGCAGCACTTCCGGGAATGTTTTGAGGAGGATATACATTTTAAACAACAGGTCATCGAAGTCCATTGCGCCGTTTTTGAACGTGCGTTTGGCGTACATGTCGTAGATTTTGCCAATCAGTGGCCTGTTGGCGCGCATATCTTCCTGTTGCACCAGGTTATCCAACTGATATTCTTCCGGTCCCATGAGGCTGTTTTTGGCAGCGGAGATGCGGTTGTAAACGAAGTTGGGTTTATAGTGTTTATCATCGAGATTCAGCTCGTTGATAATGGTTTTGATAACACTTTTGGCGTCGTCGGTATCGTAGATGGTAAAATCGTTGGGATAGCCGAGGCGGTGCGCTTCTGCGCGCAGGAGGCGGGCAAATACGGAGTGAAAGGTACCGATGTAAAGATTACGGGCTTCGCTGCCACCGAGGATCTTTTCCACACGTTCCTTCATTTCACGGGCAGCCTTGTTGGTAAAGGTGAGGGATAAAATATTAAACGCATCCACGCCATTCCGCATCAGGTGTGCGATACGGGTGGTAAGCACCTTCGTTTTTCCCGAACCGGCGCCTGCTACAATCATCAAAGGGCCGTTGATATGTATTACTGCTTCCCGCTGTTGTTCGTTAAGCTCGTCTAAATAATTTGCCTTCATCACGACTGCTGTTTATATTTTATATGTAGAAAAGATGTAGTATTTCTGAAGGGTGTAAAAGTACGAAAAAGGAAGAAAGGAAAACAGGATAGGTGGATTTGGTGATAATTTTTAGGGGAGATAAAAGCAGATCTATCCGCTTTTATCTCCCCTAAAAATTACATCGGAAAGATGTTCCTTCTCCGTTACGGTTTAGCACCGAGTGCTTTCATGAAACGGAAATGAGATATTACTGCTCCCTGCATGGTAGGGATGGAATTGTAAGTAAGATTGTGTTCTGCACATTTGGCGGCCACTATTTTGCTGAGGGCCGGGTAATGCACATGGCTGATCCTCGGGAACAGGTGATGTTCTACCTGGTAATTGAGGCCACCTACGAACCAGGAGATGATTTTATGTCCGGGTGCGAAGTTAGCGGTGGTTTTAATCTGGTGGATAGCCCATTCGTTTTCGATGACTTTGGCATCTTCACCAACTACTTCAAATTCGGTTTCTTCCACTACGTGCGCCAGCTGGAATACAATGGCCAGGGTAAAGCCCATTACCACGTGCATTACGGCAAAGCCGATGGCCCACGCCTGCCAGCCTACCAATGCGATGGGAAGTGCGATATAAAACGCCAGGTATAATACTTTGCTGCCCCAGAACACCATATGATCGGTTAATTTCATGGGTTGAAGCGGAGTGGTATATACTTTCCGGCTCAGGTATTTCACAAAATCCATAATAAACACCCAGGCGAAAGAGGAGATAGCGTATATCAGTATTACATAAATATGCTGAATCCGGTGCATGGGCACCCATTTCTGGGTGCTGCACTGCCGCATGAGCGGGCTTTTGCCGATATCGTCATCCAGGCCGTCTACGTTTGTGTAGGTGTGGTGAATGATATTGTGCTTCTGTTTCCAGATGAAAGCGTTGCCACCCAATGCGTTAAGGGTAAGGCCGAGGGTGTCGTTCACTTTGCTGTTGGTGGAATAGCTGCCATGACATGCGTCATGCATTACGTTGAACCCGATACTTGCCAGTACAAACCCCAGTAAAGCACATAAAGTTACCGAGAGGATGGCCGGCATCGATATAAATAATACCGAAAGATACAAGGCTACCGCTACCGGAATAAGGACGGCAGTTTTAATATATAGTTTCCAGTTACCTGTTTTTTGAATGTTGTTTGATTTGAAATAGTCCTCTACAGCGGATTTGAGCGCCGGAAAGAATAATGCATTCTTGTTGTTGAAAGTTACTTTAGGCATAAAAAAATAAGCATTGTTGTTGCCGGGCGTACAGTAAGTTGTAGAGAATCCGGGAAAAAAATTGAAAAGTCTACGCTAATAAACGGCTTTAAACCGGTTTTTATATATTTCCCGGGATAATAAATGGTTATTTAACAAAGATTTGTGCTTATAAGGGGATTTGACAGTAGAGGGGATGACAATCGGAGGAGAAAGGGATAACGGGAGTCTGCAAACAATCATACAGCAATAACTGCTCACCTGACAGGGTAATTACAGGCAATACGATATACAAACAATCACAATTTTTGCCTGCTACCGGGTATTCATAGCGGCTTTCAATGGCCATATTGAGGGTTTGCAGACTTCTGTTATCCAAAAGTCTGAGAATAGTATTGTACGGTTAATAGCCGTTAATGCCTTGTAATACGGGTCTTCAGCATTTTCCGGGCAAAGTGGATACGGCTTTTTACCGTGCCCAATGGTTCATTGAGTATAGCTGCAATTTCATAATATTTATAACCTTCAAAGTACAACAGGAATGGTTGTTTAAAAATCACCGGCAGATTGTATACTGCCATCTGCACATCCTTCACCCGCAGGTCTGATTCTGCAAAATTTCCGATGGCAGAAGGCTGGTGGCTCAGCAGGTAATCTCCTACCGCATTATCCAATAGCCGGTACTGGCGGTTACCGCGACGGTAGTTGTTAATGAAGATGTTCCTCATGATGGTATACAGCCAGGCACGGATGTTAGTGCCGGCAAGGTATTTATCACGATTAGACAGTGCTCTGAACAAGGTTTCCTGGTAGAGATCTTTTGCAGATTCAGAGTCTTTAGTTAAGGTTACTGCATACGGCCGCAGGAAGTCGGCATTTCCAAGTAATAAGTTGTTAAATTCGGTGGATGACATAACGGTTAACTTTAAATTATTCACAATTAGCTAGAACAACAGCCTGTAAATCTGGCCGGGAGAAATAGAGTTTGAGGCAGTAGTGGTAAAGCCGCGGGTCTCCTTCCGGGTACTGCCGGCACCTGCCACGTAATTTAAAAGGGAGGTATCAACACCCTGATAAATGGCGGCAACAGGCGCCCTAACCAGGTGTTGCGACAATCATAAAAAAGGTTTTAGTTAAAGAATAAGCTTGCATAATGGGGTACTTTAAAAATAGTAAAACAGGGTACCGTATTCTTCAGTTATATCAATATAGCTATCGTTTAACTCCTGCTGCGCAATCTGAATGAAAGCAATACGAGCATGATTCCTGTGAAGATGGCATATATACCAAAGATCCAGGTAAGTGTAACTGCCGCTGCTACAGGGTTTGCAACCAGGAGAATTCCAAAGATGATAGTCAGCAAACCACCTGCAATATACCAGCCCTCTCCTGTTATCACTTTCCTTAACCTGATGGCAATAATCAGTTCAAACAGGCCCGCCAGCATAGCCCAGAAAGCAACCACATAAATGAGTGCTGCGCCGGTGGCAAAAGGATTGTAAAAAGTGAGGATACCTAATATAACGCCTAACAGCCCTGAAAGCAGGAAAATACCCCAGTTTTCGTTCGTTTTCCGGGCAGCTATTGCGCCGGCAACAGCAAAAAGGCCGGCGATAAAAAGATAGGCGCCTAAGAAAACGATCAATGTGGTAAAAGTAGCACCGGGCCAACCAACGGCCAGTACTCCCAATACCAGGGCGAAAATTCCTCTCAACAAAAAGAGCCACCAATAAGCGCTATAAAAATCAGGCATGCATTCTCAGTTTTAGGTTTCCACTACGAGTGCTGTATTTATGGCAGGGTGTACCATTACGTGCTGTAAGCCTCTCCGTTTCTCAACATTCTGAACAACCAGGATAATTAATAATAACAATACTACAAGACATGTAACCAGGTGTTTCCGTTGCAACATCGATCAGGGCACAAGGGTGCTCTCCTTGTGGGATAGTACTTTTTTAAAACAGAAAAGGTGGCAGGTGTTTCCACACTGGTAAGTTTATATGGTTACAAATAGTGGGAACCGGTTCTGCTTTCCATTACCGTTAAAATTCCACTTGATCCTATAAATACCGATTGAACAACAACAACTTAGTTAAAAATGTTTAATGGGAAGGCCTGCTCTCAGTGAAATAATCGCCTTATAACACCTTAACTAATCTTGATTCACCTGTTCATTTAAATACAAAAAAAGAAATATGTATTTATTGCCTTCTAAAAAAAATAAGACTCTATACACAATTTAAAAAATTTTGTTAAAAAAAACAAAAAGGATTTAACCGGTACTTCTATACCGGAAATAAGAGATTTTTGGAAGATTTGAGCTGATCGGGTTACTTTTCGTGCCGGTCTACTACCAGTTTCTGCTCGCGGTTGGCAATGTCCCAGGCGGTGTAGAAAACCAGGCGGGCTCTTTTCGCCAGGAGGTTATAACTGATTTTATCAACCGTATCCGTTGGAGCGTGATAATCAGCGTGTGTGCCATTAAAATAAAAAATGATCGGAATACCGTGTTGGGCAAACATATAATGATCTGAGCGGTAGTAGAATCCTTCCGGATCGTTGGGGTCGTTGTATTTATAGTCCAGTTTAAGATGGGTATAGGTATCATTGGCCTTTTCATTAATGGGCCGCAGTTCGGAACTCAGTTTATTATCGCCGATAATATACACATAGTTGGTATCTCTTTCATGCGCAGGATCAATGCGTCCTATCATATCAATATTCAGATCGGTGACAGTGTTGGCTAACGGATAAACAGGATGCTCCGTATAATACTGGGAGCCAAGCAGTCCTTTTTCCTCACCGGACACGGTCATAAATACCATGCTTCTCCGTGGGCCGTTGCCGGCTTTTTTTGCGCGGGCAAATGCAGCGGCTATTTCTATCACCGCACTGGTACCTGATCCGTCGTCATCTGCACCATAAAAAATCTCATCATCTTTTTTGCCGAGATGATCATAGTGGGCGGTGACGAAAACAATTTCGTCTTTTTTATCCGTGCCTTCCAGGTAGGCGAGTACGTTGGAGGGTTGTAATACCGTGGCTGCTTTATCAAAAACAAGATGAACCGGTGTTTGCGTAACGGCAGCTGGTTTCCAGCCCCTGTCTATTTCTTCGAGGAGGTTATCTCCTTTGTCGGTATTGAGTATGTCGGCGGCAAGTGCGGGCGTGATGTAGTAGATATTCGGATTCCAGGAGGTATCCTTCTGCCAGTAAAGACCGGTGGTATGCAGTTTCTTTTGCTCCAGGGAACGGTATCTGCCGGCCGCAGGGCTGATGATCAGCAGGGCGGCCACGCCTTTACTTTTTGCAGTGCTGATTCTTTCATCGAGGCTACGGCGGTCCCGCTGTAGTCCTCTCCTCACGTCATCCCGGATCATTACTACCTGGCCCTTTACATCCATGTTCTGGTAGTCGTTATGATCTGCGGTTACTACTCCTGCATCTGCATAAAATACGCGGGATACGCGTAAGTCCTGTTTGTTACCGGAGCGCAGATCAGCAAGAAAATCCTGTGCAAATGAATATGTTTTATTGCGAACGGTGATGGTGCTTTTAAGCAAACTATCTGAATAGATAGGATAATATTGTTCCCATTTCCCATTGGCGCCGGGTTGAAGTCCTGCCGCTGAAAACTGGCTGATAATATAAGCGGCAGCCCTCTCCTGCCCTCTTGTAGCGGTTTCCCTTCCTTCCATTTCCGGTCCTGCAATGATGTGCAGTTGCCGGCTAAGACCACCGGCGGTTATGGTTTCACCATATTCTGCAGCCACGCCGTTATTGGTTTGTGCCTGCGTAATATTCATCAACAACAGAAAAGCAACAGCAAAGGGAACTCTCATGGAGTATTTTTTTATAGTCAGATTCACATGTATATTAAAAAAAAGAGCCGGTTGGAAGCCGGCTCTTTAATATTACCACAATTTCGTGTATTCGTTACAGTAAAAAATGATATATGGCTTAAAACCGTTACAGGCAAACCATTTTACGTACCCGGTCCTGGTGACGGCCGCCTTCAAACGGTGTACCGATAAACACTTCTACCATTTGATTGGCAGCGGGAATATCCACAAAACGGGCAGGGATACACAACACGTTTGCGTTGTTGTGTGAACGTGCCAGTCGCGCCAGCTCTTCTCCCCAGCAAATCGCAGCGCGGATTCCCTGGTGTTTGTTGGCGGTAATGGCTACTCCGTTGGCGCTGCCGCAGATCAGGATCCCGAACGCAGCTTGTTCCCTTTCCACTGCTGTAGATACCGGGTGTGCATAGTCAGGATAGTCCACGGAGTCTTTCGAGTGAGTGCCGTAATCCTTTACCTGCAAGCCTTTCGATTCCAGGAAAGAAATCACTTCTTCTTTATATTCATATCCTGCATGATCAGAACCGATAGCTACTGGCAATGTCAGGTTAAATATGGTATTTTCCATTTTAAATATCTTATTAACTGTTAGAGAGAACTAGGACCACTCTTCCACCTCTGTTTTAGTCATCTTGTCTTCACGGTCTTTCAGCGCCTTTTTCGATATAAAGATACTGATTTCATACAGACAGTATAAGGGAACGAATACGATCAGCTGATCTATGAGATCCGGTGGGGTGATTACTGCAGCCAGGATCAGGATCACCACGATAGCATGGCGTCTGTAAGATTTGAGGAATTCCGGTGTGAGGATGCCCAGTTTGGTGAGGAAAAATACGAGAATAGGCAATTCAAACAGAATGCCCATACCCAGTACGATCTGTGTCATCAGATCAAAATAGTCATCTATAAAAAACTGGTTTACAGCTTTTGCTGTAACGGTGTAGGAAGCAAGGAAGTTGATAGTGAAAGGCGCCATAAGGAAATAGGCAAATCCGATCCCGAGGAAAAATTGAAAAGATACCCAGAAGATCACGCCTCTTGCTCCTTTCAGTTCTTTTTCTTTCAGTGCTGGTTTTACGAAGCGCCAAAACTCCCAGAAAATGTAAGGAAAGGCACAAATAAAGCCAATCATGAACGCCAGTTTAAATTGCAACATGATCTGCCCCACCATCTTATAATTCAAAAACTGGACCTTTACAGGCGTAATACAGAGCTGATCTCCCAGTCCTACCCAATGACTGATTTTACATAATGCCACATATGAGGGGAAATCGGCGTTAGTAGGTCCGAAAATTACGTTGTCCAGAATTTCCTGTGTATATAAAAAGCCGAATACGCTGAATGCAACAAGTGCCAGGGCCGATCTGACAAGGTGCCACCGGAGATCTTCCAGGTGGTCGAAAAAGGACATTTCTGCCTTATCCTCATTGCTTGCGAACAATTTCTTTAACATACTTTATACGGTCGAACGATGTTGAATACAGTTTCTTATTAAGGATCACAAATATAGCTGTTGCATACTACAAATTACAGTGTACCGCGTATAAAGTGCCTATTTTAATATTGCTTTAAGCAGAGTGGTGTTCATGCTCACTGCATGTATGTAAAAAGAAAAAAGCAGGAAGAAGAAAAAAGGGAGAAAGTGTGAGAGCAGTTGGGAGAAAAAAAAGAGCCAGCCCGAGAAGAATCAAGAGCCGGCCTTTCATCCATTGTTTGTTAACCCCAAAAAAGTTGAATTCGAGAATGTCTTTAGCTTCCAGTTAAACTACTTACCTAATTGATGGCAAGCGTTCAGAATAAGTAAGAATCCCTGGTTGCGTTTTATATTGTAATACAAAAATAACAAGAATTATTTTATTATCAATGTTGGAACACTTTTTTTACAACCTTTTAACAAAAATCAAATCATTGTGTTACATCATCTGAAGCAAATGTATACAATCCGTGTTAAATTCCTACTACTTTTTTTAAAAACGTTTTAGCAAAATTGTTATTGTATCGTTAAGCGTTACATTAAGGAAATAATTATATCATATTAATATCTGATAAGTCAACCAGTTTAACGGTGAATCTTAAACTAACATCTTCATCTTCACCATTTCGATCCTGGTATCCGTAACGTTCAGAATATCAAACTCATAATCGTCGATTATAATGCGTTCTTTGATCTTCGGAATGGTTTCGTGATGGTTGATGATGTAGCCCGATAAGGTTTCACTTTCATCTTCCGGAAAATCCAGTCCATATCTCTCATTCAAATAATCGAGTTCTAATCTTCCTGAAAAAATATATTCTTTTTCGGCGATCTGCTTCTCTACGAATTCTTCTTCATCATGTTCATCTTTGATTTCTCCGAAAATTTCTTCCAGTACATCTTCAATTGTTACAATACCTGCTGTTCCTCCGAACTCATCTACTACCCAGGCAATACTTTTGCGTTCTTTATTAAACTTGCTGAGGAGATCGATGGCGCTCATTGTTTCGGGCACAGCCAATATCGGATGAATGATGCTTTTGATATCCGGCGGGCTTTTAAACATATCCAGCTGGTGGATATAGCCCAGGATATTATCGATGGAACCTTCGTAAATAATGATCTTAGATAGTTTGGTATCCATAAATTTATTCCGGGCGTCGCTGAGAGGCCGGTGTATTTCCAGCGCTTCTATTTCCTTGCGGGGAATAAGACAGCCGCGGATTTTTACGTGTGCAAGTGACAAGGCGTTTTCAAACAGTTCTGTATTCAGCTCCTGGTTATTTTCCCCAAAATGCTGTTGCGACTGCCGGATAAAATGCTCTACATCCACGCGGGTAAAGGATTCACCGTTTTCCACGATACGGACATTGAACAAATATTTCAGCATCCATTCGGAGATGGAAGCAAGTACATTACCGATCACATACAGCGGCTTGGCCACTATAGACACGGGTAGTGCAAAGAAACTGAGTAACGTTTCCGGTCTTGACCGGAAAATTGCCCGTGGGATAAAAAAGCCCAGGAATAATACCAACAGGGTAGCCAGTATTATTTCAACGAAAATAATAAAGGGCTGAATGCTGGCTGAATCAGGCTTCCGCATAATAGTGTCCAGTGCCGGCTGAAATACGCCTGCCACAAGGATCCCATAAATGACTATGGTAATTGTGAATCCTACCAGGCTGGTAGCCAGGAAGCGACTGGGGTTCTCGTTCAGACTGGCCAATATTTTGCCAGTAGCCCTGCCTTGCTTTTTTTTGAGCTCAATGCTAAGTTTGTTAACATTGGCAAATGCAGCTTCGATACCTGAAAAGAAGCCTGCCAGCAATACCAGGAAAACCAAAATAATTATAGTGTATCCGTCCATCCTAACAAAAATAACGAATTAGGAAAACCAACGATCACGTCGCTATTTTATATTTAAAAAATCTGTCACCAGCCTTTTCACTTCCTGGTAGGCGTGCTCCAGTTCGTCGTTTACTACAATCTCGTCGAATTCATGGGAAAACGACAGCTCATAGCGGGCCTTGGCGAGCCGTTCGTCCAGGGAAGACTGTGTTTCCGTGCCTCTTTCGCTGAGCCTGACGCGCAGAGCATCTAACGAGGGGGGCTGTATGAAAATAGTGAGTGCGTTGTTGTGATATTTTTCTTTGATAGATAAAGCGCCTTTTACATCAATATCCACCATCGGGATCTGGTTGTTGTTCCAGATACGCTCCAGTTCACTTTTCAGGGTACCGTAATATTTACCGGCATACACCATTTCATATTCTGCAAAGGCGTTTTCTTCAATCCGCTGATGAAACTCATCGGAAGACAGGAAGTAGTAGTCTTTTCCGTTTACTTCGCTGGCACGCGGGGTGCGGGTGCTGGCGGAAATAGAAAAGGACAGTACCGGCATATTGGCCAGCAGCTTTTTTACGATGGTGGTTTTACCGGCACCTGAAGGAGCGGTAACGATGATGATCTTTCTTTCCATTATTAATTACAATCAAGGTAGCGGTTACTCCAAATGCAAAACCCAAAAACCAGTAAAATGTTTTGCTGGTATTTGGGCTTTGATGAAGTATGAACAACTGTTTATACTCTCTTTATATCTGCTCCCAGTTTTCTCAACCTCTCGTCGATGTACTGGTAGCCGCGGTCTATCTGGTCAATGTTCTGAATGGTGCTCTTTCCTTCTGCGCTGAGTGCAGCGATCAGCAGGGATACACCGGCACGGATATCGGGAGACGACATGGTGATGCCGCGCAGGTTGTGCTGACGGCCCAAACCGATTACCACGGCACGGTGCGGATCGCATAATACGATCTGAGCGCCCATATCTATCAGTTTATCCACGAAAAACAGGCGGCTTTCAAACATTTTCTGATGGATCATCACGCTGCCTTTTGCCTGCGTGGCTACTACCAGCACAATGCTCAGCAGATCCGGTGTAAATCCGGGCCAGGGATGATCAGAAATAGTAAGAATGGAGCCATCCAGGAATGTCTGGATTTCGTAGGAGTCCTGGGAAGGAATATAGATATCGTTTCCCCTGATTTCCAGTTGGATACCTAACTGCCGGAATTTCTCCGGGATGATACCCAGGTTATCTACGCCTGCATTCTTAATCGTGATTTCGCTTTGCGTCATGGCGGCCAGGCCAATGAAGGAGCCTATTTCGATCATATCCGGGAGCATGCTGTGTTCGCAGCCGCCCAGGTATTTTACGCCTTCAATGGTGAGGAGGTTGGAGCCTACTCCGCTGATGCGGGCGCCCATCCGGTTCAGCATTTTACACAGCTGCTGCAGATATGGTTCGCAGGCAGCGTTGTAAATAGTGGTGGTTCCTTCGGCCATTACGGCTGCCATTACAATATTGGCGGTACCGGTAACGCTTGGCTCATCCAGCAACATATAGGTGCCTTTGAGCCCTCCGGAAGATTCCAGGCGGAAGTAGTTATCATCCGCATCATATACAAACCTGGCTCCCAGTTTCTCGAACCCGATGATATGGGTATCCAGTCTGCGACGGCCTATTTTATCGCCACCGGGTTTTGGGATGAAGGCGCGTCCGAACCTTGCCAGCAGCGGACCTGCAATCATCACCGAACCACGGAGACGGCCGGATTTCTTTTTAAATTCAGGGCTTTCCAGGTACTTCAGGTCTACTTCATCTGCCTGAAATTCGCAGGTGTCCCTGCTGATACGATTCAATTTTACGCCAGCATCTCCTAACAACTCTATCAGCAGATTTACATCTACTATATCCGGAATATTGGTGATAGTAACCTTTTCGGGGGTTAGCATCACGGCACTGATGATTTGTAAAGCTTCGTTTTTGGCACCCTGGGGTATAATTTCCCCCTTTAAGCGGTTGCCGCCTCTTACTTCAAAAGCACTACTCACTTGTTCCTGTTTTTGTTGTATTTGTTATTGTGCTTATTGTTATTATCCCGGCTTTTGCTGCCGCCACTGCCGCTGTTGCTGCTTTTGAACTTGTTTTGCTGGAAGTTTTTGCGCTTATTGGAGCGGAACTGGTCGCCGGCACCTGCTACGTTACCGCTTGGTGCGAAGCTTACAGGGCCTGGAATATGGGCAGTATGACCCGGGTGGTATTCCAGCTGGTTGTCTGTAATGGCCAGTAATTCTGCCTTGATGGCATCATCGTGTACACTTTCCTTATGCCAGTTACTGTAGGCCAGTTTCATATAGTTACCGATACACTGGGTAAATCCTTCTTTTTTTTCAGGATTATCTTCATGTACGGCTTTATCAATGATCATTTCCAGGTTTTTGCCGAAGTGGCGGTTCCTGGGATATTTTTTGGGATAAGGAAGTCTATCGGGCTTGGCTCTGAGCTTTTCAATAGTGGGGATTGGATATGGTGATTCCACCTTCAGGGTAAAGCCGGAGATATTAAAAATATGATCCCATAATTTATGCCTGAAGTCTTCCACATTACGTAAATGCGGGTTCAGCGTACCCATCAGCTCTATTACAGCCATAGCATTACGCTGGCGCTCTTCGTCGTCTTCTATGGTTACCAGGTACTCCACCATTTTCTGGATATTCCTGCCATATTCCTTCATTATCAGGTAATTGCGCGTGGTATTGTATTCCATTACTAGTATTTAAAAAAACATGATTTGATGATGGGACATCTTAAGTGAAGAAAATTAATCGGCAACATCTATGCAAACATAATAAAAAAATATGAGGAACATTTCATTGGGCTGTATTGTTTACTAGAGCAAAAAACATTGTTATGGACCAATTGAAAAACAAGGTAGCGCTGGTTACAGGCGCAGGTTCCGGCATTGGTAAATGTGTGGCCGAACTGTATGCAGCCAATGGCGCCGCTGTAGTGCTCAGCGATGTTGATGAAAAGGGCGGAAACGCAGTGGCAGATGGCATCAGGAGTAAAGGTGGCAAGGCCATTTTTGTAAAATCGGATACCAGCAGTCCGGCGGATTGCGAGCAACTCGTATCCAAAACCCTGGCGGAGTTCAAACAACTGGACATTGCCTGCAATAATGCCGGGATTGGCGGTGCGGCAGCACCTACGGGCGAATACAAGCTGGAGGACTGGCAAAAAGTTATTAACATAAATCTCAACGGCGTTTTTTATGGCATGCGTTACCAGTTGCCTGTGATGGAAAAGGCCGGCAGCGGCGTAATTGTGAACATGGCGTCCATACTGGGAGCGGTAGGCTTTGCCGGCTCCTGCGCCTATGTAGCCGCCAAACATGGCGTGGTAGGGCTTACGCAGGCGGCGGCAGTAGAATATTCGGCCAAAGGCATCCGGGTAAACGCCGTGGGGCCGGGCTTTATTGAAACCCCATTATTAACCAAACATCTGAGCCAGCAGGAGATGCAGGCACTTGTAGGTTTGCATCCCATAGGCCGGCTAGGCAAGCCGGAAGAGGTAGCAGAACTGGTATTATGGCTCAGTTCTCCGCAATCCTCTTTCGTAACCGGCAGCTACTATCCCATTGATGGAGCATACCTGGCCAGATGATTTGGTTATGCTGTTTTTTGAGCATTTCAGGGAGATAAAAAAATGTTATCTCCCTGAAAAATTCAAACAATCAAACAGGCAAATCCAAAATGTTTGCTAGTTTTAGTCAATGCAAACACATAAACTCCCCATACTTTTTTTACATGGCGCACTGGGCGCCTCTTCCCAATTTGAACCGCTGGCTAAGGAAATGTCCGACCATTACGATGTGCACCTGATTAATTTCAGCGGGCATGGCGATGTGCCTTTTTCCGAGCAGGGGTTCAGCATCCAGGTATTTGCGGCGGAAGTATTATCCTATCTGGAAACCCATCAACTCGACTTTGTGCACATTTTCGGATACAGCATGGGCGGTTATGTGGCGATGTACCTGGCAAGACATTACCCCGAAAAAACAGGGCGTGTAATTACGCTGGCCACCAAGTTCAATTGGAACGAGGCTACCGCCGGTAAAGAGATCCGGCAGCTGAACCCGGATTTAATTGAAGAGAAAGTTCCCGCCTTTGCACGGGTGCTGGAGGCAAGGCATACCGCCAGCGACTGGAAAACCGTGGTAACGCGCACCGCGCAGCTGATTGAGGAACTGGGACATCAGTCGCTGCTGAAACCGGCAGATTATGCCCGGGTGGTAACCCCTTGCATGCTGATGATGGGCGACCGCGACAACATGGTGTCTTTCCAGGAAACCATCGAGGTATACAACGCCCTTCCACTGGCGCAGCTAACGGTGATGCCGGATACGCCACATCCACTGGAAAAAGCGGATGTACCGCTACTGGCTTACTATTTAAGAAGATTTACTACACAGGATATCTGATATCAGTTACTCTCCCATTGCAATTTTGCCCCAGTTGCTGAGCTCTTCATCCGTCCATAGTTCGGGGAAGAAAACGATGCGTTTATTTTTCGGCGGCAGAAATTGCTGCCAGTTAGTACCTCCTGTGGCGGCGATGTCTTCCGGTTTTTTATGCAGGTATCTTACTGCGGATTTGTAGTGCATCAGCGGCCAGCGCACGTTTACATTGAGATCGTATTCCTTTAGCAGGGGAATTAATTCCGTTTGTTCTGCGGGAGAAAGCTTTTTATAGCTGGCAAGCAGGTTATTGTCTTTGTACTCAGTAGCCAGTTTGAGGAAGGTATCCATATATTTCAGCTCAAACTGGCGGAGGGTGAGTGTTTTTTTACCGGTAGCCAGTTCTGTGGCGCCGCTTCTCCAGTAAATTTTGTCCAGCACATCTTTTAGTTCCAGCCCTTCCACTTCCGGGCGCTGGGGTTCGTATACCAGGTTGTTTAACCGGGTAGAGCAGATTTCGATCATGCGGAATTGTCCGCTCTGGAAGCCACTGGCAGGCAACAGTGCCATGCGGAATTGCAGGAACTGTTCCTTATCCATCCCATCCACCATTATTTCAAATGAGCTGATAAGGCTGTGGAAATAGTTGTTGATCCTTTTAAGCTGGGTTTTAAATATCTCAGCTGACAGTACGGGTGCGAGGCTGATTTGCTCGATTGCCTGCAACGATAATTTCAGATACAATTCCGTGATCTGGTGATAGATGATGAAAATCCTTTCATCAGGAATTGGTGTGCGTGGATGTTGCAGATTAAGCAGTACATCAAGTTGAATATAGTCCCAATAAGTGAGGTAGTCCGCATACAGAAGGCCATCCAGGTAGGACGACAGGTTCTGCCCCATAGCGGCATACTTTTCTTCCAGCCGTTGAATTTTTTCGGCAATTTCTGTTGTAACCATGATGAAAATTAATAATTAAGAATGAAATAGCAACAGGGTAAACTTTCCATTCTTAAAAACCAATTATTCCACCACGTTAATTGTTCTGTAGAAGCTTTCTTCGAGGGAAATCAGGGTTTCAGTTCTCTCAATACCTTTAATTTTCTGCAGTTCATCGTGGAGGATACGGCGGAGTTGGGTGATATCTTTACAGATGATCTCAGCAAACATGCTATAACTGCCTGTTGTATAATTAAGGCGTACCATTTCGGGTATTTTCCTTAATTCCTTGGCGACAGTGTCGTACATGGAGCTTTTTTCCAGATAAATGCCGATAAAAGCGATCACATCATAGCCGATCATTTTTAAATCTACATGTAATTTAGTACCTTTAACTACACCCAGTTCTTGTAATTTCTTCATTCTCACGTGGATAGTCCCGCCGGAAACGAACAATTTCTTCCCCAGGTCGGCGTAGGAGATCTCAGCATTAGACATCATCTCGCTGATAATCTGCAAATCTAGTTTGTCAATATTCAAATTGTGGCTCATTTTTACAATTTGTTTTTGAATGTTTTAAAGTTATATGCAAATATTTAAAAAATATCGAAAATTCCAAAATTCTTCTTAAAAAATTTGCAAGAAAGTCACCTTCTCTTTAGATTTGCATCATAATCATTACGACAACGGCTAACGAAAAGCAATAGCTGGTAACGGTTCAAACACATTGTGGGATGATGAAATTGGCAGACATGCCCTCTTGTCTCGGGGGTGGGGATCACAGGATAAACGTAGTATAATTGGGTTGACCACTAATCTTACTTGTGCTATAGCTAACTGCCCCGTGGAGGTTCGACTCCTCCTCCTACAGCTTAATTGGTTTAAAGAGCTCGTAAGTTATCATGCTTACGGGCTTTTTTTATTTTATATCACGATGTTTTATATTTGAATTAATTCAAATATAAAGTTATCATGAAAAAACTTTTATTAGGTACCGTAGCCCTCTTAGCCTTTAATGCAGCGGTTATCATCACCCAGATGAGCTGTAAAAAAGAAGCCAATGCCGAAACTCCTGTTACCGGCACCACATTAAGACAACTGGATATTGTGTTATACATTAACTACGTTAAAACCGGCCCAGGCACTACGGCATCCGAAATCTGGATCTGTAAGCTGGACGGCAGTAACAAACACAAAATAAATGTCACCTTACCGCCCAATATCGTGGTAGGAGATGAAGCTTCCCTCACACCGGATGGCCAAACCGTGGTATTCAGCACCTACGAAATGTCAGGTACAAGTGGAAAAGACGGTGGCATCTATACCTGTAAAACAGACGGCACAAACGCAAAAAAGATAGTAGACGGCAATACGGACGGGAACTATGTGACCGTGCAAGGTGCTTACTAATTTCTGTACTTACTTATAAAAGATGCTGCCGGCTAGCCGGCAGCATCTTTCTTTTTTATATCCCGGCCTCAAAGCGGCAAGTTCCCCATTATCACTCCCCCATTCAAAAAATCGCCCTATTTTTGCGGCAAATGGGACAAAAAAAATTACAACGATTTGCTGAAATCGAAACCTTCCCCAATGTATTGATATACCCGGAAGGTATGCAGGGAAAATGGAATGAGTTCTTCAAAAACAGCCACCCTGTTACATTAGAGCTGGCCTGTGGTAAAGGCGACTATACCCTGGGCATGGCCCGGCTGTTTCCTGATCAGAACTTTTTAGGCGTGGATCTCAAAGGCAACCGCATCTGGAGAGGCGCTAAAACCGCCATGGAAGAACCGCTGCCAAACGCTGCTTTCCTGCGTACACAAATAGATAAGCTCAATAATTACTTTGCGCCGGGAGAAATAAAGGACATCTGGATTACCTTCCCTGACCCTTTCCTGCGCAATTCCAAGTCGAAGAAAAGGTTAACGCACCCTAAGTTCCTGCAGCTGTTCCAGCCTTTGCTGGCGCCCGGAGCCACCATTAACCTGAAAACAGACTCCCCGCAGCTGTATGCTTTCACACAGGAAGTAATTGCCGCGGCCGGATGCACGTTAATAGAAGATATTCCTGATGTATACGCATTACCGGAAGTACCGCCGCTGCTGAGAATCCAGACCTTTTATGAAGGCATGCACCTCGCCGATGGCAGAACAATCCGTTATCTCAAATTTCAATTGCCTGCTGCACCGTTGAACTGGCAAAGCATTAAACTGCCTTCCGATGAAGCAACCGTTGGTGGAGAAGATTGATTTCTACTATAATGCCCAGGGCTATATGGTATTTACCGAAAAATTCCACCTCGACCGGGGCTTCTGTTGCGGCAACGGCTGTAAGCACTGTCCATTTAATTATGAAAAAGTACCCGAACCCGAAAGATCAGCACTCCTTGCCCGCCGCAGGGACGAAGGAAAAGAAGGCCGCTGAGCCGGTTTCTTTTTTTGAAACGGTTTTTAAAATTGCACGCACCATACCGCGCGGCCGGGTAACCTCCTATGGCGCCATTGCAGACGCTTCCGGCTTAAAGCTCACCGGCCGCATGGTTGGCTGGGCCATGAATGCAGCCGGCAGCGCCAAACCGCCTGTTCCCGCGCATCGTGTGGTAAACAGCAAAGGAGAACTCAGCGGCCGGAGTCATTTTGCCACCCCTACCCTGATGCAGGAATTACTGGAACAGGAAGGAATAGTTGTAAAAGAAGATAAAATAGAAAATTTTAAAGCCGTATTTTGGGATCCGGGACAACCTTTAAAAAAGGGCAGTAAAAAGAAAGGATAAAATATTAATTCAACATCCGGACAGGGTGCAGCGCTACTTTTCCATATGACAATACTCAAGCTTAAACTGGACAACGACCAATTGGTAGAGGACTTCTTTGAAAGCACCTACGTAATCGGCATCGCTTCCACTACGCGGGATTATCAGTTGTGCTGGCATATTAACCGGCAGTTGCATACCAACTTCCGGGTGAATAACAACCTGGAAATTACCCTGTCTAAAAAAACAAGATCTTTTCATTTCCCCGTATTTGAGTTTCACGAACCAACCAATTCAGTAGCACACTACCTTTATAACAACCGTTGCCAGGCAGAATTCCTGCTGCCCGAACTTAAACAGATCAATTTTCTGTGGATGATCAAGGGGGATTACTACCAACCCGGCGATGTAAAAAAATTATTAGAAGAATTACGCCTTGTTCCGCTTGTACAATTAGTATCTTTACTTGATATCAGAGAGATCAAGAATAAGATGAACCTTATTTTTTAGAAGAGGCACGACGCATCAGCGGTAATATTTTGACCAGATTCCATGACAGACCCGATGTTTTACCTTTAAATTCCTGATTTTTTTATGTGGGAAGAAAGAAATAAACAGCTTTACCGGGCTTTTGAATTCAAAGACTTTCGGGATGCGTTTGCATTTATGACCAAGGTTGCACTGATCGCAGAGAAAATGGATCACCATCCCAACTGGAGCAACGTTTATAATAAAGTGGAAATATTCCTGTGCACACATGATGCCGGTGATATCGTCACCGCTAAGGATGAAGCAATGGCAAAAGCTATTGACAAATTGCTATAACCAAACTTATATTACACTTTGTGAAGCGCATTATTCTAATGCTGCTGTTGTATTGTTACACTGCAGAATCCTTTGCCACTGTAGATCGTACCCCAGTAGACACACTGATCACTGATACTGCTTTCGCCCCTGCGAATCTGGACCTGCGGCCTTTTTTATATGTGCTGACAGCCGATGAGCAGCACCTGACCCCGGAGCAGGCAGCCACTATGCCGTTTGCCCGGCAGGAAAGCATCTTTCATAGTAATCCCCAGAATAACGGACGGGTTAATAACTGCTGGCTACGGCTTACTGTAAAAAATAAAAGCAATAAACCGCTATCGTACCACCTGTTTTCCGGCTGGCACGACTATATGTACTGGTACGCGCAATCTCCGGGCGATAAGCCCCGGCTGCTGATGCAAACCGGTTTAATGCTGGACAAAGGTGGCGTGGAAAGATGGAACCACTACGCATTTGCCGTACAGGTACCAGCAGGGGAACTCCGCACGTTTTACCTTCATATCATCAATAAGTCTTACAATGAAGGCGCCCTGATGCCTGCACTTTTCAGCACCGAAGCCTATGGCACCTTCCGCGACAAACAACTGGACGGCTTCCGCAAAGAAGCCGTAGTAATCCAGGTGCTGCTGGGTATGCTGCTCGTATTTTTTAGTATTTCCATTATTAACTATATCCAGCTACCCGACAAATCGTATATCTATTTTGCAGCCTATATACTTGGACTGATCCTCTTTTTTGCATTGCGGCTGGATGATAAGCCTTACCAGTTGTCGTTTTTCCACCGCTGGCCCATGCTGAAATATTATTGGGACATCCCCGGCCTGCTGTTTTGCTTTTACCTGATGTACCTGTTATTTGGCAATGCCTTTCTTAACCTCACCGAGCGATATCCTTTTATGGAGCGCGCGTTTACCTGGGTAGCGGCGATAGTGGGCGGGCTGATCATATTATGCTTGTATTTTATCAGGATAGGTCAGTACCACATGCCTACCATTATATACAGCTATGTGTATTTTGTAACGCTGGTACCGCTGCTGGCGGTATTTGTGGCATTGGCGCGGCGTTCCCGTCACCATCCGCTGGTCCGGTTCTTTTTGTATGGATCGGTATGTTTATACCTTGCCTGCCTGGGCTCCTTCCTTATGCATGTGCGGCCGCTGGGCTTACTCAGCGCCCTGGGCGAACTGGCAGCACCTACTATCCTGCTGATAGGCGGTGTACTGTTGCAGGCCATGTTTTTCCTTGCCGGGTTGAGCTACCGCAATAAACTGGTACACCTGGAAAGAACCCGTACCCAGGAACTGCTGATTAAGCAGCTGAATAAAAACAAAGAGCTGCAGCGCAAGCTGAATGAGCAACTGGAAGAACTGGTAAAAGAGCAAACCACCGAGATCCTGCGCAAAAAGCAGGAACTGGAAGAGCAGCGAAAGAAGCAGCTGGAAACAGAATATGATAAAAAGCTGACAGAAATTGAACTCAAAGCCATCCGGGCGCAGATCAATCCGCACTTCATTTTCAACTGCCTGAATTCCATACAATTGTTTGTGATGCAGCGGGATTATGAGTATGCACAGAAATATCTTTCTGACTTTTCTTACCTGATCCGCAAAACGCTGGACTTCTCCCGGCGTAATTTTATATCCCTGGCAGATGAAATTACCTATCTGAATACTTATCTTGGGTTAGAAAAGATGCGGTTTGAAAACCGGATGGAGTATGAAATAGTAGTAGACCCCGTGATTGCCACCGCCGAACTGGAAATCCCCGCGATGCTGTTGCAACCTTACGTGGAAAATGCCGTAAAGCATGGCATGACGAATCCCAAACAGCCAACAGGAAAGCTTTCCATCTATTTTAACCAGGTGGCTTCAGATATGCTGGAGTGCGTGATTGCAGATAACGGAATTGGCATTGCCCGTTCCAAATCATTGCGTATGCTGCCAAAACATCACCAGTCGTCCGGCATGGAAATAAGTCAGAACCGCGCTGAGTTACTGAACAAAATGTATAATACTGAAATCCATATAGAAATTATTGACAGATCATCTGAGGATGAATCGGATAGCGGCACGATCGTTAAAATACTGATCCCCCAGTTATAATTTTAGTGTATCCGTTAATGTTACTTTTTATGATAAAGGCTATTATAATCGATGATGAGAGAAACAGCCGGGACATAATCGCGTTAATGCTCGGTAAATACTGCCCTGAAATTACGATTGCCGACATGGCCTCCGACTGTGCGGATGGCATAGAAAAAATAAGACAGCATCGCCCCGAACTGGTATTTCTTGACCTGGAAATGCCTGATGGTACCGGCTTTGACGTACTGGCCGGCACCTTACCGGACATCCCTTTTGAAGCGGTGTTTGTAACTGCATTTGAAAAGAAGTTCCTGCATGTAATCCGTTTCAGTGACGTGGAGCTGATACTGAAGCCTATCGACAAAGAAAGCCTGTTGCAGGCAGTGGCACTGATCACAGAACGGATTAACACCGGCAGCAGTAAAGACCGTTACCGCGTATTGTTGGAAAATTTCAATAACAGCAAGCCGGTGGCCTGGCAGCTGCTGATCCCTGCTACTAACGGGGAAGCCTATACTATTAATATCCCCGCTATTGAATACCTGGAAGTAAAAGGCGATAACTGTATGTTCCGCTTAAACTCCGGTAAGCTGATTACAGCGGTGCAGTCGTTCCGCTACTATGCCGATCTTTTTACTTCCCTTCACTTCTACCAGATCAACAACAACCAGATGATACAGATATCCAACATCAGCCACCTGGATGGTTCTTCCGGGAAGGTGGTGCTGAAAGGCGGTACCACACTGGATATTACCGAAAAAAGGCAACGTGATCTGCTGCATAAAATGGCGCATCATTAGCCGTTCCGTTTCGTGTATTCCTTCCCGGTAATTATACAATTTCAATTTTTCCGCGGACATGTTTTCGATTTAGTTAACGATTTGCCAACGTTTTTGTGAACGTGTTAGTATTTCTATGACTTTCCGTTCGTTTTAATGTATTGCGCGAAGGGTACGTAACAATTTCTTAACAAAAAAATTTGGTGGTTTTAGTTTTGGTCGTACATTTGACCCGCAAAACGAAATAGTCAAACAGTCAGTTTTGTTTAGCAGCACACTATGGCAGAGCAGGACCTGAAACGAACGATGATTCTGGAAGCGGCGTTAAAGCGCTTCAAGCGGTTTGGGTTGTCTAAAACTACCATGGAGGAGATAGCCAGGGATCTGGAAATTTCCAAAGGCTCTTTGTATTATTATTTTTCAGATAAAGAATCCATCTATGCGGCGGTGGTAGAGCGTATGATAGCCGATTGTTTCATTGACATGTCGGCATATGTGGAAGAGGCTCGTTGTACCGCAGACATCATGGATCGCTACCTGGCGCTGAAAGAAAAAATGTTGCTGGAGTATCATTTTCTGTTTGGTGTAAACGAATGGATTAAAGATGTTCCTTCCAGCAGGATGCGGCAAACGATTGAGTTACTGCAGCAGGTGGAAATTTCTTTTCTTTCTGCTACTATCTCAAAAGGGGTGAGCAGCGGGGAGCTTAACAAGGATACGGATACAGCACTCACGGCGCAGCTACTGGTAAATGTATTATTCGGATTATGGGTAATATGGTGCAAGTGGCAGGCAGCAGGTTTTGATCCGCACGACCGGGAAGCGCTGAAATGCTTTATGGATCGTGAAAAACAAGTACTGACCATTTTTTTTAATGGCTTAAGATATCGACCAAACATCAACAAGGATTGCTAAGAATGTATGTAGAAGAACCAATAACACAGGAATAGTTTTAATGAATATTTAAATTTAACGACAGATGAAAAAGTTGATTGTATTGGCCGCAGTAGCACTGTTCGGCACACAAGTAGCAAAGGCTCAGTTTTCGAAAGGCGATGTAATTTTAGGAGGTAATCTGAATGTTACGACCAGCTCACAAAAAGTAAAAGACACAGACAACAAAACCACCAGCACTTCCTTCGGTATCAGCCCGAAAGTTGGTGTGGCACTGACTCCTAACTGGGTTATCGGTGTATTCGCAAGATCAGAATTCAGCAACGACAAAAATGTTGCAGGTGTTAAAACCAAATCATCCGATATCACTCCGGGCGTTTTTGTTCGTAACTACCACATGATCGGTGAAAGCAAATTTGCATTCTTCGCTGAAGCCAATGCCGGCTACCACTTTGGTACAGACAAAACTGATGATACCAAAACAGCTACTTACAACGGTTTCTCCGTTAGAGTATTGCCTGGTATCACTTACTTCGTAACCAAACGTTTCATGCTGGAAGGCGCATTCGGTGGTCTGAGCTACGCTTACGATCAGAAGAAAGCAGAACCAACAGGTGTTAAAACCAACACCAGCACTTTTAACTTCGATTTCCCTAAAGAATTTCAGGTTGGTGTAAACTGGATATTCTAAGCATCGTATGATGTTTTATGTAAGATAGTTATAAGGTTAGATAGATTGGATAATCCCGCCGCAGACTACTGTGGCGGGATTTTTGCATTATAGCAGTAATTCTGTTTAAAATAACTGTTATGCGAAACCTAAAATTAGTACTGTCGCTTTTTACCGCCGCTATCATTTACAGCGGTTGTGTAACTACTCATCCGGGAGGCAATCCACATGGGTTACCACCGGGACAGCAAAAAAAGATCTATGGCACTAAGTCGGCCAAACCATTTGCACCCGGGCAACAGAAAAAACAATAGCATTCTATAAAAGCAAAAACCCGTTGCGGATAACCGTAACGGGTTTTTGCTTTTATAAGATAACCTGTTTCTAGCTGTTCATAGAGATCAGGAATTCTTCGTTGTTTTTAGTTCCACGCATGTGTTGCAGCATGAAGTGCATAGACTCATCTGTGTTCATATCGCCCAGGTGATTACGCAGGATGTGGATACGTTTCAGGGAATCTTTATCCAGCAACAGATCATCACGACGGGTAGAGGATGCAGAAACATCGATCGCCGGGAAGATACGTTTGTTAGCCAGTTTACGATCCAGCAACAGTTCCATGTTACCGGTACCTTTAAATTCTTCGAAGATCACCTCATCCATTTTAGAACCGGTATCGATCAATGCGGTAGCCAGGATGGTCAGTGAACCACCATGTTCTATTTTACGTGCCGCACCGAAGAACTGTTTTGGTTTCTGCATGGCGTTAGCTTCCACACCACCGCTCAGTACTTTACCGGAAGCAGGTGCCACGGTGTTGTGCGCTCTGGCGAGACGGGTAATGGAATCGAGGAGGATCACCACATCATGACCGCATTCTACCAGGCGTTTCGCTTTTTGCAGTGCGATGGCAGATACTTTCACGTGTTTTTCAGCCGGTTCATCGAAGGTAGAAGCAATTACTTCTGCCTTTACGCTACGTTCCATATCTGTTACCTCTTCCGGACGTTCATCGATCAGCACCACCATGAGGTAAATTTCGGGGTGGTTGGTAGCGATGGCGTTGGCTACTTCCTTGAGTAACATGGTTTTACCTACTTTAGGCTGCGCTACAATCAGTCCGCGTTGTCCTTTACCGATAGGCGTAAACATATCCATGATACGCGTGGAGTAGTTATTGGAAGTAGTAGTTAATCTCAGTTTTTCGAAAGGAAACAGTGGTGTCAGGTAATCAAAAGGTACACGGTCGCGTACTTCTTCCGGTGACTTGTTATTAATTGTTTCCACTTTCAGCAAAGCAAAGTACTTCTCCCCTTCTTTAGGCGGGCGTACAGAGCCTTTCACGGTATCGCCGGTTTTGAGGCCGAAGAGTTTAATCTGCGACGGAGACACATAAATATCATCCGGGGAACTGAGGTAGTTATAATCGGAAGAGCGGAGGAAACCGTAGCCGTCGGGCATCATTTCCAGTACGCCTTCACTTACGATAACGCCATCAAATTCTATATTGAAAACTGGTTCTTTCTTATTAGGGAAGCGGTTCTTCTGCGCTGCAGGCACTATCGGAATTTCTCCGGGCACTACAAAATCGTCGTCTTCGTCCAGCTCATCTTCTGCCGGAGGAATTACTACCACTTCTTCTTCCTCTTCCGGTTCTTCATCTTCTGTAAAAGAAGGGATAATGATATCGTCATCATCATCGAAAGTGAGGGAAGGAATACTGTCCAGGTCTATCTCAAAGTCTTTTATTTTAGGCTTGGCGGAAGTTACCGGTTTCTCGTCTTCGTCATGATCTTTTGATTTATTACCGGTAGCTTTTTTTGCTGCTGGTTTCTTAGCAGCTGGTTTTTCTTCAGCGTGAGCAGGTTCTTCAGCAGCGTTGTTTGCTTCGTCTTTCTTTACAGGTTTGCGTTTCCGTGCTTTCTTTTCGTCTCCGTTGGCTTGGTTATCTTCTGAGGCTAATACTGCTTGTTTATCAAGAATTTTGTAGATGAGGTCCTGTTTGTTCAGTTTTTTTGCGTTGGGAACGTCCAGTTTCTCTGCAATATCAAGCAGCTCAGGAACGAGCATGTCGTTCAGTTGTAAGATGTCGTACATCATCTGTGTTGTCAAATTTTAGAAGTGTTGTGAGGCGGGTACCACTGCATACCAACATACACCAATTACAAATAATTGTTTTTGAGTCAATAAATTTAATTAGCTTATTAAATTTGATAGGGAATGATTGAGTTTAGGAACTGCTGATGAAGATGGAAAAATGAACTTAATCAGGCAGAATATACCGCAAGATTAAAACAAGTTTTACTATTATCCAAAAATATTTAAGTGCAAATTGCCCCAAAGTAGCCCCTAAAACCGCTCTTCCCCGGGCTGTACCCTACTGTTAGCCGAACGCTCAAACCCTTGTTTATACAGGGGTAGCGCCTGTTTGCCCCTCTTTTTTAACATTTCCTTTGCAGTAGCAGCCCGGAAAAAGGCCGGAGCCCGTACTACATACTATGAAGTTTTCCACTTATTTTTGCAATCCTAAAATTATATATATCATGAGCCAAAGGGTGAAAGTCAAGCAAATCTTGTCAGACGACAAGGCGCATTACGAAGTTACAGTTAAGGGTTGGGTGCGTTCATTCCGCAACAATCAGTTTATAGCTTTGAACGATGGCTCCACCAATAATAATTTACAAATAGTAATTAATACTGAGAATACGGATGCCGCGCTGCTGAAGCGTATCACTACCGGTGCGGCTATCAGCGCTACCGGCGAAATTATTCCTTCCCTGGGTAAAGGACAGAAAGTAGAATTAAAAGCGGCTACCCTGGAAATACTGGGCGACTGCGATCCGGAAAAATATCCGCTGCAGCTGAAGAACAAGCCCAGCCTGGAATACCTGCGTGAAATAGCGCATCTGCGTTTCCGCACCAATACCTTCGGCGCCATCTTCCGTGTACGCCACGCACTGGCATTTGCAGTACACCGCTTCTTTAACGAACGCGGATTTGTGTACCTGCACACGCCTATCATTACCGCTTCCGATGCAGAAGGCGCCGGTGAAATGTTCCGCGTAACCACACTGGACATGAAAAAACCGCCACTGAACGAAAACGGCGATATTGATTACAAGGAAGATTTCTTCGGCAAATCCACCAACCTCACTGTTTCCGGGCAACTGGAAGGAGAACTGGGCGCTATGGCCTTTGGCGACATCTACACCTTTGGCCCAACTTTCCGTGCTGAAAACTCCAACACAGCCCGCCACCTGGCAGAGTTCTGGATGATTGAACCGGAAATGGCCTTCTATGAGCTGGAGGAAAACATGGACCTCGCGGAAGCATTTATCAAGTCTGTTATCGGCTATATACTTGATAACAATCGTGATGACCTTGACTTCCTGGCAAACCGCCTCGCGGAAGAAGAGAAACAAAAACCACAGCAGGAACGCAGTGAAATGGGACTGATTGAAAAGCTGGAATTTGTGCTGAACAACGAGTTTGTACGTATTACCTATACAGAGGCCATCGACATTCTGAAAAACAGCAAGCATAATAAAAACAAAAAGTTCCAGTACCTGATCGAAGGCTGGGGCGCCGATCTGCAGAGCGAACACGAACGCTACCTGGTAGAAAAACACTTTAAGAAACCGGTGATCTTAACCGATTATCCTAAAGAGATCAAGTCTTTCTACATGAAGCTGAACGACGACAATAAAACCGTGCGGGCAATGGATATCCTGTTCCCCGGCATCGGTGAAATGGTAGGCGGTTCGCAGCGTGAAGAGGACTACGACAAACTGGTAAAACGTATGCAGGAAATGCATGTGCCGGTAGAAGAACTAAGCTGGTACCTGGATACCCGCCGTTTTGGTACTGCGCCACACGCCGGGTTTGGCTTAGGCTTTGAACGCCTGATGCTGTTTGTTACCGGTATGACGAACATCCGCGATGTAATTGCATTCCCGCGGACACCGAAGAGCGCAGAGTTTTAAGCGGAGGGCGCCTTCGGCGCCTTAAATTGTCTTGGTCCAGGATTAGGATGATTATGTTGATTTCGCTGATTTCCCCACCTTTTGTTGTTTGATTTTTTTGGGGAGATAAAAGTGTGATGCTTTTGTCTCCCTTTATTTTTTAAATTTTATAGGATTTTTATAGATGAAGAAGGGAGGTGGAAGCGTGCTGCTTTTATCTCCCTTCATTATTTTAATCATCTTTAAAATCTAAAAAATAAAATCAGCGAAATCAACATAATCATCCTAATCCTGGACCAAGCAATTTAAAAGCGCCGAAGGCGCCAACTCCCCATTTATGGAAACTCCCCTTCTCCGCATCTATACTCCTGAAAGCGCTTTCAACCAATTTCGTTTAACCTAAACCGTTACTTATGGCTGAAATAAACACCGCTACACAGGGGAGCAAAAGAGGCACCCGTATACGAAGCTTTCCACAAGAATGAGCTGATGGTACTGATCAAAGCAGACAAGGCATCGAACTATAAGAATGTGGTGGATATGATGGATGAAATGCTCATCAATAAAGTAAACCGCTACGCAATGGTAGATATTAACGATAAAGAGGCCGGCTACTTCAAATGAGCTATTTTTCCCTACCTTTATCGCTCCAAAACAATTATTCAATATGGCAACTACCCACTCTATCCCCTCAGTGGATCTTGCAGACTTCACATCCGGAGATGCAGGACGAAAGGCAGCCTTTGTGCAGCAGTTAGGTAAGGCTTATGAAGAAGTTGGTTTTGTAGCGGTAAAGAATCATGGGATTCCTGACGAACTGATTGCGGACCTCTACAAATACGTACAACAATTCTTCAAGCTTCCCGCTGACACCAAACATCAGTACGAAATTCCGGAACTGGCCGGGCAACGCGGTTATACTTCCTTTGGTAAAGAACACGCCAAAGGTTATGACGCTCCGGACCTGAAGGAGTTTTTCCAGTTTGGTCAAACTGTGGAAGATAAAGATCCTATCAGTTCGGAATACCCTGCCAACGTACAGGTAGCGGAAGTGCCGGAGTTTACGCCAACTTTCTTTAAAGCATACCGTGGGTTTGAAAAATCCGGTAAATACCTGTTACAGGCCATCGCCCTGTTCCTGGGACTGGAGGAAACCTATTTTGATGATAAAATCCATAATGGCAATTCCATCCTGAGAGCCATCCATTATCCGCCTATCACGCAGGAGCCTAAATCGGCCATCCGTGCGGAGCAGCATGAAGATATCAATCTCATCACTTTACTGGTGGGCGCCTCTGCGGATGGTTTGCAGATCCTGGATAAACAAGATAACTGGGTACCGGTTACCTCCCTGCCGGAACAGATTGTGGTAAATGTGGGAGATATGCTGCAGCGGTTAACAAACAACCGTTTAAAATCTACCACACACCGGGTGGTGAATCCTCCCCGCGAAATGTGGAATACTTCCCGCTATTCGATTCCTTTCTTCCTGCATCCAAAATCCAATATGAAACTGGACAGCCTGGAAAGCTGCGTTACAGCACAGAACCCGCTGGCATATGAACCCATCACTGCCGGTGAGTACCTGGATGAGCGCTTACGCGAAATAGGCTTGAAAAAATAAGGACTATACATAGCAAAGTCCCGGTAAAATTGTTACCGGGACTTTGTAAATATCCTGCGTATAAGCAAGTCTCTTCTTTAACGGTTCTTCCTGATATGGTTATTCTTTAGATCCGAACATTTCTCATGTTGGTGGGTAATTAACCTGTCTGATAAATTGATCACAACGGACAAAAGGCCATATTCGTTATAATAATCACCGATATTACAAGTATTGTGCCTTTATTATTTTGGGGATTACCGATATTAGCAACACGGTTGTATTTTGTCCGGATATTTGAGTACCTTATAACCTGTCCAATCGGCATACACTAAAATAAACTGTGCTTCTACGTCATATACCTTTTCTTAAAGCTGTGCTATTACATAGCATCACTGCCTACGGAGGCCCGCAGGGTCATCTGGCCATGATGATGAAAACATTTGTACAGCAACGGAAGGATGTAACGGAACAGGAGCTGATGGAATACAATGCTTTCTGCCAGCTGCTTCCCGGCGCTTCTTCTTCCCAAACCCTTACCTTAATCGGCTATAAACGCGGCGGCGCAATACTGGCTATTATTACCCTGCTCATCTGGATTTCCCCGGCCTGTTTGATCATGGGTTCCCTGAGTTTCCTGTTGCAATATTTCGGCAAAAATGCCCTGCATACTGATATTTTCAAGTACGTACAGCCGATGGCGGTAGGCTTCCTTGCGTACGGGGGCATCCGTGCTTTCCGGATCAGTATTAACAGCATGGCCACTTTTGCCATCATGGTGGTATCCATGTTTACCGCCTTCTTCCTGAAATCGCCGTGGACCTTTCCCGCGCTGATCATCCTGGGGGGTATTGTATCCAACTTCAGTAACAAACGTATTCCCGGTGTGGCGGAAAAGCCCCGTAAAATACAGTGGGGAAATATCTGGTTATTTGTGTCGTTGTTTATACTGGCCGGATTCCTTTCTGAGCTGGCGCGTACCCACGAGTGGATTACCAGGCGGCCATTTAACCTCTTTGAAAACTTTTACCGTTTCGGCAGCCTTGTATTTGGCGGAGGGGATATCCTGATTGCGATGATGCTGGAACAGTATGTAACCCGCGCCAAATCGCAATACCTTTCTGCGGAAGAGTTACTTACCGGCGCCGGTATTATGCGGGCGCTCCCCGGTCCTACCTTTTCCATATCTGCCTATGTGGGCGGCATGGCCATGCGTAATCTGGGCATGGGTTACCAGTTCTTGGGGTGTATTATAGCGCCTATTGCCATCTTCCTGCCCAGCTTGTTGCTGGTATTGTTTTTCTTCCCTATCTGGAATAACCTGAAAAAATATGTGGTGATATACCGTGCCCTCGAGGGGATCAATGCGGTAGTAGTGGGTATTATGTGGGCAGCCACTTTTATTCTCTTCTTTGTGATCCCGGTCAACTGGTACAACCTGCTGATCATGGCCAGCACCCTGGCATTGCTGTGCCTTACCAAGGTGCCTTCCCCTTTTATCGTATTGGCGTGCCTGTTACTGGGCTGGCTGTTATGATGCGCTGATATTGTATTCTTTAATTTTATTGTAAAGCGTGGTTAACCCGATGCCCATCAGTTCTGCGGCCCTGGTTTTATTGCCTTTGGCGTGGGCCAGCACCCGGATAATGTGTGCTTTTTCCATATCTGCCAGTTTAAGGGAAGATGCATCTTCCGCGTTCCCCTGCTGAAAATCGAACGGCAGCACGGGGGTATCCAGTATGTCCGTGTCCGTTAGGATGGCGGCCCTTTCGATTACATTACGCAGTTCGCGGATATTTCCCTTCCAGCTGTGCTGTTGCAGCGCCTGCAGGAAAGCGGGCGTCATCCCGGTGATACGTTTATTCATTTTAGGCGCTATCTGCTGAAGAAACCAGGTGGCCAGCAATGGGATATCCTTCCGGCGTTCGTTTAGTGATGGCAGGGAAATCTGGAAGGCCGACAGCCGGTAGTAGAGATCGGACCGGAAATGCCCGGCTTCGATTTCCTGCTCCAGTTGCCGGTTGGTGGCGGCGATGATCCGTACATTTGTTTTAGTGGGTTTTGTTTCGCCCACTTTATAAAACTCCTGCGTTTCCAGCACGCGGAGCATTTTGGCCTGCAGTTCTATCGCCATCTCTCCTATTTCATCAAGGAAAATGGTACCGCCGCGGGCTTCTTCAAAAAAACCTTTTTTATCTTTTACGGCACCGGTAAAGGCGCCGGCTACGTGCCCGAATAATTCGCTTTCGAGGATCTCTTTTCCAAAGGCGCTGCAGTTAACGGCTACAAAGGGTTGTTGCCGCCGCTGGCTCCCCTGGTGAATGGCCTGTGCAAATACCTCCTTACCGGCGCCGGTTTCGCCCAGCAACAGTACAGTCATATCTGACGGCGCCACTTTCTCCGCCAATGCAATGGCGGCGCGTATTTCAGGGGATTCGCCCAGGATGCTGCCGAAATTATATTTACCGCCGATCTTCTTTTCCAGGTCGCGGATGCGGAACTGCAGGTGCGCCTTATCCAACGCTTTGCTCACCAGCGGAAGGATCCGGTTGTTATCGTCTCCTTTGGTGATATAGTCAAAAGCGCCGTTTTTAATGGCCTGTACCCCATCGGCGATGTTACCATATGCCGTGAGCACAATGGTTTCAATTTCGGGGTACCTGGCGCGTATCTGCTGCACCAGTTCCACCCCGTTGCCATCCGGCAGCTTTACATCCGACAGGATCACCTGTATTTCTTCTTTTTCCAGGATCTTTAAGGCAGACCTTATATTGCCCGCCTCATGAAGTGTATATCCTTCCAGGGCCAGCAGCCGGCTTAAAAGCCTGCGGAGCTGGTCCTCATCATCGATTATTAAAATATGGCCTTTAGACATAGCCATGCAAAGATAATAGTTCCTATGGCTTCCGTGATTTATCTGTTTTCTGATTGGGTTTAAAAACCATAGCACCCAGCAGGGCTGCCACTACGCCAACAAAAATATTTACAAATAAAGCATTCCCCAGGAAGTAGATCCAGAAACTGCTTTTTACCGTGTCTTCCTCCTGCAGGGCGTGCGATGGGTTTCCGCCCACTACCAGGTGAAAAATGAGCAGGAATATAGCATACATAATAGTGGCTATGATAGTGGTGCGTAAACCCATATTAAAAGACGTCATAGCAGAGTTCTTATCTTTATGTACCCTGTTATAATGAATAATGGAGATCAGCACACCGAGGAACATGATGAGGTTGCCGAAATATCCCATCCACAAATTGCCGTACAACTTTGTTACATAAAAGAGGAGGGTAAAAACGATGCATATGGCGCCAAGAATGAAACCATACGCCGGTAGCGCTTTTGAAGATAAAGGCCTTTCCATAACTCAGTATTTAAATGAACAAAATGATCAGGCGTGCGCATTGCTTTCTATTTCACGGATCACTTTACGCAAGTCATTCTTAATACTTTTAATATCGTGCCACAAGTCGCCAGTTTCGTTTAACCGTTCCAGTGAGTTATGAATATTAAAATCGCTGATACGGAGTTTTTCATTCACCTCTTCCCACAAAAGCGGCATAGATACCGTAGCACCGGGTTTTGGACGGGCGGAATAAGGAGATGCGACCGTTTGTCCTTTACTGTTCTGCAAAAAGTCGATATACACTTTTTTATTCCGGGCAGATTTGGCGCGAACCACACTGGTGCTTTTTGGCAACTCCTCATTAACATGACGTGCAATATATTCCGCAAGCAGCCGGGTAGTATCATAAGAATGCTTTGCCCCAACAGGCACATAGATATGTAAACCGGTAGAGCCGGAAGTTTTACAAAAAGAAGTGATGCTGAAATTATCCAGCATGTCTTTGATATGCAGGGCCGTTTCTACCACGTATTTAAAATCAATGTCTTCCGGGTCAAGATCCAGTATCATAAAGTCCGGTTTGTCGAGGCTGCTTAACCTCGACAGCCAGGGGTTTATTTCTATACAGCCAAGGTTTACCATATAGGCCAGCGTGGCTTCGTTATTACATACCAGATAGTCTACATCCTTACCGGTAGAATCTGCGTGCAGCGGCACGCTCTTAATCCATGCGGGGGTTTGTTCCAGGTCAAGATCCTTCTGGTAAAAAGAAGGTCCTTTGATACCGTTGGGAAAACGGTGCAGCGACAGCGGCCGGTCTTTCAAATGAGGCAGCATATATTTTGCCACCGACAGGTAATAATCTATCAGTTGTCCCTTTGAGATCTGCTCATCCGGCCAGTATAATTTCGTTTGATTGGTGAGGGATACTTTCTTGCTGTTGAGCGTCAGGGTGCGTTCTTTTTCAATAGTAGTAGCCATGTTTATTTTTTTTGCGGTTTCAGGATGTACTTCTTTTGCCGGTTTATCTTCCCGGAGGCCGAGGAAAACTGGTTGCCTCAGATGTCCGTCGCCGGTCCATTCCTGGAATTTCACTTCACATACCAGCTTCGGCTTTACCCAGGTAACGGGCATATTGGTGGCCACCTTTTCTGAGAAAGGCGACGTTTTGCTGATCAGCGGCTGCAGCCGGTTATACAGTTCACCGATAGTGGCTTCGTTTAATCCGCCTCCACAATGCCCGATGTATTTCAGTTTTTTGTTCTCATACATGCCCAGCACCAGGGCACCTATCTGTTTCCTGCTGCCGCGGGGAGCTGTATATCCACAAATCAGCGCTTCCTGCTCGTTCACAATTTTTATCTTCAGCCACGACATACCTCTTCTGCCTTCTTCATACACACTGTCTGTTTTCTTGGCAATGATGCCCTCCCACTGTTGCTTCCGGGCTTTCTCAAAAAAACTGGTCCCTTTTTTTAGCACATGAGAAGAGAAACGGATTGTTTTATCATTTAATTCCGCTATCACATCTTTCAGCAGGCTTTTCCGTTCCAGCAGGCTCAGGTGCTGCAGTTCATTCCCATCGAGATGAAGCAGGTCGAACACCACGTATACCAGTTTCCCTTTACCTGTAGTCCGGTAATTCTGCAGGGTTTGAAAGTGGGATCTGCCTTTATTATCCAGTACAATAATCTCTCCGTCCAGCACCACATTGTGCGAAATTTTCTCTACGGCAGCCACTACCGCCGGATAGTCATTGTTGAATGATTTCTCATTGCGCGAATATAAAGTTGCCTTGTGCTTTTCCACGCTGGCAATGGCCCGGTAGCCATCCCACTTCGTTTCAAAGAGCCAGCCCTCCCCATCAAATGGTTCACTGACAAGGGTTGTAAGCATGGGCTTATATACTTTCTTTATCCGGTGAACAGCCTGCGCTGTTTTATTTTTTGACTCACTGCGGACTATTACTGCTGTTACTTTTTTTTTTGCCACCTTCGTGGCTGCTTTATTCTTTTCTCCCTGTGCTTTTATTCTTTCCGGCGTATAGTCTTCACTGTTATATTCATCTACTGCGTACTTATCTTTATGTTTGATCAGCAGCCAGGCATTTTCTTCGCGTCCTTTCATCTTCACAAGGGCAAATTCTCCCTTTAGCTTTTTCCCTTTCATTACAATTTTAAGATCGCCGGATTTCAGCTCCCGGAGGGCTTCTTTATCAAAACTTTTCCCATCGGGATTCATCAGTTCAAAGGTGCCTTTGTCCCAGATGTACACCGTACCTGCGCCATAGTTACCTGCCGGGATGGTGCCTTCAAAATCCTTGTAATCGTAGGGATGGTCTTCTACTTCCATTGCCAGCCGTTTATCTGCCGGGTTCATGGACGGACCTTTTGGTATTGCCCAGCTTTTCAGCACGCCATTTACTTCCAGTCTGAAATCATAGTGCAGCCGGGAAGCATGATGGCGTTGTACCACAAAGATGTGTTTCCCTGCCACCGGTTTACCGGTAGCAGGTTCGGTAGTTTCCGTGAAGTTTCGTTTCTTTTTGTATTCCGACAGGCTCATGATGCGCGTTTTTTAGTGGCGGTGGGTTTACCACCCAGACTGGCTTTCAGCTGATCGAACAGGTTATCGCTCTTGGTGTGTACCACACGCATTTTCTTCACCACGGTTTTCTTACCACCGGCTTTGGCCTTGATAATTTTCAGGAGTTCCGCTTTATATTCATCTTTATACTGACTGATATCAAATTCGGTCGTGTATTGTTTTACCAGTTCTATGGCCATATCCAGCTCCTTCTTTGCCAGTTTTATATGTGTTGGCAGGGTGAGGTCGCCGGAAGGGCGGATTTCTTCCGCAAAGCGGAGTTGTTGCAGCAGCAGGTAATTTTCCCGCGGCCGGATTACGGCCAGGTGTTCCTGGGTACGCAGCACAAACCTGCTGATGCCCGCCTTACCCGTTTTTTCCAGGGTTTGTTGCAGTAAGGCATAGGCCTTTTCGCCCCCTTTGGCGGGTTCAATGAAATAAGGATTTTCAAAATAGATGTCATCGATTTCTGTTTCTTCCACAAAAGATTCTATTTCGATGATCTTACTTTTTTTAGGGCTGGCTGCTTCAAAATCTTCATCTTCCAGTATAACATACTCATCTTTATACAGATAGCCTTTTACGATCTGTTCCCAGGGTACTTCTTTACCTGTATTTTCATTGATGCGCTGGTATTTGATGTGCGCCCCGTTTTTGCTGTCCAGCATGTCCAGGTCCAGGCGGCTGTCCTGTGTAGCGCTGAATAGTTTTACCGGGATATTTACCAACCCGAATCCTATGGATCCTGACCATATAGCTCGCATAAAATGATAGTTTTGGTATTAAATAAAAGTTAACACAAATGGTACCATGATATTAAAACATCGCGGCATAACTTTTGGTTTTTTAAGTTTAACTAAAACCTTATTTTATGGAAAAGCCAGGCGAAATGACAACTTTATCGAGGGTATTGGAAAAGCTGCATGAGAAAGGATTTGATCATGAGTTAAAGATGAGTGATCACGGCAGGTTACAGAATACGGATGAGCAGAAGATCTATAACCCGGAAGACCTGACTATCATTAAAACCTATCGTTTTGAGGGAGAGTCAGATCCTTCAGATTCCTCCATTTTGTATGTAATGGAAGACCAGGATGGCAATAAGGGCTACATACTGGACGCTTACGGCGCCTACAGTTCGCACGAAGAGGCAGGTTTTGACGAATTTATCCAGAAGATTAAAGTAGAAGACAGAGAAGATCAGCTGATATTCGGGTAGCCGGGCATAGCAGGCGCCTTTACCTGCTACAGGGCTTCCTTCAGAAATTGCATGAGCAACTTTTCATCCGCATGTAACCCGCCACTGGCGGGTTTACTGCGTTTAGCCCTCAGCTGTTGCAGCCAGGGTTCCAATTCGCCGGTTTCGTAGCTGTTAAGGATTTGCGGATGGATGTAATATTTCCTGCACACGGCGCGGGTATTCCCCAACTTGCCCGCCACACCGTCGATTATCGCTACAATATTCCGGCGGCATTCCGTAACGGATTCAAAGGGTGTGAGGTCTGCCAGAAGATTTAATGCGTTTACCGTACCGGCCCAGGTGCGGAAGTCTTTACAGGTAAATTCATTTTCTGCGCAGCACTGCTTTATATATTCATTTACTTCTCCGGAATCGAGGGCTTTGTGTTCGCCGTTTTCATCGTAATACTGAAACAATACCTGGCCGGGAATGTCCTGTACTTTTTTCAGCAGTTTTGCAAGTGCGGCGTCATGAAGTGCTATTTTATGCTCCACCCCTTTTTTTCCCCGGAACTGAAAGAATGCTTTGTTACCATTGATCTTCACATGTTTATTCCGCAGGGTGGTAAGTCCGTGTGAGCCGTATAACCTTTCATAGGAGGCATTGCCCACGCGGATCAGTGTTTCCTCCATCACGGACAAAGCAATGGCAATTACCTTATTTTTATCCAGTGATGTTCGTTTTAAATCTTCGTGTATACGTTTCCGTATTTCCGGTAATTTTTCGCCGAACTGCCGGAGGCGGTAGTACTTGGTTTCATTGCGGGCTTTGCCCCATTCAAGATGATAACGGTACTGTTTGCGTCCTTTCACATCGATGCCGGTGGCCTGCAGGTGGCCATTGGCCCAGGTGCAGATCCATACATTTTCCCAGGCGGGCGGCAGCACCAGTTTCCGGATACGGTCCAGCACTTCAGGGTCTTTTACTCTTTTGCCGGCGGGGTCGAGGTAGATAAAGTCCTTCCCTTTGCGGACGCGTGTATACCCGGGTGTATTTGCTGTAACGTACCGCAGTTTCACTGACCGGGCTACGGCCACGGGGTCTGTTATCAGATCTATGCTAACCATTTATGATTTCCCCTCCATTGGGATGCAGGATCTGACCGGTGAGATAACTGGCTTCATTGCTGGCCAGGAATACGTAGCAGGGGGCTACTTCCACGGGCTGGCCGGCGCGTTTCAGCGGCACATCTGTACCAAACTTTGCCACTTCCTCCGCGGTAAAAGTAGCGGGGATGAGCGGGGTCCAGATGGGACCGGGCGCCACGCCATTTACCCGGATTCCTTTTTCAGACAGGGAGGCGGATAAAGACCTTACAAAAGAAACGATGGCGCCTTTGGTGGAGCTGTAATCAATAAGATGACTACTGCCCCGGTAAGCGGTTACAGAAGTGGTGCAAATAATACTTCCGCCCTGGGGAATATACGGCAGGGCCGCTTTCGTAAGATAAAAGTGCGGATAAATATTAGTTTCAAAAGTTTTGTGCAGCTGGGCGGCGCTGATATCCGTGATACTTTCCTGCGGGTATTGTACCGCCGCATTATTTACCAGGATATCTATCTTTTTAAACTTCTTTATTACCTTTTTAACAATATCGTTGCAATGCTTTTCATTGCTGATATCGCCTGCAATGAGCATACATTCCCGGCCGGCGAGGGTAATGTGTTCGCAGGTAATTTCTGCGTCTGTATGCTCATTAAAATAAGCAATGGCTACGTCTGCGCCTTCTTTGGCAAAGGCTACCGCTACTGCGCGGCCAATACCACTGTCGCCGCCGGTAATAACGGCCACCTTGTTATGCAGTTTACCATTTTTTGTATTGCTTTTTTCGAACACCGGGGCCGGGTTCATCAATTCTTCCAGGCCGGGTTGTACGGATTGTTTCCGGGCCGGCCTCACTGGTTTTTTGGGATTGGATTTTTGCATATCAACGGGTTAAAAAAAGTCCCTGTTTAAGCAGGGACTTTTGCAGTTTTCATTAACACAATTATACAAATCATCGTTAACCTATTCTGCCGCAGCTTCTTCGTTTACAGTAGATTCAGCTACTTCTGTGAGTAAGCTGTCGGCATTCTTTTCTTCTTTCAAAGTTTGCTCCAGTAATTTCGCAACCTGGGAATGGCCCATTACATTGGCGAGTGTGCGTAAACTGCCATAGGCGGATATTTCGTAGTGCTCAATTTTCTGGGAAGCAATGATAATACCAGCGTCTCTTACGGCCGTGTCTTCGTCAGTATCTGCTACAACTTCCTGTCCTTCGGCAATCAATCCTTCCATCGCTTCGCATTTTTTTGCCTGTGGTTTTTTGCCGAGTAATTCGAATACCTGTTCCAGCCTGGCTACATGTTCTTTTGTTTCTTCCAGGTGGTTTCCTATGCAGGTACTTAACTCTTCCGAGGTAGCAGCTTTCTGCATTTTGGGCAGTGCTTTTACCAGGTTCTTTTCTGCCCAGTAGATGTCTTTTAATTCATCCATAAACAGTTCATGGAATTTGGAGTCCGGCATTTTTTCGCTGGCTGTTCTTCTTGCGGTGCCGTTGCCGGCTGATTTTGTGGTAGGCATTGTAACAGATTTTTTTAGATGAAAGAATGGTTAATGTTTATCAGGTGATTGTCTTTTAAACGCTTCTTCTTTTTCCTCTACCGCCTGCGGATTGGCGGGGGTATGAGGAGTATCCCTGTCCGGTATCTCCTGCGGGATGGGTTCAATTTCCGGCTTGTCCGGTGGCGGTTGAACCGGTATTGGGTCTTCTTTTCCCGGCTGTTGTTTATCTGGAGTTGGATCAGGAATCGGCTGTTTATTTCTATCCGGATTATTCATACCTCACAAGTTTATTGGTTAAGAACTATAGTTAGTTATCCAAAGTTCATTCCACTAGTTAGACCTGTTGTTTTTACCACAAAAACGTGTTTCTCAAACCCGCTACGGGAAGGCATTCCAGCGTACCTGTATCTCTGCGGTAACAGTAAGGCGCCACTGCTTCCGGTGCTTGTAGAATTTACCGTCATTCTGTGGAATATGTTGCTCAGAAAGCCCTTCACGGGAAAAGGGTATTTTTTAGTAGTGAAATTCAGGCAGAAATAGTAACTTGAAATGCTTTCTCAAGATCTCATACATACAGATGCATTTTTCAGTACACAAAAAAATACGACTTGGCTTTTTCATTGCATTTACCGTTATCGTGGCAGCCTCCGTGTTCTCGTACCTGGTGGCCAAAAACCTGCTGGATAACGCCGGCAGGCTGAATCATGCCATTGAAGTATCCAAACGGCTGGAGGTAATTACCCGGCAGCTCAAGGAAGCGGAAGCTGCGATCAGGGGATATACGCTTACCAAAGACAGCTCCTTCCTGGACCCCAGTATGCAGGAACGCAGCAACAGGATTGAGCGGGAATATCTCCTGCTCCGGAAAATAACGGCCGAAAATCCAGTTCAGCAAAAACACCTGGATACCCTTCGTCTGTTACTGGCCATCAAATACCAGCAACTGCAACTGGGCGAGGAGAATTCCACCCAGCTGAAACAACTCTCCGATGTGAAAGAAGGGGAAAAATCAATGGATATCATCGACATTAAGGTGCGTGACATGATCCGGATTGAAGAAAGCCTGGTACAGGAAAAATCGGAACTGTTCCATTTCTTTGCGGTGATGTGGGTACCCATGATCTTTATATCCTCGCTGGTGGCCATCCTGATAGGCATCTATTCCTATATTACCCTCACCAGGGAATTCAAACTACAGTTACATATTGAAAGCCGGATGAAGTCCTACCAGCGTGATCTGCAACAGAATATCTCCCTCCTGAATAAAACCAACCAGGAGCTGGAGCAGTTTGCCTATGTGGCTTCGCACGATTTGCAGGAACCGTTACGCAAGATATCTACCTTCAGCGACCGGCTGCAGATGAAATATAAAGACCAGCTGCCGCCGGATGCCACGCAGCTGATAGACCGTATGGTGTCCGCCGTTTCCCGGATGCGGGTGCTGATTAACGACCTCCTCATTTTTTCCCGGGCAGGCCGTATTACGCCGGAAAGCATTACCCCCGTGGATATGACCAGGCTGTTGCAGGAAGTGCTCAGCGACCTGGAGGTTACACTGGAAGAAAAAAATGTACAGGTTACATACGACCAGCTGCCGGTTATAGAAGGCAGCGATACTTCTTTCCACCAGCTGTTTCAGAACCTGCTGGCCAATTCTATTAAGTTTGCCAGCCCCGACAGGCGCCTGGAAATCAATATCCATCACCAGCTACTGCTCGGAAAGGAACTGGGTATTGTAAAAGAAAGCCGGTGGAACGAGAGTTACTGCCGCATCAGCCTGGACGACAATGGTATTGGGTTTGAGCAGGCTTATGCCGATCGCATTTTTCTTATTTTCCAGCGGCTGCATGGCATCAGCGAATATTCCGGTACAGGGATAGGACTCGCCATCTGCAAAAAAATTGTAGACAGCCACAATGGTTTCATACAAGCCCACGGATACCCGGGGAAAGGAGCCTCCTTTGTGATTATTCTACCCCTGCGACAGAGAAACAGGAATGATGGACCTACAGATTGATAAAAGGTTAGCACCTTTATTGCTGTGGATTTTGTCATTAATTGCCAAAACTCCTAATCTATTCTATTGCGATGAGCGAGCGACCAATACACATTTTAATGATAGACGATGATGAAGACGATTTCTTTCTCGTAACAGAACTACTTCATGATATTTCACCAGGTCAATATGTGCTTGAATGGGCTTCTACCTATCAGAAGGGACTGGCTGCCATAGCCGACAATACGTATGATGTATTCCTGGTAGATTACCGGCTGGGACCCAATACCGGTATCGATATCCTCCGCAGGTTACACCAGATGCATCATCAGCCGCCGGTAATTATGCTTACCGGTAAAGGCGATTATAATATTGACCGGGAAGCCATGCAGGCCGGTGCTTACGATTACCTGGTGAAAGGAGAAATGACTGCCGACCTGCTGGAAAGATCCATCCGCTATGCGCTCGATGAATTCAACCATCGCCGGTCTATTGAAGAAAGCGAGAAAAAATATTACGGCATCTTCGAAAAAGCGCACGACCTGATTGTACTGGCCGATTGCGACCGGAATATTATTGACGCCAACCCCGCTGCATTAAAAACCCTTCGTTACAACCGGGAACAGATACTGAAATTACATCTGCGCGATCTCTTCATCTCCAAAGATCAAAGCGAGAATTTCCTGAACAACATCTGTAACAGTGGTATTGCCAATTTACAGGAATATGATTTCAAAACTGCCGATAACAAAAAGCTGGTGGTATTGATCAATGCTGTTATGCTGGACGAAGCAGCGCAGATATTCCTTTGTGTAATCCAGGATATCACCGATAAAAAGAGAGAAGAACAGGAGAAACAACACCAGGAAAAATTTGTAATCACCGGGCGTATTGCCAGGGTAATTGCACATGAAGTAAGAAACCCGCTAACCAATATATTGCTGGCCGTAAGCCAGTTTAAAGAAGAAGAAGAAGTGGCGGCCAATGATGATACGCTGATGTATACAGATATCATTGAACGGAACTGCACCCGTATTAACCAGTTGATTACAGAGCTGCTGCACAGCACCCGTATGATTGAACTGCATATGGAACCTGTAGGTATCAACGAGCTTATAGAGAAAGCGCTGCAGCTATCCAACGACCGGCTGCAACTGAATGAAATCCGTGTGGAAAGAAACCTGGTATCGCCGGATGTGATGATTAATGCGGATGAAGAAAAAGTAGTGATTGCCTTTCTGAATATTATCATCAACGCCATTGAGGCAATGGTACCGGGCAAAGGCGTACTCACCATCAGTACAAGGCTTAGCCAGGACAAGGCGAAGCTGATGATCCGTGATAATGGCGCCGGTATTGCGGAAGACAAGCTGGCGCGTTTGTTTGATCCTTTCTATACCAGTAAGGCGAAAGGCACAGGTCTTGGCCTGACCAGCACACAGAATATTCTATTAAATCACAAAGGAACTATACACGTGGATAGTGAACCCGGGAAGGGAGCGGTATTTACGATTGCGATACCTGCAATAGGATAATTTATTCCCTGGAGACGGATGTCTGCCAGGGAATAAACTACTAATAATTTATATTCAGCAACCGTAATTTGTTATACAGTGTTTTACGGTCGATATTCAATACCTGCGCTGCTTTTGTTTTATTATACTTCACTTCTTTCAGCACATTGATAATCTTATTGTATTCTGCCTGAAGGGCTACTGTTTTCAGATCATTGTCGTTGGAAAGCAGCGCCAGTTCACCGGAAACGTGTACTTCTTCCGGAATCTGGTTAAAAGATTCTTTCATTTCCAGCGGCAAAGCGATCATGGTAATATCTTCCATTTCAGGCGTAAGCAAACAGGCTCTCCTGATTACATTTTTCAGTTCGCGGATATTACCGGGCCAGTTGTATTGCTGGAAGCAATCCCACACTTCAGAAGAAATTTTACCACATGATTTATCCAGTTCCTTTTCCACCTGGTTTACAAAGGCGGTGGTGAACAGTGGTAAATCTTCGCGGCGCTCGCGTAAAGGCGGAATATAAATGGTGAATTCATTAAGGCGATGGAACAGGTCTTCCCTGAATTTGCCGCGCTGTACTGATTCAGAGAGCTTTTCGTTGGATGCTACAATGATGCGTACATCAATTGGTATCTCTTTTAAACTTCCTACCCGGCGAATTAATTTTTCCTGTAGAACGCGTAGCAGGGCTACCTGTATGTCGTACGATAAATTGGAGATTTCATCCAGGAACAGGGTACCTCCCTGTGCCTGTTCAAAGGCGCCTATTTTGGTGTTGATAGCGCCGGTAAAAGAGCCTTTTTCATGACCGAACAATTCACTGGCGGCCAGTTCCTTGGAGAGGCTGCCGCAATCCAGCGCAACAAATGGTTGCTGGTTTCTTTTACTGTGATGGTGAATAAGATGTGCTACAGATTCCTTACCGGTACCGGTTTCTCCAAAAATGATAACGCTGTAATCGGTGGGCGCCACCAGTTTAATCTGTCTTATTAATTCTTTCGCTCCTTCGCTTTCACCGTATACGTATTTATTATTTTTGTCGTCCTGGTTACGTGATAATAACGTTTCACGTACTGCTTCGGGCTCACTGCCCGACTCTACTGGTCTGGATGCGCGCCGTTCCTGTTCTGCGTCTTTATGCGCAAAGGCTTTATGTACGAGGTTCAGAATTTCATCCGGGTACAGCGGTTTGGAAAGATAATCGTATGCGCCGTTTTTCACCATTTCCACCGCTACTCTTACATCTGTATAACCTGTAATAATAATTACAATTGTAGAAGGATTGATCTGATGGATATCCTGCAGCAGTTGTGCACCATCTGTATCTTTCAGCCTGTAATCACAGAGTACAAGGTCATAGGTTTTCTCTTTCATCATTTTAAGTGCAGCGCCACCCGTCATGGTGGTATCTACATCAAAGCCATGTTTCCCGAGGAATTTGCTCAGGAGTGTACAGATATTAATTTCGTCGTCTATTATTAGAATATTTTTCATACTTCTTTAATATAGTGGTAATTGGCAACAGAATAGCTGATTAAAATTACTGATTATAACCAAGAGGGCGTTATCAGCTTTTTATTTTGATACTGTCGATCAGTTCATCTACGTTCTTGAGACTGAAAGGTTTAGCCAGGAAAAAGGCGGCTCCTGCTTTCAGTGCGGTTTGCTTTTCCATCGCATTATCATAGGCGCTGATGGTGATTACTGGTAACGTGGGACAACGTTCCTTGATCACTGGCAAAGCCTCGAGGCCCGATCCGTCGGGCAGGTGGATGTCCAGGAAAAGGAGATCGGGCTGATGTCTGAAAATGGACTTCATCCCTTCTCCCAATTCATGTACGTATTTTACATTATATCCGTGACGTACCAGCGTAAGTTGCAATAGTCTGCATATATCCGGCTCATCATCTATAATCAATATGCTGGGATACTTCATGTTATTCTCAGTTGTAGCCAAGTCTGACTGGTGCCAGGCTGTTTTGTTTCGGTGTAACATACTTATGCTTATTCCATTGTTCCATTAATAATCTGGCAATCAGGTAACATACAGTAGATTCGGCGCCCTGGTTCTGGTTTATATTGTTTTTTTCAAGGCCATCGTAGCAACCGTAAGTTAATGGATTATAAACAAGTTGTTTCAGGTGATTATTACCTAAATACCAACTGAATGCCAAACGCATCTTTTCCAAATATGATTTATTCTTTGTGGTATTATAAAAAGTATTCAATGCCAGCATTGTATAGGCTACTTCTATAGATTGTTCGCCGCCGTCTTCCTGTTGCTGGGTGTTATTCCTGTGGTACCATGTTTTATTGCTGATCACCTTCATATGGCTGTCTGTAAAGGTTTTGCCACAAAGGAAAGCGAGGCTGTTTTCCGCGGTTCTGCGGTAGGCATCTATCCCGGTTACCTGGTAGGCCATCATCATTGCCTCGGGCAATACGGCGTTACCGTAGGTAAGGTAGGATTCATACCAATGCCAGGTTTCATCTGCTTCCTGTTTGTAATGTTCATACAATTTTGCAGCCAGATGTTGTAAAATTTCCACTGCTTTGCCACCGGGCTTATAGGCGAGGAAGTAATACAGTCCTTTGATGGTGAAAGCCATTGCCCTGGGTGAGTTCAGTGACTCCATCCAGGTGAAGCATTTTGTGAATATGGCTGCTACATCCTGAACCGCATCAAAAGGCAGGTGACGGTGTGAAGCGAGGGCATAACCCAGCGCCCATACAGCGCGGCCATTGGCGTCTTCCAGGTTTACTTCGTCATTCATTTTATTGAACTGGCGATCGATATCCACATAGTTAAGAAACTTGCCGGAAGGCTGCTGGCAGTAGGCAATGAAATCAATGTATTTACGGGTCAGTGAGTTCACGAAGCTGCTGGATTTTAATTCGCTGCTGTACATGCAGGTAGCAATAAGTGCGCGTGCATTGTCGTCGAGCGTATATCCGAACGCAGGATCAGGAATATCATGTTTGGAAAATTGCAGCATCGCTGTTTCATCGGTCATGCGATCGATGTGATCGAGGTAAGGCGGTGGCAGGTTAGGCAGGATCTTATCTTCTGCCAGTGCTTCGCTGATTACGCTCATATGTGCAATAGCTACATTTTCCCAGATAGAGTTGCGTGTTTTTTCAATAGCCGACTGACTCATCTGCGCACGCAGTTCCGGATCGCCGAGCAGCTGTAACGCGCATGCGGCAATTTGTTCCGGGTTATTGAAATCTACCAGGCAACCGGCTCCGTCTTCCAGCATTTCGCGGGCCTGCACAAAGGAGGTGGAGATCACCGCGCAGCCGGCGCTCATGGCGTATACGAAAGTACCGCTTACTGCCTGATGCGGATCTTTTGACGTAAAAAGGTATATATCTGTAAGAGATAAATAATCGAGTAATGTTTTCAGGGAAAGATAGTTATTGACGAATCTCACGTTGTTTTCCAGGCCGAGTTCTTTCACCAGTTGTTCCAGTGAATCACGGTATTTTTCTCCTTCACGGGAACATACTACCGGATGGGTTTTTCCCAGCACCAGGTAAATGGCATCGGGATATTGCTTTACAATATCCTTCATAGCCCGGATACCTGTTTCAATACCTTTGTTTTCGCTGAGCAGACCAAAGGTGCTCAGTACCATCCTGTTTTCTACATTGTATTGTCTTTTCAGTGTATCTACATCTTCTACGATGTGCGCGTGTGTACCATGCGGGATATGCACAATTTTTTCTGCAGGCACTTGATATACATTCTGCAGTAAGTCGGCAGACGAGCGGGTCATTACAATCACTTTTGCCGCCAGTGCGCTGATCAGGCTGACTACTTTAGTGCATTTATGATCGGGGTAAGGCAGTACGGTATGGAAACGGACCACAAAAGGCTTATCCAGTAAGGAAAGCATAGCCAGGAGGTTATGACCGTATTCTCCACCATACAGGCCAAATTCGTGTTCAAAACAAACCAGGTCTATTTTGTCGTTCTCATTTATTTTCTGTGCAAAATCGATACAATTATCAATATCAAACGGGTTGACCGAGTAAGTAACAGGTGTTTCTTTTACATTGGCAGGTTTGCCTGATTCTTCCAGTGCTGCCACCTCAATATTCAGGTTACCGGCAAAGTTCTTATTCATTGCGTTTACCAGGTCCTGTGCAAAAGTTGCGATCCCACATTCACGGGGCGGGTAAGATGTAACAAAAAGCAAAGTTCTAATCTTCATGGCAAAAATTTTATACTACGCAGTTAACAAGTAACCAGGTCCTCAATTTTGCGGATCGGGACATAGGATGTTTCAAATATCAATCCAATGCCTGCTGTAGGGGGTTTCGCCGGATTTAGACACAAGAAAGTGTGGATATAATTCCACACATTTTATCCCGTATCCACAGGTAAGGTCTGTGAATAAAATAAAAGCGGACCATTTACATTCTATTAACAGTCCATATAATCATAATTGTTTACAATTGTAATGTAATTTGCTGATTACAGGGTTAATTCAGGCACAAATAGCAATATTACTACCATAACAGGTAAACAATAATGTTTTTTTGTCCATTTCAGCTTATTTTAGCTGAAGGATGCCCCCAAGCTACCATGTGAAGAGCAAATTTTAACCATTCCATTTTTCTCATTTAAACCCAATGGCCGTTATGCGAAACATTGCATGTACATTTAATGTAGATGGTGTTCCTACCAAAATCAGTTTGAGAAAACTTCCCCGGCAAAGGCGCTTTCAAGCCATCATTGACCGTAATATCACGGAGTATATCATCTCAGACGAGACCAATGAGATTGAGTATTATGAGGGACCGGTGTTAAGCGAATATCTTTTCACCCGGATTGCCAGTCTTATTAAACAGTATTTCCCGAATGTGCGGGCAATTATGAAGATTGGGGAAGATAACTATGAAGATTACGACGATTTTTAGACACCTGGCAGACGGCTGTTAGCCTGTCAAGACTAACAGCCGGCCGTTCTTTATATGAAGCCTTTTTCGAGAGACAGGAACGCCTCTGAGGGATGCACCTGCTGCCATAAAATAGCATATACGGCTTCGGCAACCGGCATATACGCCCCTATATTCCTGTTCATTTCATGCATACATTTACTGGCGTAATAACCTTCTGCAATCATATTCAGCTCCAGCTGCGCAGCTTTTACGCTGTACCCCTTCCCGATCATATTACCAAAAGTACGGTTACGGCTATGCAGTGAGTAGCAGGTAACCAGCAAATCGCCCAGGTAGGCGCTGGCGCTGTAGTTATGCACTACCGGCTCCGTTCCGGCTATTATAGCTTTCTGCTCTTCATATTTTTCGAGGAAACTTTGCATTTCCCGGAAGCAGTTGGTAATAAATACACTCAGGAAGTTATCCCCGTATTCCTGTCCGTGTGCAATACCGGCGCCCATTGCATAAATATTTTTGAGTACTGCGGCCAGTTGTACGCCTATTACATCTGTGTTTACAATTGTTTGCAGGTAGCTGCCGGTAAATTTGTCGGCGATAGACTGGGTAGTATCCAGGTGGGCGCCTGAAAAGGTAAGGTACGACAGCTTTTCGCTGGCTACTTCTTCCGCATGGCAGGGGCCTGTAATGGTGAAATACTGGCTGGCCGGTAAATTGAATTGTTTCAGAAGATATTCTCCAATCAGATCGTTGGTACTTGGTACCAGTCCTTTAATAGCAGAAATGACTCTTTTATTGATCAGCGCATCCGCCGGCAACATGCTTAACACATCTTCCAAAAAAGCACTGGGAACAGCCAATACCAGCTCATCACAGGCAGCCACTACTGCTTTCACATCACTACTGAGGCTCAGCAGGCTGGTATCAAAATATACGGAGGTGAGATAATGTTTGTTATGATGCCGTAGCTGCATATGGCGGATGGTATCATCGTTCCTTATCCACCAATGTATATGATGCCCGTTATCAGTCAGTATTTTAGCCAGGGCAGTAGCCCAGCTGCCACTGCCTATAATTCCAATGCTATTGCTCACAATGCAAATTTTTATGCAATGTAATTAAAAAGCAATAAAGCAGTTTTGCGGGCGGGGGATAAAAACAAAGGTTCCTGAACATGACATAGGCGATACTTTGCAGTTGCCTTGCACATGCTTAGGAGATACTTAGGACATGCCTTTAATGTGGAGATAACACGGACTTGATGTGGAGGTGATGTGGACTTGATCGGTAACGTATTGGATATCAATGTGCTATACAGAGTCCGCTTGCGTTTCTTGGAGAGATCTGGCGGAGGAAAATGTTGTATATCAATGTTTTATGCATATCATAAAGATAACCCTGATCAGCGGAAATACCAAAAAAAAAGAGGTTGTATCAAGTAATTTGATACAACCTCTTTGCTTTATATAAAGTTGTGTAACTGCGTTATTTTGCCTGACCTTCAAACAGCTCGGCCTTTGGTACCACCTTTACTTTTTTGCCGTTTTCGAGGTTGCGGGAAATGGCAGTATAAGGGGCGCTGATTACCTGGTCGCCGGCACTGAGGCCGGAAGTGATCTGGATCCAGGCATCGTCCTGCACACCGGTTTTAACGGGTACCATTTTAACGCTGCCATCTTTCTGCAATACAAATACCACCTCGTTTAACACGGGTTTGGTATCGGCAGAAGAACCCGGCGTAGTGTTATCCTGTACCGGCGCTTCTTTCTTTTTATCGCCTTTTGCTTTTGTAGAATCGCCGTCGCGGGTAGTAACGGAGTTAATCGGAATGGCCAGTACATTATTTACATGCCTGGTTTGAATATCCACGCTGGCACTCATACCCGGGCGGAAAGGAAAGGTCTTCTTGTTTTTATCAAGGAGATCCTGGTAGCTTTCCTGCAGGATGCGGATATGTACAATGTAGCTGGTTACCTGCTCTGCAGAGGAGGCGGTGCTTACTGTAGCGGTAGCGGCGCCTTTACTGGAGCTGGCAATTTGTGTTACAATGCCTTTAAACTGACGGCTGTTATACGCATCTACTTCAATGATGGCAGTGTCGCCATATTTTACTTTTGGAATATCGTTTTCACCTACGTCTACCTGTACTTCCATGGTGTTCATATCAGCGATACGCAGCATTTCGGTACCGGTCATTTGTGCGGTACCCACCACGCGTTCTCCTTTCTTTACAGAGAGCAGGGAAACGATACCGCCCATAGGAGCGGAAATAGTGGTACGACCCAGGTTTTTATTGGCTTCATTCAGGTTGGCCTGCGCGCTGGCAACGGCAAACTTGTTTCCGTTGATCTGTTGCACGGCGGCGTTATAGTCTGCCAGGGAAGCGAGATAGGTGGCTTCCGCTGTTTCAAACTCTGACCTGGAGATCACTTTCTGGGCAAGGAGTTCTTTGTTCCTGTTGAAGGCAGCCTTGTTTTGATCAAGACGGGCTTTAAAGGAGTTCAGCGCCGCAGCGGAATTGGCCAGCTGGGCCTGCGACTGGCTCATGGAAGCCGCGGCTTTGTCTACCATCGATCCGTAGATATCTGCGTATATCCGTGCCAGTACCTGTCCTTTTTTCACGGAGTCACCTTCCAGGATGGGCAGGTCTGTGATTTCACCTGAAACGTCGGAGCTTACTTTTACTTCAATTTCAGGATAAATTTTACCGCTGGCGGTAACCACTTCTATAATATTTCTATTAGAAGCATTGTCTACAGCAACTTTAATTCCTTCTTCTTTACCAATAACCCCGGACGCTTTAAGCACCAGGAACAAAATAACGAGTGAACAAAGTATGCCTATGACCCAGTAGAGTTTCTTCTTCTTCATAAAGCAATTTAATTTCCAGGGTTGGCTACAGTGATATTTTCTGGTCCCTGTAGAATTCCAGCAATTTCATTTTAAATATGTAATCGTATTGAGCAAGCACCTTGTTTACCTGCGCATTATACAATTTACTTTGCGTTGTGATATAATCAATGGTGTTCATTAATCCGAGATTGAAGCGTTTGGTGGCAAAATCATACGCTTTCTGGGCCGCCATTACCCCTGTGGCAGATGCGTTATATTTCTGTAAAGCAGCTACTGCATTGGCATGGGCGGTATAAATATCCTGTCTGAGCTTTTGGTGATCCAGGTCACGGATCAGCTCCTGGCTATATATATTTACTTTGGCTTTGGCTACGGTAGTACGTTGCTGCCAGCCATTAAAAATAGGAATGTTAAGTGTTAACCCAAGATTTTTCCTGTAGGTATTGCTGATCTGGTCATGAAACGGCAGCACTTTCGTTTGCGCAATATCTTCATAATAGTTATTGGCGTAGTAAGTACTAAGGCCGCCCCCGATGCTCAGGTTGGGATACAGCTGCGCTTTGGCCGCCTGGTACGCTTTGGTAGCGCTTTTGATCTTCAGTTCGTCCGATTTTACCAGCGGATAGTTGGTTAAAGCGGCGCTGTACACCATTTCCGGCGCCATTTCCTGCAAGGCAGCTAATGGCAGGGAAGAAATATTTTCCGGTACATCCGGTTTAAAAGGAATTTCAAATCCGAGGTTGAGGTATGCCTTCATCTGGAGAATAGCCAGGGTCACATTATTCTGGGCGGTAACCAGGTTGCTGCTGTCCAGCGCCAGCTGCGCTTCGAGGTCGGCCTGGTTGCTTTCCGGTACGGAGCCCGCGATCACCAGTTTCTTGGTGTTATCCAGGTTGGAGTTGGTAAGGCGTACGTTTTCTTCGTTTACTTTCTCCGTTTGGATATTGAGCAGTATCTGCAGGAAGGCGGTGGCTACGTTAAAAGCGAGGTCGTTCCTTGCTTTTTCCAGCAGGAAACTGTTAGCCTGTGCATCCAGTTTGTTCGCGGCAATTGTTTTTTGCTGATAAAACCAGCTGAAAAGGTTCGCCTGCATATTCAGGTTACCGCTGGAGTTAAACACGGTTTGGTTAACATACTGGTTGTCTCCCAGGCTGGCACTTCTACCATCAGTATACCCTCCTGATACTGATCCGCTGAAACCAGGGATCATTTGCAGGCGGCTTTGCTGTAAAGTGAGATCTGCCAGGCGTTTCTGTACTTCCTGTTGTTTAACCGTCAGGTTATTTTGCAGTGCATAATCCACACAACGTTGTAAACTCCACGTATCCTGCGCATCAGCGGATGTTATGTTAGCAAACAATAAAATCAGGATTGCTCCTGCTATTCGGGATATTCTCATAACATTCCAAAAATATAATAATTGTGATGATACTTTTCCACCCTTCTTGATAGAAGGCAAAAATTTAGTAGGTATGGCAGTATACCTCACTAATTGAGCGTACAACATAATCTTTTTTTTACAGAATTCTTAAAACTGATCCGCCTTTATTATGGTTGAATATGTCCATCGCGGATCTGGATAACGCGGTTGCCATAGGTGGCATTCACGTCTGAGTGGGTTACCTGCACAATTGTAATTTTATCCTGTTCGTTCAGGTGTTTAAACAACTGCATGATCACCTTTGCCTGATCGGAATGCAGGTTACCGGTGGGTTCGTCGGCCAGGATCACCCGGGGTTCCGCTACAATAGCGCGGGCAATACCTACCAGCTGTTGCTGTCCGCCGGATAACTGGTTGGGGAACAGATCTTTTTTGGCCACCATGTTAAAGCGGTCCAGCACATCTGCCACCCGGCTTTTTCTTTCTGAAGCAGGTATATTCTTATACAGTAACGGCGTTTCAATATTTTCGTACACGGTTAACTCATCTATCAGGTGATATGCCTGGAACACAAATCCAATGGAGCCCCTGTGCAATTGGGTCCGTTTTTTCTCGTTCATCTTGTCTACACGCTCTCCCTCAAATAAGTACTGTCCTTCGGATGGTTCTTCCAGTAAACCCAAAATATGCAGTAAGGTGGATTTCCCTGAACCGGAAGGTCCCATAATAGATACAAACTCGCCTTCATTGATCGTGAGGTCAATATCTTTCAGGATGTAATTTTTTCCGAATCCTACCGGGTAATGCCTGGAAATTTTCTGCAATTGTATCATGATCGGTAATTTGTTTTTTAATTTACATTGATATTTTCTGCATATCGGCTCAGCAATATAATTAAAAGTAGCTGCTCCGGTTATTCAGATTTTAGTGCGTTGACCGGGTTACTCAAAGCCGCCCGGATCGTTTTTATACTCATAGTAGCCAATGCCAGTATAGCCATCAACCCACCGCCGGCGGCAAACACCCACCAGCTGAGCGGCGTGCGGTAAGCATAGGACGACAACCAATGCTGCATGGCCCACCACGACAACGGAATAGCCAATACGAAAGCAATACCTACCAGCTTCATAAAGTCGCTGGTGAGCAGGGTCACCATCTGCCATACAGAAGCGCCCAATACTTTACGGATACCAATTTCCCGGGTGCGCTGGTTAGTGGTAAAAATAACCAACCCCAATAACCCCAGCGCGCTGATAAAGAATGCCAGTCCCGCACACCAGTTTAAGAGCTGCCCTGTACGTCGTTCTTCTTCATATAAAGCTTCTATACTTTTATCAAGAAAATTATAGCTGAAGGTTTCCCGTGGGTACACTTCCTTCCAGGCTTTCTCCATCTTTTCAAGTGCGTGCTTCCAGACGATACTGTTTTCGCCGGGGGCCCGCAAAAGCACGTGCATGTTGCGGTGTTGTCTTGATGCATCACTGGCGATGGCTAGTGCGGGTATTTCCTTACGGGTGCTGCTGGTGTAAAAGTTTTTTATCACACCTACTACCGGGTGGTTCTGCACCATCTCTCCGATCACATCCTGCGGATTACGGAATCCCAGCGCAGTTACCGCCTTTTCATTTAACACCCATTCTGCAATAGTATCGCTGGTACGCAGGTTTCTGCCCGCCACAAATTTCAGGTCATACAGTTTTGCATAGGCACTGTCGCCATACCGGATCTCCACATTCTTGTTAATCTCTTTATCTCCTTTATGATACCGGAAGGTGCTGCTTATAAAGCCCCTGAATAAAGGCGGCATTCCTCCCTGGCTTACCATCGCAATTTCCGGAATGGCCGACCATTTTTCCTGAAGGGTGTTACGCTGACTGGCGCCATCGCCGCGAAAAGGAGTACGTACCGTTACCACGGCATCTTTCCGGAAGCCGGGATCGCGGCTCAGCGAAAAGTGCACCTGTTTGCTCACGATGATGGTAGCTATGATAAACACCTGCGCTACCACGAACTGCGAAACCGTTAAGGTTTTACGCAGCCATAATTTTCCTGCGGCCGACTGCACCTGTGTTTTTAATACCGCTACCGGCTCAAACCTGGCCAGCACCATTGCCGGGTAAATACCTGCCAGCAGCGTAATGGCGATACACAGTCCGGCCAGGAACAGCGCTGTTTGCCAGCTGTACAGGGCCATCGCCGTTAAACCAACGGGTAAAAAAGAGTGGAATGACACTATCAGCAAAGGCGTGATCAATGCAGACAGGATGCATGCCAGCAAAGTAAGCAGCAACGTTTCACTGAGGAATTGGGTGATCAGCTGCGGGAAACTGCTTCCCAGCGATTTGCGGATACCGGTTTCCCTGGCCCTGCGGGCGGCCTGGGCGGTAGTAAGATTAATAAAGTTGATCCCCGCCAACAGCAACAACGCCAATGCTACGCCACCCAGCGCATATAACCGGGTTAAGCTGGCCGGCCGGCCCTGTGCCGTATAATCTTTATTGAAATGAATATCGCGCAGCGCCTGCAAATGCAGGGTGGTTTTGGTATAATCATCTACCCGGTGCTCATCTTTCAGTTTTGTGAGCTGCGCAGTTACTTTCGGTACATTGGCCGATGCATTTAGTTTTACGAGTAGCTGTGAACTGGCATTCACACTATTCCACTGGTCGAGGCTATACATTTCTTTTAACCCGTTGCTCTGCAGCGTAGCCAGCGAAATGAATTCTTTGTTGGCAAAATCAGTAGGATGCTGCAGATTGGCCACTATACCGCTTACGGTTGTACGAATAGTATCGTCATAAATAATTTCCTTTCCCAGTATTGCCTCCGCAGATAACCCCGGGAAATAAGCCGCTGCCCTCTCCGAGGTTAACACCACTTTAAAAGGTTGCCGCAGCGAGGTTTCAGGAGATCCTGCCAACCACTGATGCGGGATAAGGCTGAAGTAATTTTTATCTGCATAAATAATATCCTTTCCGTTCTTAAAATCCTTTCCGTTAACGGTAATCCTGCCGGTGATGTCATTCTCAAAAAACGGCGCTACTGTTTCGGCGGCAGGAATATAATTTGCCACCATGCCCGCTACCGGCGCGGCAATGCCCGAATTTTTAATGATATCGCCGTTGAAATCAATTTCCGTCACCACCCGGTAAATATGGTCGCCATCCTTTTCAAACCGGTCGAAACTGTTTTCATAATGTACCACCAGGTACACCATCAATGCCGCGCTGATGCCTACTACCAGCCCCATGATATTGATTATGGAGAAGGCTTTGTTGCGCCAGATGTTTCTGAAAGATACCAGTAGAAAATTCTTTAGCATGATACAAGTGTTTATTCTGATCTCAGACTTTTAACCGGGTTCATTAATGCTGCTTTTACCGACTGTAAACTCACCGTGAGCAAGGCTATTACAATAGCGATAGCACCTGCCAGCAGGAAAGTACCTGCATGTAAACGGGTATGATAAGCAAAGCCTTCCAGCCATTGATGCATGGCATACCAGGCAAACGGGGACGCGATACAAAGCGATATCAGCACCAGCTTAATAAAATCTTTCGACAGCAAGGCCACCACACTGGTGGCGGATGCGCCCAACACCTTGCGGATGCCCACTTCGCGGGTACGTTGTTCTGCGGTAAACGCAGCCAGTCCCAGTAAACCAAGACAAGAAACAAGGATAATAACGATAGAAAAGGTTGATAAAATGGTACCGGTTCTGAATTCCGATTTATATAATCCGTTAAAGTCTTCGTCCATAAAATGATACGCGAAAGGCACTGCGGGCAGATAATCTTTCCAGATGCGTTCTATTCCCGCTATTACCTGTTGCTGGTTATCCCCGGAAATTTTAACGAGGATTTCCCCAAACCATTCATATTCCGGGAAAACAACGATGGGTTCTATTTTGCTTTTCATAGAAGCAAAGTGAAAATCTTTCATCACGCCTTTAATTGTTCCGGCGCGGCCATTCATCACCATCCGCTTTCCTGTTGCGGTTTCGGCTGTCCAGCCCAGTTGCTTTACCGCGGTTTCGTTGAGAAAGAAGTGGTATACCCGGTCTTTATCTTCTTTTAAAACATCCTGTATATCTGCATTGGTTAAGTTTGCGCCGGCCAGCAATGAAATCCCCATTGTTTGCAGGTAATCTTTCTCTACAGGGATAGCGGTAATATTCATGCTATAGTCCGCCGGTTTTCCTTCCAGGTTGCCAATCGTATATCCACCACCTACCGATACCGGTGAGTCGTAGGATGCGCTTACGTATTTTACACCTGATTGTTGCAACAGCCTGCCTTTAAACGTTTCCAGCATCTGCCGGTTAAAGTTTTCTCCCGACAGCACCAATACCTGCGACCTGTCCAGTCCTATTTTCTTATGCTGGATATATTTCAGCTGGTTGCTCACCACCAGTGTGCAGATAATAAAAAACACCGAAGCCGCAAACTGAAACACTACCAGGCTTTTACGGATGCTGCCGCCCGAACCATGCATCACCCTTCCCTTTAATACCTGTACCGGCCGGAAGCCCGACAGGAACAGGGCCGGATAAGTACCTGCAAAAAAAGTAGTACAAAGAAAAATACCGGCCAGCCATAGGTAGATGTGGTAGCTGCCCAGTCCGAGCTTCAGGGTAGTACCGGCCATGTTGTTAAATGCCGGCAGCAGTACCAAAGCAATCATTATTCCCAGTACCATCGCGCAAAAGGAGATCAGCGTAGACTCTGCAATGAACTGCCAGAACAGCTGTCCGCGTACTGCGCCCAGGGCTTTCCGCACACCGATTTCGCGGCCTCTTTCCGCAGAACGGGCCGTGGCCAGGTTCATAAAGTTGATGCACGCAATCAGCAACAACAACGCTGCGATGATGGTGAGAATATAATTATAGCGGATATCCCCGCCTGGTTCTGTTGAATTAAGGGAGATAGAATGGAGATGGATACCGGGTACAGATTCCGGCACAAAACCAAACGTAACGCCACTCCTGGTAGCATTGCCCATCTGTTCTTTTACCAGGTTGGTTAACCTGCCTTGCAGCGCGCTGGCAGTAGTGTTGCTTGCCAGTTGTATGTACGTATAATCATTCGCCGAATTCCAGGTATCGTTTTTACCCAGCGAAGCATAGCTGGCTATAAAGTCAAACTTCAGGTGGGTGTTCGCAGGAGGATCTATTGCCACACCGGTTACCTGGTATTCCTTTCTGTTATTAATCTTTAGCGTTTTACCTACTATATCAGTAGTTCCAAAGTACTTCCTGGCCATCGTTTCAGACAGCACTATCATATTGGGGCCACTCAACACAGTAGCTGCATTTCCCGCTATCAGCGGGAAAGAAAACATGTTGAAAAAAGCGGGATCTGCGTAAAGAAAGCTATTCTCGTTCATTACCTTATCCCCGTAGGCCACCGTGGTAGCCGAAGGATAAACCCTGGAGATGTATTTCACTTCCGGGAAATCTTTCATCACCGGCGCCAGTCCGCCCGGCGTGAGGGCGGTGTGAGTCACCGGCTGGTCCTTTTCGCCATAGTCGAGACGGATACGGTACAACTCCGCCGCATGCGCGTGGAACTGATCATACGTCCATTCGTTCCGGAGGTACAGCGCAAGCAGTATGAAACAGGCAATGCCCGCAGAAAGCCCGGTGATATTGATCGCCGAATACAACTTGCGTTTCATCAGATTTCTTACGGCCGTTTTCAAGTAATTGCGCCACATCATAGGTGATATTTTAACGTTAATCCCTGGTTAAACTGTTTACGGGGTTTGCCAGCGCTGCTTTCACCGACTGCAAGCTCACGGTTAAAAAAGCAATGCATACCGCCAGCAGCCCTGCTACCCCGAATACCCACCAATGAATGGTGGTATGGTATTCAAACCCTTCCAGCCAGCGGTGCATGAAATACCAGGCTGCCGGGGTGGCTATCAATACTGCCACAAGTACCAGGCGGAGAAAATCTTTCGACAACAACAGCACTATACCGCTCACAGATGCTCCCAATACTTTGCGGATACCGATTTCTTTTTTACGGTGCGCCATCACCAGCACGGCAATTGCAAATAATCCCATGCAGGAAATGATCACGGCGAGAACAGCGCCACTCATAAATATCTTTGAAAACCGTTGTTCCTGTCTGTATAACCGTTGTGCATTTTCATCGAGGAAAGAAGGATCGCTTTCTGCCAGTTCATTAATGCCTTTCCAGAGCGTGGTGATCTTTTTCAGTGAGGCTACCGGGTTGTGGGTTTCCACTTTTACGAAGATATAGTTCAGGGGAGCGTTCATGATCATCACCAGCGGATCAATTTTCTTGTGTAACGATTCAAAGTGATAATCCTTTACCATGCCAATCACATGTACCGGCGGCTCATCGTCGCTCATCCGGAAAGTTATGCCTACCGGGTCTGTTACGCCCAGTTGCTTCGCCATCAGTTCATTGATTACTACGGCACTGCTGTCTGTTCCGTATTCCCGGGAGAAATCGCGGCCGGATAATATTTTGAGGTCCAGCGTTTTGGCGTAGTCGTAATCTACTGCGAGACATTGCGTGGAAACGTGGCGGTCTTTATACATGAAGCCCCGGGTCCAGTTACCGGAAGAGCCGTCTTTTCCCATGCCGAGGTTTAACATGCTGCCGCTCACGCTTCTTACCTCACCCATTTCGGCGAGCCTGTTTTTCATGGTAGTGATATCTGAAGGCGTGGCATTATCAAGCGGGATACTGATCACCTGGGAAGAATTATATCCTAACGGGGCCGACTGTATGAAATTAAGTTGTTGCCAGATGATGGACGTGCAACTGATCAGTACTACTGCCACCATAAACTGTACAACAATAAGCCCGTTGCGGACTCCACTGCTTTTACCCATACCCAGCTTGCCTTTCAGCACCTGCAGGATATTGAGCCGCGCTACTTTCCAGGCCGGGTAACCACCCGCCAGTAACGTGATCAGGAAGAAGCCGGCAACAGTGCCGGTTACTACCCATATATTACGGAATACACTCAGCGCAATATGATGTCCGAACACCTGGTTGTAATAAGGCAGCAGGAGGATCATCAGACCCAGGCTCAGTACCAACGCAAAGCAGCACAACAGGAACGCTTCTGCCCAGAACTGCAGCAGCAGTTGACCATTCTGCGCACCGAGGGATTTCCGCAAACCTATTTCACCACTGCGGGCAAAGGATCTGGCTATAGAGAGATTGATAAAGTTGATAGCGGCAATACCGATAATCAGCGTAGCAAGGATGATCATCAGCCAGGGATAAAATTTATTCAGGCCACTGTAAAAAGAGCTGTCTGCGTCCAGGTGGAAATCTTTCAGCGGAAGTCCTTTCAGGTAAAATACGTTTTTAACGCCCCCTGCGTTCTTTTGCAGGTCTTCTATCTTCCCTTTATAATATTTGTTCACCACCACGTTCATATTTTTCTCGAAAGAAGTTTTACTAACGCCCGGTTCCAGCTGAACAAACAAAGGAAAATTTGATGCGCTCCAATCGTTTTTGGTGGTATTATATTCGGGTTCATTTTCAAACCGTGTGAGCAACTCGAAATACATCCCTGAGTTATCGGGAATATCGGCGGCTATTGCGCTTACAATGAAAGGCTGCCATTTACCATTCAGGTTCAGTTCCACAGTTTTGCCTACCCCATCGGTATCTTTAAACAGGATCCCCGAAGCGCGCTTTGTGAGCACTACCTGGTTCAGCTGCTGTAATGCACTATTCTTATCTCCCTTAATCACCGGGAAGGTAAACATCTTCAAAAAATCCTTGTCTACCATTTGCGCACCCAGGTAGTAATGATTGGCGCCATATCTTACCGGCACATTATACCCGGCTATAAACGTGATACCTTTTACGCCCGGCACCTCTTTCTGCAAAGCCACTGCCAGTGGTTTCGACATACTGGAACCTGTTTTCACCTGGCCGCCGGTGTCTTCAATACCAATCAGCTGGTATATATCTTTCCCATTCTCATGAAAATTATCGTAGGTCCATTCCCGGTATGCAGTAAGAGACAAAAGTAATGCGGCACACAATGCGGTACTCATTCCCACAATGTTAACGGCGGCGAACACTTTTTGTTTCCGCAAATTTCTCCAGGCAATCTTTAAGTAACTCTTTAACATACGGCTATATTTAAAGTGATAAAAAATAAAAGCAGGGCGTGTAGACACACACTCTGATTTGCTGTTCACTTGTTATTCTATCTTTAATGCGTTTACCGGGTTCCTGATGGCGGCTTTCACGGCAAATTTTATGTAATTGAATAGTAGCATAGTCAATCGTTTCTCAGGTTATCTGCCGGATTCACTTCAATAGCTCTCCAGGTTTGTGAAAAAATGGTGACCAGTGCCAGGAATACCAGGAATAAAAAGCTTCCCAGCATTGCCAAAATGCCCGTGCTTACCCGGTAAGCAAATATCTGCAGGAAAAGCAGGCTACTGATATATCCCAGTGGCAGGGCAATACATCCCGCTATGACGATTAACTTTATGTAGTTTTTAGACAAAAGCATTAACAGCCCTGCCGCACTGGCGCCCAGTACTTTGCGGATAGCGATTTCTTTTCTGCGGGTAAAAGAGGTATAGGCTACAATGCCCAGCAGTCCTAATGCAGCTATCAAAGTGGTAATGAACACCAGGAAACCCAGCATGGAAACCACCTCTCTTCCGTCGCGGCTACCTAGCTGCTCATCCATCCATTCCGAGGTAAATATTTCCCCGGGATGCATAGCGGTCCATATTTTCTTCACGTCTGCCACCTGCTGTTCTTTATCTCCTTTCAGCATTGCTAACTGCAGCTGATGGAATTCGGCAGGCACAAAACGGATCGCCATCGGGCGGATATTTACCTCTATCGGCTGGAAGTTGAAATCTTTTACTACGCCAATGATACTTACAGGCAGGGAATCGGACAGGAACAAGGTTCTTCCGATAGCGTCTGCAGGAGATTTTATACCCATTACGCTGACCGCCTTTTCGTTGATAATAATATATTGTTCTTTTTCAGCAGAAGCGGATTCGGGGAAAGTAGTGCCAGCCAGCAATCTCAGGTGCATTACTTTGAGGAAGTCCGCATCCCCGGCGTAGTAACCAAATTCCATTCTATCCTTGCTCTCACCAGTGCGGATAACGCAAAAGTTACAATGTCTTGGCATTCCTAATGTTCCGGAACTGGCAGTGGCTGTTCCCACATCCTTCAATTGCAGCATCCGCTCCTTCATCCGTTGGAAATCCGCATCCGCCAGCGGTACATTCAGGATATCTTTACGATAGAAGCCCATGTCCTTAATGGCTTTATAATGGAATTGCCGATACACTGTTACCAGGAAGATAATGGCGGTTAACGACAGGGAAAACTGGATGACGATGAGTGTTTTTCTTAATCCCAGTCCGCCAAACAGTTTAATATCGATGAGGTTCTTTAATACCTTAGCCGGCTGAAAGGCAGATAGGGCCCATGCGGGAACAGCGCCTGCCACTATACCAATGACGATGCTGAACAAAAGGAATAGCATAAGCAACCGGGGCTCCAGCAGATTATTGTCGGGAACCGGTAAGCCCCTGAAATGCGTGGACTGCATCAGCAACAGCAATAAAACCGCCATGATCAGCGATAATATACACATGATCACAGATTCCGTAATAAACTGTAAAAATATCTGCCAGCGTTGCGCGCCATTTACTTTCCGCACGCCTACTTCTTTGGCCCGCTGTAAAGAACGCACAATGGATAAATTGGTGTAGTTAAAACAGGCGCAGATAATCAGGCCCAGGGCCACGCCTATTTCCGCCAGTATTTTGCCCCAGGGCGGCGTACCGCCGATGTCGTCCACCAGCTCCTGCGATGGTGTGATTTTGCTAAGCGCCTGTGGCTCAAAAGCCATGCTGCCCTGCCCTTTCTGTACCAGTCCGTCGTAGCGGTGGGCCTGGTCTTTCAGGGCAGATTCCAATGCCGATAACTTTTCGCCGCGGCGCATCACCACATAGGTATAGCTGCTTTGTACCTGGTCCCAGTTATTCAGTTTGTCCGGCAATACTTTACTTTGTTCCAGTAAAGGCACAGACGACATCGCCGCAAAGGCTTCGTAATCGATATGTGATTTGGAGGGTGCAGGTTCCATTACCCCGCTAACGATAAAGCTGCCAAAGCGATCGAACTGGATTACTTTTCCCATCGGATCATTGGTGCCAAAAAAGCGTTGGGCCGTTTCTGCCGTAAGGACTATGCTGTTGGGAGTAACTAACGCTGTGCGGGGATCACCTGCGGCCAGTTTAAAGCCAAACACCTCAAAAAAGGAAGGCGTGGCAAATGCCCCGCTGATATAGATCTTCTTCTTATCTATTTTCCCTTCTCCATTCAAAACACCATATAAAGTAGCCTCATTTTCAACGGCAGCATAATTATTTTTCAACGCTGTACCCATTGGCAAGGGCACACTGGCCATATGATATTTTCTTCCATCCGGCGTTTGTGCATGGGTAGTGATTCTCCAGGTGCGCGAAGCAGCAGGATGAAAATTATCGTAACTGAAATTTTCCCTGACGGAGATCAATACGATCAGGCATACCGTCATACTCACCGCCAGCCCGGCTATGTTGATAAAGGTAAACAACCTTTGCCGCTGCAGATTTCTGAATGCTATGACGATATAACGCTTGAACATAAAATTATTCGGCTTTTAAAGATTTTACAGGATTGGCCATAGCGGCCTTCACCGACTGGAAACTTACCGTTGCCAGCGCTATCACCACTGCCAGCACACCGGCAATGATAAAGATCCAGGCAGATAAATTTGTATGATACGCAAACCCGGATAACCAGTTATTCATCATGTACCAGCTGATAGGCGTGGCCAGTAAGATACCAATGATCACCAGGGTCAGGAATTCTTTTGAAAGCAAACGGGTAACGTTCATTACAGAAGCGCCCAAAACTTTGCGGATACCAATTTCCTTTTTGCGCTGCTCGGCAGTAAAAACGGATAATCCAAATAACCCCAGGCAGGAAATCAGGACCGCTACCACCGCAAATACCTGCGCCAGTTTACGCAACATCGTTTCCGACCTGTACATGTTATCAAAAGTTTCATCAAGGAAATGGTAATCTACCGGGTAGCCGGCGTTCAGTGTATTGAACACTTTTTCCACAGCGGCCACCTGGCTGGATACCTCTCCCTTTGCCAGGCGGATCATCATATAACCGTTATCCTTCGGTTCCAGCATCATCACCATCGATGAAATATTTTCCCGCATAGAAGCAAAATGATAATCCTTTACCACGCCGATAATTGTTCCTTTTCCTTTCCAGAAACTGATCTGTTTTCCTAACGGGTGTTTCATGCCCATTACACGGGCGGCTGTTTCATTGATGATATAAGCGCCGGAGTCTGAAGCAAAATCACGGGAGAAATCGCGGCCTTCCTTCATCGTCATTCCCATAGTGGAAACATAATCGTATCCCACCTGTTGCGGCGCGGTATTCACAATCAGCTTATCGGGTTTTCCTTCCCAGCCCAGGTCGGCACTTGTACCGCTAATAGACAGTGGCAGGAAACTGTTGTAGGTAAACGACTTTACCTGCGGCAGCTGCGCCAGCGATTGCTCAATAGCGTTCTGGTTAGCCGAAAAGCCCTCATCCAGCTCTATATACATTACATTTTCCTTGTCAACCCCCAGGTTACGGTGGTAGATATACTGCATCTGGTTGTAGATCACTACGCTGCTCACAATAAAAATGAAAGAGAGTACAAACTGCAGCACCACCAGGTTTTTCCGGAACAGGGAAGCGCCGCTGCCGCTGCTCAGGTCACCTTTCAATACCTTCACCGGCAGGAAACGCGACAATACAAAAGCAGGGTAACTGCCAGCCAGCAAGCCGGTCACCAGTATTACACCCAGTATCCCTAACAGGTATTTAAGGGTAACAGGCAACGTAAACGTGATATGTTTGCCTGTAAAGTTATTGAACGCCGGCATCAGCAGGTATACTATTGCTGCCGCAGTAACGGCTGCAATAGCGCACATCAGGATCGCTTCCCCGGTAAACTGCAGCATCAGTGAAAGCCTGGAGGCACCCATTGATTTACGTACACCTACTTCCCGGGCTCTTTTGGAAGCCTGTGCCGTGGATAGGTTCATGAAGTTGATACAGGCTATAGCGAGTACAATAAGTGCCGTAATAAAAAACAAACGCACATATTCAATTCTTCCGCCGGCTACTTTTCCATTTTCATATTTTTCATGCAGATAGATGTCCAGGAAAGGTTGCAGCCATACGTCGTTCTTATTGCCGGGGTTAAGTTTAGCGTAGTGTTGCTGCATCTTTGCAGTGAGACGGGAAATATCCGTACCGGGTTTTATCACCATGTAATTATAAATGCTATAACTACCTGGTTTCAGTAGCCAGGGATCTTGCTGCAGGGTAAGCGCAAAGGGCAGGATAAAGTCAAACTGAATGGATGACGCAGCGGGTACATCTTTCACGATAGCCGTTACCTGTAATGCACTGTTCTTTTCCACGTTAATGATCTTTCCTACCAGGTCGGTGGTACCGTAATATTTTTTTGCAAATGATTCAGTCAGTACAATGGATTTGGGTTGCGTCAGCGCGGAATGTTTATCTCCGGCTACTACCGGAAAATCCATCTCTTCCAGCAGGTTAGACGTGGCGTATATATAATTTTTTTCCAGACCGGATTTCTGCGCGGTTTTAAACAACATATTGCTATAAGTCGTGCGCACTTTCACGTTCGCCGTTATCTCCGGGAAATTATCTTTCAGATCATCTGCCAGTACAACAGGTGTAGCCGTCATGGTACGTATACCACCCCAGTCGACATTCGCCTGCAGCCGGTAAATATTCTTCCCGTTTGAATGGAACTTATCAATACTGTATTCATCCAGTACCCAGCAGAGAATAAACATGCACACCGCCATGCCAAAGGCCAGCCCCGCGATATTCACGGCAGCGAAAAACCGGCTTCTTTTCAGACTCCTCCAGGCAATGCGGAAATAGTTCTTAATCATGTTTATTCAGATCTAAGTGATTTAACCGGATTCATTAATGCCGCTCTTACAGATTGCAAGCTGACGGTACACAATGCTATCAGCACTACCACAACGGCAGTGAGTAAAAACACCCACCACTCAACGTGTACCCGGAAAGCAAAGTTCTGCAGCCATTTTTCCATACCGTACCAGGCTATGGGAGAAGCAATGCAGATACCTATCAAAACCAGTTTGAGAAAGTCTTTCGATAACAACAATGAAATATTGGCAACAGAAGCACCCAGCACTTTGCGGATGCCGATCTCTTTGGTACGCTGCCGGGAAATAAGCATAGACAACCCCAGCAGGCCCATACAGGCTATAAAGATGGCGAGGCCGGAGAAGATACCGAATAATTTGCCCAGTGTACGTTCAGAGGCATACTTCGACTGTATATCAGCTTCCACAAAGGTGAAATTAAATGGTACATCCGGGACGATGCTGTTCCATGCGGCTTCCACGCGTTTTAATACCGCCTTCTGATCGCCGGCGGCAAGCCGCAGTGTAATGATAGCTACCTCTTCCTGCCTTACCATGTAAATGATAGGATCTACCGCCGATTGCAGTGAGCGGAGGTTAAAATCTTCCACTACTCCTATAATGGTGCCGTGCCTGCTCATATAGCCTGGTCGCCATTCAATCCGTTTACCCACGGCATCATCTTTAAATCCAAACTGCCGTGCGGCGGCCTGGTTTATGATATAGGCATCAGACGAATCAGTGGCCAGCGCCGGGTTAAAATCACGTCCGGATACCAGTTTGATACCGGTTGTTTTAAGCAGGTCAAAATCCGATTGAATGATCCCCGCTACGAAACCTTCTTTGTCATCTTCACCCTCACGTACTACCGGGTTATTATTAAACACGCCACTGCCCATTAAAAAGTTATGCATGGAAGCCTGCTGCACACCCGACTGGTTTAAGAAAGAAGATTTCAGCAGTGCAACTTTAGCGCTGCCATCCACGCCGGACAGGTATATATTTACGAGGTGCTCTTTGTCGAATCCGAGGTTCTTTGTTTGCCAGTAACGAAGCTGGGAAAATACCACTACCGTGGAAATGATCAGCGCTACGGCTACCGCAAATTGCGCCACTACCAATCCACGACGTATCAGCACACGGGAACCGGAAGTAATAAAATTGCCTTTCAATACGCGTACCGGTATCAAACCAGACAGGTAAAGCGCAGGATAGCTGCCGGCTACCAGGCCAACAACCAGTACCAGCAATAATAAACCAGCATATAAAAAACTATCTGCGGAAGAAAGTAATAACAGTTCTTTACCTGTAATGGTATTAAACAGCGGCATTACCAAGCCCACCAGCAAAATAGCCAGCACAAAAGAAATGATACTGATCACCAGTGATTCTGTGAGAAATTGCATGACAAGGCTCTTTCTTTCAGCGCCCAACACTTTACGTAATCCTACTTCCTTTGCTCTTTCATGGGCCCGTGCAGTGGTGAGGTTCATAAAGTTGATACAGGCAATCAGGATCAGGAAAACGGCTATAGCAATGTATAACCAGATCAACGGAGAATTATCCACTCCTTTGTCGCCTTCCGGGTGCAGGTGTACATTTTGAATAGGTTGTAATTCCAGTGCAAACTGTATATTATGCCGCTTCAATATTCCACCAATATGAGTGGATACAAAAGCTTTTAATTCTTTGGTGAGTTTATCAGGATCTGTATGATCGGCCAGCTGCACATAGGTAACATTGTTGCCGAACATGAACCACTGGTTTTCCACGTCGTTTCCCGCTTTTAATCCTTCTTTAAGCATTGTGGAAAACGACATGATCATCGTCATGCGAAGATCTGTATTAGCCGGAAAGTCCTTTGCCACGCCGGTTACCGCGCAGCTGTAGCCATTCCCTACCTTTATCAGTTTACCAATGGGCGATTCATTTCCGAAGTATTTTTTTGCAGCAGATTCGGTTAATACAATGGAATAAGGTTCTTTTAAAACAGTAGCAGGATTTCCTTCCAGCAAAGGAAAATTGAATACCCGGAAGAAAGGCTCATCGGCAAAGGCCGTATTTTCTTCCCAGATTCTTTTATCTCCCGCAGTATAAAGCGTACTCCCCGGTGCGAAAATGCGCACGGATTCTTTTATACTGCTGATATCTTTTTTCAGATTGGGGCCAATGGGAAACTGGGTAGCGGCGCCGTACTCTGTATTACCGGTTGGGCGGGTGCTTTGAGTTGTAACGCGATAAAGGTTATCTGCATTACGGTGGAACCTGTCAAAACCCAGCTCATCGCGCACATACAGCGTAATCAGTATACAACAGGCCATGCCCACAGCCAGCCCGGAGATGTTGATCACCGTAATGAACTTATGGCGCTGCAAATGGCGGACAGCAATTTTGAAATAGTTCCGAAACATCATGATGTGGTTTTAGAATGGCGGAAAAAATCACACATGAAACTGCTCCTTGATATTCTCTGTCACCACGCGTCCATCAAACAGGTTGATAATACGGTGTGCAAACCCGGCATCATATGGGGAGTGTGTTACCATGATCAGGGTGGTACCGGAGTTGTTCAGCTCCTGCAACAACTTCATTACTTCTTCCCCGTTGGTAGAGTCCAGGTTACCGGTGGGCTCATCCGCCAGTATCAGGTTGGGCTTGGCTACCACGGCGCGGGCAATGGCTACCCTTTGTTGCTGACCACCGGACAGCTGCTGCGGGAAGTGGTTGCGGCGGTGCATAATGTTCATGCGTTCCAGCACCTCTTCTACCTTCACTTTTCTTTCAGCGGCGGGAACTTTCAGATAGAGCAGGGGCAATTCCACATTCTCGAAAACGGTCAGCTCATCAATGAGGTTAAAGCTCTGGAACACGAAACCAATGGAACCTTTGCGGAGCTGTGCTCTTTGTCTTTCACTCATACGCGCTACTTCCTTATCCCAGAAGTGATACTCGCCATCGCTGGGGTTATCCAGCAGACCCAATATGTTCAGCAAAGTGGATTTGCCGCAACCGGAGGGCCCCATGATCGCTACAAATTCTCCATCCTGCACTTCCATGTTAATACCATTGAGAGCAGTGGTTTCTACCTCTTCTGTTGTAAACAGCTTCTGTAAGTTAACAGTGCGTATCATAAGTGTTATTTATTTTAAATGCTAGTTTATATAAAAAAATGGATGAACTAAAAGGATAAAACATCTTTGTTACCGAAATTCTCATAAGAGGAAGTGATCACCTGGTCGCCTGGCTGCAGGCCCTCCAGTACTTCAAAATATAGCGGATTTTTGCGGCCCAGCGAAATATTACGTTTTACTGCGCGGTTGCCGCTTTTATCCACTACATATACCCAGTTACCACCGGTGTCGGAGAAAAATCCGCCGAGCGGTAAAAGGATGGCTTCTGCGGACTTACCCAATACAAGGCGGATAGGAGAGGATTGTCCACGGCGGATGCCTTCCGGCGTATTTTTTTCAAAGGTCATATCGGCCTGGAAACGGCCGCTTTTTACTTCGGGATATACCTTTGTAACCAGCATTTCGTAAGATTTGCCATCGAACTCAAAGGTGGCTTTCAACCCGGCAAATACCTGTGAAACATAGTGTTCGTCTATATCGGCGCGTAATTTAAATCCGTTTAGGTCATCGATCTGGCCAATATTCTGGCCGGCGGTGATGCTGGAACCAACTTCCACGTCGATGGAAGAGAGCTGTCCGGATACCGGGGCGCGAACAATCAGGCTGTTCAGGTTTTCCCGCATCAGGTCCAGGTTGCGCTGGGTTCTGGCCAGGGTGCCCTCCAGCTGGGTAATCTGCATTTTGGCATTGTCCTGCTGGTATTTCTGGGATTGCAGCTGGATATCTTTCTGACGCAGGAGTCCTTCCAGTTCAAATTTGTTTTTGTTGAACTCCTGGCGGGCAACGATCTTCTCCTCTACCAGTTGTTTGTTCCGGTCGTACAGATCCTGTGCAGCGGCTATTTTAGCGTCGATATCTGAAATGGTTTGCTGCATGGTAAATTCCTGCTGGCGGATACTCAGGCGGGTATTCTGCAGTTCGTTGCGTAAACGGTAGATCTCTGTTTCATGGTTTACAAAGTCCATCATCATGTGCTGGTTATCCAGCCGCAGGATAGAGTCGCCTTCCTTTACCATACTACCTCCATCCAGGTACTTACGGCTTACATATCCGCCTTCAATGGCATCCAGGCGGATGGTTTTCAGGGGCATTACCACAGCGGTAACGGCAATATATACATCAAAGGTTCCTTTCTTTACTGTAGAGATAGTGATCTTGTCCTTTTCTACATTCAGGGTGGCCCGGTGATCCGCAAAAAGCAATGTATACAACAGCAGCATTGCTACTGCCGCGCCACCACCTATCATCAGGATGCGCTTTTTATTCCAAAACTTCTTTTCTAATTTTCTGTCCATGTTTTTTAGCGAAAAGTTTGCTGACCGGAGAAAGTCAATCCACATGCCAAAGCTGAAAACCGCTTACCAGCAACGTTTTCAGGGAAAAATGGTTTAAAAAAACGTCCTTTGCCGGACAAGCGGTGTCCATAATCGGACACTTTTAAAAGTTCCTGAAATTAGCTGTGGGTTTGAAAGAATCTTTGTTTAATATTGTCACCTATTCACCATTCGCATATGACTACCATGCAACCAGGAAAGATTTTAATTGTTGATGATGATGTAGATGTTTTACGTGCAGCCCGCCTGTTACTTAAAAGACATTTCGAACAGGTTGATTTTGAGAAGAATCCGCAAAAAATACCCTATCTCGTATCCAACTTCGATTACGATGTAATCCTGCTGGATATGAACTTTACGCGCGACCTGAGCAGCGGAAAAGAAGGCTTTGAATGGCTCGATCGGATCCTGGATATAAAACCAGAAACGGCCGTTGTATTATTCACTGCTTATGGCGACGTGGAAATGGCGGTAAGGGCTATCAAGGCCGGTGCAGTTGATTTTGTGCTCAAACCCTGGGAAAACGAAAAGCTTCTTGCCACTATTCAAACAGCCTACAACAAACGTGCAGCCCAACAGGATAAACCACCTGCTGCGGTACATCATCCCGGCAACCAGGTAATCGGTAAAAGCCCCGGTATGCTGGCCGTATTTGATACCGTATCCAAAGTAGCCGCCACGGATGCCAATATCCTCATCCTCGGTGAAAATGGTACCGGTAAAGATATGCTGGCCCGCCAGATACATGCACAGTCGAACCGGAGCAGCAAACCCTTTGTAAGCGTAGACCTCGGCGCCATCAGCGAAACCCTCTTTGAAAGTGAACTGTTCGGCCACGTAAAAGGCGCCTTCACCGATGCCCGCGAAGACCGCGCCGGCCGCTTTGAAGAAGCCAACGGCGGTACCATCTTCCTGGACGAAATAGGAAACATCTCCATCCCCTTCCAGGCAAAACTGCTTACTGTACTGCAAAACAGGTCGGTTACAAAAGTAGGTTCCAATAAAAGTATACCCATCGACGTTAGACTGATATGCGCCACCAACCGCAACATCTCGCACATGGCTGCGCAACACCTGTTCAGACAGGATCTGCTCTATCGTATCAATACCATCGAAATACACCTGCCGCCACTGCGTGAACGCGTGGAAGATATCATCCCGCTGGCAGAACATTTCCTGCAACTGTACCGCGATAAATATAAACGCCCGGTAAACAGCATGCACGAATCACTCATCACCCAACTGCAGCGGTACGACTGGCCCGGCAATATCCGCGAACTGCAACATGCACTGGAAAGAGCCGTGATCCTCTCACAGGGAAAAACACTCCAGCCTAAAGATGTGTTTGTGAAAAGTAACAACAATGCCGATCAGGCAATGGACACCGGCTATAACCTGGAAGAAATGGAACGCAACATCATTTCCCAGGCGATGAAAAAATGCAACGGCAACATCACCGAAGCCGCCAAAGAACTGGGACTTAGCAGGGCCGCCCTTTACAGAAGACTGGAAAAATATAACATATAGCCGTTGGCTTTCAGCGGTTAAATAATCACTGAAAGCCAATAGCTAAAAGCGCTCCAATGAATCGTTTCAGCATTAATATCAGCTTACGGGTTATCCTGCTGGCCGCCACGCTCACAGCCGCTATCTGGCTGTTCATGCACAGTATGCAGCCACTCACATTCCTGCTGATCCCGCTGGTATTAATACAGCTGTACGGTATCTATCATTACCTCAACCGGATTAACCGTAAACTCACCCTGTTCCTCGAGTCTATCCGCTACGAAGATTTCTCCATCCGCTTCAGCGCCGACAATAAACTCGGTAAAAGTTTCAGTATGCTCAACCACCAGTTCAACGAAGTACTGGAGGCCTTCCGGCAAACCCGGGCAGAGAAAGAAGCTAACCTGAAATATATCGATACCATTGTGCAGCACATCAGCATTGGAGTATTATCATTTGATGCAGAAGGCAAAATAGAACTCATTAACCCCGCGGCATTCCGCCTGATGGGCATCTACCGGCTGCGTAATATCCATGAGCTGAAGACAGTTCATCCGGGCCTGTCGGAATTGCTGATGGAATTGTCGTCGGGCAATAAAACACTGTATGCCACAAGGCAGGAACAACAACTGTCTATTCACGCTGCTACCGTACGTTTGCAGGGACGGCTCATCAAACTTATTTCCATCCAGAATATCCATTCGGAACTGCAGAAAAAAGAACTGGAAGCATGGCAAAACCTTACCAAAATATTGCGCCATGAAATCATGAATTCTGTAACGCCCATTGTATCGCTGATTGGTACCATGCAGGAAATTGTGGACCTGGATATAGCTCCCGGCGCACAACACCAGGAAGGAATCTCCGACTTGCGTGAAGCCCTGCAAACAGTGGAAAGCCGCAGCAAAGGCATCATGAACTTTGTAAATGCCTACCGCGATTATACCACCCTGCCGCAACCCCAGTTTACTACGGTTAATGTAAGAACTCTGGTAAACTCCGTGAGCAGCCTGTTCCAGGCAGATATGAAGCAGGCAGGCATCCGGTTCTCCGTAGAAACAGACGCCGAAAATATGGAGATCCATGCGGATATATCGCAGTTGCAAATGGTGTTGATCAACCTTGTCAAAAATGCAATGGATGCACTGGAACATACGCCGGAAGCGACCATCAGCATGAAGCTGTATCTTAACAACATCCAGCAGATATGCATTGAAATTACAGACAACGGCCCTGGTATTGATAAAGACGCCATGAACAAAATATTCATCCCTTTCTTTACTACCAAGAAGAAAGGGTCCGGCATTGGTCTGAGCCTGTCTCAACAAATCATACAAATGCATGGCGGACAGCTGAAAGTGATCAGTCCGGGCATTAACGGTAATGGCACTACGTTTTATATCCTGTTAAATACTTAGCAGAAATATTTGTAAATTACTGATACAATCCCTTTCCATGTTCCGCCCAAAGCATTTGGTTATTTACTTTCTTGTACTATTGGCTGATATCCTGTTGATTGCCTTTGGCAGGGAGGAATACCGGTATGCCACCAAGCCGCTGCTGATGATTCTACTGGCGGTGTATGTGTTGTATACCAATGTAAAAATGCCCCGTTCATTCCGTATCTTTTTATTGCTGGCATTATTCTTTTCTTCCCTGGGAGATGACCTGCTGTTGTTTGAAAACCTTTTCCTGCCGGGCCTCGGCAGCTTTTTCATTGCACAGGTGATGTATTGTATCTTCTTCCTGAAAATAAGATACAGCAATCTGCCGGTACCGCTGTGCCGGTATCCGTACATATTCCTCAACGCTGTTGTCATTATCCTCTTTATTCTTTTCCTCCTGCCCTACCTGGGCAGTTTAGCCGTACCCGTTATCGCGTATTCAATCACTCTTTTCTTCCTGGTACAATGCGTACTGCATGCCTTTCATTTCCGGCGGCAACCTACCGGCTGGTATTCCCTGGCTGGCGCTATATTATTTGTGATTTCAGATGCCATGATAGCAGTGGGCAAATTCTATCATCCGTTTCCCGGTGGCGATATCCTGGTGATGCTCACCTATGGTTTTGCGCAATGGGGACTGGTGTATGGCAGTACGGAGTACTTCCGGGTAAAAATTAGCAGGTAATTCTTACTTTTGTCTAACTATGCAGCAAACAGACTTTCTTGTCATCGGTTCAGGAATTGCAGGGCTCACTTATGCGCTCAAGGTGTCACAACAGTGTCCGGATAAAAAGATCACCGTCATCACAAAAAGCCGGGAGGATGAAACCAACACCAAATACGCCCAGGGCGGCGTTGCGGTGGTAAATGACCTGGAGAATGACAGTTTCGAGAAACATATAGAAGATACGCTCATCGCGGGCGACGGGCTCTGTAACGAACAGATAGTAAAGATCGTGGTAACCGAAGGGCCGGAAAGAGTGAACGAGATCATTGAATGGGGCGCCAACTTCGACAAAAACGCCGATGGCGATTTCTCTCTCGGCCGCGAAGGCGGGCACTCCGTTTTCAGGGTGATCCACCACAAGGATGTTACCGGCAAAGAAATTGAACGCGCGCTGCTGGAGGCCATCCACCAACGTCCAAATATAGAACTGGTCACACATTGCTTCGTGGTAGATCTCATCACCCAGCACCACCTGGGCTACCTGGTCACCAAATCCACGCCCGATATAGAATGCTACGGGGTGTATGTACTCAACCTCGCTACCAATAAAATAGAAAAGATCCTGTCTAAAGTAACGCTGCTGGCTACCGGTGGCAATGGCCAGGTATACCGCAGTACCACCAATCCCAACATCGCTACCGGCGATGGCGTGGCAATGGTGTACCGCGCAAAGGGCCGTATCGAAAACATGGAGTTCATCCAGTTTCACCCTACAGCCCTCTACCAGCCAGGTGTAAGCCCTTCCTTCCTCATCACCGAGGCAGTAAGAGGCGATGGCGGTATTCTGCGGAATATTCACGGGGAAGACTTTATGCACAAATACGATCCACGCCTGTCGCTGGCTCCGCGCGATATTGTGGCCCGCGCCATCGACAGTGAAATGAAGATCACCGGTACAGAACATGTATACCTCGATTGCCGGCACATGGACCTGGAGAAGTTTATTCATCATTTCCCCAATATCTATGAAACCTGTAAGGCCGCAGGAATTGATGTGGCCCATCAGATGATCCCGGTATCGCCTGCCGCGCATTACAGCTGTGGCGGTATTAAAACCAATGAATGGGGTCTCACCTCTATCCGTAACTTGTATGCCTGTGGCGAATGCGCCAGCACCGGGCTTCATGGCGCCAACCGTCTTGCATCCAACTCACTGCTGGAAGCAATGGTGTTTGCCCATCGCTGCTTTATGGATGCCACGAGCAAAATAGATTTACTGGAGTTCAAAGAAAATGTACCCGACTGGGATGCCACCGGCACCAGCGCACCCAAAGAAATGATCCTGATCACCCAAAGTTTGAAAGAGCTGAAGCAGATCATGAGCGATTACGTAGGGATTGTAAGAACAGACGTACGTTTGCAACGCGCCCTCCGGAGGATGGATATCCTGCATGAAGAAACGGAAGACCTCTACGAAAAAACAATGGTATCGCCGCAATTATGCGAACTGCGTAACCTCATTACGGCAGGATACCTGATCGTAAAAGGCGCCGCCTTCCGCAAAGAAAGCAGGGGACTTCATTTCAACACCGATTATCCGTTTAAGAGCGAACTGGTACAAAACATTGTACTGTAAGCTAAACGGCTGTCTTTCATTACCTTTGCGTTGGATTTACAACAATCAGGAATATGTATTATCTGCTGCTTGCTTTTTGCTATAGCCTTTCCATATTGCCATTCCCGGTACTTTACTTCATCAGCGACGTATTATACGTGCTGGTGTACTATGTGATCGGATATCGCAGGAAAGTAGTGATGGAGAATCTTACCCAGGCCTTTCCGGATAAGTCAAAGGAAGAACTCACCCTTCTTGCTAAAAAATATTATCACAACCTTACCGATATGATGGTGGAAACCATCAAACTGCTTACCATGAGCAAAGCACAGCTGCAAAAGCGCTTCCAGTGCGACCTTACGGTATTGCATGAATTATATGCACAGGGTAAAAGCTGCCAGTTACACCTCGGGCATAACTTTAACTGGGAGTGGGCAAACCTGTTTTGTATGCAGGGCGTGGCATTTCCATTCCTGGTAGTATATATGCCGCTTACGAGCAGGCCGGCCGACCGGATGTTCCGTCATTTCAGGGAAAAATTCGGCACTATCCTCATTCCTGCAAACGATATGGGCAACAGTATGCGGGCATGGACCAACAAACAATATTTAATTGCGCTGGTGGCAGATCAGAATCCCGGAAACCCGCGCAGCTGCTACTGGTATCCCTTCCTCAATAAAATGACGCCGTTCTACAAAGGCCCGGAAATGGGCGCTAAGAGAAGCAATATCCCCGTAGTGTTTGTGGACATCCGTAAGGTAAAAAGGGGTTATTATCATGCTTCCCTGAAGCTGGCCTTTGAAAATCCGCAACAGGAGCCCGATGGCGCTATCACAGAAGCTTTTGTAAAATATCTCGAAAAAAATATTCATGAGCAGCCTGAAGTATGGGTGTGGAGCCACCGGCGCTGGAAACATGAATATAAAGGGAAGTAAAAAATAGTTTTTTTACAGGAGATGGATACCTCATTATCTCCTGTGTTGCTTCATGCTTTTACCACACTATTTTATTTAACCTGTACGTTATTCGTTATTTTTTTTGCGGAGAACTGTTGTGCTATCTGCAGCATACTACGAACGTTTTTCTTTTTCACCATTCCGTCGAGGGTGATTTCCCCGTTTGAAACAGTAACCCTAACGTTGTTAAATTTCCGGGCAGCGTACACAGAATCGAGCGAGTGTTTCAGGATATCGTCAGTATTGGGCGCTGCCGGGGCAGGCGATGCCGGCTGGGCAGGCGGGGCTGCTACGGCTGTTTTTACGGTAATATTATCCTGTACCGACTTCACTCCTTTCAATCCTTTTAACGCGTCTTCAGCGGCCGATTTGGCCACTTCATCGCTCACCTCACCACTAAGCATCACTACCCCGTTCTTCACATCTGCGGTGATACCGGGAATGTTACTCAGCTTTTCATTCACCTCTTCTTTTAACTCCGCATCCGAAGGTTTACAGGCGAACATCAGCATGTTCATAAACATCAGCAAGGCTATTGCCAGGGTTTTGATTGTCATGCCTAAACAATTTTGTAGCAAGAAGTTAACAAATACGCGGGGAATAGCCAAAAGAAAACGGGAGCGATAAGAAGAAGATCATACTTCTTTTTATCGCTCCCGTTTAAAAATATAGCGGAAATTAGTTCAGTACTGTTTTTTCCTGAACTACCTGTAATCCTTTCTGGTCCTTCATTTTAGCGAAACCGCCTTCTATGTTACGCAAATTGTGGATCCCTTCTCTTTTCATGATAGAGCAGGCAATGATGCTGCGGTAACCACCCTGGCAATGTACATACAGGTTGTGGTTATCTTCCAGGTCTGCTAATTTTCCCGGGTCCATCATATCACCGAGGGTAATGTTAAGCGCATTTTTGATGTGGCCATCAGCAAATTCGATAGGCTTACGAACGTCGATGATCACCAGGTTCGGATCATGCGGAATGTCCATTGCCAGTTCGTCTGCTTCTACGGTGATGATCATATCTTTTGCTTCGCCGGCTGCTTCCCATGCAGGGTAGCCACCATTCAGATAGCCGACAACGTTATCAAAACCTACACGTGCCATTCTTACCACGGTTTCTTCTTCTTTACCGATAGGGGTAACCAGGATAATGTCCTGGTCAAACGGCAGGAGGCTGCCGGCCCATTCCGCAAAGCGTCCTTCCAAACCTATGCTGATAGCGCCGGGTACATATCCGTCGCCAAATTCAGTAGCCGGACGTGTATCGAGAATCAGTGCTCCTGCTTTACCTTTTGCTTTGAATTCAGCAGGGGAAAGTGGCTGCATAGCCTTTTCCATTACCGCTTTCAACGCATCGTATCCTTCCTTGTTTATTTTTGCGTTGATAGGGAAATAAGATGGCGGTGTAGCTAAACCGCTGGTCACTTCTTCTATAAATTTATCTTTATCTGTAGCCAGTAATGCGTAGTTGGTGGCTTTTTCCTCACCGATGGTGCTGTAGGTATTTGGTCCCAGGTTTTTGCCGCAAGCGGAGCCGGGGCCGTGTGCGGGGTATACGATTACGGCATCCGGTAATGTTTTAATCCGGTTGTTGAGCGAATCGAACAGGTATCCGGCCAGTTCTTCTTTGGTGAGGTTGCCGCTGAAAAGATCGGGGCGGCCTACATCTCCAACGAATAAGGTATCTCCGGTAAATACGGCGTACGGCTGTTGCTGTTCGTCTGATAACAGGTAACAGGAAGATTCCAGGGTATGCCCGGGTGTGTGCAGCACTTTAAGGGTTACTGCGCCGATCTCAAATACTTCATCATCTTTTGCTATATAGGAATCAAAGCTGGTTTCAGCGTCCGGGCCATATACGATTTTTGCGCCGGTAGCTTCTGCCAGTTCCAGGTGTCCCGAAACAAAGTCAGCGTGAAAATGAGTTTCAAAGATGTATTTAATGGTAGCGTTGCGTTCTCTTGCCAGATCCAGGTATACTTCAATATCACGCAACGGGTCAATCACTACCGCGACCCCGTTGGATTCTATGAAGTATGCCGCTTCCGACAAACAGCTGGTGTACAATTGTTTTACGTACATGGTTTTTGATTTTTACAAATTTACAACTTCTGAGGCTGTACACTTATGGATAAAATCTATACCAAAATAAAAAAGTAGCCGTATGGCTACTTTTTTATATAATACTTTCCGTAGTGATACACGGATCAATGCTTTTAACCAACAAGTTCTTCCACAAACTTCGCCACTTCAGCAATACGTTGCTTGTTGATGGTGTAGTGAATAAACTTACCATCTCTTTCTGTAATTACAATGCCAGCACGCCTTAATATGGCGAGATGTTGCGATGCTACCGATTGTTCCAGACGCAATTTCACGTAAATCTCCGTCACGGTCATTTTCTTGTGATCTTCCAGCAGCTTAATCATCTGCTGGCGCAGCTTATGGTTGATAGCACGTAAAACCATAGCAGCTTTCTTTACGGCAATGTAATCCAATTTGATCTGGTCTTTTTCATTGGTACCTCTAGAAATAATAAGAGTATTAGAAGAGGTAGTTAATAATGTTTTTTCCATCGCATAATAGTTTTAAAAAAATGATGAAATGAAAGGGATCAACGGACAGTACTCGCAAACAGTTAGACAACAATTGCGGTAATCGATTTATACAAAAATATAATATCTATCACAATAAAAAAAATTTCCATACCTTAATTTATCATATATATGCCCCGGATACTTGCAAATTAGATGTAATTTGACTATTCTATGACAAAACTAAGATATATGTCAGGGCTTTTGAGAAGAATAAAAGGGCTTGAGGTAGAACGGACTGAAATAAGCCAGGTCAACGAATAGCTTTTTTTCATATGCCTGCGCCGACAAAGGCGCCATATGTGCAGCACTTATCACATATTCTGCAAAAATAGCGTTTTTGTGTGAAGATATCATTAGTTGCCATTTGGGGCTGCCATCCCCGAAGAAGTAGATCTGGTGCGCCGCCAACTGTTCATCAAGAGAATTTGGCTCCAGGATCATTGCCTGTGGCGGCATGATCTCCTGTAAGCGGGCATCATACAAGCCCATAAACACTTCCTGCCTGCGGGCATCCAGCATAGGACAATATAACGCCTGTTCATTTTTTACTTCGGAGATTAAACCCTGCGCCATCATCTGAAGCGTGGAAATGGCCAGCAGCGGCTTACTCCAGGCATAACATAATCCTTTGGCAGTAGCCACGCCTACACGTAGCCCGGTATAGGAACCCGGTCCGGCACTTACTGCTACCGCATCCAGCTGCGCAGGAACAATGCCCTGCTCCTTTAGTATCTGCTGAACAAACACGATCATAGTGGCTGCATGGTCCTGCTGCTTTTCGTTCACCAGTGTTTGAATCACCTGTCCATCGCGGGAAAGGCTTACAGAGCCTGTTGTTGTTGCGGTATCTATATTCAGTATAAGTGCCATGTAAAAAATTAAATCGCTTCGTAGGCTGTTTGTAATGAGGCTGCTACCTGGTACCGGTCGTCGCCGGTTGCATCATGTACCGCCTTTAATACTTCATACACCTGCTTTATGCCTATCCGTTCGCTCCATTCGAAAGGCCCGTAAGGATAGTTGGTGCCTAAACGCATGGAAGTATCAATATCCTCCGGTGTTGCAGTGCCTTCCTGCGCCGTAAGAAAAGCTTCGTTAATGATCATGCATATCACCCGCGGCGTTACCAGTCCTACAGCATCCGCTACCAGCAGGTATTCCCAGCCCAGTTTATACATGAGGGTATCCAGCGTTTCCTTTTGTCCTTCATCCAGCACTGTTACTTCCAGTACCGGCATATTCACCAGCCCGGTCAGAAAGTTGCAGCCCATGATATTGAATCCCTGCTCAAACGCGTACTGGCCGATGATTTCGGTCAAAGACGTTTTCACTATCCCTGCCAGCACCGGGATTCCCGGATTTTTTGCATACACCATCGCATGATCCGGCCGGTCGTCGAAAATAAGATCCAGTACCAGGTCAAACGCTTTGAGAGATAATACCTCTTCCAGGCTTGTTTTCCATTGTACATCATGATGCTTCGCCATTCCCTTCTCCTGCAATTCATCAAAGCGCTGTGCATCTGCTATTACCAGGATATTCATGCGTTAAATTTCGGCAAACCTAATAAAGAATCACTAATTATAATGCATCTGCTCCGCATACATTGGTGCGTTCTCAATTATTATTTACTTTCGTTTTCATGGAAAAGCAAATCATTAACACCAACAATGCGCCCGCTCCTATAGGGCCTTATAACCAATCAGTGAAAGCAGGTAATACCCTGTATGTATCCGGCCAGATAGCCCTGGATCCCGTTTCCGGCGAGTTGATCAAATCCGGTATTGTGGATGAAACCCATCAGGCAATGAGGAATTTACAGGCCGTTCTTACTGCTGCCGGGCTGGGGTTTGAGCACATCGTAAAAACCACCATCTTTATAACAGATATGAAAACTTTCCCGCAGGTGAACGAAGTATATGGCAGTTATTTCACCAGCGACTTCCCGGCCAGGGAAACCGTAGAGGTTTCAGGGTTACCTAAAGGGGTAAACGTAGAAATTTCTGTAATCGCTGTAGGGGCTTAATTTTACAGCAATACAGCGGAGAGAGAAGTTCTTCCCTCCGCTGTATTTCATATTATTTACCAAATAAAGAGGCTGCCAGTTTTTTATCGTGGCCATACACGTCATCCCTGAAATTCAGCCGTCCCTCGCTATCTACAAAGGCGGTGAAGTACACAATGAAAACTGGTACTTTATCTTTTATCGTTACAAACTTTTCTTTACCGCCATTCATGGCGTCATCAATTTTCTTTTCTGTCCAGGATGAATCGCCACGCAGCAGCCATTCTGCAAGGTGCTTGGGCTCTGCAATCCTGATACAGCCGTGGCTGAAGGAACGCTTGTTTTCTCCAAACAGGTAACGCGCAGGCGTATCGTGGAGGTAAATGTTATACTCGTTAGGGAACAGGAACTTCACTTTGCCGAGTGAGTTTTTACCTCCAGGTTTCTGCCTTACGATGTAAGGAAAATTCGCTCCCGAATATCTCGCAAAATTGATAGAGCCCGGGGCAATAACTTTACCGCTGGCGCCCACTATTTCCATATTCTGACGGGCAAGATACCCGCTGCCGCTACGTTTAAGGCCGGGCAGCACTTCACCGCCCAGGATACCCGGAGGTACATTCCAGTAAGGACTGAACACTACATAACGCAGGTCTTTTGTGAAAATAACCGTGCTGGCGCCCGGCTTACCCACTACCACATTACAGCTCCACGATAATTTCCCTTTATCATACACATGCATTTTAAACTGCGGGATATTTACCAGGATATAATCCGTGGTAGGCTCTATGGGCACCCAGCGTAAACGTTCCATATTGAGCAGGATCTTTTGAATACGATCCTGTACAGGCGTATTCAGTGCATCCAGTACGCCTTTGGTGATGAGGCCATCTTCTTTCAGTCCCATCCTCAGCTGGAAATTACGCAGCGCAGAATCCAGCGCTACTGTGAACTGACGGCTGGTATCGGTTCCTTTCAGGTCGCCATAGGCTTCCAGCCTGGTTTTCACTGCCGCAATTACTTCAGAAGAATCTCCTTTTTTGAAACTCTTCTGGGTGGTGCGGATGGAATCCCATTTGGTGGAAGATTCGATCTGCGCCAGTTTTTTCAGTTGCTGACGCAGCATGATATAGTGCCTGTTTACCGGTTCATCATCTTCAAAAGCATTCGTCTTTTTATTCACCATAGAATCCAGCAGGCTCTCCATATCAATTTTCTTGCGGGGGATAAACCATTCCAGGTCTTTGGCGGAATCAGCGGTAAGTCCGCCCCATACTTTATTTCCATAAGCAAAGAATTGCGCGGTAAGCAGCATTTCAATGCGGGGAATAGCGGTATCGCCGGGTTTCAGGCCCACATCACTTACCAGCAGGGTATCTGTAAGCCGCTGCAGATCAGGGTTCATCAGGCTGCTGTCTTTAATACCATAGGCCGCGTCATTCTTCATCATGTTGATGAAGTTACCTGCCTGTTCAGTAAGACCATCTTTATTGATCCAGGCAAAATGGTAATCGCGTTTACGGTAAAAGTTGCGGATATATTCGTCATAGGCGTCATACGAGGTATGTGACTGCAGGAAATTATTTACATAGTTGCTGTCGATAGTTTGTTCAATATACTCCTGTTTGGTATAGTGAGTGGTATCTCTAGCTTTTGTTTTTTTCCGGGAGCCGCCCTGCTGCTGACAGGCAGCAAAAATAATCAGTGTCAGTAAGGCCAGTGAGGAGTAAAAACGTATAGTCATAAGCGTAATGGATGTTGAATTATTTACTTAAAACAAACATGACAATCAAACTGTTGGGATTGGAAGGGTATTATGTGGTAAATGTATGAAATATATATACTTATCGCTTCAGACCGTTGTTAAAATCTGGTGTATCAGCTATATTTAATATCTAAAAGATATAAAAATGAACAAACCTGCTCCTTTTGGATACTATTCCTGTAAAAAATACGATTGCCGGGCATTATGGCCGGTTTGTGCATGGCAGTAAGAGTACGTTGGCTTTCTGGGAGATAAAGGCGGGATTTGAATCGCCGGTACATCAGCATCCGCATGAGCAGATCACTTATATAGCGGAAGGTGTGTTTGAGATGAGCCTTGATGGCCGGAAGTATACGCTGAAGCAGCATGATACACTGGTGATTCCGCCGGATACGCCGCATGGCGGGCGTGCGCTGGAGGATTGTAAGATCATCGACAGTTTTAGTCCTGCCCGTGATGATTACAGATATTAAAAAGAAAAGGTCCTGGTTAAACCAGGACCTTTTCTTTTATAATTTAATTTCTTCGTCGTTAGCGTCAAAGAAGCGATATTCAGTAAGATGGTAATTGGAGTCAGCTTTGAGTTTTATCCATTTCTTATATTGGAAGTACCATTTCCATTGTTTGGATGCCAGGAATCCTTTGGTAAGGAAGGCATGCAATATAGGGTGAACGCGGATGGTAAGACCTTTGTGTTGGTGATTGAGCAGGTATTGCAGGTTCTTTTCGATGTCTTCGAGGATCAGCATGGATGCACCGATTTTGCCGGTTCCTCTGCAGGTAGGACAATCTTCTGCCACGGAGATGGTGATCTCAGGTTTTACCCGTTGGCGGGTAATTTGCATGAGTCCAAACTTCGAGATGGGCAGGATGGTGTGTTTAGCTCTGTCCTGGGCCATGAATTTCTCCATAGCTTCAAAGATGGCTTTCTTGTTTTCCGGCAGTTTCATATCAATGAAGTCAATGATAATGATACCACCCAGATCACGCAGTCTTAATTGCCGGGCAATTTCAGCAGCGGCTTCCAGGTTGGATGCGAGGGCATTTTGTTCCTGGTTGTTGCTGGAGCTTTTGTATCCGCTGTTCACGTCTACAACGTGCAGGGCTTCTGTGGCTTCAATGATGAGGTATACCCCGCTGTCGAGATTCACGGTTTTACCGAAGGAGGCTTTCACCTGCCGGGTAATCCCGAAGTTGTCGAATATGGGGGAACCGTTGTTGTAATAGTTAACGATATCAGACTTTTCCGGCGCAATCTTCTGGATGTACGTTTTGGTGTCAGTGTAGATATTTTTATCGTTTACAACGATGCGGTTAAAGCTCTCATTGAGCAGGTCACGGAGGATGCTGGCAGTTTTGGTTTGCTCGCTCAGGATCTTTTGCGGGGCAACGCCTCCACTGAGATTTGCCTGGATATTTTTCCAGGTTTGAACGAGGGTGGTCAGATCTTCGTGTAATTCTGCAGTTTTCTTTCCTTCAGCGGCGGTGCGTACAATAACGCCAAAGTTGGGCGTTTTGATGGCTTCCACGATTTTCTGCAATCTTTTTCTTTCTTCGGAGGAGTGGATTTTTTTAGAAACCGCAACAATATCATTAAAGGGTGTTAACACTATAAATCTTCCGGGTAAAGAAATTTCGCAGCTAAGGCGTGGGCCTTTAGAAGAAATGGGTTCTTTCAGAATTTGTACGAGGATATTGGGTTTGCCGCCCAGTACATCCGTAATTTTACCGGTCTTGACTATCTCCGGTTCATTTTTAAATTTGGTAAAATCAAATCCATCGGGCGTTTTATCGCTGATGGCCATTGAAGTAAATTTAAGAATGGAGCGGATATAGGGGCTGAGATCCGTGTAATGTAAAAAGGCATCTTTTTCAAAGCCTACGTCGACAAATGCAGCATTTAAGCCGGGTATCAGCTTTTTCACCTTACCCAGGTACAAATCGCCTACTGAGAAGTTAGGATTGCCACTTTCGTGATGTAACTCCACTAGCTTCTTATCTTCCAGTAACGCAATTTCCACCCCTGTGGGAGCCGCATTTATAATAAGTTCCTTATTCAAGCGTCCAAAATTTTAACCTTTAAAACTTCACCTTTATGCTATGCACACGGCTATTTAAGAACAGCTTACTGCATACCAAAACAATAGCTCACCTATAAAGTTAGCGTATTTCTTCACGTTCGTGATGAATGGATTGCTTAAGGGTTCAGCGATCACTGCAGGTAATGTCCGGAGAATTCAATTGCGGGATCTATGGAAACAACCTGCATGACTATAGCAATTTAAGAAGTAAATGCTAGAATCATGCAGGATATATGAAAATTTTTATCCGACCACCGCGCCGGGAGCATACCTTGTTAGTATAAATGGCGGGAAACTGGAGTAATTATTTCTTCTTACTTTTATGCCGGTTCTTTCTCAGTCTTTTTTTACGCTTGTGAGTGGCAATTTTATGTCTTTTTCTTTTCTTACCGCAAGGCATACGCTGATACTTTTTTAAATGATTGAAAAATAATATTATTGAATACTTTTAATGTAACTATCTACTTCTTTCTTCAGTTCCGGATCGGTCATGAGTTGTTTGCTTTTTTCAAACAGTTCAATCGCTTTCTTCTTGTCTCCCTTGCTCCGGTACGATTCTGCCAGCACAAATAACACTTTTGCATTATCCGGGTGGTTCTTCGCAACGCCTTCCAGTCTTTCGATAGCTTTATCGTACTGACCTGATGTAATAGCAAGGTTAGCTAAAGTAACCTGTGCGTCGATATTATCAGGGTGTGCTGCAACGACTTCTCTCAGCTTGGCTACGCCGGTCATAGGTTCACCGGTGTTCATGTACACCATAGCCTGTGATATTTTCAGCGTATCATTTGCCGGGTTCAATTGTATTGCCTGATCAAACAAAGTAATTGCCTGCTGGGCTTCCCATTTTGCTACACGCGGATCTTCTGCATGTTGCAAGTGGGCCAAAAATAAATTGGCTGCAAAGGTGAGGCTTTTTTCGGAATTTTCCAACTTAGCGGCTTCGCCAAGATAATATGCGGCTACGGGCAGCTGGTTGAGGCTGTCCCAGGTGTTGTACAATTGATGGTACGCGGCTATCTGTTGGGTTTTCACATCCCCGCGGACAACATTTGTTTCAATGGTATTTACCTGTAAAAGTTTTTCAGCAGGAATTTTCCCTTTTGCGGTTTCCAGCAGTTCAGAGAAGGCAATAGGTGCTACATCCTGTCCCCCCTGCATAGGGGCGGCAGATGACATAGGTTTCTTTTCCGACCGGGGCACAGTACGGCCAAAGGCGAATAATATCACCAATAGTGCTACCGCAGCACCCACCAGAAGAACTTGTGATTTTTGCATCGCCTAAATTATTAGGCTGCAAAATTAAGAACTTTTGAGCTTCTTTACTTCAGCAACAAATTCTTTCGAAGGTTTAAATGCCGGAATAAAGTGCTCGGGGATCTCCACAGCTACGTTCTTCTTGATGTTACGCCCAATCTTGGCGGCCCGTTTTTTTGTGATAAAACTTCCAAACCCACGGATATAAATGTGTTCTCCGTTAGCAAGAGCTTCTTTCACCTCTTTAAACATGGCCTCAAGTGTGACTAACACATCAACTTTGGGGATGCCGGTTTTTTCAGCAATGTTGTTAATTAAATCAGCTTTTCTCATATGAAAGCGAGAGGATTACTTTACTCTCAAAGTTAATTTAAAAATTCTAATTGCTGAATTTTAAGCAAATAAATTTTATCATTTTTTCTTATAACTGGTATTGGCGATAAATTATATTTATTTGCAGGCCCGGAAATGGGTATCCGTTGTACCTTATAGGGTTTTTGTACAGCATTTGCCATATCAATATACTAAATAATTTTATTAAAATAATATATAAATGATATCACCCCGACAATTTTTTACCGAAAAATTACTGGAATGGAACCGGGAAACGAATACCCGCAACATGCCCTGGAAGGGTGAAAAAAATCCCTACCGGATCTGGCTGTCTGAAATCATTCTCCAGCAAACCCGCGTGGAGCAAGGCTGGCCGTACTATGAAAGATTCATTCAGCACTATCCCACTGTTAAAAAACTGGCTGCCGCACCAGATGAAGAAGTGTTCCGTTTATGGCAGGGATTAGGGTATTATGCCCGTTGTAAAAATATGTTGGCAGCCGCCCGGGAAATTACGGTTATCTATCAAGGTAAGTTCCCCGACCAGTATGAACAGATCAAAGCGCTCAAAGGAATAGGCTCTTATACAGCCGCCGCCATCGCCTCCTTTGCCTTCAATCTTCCCTACGCCGTGCTTGATGGCAACGTTTTCAGGGTCCTCTCCCGCTATTTTGGAATCGAAACGCCTATCGACAGCACCGCCGGAAAAAAGCAATTCGGCACCCTCGCCCAGGAACTGCTGCCACAGAGCCTCTCTGCCGAATACAACCAGAGTATCATGGACTTTGGCGCAGTGGTATGCAAGCCTCAGCAACCTCTTTGCGGGGAATGTGTGCTCCGCAAAAAGTGCGTGGCCCTGCATGAACAACTCGTTCCACATCTCCCGGTAAAAACAAAAAAACTCCTGATCAAAAAAAGATATTTCAATTATCTCCTTGTTCACTATAAGGAAGATATATATATCCGTAAGAGAACAGACAGCGATATCTGGCAGAACCTGCATGAGTTTGTACTCATCGAAACAGCAGGCCCTTCAGACATCACGGCACTGCAATCGTCGGGAGCCTTTGACCCCATCCTGGGGAAAACGCCTTTTGAAATAGACCGGGTGTCGGCTCCGTTTAAACAACAACTCACCCATCAAACCATACACAGCCAGTTTATCAGCATCACGGTGAAGAAGGCGCCGGCTATCCCGGGGTATACCCTGGTGCCCCGCAGCAGCCTGAATAACTACGCTTTTCCAAAGACCATCACAACCTTTCTGGAAAGTAATCACCTGCAATTATTCTAATGAGCACGCATAGAGAATAAAAATATACATTAAGTGTTAAGCCACTTCAGGAATAGTGCCCGGTAACGAAATCCGGCTTAACCTGCTGCCAGTAAGAAATTTTTCCCTATCGATTGGAAAAAAATATTAACTTTAAGAAGGTTGTTTATTTATTAAAAGAAGAACTTTTTAACAATAGACTAAAAAAACCTACAACTATGAGAGGTGTTAATAAAGTAATCCTGATAGGCAATTTGGGCAGAGATCCGGATGTACAGTTTCTGGAAGGAAATATCGCAGTAGCCAAATTTTCACTGGCTACCACTGAAACGTTCAAAGACAGAGCCGGCAAGCTCATTTCACAAACAGAATGGCATACGGTGGTGCTATGGCGGGGACTGGCCGAACTGGCGCAGAAATACCTGCACAAAGGTAGTCTTGTTTACATTGAAGGCCGCTTGCGCACCCGCAGCTGGGAAGACAAAGAAGGCAATAAGAAATTTGCCACCGAAGTTGTAGGAGATAACCTGGTTATGCTGGATAAACGCATGGACCTCAACAACCAAGATCACCCCATACCTCACCATAGCAGTACGGGTTCAGGCAGTGGAGAAAGTTTTCCGGGACTGGAAATCCCCCCTTCACTGAACGAACCAGCAGACGATCTGCCTTTTTAGTTGCAAAAAAATATTAAGTTTTAAATGTACGTAATCCCATATAGGGACATTACTTATATTTGCGTGCAGGGAAAGCAATTCCATGAATTACTTTCCCCTATTTTTTGATTAATTACATCAAAGTTGAACATCTTGGGCATCCTTCCGGCAAGCTACGTATCCTATTTTTTACAAGCCAGCGCACCAATTGGCGCCCCTAACGTGGTGGTATTTCTGCTTGTTATTTTTATTCTGCTCCTGCTAACCTTTATTGTTTCCGGTGCGGAAGTAGCCTTCTTTTCCCTTAACCACAAGGATCTGAATGTGCTTAAAACACGCCAGAATGCCTCGGGCAAACTGATCACCAGACTGCTGGAAAAGCCAAAATCACTGCTCGCTTCCTTACAAATTGCAGGTGTATTGCTCATGATCGCATTTATCATGATCACCAATTACCTCGTTACCCAGATGGAAGACCTGCAAACACTGCCGGTAGTATCCCTCCTGGTAAGGATTTCCGCGATCTGCCTCATCTTACTCTTTTTCGGCCAGATACTCCCCCGGGTATGGGCCGCTCAAAACAATATCCGTTTTGCCACCTATTTCGCCTGGTTCGTAAGCGGTATCCACGCCACTATGGAACCCATCAGCGATTTTTTTGTTGGCCTAAGCACCAGCATCGAAGACCGCTTCTTTCACCGCGGCAGCGGCCCGGTAAATTACCAGGAAATCGATGAAGCCATCGAAATGAGCGTGGACGCCACCGCCTCCCAGGAAGAAAAAAATATCCTGAAAGGCATCCTTAAATTTGGCAATATCACCGTAAAACAGATCATGCGCGGCCGTTTGGACGTAAACGGCGTGGAATACGACAGCACTTTCGGCGATATCGTGAAAAGTGTAGCCGACCTGCATTATTCCCGTTTACCTGTTTATAAGGACAACCTGGACAATATCGTGGGCGTTATCCACACCAAAGACCTGCTCCCCCATCTCGACAAAGGCAATACCTTCGACTGGCACGAAGTAATGCGCCAGCCTTTCTTTGTGCATGGCCATAAACTGATCGAAGACCTGCTCTCTGAATTCCAGAGCAGACGGATGCACTTTGCCGTAGTAGTGGACGAATTTGGCGGTACCTCCGGCATTGTAACCCTGGAAGATATCATGGAAGAAGTGATCGGCGATATCAAGGACGAATTTGATGAAGAAGAATTTAACTACAACAAAGTAGATAACTTCACCTACGTATTTGAAGGCAAAACCATGCTGAACGACGTTTGCCGCATCATGAACATCTCTCCTGAAACATTTGAACCCGTAAAAGGCGAAAGCGACTCCCTCGGTGGTCTTATACTGGAACTGGCCGGAAAATTTCCTGAAGAAAACAGCGTTATTAACTACAATAACTTCGATTTCACTGTACTGGAAGTCAATAAAATGAGGATCCAGAAAGTACAGGTAACCATCAGGCCGGACGCCGCTGAAAAAGTGTAACTGCCTGTTAAATAAGCATAAAATGCCAGCGATTAAAGGAAAGGCCCTCACACTGATCATCGGGCTGATGTGTATATTTGCCGCCTGTGAAAACGTACCCACACCGAAGCCCAGAGGCTATTTCCAGGTAAAATTTCCGGAGAGAAAATACCGCACTTTCGATATGCCCGGATATCCTTACACATTTGAATACCCGGCATATGCCAATATCGTCAAAGACACTTCCTTTTTTGGCGCAGCCCCCGAAAACCCTTACTGGATCAATATAGACTTCCCCTCCCTGAACGGGAAAATTTATATGAGCTATAAGATCATCGGCCCCGGTAACAACAGCTTCCGCAAACTGGTGGACGATGCCTTTAAAATGACCTACAAGCATACCTACAAGGCAGAATATATCGATGAAAACAAGATCCATACAGCAAACAACGTAAGCGGTACCTTCTATGAAGTGGGTGGTAATGCCGCCTCTTCGAAACAATTCTTTGCCACCGATTCGGTAAAACACTTCCTCCGCGGCGCCCTCTATTTTGATGTTACACCCAACGCAGACTCTCTCGCACCCGTTTACCGGTTCCTGGAACAGGATATGTGGCATATGGTAGAAACCCTGCGCTGGAGATAAGCCCTGAATGCTGTAACTTTGTGGTCTTAATAAGATTGTCTGTCTGCAATTTCAGGCAAAAGACCATTCCCGATGATTATCATTGACGATAAATACATAAGTGACGAAGTAATTGAGGAGCAATTTGTGTGCAATCTGTCTGCCTGCAAAGGCGCCTGTTGTGTAGCGGGCGATTGTGGCGCTCCACTGGATAAAACAGAAGTTAAAATCCTGAAGAAAATTTATCCGAAGATTAAATCTTACCTCCGGGAAGATGGTATCAAAGAAATTGAGCACACTGGTACCAATACTACCGACGATGAGTATGGATATGTTACCCCTATTGTAAACAAAGGCATTTGTGCATACGCCACTATAGACGATCACGGCATAGTAGGTTGTGGCATCGAGAAAGCATACAATGATGGAGTGGTTGATTTCAAAAAACCTATTTCCTGTCATCTCTACCCTATCCGTATTAAAAAATACGAAACATTTGAAGCAGTAAATTATGACCGTTGGGAGGTTTGCAAACCCGCCTGCAAGAACGGTAAAACCCTTCAGGTGCCAGTGTATCGTTTCCTTAAAGATGCTTTGATCAGAAAATACGGCACGGAATTTTATGAAGTGTTGGACAACATCGCAAGAAAAGAACACGGGTAAATCATTTTCGGATTTAACTATCTTTAATTAGGAATATTGCTTGCTTATGCATCAAACAGCATCTACTTTTCTGGAAGAAAGTGAAAAGAAAGCGTCTGATCTCGGCCACCGGCAGACGATCAACTTCAATATAGGCAAATACAATACAGCTGTAAAAGCCGGTAAACAACAGTTTACGGATTTACCCGGCGCAAGGGAAAGAGCCAAGAACATCAAGTGGAGAGCTATTGAGCACCTGGATAATCACCTGGAAGAATTCGAGCAAAACTTTACCCGTCGCGGCGGCAAGGTCATCTGGGCCGAAACTGCCGAACAGGTACAACAGGAAATACTGGCCATTTGCCAGGCCAAGCAATGCAAAAGCATCGTAAAAAGTAAGTCGATGGCTACCGAGGAAGTACACCTGAACGCCTTTATGGAAAGTAATGGCATCGAGTGTGTGGAAACTGATCTCGGGGAATATATACAACAACTCGACGGAGAACCGCCATACCACATCGTTACCCCGGCCATGCACAAAAGCAAGGAGGATGTGGCCCGCTTGTTTGCAGATAAACTTGGTACTGATCCCGGGCTTACACCAGAGCAACTAACCCTGGTTGCCCGCGAAAAGCTCCGTCACAAATATCTCCAGGCGGAAATAGGTATCACCGGCGCCAACTTCATCATAGCAGATACCGGCTCCATAGCCGTTACAGAAAATGAAGGCAATGCGCGTTTAACCACGGCATTTCCCAAAACTCATATTGTACTGGTGGGTATTGAAAAAGTACTCCCTTCTATTACTGACCTCAGCCTGTTCTGGCCTTTACTGGCTACCTATGGTACCGGTCAGCAGATCACCGCTTACAACAGTATTTTCAGCGGCCCCCGGCAGGAAGGAGAAATAGACGGTCCGGAAGAAATGTATGTGATCCTGATGGACAATGGCCGCACCAATATCCTGCAGGATACTACTGCACGTGAAAGCTTATACTGCATCCGTTGCGGCTCCTGCCTCAATGCCTGCCCTGTTTATAAAAATATTGGTGGTCACTCATATGCCGCCACCTACAGCGGTCCTATCGGCGCTGTGATTACTCCTCACCTGAAAGGGATGGACTCTTACATGCACCTGAGCTTTGCCTCTTCGTTGTGTGGTAACTGTACTGAAGTATGCCCGGTGCGCATTAACCTGCATGAACTGTTGCTGCATAACCGTCAGAAAGCAGTAGAGGAAAACTATACTTCCGGGGGAGAGAAATTTGCCTGGTTTATGTGGAAGCAAGGCTGTAGCAGCCGCAAAATGATGAACTTAGCCAGTGGCAAAATGAAAAATTTCCTGCTGCGAAGATTCTTTGCCAAAAGCTGGGGAGATAACCGCGAACTGCCTGTATTTGCCTCCAAATCCTTTAACCAGCAATGGAAAGAGCGGAAATAGCTACTTATCTTTCTGCACATTAAATTTTACCCTGACTTTTACTTTAGCGGGCTTTCCGTCTGAAGCAGGTATCCATGCCGGGCCTTCTTTGATCACCCGGATGGCTTCTGCATCACAGGCATCATTCAGGTGACGGATAATTTTAAAGTCCTGCAGGCTACCATCCGGCATAACGGTAAAGGATACACGTACAGTACCGTTGTATAGGTTATCCGGGTTAACAGTTTTGGTTTTAAGATAATTTTGAAAAGCGGTTTCCCCGGTTATAGGAGCAGGCGCCCGGTAGGCATTGATATCAGTATCGTCGGATGACACGTCTACTCCTGCCACTTTTCCCTGCAATAGTGCCCCGGTACCGGAATCAGAAATGGCGCTTTCTTTGACAACAGTTACGGCACCCGTAACATTTCGTTTCTTTTGTATACCATAACCGATCACCACTACTTCGTTTAATGCATTCTTTTGACTATCCGGTTTACCCAGTGAATAATTATTTTGCCCCCTTATCATTATCTGTTTCTCTTTATTTGCTGCAGGGGGGACTGCAAAATTCCGCTGTTGTTCGGCGCGCTCCGCCTGAATGGCCATGGCCGTTGCGGGAACACTACTATCGACATCAGGTACTCTTCTGCTGACAGAAGGAACTGTTTTATCTGCCGCCTCGTTTTTGGCGTAGGGTATAGTCTTATCCGCGGCTTCAGTTGCCGGCTCCTGTTTTGCTGCTTGCTTTTCGGCAGTTACTGGTTTAGCGGGTGTGGGAGGAGTAATTTTTTGGGCAGGATGATCAGCATTTGCCGGCGATGGTGCGGTGTCTCCATGTTCGGAGAATACAGACGCCGGTTCCTTTGCAGAATTAGATGTATTTACGCCGGCAATGGGCGTTCTCCGTTGCTGTTCCCACAGGAACCAGCCTGCAGAAAACATCAGCAGCAAAATGGCTGCCGCCGCGGCTATTCGATAAAACATCGGGCGGATGCGGCCTCTGGAGGCAATTCTTTCAGACAATCTGGCCGCAAGGTCTTCCTGGTGGGCGGTTTGTTCCGGCGTGTGCAAGGCATAGCCTTCCAGCGCATCAGCCAGGAACGGGTCGTCCAGGGCCTGACGTTCCAGGGCATGCATGGCTTTATCGTCGAGCTCTCCTGCCAGGTATTGGCGGATAAGTCCGGCGAGTTCCTCCGGTTTTATATGTGGCCGCTTGTCAGTCATTTTGTTGTTCCATACATATTTTCAGGTTCCGCTTTCCGTTCTGGATGTAGCTTTTCACCTTATTCATTTCATATCCGGTGATAACGCTCACTTCCCGGTAGCTCTTTTCCTTCAGGTAAAACAAGTCTACACTGCGTTTTTGTTCTTCCGGCAAGGTTTCCAGGCATTTTTCCATGCTCTGCAGGTTATCTTCCAGTGATACTCCGTTTTCATGATGCCCGTTTTCCCCGTTTTCCACAATGGGGTGATCATCAATAGACACCTGGCGGGATTCCTTATTTTTCATTGCCCGCAGCTTCATTAAACAATGATTGCGGGCAAGTACATGCAGCCAGCTTTTAAAATTCTGGACTTCATGTTGCCTCAGTTTTATAATTAACTCCTCAAAGATCTGCATTACTGCATCTTTGCTGGCTTCTTCATCAAAATATCTCAGGCATACACCGTATACCAGGTTCATATAACGCTGGTAAAGGGCTGCAAGAAAATCCAGTTTACCGGTGGTTTTAAACTCCCCGATCAACCAGGCATCATCTGCATCCTGCATGATATTTTGTTGGATAAAAGACATTTGTAGCTGCTATTCGCTTATGGTCCTCGCTTTTAGGATGATATTGATTTACAAGTCAACAATACTATTATTATTTTTTGAATATTATAAGATGAAAATAAGAAAGCACCGGGAAATTCCGGTGCTTTCTCTTATAAATTCTCATAATTACCGTTAGTGTCTGAAGTGACGCATACCGGTCATTACCATCACCATATCATGTTCCTTACAGAATTCGATGGAGTCATTATCCCTCATGGAGCCACCAGGCTGGATCACCGCAGTAATGCCATGTTCGTGCGCAATGCTTACACAGTCGTTGAAGGGGAAGAATGCATCAGAAGCCATTGCTGCGCCTTTCAGATCGAAGCTAAACTGGCCTGCCTTTTCAATAGCGTGGCGCAGTGCGTCGATACGGGAAGTCTGACCACAACCTTTACCAATCAGCTGCTGATCCTTTACTAATGCGATAGCATTTGATTTCAGGTGTTTGCAAACGATATTGGCAAATTCCAGGTCAGATTTTTCAGCCGGTGTAGCTGGACGGGCCCCTACTTCATTCCATTCTTTGTAGTTACCATTATCGCTGTCCTGCAGCAAAACGCCATTCAATACATTTTTGAACATGTATTTGCTCTTTACCGGCTGTTTCTGTTCCAGGAGGATACGGTTCTTTTTGGCCTGCAGTACAGTAAGTGCATCGGCATCAAAGCCCGGAGCGATCAGGATTTCGAAGAAAATTTCGCTGATGGATTCCGCAGTGGTTTTGTCGATTACCTTGTTGGTTACCAGTACGCCGCCAAAAGCGCTTTCCTTATCGCCTGCCAGTGCTGCGTCCCAGGCTTCTTTCAGCGTAGCACGGGAAGCAATACCGCAAACGTTGGTATGCTTGATCACAGCAAAGGTGGTGGCTTCAAATTCCTGGATCAGCTGGCATGCAGCGTCTACATCCACCAGGTTGTTGAAGGATAATTCCTTGCCATGTAGTTTGTTGAAAATTTCGTTGAGGTTACCATAGAAAACACCACGCTGATGTGGGTTTTCACCATAACGGTTTACTTGTCCTTCCGGAATAGAGAGCTGGAAGTTTACGCCCGGCTCATTGTTCAGGAAATACTGGGAGATCGCCACATCATAGTGAGCGCAAACTTCAAATGCTTTAGCAGCAAAGTTTCTGCGATCTTCAATGGTAGTAGCGCCGTTGTTATCGGTCAGTACTTTTTCGAGGTCGGCGTATTGATCTTTAGAAGCAACAATCACCACGTCTTTGTAGTTTTTGCCGGCTGCACGGATCAGTGATACTCCGCCTATATCAATTTTTTCGATGATGGTTTGTTCTACCGTGGTGCTCTTCACTGTTTCCTCAAATGGATACAGGTCAACAATTACCAGGTCTATTTCCGGAATCTGGTATTCCTTCAGTTGTTCCAGATCCTGTGGATTATCGCGGCGGGCCAGAATACCACCGAATACTTTAGGATGCAGGGTTTTAACACGTCCACCCAAAATAGAAGGGTAAGCAGTCAGGTCTTCAACAGCTACACATTTCACACCCAGGTCCTCAATAAATTTTTGGGTACCGCCGGTGGAATAGATGGTAACACCTTGTTCACCTAATTTTTTAACAATGTTCTCCAGGTTATCTTTATAGAAAACGGAGATCAACGCTGATTTAATTTGCTTTTGCATGAATGGAAAACATTAGAAATTAATAACATAGGCTCCCTGGTCCGGAACCGAAAAGAAGCGCAAAGTTAACACGTAACAATCACTTTTCCATTTCTCAATCCTCCGCGAACTATTTGAAGCCGCAAAAATAAGTGTATCAAACGTATAAAAATCACCCAATCGCCTGATATCCAACGATGGATTACGTGTCAATAAAATATAATTGGTCTGGAATTTTTCAGGTGGCGCCCGATCCGGCAATGCGCGGTCTATGATCAGTAGCCGTTTTCCCTCAAAGCTCAGAAAGCGGCCATATTGCTGAAAAGAAGCAGGTTTGCCTGGATGAACACGCAGGTTTGTGCGTGTATTCAGGAGTTGCTGCGCTACAGGTAATTGCCATACGCTATCATTACCGGTAAATTGTACAAGGTTACCTTTAATACAGTCAATTGCCGTATAGGCGGGCACGTTATAAACAATGATACTGCATTGCGAGCGGCAAGCTACCACCCAGCTGACGTGGGCTATCAGCAATCCCCAGATACAAAGAATACCCATCCACAAGCCAGGCCGGAACCTGACCAGTAGCCACAGTGCCAGTGCTGCAATGAGCACATAAAGCAATACCGTTTGCGCCAGTGAACAGTGAATATCCGTGATCAGCGCACCTGGCAGCTCTCCTATCCACCGGATGCAGTTGTTCATTCCGAGAATCATGTATTTCAATGCGCTTCCCAGCCAAACGGCCGGAGTCCCAAAGGGAGCCAGCAACAGCAGCATCACTTCTCCATAAATAATTACTGTAGATAAGGGCACCGCAATCAGATTAGCCGGCAAAAAGTAATTGGGAAACTGGTAAAAGTAAAATAAACTCACTGGTGTAGTGATCAGTTGCGCCGCCAGCGATACCGCCACCATTTGCCAGAGCCAATCTGCCCACCTGTATTTCCATTGGAACAGGCGGTAAATGGGCTGGTAAAAAAGCAGGATACTGAGTACCGCGAGATACGACAGCTGAAACCCTGCATCCACAGCCAGGTAGGGATTAAAGCATAGTAGTAAGGTAGCCGAAGCGGCCAATGTGTTGTAAATGCTGCTATGCCGGTGCAATACAAAACGCCCGATGGTAATGCCTGTAAACATCACTGCAGAACGAAGTACAGAGGCAGATGCACCAGTAAGTAATGCAAATCCCCACAGCACAAGCAAGATGATCAATGCTTTGGTAATATGCAGCCAGCGATGTGCCGGCAGCCATTGCAGCAACCATAATAAGGTACCATACAACAGCGCAAGATGCATCCCCGAAATGGCAATAACATGTACAATGCCGGTATTACTATAGCTCTGCACTACATCCCGGTCGAGGTCCTGGCGGTAACCAATAAGCAGCGCTTCCGCCATACCGGCTTCCGGTCCGTTTCCAATATATTTCTTCAGGTTATACAGGCAATAATCCCTTGCCCGCAGCAATAACCTGCGCACCGGGTGCCCGCGATTGCGCGGTAACCGGTAAAAATCTTCGTTACGGAGATACAACTGCTGATAAACCTGTTGCGTTACCATGTATTGCTGATAGTTAAACGCTCCGGGATTGCCGTTAAATTTGATCAATTCAGGCCGTTTCCGGGCGATTAATTCATCTCCGTAATGAAGGGCAGGTGTAAGACTATCCTTGCCCGTATAAAGCAATAAACAGCCTTTTACGGGCATCCATTCACCCTTCCTGCAGATGGCTACCACTTGTGCTGTTGTTTTAAAAGAACGGGGCTTTTCCTGTAGTGGTTCATTTATACGCAACAGATAAAACGGTGTGTCTGTAGTGTATTTATTATAAAACCCTTTACTGTGCCGGAGATCAGTATTATATAACAACAGGCCGCCGCAACAGCTGATCAACATAAAGAGGAGTATTCCCGGCAGCCAGGCAGCGGCAAACCGCCATTGCAGCGGTAGAAAACGAAACACTGATATCCCTGCCATACAACAGCAGATCAATACAATGTATAAAACAGGATACACCGGGATATACAGCTGAAGAGTGATCCCAGCCAGTAACGGTACAACAATACGCAGAAAAGGCGCACGCTTCCAGCACATCACAACAAACAATGTAGATTCAAATTCCATGTAAGGGTTAACTTTTTATCGGGTAAACAAACCTCGCATTTATACGCAGCAAAAGCGTTTTGGAAATGTTAAAAAGAAAGATATTTTAGCCGCTAATATTTATATATGATAACATGAGAACTTTCACTTTACACAAATAAATTCCGGCAAATCACGCGAGATTAACTTCTTTTTAAGATATTAATAATCAATATATATTATATTATACATTATCTCATCTGTTATTGATTAGTTAACATCTCTTTTAAATATAATATTATTTGTAAACTGCATTACCGGTCACGCTATATGAATTGTATCAAGATTCAATAGTCGTGTCTTTAATGGTTATTTTGAGGGAAAAGAAGGAGCCTGATTTTTATCAGGCTCTGTTCATTTCAGATAAATCGATTTATACATAAAAAAGCCCTTCCGGTATACACCGGAAGGGCTTTTAATATTTGGTTCCTTCACAGGAAACTATTTGCTCAGATACATGCTCTTTTCTTTAAACAGCTGTCTGAAATATGGATCACGCAGATCCTTGATAAAGCGGATCGCTTCTCCCGTAGATTTCATTTCAGGGCCCAGCTCCTTATTTACACCCGGGAACTTATTGAAAGAAAACACCGGCTCCTTGATGGCAAAACCTGTGAGGTTCTTTACAATGGTAAAGTCCTTCAGCTTATTAGCGCCTATCATCACCTTAGTGGCAATGTTCAGGTAAGGTACCTGGTAAGCTTTGGCAATAAACGGTGTAGTACGGGATGCACGCGGATTGGCTTCAATCACAAACACATTACCATCTTTAATGGCAAACTGAATGTTGATCAAACCACGGATATCAAGCGCACGTGCAATCTTTTCCGCATAGTACTCCATAGTAGTTACTTCGATGGGCGACAGGTTGAAAGCCGGCAGCAACGCGTGGCTATCGCCACTGTGGATACCCGCTGGCTCAATATGTTCCATCACGCCCATTACATGGAAGTCGGTACCATCAAAAATACCGTCTATTTCCGCCTCCTGGCAACGATCCAGGAAGTGATCAATCAATATCTTGTTACCTGGCAGATGTCTGAGCAGGCTCAGTACAGATTCTTCCAGTTCTTCTTCATTAATAACAATCCTCATACGCTGCCCACCTAACACATAGGAAGGACGTACCAGTACCGGGTAACCCACTTCTTTCGCCACATCTATAGCGTCGTCTGTGTTGTAAGCGGTACCATATTTAGGATAAGGAATGCCCAGTTCTTTCAGCATGTCGGAGAAACGGCCGCGGTCTTCCGCAATATCCATATTGTCAAAGGATGTACCGATGATCTTCACGCCGTTTGCTTCCAGGCGCTTCGCCAGTTTCAGTGCAGTTTGCCCACCCAGCTGAACAATCACTCCTTCCGGTTTTTCCAGCTCCACAATTTCCCAGAGATTTTCCCAGAACACCGGCTCGAAGTACAACTTATCCGCCATATCGAAATCGGTTGATACGGTTTCCGGGTTACAGTTCACCATAATCGCTTCATATCCGCAATCCTGGATGGCCTGCAAACCATGCGTACAGCAGTAGTCAAACTCAATACCCTGACCAATCCTGTTTGGACCGGAACCGAGTACAATGATCTTTTTCTTATCGGAAGGAATGCTTTCGTTTTCTGTATCGAAAGTAGAATAGAAGTAAGGCGTTTTTGCTTCAAACTCCGCGCTGCAGGTATCTACCATTTTAAAGGTGCGGCGGATACCCAGCTCCTTACGTTTAGCGTATACTTCATCTTCATCGCAATCGCCAAACAGGATAGCCAGCTGCGCATCGGAGAAGCCCATTTTCTTGGCGTCTCTCAGCATATCAACGGAAACAGTCTGCAGATCAAGTTCCAGCAATTGTTTTTCCAGGTTAACGATATCCTGGATCTGGTGCAGGAACCAGCGGTCAATAAAGGTGAGCTGGTGAATATGTTTTACCGATACACCCGCCATCAAAGCATCTTTGATACGGAAGATACGATCCCAGGTTGGACGTTTTAATTTCTCGATCAACTGCTCGCTCTTCATGAGTGATTTACCGTAGTAACCCAGTCCCAGTGCATCGTTCTCGAGGCTCTGACAGGCTTTCTGCAGGGCTTCAGGGAAAGTACGTCCGATAGACATTACCTCTCCTACTGACTTCATCTGCAGTCCTAAAGTATCATCAGCTCCTTTGAATTTATCAAAGTTCCAGCGCGGCATCTTAACAATCACATAATCCAGTGCCGGTTCAAAGAAGGCAGAAGTTGTTTTCGTGATCTGGTTTTCCAGTTCATCCAGTGAATAACCAATAGCCAGTTTCGCAGCAATTTTTGCAATCGGGTAACCGGTTGCTTTGGAAGCCAGTGCAGAAGAACGGCTTACACGTGGATTGATCTCGATGGCAATCAGCTCTTCGTTTTCAGGATTGAGGGAGAACTGCACGTTACAGCCACCGGCAAAGTTGCCGAGGTCGCGCATCATCAACATCGCTTTGTTACGCATGTCCTGGAAAGCAGTGTCGCTCAGTGTCATCGCAGGAGCCACCGTAATGGAATCGCCGGTGTGGATACCCATCGGGTCGAGGTTTTCCACGGTACAAATGATAACAACGTTATCATTCTTATCACGCAACAATTCCAGTTCATATTCTTTCCATCCGAGTACGGCTTTTTCCACCAGTACCTCGTGGATCGGAGACGCTTTCAAACCACGGTCCAGCGCTTCATCCAGGTCTTCTTTACTATGTACAAAACCACCACCGGTACCACCCAGTGTGAAAGAAGGACGGATTACCAGCGGAAATCCGATTTCCTGGGCGAACTCTTTTCCTTCCAGGAAGGAGTTGGCTGTTCTGGCAGGCGCTACAGGTATTCCCAGCTGGATCATCCACTGACGGAACTGTTCGCGGTCTTCTGCCTTATCAATGGCTTTGATGTCTACTCCAATCAGGCGAACGTTATGTTTTTCCCATATTCCCAGTTCGTCTACCTCCTTACAAAGGTTCAGCGCAGTTTGGCCGCCCATAGTAGGTAATACGGCATCTATCTGGTTTTCTTCCAGAATCTGCTCAATGCTTTCCACGGTCAGCGGCAGCAAATAAACCTTATCGGCCATCATAGGATCCGTCATGATGGTAGCCGGGTTGGAATTAATCAAAATCACTTTAATTCCTTCTTCCCGCAGCGAACGTGCTGCCTGGGAACCGGAATAATCAAATTCGCAAGCCTGACCAATAATAATGGGTCCAGAACCGATAATGAGTACAGATTTGATAGATGAGTCTTTTGGCATTTGTGTAATCTATTGAAAATGAAAAACCAAACTGATCTTTCTGCCGTGTGAGGGAACAAAAAAATCGTGCAAAGTTACGGGATTTGAAGTTTATAAACGGAAATAAATTTTGTTTTGGGAGAAGATTTTTTTTGGAGGCGAACAAATATAGGTAGTTTTATATGTTGATTTTACATTATCCAACACCCAAATACCGATGTTATGGAAACACCAGATGACAGGTATGATGAAACAGAAGAAGAAAAACGAAGAGAGGAAGAAGATGCCCCGGTGAAGATTTACCGGAAATATGGCAGAGACATCATGAATTTTATTTCCGGTGATAGAAATCAACCTATCTGGAGTTATACCTTCAGGCTTACGTATGAACAAACCGACGGACTGCTCCGGCATGCATGGCAAAACGAAATGGATAACCCTTTCATAAATGACCTTAAAACATTTATGAATCCCAATTATACCGGGAGGATATACGGCGGATATACCTTGTTACAACTGGAGCTTCCCCGGCAAAAGACTAAACTTAAAATATATAGCAAAGGCACCTTGCATTTTCTGAGTGCGTTAAATCCAAATAAAGTATTAACAGGCGCAACCGAATTCGACAATAACTTCGTGGTAATTGCCCGTCCCAAAAGCATCATCAAAAATATATACCGGGAACTGGATTTCCTGATGGACAACGATTTCGGGAGATCTCTGTCACTGATCACTGATTATGAGGATGCCATTACCCTGCGGTTTTATTTACAAATACGCATCAACAAGCTGCTTACCGAAGAAAAAGACATAGAGAAATTACTAAAGCACACACTCGTCCTGGTAAAAAAGCTTAATTCACTGGGCTAACAGCAAAAAAACGGTCTTATAATTTCCCGTATAAATACTTATCATGATCTCATCTTATTCTCCTAACTTTATCATCCGCAGTTAAAAATACTGCGCTGCAACCCCAAAAAGACTGGCACTAAATTCTACAACAGCCCTGCCCCGCAGGGAATTCTTCTTTATTTTATATTTAAACACCCCAAAATTCAAACGTCATGCGTACAGCTGAAATTCATTACGGCGACAATGGTCACGTAGATGTTGCCGTTCCCAAAGGCACCAAAATGGAAGACATCACCAAACTGCAATCTATGGTGATCAAACAAATCAATCCCCGCGGATGCCAGGCATGCTTATCCGGCGTTCACTTTAACATCCGGGAAAAACTGGAACAGGTGATCAAAGTGGATCTGGATAAAATGGCTGTCATCAAAGACATTGCTATCAAACAACATTAATGCGGATGCCGTCCCGGCGCCACCGGGACGGCTCTTAAAACCTCCTCACCATGTCACAAGTATTATCAACAGCCAGGGTGGGCCATCTTTATCAGCAAACTATTCCGCAGCTGGGCGTAGGGCTTCTCTACAACCCTTCGCTGGAACTATACCTGGACGCATGCCCCGGTATCTGCGATTATGTGGAAATCATCCCGGATATGTTCTGGACTGATCGCGGGAACAATACGCCGCAACGGTTTGAAGAAATTGAATCGTGGATGAAAGTGCTGGATAAAATAGCTGCCACATATCCTTTAACTTCTCACAATATCTCCTACTCTCTCGGCAGTGCAGGCATCTTCGATAAAAACTATCTCTATAAAATGAAAGAATGGCACGAACGCTATCGCTTTAAATGGCATAGTGATCACCTCTCTTTCGTAAAAGTGCATAACGAACAACAGGAAGAACACAATGCCGGACTCGCCGTACCGGTGCCCTATGATTACGAAGTGCTGGATATGATCGGCGGTCGCATCAATGCTATCAAACGTTCCATCAGCACACCTTTCCTGGTAGAAAACAATGTGTACTTCATCGACCTGCCCGAACAGGAACTCAGCGAAACAGCCTTTCTCAATGAGCTGTCGCGCGATACTTCCTGCGGCTTGCTGCTGGATATCCATAACGTATACACGAATGCGGTGAATCACCACTTCGATGCAAAGGCATTTATTGCACAACTGGAATTGGATAAGGTCATCGAAATCCACATTGCCGGAGGAAACGAAATGGCCGGCATGTACACCGATTCCCACGCAGGGCCCTGCCCGCCGGAAGTATGGGAGTTACTCGGGTATACGTTACCGTTAGTGCCCAACTTATGCGGCATTACTTTCGAGTTTCATGAATCTTATTTTCACCTGCTGCAATTTGAAGGCGTTACCCGTGAGCTGAACAGGGCAAAAGCAGCCTGGAACCTTTATCATACCTGAAACTATGTCACTCTTATCTTTTCAGAAAGCACTCACAGACCTGATTGCCTCCCCGCAATTATGCCTGCAGCTGCGGAATAATCCGGCAGCGGTATTATCACGGTACGATCTTACCAGCCGCGAACAACGGCGGTTGCAAACGGTAGTATACCAACAGGGCATGTCGGTAAGCTGTACCCTGTACCGGGTAAACAGGATCACACCCATTTACACGATGCTTCCGTATACCTGTTTTTTATTGGGAGAACAACTGATGCCGGTAATAGAAGAATTTTGGGCCATCGACAACCGTTCAGATCTGCAATTCAAAAGGGAGATCAACATCTTTGGTGAATTCCTGTTACAGAAATTACTGAGCGGGGAAATTGTAAATCCTTACCTGCGGGAAATTGTAGTGATGGAACTGGCCATGAATGAATTGAAGTTCTTACCGCGGGAGTTATTAATGGAAACAGGCGATGATGAAACAAGCATACATCCGCTGGTAAGGCTGGTGCCATTTGATCATCCGCCGGAACCCTTGCTCACCGCGCTTGCCGGCATGAAGTTACCCGAGCGGGAAGAAGATACCGGCGAATACTGGCTGATGCTCGATCACCGGGAAGAAGAACTTTCTTTCCGCGCGCTGCCCCATAAAAATGGAGCAGCGGCGGTAGCAGGATTATAATTTGATCCTGGACGACATGACCGCTATAGCAGCGCCCATTACGGCAATCATAGTAAAAGCCACGCCAAGATTGGTAGCCTGCGCTACAAACCCGATCAGCGGAGGACCAAAAAGAAATCCGAAATAGCCAATAGTAGATACGGTGGCCAACGCCATTCCCGGTGGCAGTTTGGTAGATTTGCCCGCAGCACTGTATACCAGCGGTACTACTGCAGATACGCCCGCGCCCACCAGCATAAAGCCCAGCATAGCCGGAACGAAGTAAGGGAAGATAACAGCTACCAGCAAGCCGCTGGCAGTGAGACCACCGCTTATCAGCAACATCTTTTTAACGCCAAGCCGTGTAGTCAGGTAATCGGCCACAAAACGTCCGGATGCCATTGTACTCATGAAGGCAGCGTAGCCGGCGCCGGACCATCCTTCCCTTACCTGTATCACCCTGCGGAAATATACCCCGCTCCAGTCAAACATAGTACCCTCGCAAATCATAGAGCACATCGCAATAATTCCAAGTGTAAACAGGAAGGCATCCGGTTTGCCAAATAAAGAAGGAGCATTGTTTTCATTGGTTACGCGTACTACCAGCCGGTTCATGGTAATGACAATGAGGATCCAGGAAACGGCGGTAATAATTAAAAAGTGATACACCGGCGCCAGGTGCAAACCTGTCATCCAGGTACCAAAAGCCGCCCCGGTAAAACCCGCTACACTCCACAATCCGTGAAATGAAGCCATAATGGAACGGCCGTACATAGCCTCCACGCCTACTGCCTGTGTGTTCACTGCAATGTTGGCGAGGTTACCAAAAAAGCCAAAGAACACCAGGAATACGCTCAACTCCCAGGAAGTATGCGCAAGACCAAGCACCGGCAACACCGCCGCATACGCTACCGCTGCAATGAGCAGTATCTGGCGGCTGCCATATTTCGATACCAGTATGCCGGCAACCGGAAGGGAAATAATAGAACCCACCGGAAGCGCCAGCAGCACGCTTCCCAGCCCGGCATCGTTCAGGTTTAATGCCAGCTGAATATCCGGAATGCGGGAGGCCCAACTGGAAAAACATAGTCCGGTTAAAAAAAACAAGGCGCTCACCGCAATGCGTGTAGCTCTTTTATTAATCATTACCATCGATAGATCGTGTAACATCTTCGGTCAGATAAAAGTTAAAATTGATCAGATTACCTGTATTCCCAGGTTAATATACGGTTTCAGAGATGGCAGATCCGGATTGTCTGTAATAATAGTGTCCAAACCTGTAATATCGCATACTTTAAAAGGTTCTGCCGTACCCATTTTATCACTGGTAGCCAGTGCAATGGTTTTATTGGCAGATTCCACCATCACGCTTTTCACATCTGCTTCCCCAAGATCCAGGCCCGTTACGCCTGCATCCGGATGCAAGCTGCAGATACCCAGGAAGCAAATATCCGCCCGCATTTTTTCCAGCATACGGATGGTATCCATTCCACCGGCTGTTTGGGAATCCTTACCAATCAACCCACCGGTGAAAATTACTTCAATCACAGGATGCTCTATCAGCTGTGCTACGATGGGTACGCTGTTCGTAATAACGGTAATATGAAGATTAGAAGGAAAGAGTTTGGCCAGCATTAAAGTAGAAGTACCTCCATCGAGAATAATTGTTTGCCCGTTGTGCAGGTACGCCAGGGCTTTGGTGGCAATATGCTTCTTATCATCTTCATGATATACGATACGCTCTTTAAAAGAGTAAGGATTCGGCGAATGCGGGATGGCGCCTCCCCTTACTTTGATCAGCTGCCCGTTTTGCGCCAGGGATTCGAGGTCCCTGCGCACCGTATCTTCCGATACCTGCAAATCGCTGCTAAGCTCTGTTTGCAGCACTTTATGATCTGTTTGCAGCTTTTTGAGGATATAATCCAGCCTTTCCTCTCTCAACATGCTCATGCTATTTTATGCAATATTATGAAAGATTATGCAATAATTTGCAGAATATCGCATAACTTTGCATAAAATAGCAAAATATGGCAAGAATAGCAATCGACATGGACAATGTAATGGCAGACCTTACCCAACATCTGCTGGACGTATACGCAAAGGAATATGGCGAAGTAATAGATCCGGAGCGTTTGAACAACATCCCGGAAGGCAGCGCTTTTCCGGAAGGAATAGCAATGAAAATATTAAGTGCCCCGGGATTTTTCAGGGGGATACCGGTAATGGCCGGCAGCCAGGAAGTAGTAAAGGCGCTGGCAGAACAACACGAGGTTTTCGTGGTATCTGCAGCTATGGAATTCCCCCTGTCGCTGGCGGAGAAACATGCGTGGCTGAATGAACACTTCCCTTTTATCAGTTGGAAAAACATCGTATTCTGCGGCTCCAAAACCATTGTGGAAGCGGACTACATGATTGACGATCACGATAAAAACCTGAGTACCTTTAAAGGAACGCCACTGCTGTTTACAGCACCGCACAACTTACCCCTTACAGATTACAAACGGGTAAATAACTGGGAAGAGGTAGCTGAATATTTTGCGCTCAGTCCTGTACAAAACGAAAAACAATTGCTGGCTGTCAACTAAAAGCCGGCAATTACCCGCCTTACCTGGCTTCCAGGGTATTGATCCTTTTTTCAAGGGTATTTACTTTACGGGCGTATTGTTGTACCTCCATACACTTGTCCAGGTAGGCCTCCACCCAGTTAACGCCCTGCTTCAGGGCTTGTGGGTCTGTAAAGTAGCCGGGGGATAATTGCAGGTGCTCCTGCAACAGTTCCAGCTGCACGCGGCTGAATTGTGCGGAGTCCAGCCATTCATGTATTTCATCCAACGATAAATGCAGCAGCGCTGCCAGTTGCTTATCTTTTATTTTCTGCTTCGCAAGATATAACTGCAGCAGCTCACCCTGATGCCAGGTATTTCCTTCCAGTGAATTCCAGTGGTAAAAATCTTCCAGTGTAACAGGAACGGCAGCCAGCAACAGATCCAGCTTTTCTCTTTTGATAGACGCCTGTGAAAAATAACGATACAGACCCTGCGGGGTTAGTTTAACTTTCCTGGCATAATGCAGGATCACAATTTCCTTATGCCTTAATATACGCCGCAACCTGGCGCCTGCATGAACATAATATGGAACTGACATTTATATAACTCCTGTTTTGGTGAAGAATGGGGTGTATACAAATATAATATTTTTCTATTCTCAAAACAGTGGTTGTCCTCTTGAATTTTAAAGCGCACCGGCTAAAAACTATCAACAAATATCATTATAACAAACAAGTGGCAGTTTTTAATTGTTTTGTTTGCGGAAAGCCGCCAGTTCTTTCTTTATCTGCAACAACTCGTCTTTCAGTGCAGCATGACTTTTCAATAACTGTGTATATTCTTCCAGCTGCTTATAATATTTTTCTCTCAACAGCATCATTTCTTCGCTATCCGTGTTGCGGGCTTCCTGTACAACACCTGGATTAAGAAAGCTATCCACAGTCATATCCAGCCCTTTCGCTACCCTGTCCAGCTCATCAGGTGAAAAGTTTTCTTTCTCAAATAAATTATACATCGTGCGGCGGCTCATGTCCAAACGACCTGCCAGCTTACTTTTATTCAATCCTTTCTCCGCAATGATATGCTGCAAACGTTCCCCGTGATGTATACTTTTACCATTCGTTAATTGCATGGCGCCGTTCCATCTCATAAACTCCTCGGGGGTTATACCAATAAGGGCACAAAAACGCTCCATAGTAGCGCGTTTCATGTCACTCTTCCGCAAGTGATAATGAGCGATTTGATTTGTAAAACCGGCCATAGTGGCGAAATCAACAATCTTTATTTTCTTCTGCTTCAAGATCTGTTTCAACCGGTGTCCCATGTGTATCAGGCTCGACTGCATCCCTTTTCATTTTAAATTATGATGCTACATACAGGATGACCTGTCGTATTATCGTATAATTTAACAATTAATATTTCATTCTGTAAATAAAAATATCAATTTAACGAAAAAAATATAAGTCCGTAAGTAGCCCTGGCCAACAAATACCTGTACTAACTATAAAGGGTATACGCAAAAAGATAACAAGAAATATTTATCGATTTAATAGCGCTGAAATCAGAATGATAATAAGCAGGATTATTGTGTAAGCAATACACATCATTTACAGAATAACGAATCATAAACAAAAGGGTAATAATTCTCTCAAACCCGCTACTGCAAACAGTTACATCATTCCATATTTTTTTTGAAGAAAGTAATATTTTATAATTATAAATTGCATGATTATAAATACATTTGCTTACACCTTAAAGTAACTTTAAAACATGTTCTACTATTCCGACAATTCATTTGTTAACCATATCCAATCATTCTGAAAACAATACCCATTATGAGCAAAGAACCAATAAATGTGCTACTTGACATTCATACCAAACTTTCCAGTCTTCCTGTGCTGTTCAGGGAGAAAGTATGTGAAGAATGCAACTGGAGCACACCCACATTTTATCGCAAGATGCGCGGAAGAGATAAACCCAATCCAAATGAGAAAGGAAAAATCATTCCGGCACTCAGCAATGCGGAAAAGCAACGAATCATTGAAATTATGGAAGAAGTATTTGCATCCGGCGAAGATGACCTGGAAAAATACCGGAAACCTTCCAAATGATCACTGTTGCCTTTCATCCCGCCGTTTGTAGAAACATCTTCCGTAAAAGTAATCAAGCGCCGTAAAGCCTTGTTCGCCACCCCGGGCAAACAAGGCTTTACTTTTAACACTCTTGAGTTAACCAGGATCCCCTTCTGCATACCGTATCCCCCGGTAAGCATCCTCTTAAATATATCTATTACCCTTCCGGTCAGCATCAACTAAGTTTTTCTTTTTAAAACTAAATTCTTAGTTTTAAAGATAAATACTACTTCTTATGCATCGGACAACCCAGTGGTTTATCAACCTGTTTCTACTCATCAGTATCACAACAGCCGCACAGGCGCAGGAATCTATCGACCGCACCCAACTGATGGAATACCTCCAGAACCAACAGTATGATGCCGCCATCAGCTATCTGCAGCCACGTGTACAGGAAAATAACATCGCGCAGCTTTCCCTCCTGGCATATACCTATTACCTGTCAGGAAAAACAAAAGACGCCATGACCCACTATGAAAAGGTATTGGCATTGGACAGTAACAATATACCGGCACATCAGTACCTTGCCAGCATCAGCATGCAGCTGGAAAGCCCGCTGCCGGCCATTTTTCACTACCGGCAAATTGTACGGCTGCAACCCGCCAATGCCACGGCATACAAACAACTCAGCTTCGCCTGCTTCGCAGCACAACAGCCGGATACCGCCTTTATTTACCTGCAAAAAGCATATACGCTCAACCCGGCAGATCCAAAAGTAACCGCACGCCTCGGGGAAGAACTGATCGAAAAGCAACAGTATCCGCAGGCAGACAGCATCCTGCGCACCTTTCTGAAAACAGACTCCCTTCAGCCCACCGTTATCATGACCGCCATCAGATCGGCCTGGTTCCTGAAAAACTATACCCGCTGCACAGACCTCGGTACACAACTGATGCGCATGAATATCCTGTCGCCCAATACCTTCAGCATTGTTGCTGCCGCCTGGTATACGCTCAAGCAATACCAGCAATGCATCGGTGTATATGAATACCTCCTTGCCAATAAAGGCCAGTCTGAAACCATTATGTATTACGCAGCCCTCGCGTACACCGAATTAAAAAACTATACCGCCAGCAATGAACTGCTGCAAACCTGCATCGACATGGCCACCTCTAAAAGCCTGGATAGTTACTATAGCGGAAAGTCGGCCAACTACGAAGGGCTCCGCCAATACAAATCAGCCGTCGCCAACCTGGATACGGCCTACTACCTTTTTCATCAACCCCTGCGCCAATACAGTATTGGCCGCATTTACGAGGTACATCTCCACAACAAACCGCTTGCTACCCGTTACTATAAACGCTACTTACAGCTGGGCAATCCCACCAACCCCCAGGAAGCAGATGTTTACAAATACCTCCGCTCATATGTTGAAAAATAATCTGCTTTTAATATGATTTTTTAGATTATTTCTACCAAACCATCTGGTTTTTCTTAAATTTAAAGCCCGTTAGGAAAATGCTTGTACTTAACCAATAAACAATTACGGTGCTATGTCGTACCCATACCAGATCAAGAGTATCGAAGATTATCAGCAGGCTTATCAACAGAGTGTTATTGACCCGGAAGGCTTCTGGGCTAATGTAGCAGACCATTTTTACTGGCGTCGCAAATGGGACAAGGTATTGGACTGGAATTTTAAAGACCCGGAAATCAAATGGTTTACCGGTGCTAAACTAAACATTACAGAAAACTGCCTGGATCGTCATCTGGGCACATTGGGTAATACTCCTGCCATCATCTGGGAGCCCAACGATCCCGAAGAACACCACCGCATTATCACTTACCGCGACTTATACAACAAAGTTTGCCAGTTTGCGAATGTGCTGAAGAACAACGGTGTTAAAAAAGGCGACCGTGTTTGCATTTACATGGGCATGATCCCGGAACTGGCTATCGCCATCCTGGCCTGCGCCCGTATTGGCGCGGTTCACTCCGTAGTATTCGGAGGATTCAGCGCCCAATCTATTGCCGACAGGATACAGGATGCACAGTGCAGCCTGGTGATCACCTGCGACGGCGCTTATCGCGGCGCGAAGGATATCCCGCTGAAATCCGTTATGGACGATGCGCTGATGGCATGTCCATCTGTAAAAAAAGTAATTGTATGTACCCGCACCCGCACCCCGGTAAGTATGCTGAAAGGCAGGGACCTGTGGTGGGAAGATGAAATAAAACAGGTGGAAACAATGGGCAATCCGCCCTGTCCCGCCGAAGAAATGGATGCAGAAGATCTCCTGTTCATCCTCTATACTTCCGGCTCCACCGGCAAACCTAAAGGCGTGGTACACACCTGCGCCGGCTACATGGTTTACGCCAACTACACCTTTGTAAATACCTTCCAGTACCAGCCCGGTGAAGTATATTTCTGTACTGCAGATATCGGCTGGATCACCGGTCACAGTTACATTGCCTACGGTCCGCTCAGCGCAGGCGCCACCACCCTCATGTTTGAAGGGGTGCCTACTTATCCGGATGCAGGCCGGCTGTGGGAAATTGTAGATAAATTCCGTGTAAACACCTTATATACCGCACCAACAGCCATCCGCAGCTTAATGAGCTATGGCCTCGGCCCGGTTAATCATAAAGATCTCAGCTCCCTCAAAAAACTGGGCAGCGTGGGAGAACCGATCAACGAAGAAGCATGGCATTGGTTTAAAGATAATATCGGCAAGGGCAAATGCCCCATCGTGGATACCTGGTGGCAAACAGAAACCGGTGGTATCATGATCACCCCTATTGCGGGCATCACCAAAGAAAAACCAGGATATGCCACCCTGCCGCTGCCGGGTGTACAACCTATCCTGGTAGATGAAAATGGAAAAGAACTCAAAGGCAACGGCGTAAGCGGTAACCTCTGTATCAAGTTCCCATGGCCAGGTATGCTGCGCAGCACCTACGGCGACCACGAACGTTTCCGCAAAACATACTTCTCTACCTACGAAAATCTCTACTTCACCGGCGACGGCTGTATGAGAGATGAAGACGGCTACTACAAAATTACCGGCCGCGTGGACGACGTACTCAATGTAAGCGGCCACCGTATCGGTACCGCGGAAGTGGAAAACGCCATCAATATGCACGCCGGCGTAGTGGAAAGCGCCGTGGTTGGGTATCCTCACGATATCAAAGGCCAGGGCATTTATGCTTACGTGATCACCGAACGGCTCACACATGATCCCGAACTGACTAAAAAAGATATCGCGCAAACAGTGGCCCGCATCATCGGCCCCATTGCAAAACCAGATAAGATACAGATTGTAAGCGGTTTGCCTAAAACCCGTTCCGGCAAAATCATGCGCCGCATCCTGCGCAAAATTGCTGAAAACGATATGGACAACTTAGGCGATATCTCTACCCTGCTGGATCCTGGCGTGGTAGACGAAATCAAGAAAGGAAAACTGTAACATATTCCGGAGCTATTTAAAAACGAAGGGATGCAGGATAACTCCGCATCCCTTTGTTATACCTGATTATACAATGAAGCGTTTCTTCAAAAGGCTGGCATGGACCTGCGTAGTCCTTTTCATATTACTCAATATCATCGGGGCCTTTCATGCCTGGAAGTTCACCCATTTCTATGAAGACGGTGGCCGCAGGAATAAACTCCCGGAACAAATGAGCACCGGGGAAAAAATAAAAACCATCCTGTTTGGCGTGCGCATCGCCAAATCCGCCACTACCAGTTTTCCATCAGTGCCTTATGAAACCGTATTGCTGCATACCGCCGGCGGGCTCCGGCTCGAAGGCTGGTGGATCCCGGCCAAAGCAGCTAAAGGCACCGTTATCCTGTTTCATGGTTACAACGGTAATAAAGGCTCGCTGTTTCCGGAGGCGGACCGTTTCCGCTCACTTGGCTACCATACTTTTTTACTCGATTTCCGCGCCCACGGTAACAGCGAAGGATATACCGGCAGCGTGGGCTACAAAGAAGCAGAAGATGTAAAACTGGCCTGGGACTACGTAAAAGAAAAAAGCAACCAGCCCATCATCCTCTGGGGGGTAAGTATGGGTGCTGCCGCTATTTTAAAGGCGGTTCCTGAATATGGGCTCACACCAAAGCAGCTGATCCTTCAGTGTCCGTTTGCCACGCTTACAGACGCCGTAAAAAGCAGGATGCGCTCCGTTCACCTGCCGGCATTTCCGTTTTCACAGATACTTACCTTCTGGGGAGGAGTGGAACAGGGTTTCTGGGGCGCCGGTTTTAAGCCGGAAAGCTATGCCCGTCAAATACATATGCCGGTGTTGTATTTCTACGGAAAACAGGATATCCGGGTAATGCCACAAGAAACGCAGGAGGTATTTTCCCATTTGGGCACCCGGCAAAAAAAACTGTATATTTTCCCCAATGCTGGACACCAGTCGTTTTGCGGTAAAGATTCCGCAGCCTGGATGAAGGAAGTCACCGCTTTTCTGCAACAATAAAAAAGCGCGCACCATACGAGTGGAGCGCGCTCTTCACAGGATCTGACCCGCCGTTTATATTTGAGTCATGATGCAGTATCACTGCACCACTAGATGCCGTACCTGTTTATGGCGGAGGCTAAATTACAACATGCAACTGCCGCCGGAAGTCACTGCAAATTAATCAGCAAAAACCTTACCGGCGAATAACCACCGGGGTACCTACTTTAATTACCTCGTATAATTCATTGACATCTGAGTTTTTCATACTGATACAACCCAGTGTCCAGTTAATACGTGCTTCCACATAGCTATCCCGGATCCCGGAATTATATTCCACCCCGTGGATACCGATAGCCCCGCCAATACTGGCGCTCGACGATACCATGCCCTGTGACTGACGGTCACGGAATTTCTGCCAGGACACCTCATTAGGATAGTCCAGCAGCATGAACCGGCTCCAGCTTTTATCCACTCTTTTGGTTAAAATATGGAAGGTCCCTTCCGGTGTTCTGCGATCACCTTCAACTTGTTTATCGGTTTGGTCGCGGTTACCAAATACCACCTTGTAGATTTTTCTCAACGTTACGTCTTCATATACATACAACCGGTAATCGCTTTTATCTATCAGCAGGAAAATTTTATCAGGATCAATGTTGGCAGCATTTAACCTTACACTATACAAATCAGATTCGTTGATAAATCCACTTAGCGGCAGCAGCAACAGAACAGCTACCAACCAGTAATGACAGCACTTCTTCATAGGAGTAATAAATATGCAGATAACGTAGCAGAAGAATAATTTATTGTTTGGGAGATGGGTAGAAAATAGAAAGGCACAAAGCGTAAAGCTTTGTGCCTTTCTATTTTACCTGATTTTTTCTTACCGTAATCAGTAGCCGAAAATCTCTTCCAGCGTGAGTTTCTTCACATCGCCATATTTTTTCAGATCGTCCATGCTGATCTTCTTTTCAGAAGCAACAATGCAATAAGTATATGGTTTATGCGCGAGGTTCTCTTCGTGGAACTTCTTCACTTCGTCAAAGTTCATTTTGTCGATAGACTCGTACACCTGTTTGCGGATATCCGTATTTAATCCCAGCTTCTGAGCCGCCAGGTAACTGAAAATGATACCATCGTTGGTGATACGTTCTGTTTCAATATCCTGTTTCATGCTTTCCTTGGCGGTTTGCAGCAGTTTATCGGCACGGGGCATATCGTTCAGCAGTTCGTTCATACCTACAATAGCGTCATTCATTTTATCTGCCTGGCTGCCTACATAAGCCACTACAGAATAGCGCTCATCTTTTTTATCAGGAGATGCGTAATAAGCATAGGTAGAATAAGCCAGCGCTTTGGATTCACGGATAGTTTGGAATACCACAGATCCCATACCGCCACCAAAGTAACTGTTGAACAGGGTAACCACACCTGTGTTAGCCGGATTGTATACCGTTGAATTTCTCAGCCAGTTTACTTCTGTCTGTACCATATCATAATCTGCAAACAGCACCTGGTTTTTATCCTGGTTGTCTTTCGCAAATTTCACGGCTTCCGGTGTAGCTTTAAAGGTGGCTGGCAACGGATGCAGTTTTTTCACATCAGCTGCGGCAGTGGCCAGTGGCTGTGGTCCCCAGTAAATGATGGTATGCTTGTAAGTAGGTAGTTCATGTAAAATGGTAACGAGTTCCGATGCGGAAATACCGTCCAGCTCAGCCTGGCTTAACTGGTTGTTAAATGGATTTTTAGCGCCATACATCGCGTAATTCACCACCCCTTTCATGATAGCGCCCTTATTCAGTTTGCTGTCGGAGCGGCCTTTCTGGATACGGCCTTTCAGTGCTGCCAGGGCCTCTTCGTTAGGCTTGCAGTTAGCAATCACATGTTCAAATAAGGTAACGGCCTTATCAAAATTTTCCTGCAAACCACTGATCACGATTGTGGTGTTTTCAGTGGATGCGGATACGCTGAAGTTACAGGCAATGTTATAAAACTCCTTGCTGATCTGCTCAGAGGTATATTTATCCGTGCTCAGGTATTGCAGGTATTGCGCTGCCAGGGCCAGTTTCTTATTGCTCCAGGTACCCATATCGAAACGGTAGTACAGGTGGAAAAGACCGTTGTCTTTGTTCTGCACATACATCATATCGGTGTTGCCCACCGCTGTTTTCTGGATATCTTTCTCATAATCCAGCCATTGTGGTTTTACCGGTGTGGCTGGTATAGCGGCCACCTCCTGCAGGAAAGATGATTGTGCTTCCCTGTTTACTTCTACCGGGGTAATGGCAGGCTTCTCCACTTTTTCGATGTTCTTGTCTTCGCCCTTGCGTTTGTAAATAATTACATAGTTGTCGTTGAGGAATTTATTGGCGTAGTCAACAATCTGTTTTTTGTTAACCGTACCCATATCATCCACATAGGCCACATCGTACACCCAGTTTTTACCCCTGCTCTTGATGAAACCATCCATGAGGGCGGTAGCGCGGTTGTTATTGCTTTCCAGTCCCTGCAGTTCGCTCAGTTTGGCGTTATTAACGATGGCTTTCACCAGGGTTTCATCAAAATCTCCTTTCTTCAGGATCTCCAGTTGACCCAGTAAAAGTGCTTTCACTTCTTCCAGGGTTTGGCCCTGTTTGGCTTTACCACTCAGCGAGAAGATGGAATAGTCTTTCAGGCCCATTACACCGGCACTGGCGTTCAGCACTTTCTGTTGTCTGTTGATATTCAGGTCCATTAAACCTGCTTTACCATTTTCCAGTATAGACGACATTACGCCCAGTACCAGGTTGGATTTGGTATCGAGCGCGCCGGGCATTCTGAAGGCGATATCTACGCTTTCAGCATCGGGGCCTAATACTTCTTTTACTACCGGCGATTTGATCGGAGCTTCCGGAGCAGGCTTATATTCCTTTACCGGTTTGGCTTTCATGTAACTGAATTTCTGATCGATAGATTTGATCACATAATCCGGATCAAAATCACCCGCCATTACGATGGCCATGTTATTTGGCACATAGTATTCGTTGTAGAATTCGCGGATTACTTTCAGATTTGGATTTTTGAGATGTTCAACGGTACCGATGGTAGATTGCTGACCATAATTATGTGTGGGAAACAGGGCTGCGAGCATCGTTTCGTACACTTTGCGGCCGTCGTTATCCAGTCCGCGGTTCTTTTCCTCGTATACCGCTTCCAGTTCGGTGTGGAACAGGCGGAAAACGGGATCGCGGAAGCGTTCGGCCTGTACGGTCAGGTATTTGTCTATGGCATTGGAAGGAATATCTTCCTCATAGATGGTTTCTTCCACCCAGGTATGCGCGTTGGTACCCTGCGCGCCCATGCCCGACATCATTTTGTCGTATTCATTGGCGATCGCATATTTGGCGGCCACTCCGGAAACGCTGTCTATTTGATGATAAACTGCTTTACGGGCAGCCGGGTCCACTGTTTTATTGTATTTATCATACAAATTGGAGATCTCGTCGATCAGTGGTTTTTCCTTTGCCCAGTTGAGCGAACCATACTTTTCGGTGCCTTTAAACAGGAGGTGTTCCAGGTAATGCGCCAGGCCGGTGTGGTCTTTCGGATCGTTATCGCTACCGGCGCGGGTGCCGATCAGTGTCTGGATGCGGGGATCTTTTTTATTGACACTCAGGATAACTGTGAGGCCGTTTTTCAGTGTGTAGAAACGTGCCTTCATGGGATCATCGGAAACGTACTTATAGGTGTAACCGCCAGCAGTAGCCTCCTTCCATTGATATTTTCCCTGGGCTCCCGCTACTTTCAGCGAGCAGGCAAACAGGAATAGTAATACGACTCTTTTAAGACTCATACAAATAGTTGGTTTTTTGAAATTAGTCTGTCAAATATACCGGAAGTCCAAATTATAAAGAGGGAAAAAAGGGGAGAATTGTATGAGCGGTAGATGCATAGGAGTTGCAACCGGTTGCCGGCCCGGTGATCAACTTAACAAGATAAGGGGTGATCTCAGGGGTTCTGATTATTATAAATGGTATACTTTCCTCTTACAAAAACCTGGTTAAAAAGCAGGGAATCTATGGCCTTGCTGTTATTAACGGTTTGTTTTTTCGCCTTCGGCCGGCTCCTGTTACGGCTAACCGGAACGGCTATGGTATTGGAGGCAGGAATTACCTGGGAAATGTACCTGGCAGCAGGGGTGCTGACTGGTGCAACTGCTAACGGCAACTGCTCTGGCTGATCAATAAGTAAATTGTTTTTTTCGAGTCTAACGCCTAACAAACGTTTCTCACAGGAGTGAATCCATGCAATGCAACCAATACATGTCATCAAAGCAACAAAAGAACGCATAAACACAATTTAGGACTGGCTAATAAATCTTAGAATCCGTTTAACCGGATACCTATTGAAAATGGATATTGTTGTAACCCATAGTCATGTAATGCCGTAAGGGCAAAGTTTGCATACAACTTTACAGGTCCATAGCCCAGTTCACTGGTAAGGCCAAAACGCCACTTGTTGAGATTGAAGTCGTCCGTTTTTCTAACCTTGCCTCTTTCTTCACTAACCTGCTTGGTTCTGGATTTGAGGAGATAACCACCGGAGACACCGAAGCTCGCCTGGAACGCACGGCTCGGGCGGGCAGGGTTAGAATTAAAATTAAGCATTACCGGGATTGATATATATTCGGCAAACAGCTTATTCTTTGAAAATTCTACGGAATCTCTGATTATTTGTGTAGGATAACCCGGCAAATACGTGATGCTCCGGGCATACCTATAGTTATTCATCTCTAATCCTAAAGCATATAACAAGTTAAGTTTGTGTTTTGTTATATTAAGTCGCTGTTGAAACAGCCAAATATTAAAATTAATTGATTTTCCGGTAATTAGCTTAAACTCTGAAGGCGTTAAAGGCTCACTGGCATCCCTGGGAGCAAAGGTGGCAAGCCCTACGGCAGAGTAATCATATGATTTAGACACCGGGGCAGGCGCTCCGTTATAATAAGCGCTGTTATTGGGGTAATAATTTATAAAGCTGGCGCCGTTATAGTCGCTGTGATCAATATAGTTGTTGAATCCCAGGTCAAAAACGAACCATTTGGTCTGCAGGTTCTTTTTGAGCTTCTGGCGTGCATAGGCGGTATCGTTATAGAACTTATAACTGGTACGACCCTTATCATTCTTGCCTTTGATAATGATCAATCCTTTGATCTGTATGGTGTCCGGTGGTGCCGGTGTATTTTTATCTGCCTTTTGCGCATGAGCCCATCCGCCACATAATACCAGTAACAAAATGAGTAAAAATTTATGCTTCATATGCTATGACCATGATTTATTATTTATTCCTTTTACGGGAAAAAAACTTCGCAACATTGGTTACCTTATCTAAAATCCGGCTGTCGCTGCCACTAACGGACATGATCAGCTCACCGGGAGCGCCGGGCTGTTCGGTTACAGGGACTATCTTATTATTTAAATGATCGTTTGTTTTGGGCGTATTTGCTGCTGCCAGTACCGTTTCCTTATTCACTTCCGGGCGAACGGCCGCAACATGGGCATTACCCGCCTGTTGCAGGTGCTCTTCCACTACTTCGCTCATAGAGTTGCGCTGTGGAGGCAACTGGGAAATGACCGGCGCCTCTGTTTTGGGCGCGTCTGCGGCTGCCAGTACAGGTTCATTTACCGGGGTGGCAGCGGGTTTGCTGTTGCGTGGCGTTACCGTCTTACGGCTCTTAGCCAGTAACGGCTGATTGGTACGCGGTGTAACGGCAGGTACTTCCACTGTTGCGGTTGCAGATTGGTCCGGGGTAGCAGGGGTAGTTATTGCAGGAGCAACGGCTGGTGCCGGTACAGTGGCAGCTGGTGGCGTGTTTACTGCAATAGCTGGTTTTTGTGCCGGTTGATCACCTGCCGGTAATAACCAGATAAACAGGCCCGCTACTACCGCGGCGGCGGCAGCTCCCCATATCATACGGCGATACACCGGGGCAACCCGGCGTTTGCTGCTTCTGTACAGGGATGCTTTATCAGTAAATACCAAAGTAGTATCGGGCGTGAGCTTGGTGGCCTGCAATAAGGCCAGTTCCCGCTGCGCAGCCGGGTGTTGCTGCAGGTATTCCTGCAAAGTGGCTTCCTCTGTGGCCGTCAGCTCGCCGTCGATATAACCCAGCATTAATACTTCGTAATCAACGGCCGCTGTTTTATATAAAGCAGCTTTATTATCAAAAACAACGTGTGTATCCGGCGTCAGTTTTGTTCCTTCCAGCAATTCCAGCTCCTGGCGGAACTGGGGATGCTTCTGCAGGAAAAGTTCCAGCGCGGCCTGTTCTGTCTCATTCAGCTCACCGTCGATGTAGCTGAGGAGATAGGACTCGTAGTTTGATATGTTAATTTCTATCGACAAAAATCTAATTTATTACAAAAATATTATATAACATTCTCCATTTTTACCAGGTAATTCTTCAGATGTATCCTGGCCCTGTGCAGGTAAACCTTTACCTGGGAAGGATTCAGCTCCATCATTTCTCCAATTTCCTCGTAGGAATATCCTTCATAGTCCTTGAGCATAATTAAGGAGCGCTGTACTTCACTGAGCTTGGATAATGCCTTTTCTATCACTTCCTTCGCGTTATGTATCTTATGATCCGAAACTTTATCCTCGTCTTTAAACTGGTCTACAAGTGTGATCCGCTTTACCTTACGTACATGATCGATCATATTGTGGTATCCAACTGTAAACAGGTATGACTTAGCCTTTTCAAAAGGCACATCCTGGCAGTGTTTCCACAATATCTCGAATGAATTCTGTACTACGTCCCTGGCGTCTTCCGCATGCTCCAGATTCTTTACTATAAAGCGGAATAAATTGTCCGAATACAGATCCACGCATTTATTGTACTCCTTTTCCGTCATTCCGGTGGTGCGGGATTTTAGTGCTAAGTTCCGACAAATACTTTAATACCCATCATTGACCAAATCCATATTTGTTACCCACACCTACTCTAAAGCTGGTTCATTCATCCCGCACAGTTGTAGTAACAGTTCCTTTCCAACTGAGCATCAACCTCTTATCAAGTATGCTCTTTCAGCATCTTTTAACAAAGGGGTGAATTATCAGTTTTCCACTTCATGGTATTAATAATCATGATAGTACTATGACGGAGGGCGGCGGGCAAATGTTACACCTGGGTCAAACTTTTTGCATATCCGGCCGTTACTGATTTACGCGATAAATAATCGTAATACATTTATTGCCCATAACTTTGGTAGATCCACTTTAAATATTGCAATTTTTATGAATGAGAAGTTTATAACCCGTTTACGGGAGGAACTCGGCGATATCAATAAAGCCGGCCTGTACAAGAGAGAGCGCATTATTACATCTGAGCAGGGAGCTGAAATACAGGTGGGTGGCGAAACAGTACTTAATTTTTGTGCTAATAACTACCTGGGCCTGTCGTCTCATCCTGCAGTGGTGAAAGCTGCCAAAGATGCAATTGATACCCACGGCTATGGCATGAGCAGTGTTCGCTTTATCTGCGGCACACAGGATATTCACCGGGAACTGGAAGAAAAGATCTCCAAATTCCTGGGTACAGAAGATACTATTTTATACGTAGCGGCCTTCGACGCCAATGGTGGCGTATTTGAGCCCTTGTTCAATGAACAGGACGCCATCATTTCTGATGCCCTGAACCACGCCTCCATTATCGATGGCGTTCGTCTCTGCAAGGCACAGCGCTTCCGCTACGAACATAACAATATGGCCGACCTGGAGGCAAAACTGCAGGAAGCCAAAGACTGCCGCAGCCGGATCATTGTTACAGACGGCTCATTCAGCATGGATGGCACCATTGCCCAGCTGGATAAGATCTGCGACCTGGCCGATAAATACAACGCCATCGTAATGTCCGACGAAAGCCATTCCTCCGGATTCCTGGGCAAAACCGGTCGCGGTACCCATGAATACCGTGGCGTAATGGGCCGCGTAGATATCATCACCGGCACCCTCGGTAAAGCACTGGGCGGCGCCTCCGGCGGATTCACCAGCGGACCAAAAGAAGTGATCGACATCCTGCGCCAGCGCAGCCGTCCTTACCTGTTTTCCAACTCCGTGGCACCCAGCATTGTAGGCGCTTCCATCGCTGTACTGGATATGCTGAGCGAAACCACCACCCTGCGCGACAAGCTGGAATACAATACCAAATATTTCCGCAGCAAAATGACAGAAGCCGGATTTGACATCAAACCGGGCGACCACCCGATTGTTCCGGTAATGCTTTATGATGCGGTATTGAGCGCCCAATTTGCCGATAAACTGCTCCAGGAAGGCATCTACGTAATCGGGTTCTTCTTCCCCGTGGTACCGAAAGGCCAGGCCCGCATCCGCGTACAGCTGAGCGCCGGCCACGAACAGGAACACCTCGACAGGGCCATTGCCGCCTTTACCAAAGTAGGTAAGGAACTGGGCGTGATAAAATAAAATTTGCTACCGTACCCGGTGCATAAAGACTGAGTATGATTAAATAAGACTGCGGGTTAGTGGGGAGATAGACGCCGGAATAATCACGGTTGCTATCTCCCTGCTAACCCGTAATCGTTTTTCTTACGCCGTAATTCTTACTTTTGCACCTCATAACTACTCAATCATTATGCAGATGAAACGATTTGGCTGGATATTGCTGGCGGTTGGCCTGTTCCTCGCTGCCTGCGCACCAAATAATGTAAAAGAAGAACAAGACTGGGAAAAGTATTTTGCCGAATACAAAGTAGAAGGCACTTTCATGTTATTCAACAACAGCCAGGGCGTCTTTAAAGTATATAACCTCGACAGGGCCAAGAAACGCTTTCAGCCTGCATCTACCTTCAAAATATTCAACTCCCTTGTGGGCCTGCATACCGGCGTCATTAAAGATACCAGCATGGTAATCCGCTGGGACAGCGTAACCCGCCAGTTCCCTGCATGGAACCAGGACCTCAGCATGGCCCAGGCATTTAAACAGTCGGCAGTGCCTTACTTCCAGGAAGTGGCACGGCGTATCGGTCAGCCAACCATGCAGCTGTGGCTCGATTCCATTAAGTATGGTAATATGAAAATCAGCCGCCTGGATACCTTCTGGCTGGATAATTCCCTGCTCATTTCCCCGGATGAGGAACTGGGCTTTGTAAAGAAACTTTACTTCGACCAGCTGCCTTTTGCCAAAACAACCATGAAAACCGTACGGGATGTAATGCTCATGGAAAAAACACCGAAGTATGAGCTGTCTTACAAAACAGGATGGGATTATAACGATGTAAAAAAATTAGGATGGGTAGTGGGATGGATCGAAGAAAACAGGCACCCTACTTTTTTTGTGCTGAATATTGAAACAGAAGATCCTAAAGTAGATATTCCTAAAGTACGCATGGCCATCCTGAGAAGCATCCTTACAGATGCCGGTTACTTTAAAGGCGAAATGTAGTAATTCGCCTTTTCCGGCTCCGCCAACTCTCCGGGATCGTTAAAAAAACGATAAAACCCCACCCCTACGGCTTGCAATACGTGACAAAAAAATTATTTTTGATATCTTACCTGGTTTACTACCGGTAACGGATATCTTAAAATCGAATATGTTACGATTTCAGCATAGTGAATATTTATGGGCACTGGTGCTCCTGTTGGTTTTACAGGTGGCCTTCCTGGGCGTGTCCTGGTGGAAACGCCGCTCTATACGCCGCATCGGGGACAAGGCACTGGTAGAAAAGCTCTTTACCGGCTACTCCCGCAAACTGTTTATATTAAAGTTCCTGCTTATTTTCCTGGCCTTCTTCTTTGGCGTAGTGGGATTAGCCAACCTGCAGAAAGGCAGCCGCATGGAAAAGATCACCCGTAAAGGCGTGGATGTGATGATAGCGCTGGATGTAAGTAAAAGTATGCTGGCTACCGATGTGCAGCCGGACCGTCTTACCCGCGCCCGGCAGCTGATCAGTAAACTGATGGACAAGCTGGATAATGACCGCGTGGGTCTCGTGGTATTTGCCGGTAACGCTTACCTGCAAATGCCCCTCACCGTTGATTATTCTGCCGCCAAAATGTATCTCAGCACCGTATCCCCGGATATGATCCCAACACAGGGTACCGCCATTGGACAGGCAATACAGGTATCCGACGATGCTTTCAACAAAAAAGAACGTAAACATAAAGCCCTCATCATTATTTCCGATGGGGAAGATCACGATGAAACCGCGATCCAGCGTACCAAGGCCGCTTTTGAAAACGGCGCCGTTACCAACACCATCGGTATCGGTTCAGTAGCTGGCTCTCCCCTGCCCGACCCGGAAACCGGTAGCTATAAAAAAGACAGGGAAGGCAATACCGTTATTTCCAAACTGAATGAAGTAGAGTTGAGAAGCATTGCCGCCGCGGGTAAAGGCATTTATCAGCACCTGGATAACAACACAGACGATGTAGTGAATACCCTCGTAAGTAAAATAGATGGCATGGAGCAGAAAGAATTTGGAGAGAACGTATTCACAGATTATAACAGCTATTTTCAGTATTTCCTGGGCGTATGCCTGGCACTGCTGCTGATTGAATTTTTTATTCCTGAAGTCCGCCACAAGCGCACTTCTGAATCACCGGCAGTTTAATTCATTACTCATGAAAATCATTTTTATAAAATACTGTTTCCTTATTGCTGCAGTGATGCTCGTGAGCCTTACCGGATTCGCGCAGAACGGCTCCAATAAGTATATCCGCAAAGGCAACGAACTGTATAAAAAACAACAATACACCGATGCGGAAGCCAATTACAAAAAAGCACTGGAACAAAATGCCCAATCTGCCGAAGGCAGTTATAACCTCGGCAATTCCCTCTATCAGCAAAAACGTTACGACGACGCACGCGCGCAATATGCCAACAGCCTGAAACTGGGTGGCAAACCAGCCATCAAATCAGACGCAGACTATAATATCGGCAACACCTTCATGGAAGGCAAAAAATGGGAAGAAAGTATCAAATCCTACAAACAGGCATTGAAAATCAATCCCTCCGATGAAGATGCCCGGTATAACCTCGCCTACGCCCAGGCCATGCTGAAAAAACAACAGCAAGGCGGCGGTGGCAATGACAAAAAAGATAACAAAGACAAGGACAAGAATAAAGACAAGAACAAAAACGACCAGAATAAAGACAAAAATAAAGATCAGAACAAAGACCAGCAGGATAAAGACAAGGATCAAAACAAAGACCAGAACAAGGATCAACAGAATAAAGACCAGGACAAAGGCGACAAAGACAAGCAGGATCAGCAGAAGCCTGAACCTCAACCCAGCAAGATGAGCAAGCAGGAAGCCGAACGCCTGTTACAGGCTTTATCACAGGAAGAAAAGAAGCTACAGGACAAAGCAAAGAAAGTAAAAGGCCAGATAGTACCGAAAGAAAAAGACTGGTAGTATTTTCATCCTCCACATATCACACATCCCAAAGCAGGCTCATCCTGCTTTGGGATGTTTTATTTAGGGGGCCTGAGGGTCACGTCCTGAAAAAGGTTTACACTTAAAAAAGTGTAAAACATGCAAAAAACAAACATTTCAGGTCGAAAATGCTTATCAGGGAATGGCTCCCAGTATGAGATAT